>NZ_CP106793.1:0-1200000 GCF_025642135.1 Streptomyces cynarae | reverse complement strand
TGCCGTTGTCGACGTTCCAGCCGGCGTCCACGTTGACGTACTCGTAGCCGTGGGACTTCAGCTTCGAGGCCAGGACGTCGGCCTGCTGCAGCACATGGGACTCGGTGAGCCACTTCTCCCCGCCGTAGCCGGGGAAGTTGGTGGATTCGAGGCTCCAAGTGCTGTAGCCCATGTACGGCTTGGCGGCCACGGCCGAGGCGGCCGTCGCTTCGGAGGCCTGGGTGCCGGAAGCAGCCGGCGGGGTGGTGGCCCACGCGGTGGGCGCGGCGAGGGCCACCGCCAGCGCGGTGGCACAGGTGAGTGTTCTGAGGCGTACGGGTCGAGCTGGACGAGCCATGGATGTACTCCATCTCGGCGCGAGCGCAAGCGGTCTTCCGCCTGAGGATCGAGGGTGGTGGGAACTCCCTCGGTGGTGGTCGTCCCGGAGCGCCACCGAGGGGAGAACAACTGAGGACCACCGGGGAATGTGTGGCCACCCCTCTACGGCGCGGATCCGTCCCGTCCGCTCCGACGAGGAGTGCGGCGAATGTAGCCACGGTTTCCTTCCAGCGTCAACATAGTCGGCTCGTAGAAATCCGATGTCTCCGGACGGAAGTCCAAGGCCGCTGCGCCCTGTTGCTCTTCAGGTCGGCGCAGGCTGTGGCCGGGCGGGATGGGTAGCCCGTTGATTTAGTTTCCTTGGGAAATGTATCGTCGCTCCATGAGCCTCGCCGACCAGCCCCCCGCTGCCGCCCTGGTCTTCCAGACCCTGCTCCAGCACGGCCCACTGAGTCGTGCCGAGGTCGGGCGGCGGACCGGGCTGTCACCGGGAGCCGTCACCAAAGTGGCCACCCCGCTGATCGACGACGGGTGGATCGCCGAGGTGGGCCGGCCCACGGTGGAGCGGGCCAACGGCCGTCCGGCGACGTTGATCGCGGTGCGGGCCGAACGCGCCCGGTTCATCGGAGTGAAGGTCACCGGGGACGAACTCATCGGCGTGCTGGCCGACCTTACCGCTCAGCCGCTGGCGTCCCGGCGGGCCGCTCTCGGCTCGCGGGATGTGGGCACCGTGGTGGCGGCGATCGCCCGCCTGGTGGATCAGCTGCGGGCGGCGGCAGGCGCAGCGGGGCCCGACGGGATCCACAGCATCGGGGTCGCCATTTCCGGCGACGTGGACGGCCAGACCGGCACCGTGCAGTACTCACCCTTCCTGGACTGGCGCCGGGTACCGCTGGCTCAGCTGGTCGAGTCGGCCACCGGCACTCCGACGGTCATCGAGAACGACGTCCGTGCCCTGACCGTGGCCGAGCAGTGGTTCGGCGCCGGTGCCGGCCTGTCGTCGTTCGCCGTGGTCACCGTCGGTGCCGGCATCGGCGCCGGTCTCTCCATCGGCGGCCGCGTGGTCTCGGGGGCGCACGGCGTGGCGGGCGAGATCGGCCACCTCCCGGTGGGCGGCACCGACCGCACCTGCACCTGCGGCAACACCGGCTGCGTCGAAGCGGTCGCGTCCACCCACGCGATCACCGAGCAGGCCCGCCAGGCCACCGGCGACCCGGAGTTGACCATGGAGAAGGCGGTCCGGCTCGCCCATGCCGGCGACCCCGCCGTCCGGGCCGTCTTCGCCCGCGCCGGACATGCCATGGGCCTGGCGCTGGCCTCGGTCGCCAACCTCATCGGCCCGGAACGGATCATCATCTCCGGTGAGGGCGTGGCGTCCTACGACCTGTTCGCCGACCAGATCCGCCAGACCTTCGCCGATCACGCCTTCGGCGCCGCCGCGGACTGCGATCTCGTGGTCAGGCCGCTGCCCTTCGAGGAGTGGGCCCGGGGCGGTGCCGCGGTCGCGGCCCAGCGCGTCTTCGCTCCGCTCAAGTAGGCGACCAGGCGCCCGTCGTGCGTCAGTAGGTGTCGGAGTCGGGGACCACATGCATCGCGGCCTCCTCGGCCGACGCGCCGGCGCCGTCCAGCCCGACGTCGGAAGCGACCAGGTCGGACTCGGTGTTCTCGTGGCTTCCCTCGTCGGGCGCGAGCAGCCGTCCGGCACGCACATGGCCGACCTCGTCGTCGATGAGCTCGCCGTCCGTGTCCCAGGCGTCCCCGATACCGTCGCCGTCCAGGACACCGATGTCCGGTACCTCCTCGGCGAGGCGCTCGTCCAGGCTCTCCCCTCGCTGCCGCTCCGCCGCCGTGACGCCGGTGTGCCGCACGCCCCAGGGCCGCTCCGGGGGAGAGTACCCCTCGTCCAGCGCCTGGTCACCGGCCCGGTAGTCCAGGGTGTCGGACGCGTCCAGCAGTCCGGCGTCGTCCTGCACCTCCGAACCGTCCGGCTGGTAGACCTCGTCACCCATCGCTGCGTCGGCCACGTGCGCTCCTTCCATGTGCGTGTTGTCTTTCTCGCACACTTCGGGCAGGGGCACTGGCCCAGGACTGCACAATCCTGTCTCGAGCGTGCAGAGTTCGCCGCTCGCCGCTCGCCGCTCGCCGCTCGCCGTCCGCAGGCCGTCGCCGGGACGCCGTGCGCCCGCCGAGCATGTGGGCCATGAGCGAAGCCGATGCCCCGGGGACCACCACCACGGCGTCCGGCCCCGGCTTCGACCTGGGCACCGGCATGGCGACCCCGCGGTGGGTCATGGCGCGGTCGGCCACGACGTCGAGACCGATGTGGGACTGCACAACGAGCCGCCGGAGCCGCGCCGGTGGACAGCGTCGCCGGACAGGCGCCGTTCAGGAGGGCAACTGGCTCCGCAGCCACTCCTCCACCTCGCCGACGTGCGCGGCGGCCGCCGCCCTGGCCGCCTCCGGGTCGTGCGCGGCCAGGGCGCGGTGGATCGCCGCGTGCTCGCGGCGGGTGCGTGCGAAGGCGCCCTCTTCCTCATAGCCGCGCCACACACGGGCGCGGAACGTCCGCGAGGACAGGCCCTCCAGGATCGCCGCCATCGTCTCGTTGCCCGCCGCGACAGCGATCTCCCGGTGGAAGGCGAGGTCGTGCGCGAGGATCTCCTCCGGATCGTCCGTCGCGTTCATCGCCGCCAAGTGCTTCTCCACCTCGGCGAGTTGGTCGGCCGTGATACGGGCGGCCGCCAGCGCCGTCGCCGTCGACTCCAGGACCCGGCGCACCTCCAGCAGTTCCACCAGGCGCTGCCCGCGCGAGAGATCGGCCACCACGCCGAAGGTCTCCAGCAGGTCCCCGGCCTCCAGTCGGGTGACGTAGATGCCCGAGCCGTGCCGGGCCTCCAGCACGCCGAGGACCGTGAGCGCGCGGATCGCCTCCCGCATCGAACTGCGCGAGATGCCGAGCTGTGCCGCGAGGTCGCGTTCCGTCGGCAGGCGCTGGCCCGGCTCGAGCCGGCCTTCGGCGATCATCGCCTTGATCCACTCGATGGCGCGCTGGGTCACCGTGCCCTTCTGCGTGCCGGTCCCGGCCGTCGGCTCCCCGTCGGCGGTCTCGTCCACGCCACTCCTCCTGTCGCCGGTGCGCCGCAGTCTAGCCCGAGGAGTGGTCGGACCACTACACCTGTAAATCGCAAAAAACTGACCCGGAAGGGCGCTGTCGGCTACGAGTGGTCTAATAAGTGTGCGGGGGGACCGGTGGATCTCGCTTGAGGAGAGGAGGAGCCGACGGGTGGCCGGCAGTGCAGCGCGGGACAGACGGCGAAGCAGGCGAACCTCCGCGTGGGCGGTGCGTGCGACGGCTGCGGCCGCCTGCGGCGCGCTGGCGCTCACGGCATGCGCCGGTACCAAGAGTGAGGGCAGCTCGAGCGCCCCGGGCCGCAGCGGTACGGTCGCTGTGATCCTGCCCCAGCTCATCTCGCCGTTCTGGCAGTCGTACAACGACTACGTGCCCAAGATGGCGAAGGCCGAGCACGTCGACGCCCTCCCGACCGTCAACTCCAACAGCGACTCCCTGCAGCAGTACACCGACATCCTCAACGAGCTCAACCGGGGCGCGAAGGGCCTGGTCATCGCCCCGGTGGACAGCTCGGCCATCGAGGCCGGGCTCGACCAGGCCCGACGCAAGGGCGTACCGGTGGTCGCCGTCGACGTCGCGCCCGACAAGGGCAGGGTCGCGATGACCGTACGCGCCGACAACGTGGCGTACGGGGAGAAGGCCTGCGACTACCTCGGGCAGCACGTGCCCAGCGGCAAGATCGTGCAGATCGAGGGTGACCTCAACTCGGTCAACGGACGTGACCGGTCGGAGGGCTTCCGCTCCTGTGTCGAGAAGAAGTACCCGAAGCTGGAGGTGCTGGACGTCCCCGCCAAGTGGGAGTCCGACACCGCAGCCGCCAAGCTCGGCACGCTCCTCGGCGCCAACCCCGACATCAAGGGCATCTACCTCCAGGCCGGAGGCGTCTACCTGCTGCCCACGCTACAGACCCTCAAGTCCCAGAACATGCTCAAGCCGGCCGGTCGGCCGGGCCACATCGTCATCGTCTCCAACGACGGCATCCCGCTGGAGTTGGGCGCGATCCGCAAGGGCGAGATCGACGCCACCGTCTCGCAGCCCACGGACGCGTACGCCAAGTACGGCCTGTGCTACATCAAGGCCGCGATGGAGGGGAAGACGTTCAGGCCCGGCCGCACCGACCACGGCTCCACCATCGTCAGGCTGCCGAGCGGCATCCTGGAGGACCAGCTGCCCGCCCCGCTGGTCACCAGGCGCAACGTCGACGACCCTCACCTCTGGGGCAACGCGTTCCCATGAGCACGCCACCGGTTGAGGCGCGAGGCGTCATCGGCCCCGAGGGCCCACCTTCCGTTCTCGAACAGCACCCCGCGCTGTTCGACTTCGGCGCCTTGTCGGACACGACCCACGACCGGGTGATCGAATACGTGGACCATCTGCACGAACACTTCCTCAACCCCAAGAAGGGGCACGCTGCATGAGCGACTTCGAGGGCCTCAGGGCCCTGGTGACCGGCGGGGCCTCCGGCATCGGTCGGGCCACCGCGGAGCTGCTGCTGGAGCGCGGGGCACAGGTGGCCGTCCTGGACCTCGACCCCTCGCAGGTCGAGAAGCCGTTGCTCGCCCACCGGGCGGACGTCGGCGACGACGCGTCCGTACGGGCCGCCGTCGCCGCCGCCGTCGCGGGCCTCGGCGGTCTGGACGTGCTGGTCAACAACGCGGGCATCGGCGCCCAGGGCACGGTGGAGGACAACGACGACGAGCAGTGGCGGCGGGTGTTCGACGTCAATGTGCTCGGCGTCGTCCGGACGACCCGAGCGGCGCTGCCGCACCTGAGGAAGTCCGCCCACGCGGCGATCGTCAACACCTGCTCCATCGCCGCCACGGCGGGCCTGCCGCAGCGGGCCCTGTACAGCGCCAGCAAGGGTGCCGTTTACTCGCTGACCCTCGCCATGGCCGCCGACCACGTCCGCGAGGGCATCCGCGTCAACTGCGTCAACCCCGGCACGGTCGACACGCCGTGGGTCGGCCGCCTCCTCGACGCCGCCCCGGACCCGGCCGCCGAACGGGCGGCGCTCGAGGCCCGCCAGCCCACCGGCCGACTGGTCGAGGCCATCGAAGTGGCGGGCGCCATCGCCTACTTGGCGAGCCCCTGTCCGGCGCGACCACGGGCACGGCGCTCGCTGTGGACGGCGGCATGCAGGGCCTCAGGCTGCGGCCGGTGGGCCGGTGAGCGCGCTCGGCGGGCGCGGGGTCGAGGTCAGCCCGCTGGCCTTCGGCGCCGCGGGCATCGGCAACCTCTACAGCGAGATGAGCGAGGAGCAGGCGTACGACGCGGTCCAAGCCGCCTGGCAGAGCGGGATCCGCTACTTCGACACCGCCCCGCACTACGGCCTCGGCCTGTCCGAACGCCGCCTCGGCGCTGCCCTGCGCGAGCACCCCCGCACCGCGTACACCGTCTCCACCAAGGTGGGCCGCCTGCTTGAGCCCACGGACGAGGGCGGCGACGACCTCGCGAACGGCTTCGCGGTCCCCGCCACCCATCGCCGCGTCTGGGACTTCAGCGCGGACGGCGTACGACGCGGTCTCGAAGCAAGCCTCGCACGGCTCGGCGTGGACCGGGTCGACGTGGTCTACCTGCACGACCCGGACGACCACGCCGAGCAGGCGTTCCGCGAGGGCTACCCGGCGCTGGAGAGGCTGCGTTCCGAGGGCCTGGTGGGGGCGATCGGCGCGGGCATGAACCAGGCCGAGATGCTGACCCGGTTCGTGCGCGAGACGGACGTGGACGTGGTGCTGTGCGCGGGCCGGTACACCCTGCTCGACCAGCGCGCCCTGACCGAGCTGCTGCCCGCGGCGGCCGAACGCGGGGTGTCGGTCGTCGTCGGCGGCGCCTTCAACTCCGGCCTGCTGGCCGACCCGCGGCCGGGCGCCACGTTCAACTACGCCACGGCCCCCGAGGAACTGCTCGACCGCGCCCTGCGCCTGAAGACGCTGGCGGAACGCCACGGCACCACGCTGCGGGCCGCGGCCCTGGCGTTCTGCTCCGCGCACCCGGCCGTGGCGAGCGTACTGGTGGGCGCCCGTTCGGCGGCCGAGGTGCGCGACTGCGCCGAGCAGTTCGCGGCGACCGTACCGGCCGGATTCTGGCAGGAGCTGAGAGAAGCCGGCCTCCTGCCCCCGCACGCCCCCGTGCCCACTGAGGAGCCGTGATGAGAGTAGCCCTGCACACCAAGGTCCGTGCCGACCGCGTCGAGGAGTACGAGGCCGCCCACCGGGAGGTGCCGAAGGAGCTCACGGACGCGATCCGTGCCGCCGGAACGACCTCCTGGACCATCTGGCGGTGGGGGTACCCCCTGCTCGAGCGAAGCCGAGAGCTCGGGGGAGGGACCGACCTCTTCCACGTACTGGAGTGCGAGGACTACACGCGGCTGCTGGCCGAGCCGGAGAAGCTGCCCGTCAACGTCGCCTGGCAGGCACGGATGGCGGATCTGCTCGACGTGGTGCACGACTACTCGGCCGAAGGCTCGGACGCGGGCCTGCCGGTGGTCTGGGAGCTGCCGTGACCGTGGACGCGCACCACCACGTGTGGGACCTCTCCGTCCGCGACCAGGACTGGATCAGGGGCCCGGAACTGGAGCCGATCCGCCGCAGCTTCACGATCGCGGACCTGGAACGTCTGGCCCGCCCCGTCGGCGTGGACCGCACCGTACTGGTGCAGACGGTCACCGTGGCCGAGGAGACGCCGGAGTTCCTGGACCTGGCGGAGCGGAACGAGATCGTCGCGGGAGTCGTCGGCTGGACGGACCTGACGAGCCCCGACGTGGCGGACACGCTGGCCCGCCTGCGGGAGCTGCCCGGGGGCTCGTATCTGCGCGGCATCCGTCACCAGGTCCAGGGTGAGGCGGACCCCGAGTGGCTGCTGCGCCCCGACGTACGCCGGGGCCTCGCCGCCGTCGCGGACGCGGGCTTGGTCTACGACCTGCTGGTGCTGCCCCACCAGCTCCCGGCGTGCGTCAAGGCGGCGGAGTCGCTTCCCGAACTCACCTTCGTCCTGGACCACTTGGGCAAACCCCCGATCGCCTCCGGAACCATGGAGCCGTGGGCGTCCCGCATCCGTGCCCTCGCCGCCCTGCCGAACACGGTCTGCAAGCTGTCGGGCATGGTGACGGAGGCGGACTGGAAGACCTGGCGGGTGGAGGACCTGCGCCCCTGCACCGACACGGTCCTGGAGGCCTTCGGCCCGTCCCGGCTGATGTTCGGATCGGACTGGCCGGTGTGCACGCTGGCGGCGACGTACGCGGACGTTTCGGACGCGGCGGTGGCGCTGACGGAAGGCCTCCGTGACGACGAGCGCCGCCAGATCTTCGAGGGCACCGCCACCCGCGTCTACCGCCTTTGAGTCACCGGCGCGGCCAGCCGGGTCGGTGGCATGAACTCGCGGACGTAGGTGCGGTGCCAGCAGGCCCCCGTCTCCCGCAGTTCACGCCACGTCGTGTACCGGTAGCGGAAGAGGCGCGCCCGGATGTAGCGCGGCGGCTCGTCCGGGGGGAAGGGGGAGCGGCGCAGCAGCTTCAGGGTGTCGCGGTCGTTCTCCAGGAGACGTTCCACCAGGCCGCCGAACCAGGACCCCGCGTACGCGGGGGACAGCGCCGCGAACCACATCAGCCAGTCGAGCCGCAGGTGGTATGGGGCGAACTGGCGCGGCCAGTGCCGTGGATCGCCCGGTTTGCCCTTGAACTCGTACTCCCGCCACTCGGAGTCCTCCCGCGGCACGTCGTCCGCTGTGCCCTCCACCACCACCTCGTACCGGATCCGGCTGACGCTGCCGAACGCGCCGTAGGTGTTGACCAGGTGCAGCGGGTCGAAGGAGCGGTTCATGATCTGGCCGCGGGAGATCATGTTGCGTACCGGGTGGTAGCCGAGGGCGAGCAGGCCCGCGCCGACCGCCAGGACCAGGACCTCGTACCACAGGGGAGCAGCGGAGACCTTCGGGGCAGTGGTGGGGAACAGGACCGCCGACAGGCCCAGCACGATCGTGATCCAGTTAAGCCAGGAGAAGTTGCCCGAGAGGACCAGCCACAGCTGCGTCACGATCATCAGGGACGCGGCGGCCGTCGCGACCGGCTGCGGGGTGAACAGCAGGACCGGGACGACCAGTTGGGTGACGTGGTTGGCCGCCACCTCCACCCGGTGCAGCGGCTTGGGCAGATGGTGGAAGAACCAGCTCAGCGGGCCCGGCATCGGCTGCGTCTCGTGGTGGTAGTCCAGGCAGGTCAGCTGCCGCCAGCAGGCGTCCCCGCGCATCTTGATCAGCCCTGCGCCGAACTCCAGGCGGAACAGGATCCAGCGCAACAGGAACAGCACCACGATCGGCGGCGCCACCTCGTCGTTGCCCAGGAACACCGCAAGGAAGCCGACCTCCAGCAGCAGCGACTCCCAGCCGAAGGAGTACCAGGTCTGGCCGACGTTGACGATCGACAGGTACAGCAGCCACGGGATCAGCCACAGCACCATCCCCGCCCACAACGGCACCAGCGAGTCGGCCCCCGCGACCAGCGCCGCCGACACCGCGCACCCCGCCCACGACCAGGCGGCGAAGAAGCGGTCCGAGTAGTGGAAGTGGAAGACGCTGGGCGCCAGTTTGAACGGCACCCGGGCGACGTAGCGCGGCACCGGCAGCATGCCGCGCTCCCCGATCAGCGCCCGGAACTGCAGCGCGGCGGTCAGGAAGGCGACGAGGTACACCACCGCCAGGGCCCGCTGGAAGACCAGTCGGCTCAGCCAGTACTCCGGTGCGACGAACCAGTCCACGGCAACCGCTCCTCTCCCTCCAGTGTGACCCGGTACCCCCGGCCGAACCGGTCAGCCCGTCACTCCGTGTACACCTCGGCTCGGCCTGCGTGACCCGACGACGGCGGCCCGGCCCACACGGCCGTACCGGACCGCGGGGCCGGGCACCGCCGGGCCGGGGCCCTGGTCGACCGAGTCGGCAGAAGTCGAAGAATCCGGCAATCCCTGGCATGGTGGCCCCATGGTTGATCGGGGAGGGAGCACCCTGTCACTCCCGGAGGACTGGCCCGCCCACCCGGATCCGATCCTGGCGCTCAACCGCATGGGCAGCTTCGACTGGGACCTGGACACCGGGCTGTTCCACATGGACGCCCGGGCCCACGAGATCTTCGACATACGCCCCGAGGACTACGACGGCCGCCCCGATAGCCTGCGGTCGCGCGTTCCACCGTCCGAGGGCCGCCGCGTCGACGCCCTGGTGGCCCGGGCCATCAAGGACGGCAGCGAGAACTACGGCACCTACTTCCGCGTCCGCTGCCGCGACGGCACCCTGCGCTGGACCCACACCCAGGGCTACATCCGGCGCGACGAGACGGGCCGTCCGCGCCGGATCATCGGCATCGTGCGCGACGCCACCCAGGAGCTGCGCGACGGCCTGGCCCGCACGGAACAGCTGGCCCAGGACGAGGCGCTGCGCCGGCAGACGAGCATCGTCGAGTCCACCACCGCCGCGCTCGCCCACGCCCGCACCGTCCAGGACGTCATCGACGTCCTCAAGGACAGCCACGGCCTCACCCACCTGGGTGCGGCCAGCCTCGTCATGGGCCTGGTGGAGGCGGGCCGCATCCGGATCGTCGCCGAGGGCCCCGAGGGCAGCTCGGTGCCCGGCACCCGGGTCACGCGCGTCGACGAGGCCTACCCGATGAGCGAGGTGGTACGGACCCTCCGCCCGCGGTTCATCGAGTCGCCGGAGGAGTTCGCCGAGCGCTACCCCGTCCTGTGGCCGCACCTGACGGACCTGCGCATCACCTCCGCCGCCTATCTCCCGCTCGTCGCGCAGGCCCGCCCCATCGGCGCCATGGGCCTGCTCTACGACGACCGGCGCGGCTTCACCCCCGACGAGCGCAACGTCCTCGTCGCGCTCGGCAGCAGCATCGCGCAGAGCCTGCAACGGGCCATGCTCTACGAACAGGAGAAGGACCTCGCCCAGGGCCTCCAGCAGGCGATGCTGCCGCGCTCCATCCCCAGCGTGCCCGGCGCCGACGTCGCCGTCCGCTACCGCTCGGCGGCCCTCGGCCGGGACATCGGCGGCGACTGGTACGACCTGATCCCGCTGCCCGGGGACCGGGCCGGCGCCGTCATCGGTGACGTACAGGGCCACGACACCCACGCGGCCGCCGTCATGGGCCAGCTGCGCATCGTCCTGCGCGCCTACGCCGCCGAGGGCCACCCGCCCGCCACCGTGATGGCCCGTGCCTCCGTCTTCCTCAAGGAACTCGACACCGAACGCTTCGCGACCTGCCTGTACGCCGAGGCCGACCTGGCCACCGGAGTGGTGCAGCTGGTCCGCGCCGGCCATATCGACCCGCTGCTCAGGCTGTCCGAGGGCACCTGCCGGCGGCTGCCCGTCGAGGGCGGCCTGCCGCTCGGGCTGTCCGCCGAGTTCGACCGCCTGGAGTACCCGGTCACCACGGTGGAGCTGGACCCCGGCCAGACCCTGGTGCTGTGCACCGACGGCCTGATCGAAGAGCCGGGCGCCGACCTCGACGAGGGCGTGCACACCCTTCAGGAGCTGGTCTGCGCCGGCCCGGACGACGTGTGCGACCTCGCCGACCGGCTCATCGACGCGGCCGAGGAGCGGGGCGGCGACGACGACGTGGCCCTGCTGCTCCTGCGGCGCCGGGGGCTCACCCAGCGGTCCGGCGACCGCCTCCGGCAGGACGTCCCGCCCGGGGACCGGGAAGCCCTCACCGCCGCCCGGCACATGATCCGCGCCACCGTCCGCGCATGGGGTGCCGGCGAGCGCTCCGACGAGATCGAACTGGTCGCCGACGAGCTGATCACCAACGTCCTCGTGCACACCGAAGGCACCGCCGTCGTCACCCTGCGGGTCCTCACCGGCCACGCCCGCCGCTTCCGCGTCGAGGTCGAGGACGCCTCCAGCGCCCTGCCCCGCCGCCGTGACGCGGGCGAGTCGGAGGTCTCCGGCCGTGGCCTGCTGCTCGTCGACCGGCTCGCCGACGTGTGGGGCGTGGAGGCCCGCGGCGGCGGCAAGGTCGTATGGGGCGAGTTCACGGTCCAGGAACGCGGCTGACGGACGCGACGGGTGGCGACGTCGGTGGCTGGTGGCACCCTGGACACATGCCGGAACTGCCCGAGGTCGAAGCGCTCAGGGACTTCCTCGCCGACCGTCTCGTCGGCCACGAGGTGGTCCGGGTGCTGCCCGTCGCGATCAGCGTCCTGAAGACGTACGACCCACCGGTCACCGCCCTCGAGGGCCGCGAGGTCACCGGCGTCGCCCGTACGGCAAGTTCCTGGACCTGGACGCCGGCGGACTGCACTTCGTGACACACCTGGCCCGGGCCGGCTGGCTCCAGTGGAAGGACCGCCTGCCCGACGGCGCGCCCCGCCCCGGCAAGGGCCCGCTCGCGCTGCGGGTCGCGCTGGAGACCGGGGAGGGCTTCGACCTGACGGAGGCGGGCACTCAGAAGCGGCTGGCGGTGTACGTCGTCGGTGATCCGCTCCAGGTGCCGGGCATCGCCCGCCTGGGTCCGGACCCGCTGGCCGACGGCTTCGGCGAGCAGCGCCTCGCCGAGCTCCTCGCGGGGGAGCGGCGCCAGATCAAGGGCGCGCTGCGTGACCAGAGCCTGATCGCGGGCATCGGCAACGCCTACAGCGACGAGATCCTGCACGCCGCCCGGATGTCCCCGTTCAAGCTGGCCTCGTCGCTGTCGCCGGAGGATGTGCACCGCCTGTACGACGCACTGCGCACGACGCTGACCGAGGCGGTCGAGCGTTCGCGCGGCCTGGCCGCCGGGCGCCTGAAGGCGGAGAAGAAGACCGGCCTCCGGGTCCACGGCCGTACCGGGGAGCCCTGTCCGGTGTGCGGCGACACGATCCGCGAGGTCTCCTTCAGCGACTCCTCGCTGCAGTACTGCCCGACCTGCCAGACGGGCGGCAAGCCGCTGGCGGACCGCAGGCTGTCCCGGCTGCTCAAGTAGGCGGACCGTCCCGGCTGCTCGAGGAGAGAGGGCAGCGCCGGTCAGCGGGCCTTCAGCGTGACCAGGTGCTGTCCGTCCTTGGTGCGCACATCGAAGTGGTCGATCTGGTCCGATGGCATCCCCGTGCCGCCCTGGAGCGTGGTCGGCTCGCCGTCCTCCGCGGGATCCATCCAGCTCGCCACCGTCTGCTCCGAACCGTCCTTGCCGACCACGACGAGGCGGCAGGGATGCGGCCCCGACCGGTCCTTGACCGTCACGTCGATCTGGCTGCCCCAGACCTCGTCGTGCGCGGTGATCCGCGCCCATACGCCCGTGTCCGGGTCGGTCGCGGTCATGGCCGTCACGGTGGTGGACGTCGAGCCGTGCCCGGCGACCAGAGCCGTCGTCGGCCCTCCGACCGCGAACACCACGGCCGCCGCGACCGCGTACAGCCACCGCCGGCGCCCGCTGCGGTGCTTGGTCGCCACCTCGTCGAGCAGCCGCTCCAGCAGCCGGGGCCCGGGCGCCGCGAAGGGGTGCACGGACCGCGGGGTCGCCCTGCGGTAGAGCATCAACTGACGCGCGGCGGGGCGGAACTGCGTCACGTGCGCCGCGCACGTCGGGCACTCCATGAGGTGGTCCTCGAAGCGGAAGGCTTCCGCCTCGTCCAGGACGCCCAGCGCGTAGGCGCCGACGTCGCGGTGGCGTTCCAGGGACCTCATACCAAATCCTCAGGCCGGTGGGCGGGGTGGGGGTGGTGCTGCTGTTGCCCACCGGTACGGACCAGGCGGCCGAATCACTCAAGGCCGTTACCGAATCGCGGCCAAGAAAGGTGTTCGGAGCCGCCGGGCCGGCGGATTGGTCGTCCCGGGAAACTTCTTCAGAAGAGATGGATGGCGAGATGTCCCAGGGGGAGTCCCAGCTGCCAGGCCGGCGTCCACACCTTGGGGCCGTCGTCCTCGCCGACCACCGGGCCGCCGCCGGGCACCGCGTCCAGATCGGGGGCGAGCAGCTCGGTCTCCTCCAGCCAGCGCCAGGCCGCCGCGGCCAGCTCCAGGTCCGGCGCCGGTCCGCCCGACCGGGCCGCTTCCGCGGACAGCTCCGCCATCCGCTCGCACACCCAGTCCTGCCAGGGCTGGTCGTACGCCGTCAGCGAGAGCCAGGTCTCCAGTTGCGAGACGACCCGGATGCGGGAGAGCTCGCCACCCGTGTCGGACAGGAAGATCGTCAACGCCAGCGCGTCGCGCCCGGCGCGGAACTCGAAGGACGTCGGCGGCATCAGGTCGCCGGTCCGCAGCAGCTCGTCCGCGATGTACTCGGCGTACAGCCATGCCATGGGAACGGTCAGTTCACCGCCGTCGGTGCCGTCCGTGCTCTCGTGGCCTCTGTGCAACATCCCTTCCTGCCTTCCTCCGGTGCGTGCGCGTCGCCCGAGACTCGGGCCCCAGTCCGCAACACGGATGAGGCAAGCCCATTGCTCAACCATGGTCCGCAGCAAGGCGCTTTGCGAAGGCTTGACTCTGGCTTCGGTTTCACCGCAGGTCCGCCGCGTATCCCGGAAGGACCCGGCGCAGGGCGCGCAGGGCGTAGTACGCACGGGACTTCACAGTACCGGGCGGAATCCCCAGTGTTCGGGCGGCCTCCGCCACACTCGCCCCGTGGAAGTACACCTGCACCAGGACTTCCCTGTGCTCGGGAGTGAGTGTCTTCACAGCCCGCCGTACGTCGAGCGTCGCGGCGGCCCGTTCGGCGTGGTCGGCGATCACCCGGGCGTTCTCCGGGACGGCGTCCCCGACCTCGGCGGGACGGGCCTGACGCGCCCGCTTGGCGTCGATGGCGAGCCGCCGGCCGACGGTGAGCAGCCAGGGGCGCACGGAGTCGAAATCAGGCGCGCGCAGCGCTTCGGGGTGTTGCCAGGCGCGTACGAACGTCTCCTGCAGCAGGTCCTCGGCGCGCTGACGGTCACCGTCCGAGAGCCTGAGCAGCAGCGCGAAGAGGGGACGGCCGTGCTCGCGCTGCAACTCGGCCAGCTCGTGCTCGGCGGTCGTCCCGGTGGTGGGGGTGGTGCTTCCGGCCGTCATGGGCGTATGGCAACGCGCCTTCGCCCGCCGGGACAGAGCCGGGACGGCGCGGTGCGGTGGGCGGTCGCTGTTCGTCGGTGAACGGTGCGGTGAGCGGTCGACCGGAGAGGCGAGGCGGGCCTTCCGGTGTCGGATCAGGAGGTGGGCGGGGCCTTGGCCAGCTCGGAGCGCCGGTAGGAGTAACCGAAGTAGACGATCTGGCCGATCAGGAACCACACGGCGAACCGCACCCATGTCTCCCACCGCAGGAACGTGATCAGCCAGAGCGAGAAGACCACACCCATCGCGGGGAGGAACGGCATCCACGGCGTCCGGAACGTGCGCGGCAGGTCCGGCTGCCGGTAGCGCAGCACGATCACCGCCGTACACACCACGACGAACGCCAACAGGATGCCGATGTTGGTCAGTTCGGCCACCTGGGCGATCGGCAGGAACCCGGCGATGAGGGCCGAGGCGATCCCGACGATCCATGTCACACGGGTCGGGACGTGACGTGTGGGGTGCGTCTTGGCGAACCACGAGGGCAGCAGTCCGTCGCGCGACATGGAGAACCACACCCGGGTGACGCCCAGCATGAACGTGAACATGACGGTGAGGATGCCGATGATGGCCCCGATCGCGATCACGTCCGCGAGCCCGCTGAGGCCGACCGCCTTGAACGCACTGGAGAAGCCGCTCTCCTTGTCGATGTGCTGGTACTTCTGCATGCCCGTCAGGACCAGGCAGGCCGCCACGTACAGCACCATGGAGATCGCCAGCGAGTAGACGATCGCCTTCGGCATGTGGCGCTGTGCGTCCTTGGACTCCTCCGCGGCGGTCGACATGGCGTCGTAGCCGAAGACCGCGAAGAACACGGTCGCCGCACCGGTGAACGCGCCGCCGACGCCGTAGGGGAAGAACGGGTGGTAGTTGCCGCTGTCGATGTGGAAGACGCCGACACCGATCACCAGCAGCACGACGAGGATCTTCAACCCCACGACGAACGTCTCGAAACGGGCCGCGTTGCGGATGCCGAGGTTCAGCAAGTACGCGATCAGCAGGCACAGCACGAGCGCGAACAGGTCCACCCGGTGTCCGGCGCCCGTGCCCGGCGCCCCCAGCATCCACGCCGGCAGGTGCGCGCCCATCTCGCCGACGAGGAAGCCGAAGTAGCCGGAGATGCCGATGGCGACCACCGCCACGATCGCCGTGTACTCCAGCAGCAGGTCCCAGCCGATGAACCAGCCGGCGTACTCGCCGAGCACCGCGTAGCCGTACGTGTAGGCCGATCCCGCCTTCGGGATGAGCCCGGCGAACTCGGCGTACGACAGGGCGGCGGTCGCGCTCGCCAGGCCCGCGATCAGGAACGACACCAGGACCGCGGGTCCGGCGGTGCCGTTCGCGACCGTGCCGGCGAGGGTGAAGATGCCGGCGCCGATGATCCCGCCGACGCCGATCGCCGTCAGCTGCCACAGGCCGAGCGAGCGCTCGAGCCGGGTGCCCTCGCCGACCTCCGTCTCGTCGATGTGCTCGATGGGTTTGCGGCGGAGAATTCCCTCGCCCTTACGGAGTCCGGCCATGAGCCTCACCTCTTCGCGGACCTCTTCGCGGACGGCAATGCGCTGGCCGGATCATGATGGCGCAGCTCCGCCGGGGAGGGAAGACGGCGACCTCCCTACGGTACGACTGTTACGGGCCAGCGGCCCGCCTTCACCAGGCGGATCGCCACCGAGCCGACGATGCGGTGGCCGGCCTGCTCCGAGGCGCCGACCACGACGGCGTCCGCCTTCAACTCCTCGGCCGCCTTGACCAGGCCGTTGTACGGGTCGCCGCGGAAGGTGTGGAACTCCCAGCGCACGTCGAATATGCCCTTCACCCGCTCGGCGGCCTCACGGATCTGGGCGACCAGCTCCTCGGCGATCTCGTCGGTCGTCTCCGCCACCGGAACCCCGAGCGCCGCCCCGGCCGCCATCACCGGCTGGACGTACACGACCGCGAGCAGCGCGTGCTGCCGCCGGGCGAGACCGCCGGCGTAGGCCGCGGCCCGCAGCGACGAGTCGGAGCCGTCCACCCCGACGAGGATGACCTTGGGCCCGTCCGTGCCCCGCTCGAACTGGTGCGAGTGCTGTTCCGTCACATGGGCGAGGCTATCGGAATCCGCAGGTCCGGGCCGCTGCGGCCGGGGACCACGGGCCGGACGTCCGCTCAGGTCCGTACATTCGGGTACCTGGGTCCCATTGGGGTGATTTCCCCGTCGTGGTCGGTGTTGCGCGGCCGCGGGCGCACCGATCCGCGTGACTGAAGAATCATGAAAAAGGATCAGCTGCCCTCGCGGCGCCGCCTGCTGCTCGCCGGAGCCGCCGTCCTGGGCGTGGCCGGGGCGACGGGAGCGGCCGGACTGTTCCTCGAGGACGATCCGGTACGTGCGGCGCGCGGCGCACTCGCCGCCCCGGGCCCGGGGCCCGCACCCGGCAGAAGCCGTCCACGTTCCGGCTGCGGCCCATGACCGGGTCCGGCCCTGTGCGTCGCACGCCGGTGCGGACCGCCGCGCGGCGCGAGCCGATCCTGCGGATGCCGGGCCGCGGCAGGAGCATGGTGCTCACCTTCGACGACGGTCCCGACCCCCGCTACACCCCGGGCATCCCGCGGACCCTGCGCGAGTACGACGTGCGCGCGATGTTCTTCGTCTGCGGGGAGATGGCCGCGGACCACAAGGACCTGCTGCGCGAGATGGCCGACGACGGTCACATCGTCGGCAACCACACCTGGACCCACCCGTTGCTCACCCGGCTGACCCGCCCCGGGATCCGCTCCGATCGGCGCTGCGCGACTATCTGCCGTTCCTGCTGGGCGCCGGCTACCACCTCACCGTGCCGGGGAGGCGGTCGGCCTGAACACCCTGCCGGGCACGTGCGCCGGTCGCGGCCGGCCCCGCTCAGCGCACGGCGACCATCCGGGCGAACACCACCACGTTCCCCGCGTAGTTCCCGTCGACGAACTCTCCCCCGCAGGTGATGACCCGCAGTTCCGGCGCCCCCTTGTTCCCGTAGACGCGGTCGCCGGGGAAGTGGGCCTTGTCGAAGACCTCGTTGCCGTAGACCTCGAACACGGCCGTCCTGCCGTCCTGGCGCCGGACCTCGACGTGATGGCCCTTGCCCAGTGCACCGAGCCCGTAGAAGACGGCCGGCCCCTCATGGTTGTCGACATGGCCGACGATCACGGCCGTGCCCTTCTCACCGGGTGAGACCGCGCCGGTGAACCAGCCCGCCAGGTTCGGATCCTCGGGTGGCGGGGCGGCCACCCAGCCGGACGTGTCCAGGCCCACGGGTATGACGGGGGCGTCGATCTGGAGCGCCGGGATGCGGACACGCTCGACCGCGGAGTACGGCAGCGGATCGGGCGCCGAGACGCTGGACCCCGAGCCCGAGCCCGAGCCGGGGCCCGAGCGGGAGTCGGGGGCTGGGGCCGCCGCCTTCGCGGGCTGGGGCGGGCCCACAGGGGACTCGCCCGAACCGTTCCGCACGAGGGCGAGACCCGTGAGCAGCACCAGCGCGATCACGCCCCACGGGGCGCTCTTGCGCTGGTGCCCGCTCTCTCCTCCTTCGGCAGGCCCGGAAGCAGACATTCGCCATCCCCTCCCGGCGCCGCCGTCTCGCCGCGCCGTTCACGCTGTGACGGTCAGGAGGTGCTGCCGCGGCCACGGCGGCGCGTAAGGTGCCAGGCCGTGCCGACCGAGACCAGGACGAGGGCGGCACCGAGGCCGGTCTTCTTCAGGTCGAAGCCGCCGATGCTGCCACCCTCACCGGCGTGCACGCCGTGCTGTGGCCGCTCCGCCTCGCCGCGTCCGCGACCCGAGCCCTCGTCCCGCGACTCCTCGTCGCGGTCGTCGCGCCCGGCGGCCATGACGAGCTGCCGGTGGCCGGCCTGGTGGCCGCACTGGAACAGCACGTCGAACGTGGTGCCCGGCAGAGCGTTCCGGCCGACCGTGACCGTGGCCGAGTTCCGGCCGCGGGGGATGGTGACGTCGTCGAAGGCGCCCGAGAAGACCTTGGCGTCCTGGTTGCAGCCCCGCACCGGCAGGTTGATCCGCCCGCCGGGCGCGACCGCCGCCGGTTCCAGGTTGTAGGAGAAACCCGAGTTGCCCGCGCCGGCCTCCCCGCCTCGGGCGACGGCCGTCGTACACGCCGTGAGGGCCAGGGCACTGACGCCCAGCATTGCGGCCGAAGCGAGGCGAATCGCGCGCATGGTGAGCCTCCAGGTCTCCGAGGAGCCGTGCCGCGGACCTGTTCCGCTTGCGTCGAAAATGCACCTCGTTGCCCGAAACGCTAAGAAAGGGGGTGGCTGGGCGCGATCCCAGTAGAGCGAATGGGGTACGGGAATGTGCCGCTCAGGGGACGCGGGGCGGTGAAGGGGGCGGGCGCGGAGGGCGCCCGCCCGCTTGAGGGCTCGGTGGGTCCGCCCCAGCCATGAACGGCAGGGGCCGCCCGCCCGTTGAGGGGGCGGGCCCCGTCAGCCGTGCAGCTGTGGGAACAGCGCCAGGAACGGCTCCGAGGAGGCCGAGATGCCCCGGCTGTAGGGCGCGTCGAAGTCCCAGATCAGGAAGAGCAGGAAGGCGATCAGCGCCGAGAAGAGCCCCGCCAGCAGGAGTTCGCGGGCCGTGCGCCGGATCTGCAGCGCGAACACCATCCCGATGGTGACCACCGCCCCCGCGATCAGCCCGAACCACACCACCGGCGGCATCGTCGAGCCGGTGGCGTCGGCGCGCGCGTTGCGCGCCGCGTCGGCCGCCGTCACCTGGTCCACGAGCGGTTGGTACGCCTGCGCCTCGTAGTCCGTCTTCGGGTGGTAGTCGGTGACGTCCTGACGGATCCGCTGGAACAGCTCCTGGCCGCGGGCGGTCACCTCGCCGTGCTCGGCCATGGCCTTCCACTCGGTGGTGACCACATGGCCGACATACGCGTTGACGTCGGCGCGGACGCGGTCGCGGACGTCCGCCGGATAGACGCGGACGCGCTGCGAGATCTCGTGCAGCGCCTGTGCCTCGGCCTGCACATGGTCCTGGGCGGCGCTGCGGGCCTCCCACACCCCTGCGATGGCCAGGCCCAGCACGATGGCGTACACCACGCCGATCCACATCGTCATGTACTCGATCACGTCCGGGGTCTCGGACGGGTCCTCGTCCACGGCGGCCGTGCGGGCCCGGACCAGGGTCACCATGACCACGACGGCGCACGCGGCCGCCATCGCGAGGGTGAGAACAAGCCATTCCGACAACAGGTGCCTCCAGAGATCAGCGCGGACGCAGCGCGGCGATGGCGAACACCGCGGGCGCGACGATGAGCAGGGTGAACGTGAGCGGCGACGGCCCGTCGTGGGGCGGCCGCGGGTGGGACACGGGGTGGTAGGCCGGATAGCGCACCGGGGTCGGTGCCGGGTGCGGGCTCGGCCTGGGCGGGGGCGTCGGGGACGGCGTCGGTGCGGGCGGGGGATGTGGACGGGGACCGGGGCGGGTCTCGGGACCGGCCGCGGGGCCGGCGGCAGGCGCGCGGCGGCACGGGCTTCGGTGTGGGGTGCGGCCGCGGAGGTGGCGGTGGCTCGGGCGGCGGCTTGGGGGCGGGCGTCGGAGTCGGGGTCGGGGTGGGGCTGGGTGGCGGCGTGGGGCTCGGGCTCGGTGCGGAGCACGGCGGCGTGGGCCAGAGGTCGCCGCCCGCGACCGCCACCGCCTCCGTGCCGCCCGGGCCGGTCGAGGCGTACGCGCACGCGTCGGCCGACGCCGCCCCGGCGGGAACGCCCACGAGGAACCACGCCAGCGTCACCAGGACCAATCCCCGGGTGACGAGGGCCGTTCGGGGCCGTTGGGGTCGTTGCACGACCGAGATCATCGGCTTCACCGCGCCCCCGCACGCCCGGGCCCCGGCGAATTGCCTCGAAGGAGGGAGATCCGCCTTCGAGTTGTTTCGGGCAACCACGTCCGGTACGGACCGAGTTGGGCACATCCGTGCGAGGGGTGCCGGGGGCGGGCCGGGGCGGTGGCCGGAAACGCGTCACAGGTTCCGGAAAGAAATTCCCGGCCCGATTGAACACACCGGGCACTCCCGCCCGTACCCATGGCCACACAGCGGCGCACAGAGGACGCTGCAACACCGAAGCTGACAGCGGGAGTTGAGAATGAAGACAACCTGGCGGAGCGCCTCCCTCGTGGCGACCGCTGCCGCCGTGCTGGCGCTCACGACGGCGTGCGGTTCGCAGAGCGGCACCCAGTCGACGGGCAGCCAGAACGTGGGGGCCACCGCTCTCCCGGGCGGCCTGGGTTCCAGCCCCTCCCTCCCCGGAAACGGCTACGGCGCCGACTCCACCGCCGCGCCGAGCGCCTCCGCCTCCGCGGGCGGGCAGTCCGCGGGTCAGCTCGCCGTCGTCGACAACGCGAAGCTCGGCAAGATCGTCACGGACGGCGCCGGCTTCACCCTCTACCGCTTCGACCAGGACACGGCCGAGCCGCCGAAGTCCTCCTGCGACGGCGACTGCGCGAAGGCGTGGCCGCCGGTCCCCGCCGAAGGGGCCACCGTCGCCTCGGGTATCGACACCTCCCTGCTCGGTGAGGTCACCCGCTCCGACGGCACCAAGCAGCTCACCATCGCCGGCTGGCCGATGTACCGGTACGCCAAGGACACCAAGGCCGGTGACGTCAACGGCCAGGGAGTCAAGGGCACCTGGTTCGCGACCGCACCCACCGGCAAGAAGGCCGGCGCCGCCCTGCCCGGCCTGTCGGTCCGCAACGACCCCAAGCTCGGCCCGATCGTCGTCGACAAGAACGGCATGACGGTCTACCGCTTCCTGAAGGACAAGGCCTGGCCCGAGCCGGTGTCGAACTGCACCGGCGCCTGCCTGGAGAAGTGGCCCGTCGTCGCCCCCGTCTCGGCAGACGACACCAAGGGCGTCCAGAAGAAGGGCCTCATGGGCTTCACCCGCCCCGACGGCGCCAAGCAGATGACCGTCAACTGCTGGCCCATCTACACCTTCTCCGGCGACAAGGCCCCCGGAGACACCAACGGTCAGGGTGTGGGCGGCACCTGGTACGCCGTCTCGCCCGACGGAAAGCCGGTCGGCGCGCCGAAGTAGTGATCACACCTCCCCAGGGTTGATCGACCGCCTCACCCAGTCAGCGACGGAACGCGGAAGGGAGTGGACGCACAAGCCGGACGAACGGGACACAGGCGCGCACGACCGGTCCACCCCCTCCGCACCGCACGGAGGGGGTGGGCCCTTTGGCGCGGGCGGCTGCGCGCGCCCCCGCTCTCCACGGAAAGACCACGTGGTGACCGGGAACGGACGGTCAATTTCCGTTTTTACTCGCTCGGTTGGCGGACGATCAGTAGCCTCTGCTCGAACACCGGATCGCCTACACCGTCGCCAACGCCTTGGAGAGCTGCATGGAGCGCCCCGCCTGGGCCCCTCGGAGCATCGACATCTCCGTGCCGAGTGTCGCCCGTATGTACGACTTCTACCTGGGCGGCTCCCACAACTTCGAGGTCGACCGCGAAGCGGCGCGCAGGGCCATGGAGTACATGCCGGGGCTTCCCAAGATCATGCAGGCGAACCGGGCGTTCATGCGCCGCGCCGTGCGCTTCGCCGTTGGGGAGGGCATCACCCAGTTCCTCGACATCGGCTCCGGCATCCCCACCTTCGGCAACGTCCACGAGGTGGCGCAGCAGGCGCACCCGGGGGCGCGCGTGGTGTACGTAGACCACGACCCGGTGGCGGTCGCGCACAGCCGGGCCGTCCTCCAGGGCAACGAGCACGCGGACGTCGTCGCGGCCGACCTCCGCAAGCCCCAGGAGATCCTGGCGAGCCCTCAGGCGGAGCGACTGATAGACCGGAACCGGCCAGTCGCGCTCCTTCTCGTTGCCATACTGCACTTCGTGGAGGACACGGACGACCCGTACGGTGCGGTGGCCGAGTTGCGCGACTTGCTCGCGCCGGGCAGCCTGCTCGTTCTCACGCACGCCTCGTACGAGGGGATCCCGCTGCCGAAGGAGCGGGCCGACGGCGCGGTCGACGTGTACAACACCATCCGCAATCCGCTGATCATGCGCTCGCGCGACGAGATCGCGCGGTTCTTCGAGGGGTACGACATGGTGGAACCCGGGCTGGTGCCGATGCCGAAGTGGCGGCCCGACACGGCACCCGAGGACGAGGATCCCTTTTCGTTCGCGGGGTTCGCCGGCGTGGGGCGCTCGGCGTGACCGCGGGACCGGGTGGACCGGAGGACAGACTGCGCAGGTTCGCGACGATCTGGAGCCGGGCCGTCTATCCGGTGACCTCGACGTCGCTCACCCGGCCGGAGTTCGAGGAGCGACTGCTGCCGCTGGCCCGGCAGTTGAGCGAGGCGTTGCGGATCAGGGCGTTCGACGCCGCCGCGGCCAAGGGGATCGGCGCGGCGCTCATCGACGCGCACTGCACCGACCCGGAGGCCCTCAGCCGCACCCTCGACTGCGTCGACGCCTACCTCGTGCTCTACTGCGGCGACCCCGACGGCTCCGCGGAGGCGCAGGAGGCCCAGCGCACCCGCTGCTCGCGGTTGCAGCACGCGATGGCCGCCGGGTTCGCGGCGGCGCTCAAGGAGCGCACGCTGGCCGAACAGGAGGCCATCGCCCAGGCCGCCCTCACGGCCCAGGGCGAGGTGGCCGAGGCCCTGCACGCCACCGAGGCACGCTTCCGCGCGGTCTTCGAGGGCGCCGCCATAGGCATCGGCATCGCCGACCTCGACGGCAACGTGCTCCAGGTCAACGGCGCCCTGCTGCGCATGTTCGGCGGCTCCGAGCAGATGGTGCGCGGCCGCAACGTCGCCGAGTGGACCCACCCCGACGACGCACCGCAGGTCTGGCGCCTGTACGACGAGCTGGTGCGCGGCGAGCGGGACCACTACCACGTGGAGAAGGCCTTCTACCGGCCTGACGGAACGGTTTTGTGGACCAACCTCACGGTGTCCCTGCTGCGCGACGCCGACGGCAATCCGCAGTACCAGCTCGCGCTCATGGAGGACACCACCGAGCGGCGGCTGCTGAACCTCCGGCTGCGGTACGAGGCCACGCACGACGCGCTCACCGGCCTGCCCAACCGGACCCTGTTCTTCGAGCGGCTGGAGAAGGCCCTGGCGGCGGGGGAGGGCCGGCGGTTCGGCCTGTGCTACCTCGACCTGGACGGCTTCAAGACCATCAACGACAGCCTCGGCCACGCGGCCGGGGACCGGCTGCTCGTCGAGGTCGCCGACCGCCTGCAGGCCTGCGCGACCGGCCCCGGCGAGATGGTCGCGCGCCTCGGCGGCGACGAGTTCGTGGCGCTGACCACCGGGCCCGACACCGAGCGCGGGGTCGACGAGCTCGCCGGGCGCATCATGAACGCGCTGGTCACCCCGATCAGCGTCGACGGCCGCGAGCTGACCGTGCGCGGCAGCATCGGCATCGTCGAGGGCCCGGTCGGGGAGCGCGGCCCGGCGGAGGTGCTGCGCAGCGCGGACATCACCATGTACCGGGCGAAGTCGGCGGGGGGCAACCGCTACGAGCTCGCCGATCCCGAGGCCGACGCCCGGGCCATCACCCGGCACGGGCTGACCACGGCACTGCCCACGGCCCTGAACCGGGGCGAGTTCTTCATCGAGTACCAGCCGCTGGTCCACCTCGGCGACGGCAGGGTGCACGGCGCCGAGGCGCTGGTGCGCTGGCTGCACCCGCAGCACGGGGTGCTCGGCCCCGACCGTTTCATCCCCCTCGCCGAGCGCACCGGGCTGATCGTGCCGCTGGGCCGCTGGGTGCTCCAGGAGGCGGTACGGCAGGCCCGTGCCTGGCAGGAGAAGCAGGACCAGCCCGGCCCGCTGCGCATCAACGTCAACCTCTCGCCCTGCCAGCTCACCCATCCGGGGCTGGTCTCCGACACCGTCGAGATCCTGGAGCGGGCCGGCCTCGAGCCGGACGCGCTCTGCCTGGAGGTCACGGAGTCGGCGCTCATCGGCGCGGACGACGCTCTGCTCAAGCCGCTGCGCCGGCTGGCCGAGATGGGGGTGGACATCGCCCTCGACGACTTCGGCACCGGCTACTCGAACCTCGCCAACCTGCGCCGGCTGCCGGTGCGGGTCCTCAAGCTGGACCGTTCCTTCACCCAGAGCATGCAGCAGTACCCGGCGGACCCGGTCGACCTGAAGATCGTGGAGGGCATCGTCTCCCTCGCCCACAGCCTCGACCTCGCGGTCACGGTGGAGGGCGTGGAGACCGGCGCTCAGGCCGAACAGCTGCGGATGATGGGCTGCGACACGGCCCAGGGCTGGTACTACGCCCGCCCCGGCCCCCCGGAGCGCCTGCACGAACTGGCCCTGGTGGACGCGACGGGCTGAGCCGTCACGGCCGTACGGCCTGTGCGTCCACGGCGCCTGCCCGTACGGCCTCGGCCACGGAGACGGCGGCCCGAATCAGCGCAGCGGTGGCCGTCGAGCGGGACTGCTGCGGCCAGGCGATGGCCAGGACCGCGGGCGGCGCGTCCTCGACGGGGCGGTAGGCGACACCCGGGCGCGGGTAGCGGGCGGCGACGGAGGCGGGCAGCAGGGTGACCAGGTCGCCCAGCGGGATCAGCGTGAGCAGTTGGGCGAGATCGCGGCCCTCCCGCCGCATCCGGTCGATGAACGGGTGCAGATCGCCGGGGCGCAGGCCGAGGTCGGCGAGGCCGAGCCGGTCCCTGGAGGCCAGCGGGTGCGCCGCGGAGAGGACGGCGACGCGCGGCTCGGCGAACAGCGTCTCGACGTCCAAGCCGGTGCGGTCGAACGGCTCGTATACGAGGGCGGCGTCGGCCTCGCCCAGGCGCAGCAGTCGTGGCTGTTCCTGCCATCCGCACAGCCGGACCGTGACGGGCACGGCCCCGGGTTCGGCCGCGACGCGCTCCAGAATCGGCTCCAGCAGTCCGGCATCGCCGTCGGCCTTGACGGCCAGGACCAGCTTCCTCTCCCGGGCGGCCGCGCGCTGCGCCCGTCGAGCTGCGGCCTGCAGGGCCTCCAGCGCGACCCGCGCCTCCGCGAGGAGCACCTCGCCGGCCGGGGTCAGAGCGACGCTGTGCGTGGTCCGCTCGAACAGGGTGACACCGAGCTCCGCCTCCAGGTGCCGGATCGCACGGGACAGGGGCGGCGGGGAGATGCCCAGCCGCTCGGCCGCGCGGGCGAAGTTGAGTTCCTCGGCGACGGCGACGAAGTAGCGCAGCGGACGGGACTCCACGGTTCCCCCCTCCCGGTATTGCCTTGAGGGTAACAACCGGGAGCGGACCGGTCCTTCAGTTCCGGTGGGCCGGGGAGCAGTCTCGATCACGTCTTCCGAACCCGTTCTTCCCGGAGGTTCCCATGATTCTCGTCACCACCCCGACCGGACAGATCGGCAGCCGGGTCCTCGACGCCCTCCTCGACGCAGGGGACACGGTCGGGCCGATCCGGGTGATCGTCCGCGATCCCGCGCGCCTGACCCCGCGCGTCCGCGACCGCGTGGAGGCCGTGCGGGGATCGCACGCCGACCCCGACGTCGCCGCCAAGGCGTGCGCGGGCGTCGACCGGGTGTTCTGGCTGGTGCCCCCGACACCCACCGCCCACAGCGTCGAGGGGCACTTCCTCGACTTCACCCGGCCTCTCGTCGAGGCGATCGAGAACCAGGGCGTCCAGCGCGTCGTCGCCGTCTCCACCCTGGGCCGCGGGGTCGCCGAGAAGGCCGGGCAGATCTCGGCCTCGCTGGTCATGGACGACCGGATCCGGGCCACAGGCGTCCACCACCGGGCGCTGTGCCCGCCGTTCCTGATGGAGAACCTGCTGCACCAGGCCGAGTCGATGCGCAGCGGGGGCGTTTTCTCGCTGGCGGCCGACGGTGACCGGGTGCTGCGCACCTGTACCACTCGTGACGTCGGCGCCACCGCGGCGCGGCTGCTGCTCGACGACTCCTGGACCGGCCAGGCGGATGTGCCGCTGGTCGGCCCCGACGAACTGACCCCCGAAGGCATGGCGCGGATCCTGTCCGAGGTGCTGGACAGGCCTGTCCGCTTCCAGCGGATCAGCGCCGACGACCACAAGGTGATGCTCCTGCGTCACGGCGCGACCGAAGCCTGGGCGCAGGGCCTGGCCGACATGGTGCGGGCACTCGACGAGCAGGGCTTCTACGGCGTGGCCGAGCCGAGCAGCCCGGACACCGCGCCCACCTCCTTCCGCCGGTGGTGCGAGGAGGTGCTCAAACCGGCCGTGCTGGGCTGAGTCGTTCCGGCCTCACCGCTCCAGCAGCATCCGCTGCAGCTCCCGCGCCGCACGCGGCGGTGCCACATCGCTGCGGTGGGCCAGCGCGATCGTCCGGTACAGTCCGGGCCGGGCCAGCGGGGTCACCCGCAGCCCGCGCCCGGAACGGGTGGCGACCATCCGCGGGACCACGGCCACGCCCAGGCCCGCCCGCACGAAGCCCAGCACCGCGTCCATCTCGCCGCCCTCCACCGCGAAGACCGGCTCGAAGCCCTCGGCGCGGCACGCCGCCACGGTGAGTTCCCTCAGGTCGTAGCCGTGCCGGAACATCACCAGGCGCTCGCCCTCCAGATCCGCGATCCGGACCGTGCGGCGACCGCCGCCGGGTCGTGGCGCGTCCGGGGAGGAAACCACCACCAGGTCCTCGCGCAGCAGCTCCACCGTGGTCAGGGCGGGGGAGGGAGTGGGCAGCGGCAGCACGATCAGCGCCAGGTCGAGGGCGCCGCGCGCGAGCTCCCGTACCAGGTCGTGGGAGCCGCCCTCCTCGATCAGCAGCCGGATGCCGGGGTAGCGGTCGTGGAAGGCGCGCAGCACATCCGGCAGCAGGCCGGTGCACAGGCTCGGGGTGGCGCCCAGGCGGATCCGGCCGCTGCGCAGCTGCACCAGCTCCTGCACCTCGTGCCGGGCCGTGTCCGCGTCGGCCAGGATCCGGCGGGCCAGGGGCAGCAGCGCCTCCCCGGCGTCGGTGAGCGTGATGTTGCCGCGCGCCCGTAGGAACAGATCCGCCCCGAGCTCCCGCTCCAGCGCCCTGATCTGCTGCGACAGCGAGGGCTGGGCGACATGGACCAGCTCCGCGGCCCGGGTGAAGTGCCGGGTCTCGGCGACGGCCACGAAGTACTGGAGCTGCTGGAACTGCACTCACCCATCATAGGAGACGTCTATCGAAACGAGCCGGACCATGTCTTGGACCGATGAGGACATTCGGCCCTAGCGTGCTGTGACATGGCACTGGCAACGCGGACGGACCGACGGCCGTCCATGGCACGCACCGTGTGGGACTCCACTGTCGGCAAGAAGACCGTGATGGCGGTCAGCGGCCTGATCATGCTGCTGTACCTGGTCGCCCACGTGATCGGAAACCTGAAGATCTACTTCGGGGCGGGCGAGTTCAACCACTACGCCCACTGGCTGCGCACCGTCGGCGAGCCGTTCATGCACTACGAGTGGACGCTCTGGCTCATCCGGATCGTCCTGATCGTGGCCGTCGTCGCCCACGCCGTCTCCGCCTACCAGCTCAGCCGCCGCGACATCAAGGCCCGGCCCAGCAAGTACGTGCACAAAAGGCCGCGGGCGAGCTACGCCACCCGCACCATGCGCTGGGGCGGGATCATCCTCGGCCTGTTCATCGTCTGGCACGTCCTGGACCTGACCACCGGCACCGTGCACCCGGGCAGCTTCCAGCCCGGGCACCCGTACCAGAACGTCGTCGACGACTTCTCCCACTGGTACAGCGACGTCATCTACATCGTCGCGATGCTGGCGCTCGGCCTGCACATCCGGCACGGCTTCTGGAGCGCCGCCCAGACCCTCGGCGTCGGCAGCCGGAGGCGCGACCGCGCCCTGAAGACCGTCGCCAACGTCCTCGCGCTGCTGCTCACGGCCGGATTCATCGCCGTACCCGTGGGCGTCATGACCGGAGTGGTGAGCTGACATGACCGACTACGTGAACTACACATCCGGCGACCCGGTCGTCGACAGCAAGGCCCCCTCCGGCCCCGTCCACGAGCGCTGGGACAAGCGCCGCTTCGAGGCCAAGCTGGTCAACCCCGCCAACCGCCGCAAGCACACGGTCATCGTCGTCGGCACCGGCCTCGCCGGCGGCTCCGCGGGCGCCACCCTCGCCGAACAGGGCTACCACGTCGTCCAGTTCTGCTACCAGGACTCCCCGCGCCGCGCCCACTCGATCGCCGCGCAGGGCGGCATCAACGCGGCCAAGAACTACCGCAACGACGGCGACTCGATCCACCGGCTCTTCTACGACACCGTCAAGGGCGGCGACTTCCGCGCCCGCGAGTCCAACGTCCACCGTCTGGCCCAGATCTCGGTGGAGATCATCGACCAGTGCGTGGCGCAGGGCGTCCCCTTCGCCCGCGAGTACGGCGGCCTCCTCGACACCCGCTCCTTCGGCGGCGTCCAGGTCTCCCGCACCTTCTACGCCCGCGGCCAGACGGGCCAGCAGCTCCTCCTCGGCGCCTACCAGGCGCTGTCGCGGCAGATCGCCGCCGGGAACGTGGAGATGCACCCGCGCACCGAGATGCTCGACCTGATCGTCATCGACGGCCGGGCCCGCGGCATCGTCGCCCGGGACCTGATCACCGGCAAGATCGACACGTACTTCGCGGACGCCGTCGTCCTGGCCTCCGGCGGTTACGGCAACGTCTTCTACCTGTCGACGAACGCCATGAACTCCAACGCGACCGCGATCTGGCGGGCCCACCGGCGCGGCGCCTACTTCGCCAACCCCTGCTTCACACAGATCCACCCGACCTGCATCCCGCGCACCGGCGACCACCAGTCCAAGCTCACCCTGATGAGCGAGTCGCTGCGCAACGACGGCCGGATCTGGGTGCCCAAGGCCAAGGGCGACGACCGCCCGCCGAACGAGATCCCCGAGGACGAGCGCGACTACTACCTGGAGCGCATCTACCCGTCCTTCGGCAACCTCGTGCCGCGTGACATCGCCTCCCGCGCCGCGAAGAACGTCTGCGACGAGGGCCGCGGCGTCGGCCCCGGCGGCCAGGGCGTCTACCTCGACTTCGCGGACGCGATTCTGCGCATGGGCCGCAAGGCCGTCGAGGCCAAGTACGGCAACCTCTTCGACATGTACCAGCGGATCACCGACGAGGATCCGTACGAGGTACCGATGCGGATCTACCCCGCCGTCCACTACACGATGGGCGGCCTGTGGGTCGACTACGACCTGCAGACGACGGTTCCGGGCCTGTTCGCGATCGGCGAGGCCAACTTCTCCGACCACGGCGCCAACCGCCTCGGTGCCTCCGCGCTGATGCAGGGCCTGGCCGACGGCTACTTCGTCCTTCCGGCGACCATCAACGACTACCTGGCCCGCAACCCGCATCGGGCCGATGAAGACGCTGTCACCGTCGAACACCCCGCGGTGCAGGAGGTGCTGGCCGAGACCGAGGACCGGTTGAACCTGCTGCTCGCCGTCGACGGCGACCGTACCCCGGACTCCTTCCACCGCGAACTCGGCGAGCTGATGTGGGAGTTCTGCGGCATGGCCCGCAGCGACTCCGGTCTGCGCAAGGCCCTGGAGCGGATCCCGCAGATCCGTGAGGAGTTCTGGCGGCGGATCAAGGTGCCCGGCACCGGCGAGGAGCTCAACCAGTCGCTGGAGAAGGCCAACCGCATCGTCGACTACCTCGAGCTCGCCGAGCTGATGTGCCTCGACGCGCTGCACCGCACCGAGTCCTGCGGCGGCCACTTCCGCGAGGAGTCCCAGACCCCGGACGGCGAGGCCGCCCGCAAGGACGACGAGTTCTCCTACGCGGCCGCCTGGGAGTTCACGGGTACGGGCCAGGCCCCGACCCTCCACAAGGAAGACCTGGTCTTCGAGTACGTCCACCCCACCCAGCGGAGCTACGCATGAAGCTCACCCTGCGCGTCTGGCGGCAGAAGAACGCCGACGCCGACGGCGCCATGTCCACCTACGAGGTGGACGGCATCTCGCCCGACATGTCCTTCCTGGAGATGCTGGACGTCCTCAACGAACAGCTCATCCTCTCCGGAGAGGAACCCGTCGCCTTCGACCACGACTGCCGCGAGGGCATCTGCGGCGCGTGCAGCCTGGTGATCAACGGTGACGCGCACGGCCCCGAGCGCACCACCACCTGTCAGCTGCACATGCGGTCCTTCGAGGACGGCGACACCATCGACATCGAGCCCTGGCGGGCCGCCGCCTTCCCCGTGGTCAAGGACCTGGTCGTGGACCGCTCGGCCTTCGACCGGATCATCCAGGCCGGCGGCTACATCACCGCCCCGACCGGCTCCGCGCCCGAGGCCCACGCCACCCCCGTGCCCAAGGCGGACGCCGACTACGCGTTCGAGCACGCCGAGTGCATCGGCTGCGGCGCCTGCGTGGCCGCCTGCCCCAACGGCGCGGCGATGCTCTTCACCTCGGCCAAGATCAACCACCTCAACGTCCTGCCGCAGGGCGCGCCCGAGCGCGAGACCCGCGTGCTGGACATGGTGGCCCAGATGGACGAGGAGGGCTTCGGCGGCTGCACCCTCACCGGCGAGTGCGCCACCGCGTGCCCCAAGGGCATCCCGCCGGTCTCCATCACGAACATGAACAAGGAGTGGCTGCGGGCCACCCGCAAAGTGGGCAAGCGGTAGAGCCGCCCACACAGGAACGTTCGCCGGCAGGGTGCGGACGGGTGGGACCGGGTGTGGTGCTCAAGACCCGGTCCCGCCAGGCACCGTCCCGGCACACCTGGCATTCAACAACCCCACACCCGCTCTCCCTTCGCGGGCCACGCACAGGCCAACCGGCATCGGAAGAACAGGAGCGCGCAGACCGAACCGCTCAGGTCTGCGCCCGCACCGCCGAACCGGCCCGTGACCAGGAGAGAGCCATGACCGGCGTTTCCACCCTCGCCAGCCCCCCACCGCCGCTGGCGCCCACCCGCTACACCGTCTCCCTCGCCCGTGACGAGGCCGACGTCCGGGCCGCGCAGCGGCTGCGCCACGACGTCTTCGCCGGGGAGATGGGCGCCCTCCTGTCCACCCCGCAGCCCGGCCTGGACATCGACGCCTTCGACGCGTACTGCGACCACCTGCTCGTGACGGACTCGGTGACCGGCCAGGTCGTGGGCACCTACCGGCTGCTGCCGCCCGAGCGGGCCGCGATCGCCGGGCGGCTGTACTCGGAGGGCGAGTTCGACCTCGGCCCGCTCGCGCCGATCCGCTCCGGGCTCGTCGAGGTGGGCCGCTCCTGTGTCCACCCCGACCACCGCGACGGCACGGTCATCGGCCTGATCTGGGCCGGCATAGCCCGCTACATGACGGACGGCGGCCACGAGTGGCTGGCCGGCTGCTGCTCCCTGCCGCTCGCCGACGGCGGTGCCCTCGCCGCGGCCACCTGGGAGCGGGTGCGGGCCAAGTACCTGGCGCCCGAGGAGTACCGGGTACGACCGCTGCTGCCCTGGCGCCCCGGGACGCCGGCCCCGGAAGGGCACACCGAGCTGCCCCCGCTGCTGCGCGGTTACCTCCGCCTGGGCGCCTGGGTCTGCGGGCAGCCCGCGCACGACCCGGACTTCGGCGTCGCCGACCTGTACGTGCTGCTGTCGATGCGCCGGATCAACGCGCGCTATCTGCGGCACTTCCTCTCGCTCGTCCCGGCGTGATGAACACCCCCCGGACCGGAGTGACGAACGTGTCCGGTGTCGGCTCCGCCCTGCGGGCGCGCCGCGGCACCCCGGTGCTCGCGAGCACGACGGCGCTGCCGGCCCCGGACACGGCGCCCGGGCCGCGGCCCGTCGAGGTGCACGTGCGGCGCCCGCCCCGGCGAGCCCCTGGATGCCCAGCGCCCCCTGCTCGCCGCAGTCCTGCGTGGAGGCCGTGGCGTCGGCGGCCGCCGTACCGCGCGCCGTCCTGCGGTTCGCGGCGGTCCTGACGCTGATGGTCGCCGGGCTCGCGTTCTTCCCGGTCGTCCGCCGGATACCCGTCGCACCGCGTGAACGGGCCGTCCGGACCTGGTGCCGAACGGTCGTGCGCGCCACGGGCGTGCGGGTGCGGATCACCGGGGCCGCCCCGCCGGACGGCGGCCTGCTGATGGTCGCCAACCACATCTCCTGGCTGGACATCCCGCTGCTCGCCGCCGTGCGGCCCGGCCGGATGCTCGCCAAGTCCGACATCCGGCGGTGGCCGGTGGCGGGTGCGCTGACCGCCCTCAGCGGTGCCCTGTTCATCGACCGAAACCGGCTGCGGGCGCTGCCGGACACGGTCGCCCGCATCGCGGACGGCCTGCGCGGTGGTTCGGCGGTCGTGGTGTTCCCCGAGGGCAGCACCTGGTGCGGCAGGGCGCAGGGCCGCTTCCGGCGCGCCGCCTTCCAGGCGGCACTGGACGCGGGCGCGCCCGTCCAGCCGGTGCGGCTCCACTACCGGTACGACGGGGGCCCGGTGAGCACCGCGCCCGCGTTCGTGGGCAGCGACTCCCTGCTCACCTCCGTGTGGCGGGTCCTCACGGCACGCGGCCTCGTCGCCGAGGTCCGGGTCATGCCGGCACTGGCGCCGGGCGGCGCGCCGGACCGCCGCACCCTCACCCTGGCCGCCCAGCGGGCCGTCGGACTCCCGGAGCGCGCACGACCGGACCCGCACGCACACCTCTGAGGCACCCTCGCCGCTCCGGTGCGCCGTCGGTCATTGCTACGGTGCACCGGTGTCCGAATCCTCACGCGATACCGCCGAGGGCGCCGGCTGGGGCGCCGTAGAACGCGGCAGTTACCGGGACTTGATGCCGGGTCATGTCGAAAAGCTCTCCTGGCTGAACCCGAGAACCCTCTGGGCGGCACGCAACGGCGTGCTGGCCTCCTGGTTCGGCGACCCCACCGGTCGTACCCGGAGCCGCTGGGCAGAACAGTGCGAGGCGGCGGGCGCGCCCGCGGACAGGGTGATCCGGCGCGACGACCAGGACCGCTTCTCCTTCATGGTCCTCGGGGACACCGGCGAGGGGGACGACCCCCAGTACGCCGTGGTGCCGGGCTTCCTGAAGGTGGGTCAGGACACCAGCTTCGCCGTCATAGCCAGCGACGTGATCTACCCGGTCGGCGCGACCGCCGACTACGGGACCAAGTTCTTCCGCCCGTACCAGGACTACCGTGCACCCATCTACGCCATACCCGGCAACCACGACTGGTACGAGGACCTGTACGGGTTCATGAGCGTCTTCTGCGACGCCCCGCCGCTCGCCCCGGACCCGGCCTGCCGCCCGCCGCTCCGCGCCCGGCTGCGCTCCATGCTGTGGCACCGCCCGGGCGCACAGGACGAACAACGCCTCGCGGAGGCACGCGCGTTGCGCTCGGCACCCGAACAGCAGGCCGTGCAGCCCGGCCCGTACTGGGCCATCGACGCCGGACCCGTCCGTATCGTCGGCATCGACACGGGTCTGCTCGGCACCATCGACGCCGAACAGGGCCGCTGGCTGCGGGAGGTCTCCCGGGGGCCCCGCCCCAAGATCCTCGTCACCGGCTCGCCGCTGTACGTGGACGGCGAGCACCACCCCTGCCCCATCGACGGCGGCGGCACGGTCGACGACATCGTCCGCGCCCCGGACCACCGCTATGTCGCGGCGATCGGCGGAGACATCCACAACTACCAGCGCTACCCGGTGGACGTGGACGGCCGCACGATCCAGTACGTGGTCTCCGGCGGCGGCGGCGCGTTCATGCACGCCACCCACACCATCCCGCGCGTGTCCATCGCGGACGTCACCGAGAAGGAGTTCCGCTGCTACCCGCTGCGCGGCGACTCCCTCGCCTTCTACAGCAGGCTCTACGGACGCCGGCTGCGGCTGCGCCGCTTCTTCACCCTCACCGAGGCCGAGGCTACCGCCGTCATCGCCGAGCGCCTGGGCATCCCCCCGACCCGCAGCCAGGCGACACCCGCCCGGGTCACCTGGCGCACCCGCCTCGTCGCCAGTCTGCTGGGCGCCGGAGGCCGCCCCGACCGGACCTCCCGTATCCGGCTGCCCGTCCGTAAGATCTATACCCAGCTCTTCTCGCCGAGTTCGGCCACCTACAGCCCGCCGTTCTTCAAGAGCTTCCTGCGCCTGGACGTCACGACGGAGGCGGTCCGGCTGCGCTGCTTCGCCGCGACCGGCAACCGGCGCGAGGAACTCGACCCGCCCGTCGAGGACGAGGTGACCATTCCGCTTGTGTGAGGGCGAAAGGCCGGGGCGGGGCGTTGCGCGTGCGTCCGGACTGTCGCGGCTGCGGGAGGACCAGCGGTCTCGTACCGTGGTCGCCCGAGTGGGGAACAACCGTTCTCACTTTCGCGGAGGCGATATGACGCACCCACCCCGTCCACCGTTCCCGCCGTTCACCCACGAGACCGCAACGGAGAAGGTGCGGCTCGCGGAAGACGCCTGGAACACCCGCGACTCGGAGAAGGTCGCGCTCGCCTACACGGTGGACTCCCGCTGGCGCAATCGGGCGGAGTTCGTGACCGGCCGCGACGAGATCGTGGCCTTCCTCACCCGCAAGTGGCGTCGCGAGCTGGACTACCGGCTCATCAAGGAGCTCTGGGCCGTCGACGGCAACCGCATCGCGGTGAGGTTCGCCTACGAGTGCCACGACGACTCGGGCAACTGGTTCCGCTCCTACGGCAACGAGAACTGGGAGTTCGACGACAACGGCCTGATGCGCCGGCGACACGCGTCCATCAACGACCTCCCCATCCAGGAGGAGGACCGCCTGTTCCACTGGCCACCGGGACGCAGACCCGACGACCACCCGGGGCTGAGCGACCTGGGACTGTGACCACTCGGCGGCGCGCCGTGCGAACACGACCGACTCGCGATGAAAGCCAGTGGGTCACCGGCCCCGCCGATCAGTGCTGGGGGTGCGGGCGGGCGTGGAAGAGGGGGCGCCGCTGGGTGGCTGTGCCCGCAGCGAGTTGGCCGATCTCGATGCGCGTCCTGATCGCGCGGACCACCTCGGTCAGGCCCAGCACTATGGCCATGACGCCCACGACCAGGGTGAGTGTTGCGATCGAGGCGAACGGCATGATGATCATCACGATACCGGCCAGAGCGCCGATGATGCCGAAGGCCACGTGCCAGCCGCGCGCCGGCATGTCCTGGACGGATGCCGCCGCAGCCGTCTCCGTGGTGCCGCGCAGCAACCAGCTGAAGCCGATCCACAGGGCGAGCAGCAGGAGCGACTCCAGGGGGCCCCGGAAGGAGACCAACCCCAGCAGGATGGAGGCCGCACCGGTGATGAAATGCAGTACGCGAAGGTGCCTGGGGATGTGGGTGCCGAAGGCGGCGGCGAGCTGGAAGACGCCGGTGACCAGCAGATAGATGCCGAAGAGCACGCCGGCGACGCGCAGCGTCGCGCCTGGCCAGACCAGGGCGACGACGCCAAGGGCGATGCTGGCTAGGCCCATGGTGAGCAGGATCTGCCAGCCCATGTTCGCCAGGGCAGCCATGCCCTCGGCCAGGGGAGTCTCTTGTGTTCGCGGTGTCTGTTGCGTTCGCGGTTCTGTGCCGTGTGCGGGAACGGGGCCGGGGGAATCGGAAGGAGATGTCATGACACCTGCCTCCTTCTGGGAGCGGCGTGGTCACGTCAGTACACGTCCATCGTCACCCGATCGGCCTCATGTCGCTCGGTGGGACGGAGGATGCGGCGGTGGTCCGTGACGCAAGGCCACAGCGGACGCGCCCCCGCTCAGCCGACGCGCCCCCGCTCAGCCGACGCGCCCCCGTTCAGCCGACGTGGACCCGCGGTCGCCGCTTGCGCTCCGGCTCCGCCTCCCGCAGCACCTCCCGGGTGACCGGGGCCACCTCGCCCTGGCCGAAGAGGAAGAAGCGCAGGAAGTTGGCGAACGGGCCGCCCTCGGTCCACTCGAAGTAGATGTGCGGGATGCAGCCGGTCGTGTCGCGGACGTGCAGCAGCAGCGCCGCGAGGGCGTTGGGGATCGAGGACGACTCCAGTGTCAGGACGCGGTAGCGGCCGTGCAGCACCTCGCCCCGCACGACCAGCCCCGCCTCGAACTCCGAGGGGTCGCCGACGGTCACCTCCACGAAGACGAAGTCCTCCTGGGCGGTTACGTCGTTGTCCGCCCGGATCTGCTCGATCTTTGCGCGGTACTCCGCGACGTCGCGCCGGTCCGGCTCATTGGCGACGAAGCGGATACGTCGGCTGGCGGTATCCCTGACGAAACGTTCCGCCATGTCATCGAGCGTCACGCTGGTCACACGGAGCTCGAAGGCACGGGCCAGCCGCGACAGCAGCGAGACGAGGATGATCCCGGCGATGAAGCAGGCGCCGATCTTCACACCGTCCGGCCGCTCGATGACGTTGACGACGGTGACGTACAACAGGACCGCCGAGACGACCGCGAAGCCGATGGTCCAGCCGCGTTGACGGGCCTTGCGCGCGGCGATGGTCACCGCGATCGCCGCGGACGACATCAGCACCAGGACGCCGGTGGCGTAGGCGCCGCCCTGGGCGTCGACGTTGGCGTCGAAGATCCAGGTGACCAGGAAGGCGATCAGGGTGAAGACGATGACCATGGGGCGCACCGCGCGGGCCCAGTGCGGGGCCATGCCGTAGCGGGGCAGGTAGCGGGGCATCAGGTTGAGCAGCCCGGCCATGGCGGAGGCGCCCGCGAACCACAGGATCGCGATCGTCGAGATGTCGTAGAGGGTGCCGAATCCGCCGCCCAGATACTCGTGGGCGAGGTACGCCAGCGCACGGCCGTTCGCCCGGCCGCCCGGCTCGAACTCCTTCGCCGGGATCAGCACGGTGGTGATGAAGCTGGTGGCGATCAGGAAGACGCTCATGATCAGCGCGGCGGCCGTGAGCAGCTTCTTGGTGTCCCGGATCCGGCCGGCGGGCTTGTCCTCGGTGTCGCCGGGGTCGCCCTGGACGTGGGGCATGACGGCGACGCCGGTCTCGAAGCCGGACAGGCCGAGCGCCAGCTTCGGGAAGACGATCAGTGACACGCCGACCATGGCGAGCACGTTGCCGTGCTGGGTGGTCAGGGCGTTGCTCCAGTCGGTCACCACATGTCCGGCGGTGACCACGTGCCACAGGCCGACGGCCACCACGACGGCGTTCAGGCCCAGATAGGTCGCCACCAGTGCGACCGCGACACCGATGGCCTCCAGGAAGCCCTTGAGGAAGACCGCGCCCAGCAGCGCCACGAGGAAGAGGGTGATCACCATCTCCTTGCCGTGCAGCAGACCCGTCAGATGCGGGTTCTCCACGAGGTGGGTGGAGGCGTCGGCGGCGGAGAGGGTGATGGTGATCAGGAAGTCGGTGGCGGCGAAGCCGAGCAGGGTGAGGACGAACAGCTTGCCCTGCCAGAAGGAGAGCAGGCGTTCCAGCATGGCGATGGAGCCCTCGCCATGCGGGCTCTCCTCCGCCACGCGCCGGTAGACGGGCAGGGCACCCGCCAAGGTGACGGCGACGAGGACGACGGTGGCGACGGGGGAGAGCAGTCCGGCGGCGAGGGCGGCGATGCCGGGCTGGTAGCCGAGGGTGGAGAAGTAGTCGACGCCGGTCAGGCACATGACCCGCCACCAGCGCTGGCCCTTGTGCGGGGGCTCGGGCTGGGCGTGCGGGCCCTGCGCGGTGCCCTTGCCCATGTCGGACAGCCCCTGCAGCATCCACGCCCGCAATCGACTCGCAGGTGGGTGTTCGATGGTCGCGGCCATGGACGTGCTCTCCTGTTGTGCGGCTTGCGCCTGTTGTGCGACTTGGTGCGGGAATCGGCCCTCACACGGACGGCCGCACCAGCGTAAGCAGAGAGTGACGCGAGGGCCCACGGATGACGGGCCTCGCGGCGTCAAGCTTCCGTTAAGAACGGCCGGTGGACGGCAGACCACCCGGAAGAACGCCTCCCCAACCTCACGGCACGGTTACGGAACCCTCAACCTCTGGTGGCGGGGGAGTGAGGAGACGACGATGGGCACATGACTCTGGCCCAGCGCGCTCTGGAACGGCTCGACGCCTGGCCCGACCTCACGGTGCAGCCGGCCAGTTGCGGCACGGGGCGGGCGCTCGGCACCCCGCACAGCGAGATCGTCCACTTCCACGGCGACCGCGAGGCGGACGTGCACCTGACCACCGGGGCCATCCGCCGTTTCTCCGGCGACCTCGCGGAGTCGACCGCCATCCGCATCCTGCCCGGCTCACGCTGGGTCACGGTGCGTCTGCACTGCGGCACCGACATCGACCTGCTGCTGAGTCTGGTGAGCGTGGCGCTGCACGCCCACCAGGCCTCTCAGCCACCCGCGCCCCACGCGTCCGCCGCCTGCAACCTCCACCGCGTCATGCTGCTGCCCCGCGACCTCGACCCGAGCGGGTTCAGCCACTGACGTCCAGCCGGGCAACGCCGACAAATGTGTAGACGATAATGCAGTCGACGTGCTCGTTTGAGACACCGCGCCGGCTCGGCGGTGTCCGGATCCGGGAGGCGCAGTGGGTGTGACATCGGCGCGACAGGCGCCGGCGCGGGCCCGGATGGGGCCGTGGCGGTTCGTGGTGTGGTTCGGCACGGTCAGCCTGCTCGCGGACTTCGTGTACGAGGGCGCCCGCTCCGTCACCGGTCCGCTGCTGGCGTCGCTCGGCGCCTCCTCTCTCGTCGTCGGCGTGGTCACCGGCGCGGGTGAAGCCGCCGCGCTGGGGCTGCGGCTGGTCTCCGGACCGCTCGCCGACCGCACGCGCCGGTTCTGGGGCCTCGCGGTCGCCGGGTACGCGCTCACGGTGGTCTCCGTACCCCTGCTCGGCGTGGTCGGGACGCTCTGGGCGGCCTGCACGCTGGTGATCGCCGAGCGGGTCGGCAAAGCGGTGCGGTCCCCGGCGAAGGACACCCTGCTGTCGCACGCCACGGCGGTCACGGGACGCGGCCGCGGCTTCGCCGTCCACGAGGCGATGGACCAGGTGGGAGCCCTGGTCGGACCGCTGACCGTCGCCGGGGTCCTCGCCCTGACGGGCGGCGACTACGGGCCGGCACTGGGCGTGCTGGCCCTGCCCGGCGTGGCGGTGCTCGGGCTGCTGGTGTGGCTGCGGGCCCGGGTGCCCGACCCGGAGGCGTACGAGCGCGGGATCACCCCGCCGTCGACCGCGCCCGGGGCCCCCGACGGCCGCCTGCCTACCGCGTTCTGGACTTACGCGGCCTTCACCGCGGCCACCACCGCCGGCTTCACCACCTTCGGTCTTCTCTCCTACCACCTCGTCGAACGGCACCTGGCGCACACGGCATGGGTGCCGCTGCTGTACGCGGCCGCCATGGCCGTCGACGCGGTCGCCGCGCTGGCCACCGGGTGGGCCTACGACCGGTACGGGCCCCGCGTGCTCGCGGTCCTGCCGCTGCTGTCGGCGGCCGTCCCGGTGCTCGGGTTCACCCGCACGGTGACGGTCGCCGTGGCCGGGTCGCTGGTGTGGGGCGCCGCCATGGGCGTGCAGGAGTCCACGCTGCGGGCGACGGTCGCCGACCTCGTGCCCTCCGGGCGGCGGGCGACCGCGTACGGGATCTTCGCCGGCGTGGTCGGCGCGGCGAGTCTGGTGGGCGGCGCGCTGACCGGAGCCCTGTACGGCTCCTCGATCCCGGCCCTGATCACGGTCGTCGCCGTGGTCCAGGCCCTCGCCCTGATCCTGCTCGCCGTCACCAGGCCCGGCCGCGCGCGGGCCCGGCGCTGAGAGCTCCGCACGGCTGCGTCAGCCCTCCGAGGCCCGCCGACGGGAGGCCTCGATCTCCGCGTACGCCTGCTCCCGCCCCTCCCAGTGGGACCCCTCGACCGACTTGCCGGGCTCCAGGTCCTTGTACACCTCGAAGAAGTGGGTGATCTCCAGCCGGTCGAAGGCGGGGACGTCACCGATGTCCTGGACCCCCGCGTAGCGCGGGTCGTGCGCCGGGACGCAAAGGATCTTGTCGTCGGGGCCCTTCTCGTCCTTCATGACGAACATGCCGACGGCGCGGCACTCGATCGCACAGCCGGGGAACGTGGGCTCTCCGACGATGACGAGGGCGTCGAGCGGGTCGCCGTCCCGACCGAGCGTGTGGTCGATGTAGCCGTAGTCGGCCGGGTACTGGGTCGAGGTGAACAGCATCCGGTCCAGGCGGATGCGGTGCTGTGCGTGGTCCATCTCGTACTTGTTGCGCGATCCCTGCGGGATCTCCACGATCACGTCGAATTCCACGACGGCCTCCTTGCCTGGTCGGTCGGCAGGCCGGGGCGCGGGCCGGGCTTCCAGTGTGCCCCGGCCTCCCGCACGGCGGCATCCGAGGGCCGACCGTGTGAGAGCGCCGGACGCCGGGTACCCGCCAGCGCCGGAAGGAGTACCCGCCGACGTGCCGGAGCTGTCTCGCGGCGGTGTCACGCGACCGTGAGGAGGAGCGGGAGTGCCGCGGATCGAAGAGGACGAGGCACGGCGACGGTTCACCGACGCCCGCGTGGCGCGGCTGGCGACGGTGGACCCCGAGGGGCGCCCCCACCTCGTGCCGGTCGTGTTCGCCGTGCGCGGCGACGGCGGGATCGTCATGGCCGTCGACCGCAAGCCCAAGAGGTCCCGGCAGCTGAAGCGGTTGCACAACATCGCCGTCCACCCGGCCGTGAGCCTGCTGGTGGACGCGTACGACGAGGACTGGGAGCGGCTGTGGTGGGTACGGGCGGACGGAGGCGCCCGGGCCGTGCCGCCGGAGGTGTCCGAGGACGACGACCGATGCGAGTACGACGCCGCGCTCGCCCTGCTGGGGCGGAAGTACCCCCAGTACCGGGACAGTCCGCCGGACGGACCGGTGGTCGTGGTCACCGTCCACCGCTGGAGCGGTTGGCGCGCCGGCCCCGAGTCCGGGGCGGCCGACCGGGAGCCGCACTCCGACACGACGAACCAGGAGGTTCCCCATGACCAGGCAGGTACGTGACGTGATGTCCCGTGGCACGGTCGCCGTCGAGCCGATGACCTCAGTGGCGCGGGCGGCTCGCCTGATGCGCGACGAGAACGTCGGCGACGTGCTGGTGACGTACGACAGCGACCTGTTCGGGGTGCTCACCGACCGCGACATCGTGGTCCGCATGATCGCCGAGAACGGCGACCCGGACACCACGACCGCGGGCTCGGTGTGCAGCCGTCCCCCCGTGGTCACGCTCGCGCCCGACGACACCACCGACCACGCGGCCGCCCTGATGCGCCGACACGCCGTGCGCAGGCTCCCTGTCGTCGAGAAGGGCGGCTGCCCGGTCGGCATCGTCAGCCTGGGCGACCTCGCCGCGGCCGAGGACCCGCGTTCTGCTCTGGCGGACGTCAGCAACGCCCGGCCCAACCGTTGAGGGTCTCTCGTCAGCGCCGGGTGTCGGGTCCCCCCAGATCGTCGACCACAGTGGTCCGGCGGGCCCGGCGCGCGCCCCGTGTCCGGTGCGTCGCCGCGCTCACCGCCGTGGCCAGGCCCAGCGCGAAGATCAGGGCCAGGGCGAGACCGGCGCAGAAGATGGCGAGGGTGTTCATGGTGGCGATGTTCTGACCGAGCATCGACACGGTGTAGTGCGGGCCGCCGCCCAGATTGTCGGCGATCACGAGCCCGGTGAAGGCGGCGGTGGCCGCGAAGAGGAGCATTCCGAGGAAGCGCATCCGAGTCATCTCCCCAAAGAGTCGTGACACCCTGCGGGTACCCGCCCCGGCAGGGGCCAGACAGCGGCGAAACCGCCCCCCGGGGCACCGCGGCGACGGCACAATGGCCGGCGGCGGCGCGTCACCGCCGAGGCCGAGGGGAGACGGACGTGAGCGAGCACCAGCGCCAGTCGGGCGGGCCGACCCGGGTGGACACCCAGGTGGCCCACAACGCCCGGGTGTGGAACTACTGGATCGGCGGCCGGGACAACTACGAGATCGACCAGAAGGTCGGCGACCAGGTCGCGTCGATGTTCCCGGTGATCCGCGAAGTGGCCCGCGCGGACCGTGCCTTCCTCGGGCGGGCGGTCCGGTTCCTGGCCGACGAGCGCGGGGTGCGGCAGTTCCTGGACGTCGGCACCGGGCTGCCGACGCTGGACAACACCCACGAGATGGCCCAGCGCATCGCACCCGAGTCCCGGATCGTGTACGTCGACAACGATCCCGTCGTGCTGGTCCACGCCCGCACCCTGCTGACCAGCACCCCCGAGGGAGCCACCGACTACGTCGACGCCGACGCGCACGACCCGGACTCCGTCGTCCGCCGCGCCGCGGCCACCCTCGACCTCACCCGCCCCGTCGCCGTCATGATGCTCGGCATCCTCAACTTCGTCCTCGACACCGACCGGGCACGGGACATCGTCCGCACCCTCATGTCCGCGGTGCCGTCCGGCAGTCACCTCGTCCTGACCCACCCCACCACGGACGCCGACCTCGGCGGACAGGGCAACGTCGAGGCGATGCGGTTCTGGAACGACAACGCGACCCCGCCCATCACCGCCCGCACCCGCGCGGAGGTCACGTCCTTCTTCGACGGCCTGGACATCCTCGCCCCCGGCCTCGTCTCGTGCGCCCACTGGCGGCCCGACGCGGCCTCCGCCGGCGCGGTCACGGTCCCGCAGTTCGGCGCGGTCGCCGTCAAACCCTGAAGTGCCGTGCTCACAGCGGAGTGTGGCTGGCCGTCATGAGGTACGTCCCGTAGGTCACGGAGAGCAGGGTGAGCGCGATGCCGAGCAGGCAGGCCTGTTTCGGCCGCACCCGCCAGGTCCGTACGAGCCCCCGCGCGAGCGGGATCAGCAGCGGGAACGCGGGCAGCAGGAAACGCGGCTTCGACGCGTAGGGACCGGAGCCGCCGACCGTGATGAGGAGCAGTATCCCGGCGTAGACGATCAGGGCCAGCGGCGCCCGGTCGACGCACAGCAGGCAGAACAGCAGGATGGCCGCCGCGACGATCACCAGCGCCAGGGGGTAGACGACCCGGCCGCCGTGCACCAGCAGCCCCTTGAGGAAGTGCAGCGAGCCCGCACCGAAGTCGAAGCGGGAGTCCCAGGCGCGCTGCACGGTGAAGTAGCCGCCGAACAGATCACCCATATGGGCGCCCACCCACAGCACGAAACTCACCCAGCCGAGGGGTGCGATGGCAGCGCCGAACCACAGCCCGAGCGGGACCCGGCCACGCCGCCTGACGATCTCGTGCACGGCTACGACGACCACCGCGGCGGCCACGGAGAACCCCGTGGGCCGGGACAGACCCGCCAGGGCCGCCAGCGCGCCGGCCCACAGCCAGCGGCCCGTCATCACCGCGTACAGCGACCAGACGGCGAGCGCCGTCAGCAGGGACTCGGTGTAGGCGAGGTTGAGGACGACGGAGTGCGGCATCGCGGCCCACACTCCGACGAGGACGGTGGCGACCGCGCGTCCGTACAGGCGGTGGCCGATCACGTAGATGCCGTACGCGGCCACCCCGGCGGCGCTCCAGGCGACCAGCAGGGCGGCGGTGCCCGGAGTGATCGGCAGGACGGTGTACACGGCGCGGATGAGTCCCGGGTACAGGGGGAAGAACGCCCAGTCCCGCTGGACGGCACCGTTGTGAAGGACGTGCACGTAGCTGCCGTAGCCGTGCTGTGCGATGTGCAGGTACCAGCGGGAGTCCCACGAGTGGGCCAGACCCTTGAGCATCGGGTGGCCGGCGAGGTGGTTCGCCACGGCGATCGCGACGATACCGGCCATGCGGATGGAGGCGAACAGCGCGAGGGCCGACGTGGCGCCGGGCAGGAGTCGGTTGTCGAAGGGAAGGCGGATGCGACGGGCACCGCCCCCGGTGCGCAGAGGGGCGGGGGCGGGCGAGAGTGCACTCACCCTCTGACCCTCCGATACCGGCGCACGGTCCGCAACGTGAGGTTTGGCCATGGTTGGGTCATATACCACTGCTGTACGAGAATCTGGCGTGATGGAGTGCTGAGGCAGGTGAGTCATGCACGCCTGAAAGGACGAAGTTCCGTGGTGGGGAGGTTGCCTGGCCGCCGGATGTTCTCACCCTTTCGCGTGACGAGTGGCACCGGCGCGGTCCCTGCCACTTGACTGGGAGTGAACGCTTCTGTCCCCGACGGAAGGAGGACCCGCATGGATTTCCGCCCCCGGCGGATACCCCTGCCGCCCACCAGATCCCCGGCGCCGGACAGCCGCGCGGCGGTCTTCTGGCGCAACCGCGCGCTGGGCCTGTTCGACCGGCTCCCGCTGCCCACGGCCTACTGCACGACGGACGGCACCATCCTGCGGGTCAACGCGGCCATGGCGGGGGAGTGGGGGACACTCGCCGGCCCCCTGCGCGGGCGCAGCATCCTCGATCTGTTCCACCCGGAGACCAGGGACGAGTTGCGCGCCGTCACCGAGGCGATCCGGCTGCACCGCAGGTCCCGTTACACCGTCGCGGTCGGCTGGACCACCGCGGCCGGCGTCGAGCGCCGCGGCGAGATGACCGTCGACCTGGTCGGCGAGGCCTCCCACAACGCGCCGGACCTGCTGTTGATGCTCCCCGTCCGCGAGGACGTCCCCGCCCCGGCGCGAGACTGCGACGTCGCGCCGGTCAAGGCGGACGAGATCGAGGCCCGGATCCTCGCGCTGGCGGCGGCCGGCTCCACGACCGGCCAGATCGCCTCCGCCGTGGGTCTGACCGTGGACGGCGTCAACTACCACTTCAAGCAGCTCTCCCGCCGCTGGGGTGTGACCGGCAAGGCGGCCCTGGTGGCGCGCGCCTACGTCGAGGGCGTCCTCGCGCCCGCCGTATGGCCGCCGACGCCCGCACGGCCGGACGGCTGACGGTGGCCACGAGGCACTCTCCTTAGAGTGGGTGCGTGACCAACGACAGCAGACCCGTCGCCGTCTTCGACCTGGACAACACCCTCGCCGACACCGCGCACCGGCAGCGCTTCCTTCGGACGAGACCGCGTGACTGGGACGGCTTCTTCGCCGCCGCGCCGCAGGACCCGCCGCTGGCCGAGGGGATCGCGCTCGCGCTGAGGACCGCAGAGGAGTGCGAGCTGGTCTATCTGACCGGGCGGCCCGCGCGCTGCCGGCGCGACACCCTCGACTGGCTCGCCGCCCACGGGCTGCCCGAGGGGCGCCTGTACATGCGGTCGAACGGCGACCGCAGGCCCGCCCGCGTCACCAAGCTGGAACTGCTGCGCGAGCTGGCCCGCGGCCGGGAGGTCCGCGTTCTCGTCGACGACGACGAACTGGTCTGCCAGGACGCCGAACGAGCGGGTTTCACCGTCGTCCGTGCCCACTGGGCGTCCCCGTCCGCCGACCTGAAGGACGCCCAGGAACGGGAGGGGCGGACCTGACGGGTCCACCCCGGGCGGACGTGTGAGGCCCGCCCGGCGGACGTCGGACGCCCGCCCCTCGCCCTCCGCTACTCGCCGTCCTCGAGCCGGAAGCCCACCTTCAGGCCGACCTGGTAGTGCTCGATCCGCCCGTCCGCGATCCGGCCCCTGACCTGGGTGACCTCGAACCAGTCCAGGTTGCGCAGGGTCTGTGAGGCGCGTTCGATCCCGTTGCGGATGGCCTGGTCGATGCCATCGGGCGAGCTGCCGACGATCTCGGTGACCCGGTAGATGTGATCGGTCATGCGGATGCTCCTCTCCTTGGCGGGTGTCCGCGGGTGTCCGCGGGTGTGTCGCCCGCGCCGGCTCAGTCGGCCGGGCGTGCCGAGCTCAGGGACAGGGCGAACCTCCCTTCCCCGTCCGTCCACCAGTGCGTCAGGTCCAGGCCGGCGGCGGCCAGTTCCCGACTCACACCGTCCTTGCGGAACTTCGCCGACACCTCCGTGCGCAGCTCCTCACCCTCGGCGAAGTCGACCGCCAGGCCAACCGCCGGGACCTTCACGGTCTGCGCGGTGCGCGCACGCAACCGCATCTCGATCCACTCGTTCTCCGCGTCCCACAGCGCCACATGGTCGAAGGCGTCCGGGTCGAAGTCGGCGCCCAGCTCCCGGTTGACGACGGCCAGCACGTTCTTGTTGAACGCGGCCGTCACCCCGGCCGTGTCGTCGTACGCCGCCACCAGCACCGAGGGGTCCTTCACCAGGTCGGTGCCGAGCAGCAGCGTGTCCCCGGGCGCCATCAGGGCCCTCACGGCCTTGAGGAACGTCGCCCGTTCGGCGGGCACCAGGTTGCCGATCGTGCCGCCGAGGAAGGCGACGAGCCGCGGCCCGGGCGTCTCCGGCAGCGTGAGGGCCGCCGTGAAGTCGGCGATGAGCGCGTGGACGTGCAGCCCTGGCCGCTCGGCGGCCAGGGCCTGTCCCGCCTGGGTGAGCGCGCTCTCGCTGACGTCGACGGGGACGTAGGTGTGCAGTCCGCTCATCGCGTCCAGCAGGTGCCGTGTCTTCTCGGACGAACCGGAGCCCAGCTCGACCAGTGTGCGCGCACCGGCCGCGGCCGCGATCTCCCCGGAGCGGGCGATGAGGATGTCCCGTTCGGCGCGTGTGGGGTAGTACTCCGGAAGCTCGGTGATCTCTTCGAACAGGTCGCTGCCGTGGGCGTCGTAGAACCACTTCGGGGGCAGCGTCCTGGGGCTGCCGGTGAGGCCGGTGAGGACGTCCGTGCGCAGCGCGGCGTCCGTGGCGTCCTCGGGCAGGGTGCGGGTGAGATGGAACGGGCTCACGTGCGGGGCTCCTCGGGTGATGGGGGTGCCCCCACTCGAGCGGAGCCGAGAGTGGGGGAGGACGCCATGTCGTCGCGCGGGTCCTTGAGCGGGGTCAGCAGGACGTCGGTGGTGTCGGCCGTGAGCAACGTGCGGTCGGGCACCTCCTGCCAGCGCGAGTCGTCGTCGTGGGGCTCGGAGGCGACGACGATGCTGCTGCCCGGCTCGGCGAGGTACCACAGGGTGTCGCCCCACGCGGTCGCCGCGATCGTCGAGCCGTTGGTGAGCAGCAGGTTGAGCCGGGAGTCGGGGGCCGCCGCGGCGACCTCGAGCACGGTGTCGGTCAGCGCCTGCCCCCCGTCGTCGCCGGCGCGCAGCCGGTTCAGCACGAGCGCCCAGACGAGGGCCGAGTCGGTGCGGGCCTCCAGCGACAGCAGTTCGGCCGGCGGCAGGGACCGGGCGAGGGCGGCGACGGAGCGCGGCCATCCGGGCACGGCCCCGTTGTGGCTGAACAGCCACCGGCCCGCCGCGAACGGCGCCGCCGCGGCCTCTCCCGCGGCGCACCCTTCGGTCGCGTCCCGTACGGCCGCCAGCAGCGCACCGGAGCGCACGACCCGCGCCAGATCGGCGAAGGACGGGTCGCTCCAGATGGGCTCCATCCGGCGGTACCGCGCGGGCACCGGATCACCCTCGGCGTACCAGCCGACGCCGAAGCCGTCGGCGTTGACCGTGCCGAACCGCTGTCGCCGCGGCTCCCACGACTGCCGGTACAGGCTGTGCGACGGCTCCTTGAGGAGCCGGCCGAGCGGCTCCTCGGGGCCCAGGTACGCGAGATGACGGCACATCACACGTCCCGGGCGGTGCGGAAGCCGGAGAAGATCTGGCGCCGGATCGGATAGTCCCAGTTCCGGAAGGTGCCCCGGCAGGCCACCTGGTCCACGGCGAACGAACCGCCGCGCAGCACCTTGTACTCCGGTCCGAAGAACACCTGCGAGTACTCCTTGTACGGGAAGGCCGTGAACCCCGGGTAGGGCAGGAAGTCGCTCGACGTCCACTCCCACACGTCACCGATCAGCTGCCGTACGCCGAGCGGGGAGGCGCCCGCCGGGTAACTGCCGACCGGCGCGGGACGCAGGTGCCGCTGCCCGAGGTTGGCGTGCTCGGGGGTGGGGTCGGCCTCGCCCCACGGGTAGCGCCGGGACCGTCCCGTGGCAGGGTCGTGGCGGGCGGCCTTCTCCCACTCGATCTCGGTGGGCAGCCGGCGCCCCGCCCAGCGCGCGTACGCGTCCGCCTCGTACCAGCAAACGTGCAGCACCGGCTCGTCGGGCGGTACGACCTCGGTGACGCCGAAGCGCCGCCGCAGCCACTGCCCGCCCTCCCGACGCCAGAACAGCGGGGCCTCGACGCCGTGCTTGCGGATGTGGGCCCAGCCCTCGAGGCTCCACCAGCGCTCGTCGTCGTAGCCGCCGTCCTCGATGAAGGCCGTGTAGGCGCCGTTCGTCACCGGGACGGCGTCGATGTAGAACGGCGGCACCTGACGCTGGTGCGCGGGCCGTTCGTTGTCCAGTGCCCACGGCTCGGTGGAGGTGCCCATGATGAACGGGCCGCCGGGCACGAAGACCTCGGACGGGCCGTCGTACGGCGTCACCGGCTCCGGGTCCGGGGCGGTGAGCGCCTGCGGGCCCTTGCGGAGCTGGTGTGTGATCAGCATCGTCTCGTCGTGCTGCTGCTCGTGCTGGGCGATCATGCCGAAGGCGAAGCCCGCCTCGGTCAGGCGCCGGCCCGTCAGCGGCGTGCGCTCCAGCACGTCCAGGGCCCGCCCGCGCACCTCGGCGGCATAGCGCCGGGCCTCGTCGGGCGGCAGCAGCGGCAGCGAGGGCCGCTCGGCGCGCGGGTGTTCGAAGGCGTCGTACAGCCCGTCGATCTCGGGCCGTATCGCCTCGCGGCCGGCGACCGCGCGCAGCAGCCACAGCTCTTCCTGGTTGCCTATGTGCGCCAGGTCCCACACCAGCGGGGACATCAGCGGGGAGTGCTGTGCCGTCAGGTCGGATTCGTCGACGCAGGTGGTCAGGAGCGCGGTGCGGTCGCGGGCCGTGGTGAGGGCGTCCAGCGCGCGCTCCCGGAGTATCTCGGGGTCGATCGGGGACCGTTCGTCGGTCATGTGCGGATGTCCTTCCCGTGGAACCGGGTGTCGTCCCCGCCGGAGGGGGTGTCCTTCCCGTGGAACCGGAGCAGCAGGTCGTCGGCGGGGCAGCGGCCCCGGGCCACATAGCGGTCGGTGAACTCGGCGACGGCACCCAGCACGTCGGCGGTGGCACGAGCGAGCCTCGGCAGCGCCTCGGCGGCGGCCGCGAAGCAGGCGACGGCGGCCTCGTGCAGGTCGGGGTCGGCCAGACCGTCGCGGGCCGCGGCGATCCACAGCGGGTTGCACGGCGGCGGCAGGGGGCCCGCCCGCTCCTCGAGCGGTTTGACCGACCGGTAGGCGGTCTCGGCGGCCTCGGGGTCGTCGAAGAGCGCGGCCGTCACGGCGAGCGGCACGATCCAGCCGTCGTCACCCGGCTGCGCGTCGATCATGCGCAGTTCCAGATGCCCGCGTGGTCTGACCGGAGGGAACAGCGTCGTCATGTGGTAGTCCAGGTCCCCGCGGTCCGGCGGATCGGCGGACCGGGTCCAGGCCCGGAAACTCAGGCCCTGCGGCACCCGCCAGGGTCCGCTGCCGTCGCGGACGCACATCACCGGCGCGTCCAGCACGCGCCGGGCCCAGGCGGCGCGCGGGTCGCCGTCGAGCGGGGCGCGCTGGAGCGGCCCGGGTCCATGGCCGTCCACAGGAACTGCCGCGTCGAACGCCAGCCCGTGGGCGGCCCCCGGCCAGCGGGGAGTGCGCGAACGCGGCGACCAGGACCGCGCCCAGCTGGTGCGCCAGCCGCCAGCGCCGCCCGAACCCCAGGGGTCCCGGCTCCTCGTGTCCGGCGTCCAGGCACACCTGCACGGAGGCGGAGGAGCACATCATGGACCGACCCTCGGGTCCCGCACGGTCCAGGCAGCGCTCCATGGCGTCGTAGCGCGGCTCGCGGAGGTAGCGGCGCGGAGCGCGCCAGGGGTCGTGGCCGTGGCCGCTGAGGGCGAGGCCGGCCTCGCGCAGCACGGCGCGCACCGCGTCGAGATCGGCGGAGACGGACCCGACGCACTCCATGAGGGAGGCGGCGGGAGCGGAGCTGAGCTCCAGCTGACCGCCGGGTTCGACCGTGAGGGCCGAACGCAGGGGCAGGGTCCGCAGTGCGGCATAGGCCGCGTCGAGACGTTCCGGTGGTACGGGGAGCCACGGCGTGCGCGGCTCGTGGACGAGCCATTCCACTTCGACACCGAGCGAGCGGGGCGGTCCGGTCTTGAAACAGATACCGCGGACCAGCGCCTCCACGTCGGCTTCGGTGACGGCGGAGCGGTGCTCCGTACAGTCACTCACCGAATCGGACATGTCGGGATCCTCCTGAGGTTCCACCATGTCGCCGATCCGGGCCCCAGGAGGCCGGACCGGCATCGCTCGTCCCACCCAAGACGTTCCCATGGATTCGCACAAGGGTGCACAGTGGGGCTTTCCGGACTGCTTTCCTCTTGTTGCGCGAGTCGCGAGACGTTGTTTCCGGGACCGCGAAACTCTGTTGCGGCGTGAGACCAGCATCGCTCACCATGCGTTCATGAGCACGGCGGGGGAGATCGGCGCCGCACCGGGGGAGCGGGCGCGCGGCGCGCTCACGGCGCCCACGGGGGTGGCGCCGTGAGCGCGCGCCTGCGCGGGATCGCGCGGCAGACGGGGAGATCCGTGGCGGCGGGGGCCAACCGCGCGCCCGACGGACGTACGGTGGCCATCACCGCGGCGGGACCGCCCGTACACGGACCCGGATGTACGACCCGCACCCCGTGGGCGTACCGCCGACCGACAAGGTCACCGGGGTCTTGGAGGTCACCGGGGAGAGCCGCCTGGAAGCCGCCCGGCGCCTTGTCGGCCGGTCGGGTGATCCGGCCGGCGTCCTGAAGCCTCCGCCCTCCCCCAAGCTCTCAACCTCGTTCGCGCAGGGAACGGGGACCCCCATCCCGGGCGGCGGCGCCCCGGCGCAGGTGGCCGGGGGGGGGGGGGGGGGGGGGGGCCACCGGCTGCCGTCCGGGCGCCGGTTCTCGGGGTACTGGGGGCGCCGCCCGACCCCGGGGCTCAGTTCCAGCCGTAGCGTTCCCTCAGCCGGTGCACCACGAGGTTGAACCGCATCCGGTCCAGCGCGCACGCCTCGCGCCGCATGCCGGCCTCGTGCACCCGGAGGACCCGGTCCACGTCCACCCAGGAGTCGCGCCCGGACCGGTCCCAGGGCCCGCTCCCGATCGGCACCCACTCCCGGTCGCCGTCGTGCCGCTTGCTGGAGAGCTGCACGGCCAGCAGCGTGCCCGCCGCCTCACGGGCGACCACGAGCACTGGGCGGTCCTTGCCGCGCCCGTCGTTCTCCTCGAACGGCACCCACGTCCAGACGATCTCGCCGGGGTCGGGGTCGCCGTCGTGCGCGGGGGAGTACTCGGTCCGTACCCGGCCCACCTCACGGGGGTCGGCCTCCGTGGTGGCGGAGGGGCCGTAGCGGCCGGGGACGTCTTCTTCGGTAAAGGCAGTCACGCGGCTCACGGTAGAGCGTCACGGCGCACGCACGTCGAGCGGGTCGGCTGGTGACGCCGTGTCAACTTCCCGTGGCGGCTGCTACGGCTGGGGCGGGTTGTCCTGCTCAGGCCGGGACCGCATCTGCTCCCTGAGCGCGTCCGGACCCTTGTCGACCGGACCGGGCTGCGCGCCGTGTGGCTGTTCGCCTGCGGGCTGCCCCGCCTTGTCGTGGCCCTCACCGGTGCGTTCGCCATGGCCCTTGAGCATCTGCCTCAGCTTGTCCATCACGGACATGACACCCTCCTTCGCGGGTCTCCCCCTCCTTCCAGGATCAGGGCCGTTCGCCAGGGGTGCATCCGCTGGGGACGTGCCGCGTACCCTCCAGGCATGGTTGACCACTGCTCGGTCGACGCCGGAGGCGTCCGGCTGGCCTGCCGGATCTCGGGACCGCCCGACGCCCCGCCACTCGTCCTGTTGCACGCCCTTGGCGAAGACGGCTCCAGCTGGGACGCGGTGGCGCCGCACCTCGCCCGCAGCCGACGCGTGCACGCGCTCGATCTGCGCGGCCACGGCCGAAGCGACTGGCCGGGTGCGTACTCGCTCGAGCTGATGCGAGCCGATGTACTCGGCTTCCTCGACGCGCTCGGCCTCGGCACGGTGGAGCTGATCGGGCACTCCCTGGGCGGCGTGGTGGCCTACCTGCTCGCCCAGGACAGTCCGGGGCGGGTGAGCCGGCTCGTCCTGGAGGACGTACCGGTGCCGCGCCCCCGACGCCCGACCGCCCCGGCCCGGCCGGACGGCGACCTGACCTTCGACTGGGAGGTGGTGACGGCGGTCAGGCCGCAGCTCGACACGCCGGATCCACGCTGGCTGGAGCGGCTCGGCCGGATCACCGCCGAGACCCTCGTGCTCGCCGGCGGTCCCGGCAGCCACATCCCCCAGGACGGCATCGCGGAACTGGCGCGCCGGGTCCCACGCGGGCGGGTGGTCACCATCCCGGTCGGGCACCTCATCCATGAGGCCGCCCCGGACGCTTTCACGGACGCCGTCTCGGCCTTCCTGCTGTGAGCCGTCCCCGGGTCAGCGCCTGTACGGGTCAGCGCTTGTACGGGTCGCCGTCGGGCAGCCAGGCGTCGGGCGCGTGGATGCCGAGGTCGCCGGCCCCCTCGGCCAGGGCCTCGGCGACGGCCCGTACCGCGGCGCGCTCCTCGCTCTCACGCCAGACCACGGACCACGTCCAGTAGACCTTCGGAGCGACCAGGGGCCGCCGCACCAGGTCGGGGGGCAGGGGAGTGGTCTGGCCCTTGGGGGAGTTGACCACCGGACGGCGGCTGCGGCGGACGTGGTCGAAGAAGGCGGGGCCGGTGATGCCGCCGTCGGAGATGCGCACCGCGCGGGCCCCGGTGTCCTCGGACAGGTGCCGGGCGAAGGCGTTCCACGACTCCCAGGACAGGGTGTCGTCGTCGAGGAGCACGCTCGTGTCCCCGACCGGTACGTCACCGTCGTCACCGCCGCTGGAGACGGCGTACAGCCGGTCTGCGCCGATCAGCCGGGCCCGCAGGCCCCGGTGTGCCAGGTCCTCGGCGCGTATCCAGCACACCGCGAGGTCGAGACTGCCGTCCGCCACCCGGGCCGCCTGGGTGTGGGAGGGCGCCACCCAGGCGTCGACGTGCAGTTGGGCGACCCCCGCGGTCCGGGCCGTCAGATCCGGGGGCAGCCAGTTGACGTAGCCGAGCCGAACCGGCTGCGACCCGGCGAGACGGCCTGCCCGGCGCTTGAGGTCGTCGGCCCGCTCCACCAGGGCGCGGGTGTGCGGAAGCAGGGCCGCGCCCGCCGGGGTGAGGGACACCGAACGGCGGTCACGGTCGAACAGTCGCACCCCAAGATCGCGTTCGAGTGCCTTGATCTGTTGCGACAGAGACGGGCCGGCGATCATCAGACGATCGGCGGCCCGGCCGAAGTTCAGCTCCTCGGCGACCGCGAGGAAGTACCGCAACTGGCGCAGTTCCACGCTCGTCATGCTACGTCGGTGGGAGGCTGCGCCTACCAGCAGGGAGGCAGCCGGTCGTGGCGTTCGCGCTGGTGGGGACCCCAGTATGGGGTCACGGAAACGCCTCGGGCGCCGAGCGCCCCGGGGCGTCCACCCTGTTGGAGAAGGATCATGCGAGAGTCGGACGTGAACGAACTGCACCCCGGCCGTTCGGGCGACCCGAGGCACGCGTCATGAGCCCGCGCGCCCCGCGTCCCTCGTCCGCCGGACCAGGCACCCCCCTGCACTCGCCCTGGGCCCATGTCGCCCAGGCCGCAGCGGCCCTCGCGGCGGGCATGGGGGTCGGCCGGTTCGTCTACACGCCGATCCTCCCCCTCATGCACGCCCGGGCCGGGCTGTCCGCCGCCGCGGGCGCGAACCTGGCCACCGCCAACTACGTCGGCTACCTCCTCGGAGCCCTGGTCGGCATCCTGGCCCCCGCGCTGGTCCGCTCACCCCTCGCCCTGCGCGGTTCTCTGGTCGCGCTGACCGTCACCCTGGCCGGGATGCCGACCACGCACAGCACCGCCGTGTGGCTCGTGCTGCGGCTGCTCGCCGGGATCGCCAGCGCCCTGATCTTCGTCATCGCGGTGAGCTCCCTCCTCGGCCACCTCCGGGACCACCCAGCACACCTGCCCGGCTGGGCCTTCGGCGGAGTCGGGGCGGGCATCGCCCTGTCCGGGCTCATGGTGCTCGCGCTGCGCAGCCTCGCCGACTGGCGGGCCGCCTGGTGGGCCGCGGCGGCCCTCGCCGCCGCCCTCGCCGTGGTGTCCTGGAACCTGCGTCCCGAAGAGGCTCCCGCACGCGACCTTCCGCGACCCGGCCGGGAACGCCGGACAGCTGCGGATGCGGCTCAGCCCGCGGGGACCGCCACGGCCGCGCGGCCGGGCACGCGTCCGCAGCGCTGGTTCAGCGCCCTCTTCGTCAGCTACACCCTCGAAGGCGTCGGTTACATCGTCGCCGGCACCTTCCTCGTCGCCGCGATCGAGCAGAGCTCCCCGGGCTGGGTCGGCAGCGGTGCCTGGGTGCTGGTCGGTCTCGCGGCCGTCCCGTCCTCGGCGCTGTGGGCCAGGCTCGGGCGCCGCTGGTCCCGCCCCGGTCTGCTGCTCGCAGCGCTCGCGATCCAGGCGGTCGGCATCGCCCTGCCCGCCCTGCTCGGGTCGGTGGCGGCGGCCCTGGCGTCCGCCGTCCTGTTCGGCGCGACCTTCATCGGCATCAGCACCCTGGCCCTGGCCACCGGCGCCCACCTGCGGTACCCGCGCTCCGTCGCGCTGCTGACGACCGGGTACTCCGTGGGTCAGATCCTCGGCCCCCTGGCGGTCGCCCCGCTGCTCCACCACGGCTACCGCCAGGCCCTGCTCCTGGCCGCCGTCGTGGTCCTCGCCGGCGCGCTCGCCGCGGGCGTCCTGCGCATCGGCTTCCCGCACCACCGGGAGGTCGTGCGGGGCGGCGCCCCGGGAGACAGGCCCGCAGCGGCGGACGCCGTACCGGCTTCGACGGACCGTCGCTGACGCCGCCGCGCTACTGTCGGGCTGTCGGGACGGCCGCTCAACGACCTACCGCCACCGGAGCCACTGACGGGGAGCCGCACATGACCACTGCACGGGACCTGCTGATCGTCGCCCTGGGCGCGGCGCCCGGCCGTTCCGCCGAACCGGGCGATCTCTCGCTCGCGCTCGCGGGAGCGGAGCTGCTCGACCTCCGGGACGCCCGGGCCCTCACGCTGGACGGAGACCTCGTGGTACCGGGCGACCCGCCGGTGACCGACGACCGACTGGTGCGGGAGGCCGCGGCGTCACTCGTCCGGCAGACGCCCCACGAAACCGTCGAGGACTGGCTCTGGCGCCGGGGGCGTGGTCTGTCCTCGGCGTATCTGGCCGCCTTCGAGGACGAGGGACTGCTCAAGCGGCAGCACCGCCGCCTGCTGCCGTCCTGGACCGGTGAGGCGGTGCTGGCCGACTCCGCCGCCCGGCAGCGGGCGGCGGACCGATGGGCCGAGGACGAGCCCGTGCTCGCCGCTCTCGCCACGGCCATCGGGATCCGTGAGACACCCGCCGGAGAGCTGCCGGACGAGACCGACGAGGCCGTGACGACGGTGCTCGCCGCCGTCGACGACGCGGTGACGGAGCTGACGGCCGTACGACAACGACGAGCCATCGAGAAGGCGGCCTTCGACAACATCTGGAGGGGGAACTGACACGGGCGCGGGCCGCCCGCCGGTCCGTTACGGGGTCCCGTCGTCGAGCGGCTGGGACAGGGCCGCCTTGACCTGCCTCGTCCGCTCGTCGGCGAGGACCTCGACCCGGTCGTCGGCCAGAGCCCGCATGGTCTGCTCGGCGACGTCCCCGGCGCTGATCTTCGGCGCGTCCGTCCAGTCGGCCAGGTCCGTGTCCACGAAGCCCGCGTGCACCCCGATCACCAGCGTGCCCTGGTCGCGCAACCCCTCGCGCAGTGCGCTGGTCAGCGACCACTGCGCCGCCTTGGAGGCCGCGTAGCCGGGCCAGCCGGGCCGGCTCGCCCAGGACGCCACCGACAGCATGTTCACCAGGGCGCCGCCCCCGTTCCGTGCCAGGACGGGCGCGAACGCGCGGGCGACGGCCCAGGTGCCGAAGAAGTTCACCTCCATCGCCTCACGGGCGCCGTCGAGGGAGCCGTCGAAGAGCTTGGTGCCCCAGCCGCCCACACCGGCGTTGTTGATCAGGATGCTGACGTCACCCGCCGCGGTGGCGGCCGCGGCGACCTCTTCATGACGGGTGACATCCAGACGCAGCGGCGTGACGTCCGGGTCCGTCACGCTCTCCGGGTCGCGCGCCGCCGCGTAGACCTTGACGGCACCGTGGTCGAGCAACGCGCGGGCGAACGCCCTGCCGATGCCGCGGTTCGCACCCGTGACCAGGGCCACCGATCCGGCGATGTCCATAGCTCCTCCTCATGCCGTGGGACGGGACTCGTTCGTCCGCCGACGCGCACCACTGCCCCGGGCCCATCCTCCCCGGGGACGGCGTCAACTTGCGTGCAGCGCCGGGTCGTTCGGGTGTTCGCTGAGAGGCGTCGTCTCGACGGTCGTCCAGGGCGACAGCGGGAGCGCCTCCAGGACGGCCTCCAGCTCGGCCGTGTCCCCGGCACGCCACAGACCCAGTGCCCGCCCCTGGCCCGGTAGCTGCCACAGTCGTACGAGGCGCCCCTGGGCGGCCAGTCCCCGCGCACGGACCGCCTCCGCTTCCATCGCCGAGTCGATCACCTGAGCGCGCGTGCCCTCGGCCGCCGAGCGAGTGAAGTGGACCAGGAATTCCCGGGCACCCGCCGGTCCGGGCGCCGTCGGCGACGGGTCGTTCGGGTGCGGTGACAGCGGGGTGGCCTCGTCCGTGCGCCACACGCGCAGCGGCATGGAGACCAGCACTTCCTCCAGCCGGGCGTCGTCCTCGGCCGCGAACAGCCCCAGCGTGCGCCACTCGCCGGGCCGGAGCGGCGGGCGCCACAGGCGGAGCAGGTGCCCCTGTGCGGCCGGCTCACGCGAGCGCGCGGCCTCACGGGCGCGGATGTCCGCGACGGCTTCCTCGGGCGTGCCCTCGGGGACGTGGGTGGTCATCGTGACGAGGTATTCCATGGCGCGACTCCCGTTGCGGCTCGCTGTGCCCTCCGCATCACCATCACGCGCGGCGCGGCGGTGCGCACCCTTGCCGACCGAGCTCCGGATCCGGTGCCGCACGCCGGCATTACCTGTCAAGGGAGTGACGGGAATCTCGTCCCCGTCACCGCTGAGGCCACGGCCGCCGAGCCGGGGCCCGGCCCGCCCCCGCCGGGATCACCGGGCACCGTGCCGCAGAGCGCACTTCGGGCGTACAGGATCCGAACTCCGTACGCCCGAAGCTCAGTGCCTCAGTCCTCAGGCCTCAGCGCCTCAGCGGCTCAGTGCCTCAGCGCCTCACTGCCGAGGGACTCATCCCTCGTCGTTCTCCACCGCGACCTTCTCCGGCCGCGGCGGCACGAACCCGTTGAGCCCGGCAGTCCCCGCCGCCGGCGCCGCGTTCTGGTTCATCGAGGACAGCACCTGGCGGGCGAGCCCCAGACCGGTGCCGCCCATCGTCAGGGCCTTGGCGAACATGTCGGCCATGCCGTCCGCCCCGTTGAGCAGCACCATGTTGTCGACGTTGCCGAACGCCGACGCGCCCGCCCGGACGATCTCCGGCCACTTCTCGGCGAGTTGCTGCGCGACCACGGCCTCCTGGTTGTCCGCGAGGGCCGCGGCACGCGCCTTGATGGCCTCCGCCTCCGCAAGACCCTGGGCACGGGTCGCCTCCGCCTCGGCCAGACCCTTCGCCTGGGCCGCGGCCGCCTCGGCCTCACCGGTCGCGCGGGTCGCCTCGGCCGCCGCCGCACCCCGCGTCTTGGTCGCCTCGGCCTCCGCCGCCGCGGCCGTCTTGACCCGCGTCGCCTCGGCCGCCGCCGCCAGCTCGGTCTCCTTCGCGTTGGCCTGCGCCGCCGAGATCCGCGCGTCACGCTCGGCCTCGGCCAGCGTGCGCTTCTCGTACGCCTTCGCGTCAGCGGGCTTGCGGACGTCCGCCTGGAGCTGCTGCTCGCGCCGGTGCGCCTCCAGCTCCGCGACCCGGGTCTCCTGCACCACGACCTCCTGGCGGGCCGCGGCATCCGCGAGCGGACCCGCCTGGCGCGCCTTGGCGGCCGCCTTGTCCCGCTCGGCCTGGTACCCGGCCTGCAGGATCTCGCTGTCCCGCGTCGCCTCCGCCATCCGCGCGAACGACTGCTGCTCCGCCTCGGTGGCGAGGCGGTTCGCCTCCGCCTGCGCGATGCGCGCGTCCCGCTGCACCGCCGCCGCGTGCGGCGACGCCAGGTTCCGGATGTACCCCGTCGGGTCCTCGATCTCGTGGATCTGCAGCGAGTCCACGATCAGACCGAGCTTCTCCATCTCCGTACCGCAGGCGGCCCGGGTCTGCCCGGTGAGCTTCTCGCGGTCGCGGATCATGTCCTCGACCGTCAACCCGCCCACGATCGAACGGAGATGACCGGCGAACACGTTGTGGACACGCTCCGACATCAGCTTCTGCTGGTCCAGGAAGCGGCGGGCCGCGTTGGCGATCGACACGAAGTCGTCGCCCACCTTGAAGATGACCACGCCCCGCACCTTCAGCGGAATGCCCTGATGGGTCACGCAGTCCACGTGCAGTTCCGTCTCGTTGAGGTCGAGCGACAGCTTGCGCACCGCCTGCACGCCCGGCAGGACCAGCGTGCCGCGCCCCGTGACGATGCGGAAGCCCATCCCTTCCTCGAGACCCTCCGTCCGATGCTTCGAACCGGAGATGATCAGTGCTTCGTTGGGCTCCGCGACACGCCACATGAGCTTGAAGATCCCAACGATGACAAGCAGCGCGAGGACGACAGCCCCCGCGACGACGCCGATGACCATCGGCATACGCCCCCTTTGCCTGGTGCCGGGTCGGCACCGAACGAAGGCGAGTCTGCGCCTGCGCAAGCCCGGGGTGAAGACACTGACGAAACCTTGTTGCAATCTTGACGCCTACGCCTCTCACCTGCGGTGAGAGAGGCTCAACTGTCGTACATGGCCTCGACGTAGACGGTTCGGGGCGGCAGATACTCCATCACCATCACCACCGCGCCCCGCTCGATGCGGCCGGTTCCGTCCGCGGGATACGCGAGGAAGTGCTCGGCCCCGCCGCGCACGCGGACGATCACCTCACCGACCAGCCCGGGCCCGACGGTACCGGTGACACGTCCCATCAAGCCGACCATCGGCGCATCATCCATGGTCACAGGGTACGGTTCGCACGCTCCTGCGTCGCCCGAGCGTCCAGGGCGTCCGCGTACCGCGGCCACCGCCCGTCCCAGCGTCGGTCCGACTCCAACTGGGCCGCCAGCGACACCAGAAGAGGCTCGCTGTTCGCCGGGCCCAGCAACTGCGCGCCCACGGGCAGACCGTCACCGACGAAACCCGCGGGCACGCTGATCCCCGGCCAGCCCAGCACGTTCCACGGCCAGGCGTACGGACAGGCCGCGATCATCGCCCGGTCCGTGTTCCAGCCGTTCATGTTCGCCAGCGTTCCGATGCGCGGCGGGGGAGCGGCCGTCGTCGGTGCGAGGAGGACGTCGTACGTCGTGAAGAGCGCCCCCACGCGCCGGTGCAGCGTCGCCTCCGCCCGCTGCGCCACACGCAGCGGAGCCCCACCGAGCAGCCGGCCCAGGCGTGCGGCGTCGCGGGTGCGCCGGTCGAGCAGGTCCGGGGACGGCACGTTGCGCACCCACTCGGCCAGGCCTGCGGTCGCCCGCGGCACGAACGCCAGCCCGATCTGCCCGTACCGCGGCTCCGCCTCCTCGACGACGTGACCGAGCGCGGCGAGCCGCTCCGCGAGCGCGAGCACCCGCTCCCGTACGCGGGGATCGAGCCGCGCAGGCAACGCCGTGAACGGCGGCTTCAGCGAGAGCGCGATCCGCAGCCGGCCCGGGTCGCGTCCCACCGCGGCCGAGATGTCGAGCGCGGGCGGCCGGTGCCGTTCGCCGTCGTGGTTCCCGCTCGCCGCGTCCAGGAGCAGCGCCGCGTCCGCGACCGTACGGGCGAGCGTGCCGTTGACCGTGATGCCGTAGAAGGACTCGGGGCTCGGCCAGGTCGAGATCCGGCCGCGCTGCGGCTTGATGCCGACCAGGTGCGTCCAGGCAGCCGGGATGCGGACCGACCCGGCGCCGTCCGAGCCCAGCGCGGCCGGCACCAGGCCCGCCGCGACCGCCGCCGCGGAGCCGCCGGACGAGCCGCCCGGTGTGTGGCGGAGGTTCCACGGGTTGCGCGTGGCGCCGAAGGCGGGCCCCTCGGTGAACGGCCACTGCCCCAGCTCGCAGGTGTTGGTCTTGCCGACGATCACCGCGCCGGCGGCCCGCAGCCGCCGTACCGCCTCGCCGTCCTCGGCCGCCGGCGGGAACTCGCCCGGGCAGCCGAACGCGGTGGGCTCGCCCGCCACGTCCATGTCGTCCTTGACCGCCACCGGCACCCCCAGCAGCGGCCGCCGCACCCCGGCCGCCAGCAGCCTGTCGGCCGCCTCCGCCTCGAGGAGCGCGGCCTCACCGCGCACCACGCGGAATGCGTTCACTGTGGGCTGCGCCGCCTGGATCCGGGCCAGCGTGCGCTCCACGAGCTCCCGGGAGGTCATCTCGCCGGCGGCGAGCGCGCGGGCGCACACCGCCGGTCCCGGAATGCGGTCGGACGTCATGGGACACCTCCGCGGAACCGTCTTCTACCGAACGGTAACCTGTGCGCGCGCCCCGCGACACCGAATGCGCAACTTCCCTTGTGGGAGGGGTGGTTACGGCCGCATGCGCACCCCGGGAACGCACGGTGTGAGCGTTCTGCGAAGATGCGGTACGTCATGGTGCAGATACCGAAACAGCCCGTCCCTTCGTCGCCCGCACCACCCGCCGTGCCGACGAGTGCCGATGTGGCACGCCTGGCCGGTGTCTCGCGCGCGACCGTCTCCTACGTCCTCAACAACACCAGCGCCGTACGCATCAGCGAACCCACCCGCCGCCGCGTCCACGAGGCCGCCAAGGAACTGGGGTACGTCCCGCACGCGGCCGCCCGCAGCCTGCGCGCCGGACACAGCCGCATGGTGCTCATGCCCTCGCCGAACGTGCCGGCGGGACCGCTGTACAGCCGGTTCCTGAGCGAACTGCAGTGGGCGCTCAGCCGGCTCGACTACACGGTCGTGCAGTACGGCGGCATCGGCCTCGACCGCGACGAGGCGGCCCGTGCATGGGCGGAACTGCGGCCGGTCGCGGTCATCGTGCCCGGCGGCGGCCTCGGCGCCGAGGGCGTCCACGTCCTCAAGCGCTCAGGGGCCCGCGCCGTCGTCACCCTCGGCTCCGAACGCGTCGAGGGCGCGCACGCGCTGCTCCTGGACCAGGACGGGGTGGGGCACAGCGTCGGGGTCCATCTGCTGGCCCGCGGCCGCCGCCGAGTCGGTGTGGTCATGCCCGAGGAGCCCGGTCTGGAGTTCTTCTCCACGCCCCGCCTTCAAGGCGTGCGGCGCGCCCTGGAGGGCACCGACGCGACCGTCACCGAGCTGCCGCTCGCCTACGAGGAGGACTCCGCCGCCCGGCTGGCCGGGCGCTGGCGCTCTCTGGGCCTGGACTCCGTCTTCGCGTACAACGACGAGTACGCGATGCTCCTGATGCGCGCCCTCCAGGACGAGGGCGTGGACATCCCCCGTGAGACGGCCGTGGTCGGCGCCGACGACCTGATGCTCGGCCGGCTGCTGCGCCCGCGGCTGAGCACCGTCCATATCGAGCTGCCGTCCGGACGCGATCTCGCCGAGCTGGTCGACCGCGCGGTGCGCGATCCTGGAGGTGAGCCGGAGGTGCACGAGGTGTTCGGGGCACGGATCGTGCACCGCGAATCGAGCTGAGCACGCGGGACGGGCCTCCACGCGCACCGTGCGCCCCGCCCGGTGCCGGATCGGAGAGCCGTCATGCTGCTCGACACGCAGACCTGGCAGCCGCAGCCGCTGACGGGCGCCGAGTACACCGTCACCGAGCCCGCCACCGGCGAGTCGCTCGGCACCGTCACGCTCGCCTCCGAACAGGACGTCGAGACCGCCGCCCGGGCCGCCGTCACCGCCCAGGGCGCCTGGGCGAAGACCCCCTACAGCGTGCGCGCCGCCGTGCTCCGCAGGGCCGGCGACCTGCTCGCCGTGCACACCGACGAGCTGCGCGACTGGCTCGTCCGCGAGTCCGGCTCCGTCCCGGACAAGGCCGGCTTCGAGCTGCACGTCGCCGCGCAGGAGTGCTACGAGGCGGCAGCCCTCGCGTCGCACCCGACGGGGCAGGTCCTGCCCTCGGAGGCACCCCGGCTGTCGTACACGCGCCGTGTCCCCGTCGGCGTGGTGGGCGTGATCGCCCCGTTCAACGCCCCGCTGATCCTCGCGGTCCGCTCCGTCGCACCGGCCCTCGCCCTCGGCAACGCCGTCGTGCTCAAACCCGACCCGCGCACCGCTGTCTGCGGCGGCCTCGCCGTGGCCGCCGTGTTCGCCGAGGCGGGACTGCCCGAGGACCTGCTGCACGTCCTGCCCGGCGGACCCGACGTGGGTCAGGAACTGGTCGCCGACCCGCACGTCCCGGTCATCTCCTTCACCGGGTCGACCGCCGCCGGCCGCGCGATCGCCGAGGCCGGCGGACACCACCTGAAACGGGTACACCTGGAACTCGGCGGCAACTCCGCGCTGATCGTCCTCGAGGACGCCGACCTCGACGCCGTCGTCTCCAGCGCGGCCTGGGGGTCCTTCTTCCACCAGGGCCAGATCTGCATGACGACCGGCCGTCACCTCGTCCACGCGTCCCTGTACGAGGACTACGTCGAGCGGCTCGCCGCCAAGGCCGACACGCTCACCGTGGGCGACCCGTACCGCGAGAAGGTGCACCTCGGCCCCGTCATCGACGCGAGCCAACTCGCCCGGATCCACGGGCTGGTGGCGGCCAGCACCGCTCGCGGTGCGAAGCTCGTGGCGGGGGGCACGCACCGCGGCCTGTTCTATCGGCCGACGGTGCTGGCCGGAGCCGACGACACGACACCCGCGTACACGGAGGAGGTCTTCGGGCCGGTCGCACCCGTACGCCCCTTCACGACAACGGAAGAGGCCGTCGGCCTCGCCTCCGCGGGGCCGTACGGCCTCTCCCTGGGCATCGTCACACGGGACGCCGTGCGCGGCCTCGACCTGGCCGAGCGGATCCCGACGGGCATGGCCCACATCAACGACCAGACCGTGGGGGACGAGGCTGTCGCGCCCTTCGGCGGCCTCGCCGCCTCCGGCACCGGCGCGCGTTTCGGCGGCGAGGCCAATCTGGACGCCTTCACCGACCTGCGCTGGACCACGGTGCGCGGGGACGTGGCCACGTACCCCTTCTGACCGCCCGGCCGGGAGCCGTCACTCTCCGTTCTGTTCGGCCTTGGCCTGCTGCTCGGACACCGCCTTGCGGACCTCGTCCATGTCCAGCCCGCGGGCCTGCCCGATCACGTCGTCCAGGGCGGCCTGCGGCAGCGCGCCCGGCTGCGCGAACACGGCTACGCGGTCACGGACGATCATCAGCGTCGGGATCGACTGGATGCCGAACGCCGCCGCGAGCTCGGGCTGCGCCTCGGTGTCCACCTTGCCGAACACCAGGTCGGGGTTCTCCTCGGCGGCCTTCTCGTACACCGGCGCGAACTGACGGCACGGCCCGCACCAGGACGCCCAGAAGTCGATCAGGATGAAGTCGTTGTCCTGGACCGTCTGGTCGAAGTTCTCCTTGGTGAGCTCCACGGTGTTGCTCATGGCGTATCCCTCTTCCTGATGTCGGGGCCGAGCCGCTGTCGTCAACTGTCACACTTGGTCACGTATTCCGCGCCCTACCCGTGTGGCCCCCGGGCACACCACCCACCAGACTGTCCCCATGACGGAAACGGAATCCATCGCGTACGACGTCGTGGTGCTCGGAGCCGGGCCCGTGGGGGAGAACGTCGCCGACCGCACCCGTGCGGCCGGCCTGTCCACCGCGGTCGTGGAGAGCGAGCTGGTCGGCGGCGAATGCTCATACTGGGCGTGCATCCCCAGCAAGGCACTGCTCCGCCCGGTGATCACCCGCGCCGACGCCCGCCGCGTCCCCGGCGTCGCCCACCTCGTGCAGGGCCCCCTCGACGCCCGCGCGGTCCTCGCCCACCGGAACTACGAGGTCGGGGACTGGAAGGACGACGGGCAGGTCTCCTGGCTGGACGGCATCGGGGCCGACCTCTACCGCGGCCACGGACGGCTGGACGGGCCGCGCAGGGTCACGGTGACCGGCCCGGACGGCGAGCGGCACGTGCTGACCGCCCGGCACGCGGTGGCCGTGTGCACCGGCAGCGACGCCCAGCTGCCCGACCTGCCAGGGATCGCCGAGGTGAACCCGTGGACCAGCCGTGAGGCGACCAGTGCCCAGTCCGTCCCCGGCCGGCTGGTCGTCGTGGGCGGCGGTGTGGTGGCCTCCGAGATGGCCACCACCTGGCAGGCCCTCGGCTCCCAGGTCACTGTCCTGGTGCGCGGCAAGGGCCTGCTGCCGCGCATGGAGCCGTTCGCCGGGGAACTGGTCGCGGAGGCGCTCACCGAGGCGGGCGCGGACGTGCGCACCGGCACCTCGGTGGAGTCGGTACGGCGCGAGGGCCAGACCGTCGTGGTCGTCACGGACGCCGGCGACCGGCTTGAGGCCGACGAGATCCTCTTCGCCACCGGCCGGACCCCGCGCACCGGCGACATCGGCCTCGACACGGTCGGCCTGGAGCCCGGCTCCTGGCTGCCGGTCGACGACACCCTGCGGGTGGCGGGCAGCGAGTGGCTGTACGCGGTCGGCGACGTCAACCACCGCGCCCTCATGACCCACCAGGGCAAGTACCAGGCGCGCATCGCGGGCGCGGCGATCGCGGCCCGCGCGGCGCACGTCCCGCTGCTGGAGACGGACCGCTGGGGCGCCCACTCCGCGACCGCCGACCACGCGGCCGTCCCGCAGGTGGTCTTCACCGACCCGGAGGCGGCGACCGTGGGCCTGTCGCTGGCCGAGGCGGAGCAGGCGGGCCGCCGGGTGCGCGCCGTGGACGTCGAGTTGTCCTCGGTGGCGGGCGCGAACCTGTTCGCCGACGGCTACCGCGGCCGCGCCCGCATGGTCGTCGACCTGGACAGCGAGACCCTGCTGGGCGTCACGTTCGTCGGCCCCGGCGTCGGCGAACTCATCCACTCCGCGAGCATCGCCGTCGCCGGCGAGGTGCCCATCGACCGTCTGTGGCACGCGGTGCCGTCGTTCCCGACGATCAGCGAGGTGTGGCTGCGGCTGCTGGAGACGTACCGGGGCTGACACCGGAAGCCTCAGTCGGGCAGCGTGAATCCCAGTTCCCGCGCTGCCCGTTCCGGCGTCGGCCCGCCCCAGCGCGCCGCCACCGCCTCGTTCGACGACAACGAGCGCAGCTCGGCGCGGTCCAGGTAGAGCGTGCCGTCCAGGTGGTCCGTCTCGTGCTGGACGATGCGCGCCGGCCAGCCCGTGAACTCCTCGTCCACGGCGGCCCCGTGCTCGTCCAGCGCCCGCAGCCGCACCCGGGCGTGCCGGGCCACCACGGCCTGCCAGCCGGGCACGCTCAGACAGCCTTCGAAGAACGCGGCGCGCTCGGTGCCGACCGCCTCGTACGACGGGTTGACCAGCACCCGGAACGGCTGCGGCACCCGCCCGCGCACCACCCGGACCTCCTCCGGGACCGGCGCCGGGTCCTCGATCACCGCGATCCGCAACGCCACCCCGACCTGGGGCGCGGCGAGACCCACGCCCGGCGCGGCGTGCATCGTCACGCGCAGGGCCTCGACGAAGCGGGCCAGCAGCGCGGGCCCCAACTGCCCGTCGAACGGCTCGGCGCCGGAGCGCAGCACCGGATGACCGGCGGCGACGATCGGCAACGGGCCACCGGCGGCGAGCAGTTCCTCGACCTGCTCGGCCAGGGGCTTGTGGTCACGCGGAGATCCCATCGCGCCAGCATGCCACGGCCCCGTCGGCGCCTGACGTGTGACGCACGCCACGTGCACCTGGCGGAACCCGGCCCTGTCCTGCTCCGACCTCTGGACCGCCACCGCTGAGAAACGAGCCCCCGGAGAGGCCCGCCGATGCCCACCCCTCCCTCGCCCACGACGGACGAGTCCGCGCAGTCCGTCGCCCCCTCACCTTCACGATGGGCGCCCTTGCGCCCCCTGGTACTGCGCCTGCACTTCCACGCCGGCCTTCTCGTCGCCCCGTTCCTGCTGACAGCCGCCCTGACGGGATTCCTTTACGCCGCCTCGTTCCAGGCGGAGAAGATCGTCTACGCCGACGAGCTGACCGTCCCGGTCGGCGGTGGCAAGCTGCCGATCAGCGAGCAGGTCGCCGCCGCCCGCAGGGCCCACCCCGAGGGCGCGCTGTCCGCCGTACGGCCCTCCCCGGCGAAGGACGCCACCACCAGGGTGCTGCTGTCCGGCGTCCCCGGCGTCGCCGAGGACCACACACTCGCCGTGTTCGTCGACCCGTACACCGGGAAGGTGCGCGGCGCCATGGAGCAGTACGGCTCCACCGGCGCCCTGCCGCTGCGCACCTGGATCGACGAGTTCCACCGCGACCTGCACCTCGGCGAGAACGGGCGGCTCTACAGCGAACTCGCCGCCAGCTGGCTGTGGGTGATCGCCGGTGGGGGCCTCGTGCTGTGGTTCGCGCGCCGGCGTTCACAGCGCGCGGTGCGCGGCACGAGCGGCCGCCGCCGCACCCTCGGTCTGCACGGGACGGTCGGCGTGTGGGCCGCCGCCGGGTTCTTCTTCCTCTCGGCGACGGGCCTGACGTGGTCCACCTACGCGGGGGCCAACGTCGACGAACTGCGCACCTCGCTCGGCCAGGCCACCCCGTCGGTCTCGGCGGCGGTGAGCGGCGAGCACGCGGGTCACGGCTCGGCGGCGGCCACCGGCGGCGGCGAGCACGGCGTGGGCCTCGACGCGGTGTTGGCGGCGGCACGCGGGGAGGGGCTGAGCGACCCGGTGGAGATCGTCCCGCCCGCCGACGCGACCTCCGCGTACGTCGTGAAGCAGGTGCAGCGCAGCTGGCCCGGGAAGCAGGACTCGGTCGCCGTCGATCCGGCCACCGGCGACGTCACCGACGTTGTGCGCTTCGCGGACTACCCGGTCCTTGCCAAGCTGACCCGTTGGGGCATCGACCTGCACACCGGCGTCCTCTTCGGGATCGTCAACCAGATCGCCCTGATGGCGCTCGCGCTCTGCCTGGTCCTGCTGATCGTCTGGGGATACCGCATGTGGTGGCAGCGCGGCCGGGCCGGGGCGTTCGGGCGGCCGATCCCGCGCGGCGCCTGGCAGCAGGTGCCGCCACAGATCCTCGTGCCCTGCATGGCGGCGGTTGCGGTCCTCGGCTACTTCGTGCCGCTGCTCGGCATACCGCTCGCGGCGTTCATCGCGGTGGACGTCGTGCTGGGGGAGATCGCCCATCGGCGCGGCAGGCGCGCCGTCGGCGGCCGCGCGGCGTGATCCGACGCGCGGCCGTGGACGCCGGACGGAGACGACAGGCGCTCCACCGGGTCATGCTCCACCGGGTCATGCTCCACGAGGGCGCGGATGAGAATCGGATGAGCCCGGCGCGGTGGCGGCTACCTCTTTACGGGGATCCGCGAGGCTTTTCATGAGGACCGACAGGTACGTCTGCGACGATGCGGTGTGCGAGGCCCGCAGCGCGGGGGGAAGGTTCCAGCGGCCTGTCCGACCCCCTTGATCCGGGACAGGCCGCCCCGGTGCCGGAGGGCGACGTGACCTCGGAGAACCGCCAGTCGACCGTCCTGTCCGTGCTGCCCTTCGCCATGATGGCTACGGTCGCGGTGGTCGACGTCGTAGTCGGCCCGTCCATGCACTTCCTGCCCCTGGTGTCGCTGGGACCGGCGTTCGCCCCTCTCGTGGGCGGCTGGAGACGCACCGCGTGCGTCGGCGGGACAGCGCTGCTGCTGTGCGTCGGCCTGGCCTGGTACGACAACCTGACCGACGTGCGGCGCGGCTCCATGACCTTCGCCTCCGTCGTGGGGGTCACCATCGCCGGGCTCCTGGCCGTGTCCATGCGCCGGAAGCGGGAGGCGGAGCTGGACAGCGTCCGGTCGATCGCCGAGGCGGCCCAGCGGGTGCTGCTCAAGCCGGTGCCTCGGCTTGCCGGCCGTCTGAGAGCGGCCGTCTCCTACACGTCCGCTGTCGCCGAGGCCCGGATCGGCGGAGACCTGTACGAAGTCGTCGCCGCATCCCAGGGCGTTCGGGTCATCGTGGGGGACGTCCAGGGCAACGGACTGGAGGCGGTGGAGACCGCGGCCGTGGTTCTCGGGGCCTTCCGGGAGGCCGCGCTGGACGAAGCGGACCTGGTGCGGGTCGGACGCAGGCTCGAGCGGTCTGTCGCCCGGCAACTGGACGGCGAGAAGTTCGTCACCGCCATCCTTGCCGAGGTGAGCGGGCATCAGGCCACGTTCCTCAACTTCGGCCACCCCGCACCCATGGTGATCCGGTCCGACGGGACCATGCACCTTCCCGAACCGCCCGCGTACGCGCTCCCGCTGGGCCTCGGTGAACACGGCCCGGCCGAACCGGAGCCGTTCGGCACCGACTTCCTCCCGGGCGACCAACTTCTGCTGTACACCGACGGGATCATCGAGGCACGTGATGCCGACGGCCGGTTCTATCCCCTCACCGAACGCGCGTACCTGCTCAAGGAACCGGACCCCGAGGCGGCGTTGGAATCCCTGCGCCAGGACCTGCTCCAGCATGTGAACGGCCCGCTCCAGGACGACGCGGCGATGCTGCTGCTCCGGTACCGGTGACGAAGCCGGGCGGGGCCGCCGCCGGGCCCGGGTGCGGTCCGGCGGCGGTTCGTGTGCGCGGTGACGGTCAGCCGTTGACCGGCGCGACCTCGATGTAGTCGATGTCGGGTGCGTAGGCGGAGGGGTTGGAGAGGGTGAGGGTGTTGGTTCCGGCGTTGAGGGTGACGGTGGTGGGCAGTGACCAGAAGTCGCTCCAGCTGTAGGTGTTGCGGAAGGTCAGCGTGGTGGCGGTGCCTCCGTTGACCGACAGCTGGGCGGTACGGGACTTGACGTTGGTGTTGTAGTTGCCGGTGCCCGCCCGGTCGTTCTCGGCGTAGTGGATCACGACCGTGTACCGGCCGGCGGTGGCGGCGTCGACGTTGCCGAAGGTGAGGGTGTTGGCGGAGCCGTTGCCGATGTAGCCGACGTCCTTCCCGCCGGAGGTCCAGGTGTTGGACTGGATCCTCGCGGCGCCGGCCAGGGTGGCGTTCTCGGCCTCGTACTTGGTGACGCCGGTGGTGTCACCGGAGCCGTCCACCTTCAGGTCGCGCAGGGTGAGGGTGGTGCCGCTGCTTGGGCTGACGGTGACGCGGTTGATGCCGGCCGCCAGGTACAGGCGGGCGCTGGAGGTGGTGGAGGCGCCGCCGGAGGAGCCGTAGGTGGCCACGGTGGTGCCGTTCAGGGCGAGGTTGCTGCTGCCGCCGACGGAGGCGTAGTCGGTCTTGACCGTGTAGTAGCCGTCGGTGGGGGCGTAGGTGTCGAAGGTGGCGCTGTCACCGGAGGTCATGGTGAGGCGGCCGGTGCCGGTCTCGCCGATGTCACTGTACGAGTAGGCCGGGCTTCCGCTGACGTCGGCGAGCGTCGCCTCGTACACCGTCTCCGGGGTGCTCTGCGCGGCGGTGAGGTCGATCTTGTCCAGGGTGACCTGGCCGGCGGAGGTGCCGAGCGTGGGGTCGGTCACGGCGAGCGAGATGGTGTGGCTGCCCGCGCTCAGGCTGACCGGGACGGTGACCGTGGAGCGGTACTGCCAGTTCAGCGTCGAGGGGTAGTTCACGAACCGGGGGTTGGCGCCGTCGACGCGCAGGACCTGCTGCGAGGGGGACCCGTTCTGGTTGCCGTAGAAGACGCGCAGGTTGTAGGTACCCGTCGAGGGGACGCTGACGGTGAAGACGACCTTGCTGTCGCTCTGGGTCAGGAAGCCGACGTCCTTGGTGCCCGAGGCGGCGTAGCCGTTGGCGTTGCTCACGGTGCCCTGGGTGGCGATGGTGCCGTCGGTGATGGCGGCGTTCTCGGCCTCGTAGGAGGCGCTGTAGGGCACGCTCGGGGTGGCGGCGGTGCCTCCGCCGTTGGGGGTGACCGTGATCCGGTAGGCGGACATGCTGTTCAGACCGGTGAGCGGCACGGTGATGGAGCCGCCGGAGGGGGTGTAGGCGGCGCGGGAGATGGTCCGCGGCGGGGCGGAGTTGCCCTCGTAGCCACTCCAGTCCAGGGCCTGGACGGAGACTTCGACGTTGCTGCCGAAGGTGGCGGAGGGGATGTGGTTGATCACCACGTTGGTGTCGGTGGCCGATCCGCCGACGATCACCTGCGCCTGCTGGCGGGAGGTGTCCAGGGAGGCGATGCCCTGCAGGGTGTCGATGGTGTTGGCCTGCGGCGGTGTGGTCTGGACGGTCTGGCCGGTCATCTGGGCGTACCAGTGCCAGAACCACCAGGTGCCGTTGGGGATGTTGGTGTGGACGGTGTTGCCGTCCATGTTGCCGGCGATGTCCCAGTACGGCTGCTCGGCATAGACCTTGGTGTCCTCGAACATCGCGGCCCACTGCACCATCTGCCCGGGCACCGACAGGTCGCGCCGGTTGGAGTACTCGTCGATGTTGATGGTGATGGGGCTGATGCCGCGGACGCTCTCCAGGGAGCGGTAGGTGCTGTAGTGGCTGCGGTAGTCGGCGAGCGAGCCGGGGCCCAGCTCGTGCCAGGTGAACACGTCCGGAAGCTGGTTGTTGGCCTTGGCGTAGGTGAGGAAGTCGCCGAAGAACTTGCTGTTGAAGTTGGCGGTGTTGGGCCCGCCTATCTTCGCGCCGGGGAAGTCGCTCTTGATGCGCCGGTAGACGGTGCTCCAGTCGGACTCGAAGCTGTTCAGGGCCGAGGCGTAGGTGCTGGAGTTGGAGCTGCCGAGCCCTGTGTACCAGTTGCCGTCCGGCTCGTTGAACGGGACGAAGACCACCTTGTTCGCCCAGGAGGTGCTCTTGACGGCGTTGACCGCGGTGTCGACCTTGGTGAGGTAGTCGCTGATCCCGAGGTTCTGGTACGGCCAGTCCGAGTACTCGTCCTGGATGTTGGTGTACATCGTGCCGCCGCCGTTGCGGAAGAACGACGGGGCGACCTGCATGATGTCGCCGTTGGGGTGCTGGGCGCCGTTCGGGGGCTTCTGGGAGCCGGTGGTCAGCTTCAGCGGCGCCAGCAGACCGTCTCCGGGAACTCCGTCGTCGCTCTGCCCGTAGAGCGCGCCGTTCGAACCGCGCAGTACGGCACCGGTGGTGGTGCCGAGGTCCACCGTGAACGTCTGGGTCGCCGCGGCGGCCGTCTGGGTTCCGGCGAGCGTGGCGCCGACCAGGGCGGTCGCCGCCAACAGCGCGCCGGAGAACACGCTTCTGCCGGGTCCGGTACGTCGCGGCGGCGGGCCGCCGCGGGTGCGGGTGGCAACAGGCATGGGAACCTCACCTTCCTCTCCCGCCACGGTGCGGGAGGACTCGGGGTACAGACCGGATGTGATCGCTCACATCCCCTGCGGACGGAGCGGTGTACCGACGCCGTGGGCGGTACCGGGCAAGGCGGTACCGCGGCGCGTACGTCGACGGGTGACGGTGGCTCGGGAAGGGGATCGGAGATGGAGATCGGAGATGGAGATCGGAGACCGGAGACCGGAGGTGTGGGAATGAGGTCGGTGGGTGAAGGGTCGGTCAACTACGTCAGAACCGGCTGGAACCGGCTGGACCGGCTGGACCGGCCGAACCGAACGGACCGGCCGTCGGCTCAGCCGGTCCGGCCGGGCGCCGGGCCGGTACTGTCCCGGACGATGAGTTCGGGCTCGGCCCACAGCGCCGGCGCGGGCGCGTTCTGCGGGTCCAGCAGCCGGTGCAACATGCCGAAGGCACCGCGTCCCAGCCCGTCGAAGTCCAGTCGGACCGTGGTGAGGGCCGGATGTGCGAACGCCGCATGCGGTACGTCGTCGAAGCCCATGACGCTCAGGTCTCCCGGCACGTCACGGCCGGCTTCCCGGGCCGCGCGCAGCACCCCGAGCGCCAGGTCGTCGTTGCCGCACAGAAGGGCGGTGACCTCCGGGTCGGCCACCAGGGCACGTGCGGCCAGATACCCCGATCGCGGGCTCCAACCGCCCTCTACCGGCTCGGGTACCGGCCGCCCCGCGTCCGCGAGAGCCTCCCGCCAGCCGCAGGCGCGCTGGCCGATGCGGGTGGTCGACGAAGGGATGGCCATGTAGTGGACGGTCCGGTGCCCGAGGCCGAGCAGGTAGCGGGTGGCCTGCGCGGCCGCCGACCGGTCGTCGATCCACGCCACCGGTCGGTCGTCGCCGCGTCCCTCCTCCGGCCGCTCGACGACCGCCGCCGCGGGGAACTCGGCCGACAGTGTCTGCCAGGCACGCGCTCCCGGTGCGTTGAAGGCGATCACCAGCACCGGCTCACCGGGGCGGGCCGGCCGGGACGCCACCTCGTTCGGAGACTCCGCCGCGTCCTCGTCCAGGACGCTGATGGCCACCGTGAAGTCGGCCGCCCGGGCGGCCTCCTCGATACCGCGCAGCGCCAGCGAGGCACCGTACAGAGTGGTGTCGGAGGTCAGCACGGTCACGGACCGGACCGGTCCGCCGGCCAGTGCCCGCGCCAGTCGGTTGGGCTTGTAGCCCATCTCCTCGATCACCTGCAGCACCCGGTCCCGGGTCGACTGGCGCACCTTCGGGTTGCCGTTGACGACCCGGGAGACGGTCTGATGCGAGACCCCGGCCACTTTCGCCACGTCCCAGATGCTGACCGACCGCGGCCGGTCGGCGGGTTCCTGGGACGACTTCGCGTCCGGCACGGGGACCGGGGCCGATTCCTGCATGTCGGTGGACTCCTGGTGGGTGATCCGTCGTGTCTGCCGATGTGGACTGCTGCATCGCGGTGTTCATGCGCCCGCCGCTTCACCGCCAGGGCTCACGGCCGGCACCGCCGGGATGGTGAGCAGCACCTGGGAGACGGAGTCGCAGCCTCCGTCATGTCATCGATCACCATGCGAAGCAGACGTGAGTGTTATCGATAACACTTCCCGGGTCAAGGGGTACGCGAGCTGAGGCGGCATCCGACGGACGAAGTGCTTCCGCCGGATGCCCGTCGCGTCCAGGGTGCCCGGCCCGGCGACCAGGTGGTCGATCCGGGCCTGTCCCCTCACGGCATCAGGAGAGATTCCACTGCTGGCTCGTCGCGCCGGTGCCCGTTTCCTGGTCCACCGCCGTTCCCTTGGTGGTGGAACCGCCCGCCGCACCGATGTTCAGGTCGCTGCCCACACCGGCCAGCATGTACGTGCTGCCGGTGTAACTGCCCACCAGGTCGAGGAACCACTGCTGGTTCGTGCCGCCGTTGCACGTCCACTGCTGCAGTTGCAGGCCGGTGTCGGTCGACTGGTTCGGCACGTCCAGGCACAGGCCGCTGTTCACGCTCTTCAGGGTGTAGACGTTGTCCCCGACCCGGGTGAAGGTCCACTGCTGGTTGGTGCCGCCGGTGGACGTCCACTGGATGACCTTGGCGCCGTTCGATGTGGAGCCGCCCGACACGTCCATCAGCAGAGTGCTGTTGACGTCGGTGAGGGTGTGGACCCCTGCCGTGGGAAGGCCGCTGTCGGCGGTCCAGGTGCCGGCGCCGGCGTCGAGGGACCACGTGGGGTACTGACCGAGGTTCACCGTGCGTCCCCTGATGGTCAGCGGCAGCCAGATCAGCTTCGAGGAGCCGAGGTCGGAGGTGTTCCAGCGGTCGCCCGCGTAGATGTAGGTGGTCCCGGAGGTGCCCTGGACCGTGATGACGTTCGCCGTCTGGCTGCCGTAGGTGTGGGTTCCGGGAGCGGCGAAGTTCCGGAACGCCGACCAGGGGCCGCCCAGTGACGTGGCGGTGGCGTAGATGTTGTCGTTCAGGCTCCACCCGGTGAGATGGGAGCCGAACACGTAGTAGACGCCGTTGACCTTCACCATGGCGGGTGCCTCGACGCTGTTGCTGCCACTGCCGCCCAGCACCGCCACCGCACTGTCCACGGAGAGGTAGTCGGCGGAGAGCTTGTCGATGCGCAGGCCGTTGTTGCGGTCCTCGCTCAGCAGATAGGCGGTGCCGTCGGTGTCCTGGAACAGGCCGATGTCACGGCTGAGGTTGCCCAGCGGACGGAAGCTTCCCTGGTAGGTGTACGGACCGCACGGGGTACTGCTGGTCGCCACACCGACCTTGGCCTCGGAGTAGTCGGTGCTGTCGATGTGCATGTACATCACGTACGTGCTCGTCGAGGCGTTGTAGATGACCTTGGGACGCTCCACGATGCGGCCCGGCCCCAGGTCGCCGCTGCTCTGTCTGGCCAGGGCGACGCCCTGGTAGGTCCAGGTGCCCAGGTCGGTCGAGGTGTAGCAGGGTATGTCCTGGAACGACGTGTCCGACGAGGTCTCGCCGGTCTTGTCCTCGCCGAAGCCGTACCAGGTGCTCCCCACCTTGATGATGCCGAGGCCGTGCAGCTGTAGCGCGTTCCCGTTCTGGTCGGTGCGTGTGGCGCCGGTGGTGAACGACACGGTGGCCGCGTGCGCCTCGGTGGCCGGGAGCAGCAGTGCCGCCACGGCTCCGAGAAACGTCAGAAAGGCGGCGGCTCTGCGGCGCCGGCGGTCCGCGGGCCGGCGGGGTGTTCCCTCGGGCATGCTTCGTCCCTCTCATCAGGTGCCAGGCGGGGACCAATGAGAGTCGGATCTGTTCGGCGGCGTCAATATACGCGTTCGATTTTGTTGATTCTTGACTGGCCAAGGCGAGCCTGGACGTGCTCGATGAGGGTGCATGGGGGCGCATGAGGGCTGCCGTCCGAGATTTCGGGCAACGACCCTGGTCGCCGAAGGGTTGACCTTGCAGGCGTCCACGCATTAGAACTGTGGCGCCGCAGTTGGAATCTGTTGTCTCTTGATTGGCCTTGTTCGTTCCCTGGTCCCTGTATGAGGGGTCACCTCGGACCGTCGGCGCGACTCAGAACGCCGTGTGGGCGAACCAGCGGTCCAGTACCGCGACCTCTCCCGAGACGTCGAAGGCGGAGTCCCGGTACGACCGCCGGCCGTAGAGCAGGAGCAGGAGGTCCGCCGCCTGCCCCCGGACCCCCGCCGTCACCGCCCCGGTCGGCGCCTCATCGGCTGCTGCCGGTGCCAGCAGGTGAAAACCGTCCGGATCCAGTCGCACCCGCCACTCCTCGCCGGTACCGCCGGCCGAGTCCGCGCACCGGAAGGCGATGACCTCGCCGTTGCCGTGCAACTTGGTCACCGCCGGCGCGAAGAGACCCGCGTAGGGCAGGTTGACGAGGAACTCGTCCACCCCGTCCGCCGCCAGCACGGGATCGATCTCCGACTCCCGGCCGACGGCCCGCTCCGCGTCCACCCGGTGCACCAGCGTCTCGCACAGCATCCGGCGGGCCCAGAACCGCGCATGCTGGTCCTCGCCCCAGGCCCACATCCCCGCCTGAGGATCCGTGGCCCGCAGCACCTCCGCCACCGCGGCTACGCCCTCCGCCACCCAGTCGGCATACTCCTGCGCGCGTTCCGGCAGCCCGAGTTCCAGGTCGCGGCTGCGCGGAGGCTCCTGCACCAGCCGGGACAGCAGTGTGCTGAACCAGCGCTGCAACGCCCCGACGTGCCGGGTGAGTTCGGCCAGGGTCCAGTCCGGGCAGGAGGGTACGCCGGTCCCGGGGTCCGCACCTCTCACCACCTCGGCGAAGCGCAGCGTCTCCCGCTCGATCGCCTGCCGGTAGATGTCGTACGGCAGAGGGTGCCCTGCCGGGCTCGCCGTTCCCATGTGCTGCCGCCTTTCCCGTCCGCAGTCGGATTCCGCCGTGATCAGTGTGTCGGTTGAAGTCCACTCGAAGGCAAATCCGCGCGGTGCCCGGGCGAGCGACTGACGGGTCCGGATGAGGGTACCGGTCACGCCGTCAGAAGTCGGCAGCCGGACGTCAGGAGGCCATCGCCTGCCGATTGAGCCGTGTGAAGGGTGATGAGGTGCGTCTGCGTCACAGTCGTCCCTGCGATCCGGGCTACACGCGCAGGCGCCGCGGTCGGGGGTTCCAGTATCTCGACGCCTCCGGGAACGTTCTGACGGATGCGTCGGAAATCGAGCGGATCAAGGGGCTGGTCATTCCTCCCGCCTGGGAGGACGTATGGATCTGCCGTCATCCCCACGGCCACCTCCAGGCCGTCGGCACCGATGCCGCAGGACGCCGCCAGTACCTCTACCACCCCGGGTTCCGGGCCCAGCAGGAGGAGAGCAAACACGAGCACGTCCTGGAGGTCGCCGATGCGCTGCCGCGCCTGCGGGAAGCCGTGGAAGCCCACCTCGGCCTCCGAGGACTGACCCGGGACCGTGTCCTCGCCACCGGCGCGCGCCTGCTCGACCTCGGCTTCTTCCGCATGGGAAGCGAGCGCTACGCGGACATGAACAACTCCTACGGCCTGACCACGCTGCTGCGCCGGCACGCCAGGACCTCGCGGGGACGCATCGTCTTCAACTATCCGGCCAAACACGGCAAGGATCTGGTACAGGCCGTGGGGGACGACGCCATACTCCGAGCGCTCACCTCCCTGCTGCGGCGGCGAGGGGGAGGCGACCGGCTGTTGGCCTACTGGCAGCCGCCCGGCTGGCACGAGGTCTCGGGCGACGACCTCAACACCTATCTGAGGGAGGTCAGCGGCGTGGCCGTCACCGCGAAGGACTTCCGTACCTGGCACGCCACCGTCCTGGCCTCCGTCGCCCTCGGCGTCTCACAGCCCGCGGCCCGCAGCGAGACCGGGCGACGCCGGGCGATCGCCCGTGCCGTCAGGGAGGTCGCCGACTACCTGGGCAATACGCCGGCGGTCTGTCGCGCCTCCTACATCAACCCGCGCGTGATCGAACTCTTCGAGGAAGGCGTCACCGTCGCCCCGTCCCTGGACCGGCTGGGGGACGGGGCCGCCTTCGGTGTCCCGGCGACGCAAGGCGCGATCGAGAAGGCCGTCGTTCACATGATCAGAACCGGGCGCCCTCCCGCCGGCAGGGGGACGGACCTGATCTAGAGCGGTACGCCAGCCCCCGGTGGCGCCCCGCCGGCCCGGTCGCGCCCCGGCGGCCGGTCGCGCTCGGCCCGGCCCCCTTGCCGCCGTCCGCTCATGTGTTTTGTCAGGTGGTGCCCGGGTACTGCGGCCCGAGGGTGTCGAAGGGCCGGGAGCAGTGCGTCCGTCTGCCCCGGCGCACCACCGGACGGGAGGAGTTCCGATGAGTCCGCTGTGCGTGGCCCGGGCCCAGGGCTTGTTCAATCTCGTCGGTGGCGGCCGGCCCCTGCTTCACCTGCGCAGCTTCGAGTGGGTCTTCGGCCCCGAGACCGAGCACTGGCTGCAACGGACGAGCGCGGGTCTCCTCCCCACCAGCGGCTGGGCGCTGCTCGGTACCCCCGCCGTGCCCGGCGGCACGGCCCAGGCACGCCGTACGGGCGTGGGCACGGCCGTGACGCTGCCGGCTGTCGACCTCGTCCACGTGCCGCGCGGCCGGATCCGACCCACCTGTCTGCTGGACGCGGCGATGCAGGCCGAGTGGCTGGCGGCCTGGGGGCGGTGCGGCCGCCTGAGCGGTCACCACGGGAAGGAACGGTGACGCGTGCCGGGCACGACCGCGCCACACGCCGACCGGGGGCGCGCCGGGCGGGTGCGGCTGCGGTTCGAGGGGTGGATCGCGGGGATCGGCACGTCGTCGGGGACGCGGGTGGTGCTCGGTCACTGGGTGCGGTCGCCGTTCGGTCCGTTCACCGATGTGATGCTCGAGCGGAAGGACGGACACCGCATCCTTCTGGCCCCCACCGCGCAGACGGCGCGCTTCGTCGCCGGCACCTACCTCTTCGACGAGGTTCGGGTCGTACACGTCGGGGTGGAGGCCGTTCGCGGGCGATGCACGGTGTCGGCCCCGGCGCTCGACCTCCGCTTCGTCACCGGCCGCAGAGGGCCCGCGGGCCTGCTGCTCAGAGCCGTGCCCGGTCCGCTCGCCGCCCGTCCTGCCTGGGCCCTGCTGGTGGCACCGGCCGCCAGGGCGTTGCTGGGGGTGCGGACCCACGGCAGCGCGGGCGCCGGCCGGTACGAGTGGTACGGGGCGAAGGACCTGCGTCCTGTCATCGAGGCCCGGGCCGTCTACGACGGGGAGGACCTCGGTTCCCTGGCACCGGTCGAACCCCCGGTGCGGTTCGGGTTCGGCTCGACACCCCGCAGGCCGTGCCTGGTGAGCGTCACCACCACGGTGGCCGTGGAGGAGAGCCGGCAGGTGGTTCCCGTACGGTGACCCGGCAGGTGGTTCCCGTACGGTGACCCGACCGGGAACCACCCCACCGGGTCAGGTGCCGGCGGCGTCGCCGTCCGTCCCGCGCTCGCCGGTCCCGGTGTCGGGCTCCCGCCGTGCCCGTTCCTCCTTCTCGACACCTTCGAGGGGCTTGCCCGCGGTGGTGCCGCGCTCGGTCTGGTAGCCCTCCTCGGCGCTCGCCGTACCCGGCACCGTGCGCTCCCGCGCCTGGCTCTCCGCGCCCGAGTGGGCGCCCGGCTCGCCAGGGTCACGCCCCCGCGCGTACCCGCTACCGCGGCGGTCCTTGCGATCACTCATGTCCGTGCCTCCGGTCGGTCTCGGGACCCTCTCGGGTTTCCTGGGGGCACACAAACGGCGTCGCGGCGCCTGCCGGGCCCCGCATTCCGCACGCCAGCCGGCCGTGGCGGCCGCGGTCCCACCGTTCGGCGTCGGCTCCGCGGCACGGCCGACGCCCACGCCCGAGCCGCCGGGGAGTGGACGACACAGGCGGTCGCCCCCGGCATGGAGGTCCGCACCGGAATCCTGCGGCACGCCGGTGCGGCGCCGTCGTGGACCGTGACCGTCAGGCGCCGCCCGGGCGGGCCGGTCACCGGTCCTTCAGCCGTCGAGGCGGACGGCGTCCGGGACGGCGGGGCCGTTGTCGCCGCGTTCAACTCCTTGCCGCTCGACCGGCGTTCGGAGCCTTTCCTGCTTCATCTCTTGACGCTCCTGGTACAGACCTTTAGATTCACTGACCGCTCACCGTTCCATGAATGCGCTCGACTTTCAGCCTTGTGAACGCAGGGTGGTGCTTCGGGGAAGCGGCTCGGTGTCGCGCGGGCGCGGCTTCGTGCCCTGCCTCCCCGCCCACCGCCTCCGAAAGGCCGTACTCCACACGGCCGGACGCCCCCACCATCAGCCGCGTAGTCGGCACAGGAGGACCCGTGTTCAGCCTCTTGCGCACCACCCGAACGCACCGCCGCAGAACCGCTACCGTCGTCCGCCCCTGGGCGGCGGCCGCCCTGGTCACGGCATCGGCCGCGTCCCTGCTCACCGCCACGCCCGCCCAGGCGCTCACCGCCATGTCCACCCGGGCGGCACCTTCCCGAGCCGCTGCCGCGCAGGCCGCGGCCCTGCCGACCGGCTGGGCGACCGTCGTGAACGCCGGGAGCGGCAAATGCCTGGACGCCAGGGGCGCCGGAACCGCCAACGGCACCGCGGTCCAGCAGTACAGCTGCAACAACACCGGCGCGCAGCAGTGGAGTTTCACTTCCACCAGCGACGGCTACGTGCGCGTCGGCAACCGCAACGACGCGAACCAGGTCCTGGACGTGACCGACGTGTCCACCGCCGACAACGCCCTGGTGCAGCTGTGGACGTACGGCGGCGGCGACAACCAGCAGTGGCAGGCCGTCGACGAGGGTGCGGGCGCCTACCACTTCGTCAACCGGCACAGCGGCAAGTGCCTGGACGTCCCCTCCGCATCGACCGCGGACAGCGTCCAACTGCAGCAGTACACGTGCAACGGCACCGCGGCCCAGCGCTTCCAGGTGACGCCTGTCTCCACCTCGCCGAGCGACGTGGACCTCGGCCCCAACGTCGCCGTCTTCGACCCCTCCATGTCGTCGTCGGCCATCCAGAGCAGACTGGACTCCATCTTCAAGCAGCAGGAGACCAACCAGTTCGGCTCCCAGCGCTACGCCGTGCTGTTCAAGCCGGGCACGTACAGCAACGACGTCAACGTCGGCTTCTACACCCAGGTTCTGGGGCTCGGCCTGTCACCCGACGCCGTCACCGTCAACGGCGCGGTGCACGCCGAGGCCGACTGGTTCCAGGGCAACGCCACCCAGAACTTCTGGCGCGGCGCGGAGAACCTCTCGGTCAACCCGGCCGGCGGCACGGACCGGTGGGCGGTCTCCCAGGCCGCGCCGTACCGGCGGATGCACCTGCGGGGCAACCTCCAGCTGGACGACGGCGGTTGGTCCAGCGGCGGGCTCATCGCCGACAGCAAGATCGACGGGCAGGTGCGCTCGGGGAGCCAGCAGCAGTGGCTGACCCGCGACTCGCAGCTCGGGAGCTGGACCGGCGCCAACTGGAACATGGTCTTCGTCGGCAGCCAGGGCGTGCCGGCCACCAGCTTCCCCAACCCCCCGTACACGACGGTGGACCAGAGCCCGGTCAGCCGTGAGAAGCCGTTCCTGTACGTGGACGCCTCCGGCGCCTACCGGGTGTTCCTCCCGTCCCTGCGCACCGACTCCACGGGGACCAGCTGGGCGAGCGGCAGCGCCGCCGGGGCCTCCCTGCCCCTGGACCAGTTCTTCGTCGTGAAGCCCGGGGCGACCGCCGCACAGATCAACGCGGCGCTGGCAGCCGGCAAGAACCTCCTGGTCACCCCCGGCGTCTACCACCTGGACCAGACGCTGAAGGTGACCCGCCCCGACACGGTCGTCCTCGGACTGGGCCTCGCCACCTTCGTCCCCGACAACGGCATCACCGCCATGACCGTCGCGGACGTGGACGGCGTCAGGATCGCCGGCCTGCTCTTCGACGCGGGAACGACCACCTCGCGGACGCTGCTGGAGGTCGGGCCCAGTGGATCCGCCGCCTCTCACGCGGCCGACCCGACGTCCCTGCACGACGTCTACTTCCGGATCGGCGGCTCGGCCGTCGGCAGGGCCACCACCAGCCTCGTGGTCAACAGCGACGACGTCATCGGCGACCACATGTGGCTCTGGCGCGCCGACCACGGCAACGGCGTCGGCTGGACCAGCAACACCGCGGACACCGGCCTCGTCGTCAACGGCGACAACGTCACCATGTACGGCCTGTTCGTCGAGCACTACCAGAAGTACCAGACGATCTGGAACGGCAACGGCGGCCGGACGTACTTCTTCCAGAACGAGATGCCCTACGACCCGCCGAGCCAGGCCGCCTGGATGAACGGTGCGACACAGGGCTACGCGGCCTACAAGGTCGCCGACTCGGTGACCAGCCACCAGGCGTACGGTCTCGGCAGCTACTGCTACTTCAACGCCGACCCGGGCGTGACCGCCGAGCACGCCATCGAGGCGCCGAACAACGCGAACGTCCGCTTCCGGGACATGGTGACCGTCTCCCTCGGCGGCACCGGGACCATCCGCCACATCGTCAACGACCGTGGCGGGCCGTCCAACTCCAGCACCAACGTGGCCGATCTGGTCGCGTATCCGTGAGTCTGTCCTGACCGCACGGCAGCGGTGCCTCCCGTCGTGAGAGTGCGGCGGGAGGCACCGCTGCCGTCTCTTGGGCGCACCGGATGGCGCGAGGGTGAACGGTTCGGCCGGTCGCCGATCACCGCCGTCGCCGTCCCGGACGGCGGCCCCGCGGTTGCGGGTCGTTGCTCGACGCCGTGGACTTGAGTGCGTGGGGCGCCCGCAGCCCTGCCGACCTGGTGTGGAGGAGACATGATCGTCGCTGCGGGGGCGGTGGCACCCGGGGGCGGCGCGCCGTGCTGAGCGTGCTGCTCGCCGTCCTGGCGGCGATCGCGAACGCCCTGGCCTCCGTGCTGCAGCGCAAGGCGGCACGGGACCGCCCGGAGAGCGAGAGCCTGAGCTTGCGGCTCGTACGGCACCTGTTGCACCGGCCGGTGTGGTTCGCCGGCGTCCTCTCGATCATCGCCGGATTCCTGTTGCAGGCCGCGGCGCTGGGCAACGGCCAGATCTCACTGGTGCAGCCGGTGCTGGTGCTGGAACTGCCCGCCACCCTGCTGCTGGCATCGCTGGTGTTCAGGAGCCGACTGGGCGTCCGGGAATGGGGCGCCTCGGTGATGATGGCCGTCGGCCTGGCGGGACTGCTGTTCTCCCTGTCCCCCTCGCAGGGCTCGGCCGCCCACGCCACCGCTCTGAGGTGGGCGTTCGCCTCGGGAGTGAACGTGCTGCTGGTCGCCGCCATGGTGATGTGGGCCCGTCTCGCCGGTCCCGGGGCCCGCAAGGCGGCCCTCCTGGGCGTGGCGACGGGATGCGCTTTCGGGTTCACCGCCGCGCTGATCAAGGGCGTGACGGACGCCTTCAGCCACGGCATCGGCGCGGTGTTCAGCAGCTGGCAGCTCTACGCCATGATCGTGGCCGGCGCGGGCGCGATGTTCCTGCTCCAGTCGGCCATGCACGCCGGACGGCTGCTCGCCAGCCAGCCCGGCCTGACGATGTCCGACCCGGTCATCGCCATCCTGTGGGGCGTCTTCGTCTTCGGCGAAGCGGTCCGGGGCGGCGTCTACACCGTCTTGTCGGTCGCGGGGGCAGTCGTCGTGGCCGTCGCGGTGACGCTGCTCACCCGTTCGCCCCTGCTCGCCGGCCAGACCGGTCGCGGAGAAGAGGGGCAGCCCCGCGGCGGGGCCGACGCGAAGACGCAATAGCGTCCCCGAGCTCTCATCCGAGGCCGGCGAAGGGGTCGCTCGGCTGCCAGGCGGCGGGCAGGACGACGTCGACGCCGTCACGGCGCGCCAGGGGCAGCAGTCGGCTCATGGTCGTGTCGAGGTCGTCGAACAGATAGGGCAGCGGGCGCAACGGGCGCCCGAGACCGGTGAAGAAGTCGTCCCAGTGCACGAGGACGACGCGCCGCGCTCCGGTGGCGGTGACGACCTCGTCCCAGTACGCCTGGAGGAACGCGGCGGGCTGCCTGCCCAGGTTCCCGATGCCCAGATAGACGACGTCGGCCCGGTGACCGCGCAGGGCGCCCGGCCGGTGGTTGGCGCTGGCGTGCAGCAGCAGACGGCCGCGGGGATGCGCGACCAGCACGGAGTAGACGGTGCCGGTCTTCCAGGCCCGGGCGCGGGCCGGCGGGACCAGGGGCCGGTCGATGCTGCCCGGGTAGTGGTCGCCGGGACTGTGCAGGGAGGTGACGAAGGTCAGGTCGAAACCGCCGTAGGTGAGGGTGTCGCCGTCCTCGACGACCCGCAGCGATCGTGCGGGGACCCCCTGACCGCGCCCGACGTTCGCGGTGGACCGCGACCCGACCAGCTCGGCACCGGTTTCCAGCGCCCACAGCGGGGCGTCGAGGGCGTGGTCGTAGTGGGAATGGGCGCACACCACGGCGGCGAGGGCGTCCACGCCCAGTCGCTCGGCGGCCGCGCGGACCAGCCTGCGGTCGGGCGCGATGCGGCCCATGGCCACGCGCAGCAGGCCGGGCCGGGTGACGAACCCGTCCATGAGGAGACGGGTCTCACCGTCCGACAGCAGGACGGAGCTGGTGCCGAGGAAGTGGGCGGTCAGTCCGTCGTGCGGGAGCGCGGCACGTTGCAGATAAGGCAGGTAGGGCCGCAGACCTGGCCGGCTGATCGGTGTCCTCACCCGGTCATCCTCGGGCACTGTGCGGCCCAGGTGCCAGCCCCGGTGTCACTGCGGTCGGGCAAGGGTGCCGGGGGCGAGATCCGCTCTCACATGGCGGGGTCGCCGAACTGTTCCAGGAGGACGTCGACCGGCGTGGGGTCCGTCGCGGCGGGCGTGCCGTCGTGGAGGGTCTGCTCCGCCCAGATCACCTTGCCCTCGGCCGTGTAGCGCGTCCCCCACCGCTGGGCGAACTGCGCCACCAGGAACAGCCCCCGCCCGCCCTCGTCCGTGGTCGCCGCCCGCCGCAGCCGCGGCGAGGTGCTGCTGCCGTCCGTCACCTCGCAGATCAGGCAGCGCCCGTACAGCAGCCGCACGGACACCGGTGGCGCCCCGTGCCGGATCGCGTTCGTGACCAACTCGCTGATGATCAGCTCCGTGGTGAACCCGATCTCCTCCAGCCCCCACTCCAGCAACGTGTCCCTGCACCGTGTCCGGACCGAGGGCACGACCGCCGGGTCCGGCGGCACGTCCCACCCGGCCACGCACGAGCGCGGGAACAGCCGGGTCCGCGCCACCAGCAGGGCGATGTCGTCGGCGGGTCGCGACGGCCCCACCGCTTCGATCACCGCCTGGCACGCCTCCTCCGGACTGCGCCTCCCGGCCGCGCCCAACGCCCGGCGCAGCCGATCCAGGCCGACGTCGATGTCACGGGCGCGTTCCTCCACCAGACCGTCGGTGTAGAGCACCAGTTGGGAACCCTCGCTCAAACGCAGCTCGGCGGTTTCGAAGGGGTAACCGCCCAGGCCGAGCGGTGCCGACGCCGGCACGCCGGGACAGGTGACGGTTCCGTCCGGACGCACCACCACCGGTTCGGGGTGCCCGGCGCGGGCCATCGTGCACGCCCCCGTCACCGAGTCGTAGATCGCGTACAGACAGCTCGCTCCCGTCACCGCCTCGCCCTCGTGGCCGTCGGCGGTCTCGGCGGCGTCCTCCTCGTTGTCCATGCGGGCGACCAGGTCGTCCAGGTTGCCGAGCACCTCGTCCACGGGGAGGTCCAGCGTGGAGAAGTTGCGCACCGCGGTGCGCAGTCGCCCCATCGTCGCCGCCGCGTGCAGTCCGTGACCGACGACGTCGCCCATCGCCAGCGCCACACGTGCGCCCGGCAGCGGAATGACGTCGAACCAGTCCCCGCCCACCCCCGTCGCAGCCGGCAGATACCGCCAGGCCACCTCGAGCGCGTCCTGCTCCGGTTGCCCCCGCGGCAGCAGACTGCGCTGCAACGTCACCGCCATCTCGTGCTCCCGCGTGAACCGCCGGGCGTTGTCGATGGCCACCGCCGCCCGCGCGGCCAGTTCCTCCGCGAAGTACAGGTCGTCCGGCTCGAACGCGGGGGAGTCCGTCGTCCGGTAGAAGTTGACGACACCGAGCGGCACGTTCCGAGCCTGCAACGGCATGGTCACCAGCGAATGCAGCCCGAGTTCCAGCGCCTTGCGGGCGCGTTCCGGATCCTGCTCCCGCCAGCCGTGCGCCTGCCGCAGGTCCGGCTCCAGCATCCCCCGACCCTCCTGGAGCGCGTGCATCTGCGGGGTACCCGGCGAGAACGTGATCATCTCGCCCATCGGATACACCGGCATCACCTGCCGGTCCCCGCTGATCGCCGTACGCCGCAGATGCCGCCACCCCTCCGCCGTCGGTTCCCAACCCCGCAGCACGGCATCCAGCAGATCGACGGTGACGAGGTCGGCGAACTGCGGCACCGTCACATCCGCCAGCTCCTGCGCCGTACGCCCCACATCGAGCGTCGTCCCGATCCGCAATCCGGCCTCGTAGAGGAGCTTCAGCCGCTCCCGCGCCACCTCGGCCCGTCCCGAGACCGCCGCCAGCTCCGTGGTGTCCCGCAGCGTCACCACGCTGCCTCCCGGGCCACCGTGGGGGAACGTGGGCCGCTTGTTCACCGCCAGCAGCCGGTCCTCCGTGAGGTGCACCTCGTCGGTCACCACGTCCGGCGAGATCAGCAGCCGTGTGATCTGCTCCGGCAGCCCCAGCTCCCCGACCGGGCGCCCCTGCGCGTCGGCCGGCAGGCCCAGCAGCCGCCGCGCCTCGTCGTTGACCAGCAGCAGCCGCCCTTCGGGGGTGGTGATGAGCACCCCTTCCCGCACCGCGTGCAGGACCGCCTCGTGGTGCTCGTAGAGCCGCGCCAGCTCCACCGGGGCCAGGCCGTGCGTCTGCCGCAACAGCCGCCGGGACGCCAGCGTGGTCCCGGTCGCGGCCAGTGCCAGCGCCACCGCGCCGGAACCGACGATGATCGGCAGCTGCGGCATCCACAGGCGCGACACGTTCTTGACCGTGATCCCCGCCGACACGAGGCCGACGACCTTGCCGTGCGAGTCGTTCACCGGGACCACCGCCTGCACGGCCGTGCCCTTGCCGGCGGGAAGGGGCGGCCCACCGGCCTGCTCGATGACGGTACGGCCTGCCAGCGCCGGCTTGATGTCGCCGACGAACTTCTTCCCGATCTCCTTCGGGTAGGGGTACGTGTAACGAATTCCCTTCGTGTCCGTGACGACCACGAAATCCACGCCCGCCTTCTTCCGCGCCGCTTCGGCCCGCGGCTGCAGGACCGCCGACGGGTCCCGGCTGTGCAGCGCCTCAACCACTCCGGGCGCGTTCGCGAACGACTGGGCCGTGACGACCGACACGCGGCGCCCCTGCTGCAGCGCGTCCCGCGCCGCCTGGAGCATCACGCTCGCCACCGCGGCCAGGACCAGCAGCACCACGATCACGATCTGAAGGAGGAACACCTGCCCGGCCGCGCTGTGAGGGTTCAGCACGGAACCGCGACGCTCACGCGCGCGTCCGGTGGGCGGGGGCCGCGCCTGGGTCCGGTCTCGTCCGAAACGTACCCTCATGTTCCCTTCTTAGCACCGCTGTGCGCGCCACGGCCGACCGATCTGAAGCCGTCAGCGTGCCCTCTCCCACACCTCGGGGCCACCGCCGTGCCACTCGATCAAGGGCGACTCGGCGACGTCCACCTCGTCCACGCCCTCCAGCCCGGCGTGCTGCAGGAAGACCGTCAAGTCATGCAGCGAATAGGCGGTGCCGAGGATCTCACCGTCCGCGCGCACGCGCCGGCCGCCGCTCTCGCTCGGCGGGTACACGATCACTCGACGCTCGGCCATGGCTCCAGCCTCGCCCCCGGGGGCCGGGCCCGCATGCCGGGCTACTCCGCGCACAGCCCCGGGCCCTGGCGCCCCGGCGTGTCGAGCGGGCCGCCGGGGGCACTGGGAGACGATGGGGTTTCCTCGGACAGCCGGGCCGGGGCCGGAGAGGCAGGGGCCGCATGGAGCAGGGGGTCACACCGGAGGGAGTCGGTGACGGGACCGGGGCGGCCGCGTCCGGCGTCGGACACGCGCCCCGGCGAAGCGGCGCCGTCGACACGCGACGGCGCATTCCCCGCACCGACACCCTGCTGAGCGATCCGCACCTTGCGGAGGCCGTGGGCGGCTGGGGCCCCGCGTGGTGAAGGCGGCCGTGCGGCAGGCGCAGGAGCAGGCACGCGACGGCAGCATCGCGCCGGAGCGGGTGCGGGACGCGGCCCTCGCCCTGCTCCCGGGCACGGCGAGCGGGCTGCGGCCGGTGATCAACGCCACCGGAGTGGTGCTGCACACCAACCTCGGCCGGGCGTCCCTGTCGGACGCGGCCCGGCAGGCGGTGCTGGAGGCCGCCGGGCCCACGGACGTCGAATTGGATCTGCACACCGGCGTCCGGGCCCGCCGCGGGCGCACGGCTCTGAAGGCGCTGTGCGACCGGGTGCCCTCCGCCGGCGCGGCGCACGTCGTCAACAACGGAGCCGCCGCGCTGGTCCTGGTCGCGACCGCGCTCGCCGCCGGAAAGGAGATCGTGATCAGCCGGGGGGAGATGGTGGAGATCGGCGACGGTTTCCGACTGCCGGACCTCCTGGTCTCCACCGGGGCCCGGCTCCGAGAGGTGGGCACCACCAACCGCACGACCGCCGCGGACTACGCCGCCGCGATCGGGCCGGAGACGGGATTCGTACTGAAGGTCCACCCCTCCAACTTCCGCGTCACCGGGTTCACCCGCGCCGCCGATGCCGGCGAACTGGCGCCGCTGGGCGTCCCGGTCGTCTCCGACATCGGCTCCGGGCTGCTCGCCCCCCACCCGCTGCTGCCCGAGGAACCCGACGCCGAGACCCAGTTGCGGTCAGGCGCCTCACTTGTCACCGCGAGCGGCGACAAACTGCTCGGCGGCCCGCAGTGCGGCCTGCTCCTCGGCGACGGGGAGTTGGTCCGCACCGTCTCCCGGCACCCCCTGGCCCGCGCCCTGCGCGTGGACAAGCTGACCCTGGCCGCCCTGGAAGCCACGCTCACCGGACCGCGGACCCCGACCGCCGCCGCCCTGGCCGCCGACCCCGAACAGCTGATGGCCCGCGCCGAGGAGCTCGCCAAGGCGCTGAGCGCCGACGGCATCGACGTACACGCCGTCGACAGCGCGGCGACCGTGGGAGGCGGCGGCGCGCGCGGGGTGACGCTGCCCAGCGCCGCCCTGTCACTGCCCGAGTCCTGCGCCGCCTCGCTGCGCACCGGCGCCGTTCCCGTCGTCGGGCGTCTGGAGGCGGGGCGCTGTCTGCTCGACCTGCGGACGGTGCCGCCGAAGGACGACGAGCGGCTGGCCGGGGCCGTGCGGTCGGCGGCGGGGAGGTAGGCGCCATGCGGGTGCTGGCCACCGCCGGGCACGTCGACCACGGCAAGTCCGCCCTGGTGCGGGCGCTGACCGGGATGGAACCCGACCGCTTCGAGGAGGAGCGGCGCAGGGGGCTCACCCTCGACCTCGGTTTCGTGTGGACCCGGCTGGGGACGGACGGGGAGCATCTGGCCTTCGTCGACGTGCCGGGACACGAACGGTTCGTCGCCACCATGCTGGCCGGAGTCGGACCCGTGCCCGCCGTGCTGTTCGTCGTGGCGGCCGACCAGGGCTGGCAACCCCAGTCCCAGGAACACCTGGCGATCCTCGACGCCCTCGGCGTACGGCACGCCGTGCTCGCGGTGACCCGCAGCGACCTGGCGGACCCCGAGCCCGTGCGCGCCGACGCCGTGGAGCGCCTGGCCGCCACCTCGCTCGGCGCGGTGCCGTCGGTGGCGGTCAGCGCGGTGACCGGCGCCGGACTGGACGAACTGCGTGCGGAACTGGCCCGGTCGGCGCGGTCGCTGCCGGTGCCGCCCGCGGACGCGGACGTGCGCCTGTGGCTGGACCGCGCCTTCACCGTACGCGGCCACGGCACCGTGGTGACCGGCACGCTCGGCGCGGGCACCCTGCGCGTCGGCGACCGGCTGGTGACGGGCGACGGCTCCACCCTGCTGAAGGTGCGCGGGCTGCAGTGCCTGCACGAGGACCGGTCCGCCGTCAGCGGCGTGGCGCGGGTGGCGGTCAACGTGCACGGCTCCGTGGACGGTGCCCTGCGGCGGGGGCAGGTGCTGCTGACACCGGACCGCTGGCTGCTCACCGACCTCGTGGACGTGCGTGTCACCGGCGAACCGGTCGCCGACCTGCCTCGCACGGTCACCGTCCACATCGGTACGGCCGCCGTCCCTGCGACGGTCCGCCCACTGGGGGAGGACACCGCGCGGCTGACCCTGAACCGGGCCCTGCCCCTGCGTGTCGGGGACCGGGCCGTGCTGCGGGAGCCGGGAGGGCAGCGCATGCCGCGCGGGGTGACCGTGCTCGACGTACGCCCGCCGCGACTGGCCCGGCGGGGTGCGGGACGTACACGGGCGGCCGAACTGGCGGCCATGACCGGCCGCCCGGACGGTGCCGCGGAGCTGCGGCGCCGACGGCTCGTCCGTCGCTCGGAGCTGTCGGCGATGGGGGTGCCGCCGCCCACCGCGCCCATCGCCGGGGAATGGCTGGTCGACGAGACCCACTGGGCGGCACTGCGGGAGCGCCTGGCCGCCGAGGTGAAGCGGTACGCCGAGGAGCACCCGCTGGAACCGGGCCTGCCGACCGAGGCGGCCCGGCGCCTGCTCGGCCTGCCCGACCGGGCGTTGGTGGACGCGCTCGCCGAGACACCGGGCCAGGCCCGGCTGCTGCGCCGGCAAGGCCGGTTGTACGGTCCCGACAGCCTCCGGCCGACACTGCCACCGCCCCTCCAGGCCGCCGTCGACGCCGTACGGCGCGAGCTGACGCGGACGCCGTTCCGCGCACCGGAGGCCGACCGCCTGAAGGAACTCGGGCTCACCCGCAAGGCGGTGGCCGCCGCGGTCTCGGCGGGCGCGCTGCTGGCGGTGGCCGACGGCATCGTGCTGCTCCCGGGAGCGGACGCCCGGGCCGCCGACGTCCTGCGCCGGCTGCCCCAGCCGTTCACACTCAGCGAGGCCCGCCGGGCCCTGGACACCACGCGCAGGGTGGCCGTGCCGCTCCTGGAACTGCTGGACGCGCAGGGACACACCGAGCGGGTGGACGACCAGCGCCGGCGCTGCCGGCCCGAGCCGGGCAGCGGAGGCGGACGGGAATCGAACCCGCCTGCCCGAGATCCTCGGACACCTCGGTTTTGAAGACCGGGAGGGCCACCAGGCACCCACACGCCTCCACCGCTCGCCAGGCTAGTGCCCCAGGAGACAGGTATGACACCGACCCGCCAAGAGACCGTCCGCCTCACGCAGTTCGCCCATGGCGGCGGCTGCGCCTGCAAGATCCCGCCCGGAGAGCTGGAGGAGGTGGTCGCCGGGCTGACCGTGCCGCCGCTCGCCGGGGGCGACACCCCGCTGCTGGTCGGCCTCGCCACCGGCGACGACGCGGCCGTGGTCACCCACCGGGGGACGGCGATCGTCTGCACCGCCGACTTCTTCACCCCGGTCGTGGACGACCCCTACGACTGGGGGCGCATCGCCGCCGCCAACGCCCTGTCCGACGTGTACGCGATGGGCGGCCGGCCTGTGCTGGCCGTGAACCTGCTGGCGTGGCCGCGCGACCGGCTCCCGTTCGACCTGGCCCGCGAGGTGCTGCGCGGTGGACTGGACGTCGCCACCGAGGCGGACTGCCACGTAGGCGGCGGGCACAGCGTGGACGACCCGGAACCGAAGTACGGCATGGCCGTCACCGGTGTCGCCGACCCCGAGCGGCTGCTGCGCAACGACGCCGGCCGGCCGGGACTGGCCCTGTCGCTGACCAAGCCCCTGGGCATCGGTGTGCTCAACAACCGGCACAAGGCCACCGGCGAACGGTTCGAGCAGGCCGTCGCCACGATGGCCGCCCTCAACCGGGACGCATCCCGTGCCGCGCTCGCGGCCGGAGTCACCTGTGCCACCGACGTCACCGGCTTCGGCCTCCTCGGCCATCTGCACAAGCTGGGCCGCGCCTCCGGCGTCACCGCCGTGGTCGACACCGCCGCCGTGCCTTACCTGGACGGCGCCCGGGAAGCCGTACGGGACGGTTACGTCAGCGGCGGCACCCGGCGCAACCTCGAATGGGTCACCCCGCACACCGACTTCGGGGACACGGACGCCGACACCCGCCTGCTGCTGGCCGACGCGCAGACCTCCGGCGGCCTGCTCGTCGCCGGGGAGGTACCCGGCGCGCCCGTGATCGGGGAACTCGTGCCGCGCGGCTCGCACTCGGTGGTACTGAAGTGAGCTCCGCGACGGTGGTTCAGACCTCCGTACCGGTCTGGTCGTCGATGCCGGCCCGGGCCCGGTAGGCGCGCACCAGCTCGACGGCCGCGGGGCCCCTGGGACGGCGGCCGGGCCGGATGTCGACGGCGAAGGCCTTCGTCTCCTGGATATGGGTGTTGGGGTCGAGGGACATGTGCACCAGCTCGTTGGCCGCGTCGCCCGTGGTGTAGCCGTTCGGCCCCCAGTGGTAGGGCAGACCGACCTGGTGCAGGGTGCGGCCGTGCACGGTCAGCGGCGGCACCCGGTCGGTCACCAGCACCCGCGCCTCGATGACGTTCCGGGCGCTGACGATCGTCGCCCAGCCGGTGTGCTCCAGGCCGCGCTCGGCAGCGAGTTCGGGCGACACCTCGCAGAAGAACTCCGGCTGCAACTCGGCCAGGTAGGGCTGCCAGCGGGACATGCCGCCCGCGGTGTGGTGCTCGGTGAGCCGGTAGGTGGTGGCGACGTACGGGAACACCTCCGTGCCCGGCTCGTCGCCGCTGGGCTGGTAGCGGTTGTCCGGGTGCGTCGGCATCAACTGCCGTACGGGATTGCGCTGCTGGGGGTACAGCAGGTTGGTGAAGGGCGAGTCCTGCGGCTCGTAGTGCGTGGGAAGCGGCCCGTCGGTGAGCCCGGAGGGCACGAACAGCCAGGCCTTGCCGTCGGCCTGCATGATGAACGCGTCGGTGCCCGACAGCGCCTCGGCGCCCGTGGCGTCCGGCGGGGGCTGGTGATGAGGGGACTTGTTGTTCGCGAAGTCGGGGATGTCGTGGCCCACCCACAGCGCCTTGTCCTCGTCCCACCACACCAGTGCCTTGCGCTCGCTCCACGGCTTGCCGTCCGGGTCGGCGGAGGCCCGGTTGTACAGGATGCGGCGGTTGGCCGGCCAGGCCCAGCCCCACTCGTTCGCCACCCAGTTCTGCTGCTTGCCCGGCTTGCGGCGGGCCGCCTGGTTCACGCCGTCGGCGTAGACCCCGCAGTAGATCCAGCAGCCGCAGGCGGTGGAGCCGTCGTCGTTGAGTTGTTCGTAGGAGGCCAGCGGTTCGCCCTCGGCGTCGTAGCCGTTGATCTCCGCGAGGACCGCCTCCGCCTCGGGCTCGGCGTTCTCGCCCTTGGTGGGGTAGTCCCAGGTCAGGTCCAGCACCGGGCGGTCCATCCCGTCGGCCGACCCGGCGAGCTTCTCCCGGATGATGCGGCCGAGGTGGTAGGTGAACCACAGGTCGCTGCGCGCCTCGCCGGGCGGTTCGACGGCCTGGTGGTGCCACTGCAGCAGACGCTGGGTGTTGGTGAAGGTGCCGTCCTTCTCGGTGTGCGCCGCGGCGGGAAGGAAGAACACCTCGGTGCGGATGTCCTCCGTGCGCAGCTCACCCGTCTCGATCTCGGGGCCGTCCTTCCACCAGGTGGCCGACTCGATGAGGGAGAAGTCGCGTACGACGAGCCAGTCGAGGTTGGCCATGCCGAGGCGCTGCATCTTGGAGTTCGCCGAGCCGACCGCCGGGTTCTCACCCATCAGGAAATAGCCCTTGCAGGTTCCCTCCAGCTGGGCCATCACCGTCTCGTAGGTCGAGTGGGAGCCCGTCAGGCGCGGCAGGTAGTCGAAGCAGAAGTCGTTGTCCGGTGTCGCGGCCTCGCCCCAGTACGCCTTGAGCAGGCTCACCAGGTACGAGCGCATGTTGCCCCAGTAGCCCTTGTGCGCCGCCTCCGCCTCGATGAAGGCGTCGAGGTCCTGGTTGTGGTGCGCGTGCGGCATCGGGATGTAGCCGGGCAGCAGGTTAAACAGGGTGGGGATGTCGGTCGAACCCTGGATGGAGGCGTGTCCGCGCAGGGCGAGGATGCCTCCGCCCGGACGGCCGATGTTGCCGAGCAGGCTCTGCAGCACGGCGGCCGCGCGGATGTACTGGACACCGACGGTGTGCTGCGTCCAGCCGACCGCGTAGGCGAAGGCGGTGGTCCGCTCGCGTCCGGAGTTCTCCGACACGAGTTCGCACACCTGGCGGAACAGGTCCTGCGGCACCCCGCAGATCCGCTCGACCATCTCCGGGGTGTAGCGGGCGTAGTGGCGCTTGAGCACCTGGAAGACACAGCGCGGGTGGGTCAGTGTCTCGTCGCGCTCGGGCTCGCCCTCCGGGATCGCGGCGCCACCCGAACCGTGGGCCTCACCGCGCGCCGCCTCCGACACCGAGCGGCCGCCACGGGTGCGCTCCTCGTACTCCTGGTCACGTTCGCCCGAGGCCGCCTGGATCTCCGTGCCCTCGTACTGCCAGCTGCTGTTGTCGTAGCTGCGGCTGTCGTAGCTGCGGCTGTCGGCGTCCAGACCCGAGAAGACGCCGTCGAGGTCCTCGGTGTCCCGGAAGTCCTCCCGCAGCACCACCGGCGCGTTGGTGTACGCCACGATGTAGTCGCGGAAGTACTTCTCGTTGCTCAGGACGTAGTTGACGATCCCGCCCAGGAAGGCGATGTCCGAACCCGCGCGCAGCGGCACATGGAGGTCGGCCAGCGCGCTGGTGCGGGTGAACCGCGGGTCGACGTGGATCACCTTCGCTCCGCGGGCCTTGGCCTCCATCACCCACTGGAACCCGACCGGATGGCACTCGGCCATGTTCGAGCCCTGGATGACGATGCAGTCGGAGTTCTGCAGGTCCTGCTGGAAGGTGGTCGCGCCGCCGCGGCCGAACGAGGTTCCCAGACTGGGAACGGTGGAGGAGTGTCAAACACGCGCCTGGTTCTCGATCTGAATCGCTCCCAGGGCGGTGAAAAGCTTCTTGATCAGGTAGTTCTCTTCGTTGTCGAGGGTCGCCCCGCCGAGGCTCGCGATGCCGAGCGTGCGCCGGGTGCGGTTCCCGTCGACCTCCCACTCCCAGCCGGCCCGGCGCGCCGCGATCACCCGGTCGGCGATCATGTCCATCGCCGTGTCGAGGTCGAGACGCTCCCACTCGGTGCCGTAGGGGCGCCGGTACAGGACGTGGTGCTCGCGCGCGTCGCCGGTGGTCAGCTGGAGGCTCGCGGCGCCCTTGGGGCACAGACGGCCGCGGGAGACGGGGGAGTCGGGGTCGCCCTCGATCTGCGTGACCCGCTCGTCCTCGACGTAGACGTTCTGGCCGCAGCCCACGGCGCAGTACGGGCACACCGACTTGACCACCCGGTCGGCGGTGGCGACCCGGGGCGTGAGCCGCGCGCTGGTCCCGCTCTTGGCCGCGGCCCCGCGGCCCAGCGGGTCGGTTCCCTTGAGCTGGCGGTAGACCGGCCAGGAGTCGATCCATGTGCGCACGCCCATGTCTGCTACTCCTCCCGTTCGGTTCCTCGTCGTGCGGCCTCCCAGGCGCGTACGACGCCGGACCCGAGACGTTCCCGGTCCTCCTGCGGCAGATTCTCCCGCAGGCGGGCGAACACGGCATCCTCGAAGGCCACGTGCCGGCGCAGTCGGTCCACCAGTTGCTCGACCAGTTCGTCGAACTCCTCGGTGTCAGGTGAGGCTTCGCTCAGGGCCGCCAGGATGCCGGCCCCCTCCCGCTCCTGCCGGAGTCCCTGGTCCGCCAGATGGTCCCCGTCCTCGAGGACGTCCCGTACGGCCGGCCAGAGGTGGCGCTGCTCGGCCGGCTCATGACCCTGCAACGCCTCGGTGATCAGGCCGACGAGGGACCCCCTGCGCGACCGCTGGGTCTTCGAGCCGCCCTTCTTGGCGCCCGGCAGAGCCTGTACCTGCTTCAGCAGGGCCGTCACCCGGTCGTGGTCGCGCGTCAGCACCGTGGTCAGCTCGTGCACCTCACCGGGGGCCCGCTCACCCTCCGGGCGGAGATCCCGCTGCTCGGCGGCCCGCCGCATCTGGCCGTCCGCAGCGGCGCGGTGCTCGACCCACCGGTGCACCGATTCCTTGCCGGTGGGGTTCTCGGACGGCGGGTCGGACAGGTGCTGGGTGGACTCCCGGGGCATACCCGGACGGTGCTGCTCCGCGGTGGTGAGGGTGCCGCCGCCGTCCGCGGGCAGCCCCGTCGCGATCAGGAAGGCCTGCCCCGCGGGTATGCCGAGCCGCCGGCCGGCCTCCTCGTAGTCGAGACCGTCCGAGAGCAGGTCCAACACCTGGCTCCGGGTGGGCATGCCGTCCATCTCCTTCCGGCCCGGCTGGTCCTGGGTACCCGCGACGCGGCCGGCGAAACGGTCGCACTGCAGGGGCGTCGAACCGTCAGCGACCGCGGGCGTCCAGCCGTTCCCGTTGCGGTACGACCGTGTACTTGGGGTCCTCGGCGGACACCACCCCGGCATGGAACACGGCGAACCGCAGCGCCGCCGAGCCGGCCAGCAGTGCCGCGCCGGCCGTCGCCGGCAGACGGCGGCCCTCGCGGCCCGGACGCCGGCCCGCGAGGGCCGCCAGTGCGGCGCCGCCCGCCGTGAGCGCCTCCGCGGCGCGCAGCAGCGTACGGGGCCTGCCCTGCTCGTACGGTTCCGCCGCCAGGCCCGTGCGCCGCTTCATCAGCTGGAAGGCGCCCAGCTCCAGGGCGGCACCCAGCACCGCCATACGGCGCGCGGGCCCCGCCTGCGCCGCCGGGGCGCCGACCAGGCCCAGTCCGGCCGCCGCGCTCGCGGCGGATCCCGCGAACACGAACGGCATCTCACGGTAGCCCTCGTGCCAGGTGGGCACCGCCGTGTCGGAGATCAGCACGGCGGTGTAGGTGGCGACCGCCGGTCCCACGACGGCCGCGCCCGCCGTGGCGGCGGCCCCGGCCATGCGGTAGCGGCCCGCCACGTCGGCGGCAGCGGCGGCCACCGTCAGCGGCGCGTAACCGGCGAGCAGCCAGGAGCCGACGCTCATCGGTGAGGTCGGCTTGAGGACGCGGAGCATGTTGACGAAACGGGCCGGGCGCCCCAGGTCGTGCACGAGCGCGGCCAGCGAGAGCGAGATCGCACTTGCGGCGCCCAGCTTCGCGGTACGGGCCAGTACCGGCCGCCCGGTGGCCTGGCCCCCGGCGGCGAGCAGCGACGACGCGCCCGCGAGGCCGCCGAGGTAGAGGTAGCCCGCGATGTCGAGGGGTTTCCAGACCGGCTTGTTGAGGATCGGTTTGCCGTAGTACGAGGAGAACCGCGCCTCGGGCACCATGGACCGCTCGCCGCGACCGCGGCGTCGCCGTCGGCGTCCGGTGTGCGCGCCGGTGAGGGCCTCGCGTTCGGGGCGAGCCTCCTCCACGCCGTCGCGGGTGACGTCGGAGCCGGTCATCGCGGCCTCCTGGCGAAGCTGACGGCGGCCAGCGCCGCGAGGGATGCGGCGGCCACCGCCGCGTGCCGCCACATCGAGGGCAGGTCCCGGGTGGTGACGACCGGGTCGGGCGGCAGACCGTAGACCTCCGGCTCGTCCAGCAGCAGGAAGAACGCGCCGTCACCGCCGACACCGTCCTCGGGGTTCTCGCCGTACAGGCGGGCATCGGTGACGCCGGCGGCGTGGAGCCGGGCGACCCGGGCGGCGGCGCGTTCGCGCAGCTCGTCGAGCGGGCCGAACTGGATGGAGTCGGTGGGGCAGGACTTGGCGCACGCCGGTTCCATCCCGACGCCGAGCCGGTCGTAGCACAGGGTGCACTTCCACACCCGCCCGTCGTGGGGACGCTGGTCGATGACGCCGTACGGGCAGGCGGGCACGCAGTACCCGCAGCCGTTGCAGATGTCCTCCTGGACCACCACCGTGCCGAACTCCGTCCGGAACAGCGATCCGGTCGGGCACACGTCGAGACAGGCGGCGTGCGTGCAGTGCTTGCAGACGTCCGAGGACATCAGCCAGCGGAGTTCGGTGCGTCCGTCCGGGGACACGGGCGAGATCTCCCCGGCCGGTGCGCCGACGGGTGCGGAGCCGGGCGTGGGGGCCGTGGCTCCCGGGCCCGGGGAGGAGGCGGAGGTGCCGAGGCTCCGGGCGGCGTCGAAGACGTCCACGTCCTGGTGACCGGTGCCGGGCTCCTGACCGCCCAGCGGTTTGCGCTGCTCGATGAACGCCACGTGCCGCCAGGTGTCCGCGCCCAGCCCCTGGGTGTTGTCGTAGGACATGCCGGTCAGTTCCAGGCCGTCCTCGGGTACGGAGTTCCACTCCTTGCACGCCACCTCGCACGCCTTGCAGCCGATGCACACGGAGGTGTCCGTGAAGAAACCCATGCGCGGCGGGGTGTCGGTGTACCCGGCCGCCTTCGCCACGTCGGGTTGCGGACCGAAGAGCAGGTTGGCGCGCACTGCTTCCTCGCCTGCCCCGCCGGCCGCCGCGGCGCTGCCACGTGTCATGCCCCCAACCTCCTCGGCCTGTGGTCGTCGGCACCCGTCGACTCGGCGCTCACTCGCTGTTCGAGCCTGGCACGAGTCCCCCGGGCGCGCTCGCCGGAAACGCTCTCGGGGACTCCGTTTCGGCGGCGTCGCGTGGGTGGGCGGCGGGTGCCGCGCGGTAGAAAGGGCGTATGCCGCAGCGTGAGAGCCCCGGGCGGGCCGGGGACGACGTCGATGCGGTGACCCGCGCCGTCATGACCGCGTCCCGGCTGCTGATGGGAATCTCCGCCCGTTCCCTCGCGCAGGTCGAGGAGCCGGTGACCCTCCCGCAGTTCCGGATGCTGGTGGTGCTGTCCACCCGCGGGACCACCAAACTGGTCACCCTGGCCGACCTGCTGCAGGTGGCCCCCTCCACCGCCATGCGCATGGTCGACCGGCTCATCGCGGCCGGGCTCGCCGACCGGCAGACGAACCCCGACGACCGGCGCGAGACCCTGCTGCGGCTCACCGAGGACGGCAGGCGGACGGTGGAGGACGTCACCGCGCGGCGCCGTTCCGAGATCGCCGCGATCGTCGAAAGGCTCGCGCCGGAGCGTCGGGCGGCGCTCATCGAGGCCCTCGCCGCCTTCAACGAGGCGGGCGGAGCGCCGCCGGCACCCGCGGAGGACGAGACGGAGCCGCACCCGCTCGCGTGACGGCCCGTTCCCCCGGCGCCGCGCGGGCGGAGGTCAGTTGGCCGACGGACTGGGCGTGGGGGAGGCCGTGTTGACGTTCAGGTCCGGGCGCGGAGTGAGGACGACCATCGGCTCTCCGGGCTGGGGCGCCGGAGGGGTGAGCTGGTCCTTGGGGAGCTTGGGCGGGGTGGTCTGCTGGAAGTTGGCCTGCTCGAAGTTGACCGTGCCCGTCTTCTCCATCATGGTCAGGTGGTCCAGGACGGTGTCGTTGGCCAGGTCGGCGAGCTGACGCACCAGCGTGTTCTTGGTGGTGGCACGGATCTTGGCGATCACCGGGAAGATCTGGCCGTGGGTCACACGCATGATGTTCGCGGCGGTGGAGTCGAACTCCTTGCCGTTGGCCGCATCCGCGGTCGCCACGAACTGCTGCTGTTGCGGTGTCGCCCGGTTGGGCAGGGCGATGCCCAGTTCCGGGGCGATCTTGCGGCACATCTCGTCGAGTCCGGCGTGCCCGACGATCAGGTGCTTGCCGGCTTCCCGCATCTCCGGCGACGAGCCCTTCTTCAGCGAGATCTCGCCCAGGGGGTACTCCCACAGCCCCGCGGAACGCACCTTGACCACGAAGTCGCGGTCGGCCTCGGTCAGCGGGCCGTACCGGGTGTTGGCGATGATCCGGTCCGGAGAGCTGGACGTGGTCTGGACCCCGAGCATGGCGGGGTAGGCGAGAGCGGTGAGAGTCAGGCCCAGCGCCCCGGCCACGAAGAGGGTTCCTGCGATGTTGCGGGATATGGGCATGCTGCCTCCATGCGCGAGCGGCTTGTACAGCAGGAGGTACGTAGGCGCCAGCCGCATCGATCATTGCTTTGGGAAAAACTTGTTCAGCCTCCTGTGTCGTGCGTCACAGGAGGAGGTGTGCGGGGGGCTCACCGTGTCAGGGCGCACAGGGCCGTGATCAGGCCTGTGATGCCGAGGAGCGCGCAGGCGCACGCCGCGTGGGCCTTGAACAGAGCGCGCCGCAGTGCGGTGTACCGGGCCTCGTACTCGTCCCGCAGCTCCCGGGCGCGCCGGGCGATGACGGCCAGCGTCTGACGGGTGATGTCGAGACGCTGGGTGACGTAGTGGCGTACCAGGTCCTCGGCCTGTGCGGTCGTCAGCCAGGGGAGCCGGGCGCACAGGGCCTCGGCCTCGCGGTGCGCCCTGTCGTACTCGGCGTGGGCGAGCAGGTAACCCTCGACTTCGGCGGCGAGCGCGGGGCCCTCGGCGTGCGGTGCCCCGTCGTCCGGTGCCGCGCTCACCGCCGGGGCTCCTGGTGTCCCGGTGCCTTGAGCACGTCGCGCTTGCCGGTGTAGGTCGCGTAGTCGACCTCGGCCAGGTCGGGGTGGTGGAGGTCGAAGGCGGGGGACTCGGAGCGGATCCGGGGCAGGGTGGTGAAGTTGTGGCGCGGCGGTGGGCAGGAGGTCGCCCACTCCAGCGAGCGGCCGTAACCCCAGGGGTCGTCGACCTGGACGCGCTCGCCGTACTGCGCGGTCCTCCACACGTTGTACAGGAACGGCAGGGTGGACAGGCCCAGCAGGAAGGCGCCGATGCTGGAGACGGTGTTCAGCCAGGTGAAGCCGTCGGCGGCCAGGTAGTCGGCGTAGCGGCGGGGCATGCCCTCGGCGCCGAGCCAGTGCTGGACCAGGAACGTGGTGTGGAAGCCGACGAACAGCGTCCAGAAGTGGATGTACTCCAGGCGGTGGTTGAGCATGGTGCCGGTCATCTTCGGCCACCAGAAGCTGAATCCGCCGAACATCGCGAACACGATGGTGCCGAAGAGCACGTAGTGGAAGTGCGCGATGACGAAGTAGCTGTCGGTGACTTCCCAGTCGAGTGGCGGCGAGCCCAGGATCACGCCGGTCAGCCCGCCGAAGAGGAAGGTGACGAGGAAGCCGGCCGCCCACAGCATCGGCGGCTCGAAGGACAGCGAGCCCTTCCACATGGTGCCGATCCAGTTGAAGAACTTCACACCGGTCGGCACGGCGATGAGGTAGGTCAGCAAGGAGAAGAACGGCAGCAGCACGCCCCCGGTGGCGAACATGTGGTGGGCCCACACCGTGACCGAGAGGCCGGCGATCGAGATCGTCGCACCGACCAGGCCCATGTAGCCGAAGATCGGTTTGCGGGCGAAGACGGGGATGATCTCGGTGATCACGCCGAAGAACGGCAGGGCGAGGATGTAGACCTCGGGGTGCCCGAAGAACCAGAACAGGTGCTGCCACAGGAGCGACCCGCCGTTGGCCGGATCGAAGACATGGGCGCCGAAGCGGCGGTCGGCTTCCAACGCGAAGAGGGCGGCGGCCAGCACGGGGAAGGCGAACAGGACCAGGACCGAGGTCAGCAGCACGTTCCAGGTGAAGATCGGCATCCGGAAGATCGTCATGCCGGGAGCGCGCATGCACACGATCGTGGTGAGGAAGTTGACCGCACCCAGGATGGTCCCGAACCCCGCCAGCGCCAGCCCCATGATCCACAGGTCGGCACCGAGCTGGACGGCGCGTTCGGGGCCGCTGAGCGGGGTGTAGGCCGTCCACCCGAAGTCCGCCGCCCCGTTGGGGGTGAGGAAGCTGCTCATCACGATCAGCGCGCCGAACAGGAACAGCCAGTACGACAGCATGTTCAGCCGCGGGAAGGCCACGTCGGGCGAGCCGATCTGGAGTGGCATGACCGCGTTGGCGAAGCCGGCGAAGGTCGGTGTGGCGAACAGCAGCAGCATGATCGTGCCGTGCATCGTGAACAGCTGGTTGTACTGCTCCTTGGACACGATCTGCAGGCCCGGGCGCGCCAGCTCCGCCCGGATCAGCAGCGCCATCACCCCGCCGATCAGGAAGAAGGCGAACGACGTGATCAGATACAGATGCCCGATCTTCTTGTGATCCGTCGTCGTCAGCCAGGACACCACCACGCGCCCCGGGTGGCGACGCCCCTCGGCCGGTACGAAGGTGGCCGGCTCCGTCTGTGCGGTCATCGCAACAACTCCAGATACGGGAAAAAGCCGCGAATGGGAATTACGCGGTCAAAGATCCCGTAACGGCGCTTGCTGCGCACGCGCATGCGGCTGAATGGCTCGTCGTGTCGGACCACCGCCCAGTGGCGGGTGCATGCCACCTGACCTATCCTCACGAGCAGGACGACGTGAGGTGCCGGCGGGTGCCCGGCGGAGCGCACGAGGCAGACCATGGGAGTCGTGGCCCGCGTGGACGCGTACCAGCGGCGCCACCGCTGGGCGGGGCTGCCGCTCGCCGTGGTGTACAAGTTCTACGACGACCAGGCGACCTATCTCGCCGCGGTCCTCACCTACTACTCGTTCCTGTCGCTGTTCCCGCTGCTGCTGATCCTCGTCTCCGTCCTCGGCACCCTGCTCAGCGGCAACCCCCAGCTGCGGGAACGTGTGCTGAACTCCGCGCTCGGCGAGTTCCCCGTCATCGGCGACCAGCTCGGCGAGAACATCCACTCCTTCCACGGCAGCGGCGTCGCCCTCGTGGTGGGCGTCCTGGGCAGTCTGTACGGCGCCCTGGGCGTGGCGCAGGCCGCGCAGCACGCGCTGAACAAGATCTGGGCCGTGCCGCGGCACGCGCGCCCCGATCCGTTCCGGTCACGTCTGAGGGGCCTGCTGTTCCTGTCGATCCTCGCGCTCGGGCTGTGCCTGACCACGGGGCTGTCCGTCGCGGAGTCGCGGGCGAGCGTGTTCGGCGCCCGGCTGGAGACCGGCGTCAGAGTCGCCGCCGCGGCCGCGGCCATCGTCCTCAATGCGGCTCTGCTGCTGCTCGTCTACCGGACGCTGATCCGGCGCCGGCTGCCGCTGCGCCGTCTGTTCGGCGCCGTCCTCGGGGGCGCCTTCGCCTGGCAGCTGCTGCAGTGGGGCGGTTCGTACTACGTCAGCAAGGTGCTGCGCGGCGCCACGGCCACCTACGGCCTGTTCGGCATCGTCCTCGGTCTGCTGGCCTGGCTCTACCTCGGGGCACTGATCTTCCTCATGACGGCCGAGGTCAGCGTGGTCCGGATCATGCGGCTGTGGCCGCGCAGCCTGTTGACCCCGTTCACCGACCGGGTGCAGCTCACTCCGGCCGACCGGCGGGCCTACCAGTCGTACGCGGCCACCGAGGCCTTCAAGGGCTTCCAGAAGATCAGGGTCCGCTTCGGTTCGCCCCCGCGCCCGCCCTCCGGCGGCCCCCCCGAGGAAGAGGGCTGATCACCGGGTGGCCACCATGCAGGACGGCGTGTCGTGTCCGTGACACGACACGCCGCGGTGATGCCATCCGCTCGTCTCAGTGAGGGGCGCGGCGGGCGAAGCGGACGGTCAGGCCCATGGCCGCCAGCCCCAGGACAGCCGTGACGGCGCCGATCCAGCAGTTGTTCCAGACGATGCCGGCCCGCGCGCCGTGCGCGGCGGTGACCACCCAGGGCGAGATGATGAGCCACGCGCCGAGCGGGGCGACCACCCACGCCAGGCGGAGCATCCGTTCCGGAGCCAGGGCCGCGCAGAACCCGATGAGGCCGACGGCGATGCCGACGATCAGGTTGTTGACGGCGATGAACGGGGTGCCCGAGAAGTGCACGACCCAGGGCGAGATCGCCGCGTAGAGACCCGCCAACAGGACCAGTCCGCCCAGAGCGACGGCCGACCCGCTGGACGCGGTGCGTTCCAGCCGTTCCCGCATCTCCGCCAGGTCGGGATGCGTGGTCATGCCGGTGGTGTGCTGCGCCATTGCTGTCGCCTCCTTTGAATAGGGGCGTTCTTTGCCTCATGCAATAGTTTACTCCGTTTTGGTGGTTATGTAAGATCTTGCGGCGTTATCTGGGGGTTATTGCACCTATGGCGTGAGGGTGGCCGCGTCGCCGTGCTGTTTACGCCGCGCCCGGGAGGGTCACTCATCGTGGCGGCAGAGGTGCGCGGCGAGGGAGCGGACATGGCGTTGGTGGCGGATTTCGTGTTGCAGCGGCTGCGCGAATGGGGTGTCGGGCGGATCTACGGCTATCCGGGTGACGGGATCAACGGACTGCTCGGAGCCTTCGACCGGGCCAAGGGCAGCCCGGAGTTGATCCAGGTCAGGCATGAGGAGATGGCCGCGTTCATGGCGTGCGCCCATGCCAAGTTCACCGGTGAGGTCGGCTGTTGCACGGCCACCTCAGGTCCCGGCGCGGTGCACCTGCTCAATGGGTTGTACGACGCCAAGCTGGACCACCAGCCGGTGGTCGCGGTGGTGGGTCAGCAGAAGCGGCTCTGTCTCGGCTCGCACTACCAGCAGGAGATCGCTCTGGAGCAGCTGTTCGCGGACGTCTCCGAGTACTGCCAGATGGTCGTGGAGCCGGCGCAGGCGCGGCACGTCATCGACCGGGCGTTCAAGACGGCGCTGACCACCCGGGGTGTGGCCACGATCATCATTCCTGAGGACGTGCAGGAGGCGGACGCCCAGCCCTCGCCGCCCAAGATGCACGGCGCCGTCTTCTCCAGCGTGGGCTGGAGCCGCCCCCGGGTGCTGCCCGACGAGGGCGAGCTGCGCAAGGCGGCCGACGTCCTGAACTCCGGCAGCAAGGTCGCCATGATCATCGGTCAGGGTGCGGCCCACGCCGAGAGCGAAGTCGTCGAGACGGCCGAACTGCTGGGCGCGGGGGTCGCCAAGGCGCTGCTGGGCCGCGAGGTGCTGCCGGACGACCTGCCGTTCGTCACCGGCCCCATCGGTCTGCTCGGCAGCAAGGCCAGCGACAACATGATCCAGGGCTGCGACACCCTGCTGATGGTCGGCACCAGCTTCCCGTACGCCGAATGGCTGCCCGACGAGGGCCAGGCCCGCGGTGTCGAGATCGACATCGACGGGCGGATGATCGGCATCCGCTACCCGATGGAGGCCCACCTCGTCGGGGACTCCAAGGAGACGCTCAAGGCCCTCCTGCCGCTGCTCAGGCGCAAGGAGGACCGACGCTGGCGGCAGCAGGTCGAGAAGGATGTCGCCGAGTGGAGCGCGGTCTGCGAGAAGTGGTCCGACCAGCACTTCGGCGGGAAGATCAACCCCCAGGCCGTCGCGGCCGAGCTGTCGCCCCGGCTGCCCGACAACTGCATCCTGACGGCCGACTCGGGCTCGGGGACGAACTGGTGGGCGCGTCATCTGAAGCTGCGCAAGGGGATGCAGGCGTCCCTGTCGGGCACGCTGGCCACGATGGGGCCGGGGACGCCGTACGCGATCGCCGCGCGGTTCGCCTATCCGGACCGGCCGGTGATCGCGTTCGTCGGCGACGGCGCGTTCCAGATGAACGGCATGAACGAGATGATCACCATCAAGCGGTACCTGGACCGGTTGTCCGGGCCCGCGCCGTTCGTCTTCTGCGTGTTCAACAACCAGGACCTCAACCAGGTCACCTGGGAGCAGCGGGCCATGGCCGGGGACCCCAAGTTCCCGGGCTCGCAGTACATCCCGGACGTCCCGTACGCGAAGTACGCCGAACTCCTCGGTCTGAAGGGCGTCTACTGCGACAAGCCGAAGAAGGTCGGCGCCGCCTGGGACGAGGCGCTCGCCAGCGACCGGCCGGTCGTGCTGGAGTTCAAGGTGGACCAGGAGATCGCCCCGATCCCGCCGCACATCATGACCGAGCAGGGGAAGAAGGCCGCCAAGGCCGCCGTGCACGACCCGGAGAGGGTGGGCATCGCCACCAAGGGCGTACGCCAGAAGCTCGCCGAGTACGCCGAGCGCCTTCCCGGACGCCACCATGGGGACTGACCCCGGGGCCGCCGGGTCCGCGGGCCCGGAGCCTGCCGAGTACCGCATCGACGCGGTCGACGTGCACGCTTTCGAGGTGCCCACGGACGGCCCGGACGGCAAGGAGCAGGACGGAACGCTGGACTGGGGCTCCACCACGGTCGTCCTGGTCCGGGTTCACGCCGGCGGGCGGACCGGGCTGGGGTACACCTACGGGGACGTGTCGGCCGCCTCGTTCCTCGAATCCAAGCTGGCGCCGGCGATCAAGGGCCAGGACGTCACCTCGCCGCCGGCCCTGTGGCAACGGATGGGCGTGCGGATCCGCAACGCCGGACGCCCGGGCGTCGGAGCCATGGCGGTGTCCGCCGTCGACGTGGCGCTGTGGGACCTCAAGGCGAGGCTGCTGGGGCTCCCCCTGGTCCGGCTGCTCCCGGCGTACCACGACCGCGTTCCCGTCTACGGCAGCGGCGGCTTCACCAACTACCCGCTGGACCGCCTCACCGACCAGCTCACCGGATGGGTGGACCAGGGCATCCCCCGCGTCAAGCTGAAGACCTCGCGGGACCCCGAGCGCGACCCGCTGCGGCTGACCACGGTGCGCAAGGCGGTCGGCGACGAGCCGGAGCTGTTCACCGACGCCAACGGGGCCCTCGGGCGCAAGGAGGCGCTCCACTGGGCGCGCCGCTTCCACGAAGAGTGGGACGTGCGCTGGTTCGAGGAACCCGTCAGCTCCGCCGACCTGGAAGGACTGCGCCTGCTGCGCGAGCGCGGCCCGGAGCGACTGGAGATCGCCGCGGGCGAGTACGCCTACACGATGCGGGACTTCGTCAACCTCGTGGAGCGTCCCGCCGTGGACTGCCTCCAGGCGGACGTCACCCGCTGCGGCGGCATCACCGGCGTCCTGGAGGTGGCCGGCCTCTCGGCGGCCCATGACCTCGACCTGTCGGCGCACTGCGCCCCGGCGGTGTCCGCGCACGCCTTCTGCGCCGTACGACGGCTGCGGCACCTGGAGTACTTCCACGATCACGTACGGGTCGAGGACCTGCTGTTCGACGGCACTCTGTCGCCGGTGGACGGCGCCCTGCGACCGGACACCGGCCGTCCGGGACTCGGGCTGGACGTCAAGTGGGCCGACGCCGAGCCGTACCGCGTGTACGGGGCGCGGCCGGCCTGACCAGACTCGCTGAGGAAAGGTGAGGATCCGATGGCGAAGGCAGCACGCCGGGCGACGCGCGAGGTGCCGACCAAGACCCACCCGGAGATCGCGGGCCCGCCGCGGGCCCGCATGACCCTGGACGTGGGCAAGCTCGAGAGCGCCCTGCGCAAGGCGGTCGAGGGCGAGGTCCGCTTCGACACCGCCTCCCAGGGCCTTTACGCACAGGACGCCTCCAACTTCCGCCAGGTCCCCATCGGCGTCGTCATCCCCCGCACGTTGGACGACGTGGTCGCCGTGCACAAGATCTGCCACCGGTTCGGTGCGCCCGTCCTCAACCGGGGCGGAGGCACCAGCCTGTCCGGCGAGACGGTCAACGAAGCCGTCGTGATCGACCACTCCAAGTACCTCACCCGCATCGGGAAGATCGACCCCGATCGCCGCTTGGTCACCTGTGAGCCGGGCGTCATCAACGAGGAACTGAACCGGCACACCGGCCGCTACAACCTGGTCTTCGGGCCCGACCCGTCCTCCCACTCCCGCTGCGTCATCGGCGGCAACATCGGCAACAACTCCTGCGGCATCCACTCGGTGCAGTCGCAGTTGTACGGACCCGGCCCCCGGACCAGCGACAACACCCACGCCCTTGAGGTGGTCACCTACGACGGCGCCCGCTTTTGGGTCGGCGTCGACGAGGAGAAGGACCTCGACCGCATCATCGCCAAGGGCGGCCGCAAGGGCGAGATCTACGCCGCGCTGCGCGACCTTCGCGACAAGTACGCCGACGCCATCCGGGCCGGCTTCCGCTCAGCCGAACAGGTGCCGCGCCGGGTCTCCGGCTACAACCTCGACGAACTCCTGCCGGAACGCGGCTTCAACGTCGCCCGCGCCCTGGTCGGCACCGAGAGCACCTGCGCCACCGCCCTGCAGGCGGTCCTCATGCTCACCCCCGCCCTGCTGCAGCGCACCCTCGTCGTCGTCGAGTACGACGACCTCGCCGACGCGGCCGAACACTGCATGGAGATCATCGAGCATTTCAAGCCGATCGGACTGGAGGCGCTCGACGACGAACTCATCCGCGACCAGCAACTGCAGAACATGAACGTGGAGGACATCCAGGAGCTGCCGCGTCTCGGCGGCGGCGCCTGGCTGCTGGTGCAGTTCGGCGCGGACACCGCCGAGGAGTCCGTCGGCCAGGCGCACCGTTTCCTGCGGTGGCTCACCGAGGACAAGGGGTACGAGCGGGACCGTGTCCGGGTCGCCAAGAGCAAGCAGGAGGGCGGCACCAGCGAGCACCTGTGGGCGATCCGGGAGAGCGGTCTCGGCTCGACCGCGTTCCCGCCGGACGGGAAGGACCACTGGCCGGGGTGGGAGGACTCGGCCGTCCCGCCGGACCGGATCGGCGAGTACGTGCGCGAGCTGCGCAAGGTGATGGACCGGCACGGCATCAAGGGCGCCATGTACGGCCACTTCGGGCAGGGCTGCATCCACTGCCGGCTCAGCTTCGACCTGCGCACCGCCGACGGCCTGGCGACGTACCGGGCGTTCATGGAGGAGGCCGCCGACCTGGTCGTCTCCATGGGAGGCTCGGTCTCCGGGGAGCACGGTGACGGCCAGCAGCGCGGCGAGTTGCTGGAGAAGCAGTACGGGCCCGAACTCGTCCAGGCCATGCGGGAGTTCAAGGCGATCTGGGACCCGCAGGGGAAGATGAACCCCGGCAAGGTCGTCGATCCCTACCGGATGGACGAGAACCTGAAACTGGGCACCGACTACAACCCGCCCCGGCACCGGACCAAGTTCGCCTACGAGGAGGACGGCGGGGACTTCGCCCACGCGACGCTGCGGTGCGTCGGGATCGGCAAGTGCCGGGTGCCGCAGGCCGAGACGACGATGTGCCCGAGCTACCAGGTCACCCGGGAGGAGAAGCACACCACCCGCGGCCGGGCCCGGCTGCTGTACGAGATGCTCCAGGGCGAGGTGATCACCGACGGCTGGCAGTCCAAGGAGGTCGCCGAGGCGCTCGACCTGTGCCTGGCCTGCAAGGGCTGCACCAACGACTGTCCCGTCAACGTGGACATGCCCACCTACAAGGCGGAGTTCCTGTACCACCACTACAAGTCGCCCCGCCGCCGGCGCCCCCGCCATGCATACGCCTTCGGGTTCGTCGACCAGGCCGCCAGAATCGCCTCACGCGTTCCGGAAGCCGTCAACCTCGTCACCCATACCCCCGGACTGTCCCACCTCGCCAAGCTGGTCGCGGGCATCGACCGCCGCCGGCCGCTGCCCCGCTTCGCACCCATGACGCTCCAGGAGTGGTTCACCCGGCGCGGCGGCACCGCCAATCCGAGCGGGCGGCCCGTGGTCCTCTTCCCCGACACGTTCAACAACCACTTCCACACAGACGTGGGGGTGGCCTGTGTCGAGGCGATCGAGGCCGCGGGCTGGCGGGTGATCATGCCGGAGGAGCACATCTGCTGCGGACGGCCCCTGTACGACTACGGCTTCCTGGACACCGCCGAACGCTACCTCCACCGGGTCCTGGACGTCCTGCGGCCCCATCTCAGGGCCGGCACACCGATCGTCGGCATGGAACCGAGCTGCCTCGCCGTCTTCAAGGACGAACTGCCCAAGCTGCTCCCGCACGACGACGACGCGAAACGGCTCACACGCAGCGCCTACCACTTCCCGGAGTTCTTCCAGACGTTCGGCATCGACCCTCCCTCCCTCAAGGGCAGGGCGTTGCTGTGGGGCCACTGCCACCAGCGCGCCACCGGCGGCATGAGTCCCGAGCAGGAGCTGCTGGAGAAGATGGGCCTGGAGGTGGAGAGCCTCCAGGGCGGGTGCTGCGGACTCGCCGGATCCTGGGGCTTCGAGTCCGGCAAGTACGAGATCTCCATGGACTGCGGCGAACAGGCCCTGCTGCCCGCGATCCGCGACGCCGACAAGGACTGCCTGATCGTCGCCGACGGTTTCTCCTGCACCACCCAGATCAAGGACGCGCGCACGGGACGGCAGGCCCTGCATGTGGCCGAAGTGATGAAGATCGCCCGCGACAGAGGCGCCCAAGCCATCACGCGACGGCCCGAGCGCGGTGCCGCCCGCAGGTCGGCTCCGCCCTGGCGGGAACGGGCACTGCGGGTCGCGGTGGCGGCCGCAGTGGTGGCCGCCATCTCGGCAGCAGGGGTCCGTGCGGTGCGCCGCTGAGCCGCGGTGATGCGGGCCGGGCCGGTCACCGGTTGACGCGCGGCCACCAGTGATGCTCGCAGAACCAGCGGCCGAACAGCGCGCCGCCGAAGACCACGAACCCGACACCGGTCAGCCAGGACTCCAGCACGAGGACGACCCCGAGCGGTCCGTAACTGACCGCGTTGCTGACGATGAGCGGCGTGAAGACGAGATAGGAGAAGACCCGCAGACCGATCAGACCGACCATGGTGGCGAACGCGCCCGGCAGCAGGTCTCGCCAGCGGACCTGACCGCCCAGGAGGAAGCGCTGGCCCCACCAGAAGAACAGCACTCCGGTCGCGAGGGACACCACGACCCGCAGCCATCCGTGCAACGCCAGACGCGTCTGCACCTCCTGGTAGAGGTAGGCGGTGAGCACGATGAGCCAGGTGGCCTGGCGCCAGATGCGGTGCCACGGGCCGGGAGGCAGGTTCCAGATCCGCTCGTAACCGTTCTGGACGCTCCCGCCGAAGGACACCCCGAACACGGCGAGCAGAATCCCGCCCCACACGCTGGTCGCGCTGATCACCTTGCGCGGCGCGGTGGTGATGTCGGTGACCACGTGCGCGGAGCGGCCGGACAGCCCCATGCCGTCGACCAGCCACGTCGTGAAGCCCCCGTGCGCCAGAGGGTCGGCGGCCGCCACCACGATGAGCAGGGGCGCCAGGGTCACCAGGGCCAGCGTGGCGAAGCCGAGGGCGCGGTGCATCAGCTCCAGTTCACGGCCGCGCCGGACCAGGTCGTACGTCTTCAGCCGGTCCCACACGTGGTGCACGGCCTGCCGGGCCAGTTTCACGGCCTGTTCCGCGATCATCCTCCCGCTCCCTGGGGCGCCCCGCCGATGCCTGACGGGTGATCGGGGGACGGGTTGACAAACGTGGGACCGCCCGGGCGCACCCGCCGTGACCTGACGGGATCACCCCGGATCACATCACCTTGCGCTGGACCGGGGCCGCGAGGGCCGGGGCGGTGTCCGGAGGCGAAGGTCCGCCGGCGGGCGGACGACCGGCCGACGGCGGGCGGACGATCGGCCGACGGCGGGTGGGCGACCGCCCGAGGCCCGCCGTGCCGCGTCCGCGACGTCCGCCGTCACTTCGAGCCGGAGAACCGGGCGAGCGGCCCCTTGTGCCGGAGCAGGGCGTATCCGATGCCGAGCCCCAGGGCCACCGGAGCCTCGAGAGCGCCCGCGACGGCCAGCGCGCCGATACCGACGTACAGGGGCAGGCCGTGCGCGGCGGGCAGGACCCGGCGCGCGGCGGCCACAGGAACCGCGACGGCGTTGACAGCCCAGGTGGCGGCCTCGCCGAACGAGGGGACGGTCAACGTGATCGTGCGCTTACCGGAGGCGGCGGGCTGTTTCCTCTCCGGCCGTCTCACGGCCGATTGCCGCACGACCGGCCGAGTCGTGACGGCCTGCCTCACGGCCGCCTGCCTCGTGGTCGCCTGCCTCGCTGCCGCCTGCCTCGTGTTCGCCTGCCTCGTGACCGGCCGTTTCGGGGTCGACTGCCGCGCGACCGACCGCGTCGCAGACGACTGCCGAGCGGTCGACTGCCGAGCGGTCGACTGTGTCGTCGTCGCCCGGCTCGTCGCCCGTCTCGTCTTCGGCGGTGTCGCGGCCGCCTGTCCTGTCGTCGCCCGTCTTGTCGTCGCAGGCCTTGTCGCCGACTGTCTGGCGGCCGGCTGTCTGGTCGTCGTTTGCGTGGCGTTCGGCCGGCCGGCGACCGGCCTACGGGCGCCCGACGACGCGTCGGAGCGCTGCCTCGTGCGCGCCGAGGCGGTGGGCTGCGCCGCCTTCGTGCTGCTCGTCACCGTGCGTCTCTGAGCGGTCTCCACCGAGCGCTTCTGTGTGGACTTTCGCGCGGTCTTCGGCGTGGTCACGGTTCACATCCGTTCGTGGGTCCGGGACATCGCCCCCCACCGAGGCAGACGGTACCGGCGGGGAAAGGGGCCTGCGAGCCGGGAAGCCGTTCGGATCAGCCCGCCGGGCGGGCGCTTCGGGTGGGCGCGATGATCGGATCCGTACGAGGACCGGCCCGCTCGGGAGGTGGCACCGATGTCGCTGCTGTCAGGGACGCGCCTGCCACTGCCGGGCCCGCTGGCCGACGGCCTGGCCGCCGGAGCCCGGGGTGCCGCGGAGGCGGCCGTGACGCTGCTCGGCCTCGGCCGACGGGACGTGTGGTCCCGCCCGGGCCGTTGCCACATTCAGGTCCGTGGCGTGCACGGCCCCCGCGGCATCGGGGTCGGCCGGATCGTGGAGCGCGCTCTGGAGGAGCACCCCCGGGTGCTGTGGGCGCGCGTGAACGCACCGGCGGAACGGGTCGTCGTGGAACTGGCCTCGCCGCCGCCGTCGCGGCAGGAGCTGCTCCGGATCGTCGCCCACGCCGAGGCCCACGGGGCCGCCGCCACCGCGGACCCCGGCGAGCACGACGAATGGTGTCCCGAACCGCACCACCCCTGTCAGGCGCCGCGCAGCCGGCCCACACTCCCGGTCCTCGCCGCGGACATCGCGGGCCTGCTCCTCACGGTCGCCACGCGCCTGTCGCCGTGGACGCCGCTGCCGGCCGAGGCGGGGGCGCTGGCCACCGCCGTCCAGTGCCATCCCTGGCTGCGCAGACTGGTCACCTCAGGCCTCACGGAACTGGAACGCCCCGAATCGGTGGTTCTGACGCTCAACGCGCTCGTCCAGGGCCTGGCCACCCGCGGCGGAGGACTGATGCTCGACACCGCGCAGCGCATCGCGCAGTGGCGGGAGGCGAACGCGACCCTCGAGGCGTGGGCGGACGCCGAGCCGCGGCTGGTGCGGGGACCGGAGCATGCGCAGGCCGAACCCGTCGTCGTGGAACGGCCCCGGCTCCACCGCGACGTGACGGCACGTTACGCCGAACGGGCCATGGGGGCGGGCGCCGCCGTGGGCGCCCTGACCGCACCGTACGCAGGACCGCGGCGCGCGCTCGCGGTGGCGCTGGCCGGCATGCCGAAGGCTCCCGAGGCCGGGCGGGAGGGCTTCGCCACCAGCCTCGGCAGGGTCCTCGCACTGCGCGGCGTCGTGGCCATGGACCGCGGTGCGCTGCGCCGCCTGGGCCAGGTGGACACCGTGGTGCTGGACGTGGACGTGCTGCGCGGTGGGCGGTACGAGCTGACCGACCTGGTGCCGCTCGACGGCGCCGACACCGAACAGTGCTCCGACCGGCTCTTCGCCCTGTTCGACCCGGCCGCGCCGACACGGATCCGGCGCGACGGCGAAGGCTGGGTGATCGGCCCACTGGAGGACCTGGAGCTGACCGGCCGCACCGGGCGCCCGGCCGCCGAGCGGCTGCGGTCCCGGGGCAGCGAACGGGTGCTGGGACTCGCCCGGCGGCGCCGCCTGATGGCCGTCGCGGGCGTGGCGACGCAGACCCTTCCGGGCACGCAGGCCCTGGCCGCGGCCGCCCGGCGTTCCCAGATCCGTGTGGTCCTCGCCGGAGACCGGACCGACCCGCGGCTCGGTTTCGTCGACGCGACGGTGCCCTCGGGGCGCCACCTGGTGGCGTCGGTGCGGGCCCTTCAGGCGGACGGCGCGGTGGTGCTGCTGGTGTCGGGCAACCGCCGTGCGCTCGCGGCGTCGGACTGCGGCATCGGCGTGCACCGGGACGGGGAGCCGGCGGCCTGGGGCGCCGACCTGCTGGTCGGCACCGATCTGGAGTCCGTCGCGCTGATCCTGTCCGGCGTGGGCGTGGCCCGCAGGGTCGACCGGGACAGCGCCGTGCTGTCCAGCGGCGGCAGCGGCATCGGCGCGGTGGCGGCGTTGCGGGCACCGGCCGCCGAGGCGTGCTCGCGCGGGCAGGCGGCCTGCAACACGGCCGGGGCGATCGCCTTCTGCCTGGGCGTCTGGCGTGCCCGGCAACTCTGCTCCCGGCCCGTCACACCCTCCGTGGCGACCGTGCCCTGGCACCTGATGCCGCCCGCGCGGGTCCTTCAGAGGCTGCGGACGTCCGCCGACGGGCTCTCCCCGCAGGAGGCCGCCGCGCGAGCCAAAGGCCCCTCGGGGACAGGTGCCGCGCCGCACACCACCCTGCTGTCCGCGTTCGTCGAGGAACTGGCCAACCCGCTGACTCCGGTGCTCGCGGGCGGGGCCGCCCTGGCCGCCGCCGTCGGGTCCAGGGCGGACGCCGCACTGGTCGCCGCGGTCACCGCCACCTCGGCCCTGGTCGGCGCTGTGCAGCGGGTCCGCACCGAGCGTGCCCTCGCAGAGCTGACCGCCCGCTCCGCGGTCGGGGCACGGGTACGGCGCGGTGGCGTCGAGCGGCTGGTCACCGCCGAAGAGCTGGTGCCGGGGGACGTCGTCGTGCTGAGGCCCGAGGACGTGGTGCCCGCCGACTGCCGGCTGCTGCACGCCGAGGGACTGGAGGTCGACGAGTCGTCGCTGACCGGAGAGTCCCTGCCCGTCGCCAAGACCCCGGCACCCGTGGTCGCCGCGCAGCTCACCGAGCGCTCCTCGATGCTCTACGAGGGCAGCACCGTCTCCGCCGGCGAGGCGGTCGCCGTGGTGGTGGCCACCGGCGCGGCCACCGAGGTGGGGCGCACCATGGCCACCGCACGGGAGGCAGCACCGGTCACCGGCGTCGAGGCGCGGCTGTCGTCGCTGACCAAGGCCAGCCTCCCCGTGGCGACGGCGTCCGCGGTGGCGGTGGCCGGGGCGGGACTGCTGCACGGGCGCCCGCTCGCCCAGAGCATCACCTCCGCGGTGAATCTGGCCGTCGCCTCGGTCCCCGAAGGGCTGCCGTTCCTCGTCAACGCCGCCCAACTGGCCTCCGCGCGCCGCCTGGCCGAGCAGGGAGCCCTCGTCCGCAACCCGCGCACCATCGAGGCACTCGGCCGGGCCGATGTGCTCTGCTTCGACAAGACCGGCACCCTCACCGAGGGCAACCTCCAGCTCGTCGCGGTCGGCGACGGAGAGCGGAACGTGTCCGTCGACCGGCTGGGCCCACGGCACAAGGCGATCCTGTCCGCGGCGCTCCGAGCCACCCCCGCCGTCCGGCAGTCCGAGCCGATGGCCCACCGGACCGACCGGGCGGTGGACACCGGGGCCCGCCGGGCGCGGGTGTCGGTAGGCCGCGGCGCGCCCGGCTGGCGGCGCACCGGCACCCTGCCCTTCGACCCGTCCCGGGCCTACCACGCCACGGTGGGCCGCACCGCCGGCTCCACCCTGTTGAGCGTCAAGGGCGCCCCGGAGACCGTGCTGGCCCGCTGCTCGCGCAGACGCCGGAACGGGGCCGAGAGCGCGCTCGACTACGCCGGGCGCAGGGCACTCGCCCGGGCCACGGAGGAGCTCGCCGACGGGGGCCGCCGCGTCCTCGCCGTGGCCGAACGCACCCTGGGGCAGGGCGAGGAGCTGACCGACGACGCGGTGCGGGACCTCGTCTTCGTGGGCTTCGTCGTCCTCGCCGACCCGGTGCGCCGTTCGGCCGCGCCGCCACCGCCCGGCTGCGCGCGGCGGGCGTGCACACCGTCCTGCTCACCGGCGACCACGCCGCCACCGCGGAGGCCATCGCGGCCTCCGTCACCGGCGAGCCGCACCAGAAGGTCTGCACCGGGCCGGAGTTGGACGCGCTCGACGACGAGGAACTCGACGCCCTGCTGCCCACGGTGGACGTGATCGCGCGGTGCACCCCGCACCACAAGGTCCGTATCGTCGAAGCGTTCCAGCGGCTCGGCCGCGTGGTGGCGATGACCGGCGACGGCGCCAACGACGCCCCGGCCATCCGGCTCGCCGACGTAGGCATCGCCCTGGGGCGGCGCGGCACGCCCGCGGCGACGGCCGCCGCCGATCTCGTCATCGGTGACGACCGTCTGGAGACGATCGTCACCGCGCTCACCGAGGGCCGGGCGATGTGGACCTCGGTCAGGACCGCGCTGGCCATCCTGATCGGCGGCAACCTCGGCGAGGTCACCTTCAGCGTGCTCGCCTCGGCCGTGGCGGGCAGCTCACCGCTCAGTGCCCGTCAGATCATGCTGGTGAACCTTCTCACCGACCTCGCCCCGGCGCTGTCCATCGCCGTCCGCACGCCGGCCGAGAGCACGGGGGAGAACCTGCTCCGGGAAGGACCGCACCACTCGCTGGGCACCTCGCTCACCCAGGAGATGGTGCAGCGCGGGCTCACCACGGCTCTCGGCGCGGGCCTCGCCTGGACGGCCGCCCGGTTCACCGGCACGCGCCGCCGCGCCGCCACGGTGGCGCTGGTCGCGGTGGTCGGCACCCAGCTCGCCCAGACCCTCACCAGCGGCGGCGCCGACCTCCAGGTGCTCGCCGCCACCGTCGGTTCGGCCGCCGTGCTCGTCGGGATCGTCCAGACCCCGGGCATCAGTCGGTTCTTCGGTTCCACCCCGCTCGGCCCCGTCGGCTGGGGCACCGCTGTGGCGTCCATCGCGACCGCCACGCTCCTCCACGGGACGCTCAAGCCCCTGTCGCAGCGCCTGGCCGGTGCGGGATGGCTGCCCGCCTGGGGCGAGGACGCCGGGGCCGAGGCGCCCGGGGAGGCCGTGCCCATGCCGGCGGCCGCCGCCCTGACGGCCTGGCTGAGCGGTGCGCTGTCCCGCCTGGGCCTGCCGGTACCCGGGACGGGCACTGTCGTCGCGTGAGCGAAAAGCCGGTCCCGCGTTCCTGTCACTCCTCGGGCGCGTCCTCGTCCACCCGGTACGCCTTGGTCCAGGTGGCGCCACAGCGGCAGCGGGACGACTCGATCAGTTCGCCGTTCTCGCTCACACTCAGACCGTGTCCGATGCGCACGTGAACATGTTCACCCACGGCGCGTCTCCTCTCGCTGACGGAAGCCGGCGGAAAAGCCATTCAACGAGATGCCGCGGTGCTGAGTAAGAGGGCGTTCGCATGGTGAGACGTTTCGAGAAACGTGCGGATTCGTCCCGGACGTCAAAATGGAAGGGAGGAAGCGTTATGGCACGGATACTCGTCGACCGCGAAGAACTCGTCGTACGCCTGAGGTGGCGGGAAAGGGCGGCCGCCCGCCGGGGCGACGTACGGGTGCCGCTCGAGGCGGTACGCCGGGTGACCGTCGAACCGGACTGGTGGCGTGCCCTGCGGGGAGACCGCCGGCGGGGGCTGTGGATCCCCGGGACGCTGTGCATCGGGACGCGGGGCCATCCCGGCGGAGAGGACTTCGTGGTGGTGCGGCCCGGCGCGCCCGCCGTGTGCGTCGCCCTGCGGCCCGGCGCCCCCTTCCGCCTCCTTGCCGTCTCGGTGCCGGACGGCGCCGAGGCCACGGCGCGACGACTGCGCCGGCTCGCACCCGGGATCGACTCCTCGACCCGCGCGCGGGAGGCGATCCCCGTCCCGGGGGAGAGCTGACCGCAGGACCCGCGGCGGACCGCCGACGTGGGTTGCGGCCCCTGTCGCAGGGGCGTTTTCTGGAAGTGACCGGCGGTGAAAGAGCGCGAACGGGGCCACGGCACAGCCCGAGGGCCCGCGCCTGTAGTGCCTCCCCCGGTAGCGGCTCCGTCCCGCCGCCGTCAGCCGGATTCGACGCGGAGGTGACGCAGGTGAAAGCCGTCGTCTACGAGAAGCCCTTCAGCGTGGCTGTGAGGGATGTCCAGGATCCCCGGATCGAGCACCCGAACGATGTGCTCGTACGGGTCACGTCGACCGCGATCTGCGGTTCGGACCTGCACATGTACGAGGGCCGCACGGCGGCCGAGTCGGGCATCGTCTTCGGACACGAGAACCTCGGCATCATCGAGGAGGTCGGCAGCGGCGTGACCTCCCTGTCCGAGGGTGACCGGGTCGTGATGCCCTTCAATGTCGCCTGCGGATTCTGCAAGAACTGCCTCGTGGGAAAGACCGGTTTCTGCCTCACGGTGAATCCCGGGTTCGCCGGCGGCGCCTATGGATATGTGGCGATGGGCCCGTTCATCGGTGGTCAGGCGGAACGGCTGCGGGTGCCCTACGCCGATTTCAACTGCCTGAAACTGCCACCCGGTGAGGAGTTCGAGACCGATTTCGTCCTGCTCGCCGACATCTTCCCGACCGGTTACCACGGATGCGAACTCGCCCAGGTGTCCCCCGGGGAGAGCGTGGCCGTGTATGGTGCCGGCCCGGTGGGTCTGATGGCCGCCTACTCGGCCTTGCTGCGCGGGGCGTCGAAGGTGTTCTCCGTCGACCGGGTGCCCGAGCGGCTCGCCAAGGCGGAGGAGATCGGGGCCGTCCCCATCGACTTCACCAAGGGCGACCCTGCCGAGCAGATCAAGGAACAGACGAACGGAGAGGGCACCGACAAGGGCGTGGACGCCGTCGGCTACCAGGCCCAGGCGCACGACGCCAGCCACGAGGAACCCGCCATCGTCCTCAACGAGCTCGTGGAGACGGTGCGGCCCACCGGCATGCTCGGTGTACCGGGCCTGTACGTGCCCTCCGACCCCGGCGGACCCGACGAGCACGCCAAGCGGGGGCAGTTGCTGGTCTCCATCGGCCGGATGTTCGAGAAGGGTCAGCAGATGGGCACCGGCCAGTGCAACGTCAAGCGGTACAACCGCCAGCTGCGCGACATGATCATCGCGGGGCGGGCCAAGCCCAGCTTTGTGGTCTCCCATGAACTGCCGCTGGACCAGGCGCCGCAGGCGTACGAGAAGTTCGACAAGAGGATCGAGGGCTACACCAAGGTGGTACTGCACCCCGGTCACGCCCTCGCGGCCTGAGCGACGGGTCCGGGCGCGAACGGGCGGCCGGACCCCGTCGGTTCTGGTTGCCGGAGACGACGATGGCCCGACCCGAGGATCGCCGGCCGATCGTGGCCGGTGTCGACCCCGATCCCGCCAAGCGTTGGGCGCTCGCCTGGGCGGCGGACGAGGCCGCCCTGCGCCGTGTGCCCCTGCGTCTGGTGCACGCGGAGACGCTTCCCACCGCGGGGATCAGGAGATGGGAGCCGCCGCCCTCGTGGGAGGCCTGCGCCCGAGCGCTGCGGGAGGCGGGGGAGCAGGTGCTCAGGGCGGCGGTGTCGTTCGTGGAGGCCCGGCAGCCGGGGATCGAGGTGTCCGGCCTGCCGGCCGAGGGCGACCCGGCGTGGGTCCTGCGGGAGCAGGGACACGACGCGGCGGCCGTCGTCCTCGGGTCATGGCATCTGAGCCGGGTCCGGGAGGTCTTCTCCGCCTCGGTCACCCTGAACGTCATGGCGCACGCCCGTTGCCCTGTGGTCGTCGTGCCCGAACCGCAGGACACCGTCCATCAGGACGAGTACTTCGTCGTCGGCGTGGACGGCAGCGCGCGTTCCGCTGCCGCCGTCGACGTGGCCTTCCAGGAGGCCGCCCTGCGCGGGGCCGGGCTGTGCGCGCTCTACGTCTGGCAGCCGGGGCTGCTCGGGGTGCTGGACGAGCACGCGGCCCGTCAGGACTGCCGGCGGCTGCTCCACGAGACGGTGGCCGATCGCGGCGCCGCGTACCCGGACGTCGCACTGCATCAGGAGCTGGTCGGCGGCCATCCCGTGAAGGAGCTGACCGACTCCTCCGCCCACGCGCTCGGTCTGGTGGTGGGCACCCGCGGGCACGGCGACTTCGCCGGCATGCTGCTCGGCTCGGTGAGCCAGGGCGTGCTGCACCACGCGCACTGCCCCGTCGTCATCGTGCCGCACGACCTCCACGCATGAGCCGTCAGGATCCTGCTCCGGTGCCGGTACCGGTGGCGGCGCCGGTCTCGGTGGCGCCGGTCTCGGTGGCGCCGCCCTGATCTTCCTGCCCGGGAACCTCTCCCGGCACGCGGACCGGTGGCGTCGCGGCCCGCAGATCCTCGACCGCGCGCTCCGGAAGGTTTCCGTCCGACTCCCGCCGCTGCTCACCCTCCTGCCTCAGGACGTCCAGGACGGCCGAGCCGTCGATGGTCTCGCGGCTGACGAGCAGGCCGGCGAGCCGGTCCAGGGCCCGGCGGTGCTCCCGCAGCAGCCCCGTCGCCCGCTCCTCGGCCTCGCGCAGCAGGCGTGCGGCCTCCTGGTCGATGATCCGCTGGGTCTGTTCCGAGTACGGCTGCCGGATCGAGTCCTCCGGGGTCTCACCCAGGTAGTGCGGGCCCGCGGCGGCGTAGCCGACCGGGCCGAGCGCCGAGGACAGGCCGAAGTCCCGCACCATGCGGGTGGCGATCTGGGTGGCCCCGGCCAGGTCGTTGGCGGCGCCGCTGGAGCCTTCGCCGAAGACCACGAGCTCGGCCGACCGGCCGCCGAGCCGCACCGCGAGCAGATCCGTCAGATAGGCCTCGCTGTACAGATGGCGTTCGGCCTCGGGCAGCTGCTCGGTCACCCCCAGCGTCATGCCCGACGGCAGGACGGTGACCTTCGCGACGGGGTCGGCGTGCTCGCACAGCGCGGCGACCAGGGCATGCCCCGACTCGTGGACGGCGACCGAGTGGCGCTCCTCCGGGAGCAGGGCGTTGGACGCCTCGCGACGGCCCAGCAGGACCCGGTCGCGGGCGGCGTCCAGGTCGTGCGCCTCGATCAGCACGCGGTCGGCCCGTACAGCGTTGATGGCGGCCTCGTTGACCAGGTTGGCGAGGTCGGCGCCGGAGAAGCCGGGTGTGGCTCGGGCCACCGTGCCGAGGTCGACGTCGGACGAAAGGATCTTGCCCCGGGCGTGGACGGTGAGGATCGCGGCGCGCTCGGCCTGGTTGGGCAGGGGGACGGTGACCTGCCGGTCGAACCTGCCCGGGCGCAAGAGGGCCGGGTCCAGCGCCTCCGGCCGGTTGGTGGCGGCGAGCACGACGATGCCGGTGGACTGGTCGAAGCCGTCCATCTCGGCCAGCAACTGGTTCAGGGTCTGCTCTCGTTCGTCGTTGCCGCCGATGTGACCGCTGCCCGAGCGGCGCGCGCCCACTGCGTCCAGCTCGTCGATGAAGATGATCGACGGCGCGCGCTTGCGGGCCTCGTCGAACAGGTCCCGCACCCGGGAGGCGCCCACGCCGACGAACATCTCCACGAACGCGGACCCGGTCACCGACAGGAACGGGACGTCCGCCTCACCGGCGACCGCACGCGCGAAGAGCGTCTTGCCGGTGCCGGGGGGTCCCACCATGATCACTCCGCGGGGTCCCTTGGCGCCGGCCGCCGCATAGCGCATGGGGTTGCGCAGGAAGTCGACGACCTCGCTGATCTCCTGCTTCACCCCGTCGTATCCGGCCACGTCGTCGAACCGGGTGGTGGGCCGCTCCGCCTCGATGATCTTCGCCCGGGAGCGGCCGATGGCGCTGAGCCCACCGGTGACCGAGCGCGCGGCGCGGCGCCCGAACCACCAGAAGGCGCCGACCAGGAGCAGCAGCGGGAGGAAGGTGACGAAGAACGACAGGAACGGGTTGCCGCCGCTCTTGCTCTGTGAGGCGGTGATCTGCACGTGCTTGGCCTGGAGCTGCTGCTGCAGCGACCCGGTCCCCAGTGCGGTGGGCAGCTGGGTGGTGAACTTGGTTCCGTTCTTCAGGCTGCCGCTGACCGCCCCCTTGTCGTTGATGTCGACCGTCCTGACCTGCCCGGCACCGACCTTGGCGGTGAAGTCGCTGTACGTCAGGTGGGCCGGCGGGGTCCCCGACGGGGCGCGCACCAGCATGATGACGACCAGGAAGGCCAGCCACAGCAGCGGAACGATCCACCACTGCCGGCCCCCCGGCGTGGGCCGCTGGTTCCCGGGCGGCCTCGGCGCGTCCCGGGGCGGCCCGGACTTGGCCGGCGGCGTGAGATGCCGGTGCGGCATCCGCACTCGCGTGATCACCACCCACCGCCTCCTCCCACCAGTGCGATGTCACCCGGCGCCCGGCGGCGGGGCATTCCCGGGTCACTTCTCATGGTCCCTCGCCCGGCCCCGGAACGGCGCCCGGCCGGGGTAAGCCGGCGACGAATCCGGAGAAGGAAGAATTGCCGGTCGGTGTAGCCGACATCAACAGTGGCCGGTCCCATGCGCCTTCGTGCTCCTGTGCGCCCCCCGGGAAAAGCGCGCGGGAAGCGGGCGGCGGGTTGGACTGGGCAGGACAGGACTCATGCTCCACGTCCGAGGAACGTTCACCGATTTCCTGTGTCGACCGCGGAAGGTGGTATTCGATGAGCGGTTCCCTGCCCGAGACCCGGCGAGTATGGACGGTGGCCACTGCGCCGGGCATATTCCCATTCGTCGGTCACGGTATCACCCTGTTCCGGAACCCACTGCCCTTTCTGAATTCCGTTTCCAGTTACGGTGATCTGGTCGAGATACGCTTAGGTCCCCAGCGCGCCTGGCTGGTGTGCCACCCGGAGCTGGTGCACCGGGTCCTCATGGACGCCCGTACCTTCGACAAGGGCGGTCCGCAGTACGACAGGCTGCGGCCGCTGATGGGCAACGGCCTGGTCACCTGCGCCCACGAGGACCACCGACGGCAGCGCAAGCTGATCCAGCCCGCCTTCCACGCGGCCCGCATCGCCGACTGCGCGCGGGTGATGGGCGAGGAGGCCGAGTCCGTCCTCGGCGCGTGGCGGCCCGGCGAGCGGGTCGACGTGAGCGGGGCGATGCTGGCCCTGACCACCCGGGTGACCAGCCGCTTCCTGCTTTCCGACGCACTGGACGCCGCGACCGTCGCCGAGCTGCGGGACTGCCTGGCGGCCCTGGTCCGGGGCCTGTTCGTCCGTACGGTCGTGCCGCTCGCCCCCCTGTTCCGGCTGCCCACGCCCGCCAACCGCCGTTACCGCCGTGCCTTCGACCGCCTGCACGCGATCGTCGACTCCGTCATCGACGAACGGCGGCGAGGCCGCCCCCGTGACGATCTGCTGGGGAGCCTGCTGGAGGCCGAGCGGGGCCACGGGGGAGCGGCGGTCACCGGTCGGGAGATCCACGACCAGCTGATCACGCTCCTGCTCACCGGCGTCGAGAGCACGGCGATGTGCCTCGGCTCGCTGTTCGCCCTGCTGCCCCGCCATCCGGAGGCCGAGCGCCGACTGCACGCGGAGGTCGACGAGGTGCTCGCCGAGGGGCGGCCGCCCGGCCAGGAGGAACTGACGCGCCTGGTGTACACCCGCGGCGTGGTGACGGAGACGCTCCGGGTGTATCCGCCGGGCTGGCTCTTCACCCGGACCACCACCAAGGAGACCGACCTCGCAGGCGTTCGGCTCCCGAGGGGGACGACCGTGCTGTACAGCCCCTACGTCCTGCACCACGATCCCGCGTCGTTCCCCGACCCCGACCGGTTCCTGCCCGAGCGCTGGCTGCCCGGGCAGTCCGCGGCCGTGCGCAACGGCGCCCTGTTGCCCTTCGCCGCCGGCAGCCGCAAATGCGTCGGGGACGCCTTCGCCATGGCGGAGGCCACCCTGGCCGTGGCGACGGTCGCCCGCCGCTGGCGGCTGCGGCCGCTGCCCGGGCATGTCGAGCAGCCGCGCCCCGCAGCGACCCTCGGGCCGAGGGCGCTGGAGATGATCTGCGAATCCCGGTCGCAGACGCCGCCGGGGAAACCGCCGTCGCAAGCGTCCGGCACCCCGGACAAAGACGGTGCGCAGCCCTTTGGGTCTCCGCCAGAGGTCGTACGCATTCCGCCCGGCACCACCACGCGGTCCCCCCAGGAATTCCCCGCAAACGGAACGGTTACATCCTCGCCGCGGAACCGCCGGAGGGAAGGTGACAAACATGTCGGTGGAGCATGAGGACAGCACAGCCCGACCGTATGCCGGAAATCCGTCGGGAAACCTCAAGGAACTGATCGAGTCCGAGCTCTACATGCCCTTTCCCCCACTGCGCAATCCGCACGAATCGGAAGCCGCGGCCGGCGTCGAGGAATGGTTGCGGAGCTGGGGACTGACCGACGACCCCGCAGTCGCGGCGATGATCGCCCGGACCCGTCCCGCGGAACTGGCCTCCTACAACAGCCCGACCATGGACGCCGGCATCCTACGGATCGTGGCGAACCAGATCGCCTACCAGTTCGTCTTCGACGACCAGGCCGAAGAGCTCGGCCGGCGCCGGCCGAGCAGGCTGCTGCCCATGCTGTGCGAGAGCATCGGCATCCTGCGCGACGGCCGGCCGCCGACCACGCCTCTCGGGGCCGCCCTGGCCGACCTGCACCGGCAGGTCGAAGAGCGCTGCACCCCGGACCAGACGGCACGCTGGGCATGGCACGGCCGCGAGTACGTGCACGGCCTGCTGTACGAGGCGGTGGCACAGACCGACCCTCCCCGTATACGGATCGGTCTCTGCGGCTCGATACGGTCCCTCACCGCGGGCGTCGAACCCTTTTACCCGCTGTGCGAGGCAGCACAGCCCCACCAACTGTCCCCCGGCGAGCTCTGGCACCCGGCCATGCGCCGACTGCGCAGACTGTCGGCCGACGCCGCGGTGTGGATACCCGACCTGTTCTCCGCCATGAAGGAGCAGCGGGAGGGCGGCGTGATCAACCTGGCCCTGGCCTACGCCAGGGAGCACCACTGCACCCTGCCGCAGGCCGTCCGGCTCGCCATCGGAAGGATCAACCGCACCGTCAGGGAGTTCGAGCGGCTCTCCGAGCAGATCAGGCCGCGGTCGAGCCCCGCAGCCCTCGGCTATGTGGACGGCATGGCGGGCTGGATCCGCGGCTGTTACTACTGGTCCCGCGACGTGCCGCGCTACGCGGACACCGCGACCGTCCCCGTCGGCTGACGTACGACGCGCAAGCGCCGCCCCGCGTGACGGCGACGCCTCGGGCACTGCCCACTGGGCTCCCACAAGGAGCCCAGTTCGCGGCAATACCCGAGGTGGAGACGGGTAAACCGCCGTCGTTCATGATTCATTCTTTCCATACGCCGTGCCGCTCGAAAGCCCCCTGACCGCGCCCACCAGGGCATACGCTCAGCCTGACTTCCGACAGCTGACGGCAGGAAGCGGCGGGGCACATGGCACACGGACCACGGCAGCCGATCACCGGCCACCGGCACTTGCTCGAGCGGAACCGGGAACTGAAGGCGATCGACTCCGCGTTGGCGGACCTGTGCGACGCGGCCGACGGCGCCCCGCCCGCACGGCGGGGCGGACTGCTCGCCTTCACCGGATCGGCCGGCATGGGCAAGACCGCCCTCCTCGCGGAAGTCCGCTCCCGCGCCGCGACCCACGGATGCACCGTGCTCTCCGGCAAGGGCGGCGAGAACGAACAGGGCCTGGCGTTCCGCGTGGTCCGGCAACTCCTGCAGCCCGTCCTCGCGACGATGGACGACACGAACCGGCGGGAACTGCTGGGCAGTTGGTACGACATCGTCGCCGCCGCCCTCGGTCTGGAGGCGGAGTGCGCCGCGCCGGTGCCGGACCCGACCGTGGTCCGTGACGGCCTGGACTGGGTCATGACCCGCCTGACGGTGTTGAAGGCGCCCGTCGTGCTGCTCCTGGACGACATGCACTGGGCCGACGACGAGTCCCTGAGCTGGCTCGCCTCCTTCGCGCCACGGGCCCACGACCTGCCGCTGCTCATCGTCGTCGCCTACCGGCCGGACGAACTGCCCCCCGGAGCGACCGCGTTCGGCCCCCTCACCGGACGCCACGAGGGACGCCCCTACACCCTGGCGCCGCTCACCGGTGACGGCGTCGCGCGGATCCTGCGGGACGAACTGGGACAGGAAGCCGAGGACGCGTTCTGCGACGAATGCCGGCAGATCACCGGTGGCAGCCCGTTCGAGACCGTCGAGCTCGCGATCCGGCTCGGCCGGCGCCAGGTGAAGGGCACCCGTGAGGAGCTTCCCGTGATGCGGGAGCTCGCCTCCGCGGTCAAGGGCCCGGGACTGCTCGCACGCCTGCGGCGACTCGGTACGCCCACCGTCCGCTTCGCCTGGGCCGCGGCCGTGCTCGGCAGCTCCATCTCGCGGGACCTCGCGGCCGCGATCGCGGTGGTCGGCATCGAGCAGGCAGCCGAGGCGGTCGATACGCTGCGCTCCGCCCGCATCCTGGCCGAGGCCGAGGCCGAGGGCCCCGAGGGCGAGGACCCCGAGGGCGCCCTGGAGTTCGTTCACCCGCTTATCGCCACCACCGTCTACCGGGCGATCCCGCCGGGCGTGCGGGTCGGGCTGCACAACGCGGCCGCGGAGGCCGTCCGCACGGCCGGACTCGGCGCAGTCGCGGCCGCCCGGCATCTGCTGGAGGTCCCCTGCGAGGGCAACGCCGACGCGGTCGAGTGCCTGCGCGAGGCCGCCCGTGAGCACCTGCGCGCCGGGGCCCCCGAGGCCGCCCGGCGGGTCCTGACCCGGCGCTGCGCGAGCCGCCCGCCGAGGAGGAGCGTGCGGCGCTGCTCCACGAACTCGCCGGTTCGACGTTCCTGATCGACCCGGTGGCGACCGTCGGCCATCTGCGTGCGGCGCTCGCCGAGCCCGTGATCGACGACGAGCTGCGCGCCCGTATCGTCTACCGGCTGACACAGGCGCTCGCGCACACCGACCAGGTCGCTCAGGCCGCGGCCGTGGCCGCCGAAGAGGCGCGCCGGGCCACGCACTCGCGCACCCGCCTGAGGATGCGGGCCGACCACTTCCAGTGGAGTTCCTGCCGCACCGACGAACCCGATCCGCGGGCCCGCTCCCGACGGCTGGCCGGACTGGCGGCCCGGCTGCCCGGCCGGAGCCTGGAGGAACGCTGCATCCTCGGGCTGAGGGCCTGGGACGCCCTCCTGTGCTGCGAGCCGCGCAGCACGGTCCTGGAGTACGCCGAGAAGGCCCTGCGCGGCGGACTGAGCTGGACCGAGGAGGACCGCGGCTTCGAGGTGCCCGTCTCGGTCGCGCTCACGTACATGTACTGCGACCAGCCAGGACGGGCGGAGGAGCTGTTCACCCGGGGCATCGCGGAGTGCGAGGCGAAGGGCTGGCGCGGCTCCCACCTGGCGCTCGGCCAGACCCTCCTCGGCTACATCCGCTATCGCCGCGGCTGCCTCGCCGAGGCGGAGGACCTGGTACGGGAGGGGCTGCACATCGCCGAACGGGTGCGGGAGGCGCTTCCGGCGCAGTGGTTCGCGATCGGCATCCTCATCCAGATCCTGCTGGCCCGGGGACGCACCGCCGAGGCGCGCCAGGTCGCCGACGCCCACCGCTACGGCGAGACCGTCCCGCGCGCCGTCGTCTACCCCGACCCGCGCACGGTGTACGCCGAACTGCTCCTGGCGGAGGGACGCGAGGAGGAGGCGGAGAGACTGCTGTCCGCTGTCGGTGAATGGCTGGAGTCGCGGGCCTGGCGCAATCCGGCCTGGTGCCCCTGGCGGCTCGACCTGGCGTCCGCCCTCGCCGCCAGGTCCCCGCAGCGCGCGGCCCGCCTGGCCGAGGAGGCCGTCAAGCGGGCCCGGGACTTCGGCGCGGCATCCGTGATCGGCCAGGCCCTGCATCTCGAGGCCGAGGTGACTGGCGGCGCCGCCGCGCTCGACATCCACGCGGAGGCCGTGGCCCAGCTGGAGCGCTCACCGGCGTCGTACGAGCTGGCCCGGGCCCTGGTCGGGCACGGCGCCGCACTGCTGCGGGGCGCGAGGGTGCAGGAGGCCGCCGACCGGCTCTACCGAGGGTTGGAGGTCGCCGTCCACTGCGGCGCGGAGGGCGTCGCCACCCGGGCCAGGGCGGAGCTGTCCGCGGCGGGACTGCCGTCGCTGCCCCTGCGCTACGCCCAGTCGGACACCCTCACCGCTCAGGAACGCACCGCCGCCGAACTGACCGCCCAGGGCCACCCGGCGTCGGTCGTGGCCAAGGAGCTGGGTCTGACCGAGCAGGGCGTGAGGCAGTTGCTCTCCTCCGTCTACCGCAAGATCGGCACCGACGCCTCGGGGCTCGCCCGGGCCCTGACGACGTTTCCCCGGCCGTGACCGCGCCCTCACCCCACGAGCACGTCCGCCCAGCGGCTGGTGCCGCCCGGGTGGGTGTGCACGCCGCACCGGGCCGACAGTGTGGTGACGATGTCGATGCCCCGGCCGTGCTCGTCCGGGTCGACCTCGCAGGACATACGCGTGGGTCCCGTGTCGGTCACGTCGACCCGTACGGCACCGTGTCCGTCCACCAGGGTCCGCGACACTCTGAGCGTGGCCGGGGGCAGGGCGTGCACGAGCGCGTTGGTGAGCAGCTCCGAGGTCACGAGGAGCACGTCGTCAGCGGCGTCCGTGGGCACGTTCCAGCGGGTGAGGAGCGCCTGCACGCGCCGGCGCACCGCTGAGACGGCCCTGGGCGCGTACGGCAGCGGAAAAACGTGTTCCACCTCCGCGCACGGCGCGGCGCTGAGCTGCGCTGTGATCATGGGCCTTCCTCCTCCGGGCAGCGCCCTCGGCCGGGAGCCGGGCGTGATGGAACGCTAAGGACGGAAATGGTGCGGGTCAATGAACTGCGGTCGGCATTACCGAACACAAGTCCTTAATCGGGACGAATCAGGACTATGATCGCTTCATGGCAGGCCCGGTCCAGTCCATAGAGAGGGCGGCGGCGATCTTGCGCCTGCTCGCCGCCGGCCCCCGTCGGCTCGGACTCGGCGAGGTGGCGTCCGCGCTGGGCCTGGCCAAGGGCACCGCCCACGGCATCCTGCGCACCCTCCAGCACGTCGACTTCGTGGAGCAGGACGCGGCGACGGGAAAGTACCAGCTCGGTGCGGCCCTGCTGCACCTCGGCACCAGCTACCTCGATGTGAACGAGCTGCGGTCGCGCGCCATCAACTGGGCCGACGCCCTGGCCGCCCGCAGCGGGGAGGCGGTCCGCCTGGGCACCCCCCTGGAGGGCAAGGTGCTCGTGGTCCACCACGTCTTCCGGCCGGACGACACCCTCCAGACCCTGGACGTGGGCGCCCTTCTGCCGCTCCACGCCTCCTCGCTCGGCAAGGTCCTGCTGGCCTTCGGAGCAGCGCCCGTGGAACCCCTGCTGGAGACCGAACTGGAGGCGTACACCCGGCACACCCTGGTCCTCCCGGAGGACCTCACCCGGGTGCTCGGCGAAATCCGGGAGCTCGGCTGGGGCGCCGAGGTGCAGGAGATGAGTGTCGGCGAGGGCGGGATCGCCGCGCCGATCCGGGGGCACGGCGGTCTGGTGGTGGGCGCGATCGGCCTGTCCGGCCCCGTCGAGCGGATCTGCGACACCAGAGGCCGGCCCCTGCCGGCCCTGATCACCTTGCTCCGGGAGGCCGCGCGGGCGATCTCCAGAGACCTGGGCGCGGCCCGGTGGTAGGTCCGGGCGCCCCGGCGACGCATTGGGAAGGCAGGCCCGATCATGGTTGAACGGTATGTGGTGTCCATCGACCAGGGCACCACCTCCACGCGGTGCATCCTGTTCGACCACCGCGGGCGGCTGGTGTCGGTCGCCCAGAGGGAGCACCAGCAGTACTTCCCCCGGCCCGGCTGGGTGGAGCACGACGCCGTGGAGATCTGGCGCAACCTGCAGCGTGTGGTGCCCGAGGCGCTGGCCAACGCCGGTATCGACCCCGGGCAGGTCGCCGCCATCGGGATCGCCAACCAGCGCGAGACCACCGTGCTGTGGGATCCGCGCACCGGGGCCCCGCTGGGACGGGCGATCGTCTGGCAGGACACCCGTACCGGTCCCATGGTCGAGGACCTCATGGACCGGCCGGGGGAGGAGTTCTTCCTCGACCGCTGCGGCCTTCCCCCCTCCACCTACTTCTCCGCGCCCCGGATCCGCTGGCTGTTCGACAACGTCGAGGGCCTCGAGCAGCGGGCCCAGGCCGGCGAGGTGCTGTTCGGCACCATCGAGAGCTGGCTGATCTGGAACCTCACCGGCGGCACCGAGGGCGGTCTGCACATCACCGACGTCACCAACGCCAGCCGCACCATGCTGATCAACATCCGGACGCTGACCTGGGACCAGGAACTGATGGAGTTCTTCGGGGTGCCGCGCCCGATGCTGCCGGAGATCCGCTCCTCCGCCGAGATCTACGCCGAGGCCCGCTCGGTGCTCCCGGGCGTGCGCATCACGGCCGCCCTCGGCGACCAGCAGGCGGCCCTGTTCGGGCAGACCTGCTTCTCGCCCGGCGAGGCGAAGTGCACCTACGGCACCGGCAGCTTCCTGCTGATGAACACCGGTACCGACCTCGTGCGGTCCCGGCACGGGCTGCTCACCACCGTCGCGTACCGGATCGCCCCCCATCCCACGGTCTACGCCCTGGAGGGCCCCATCGCCGTCACCGGCTCCCTGGTCCAGTGGTTCCGCGACCGTCTCGGCCTGATCAACAGCGCACCCGAGATCGAGACCCTGGCCCGCACCGTCGAGGACAACGGCGGCTGCTACATCGTCCCCGCGTTCTCAGGCCTGTTCGCCCCGCACTGGCGCAGCGACGCACGCGGCGTCATCGTCGGCCTCACCTCCTACATCACCAAGGGCCACCTGGCCCGGGCCGTCCTGGAGGCCACCGGCTGGCAGACGCGGGAGGTCGTCGACGCGATCAACGCGGACTCCGGGCTCGCCCTGAAGCAGCTCAAGGTGGACGGCGGCATGACCTCCGACAACCTGCTCATGCAGTTCCTGGCCGATGTGCTCGACGTCCCCGTGGTACGGCCGATGGTCGCCGAGACGGTCTCCCTCGGCGCCGCCTACGCCGCCGGACTGGCCTCCGGCTACTGGCCCGATCTGGAGGTGCTGCGCCGCAACTGGCACCGGGCCGCCCAGTGGCTGCCCGACATGGACCCCGAGCGGCGGGAGTGGGAGTACGAGAACTGGCAGCGGGCCGTCGAGCGGTCCCTGGGCTGGGTCCGGCCGCCGAAACACCCCTCGTGACGGGGCGAAGGAACCGACCGTGGCAGCAGAGCCGCCCGCTCAGGTCCGCCGTCCCCGCAGGAGCGCGCGGATCCGCCGGGGTCCGCCCTCTTCTGCGAGGCGGGCGGGTCGCGGCGGCTCGGTCTCCGCGTCGACCACGAACTCCACGACCACGGGCCGCCGCGCGGCGAGAGCGGCGTCCCAGGTGGCGCCGATGTCCTTCGGGCGGTAGCAGTGGACACCCTCCAGGCCCAGCAGGCGGGCGTAGGCGGCGTATGGCACGTCCGGGACCGAGGAGGTGCCGCTGAGCCGGGGATTGCCGGTCTCGGCCCGCCGGTCCCAGGTCGCCTGGTTGAGGTCCCGGTTGTTGAACACGCAGAAGACCAGCGGGGGGCCGCCGGACAGCCGCTCCAGATGGTCCTTGACCGTGATCATCTCGGCCATCCCGCTCATCTGGAAGGCGCCGTCCCCCACGAAGGCGATGACCGGCCGGTCCGGATGCGCGAAGCGGGCCGCCAGGGCGTACGGGACGGCGGTGCCCATGGCCGCGTGGTGCCCCGAGAGCGCGGCGCGCATGCCGGCGCGCAGGCGGAGATGGCGCGCCCACCACACGGTGCTGGAGCCCGCGTCGGCCGTGAGCAGCGCCCGGTCGGGGAGCCGGTCGGACAGCTCGGTGGCGACGGCGGCCGGGTTGATGAGGTGCCCGAAGTGCTGCCGGGCCTCGGTGCGCCGGTTCCTGTGCCAGGTCCGCACGCTCTTCTCGACGCTTCGGCGCCAGGCGTGGTTCTTCTTGTGGTGCAGCAGGGGCAGCAGCGCCTCCAGGGTCGCCTTAGGATCGCCGACCAGACGCACGTCCCCCGGTCGGCACGGAGCGGTCACGCCCGCCTCCGGGTTGATCTCGACGCTCCGCACCGCCCACCGGCCCGGCGGCAGCCAGGCCTCGCGGGGCCCCGCCCCGACCAGCAGCAGGGTGTCGCAGGCACGCACCAGCCTCTCGCTGGCCGGACTGGCGACCCGGCCCGCCGGACCGGTCACGTACCCCAGGTCGTCGGGGAGAACGTCCAGCGCCAGCAGCGCCTTCGCCACCCCGGCACCGAGCAGCTCGGCCGCCCGCTCGACCTCCGCCCCCGCGCGCGCCGCGCCCCGCCCGATGACCATGGCCATCTTCCGGCCCTCGTCGAGGATGCCGGCCGCACGGCGGAGCTCCCCCTCCTCCGGCATCAGGACCGGCCGGCTCCCTCCGAGCGCGAGGACGTCCGGCGGAACCGCGCCGCCGGCCGATGGCGGGGCCTGCTGATCCAGGACGTCGGCCGGCAGGATCACCACGGCGACACCGCGCCGGGCCGACGCCGTCCGGAAGGCCCGGTCCAGGACGGGCCCCGCCTGGTCCGGGGAGACGACCACCTCGCAGGACTCCGACACGTCCGCGCACAGCCGGTCCAGGTGCACCGCCTGCGGCCGACGCGCCCCCGGGCCGCTCCGCGGCGTGTCGCCGAGCAGGGCCACCACCGGCTGCCGGTCCAGCCGGGCGTCGTACAGGCCGTTGAGGACCTGTACGGCCCCCGGCCCGGACGGGGCGAGGCAGCAGCCGACCGTGTCCGTGAACCGAGCGTGCCCGCAGGCCATGAAGGAGGCGGCCTCGCCGTGCCGGGCCTGGACGAACTCCGGCTCCCGGCCCGCCCGGCGGAAGGCCTCCAGCAGCGGGTCGGCCCCCTGCCCCGGATAGCCGTACACCCGGACGACGCCCCAGGCGCGCAGGCGCTCCCGTACGACTTCCGAAACCACGGCCATGAGTCCTCCCAGCACATGTGCTGTGACCAGACCTGCCCCGGGCCCGGCCGTCCCCGACCGCCGCCGGGGCGAATGGGTCCCGCCGGACCGCTTTTTCCACCCATTGGCGCAGGTCCCCGCCAGGCGTGCCCGCCCGCGGCCAAGGCCGGACGCGGGCACCCGTCCGGCGCAGCAGGCGTTTCGCCCGCGCCACGAGAGGACACGGCTGTGTCGATCGAAAGCGGACGGCTGCCCCGGGAGGACGAGCGCGTGCCGGCGTCAGAGGATGAGCGGTCCGGTGCGGCGCAGCACCGCGGAGAGCGCCTGGTGTCGGTGCTCGACCGGCGCATGCCGCTGCGGACGCCGGCACAGGAGTACCTGCGCAAGGCCTTTCCCGACCACTGGTCGTTCCTGCTCGGCGAGATCGCCCTCTACAGCCTGCTCGTTCTGATCGTGACGGGTGTCTACCTCACGTTCTACTTCCACCCGGACATGACCGAGACCCCGTACACCGGCTCCTACGCCCCGCTGCGGGGCACCCGGGCCTCCCAGGCGTACATCTCGGCGCTGGACATCAGTTTCGACGTCCGGGGCGGGCTGCTCATCCGGCAGATCCACCACTGGGGGGCGGACGTCTTCGTCGCCGCCATCGGCTGCCATCTGCTGCGGATCTTCTTCACCGGAGCCTTCCGCCGCCCCCGCGAGGTCAACTGGATGATCGGGGTGACGTTGTTCCTGCTGGCCCTGCTCGAGGGGTTCTGCGGCTACTCGCTCCCCGACGACCTGCTCTCCGGCACGGGGCTGCGCACCTCGCAGGGGATCGTGCTGTCGATCCCCGTCATCGGCACCTATCTGAGCTTCTTCGTCTTCGACGGCCAGTACCCGGGACACGCCATCATCCCCCGGCTGTACATCGCGCACGTCCTGCTGGTCCCCGGCCTGCTTCTGCTCCTGATCCGGGTGCACCTCGGGCTCGTGGTGCAACTCAAGCACACCCAGTGGGCCGAGCCCGGACGCACCAACCGCAACGCGGTCGGCAAGCCGCTCTTCCCCCAGTACGCCGCCAAGTCGACGGGGCTGTTCTTCGCCGTCGCCGGTGCCCTCACCCTGATGGCGGCGCTGTTCCAGATCAACCCGATCTGGGATTTCGGTCCCTACCGCGCGGACCATGTGTCGCTGGACTCGCAGCCCGACTGGTACGTCGGCTATCTGGAGGGCGCCCTGCGCCTGATGCCCGCCTGGGAGATGAACTTCGCCGGCCACACGATCGCCTGGGACGTGTTCCTGCCCGGGGTGGCGCTGCCCGCCGTGTTGTTCGGGGTCCTCTACTGCTATCCACTGTTCGAACGCTGGCTGACGGGACCGTCCCACGAGCACCACCTGTGCGACCGGCCGCGCAACCAGCCCACGCGCACGGCGCTCGGCGTGGCGGGCGTGACCGTCTACGCGGTGCTGCTGATGGCCGGGGGCCAGGACGTGCTCGCGTACGTCTTCCACGTTCCGGTCGAGTACCTGACCTACGCCTTCCGCACCCTGCTGTTCGTCGGGCCCCTCTTCGCCTACTGGGCGACGCGGCGTCTGTGCCTGGGACTCCAGACGGCGGACCGGCGCAGGCTGCGGGAGGGAGGGGGCACCGGGGACGTACGGCGCACGGCGGCGGGCGGCTACCGCGAGGGCCGGACACCGCTCCCGGCCGAGGAGGCCTACCGGATCCTGGTGCGCGACACCCCCCGCCCCAGGGCGCACGGCACGGAGGCATGGCGGCTCTTCCGCCGGCACCGGGTGCGCAACCGGCTCAGCGCCTGGTACTTCGGCGACCGCGTCGAACTGCCCGCCGCCGACTGGCAGAAGCGGGCGGTACGTGCCGTGACCGCCGACCCGGAGGAGACCGAGAAGGCCCACAGCGGCTAGTTCGCCGGGGTCAGCCGGTGCGTCGTAGTTCCCGGGTCTCCTCGGCGTGGATCCACCGCCAGGTCACCGTCAGCGCCGCGAGACCGACCGGCAGCATGGACACCACCATGGAGAGCCCCGCCGCGTCCTCACCCGCGGCGATCAGCCCCACGGCGGGCAGGTCGAGCAACGGCATGGACAGGTAGAGGTAAAGGCATCTGCCGGGGTCCGTCAGACGGTGCCGGGTGCCCACGACCGGCAGCCAGAACCACACCGCCGCCACCACCACGGCCGCCTCCCACCAGGCCATGGGGCCAGGCGGCCGGGCAGCCCCGGTGTGCGCGAGCGTCACCGCGGCGTGCAGTACGAGGAAGAACGGCAGCGCGGCCCCCGCGGGCAGCGACAGGCGCCACCACACCGGGTGCCGCCGGGTGGCCCGGATCACGCCCGGGACCAGCGCGGACACCGACAGCCCGGTCACCGCCATGGTCCAGGCGGGGCCGGCCATCGCGTGCCCGGTCACGCCTCACCCCTCGCCCGGGGTCGAGGCGCCCCGTACGGCCAGGGCGGCGGCCACCCCCAGCAGCGGGACGGCCACGACCAGCAGCCACAGGCCGTACACGGCGGAGAGCACGCCCAGGGTGATCCCCGCCGCCGCGGGCAGGACCGCCGGCGCGCCGCCCCGGGGCAGCCGGTAGCGGGTGTGCTCCTCCGGCCCGGCCTCCGAGGAGCCGAGCACGAGCAGTGCGGCCAGTTCGAGCAGCGCCACCACCGAGCCCCACAGCCAGTAGACGAGGCTCGCCTCCCCGTAGACGGAGAGGACCGCGAGCAGGACGCCGTTGAGCAGCCCCCACCCGGCCACCATGACCGCTGCCGCGTGCCGTTTCACCCGCGGCTCCCGGACAGCGTTGCCCGGTCGTCCGGCTCCCCCTGCCCCTCCCTCAGCGTCAGCAGCGGGGCGTGGCCGCGCACCGGCGGCACCGGGTACTCCGGCGTGAAGTTCGTGGCGGGCGGGGGCGAGGAGGTGGCCCATTCCAGGGTGCCCGCACCCCAGGGGTCGGGCGGCGCGGGCACATGGCGGCCCAGCGAGCGCTTGCGCAGCGTCCACAGCACATTGACGACGAACACGACCATGCCCGCCGCCAGCACCGCCGCTCCGCAGCTGGCCAACAGGTTGAGCAGGCTGAATCCGTCGAAGGGGGCGTAGCTGACGACGCGGCGTGGCATGCCCTCGTAACCGAGGGCGAACATGGGCAGGAAGGTCAGGTTGGTGCCGATCACCAGCAGCACGAAGTGCAGACGGCCCAGGCGCTCGCCCAGCTCCACACCGGTGGCCTTCGGGAACCAGAAGTAGACGGCCGCGAACAGCCCGAAGGCGCTGCCGGCGAACAGCACGTAGTGCAGATGGGCCACCACGAAGTAGCTGTCCGTCAGGTGGTAGTCGAGGACCGGGGTGCCGACCATGATCCCGGTCAGGCCCCCGATCAGGAACTGCGGCAGGAAGGCCAGGGCGAAGAGCATCGGGGTGCGGAAGACCAGCCGGCCGCCGAGCACCGTGCCGATCATGGCGAAGTACTCCACGCCCGCCGGGACCAGCAGGCTGATCGACGTCAGGGAGTAGTAGTCGTTCGCAACCTGTCCGGTCGCGAACATGTGGTGGGCCCACACACTCATGGACAGAGCGGCGAACACGAGCAGGGACAGGACGGTCCCCTTGTAGCCGAAGAACGCCCGCCCGGAGAAGACGGCCAGCACCTCGGCGACCGCCCCTAGATACGGGAAGAACATCACGTACACGACCGGGTGGCCGTAGAACCAGAACAGGTGCTGGTAGCCGATGTTCCACGCGTTCGCGTGGAAGACGGACGGGTCGGCGCGGCCCGCGGCGAGCAGGGCCATCGCGGCCAGGAGCGAGGGGAAGGAGCCGATGACCATCAGGCAGCTGGCGACCATGGACCAGGTGAAGACGGGCATCCGCAGCATGGTCATCCCCTGGGTCCGCTTGCGCAGCGCCGTCCAGAGCACGGTCCAGCCCATGAGGATCATGCCGGTGGTGGAGAGCACCACGCCGACGATCCACAGGTCGGGTCCCACGCCGGGGGAGAAGTCGCTGTCGGCCAGCGGCGGATACGAGAACCAGCCCGAACTGGCGCTGCCGTTGGCGGCGGCGAGACTGACCAGCACCAGAACGGCCCCGCACACGTAGAGCCAGTAGCCGAGCAGTGTGGTGCGGGGCGCGGCGATGGCCGGGGCCCCGATCTGCAGCGGGACCAGGTAGACACCCATCCCGAGGGCGAACGGCGTGATGACCAGGTAGATCATCCCCGAGCCGTGCAGGGTGAACAGTTGGCTGTAGGTGTGCGGGAGCACCAGGTCCAGCTCCGGCTGGGCGAGCTGACCGCGCATGATCAGGGCGAAGACGCCCATCACCAGCAGCAGCACCAGCGAGGTGGCGACGGTCAGCAGCCCGATCCGCTTGTGGTCGGTGCTGGTCGCCCAGCCGAGCCAGTTCCCCGCCGGCACCTCCTTGGACCCGCTCGGCGCCTGAGCGGTCGTCATGCGGGCGTACCGCCCGCCGGTGCCCCCGCGTGCTGTGCCAGCCACTTGTCGTACGCCGCGGGCGAGACGGCCCTCAGCCAGAAGTCCATCGTGTGGTGGCGGTCCCCGCAGAACTCCCCGCACCGGCCGATCCACCGGCCCTCGCGGTCCACGGTGAGGGTGACGGTGTTCACGTGGTGCGGGAAGATGTCCCGCTTGTAGCGGAGATCGGGCACCCACAGCGAGTGGATGACGTCCGGTGAGGCCATCTTGAACCTGATCGGCCGTCCCGTCGGCACCACGAGAGTCGGCCGCCTTCCCGCCCGGCAGTCGGCACGCACCGCGAGCGGCTTCCTGGCCTGCGGGTAGTCGAACCGCCAGCACCACTGGAACGCCGTGACGGTCACCTCGACCGGATCGCCGTGCGCCGCCGCGCGGTGCTCGTCGTGATTCTGCCGGGCCGTGTAGACGACCAGGAAGGCCGCCACGGCGACCAGCACGGCGACGTAGAAGGCTTCGGGACGGGTGTGTTCGAGCCGGCGCGACGGGCGGCGCCGGGCCCCTGCCCGGCGCCGTACCACGGCGAGGCACACCAGCATCGCGACGACGGCGAACACGAACGCGGCGAGGGCGGACTCGAGGGCGAACACCGTCCCGAAGAACTGCCGCGTGGTCATGGGGCTCCTGTTGTGTCGCGCCGGACGCGTGAACAGGAACGGACATTACGGGCGAACGGCGTTTCCCGGCCAGGTGACACTCCGCACGCCCATGGTTCAGCGGGGGCGCCGGGAGCCGTGCCGCAACGCAACCATCCGCCAGATCCTGACCTCGCGCATGATTCCGGGCATCTCCCTCACCAGCAGGGTCAGCGCCAAGCCGCCCACGATCAGCGCCTCCGCCATCAGCACTCGTCTGGCCGTCATCTTCCGTCCTCCTCGCTCGTCGTAAGTGCGGCCGCGCCCCAGCGGGCGCGGCCGTGGCCGGTACCTCATCCCGGGGAGAGACTCGGCATCATCTTCATGATCGCGTCGTGCTTCTTCCAATGGATCCCGGTCGAGCGCCGCGCGTCGGCGGTGCCGTCCTTGTGGTGTCCGGGCTGCCGGTGGTAGGGGCCCTTGTTCCCCTGGTGCAGCCCGGTGACGTGCCGGGGCGTATAGGTTTTGACCTGCGGTCTGCCTACTCGGATCCTGCCCATCGTCAGCTCCTTGCCGGGTCCTGCGGTTGTTCGGTCAGCTCCGCGAAGAACCGCTCAATGGCGGGCCACACCCGGCTGCCGCCGGACAGGCCCCGCCACTCCCGCCGGACGAGCGCCACCATCCGGAAGCAGTCGTCGACCGGGACGATCCAGTGGTGCTTCGCGGACCGTGCGGTGTTCACCAGCAGTGCCTCCACCTCCGGTACGAGACCGGCGAGCGGGGGACACCGGGCGACCACCTCACGCCAGGCCCCCGCGTCCGCCTCCCAGCGGGTGGCGCCCGCGGGGCTCGGGTAGTGCGCGCTCACGGTGCCGTCCGAGTGCCGTACGAAGAACGCCAGCCCCACCGGAACGCCGAGTTCCCGCGTGCCCACCTCGGGCAGCCGCACCCGGCGCCGTGGCACCAGCCGGTACCGCCCCTCGCTCGCCTCCTCCTCCATGAAGAGCAGGGAGCAGGGCCGGCACGCGCACAGCACCTCCTCCTGCCCAGTGTCGTACAGGTGCCGGTGCTCGGGCTCGACGTCGGCGCCACACAGGTCGCACCGCTCCGCGTCCGGCCGCCGGGCGGCGGCCGAGCGGATGACGCGGGCCAGCGCGCCGGTGGTCACGACCGCTCTCCGGCGGGCACCGTGCGCACGGTGAGCGTGTCGACCGGGACGAAGGCGGGGGGCCTCGCGTCGTCACCAGGCGCCCGTTCCACGCCGGAGAGTTCGGGCGCCAGGGCGAGCACCGCCTCACGGACCGCCTCCTCCAGCGAGGCCGAGGAGGATCCGCACCCCTTGCCGGCGAGCCGCACCCGGGCGACCCCCTCCTCGACGCCCGCCAGCTCCACGTCCCCGCCCCGCTCCCGCACCGCCGGACGCAGCCCGTCGACGGCGCGGGCGGCGCGGACCTCGGGCGGCTCGGGGTGGATGTCGTGCAGCACCAGGAGATGACCGACGAGGTCGTCGGCGGCCATACGGTCGACCAGGGCGGGGTCGGCGGCGTCCAGCACTCGGGCGAGGGCCTCGCCGTAGATCTCGGTCAGGGTCCGCACCGCCTCGATCGCCGCCCCGGTCATCGGACCCGGAGCGCCTTCGAGCTGCTCGAGCAGCCCGTCGAGGCGGGAGAGCCGCTGCGCGACCGCCGCTTCGCCGAGCCGGGCGTAGTCATCCATGAGCCGCTCCGAACATGGGCGAGTGCAGCTTGGTCAGCGTGTTGCCCTTGCCGAGGTACATGTGCACGCCGCAGGGCAGACAGGGGTCGAAACTGCGGACGGTGCGCATGATGTCGACGCCCTTGAAGTCCTCCGGGCCGTTCTCCTCGAAGATCGGCTGGCCCTGGACGGCGTCCTCGTACGGTCCGGGGGTGCCGTAGTGGTCCCGCGGGCTCGCGTTCCACGGCGTCGGCGGGTACGGGTGGTAGTTCGCGATCTTCTTGTCCTTGATCACCAGGTGGTGGGAGAGGACACCCCGCACCGCCTCGTGGAAGCCGCAGCCGATCGCCTCGTCCGGCACCTCGTAGTTCTCGAAGATCTTGGTGTCACCGCTGCGGACCTGGTCCATCGCCCGCTCCAGGAAGAAGAAGGCCATGGCGGCGGAGTAGGCGACGAAGTACGGCCGGGCCCGGTCGCGCTCGATCGTGTTGCTCCACTGGGGGATCTTCCACTCGAACGTCATCTCCGGCATCTTGTCGCTCTTGGGCAGCGAGATGCGCACGCTGTGTCCGGTGGCCTTGACGTACGGCGTGTCGACCAGCCCGTTGAGCGCCGTCGACCACAGCCGGGCGAGCGGACCGCCGCCGGTGTCCAGCGCCAGGTGCTGGGCGCTGTTCTTGTCGTACCAGCGCGGGCTCATCACCCAGCTGTAGTTGCCCTCGAAGTTCCGCTTCTGCGGTACCGGCACCGTCGTCTGGTTCCACGGGTGGCGCATGTCGACGGCGTTGCCGAGCGGGTCGTGGGTGACGAACGGCTCCTCGTTCACCCAGTCCTCGTAGTACGAACTTCCCAGCATGATCCGCATGCCCAGGTTGATGTCGACCAGGTCGTTGGTGACGAGACTGCCGTCCACGATGATGCCCGGGGTGACGAACATCGCCTTGCCCCAGTCGCTCATCGTCTCGTAGCGGTAGTCCACGACGTCCGGGTTCTGCCAGGCGCCCCAGCAGCCGAGCAGGATCCGGCGGCGGCCCACCTCCTCGTAGCCGGGCAGCGCCTCGTAGAAGAAGTCGAAGACGTCGTCGTTCATCGACACGGCCTGCTTGATGAAGTCCAGGACCCGCAGCAGCCGGGAGAGGTAGTCGGTGAACGTGGTCGGCTCGGGCATGGTGCCGACCCCGCCCGGATACAGCGTGGACGGGTGCACATGGCGCCCCTCCATCAGGCAGAACATCTCCCGCGTGATGCGGCTGACCTTGAGCGCCTCCTTGTACAGCTCGCCCTCGAACGGGTTGAAGGCGCGCATGATGTCGGCGATGGTCCGGTAGCCGTGGATGTAGCCGTTGCGGGCCTCGGTGCGCTCGGCCCGGGCCATGACGCTCGGATTGGTGGCCTTGACCATGGCCTCACAGAAGTCGACGAACACCAGGTTGTCCTGAAAGATGGTGTGGTCGAACATGTATTCGGCCGCTTCGCCCAGGTTGACGATGGTCTCCGCCAGTCGCGGCGGCTTGACGCCGTAGGCCATCTGCTGGGCGTAGTTGGAACACGTCGTGTGGTTGTCACCGCAGATCCCGCAGATTCGCGAGGTGATGAAACCCGCGTCCCGGGGGTCCTTGCCCTTCATGAAGACGGAGTAGCCCCTGAAGAGCGAGGACGTGCTGTGGCACTCCACCACCTCGCGGTTCGCGAAGTCGATCTTCGTGTAGATGCCGAGATTGCCGATGATCCGCGTGATCGGATCCCAGGACATGTCCACGATCTGCGCGGGCTTTCGCGCCGCGGCCCGCGCCTCGGTTGCCGTCATGTCCGTGCCTACCTCGCTCTCTCTCGCTGTCGTCTGCGCCCGTCGGGGCGCCAGTACGGGTCGTAGCCGCTCGTCAACTTGTCCTTGTTGTGGCGCCACTTGGGCTCACGGTTGACGGCCATGTTGGTGATGCCGCGCAGGCGCCGGATCACGGCCCCATAGGGCCTGATCACAGCGGACGAGAGGGTGCCGCCCGTCGGTTCGTCCATGAACGGCATGAAGGCGTCCGGGAACCCGGGCATCGTGCAGCCGATGCAGATGCCACCGACGTTCGGGCAGCCGCCGATGCCGGCCATCCAGCCGCGCTTGGGCACGTTGCAGTTGACGACCGGACCCCAGCAGCCCACCTTGACCTGGCACTTGGGAGAGTTGTAGTCCTTCGCGAAGTCGGCCTGCTCGTAGTAGGCGGCCCGGTCGCACCCCTCGTGCACCGTCTTCCCGAACAGCCACTGCGGGCGCAGCATGTGGTCCAGCGGGGGCGGCGGCGCCGACCCGGCCGCGTGGTAGAGCACCCAGGTGAGGGTCTCCATGAAGTTCTCCGGCTGGATCGGGCAGCCCGGCACGTTGACGATCGGAAGCGCGCCCTGCGACTTGAAGTCCCAGCCCAGGTAGTCCGCGAGACCCATACAGCCCGTGGGGTTGCCCGCCATCGCGTGGATCCCGCCGTACGTGGCGCAGGTGCCGGCGGCGACGACCGCCCAGGCCTTGGGCGCGAGCTGGTCGATCCACCAGTTGAGGGTGAGCGGTTCGCCGGTGTCCTGGTCGTTGCCGAACGACGTCCAGTAGCCGTCGCCCTCGATGATGTTCTGGTTGGGGATCGAGCCCTCGATGACGAGGATGAACGGCGCCAGTTCACCGCGGGCCGCGGCGCGGAACGGGGCGAGGAAGTCCTCGCCGCCCAGGCTCGGGGAGAGCACCTTGTTGTACAGGTTCACCTTCGGCAGGCCGGGCACCAGCCCGGCGACGATGTCCTCGATCGCCGGCTGGCCGGACGCCGTCATGGAGACGGTGTCCCCGTCACAGCTCATGCCCTCGGAGATCCACAGGATATGGATCTCGTCGAAGCCGTTCCTCTGTTCAGCCCTCGTGGGCTGCTGGCTGACCTCCGTGGTCCCGCTTTCGACGGTCATGTCCTCGGCCTCCCTTGCAGTCGGTCCCTAAGGCGGTCGTAGGCCGCGGCCACCGGTCCGGCGAAGGCCAGGGCGGGAGGCTCGTCGGGCGCGTTGGGGTGCGGCCGGGTCGGGGCGGTCTGCTTGGACCGGGCCAGCATTTTGCCGAGCCGCAACAGCTCCTCCTCGGAGACCGCGTCGCGGAGCAGGGGCATCAGCTCGCCCTCCTCCTCGCGGATGTGCTCCTCGACCTCGCGGCGCAGCTCGTCCATGAGTTCGCTCGTGCGCTCGTCGTCCCCGGACTGCTTGTCCAGGGCCAGGAGGGTCTCCTTGACCGCCCTGTGCTCGCTCAGGTGCTCGCGGATCCGCTGGTCCCCGTCCGACAGGACCTTCTTGGCCAGCGGGTAGACCATCAGCTCCTCGAGCGCCGCGTGCTTGGACAGCTCGCGGACCAGGGTTTCCACCACGGCCCGGCGCTGCGCTGCGGAGGCGGCGGCGTGGTAGTCGCGGAACAGCTGCTCGACCATCCGGTGGTCGTGCATCAGCAACTCGATGGCGTCCATTACGGCCTTCCTGGTCGGGGACGGTGGCGGCACAGAGGTGGGGCGGATCCGCCGGCTAGGAGGCGGAGGAGGCGGAGGAGGGGGACGGGGCGGGGGAGGGGGTGAGGGAGCGGATGGCGCCGTGCAGCCGGGCGAGCACCTCCGGCGGCATGGTCTCCACCCGGTCGAGGATCCGCGCGGCCCGCGGGTCGGTGGCGCGTGCCTCGCGTTTCTCGTCGTCCGTGAGCAGCAGCGTCCGCAGGGTCAGGATCTCGTCGATCTCCGCGGCGTCGTGCAGGTCGCCGGGGCTCTCCGGGGCCACCTGCGGATGGTCGGGCAGGATGATCGGCGACGACAGGACGAGCGAGTCGGACCCCTCCGGGCCCGCGAGCACCGGGAAGGTGTGCAGGTTGCGGCACTCCCTCACGTACGGCGCGACGTCCTCGGGCGGGTCGATCGAGGAGTAGAAGCCGAGTCCCTCACCGGCGACGAAGGTGTGCGCCGCGATGAGCGAGTGCCGCAGGGCCTCGTCGCGGGGAGCGTCGGGCGGCGTCCTACGTCCGGTGTTCTCGGTGCGGACGCGCAGGCGGTACAAGGAGTCGGCGCCCGCGACGGGTTCGACGTGCAGCGTGGTGCGCGCCTCGACGGGGGAGCGGCGGCGCACCAGGCGCCCCGCGTCTGCGGGCAGGGGCTCGGACTCGTCGCCGCCGGGAGCGCCGAAGGTGAACTCCGCGTCGTGGGCGAGGAGTTCGGCGAGCGGGGCGGTGAGGTCGGTCTCGCGCGGCATCGCCTCGTCGAAGGAGAGATGGACCGTACCGGCCGTCTCCAGGGAGTCCACGGGCGTGTAGTGACCGTCCGCGTCCCGTCGCTCCACGCCTCGGTACTGCATCTGCAGATAGCGCACGCGCACCCGTACCACGGCGTCGGGTCGCGCGCGCAGCAGGCACTCGGTCTGCTGCTGCCAGGACTCCACGGACCCCGAGACACCCGGCGTCACCGGGCCGTGGGCCTCGGCCCAGGCGCGGGGGGCGAGGATGCCGAACTGCCAGCGCACCCGGTTCTTGGCCGACGAGCGGCGGTACGGGTAGAGCAGGTATCCCTCATAGAGGACGGCGTCGGCCACGGCGCACGCCTCTTCGACCGCGGAATGCACGCTCACGGGATCGCCCAAGGGGTCGCTCACCGTAACTCCTCACTGACCAGATGTGCGTATTGCAGTGGTTTACAACGATCACACCTTTTCGTGCGATGGGCGCGTATTGAGGGCGGATGGGTGAGTGGCGCGTCGAGAGGGGCGGGGAGTCGTCGTGTCGGCACGGTCTGAGCGGGTACTGCGGGGAGGTGACTGACGGCCGTCGGCCCCGGCGGGAACGCGATGCGGAACGAGACGGAGGCGGCAGCGATGCGGATGCAAGGCGACGACCCGGCGGAGGGCAGGAGCCGTGTGGGCGACGCGGCGGCGCGGCTGGCCCAGGACACCGCGCAGCTCGCTCGCCACGAGATACTCGCGGTGCAGAGCGAGGTCAGGGCGGCGCTGCGCCGGTTCGGAGCGGGTGGCGCGCTGCTGGGCGCCGCCGGGGTGTGCGGCCTGCTGGCCCTGTGGTCGGCCCACGAGACGGCCCTGCGGGCACTGGAGCCGGCCCTGCCGGGCGCCCGCGCGTCGGCCGTACTGACCTGCGCCTATGCCACGGGCGCCGCAACGCTGGGCGTCGCCGCCCGCAACCGGGTACGCGCCGCCGGCCAGGCGTCGGCGGAGGCACTGGACCGGGCACGGGAGGCCGTTCCGACGGGGGTGCGCAGGGGTGAGGGGGAGAAGGGGGCCGACTGAGAGCGCGGAACCGCGGCGATCCGGACGGCTCGGCCGCGTTGGGCCGTTCGGGTGGACGCGTGGGAGTCGGTGCGGCGCGTATGCGGGGCGGGAGCGCGTGCGGGGTGCCGGGGTGGCAGGCTGCGGGGTCGGGTCGGGTCCGTCTGGGCGAACCGTGGCCCTGCCGGGCGGTACCACGCTCGCGCGCCGTGTGGGCCGTCGGTCCCTGGACGGCGCGTACGGAAGGAAGGGGTGTCCGTGGAGATGATCCCGGTCGACTCCGAACCGGCGCGATCCGGTACCGCGTTCACGGAGTCGGCGTACCGGCGTGTGCGAGCCGCGCAGGGCGGCAGCGCGGCAGTCGGTGACGCGACCGCCTGGGACCTGTTCCGCATGGCTTTCCCTCGGTGACGCCGCCCGGCGCCGTCCGGCCGCCCGCCGGGGGCGGCGGCTGCCGACGCCCGTGACACCGCCTGACATCAGTGGCTGCCTCCCCTTTCCGCCACCGGTGTCTCCAGTGCGTTCTCCTGGTGCAGGTCCAGGCTCGTCGTCAGGTGGATGTGGGCAGCCACCCAGTGGGGGACGGCCGCCGTCGCGCCCTGGGTGTGCAGGGCGCCGGTCAGGGCGTCCACGAGGCGGGCGGCGGTGCGCAGGCCGGTGCGGCGCAGGTGTGTGGCAGTGTCCGCGAGGGTGGTGCGGGACGTGCCGGTGAGGTGGCGCAGGCCGTGATGGGCCGCGTCGGCCAGGGCGGTGAGTGCCGACTCGAGGGTCGTCGTGATCGGGTCGGACGGGCGGGGGCGGATCGTGGTGAGCCTGGTGTCGCCCTCGCCCGGGGCCAAGTCCGGGACGGTGACGCCCTCAGAGGTGAGGACGGCCAGCGGGTCCAGGACGATCCGGCCGCGGCCCCGGCCCAGCATGCCGCTGACGCAGTGGACCTCGCCGTCGGCCAGCGCGGCGGCCAGGGCGTCCAGGCCACCGGGGCACAGCGGGTTGTACTCGGCACGGAGGTGGACGGGGTTGCCCGCGGGATCGCGCAGCACCGCTTCCAGGCGCTGCCCGGCGGGGTCGTAGCCGATGTCGTCCACGGTGTCGACCGCGATGACCCGTACCGCATCCGCCTCGACCCGGGGACGGATCAGACGTGGTGGACGTTCGCCGGCCTCCCGCAGATGTGCGGCGGTGTCCCGCAGCAGCAGCCTGTCCGGCAGTTCCGTCCATGCGGAGCCGACGGGTGTGATGCTGGTCGCGGCGATCCGGCCCCGCGAGAGGACGACTGTGCGGTCGGCGGCCCGTGCGGTGTGCTCGCTGACGACGTTGGCCGTGGCCAGCGCGCGCAGCGGTGAACCGAGCAGGCGGCGCGTCGACAGCTCGTGGCCGGTGGGTGCCTGATCTCCCGTCAGCTCCCACCGCTTGCGCAGGACCAGCACGGTGCCGGCGTCGGCGTGCGCGAAGTACGTCTCGGCCGTACGGTCCCGGGCGGTGCCGCCGATCCGGCAACCCAGCGCCACCAGACGCACCCGCCGCAGCGGTGTCACCGGTGCCTCCGAGGTGCCCAGCACGCCGACCCGGTTGCGATCGGCCCCGCGGTGCCGGGCGTGCAGTTCGGCAAGGAGCAGGGCCAGGCGTTCGGGCGCGTAGCGACTGGCGCGGGCCGCGTAGGCCTCCAACTGGTCCCGCAGGTCGGCCACCGCGCCGGCGGGCCAGTGGTGGGAGACGGCGGTCAGCGCCTGTTCGGCGCGGCGTAGTGAGCCGGTGAAGACCGGCCCGGCCTGTTGCACGCCGTCCAGGAGGAGTTCGTCGGCGAGTGCCACGGCCGCGCGTAGCGCGTCGTCGGCTCCGGCCGGGGCGGTCGTACGGCCACCGACGGTCACTTCCTCCGCTTGTTCGGCGTCCGCGGCGCGGAACGCCCAGACCGCCAGGGTGACGACCTCGCCGCGCAGCGGAGCCGCCGCGTCGGAGAGGGCGTAGCCCAGTTCGTGCGGGACCGGGAAGCGGACGGTGCAGGTGGGCAGTTCCACGCGAGGCGCCGGGTCGGTGGCGGTGGGACGGTGCACACGGGCCGTGTAGCCGCGCTCCCTGGTGCGGCGGGCGGCGGTCACGGCGGGGCGGCCCAGCGCCGTCGCCAGCCCGTCGTCGTCGAACTCGGCCGGCGACCAGTCGGTGAACGGCTCCTCGGCCACCTGCGTGTCGTCCGGCGCCGAGGGCGCGGATCGCTGGTAGGCCAGCACCAGCGCGATCCGGTGCCGGCACACGCCCGGTGCGGCGCAGCTGCAGTCGGCGGCCTCCAGGGCGATGCCCGCAGGGAGCGCGGCTTCCGTGCCGTCCGGGAAGGCGCCGCGTACGGTGCCGTCGTCGCCGGTCGTCACCACCGGCCCGGAGCCGGCCGCCAGGTCCTTCTCGGCGCGTTTGACGAGGCCGCGGTTGGCGAGCGACGCGAGGGTCTCCGGCGTGAGCACGAGCAGGTCCGCACGGGTCATCGGGCCTGCCCTCCCCGGCCGATGTGCTCGGCGACGAACTCCGCGAGCGCGCCCGGCGTCATCGCGCCCACCGGGGCACCCGCCTCGGCCAGCCTCCCGGCCAGGGCACGGTCGTAGACGGGATCGGCGGCCTCGTCGAGGGCGGCCAGGCACAGCACGGTCGTGCCCTGCTCGACGAGGTGCCGCACGGTGCGCACCAGGCGGTACGGGTCGCCGCCCTCGTAGAAGTCGGACACGAGGGCGACGATGGCCCGCCGCGGGTTCTCGACCAGCGAGGCGCCGTAGTCGACGGCCCGCGCGATGTCGGTGCCGCCGCCGAGCTGTACCCGCATCAGCAGTTCCACCGGGTCGGTCACGTCGGAGGTCAGGTCGACCACCGCGGTGTCGAAGGCGACCAGGTGCGTCTTCAGCCCCGGCAGGCTCCACAGGCAGGCGGCCGTGACCGCCGAGTGGATCACCGAGCCGGCCATGGAGCCGGACTGGTCGACCAGCAGCACCAGTTGCCACTGTTCCAGGTGGCGGCGGGTGCGGGAGTGGAAGTGCGGCCGCTCGATGAGAATGCGGCGCTCCTCGGGCTGGTAGTGGGCGAGGTTGGCGCGGATGGTGGCGCGGAAGTCGAAGTCCCGGGCGATCGGCAGCCGGCTGGGGCGGCGGGAGCGGGAACCGGTGAACGCGCGCCGCACCTGTGGCCGCAGACGCTCCATCAGCTGCCGTACGACCGTCTCGACGATCCGCCGGGCCGCCGCCAGCACCTCGGGGTTCATCAGGTGCTTGGTGCGCAGGACGGCGCGCAGGAGGGTCTGGCTCGGTTCCACGCGGGCGAGGACGTCCGGGTCGGTGACGATCTCATGGATCTGGTACCGCTCCACCGCGTCGCGCTCCAGCCGTTCCACCGTCGTCTTGGGGAAGAGGCGGTGGATGTCGTCCAGCCAGTCGACCGCGGTCGGTCGGGACGGGCCGGTGCCGGCCTCGCGGGAGTCCGCCGTACCGCGGCGCACCCCGCGTCGGCGCAGGTCGTCGTCGCGGCCGTAGAGCCACTCCAGGGCGGCGTCCCGCGCGGCGGCCGCGCCGTGCAGGGGGCCGGTGCAGCGTTCGGCGGCGGCGCCCAGGACGAGCCGCCAGCGCTCCAGGCCGGGGTCGGGGGCCGACGGTGCGCCGGACGGCTCCGGCGCCGGTTCGGGCAGCGTGGAGTTCATCGGGGTGCCCCCAGGCCGTGGCGGTCGAGCAGTTGGATCACGTTCTCCTCCAGGGCCCGGGCACGGGCCTGCAGCAGGGGGTCGGCGGAGGTGCGCAGCAGGGAGCGCGCCGAGCCGCGCAGGCCGCGGCGGTGCAGCAGGTGTTCGGCGATGCGCTCCCGTTCGCGGGGCGGGAAGAAGGCGAAGGCTTGCCGGAGCGCGGGCAGGCCGGTGAGAAAGTCGCCCTCGGCCATCGCCGATACGACGCCGTCCACGACGTCGACCAGGGAGTCCTCGCCAGTCCCAGTGGCCCGCGCCACCTCCTCACGGGCCACGGCGAACAGGCCGGTCAGCCAGTCGCCGAGGGTGTCCACGGCGGCCGAGGCCAGCGCCTGCACCACCGGTCCGGGATCGCCCGGGACGCCCAGGGCCCAGCGCAGCCCGAAGGCGGCGCCGCGCAGATCGGCTGGGGCGCGCGGATCGCGGCTGATGCGCGCGGCGGCCTCGGCGGCGGCCTGCGGGGTGACCGACATCAGGTCGGGCGCGTGCCGCAGCGCGTCCCGCGCGGCCGCCATGGCACGCAGCCGGGGAAGGTCCGCGCCGCGGTCGCCGTGCAGGCCCTCCGCCAGCCAGAACACCCGGTCGGCGGCGCCGCCGACCACAGCTCCGAGCAGCCGGTCGCGGGCCACGCCGAACACCCGGTCGTGCCGCCACAGGCCGAGCGTCGCCGCCAGCACCTCGCCGAGCGACCCCAGGTCGCCGACCTGTCCCACCCGGGCCGCGAGGGACACCAGCAGGTCCTCGCAGAGGGGCCCGACCCCGCACAGCACCGCGTCGAACAGCAACCCGGCCAGCGCACCGACCGCCGGGCCCGCCGCGTGCATCCGCTCGCCGAGCAGCGCCGCGGCGGCCTCGTCCAGGCGGGCTCCGTAGGCGCCTGCCTCGATGAGAGCGGCCTCGCGCCGGGCTGCCGGCCCTGGCGTCCACACCTCGGTGAACACCGGGTCGGCTCCGTCGGCCGGGCCCGAGACCCGGCTGAAGCCCGGTACGCCCAGCACGCGCAGCCGGTGCAGCGCGCGGCTGCGGGACAGGTCCGGCGCCTTCGTCAGGTCCAGAGTGACCGGCGCGTCGGCGTCGGCCAGACCCAGGCGGGCGAGGTGTGCGGCCACGTCGTGCACCAACGGGGGCAGCGGGGTGTCCGGGTGCAGCCGGCCCACGGCCTCGCCGGTGCAGGCGGCGACCATCTCCACCACCACCGGATGGGTGCCGGCGCCGAGCGTGCCTCGGGTGGTCCACGGCAGCGGCCGGTCCAGGTCGTCCGCGATCACGGCGCCGGCCAGGCCGTCGAGGACGTCCACCCGGGTCTCGTACGGATGACCGCGCAGCCGGGCCAGCCCCTGGGCCAGAGTGCGGGCTGCGATCAGGTCGGCCGTCGACAGCCGGATCCCACGGGTGCGCAGCCGCTCGGTGACCGCGCGCAGCAGACCCCGCGCGGCGTTTGCCGGGTCCGTCTCCCACAGTTGCTGGTAGTAGCCGGGCGAGGGCATGCCGGACTGGTAGCCGGCGAAGGCGTCCAGTCGGTGGAAGGAGTACGGCACCAGGAAGCTTCCGCCGAGCGCCCCCTCGGGCGGTTCGGGCACGCTCGGCCAGTCGGCCCCGCCGGCCCCCTGCGGGGACGGCAGGGCGGACAGGGCGCGGAGCGCAGGCTGGTGGAAGCCGCCGGTGACCACCAGCACCGGGCGGTCTCCGGCCCGAGCGAGCGCGGCGCGCACCCAGGACGCCATGTACTCCTCGCGCGCCCGGTCTCCCGGATCCGCCTCCGCGTCGCCGCGCACCAGGGAGAAGTAGGCGTCGAGCCGGGCACGCAGGTCCTCCGCATCGCCCGGTTCGCCGCCGGCCCCGGAACCGTCGGCGTCACCCGGGTCGGTCACCTCGAACAACCCGTCCCAGAGTGCGTCCACCGAATCGACGGCGAAGTGCGTGCACAGCCGTGTCGTCGCCTCCGCGTACCTCGCCTCGGCGTCCGCGTACCGGTTGGCGTACCGGTCGCCGCCCTCCGCGAGCGCCGGATGCCAGGCCGGCAGGTCGATGAAGCGCACCTGGGCTCCCGCCGCCCGCCCCTCCCGCAGGGCGATCCACTCCGGGGAGTAGTCGCACAGCGGTGTCCAGGACGTCGCCACGCGCTGCTCGTCGCGGTAGTGGCTGAACACGGCGATCGGCAGCGTGTGCCCGAGGAGCAGTTCCTCCAGCCGGTCGTTCATGTCCGCCGGCCCCTCCACCAGCACATACGCCGGCCGCAGGGAGCCGATCGTCCGGGCCACCAGGCGGGCGCAGGCGGGGGAGTGGTGACGGACCCCGAGGAAGACGGGCGACCTCATGGCCGGCATCAGCCGGCCATGAGGTGACGTGCGTCGTACAGGGCCTGCCACTGCGGACCGGCACGGCGCGGCGCCTCCTGCTGAAGGAAGCGGCGCAGGCGGGCCAGGTCCTCGGGGCTGTCCTTGGCGGCCGTACCGGCGAGGCACGCCACCACGTCGGCGGCGCTGCCCGGTTCCCCGCGCAGGAACCAGGCCCGTACCCCGACCGCGTGTGCCACGGACACGGCCTCCGCGGTGCTCATCACCGTGGACAGCCGCTCGCCCTGCGCCGCGCTGCCCCGCAGTTCGCGGAAGGTGCCCACCAGCACCTCCAGCACGTCCCGGCGCGGCGGCGGCTCGACCCCGGACTGCCGCAGCAGTGCCGTGGCCTCGGCCTCGACGAGGGCGAGCTCCGTGTCGAAGTCGGCGATGGGGAACACCGTCTCGAAGTTGAACCGCCGTTTGAGCGCGGCGCTCATCTCGTTGACGCCCCGGTCGCGGGTGTTGGCGGTGGCGATGACGTTGAAGCCCTGCTTGGCGAAGACCAGGCCCTGCGGGCCGTCCAGTTCAGGAATGGTGATGACCCGGTCGGACAGCAGGGACAGCAGGCAGTCCTGCACCTCCAGCGGGCAGCGGGTGATCTCCTCGAAGCGTACGATCCGGCCCTCCGCCATGCCGCGCAGCATCGGCGCGGGCACCAGCGAGCGCGGGGACGGACCTTCGGAGACCAGCAGGGCGTAGTTCCAGGAGTACTTGATCTGGTCCTCCGTGGTGGCCGCACCGCCCTGCACCGTGAGCGCGGAACTGCCGCTGACGGCCGCCGCGATCAGCTCCGACAGCAGCGACTTGGCGGTGCCGGGCTCGCCCACGAGCATCAGGCCGCGGTTGGTCGCCAGCGTCACCAGGGCCCGCTCCACGAGGGAGACGTCGCCGACGAACTTGCGGCTGACACCCGCCTGTTCGTCACCGACGATGAAGCGGCGGGCGGCCCGCAGGCTGAGCTGCCAGCCGGGGGACGGGGATCGCCGTCCGCCGCGCGCAGGGCGGCGAGTTCGTCGGCGTGGCGCAGTTCGGCGGGCGGCCGCTGGAGCAGCGCCTCGCCGGTCTCTTCGACGGCGGCGGTCACTTGGCGGTCACCTCCGTCAGGTCGGCGAGGATCTCGGAGGCGATGACCGGGTCCAGAGCGCCGAAGCGCAGCGGGTATGTCCGGCTCCGCCAGTAGTCACAGGGCTGGGAGTCGAGCCAGACCGTCTCGAAGGTCTGGTCGGGGAACATGTCCGGCACGCCCACGGCGATCCCCTCGTCGAGTCCGATCACCACGTAGTGGCCGTCGTCGATCCGCCGGTGGAACCAGCGCTCCACGCCCGCGTCCTGCGGCTCGCCGCGCTCCCAGCCACGCTTGGTCAGGCCGAGCAGCTTGCCGACCGGTACGGTCGCGCCCTCGAACCGGGTCAGCCGGTGCCCGGCGGCCTCCTGCTCGGTCAGCGTGTGCACGGCCCGGCCCAGCTGAGGGAACGGCTGGAGGATCTCGTAGTCGGCGAACAGCTCCGACCAGGCCGCCAGGTCATCACCCAGGTGCAGCGGGTGCGCCACCCGTACGGTGGCCTCCTCGGGCAGGGGCAACTCGTCGTCGTGGACGTCGGCGAAGGTGCGGTCCTCCGCCACCCGGAAGGCCCTCGTCCCGCCCGAGCCGTCCCCGGGTGCGTCGTCGCTGAGCCACACCAGGCGGCGGACGAGGTGCCACACCAGAGGGTGGGCGACGAACAGCTCCCGGAACTCCGCGGCGGTCCAGGTGCGCTGGGCCACCATCGCCGCCTCCAGCCGCCGCACCTGGTCGGCGGCGATCGTGCGGACGTCCTTCTTCAGCGCGGCGAACCGCTTTCGCTCCGCCGGCGCCAGCTCCGGGTCGTCCTTGACTCCGGGCGCGGGCAGGGCCTTGCGCGGCTTGCCGTCGGCGTCCCGGACGTAGGGGCGCAGCTGCTCGTCGAAGCCGACGGTGAACTGCCGGGGCCCGTAGTCGATGACGGTGCTGCCGTTCGCGTCGAGGCCGAGGTCGGGCACGAGCCGGTCGCCCAGCTGTTCGCCGGTGAGCCCCAGCTCCTGGGCGACCTCGGCGATCCTCTCCTGCGCGCGGAGCTTCAGCGCCTTGAAGGGCACCCGCTGGGCGATTCCGTGCAGATGCATCAGCGCCACGTCGGTGCCGATGCTCGCCAGCACGGTCAGTCCCTCCACGGCGCGGTGGTGGGCGCCCTCGCCCGGCCAGGCCCGCAGCACGGGGGTGAGCCGGCGCACCGTGTCGTCGTTCCCGAGCCAGCCGAGCGCATGCAGCGCCCAGCTCTCCTTGGCGGGCATCCCGGCCAGCCGCCACTGCTCGAACAGGTCCCAGACGAAAGCGGCGAGGGAGTCGGCGGTGCAGTGCTCGGTCAGCACCTCCAGGCCCGGGTAGACCTCGCCGGGCTTGGACAGCGCCAGGATCGTCAAGGCGTGGCGCACAGCGTGGTCGGGCAGGGCGCCGCCCTCGGTGAGCAGGATCTGCGGCAGCAGCGCGGGGTCGGCCCAGGCACCGACAGCCGGTATGCGCGTGGGCAGGGCGCTGACCAGCGGGTCGGCGGACAGCGTCTCCTCGACGATGACCGCGGCCTCCGGGCCGCATCCGGCGACGGCCGCCAGCACCGCCTCGCCGCCGTGGGCGTCGGCCACCAGCCGCAACGCCTTCTCGGCGCCGCGCCGGACCGCGCCGACCGGGCCCACCGCGTGCGGTGCGAGCACGGCGACGGCGTCCAGACCGTGCCGCGCCAGCCAGGCACGGGCCGTGGCGTCGGCCGACTTCAGCCGCGCCAGCCAGTCGCACACCAACTCGGCGACCTCGACGCTCCGATAGGGCAGCAGCAGCCCTCCGAGGGTGCTCGGGTGCCGGGCGGCGGCGCGCCGCAGCAGCGGCAGGGCGGCCACCCCGTACTTGGCGGCGACCGGCTTCAGCGCGGCCTCGCCGTCCCAGTAGTCCTCCGGGGCGCACTCGGCGAGCAGCGGGCGCACCACGTCCTCGGGTCCGTCGACGAACAGCCCGACGTCCCGGACACTCTTCATCTGCCTGCCCTGCTGGAGGGCCTTGATCTCGTCGGCCCAGCCGTACTGACGGCGCCACCCGCGATACCAGCCCTCGGTGTCGGCCCACGCCTGCTGCTCGCCCGGCTGCCAGGCGACCTGCGCCTCCGGGGCCGCCGGCGTCTCCGCGGCCACACGCGCCTTGCGGGTCTTGCGCTTCGTCGTCCACGGCGGGCCGACCAGGAGCGGGGGCAGCGCCTGCGCGGGGGCGTCGGCCACCCGGTCACTGCGGCTGAGCAGCGGCTCGACGAGGGCTGCCGTCTCGGCGGGCAGGTCGTGCAGGACGGCCGCGGTCAGGTCGGCGTGGGCGCGGACGTGCGCGCCGAGCAACTGGCCGGCCATGGACGCGTTCTTGCCGGGGCCGGTCGCCGCCGCGCCGAGCAGCCGCAGCGCACGCACCGGGTAGCGCCGCGTCGCCTCCAGCAGGTGGGGACGGACGTGCTTGTCCTCGACTCGGTCCAGCAGGACACGGAAGGCGTCGTCCGTCGGCAGCTCCACCAGGGCACCGGCGAGACCCTTGACCCGGTCGGATCCGTACGCCTGGTCGAGGGCCTCGTCCAGGAGCGGTGCGAAGGCCTTGCCGGTGCCCTCGGCGAGCGTGGCGACCAGGGCGGTGGACCAGCCGCTCCAGCCGAGACCGGGCCGCCGGCCGAAGGGCTCCAGTTGCGCCGGGGAGCCCAGCGAGCACAGCAGCATCTCTCGCAGCCTCGCGTCGGCCGCCGCCACCTCCGCGCAGCACTCGTCGACCCACGCCTGCTCGGTGGGCAGTAGATACGACACGACGAAGCGGCGGCGCACGCCGCTCCGGCAGCGGGCCAGGGCATCGACGGTCTGCTGATAGGCCTCGTCGTCGGCAACGGACAGCAGGGCGCGCATCCGGTCGGCGAACTTCAGCCGCGCCCAGGCGCTGTCGGCGGCGGCTCCCGCGCGGAAACCGAGCCAGGGATCCTCACGGCGACCGCCGTACTGCATGTAGTGCGGCTCGACGTCGAAGTACTCCACCACCGCCTGCGCGGCGAACGGCAGACCGTGCGCGCTGACCCAGGCGTCGACGAAGACGCCGTCCGGATACTGCCAGTGGAAGGTCAGCGATGCCACCACCGCAGCCCCCAACGGGTTGTGGCTGCCGTTCAGATGCGCGCGGGTGGCCTCGACGATCCGCGGGTCGCTCTTCGGGGCGGTGAGCATCGCCTCGACCCAGTCGGCCTCCTCCTTCAACCGGTGCGCCGCCCGCACCTCGGCCTCGGGGTGCAGGCCGTCGACGCTCCGCGCGATCCCGCCGCGCCGCGGAAACACCAGCCGCCGCCAGGCGGGAGGCATCCGGAAGGACTCCTCGTCGGGCAGCGCGACGGGCCCGTGCCCGTCCGCCCCCTGCGCACCGGCGCCGGACGGCTCCTTTTCCGCACCGTCTTCCGTCGACTCCCAACGCTGCCGCACAGCCCCTCCTCCGCCGACGCCGACCTGTGGCCGGATCGATCGCTTGATCAGTTGGCCGCCACCGTAGCCGGGCCCACTGACAACTCCCCGCCCGCAATGGCATCCGACCACCACGACGGCCGTGCCCAGCGGCCTGCGGTGAAGGTGGCGGATCCGGCGCTGACCCGGCACCGTTCTGACCTGCTGCGGACCGAACCGTATACTTTAGTATTTCCCCAGGTCAGAGGGGTGGTCTGGTATGTGCGGTCGATATGTCTCCACCCGTGGCCCCCAGGACCTCGTACGACTGTTCAGGGTCACCGACTGGGACCAGCGGGACGACCTGCCGCCGAGCTGGAACGTCGCTCCGACGGACGACGTGTGGGCGGTCCTCGAACGCGCCCCTCACGGCTCGGGAGCCGTCCGGCGGCAGTTGCGCCCGCTGCGGTGGGGCCTGGTGCCGTCCTGGGCGAAGGACCCGAAGATCGGCGCCAGGATGATCAACGCGCGGATGGAGACAGTGCACGAGAAGCCCGCCTTCCGCCTGGCCTTCGTCAGGCGGCGCTGTCTGCTGCCCGCCGACGGCTTCTACGAGTGGCAGCAGATCCCGGCCACCGGCAAGGGGAAGGCCCGCAAGCAGCCGTACTTCATCAGCCCGCAGGACGGTCAGGTCATGGCCCTGGCGGGGCTGTACGAGTTCTGGCGCGACCCTTCGGCGGCCGAGGACGACGATTCCGCCTGGTGGACGACCTGCACCATCCTCACCACGGAGGCCACCGACGCCGCGGGCCGCATCCACCCCCGGATGCCGCTGGCCGTCGACCCCGGCCACCAGGACGCCTGGCTCGACCCCGCGCACCAGGACCCGGCCCGGCTGCGCGCCCTGCTGAACCCTCCCGCGGACGGCCGTCTGGACGCCCACCCCGTCTCCACGGCCGTCAACGACGTCCGGAACAACGGCCCCCAGCTGCTGGAGCGAGCCGAGGCGTAGACTCCGACGACTCGACGCCCGTCGGCGCATTCGCTCGTATGCTGGTCCCCGAATCGCTCAAACGAACATTCAAGGGCGGGGAGGCCTCATGCGTGAGCCGGTCGATCTCAGGCGTCGGCGGATCCTGGCCGCGGTGCAGACGCGCGGTGCGGCGCGTGTGCGGGACCTCGCCGCCGAGCTCCAGGTGTCCGTGGTGACGATCCGCCGGGACGTGGAGGAGCTGACCCGAGAGGGGAAGCTTCGGCGCGGTCACGGGGTGGTCCGCTCGACGCTTCCCGCTCAGGAGGTGCCGGGCACCCCCGTCGCGGACGGGGACACGGTCGCCGTGGTGGTGCCCGAGCGGCATTCGTACCTCTACGAGACCCTGCACGGGGCCCGCACCGCGCTGGAGGAGGCCGGCCTGCGCATCGCCCTGCACATCGCGCCGCAGGTTCCCGGAGCGGAACGCCCGCAGGTGGAGCGGGCGCTGGCGGAGGGCGTACGCGGTGTTCTCCTCGCGCCGCGGTGGCGCACTCCGGCGGCCGAGGAGGCCGACCACGAGTGGCTCGCGGACCTGGGCGTACCGACGGTGCTGATGGAACGGCGGCCCCGCAAGGGCAGCGCCCTGCACGCGATGGACTCGGTGTGCTCCGACCACTGGTACGGCGCCCATCTCGCCGTGCAGCACCTGGTGGGTCTCGGGCACCGGCGGATCGTCTTCGCGACACGCGACGACAGCCCCACCGCGCGCAGCCTGCGGGCCGCCCTGGGCGAGGTCGCCGAGGCGCATCCGCTCGTCGAGGAGTGGGCCTGGGCGCTCAGTTCGCCCGCGGCCGGTGAGGGCGGGTCGACGGACCTGGCCGCTCTGCTGCGCAAACTCGGGGCCACCGCGGCCGTGCTGCACGGCGACGTCGACGCCCTGATGCTGGTTCAGCAGCTCGCCGAGAACGGTGTGCGGGTCCCCCAGGACTGCTCGGTCGTGGCGTACGACGACGTGGTGGCGGGGCTCGGCACACCGCGACTGACCGCCGTCTCGCCGCCCAAGGGCGAGGTGGGCCGCGTCGCCGCCGAACTGCTGCTGCGACGGCTCGAAGGCTCCGGCAACGGCGCGCTCCCATCGGTCCAGCGCATCGAGCTGCTGCCCACGCTGGTGGTCCGCGACTCCACCGGCGAGCCCCACGAGCGGGTATGAGCGTTTGACCGTTTCATTTTCTTCTGATCGATCTCTTGACCGTTTCTTATGCGGCCGTGAGGATTCCCGTGTCTCGAACAGGTCGTGTCCGTACGGACACCAGCAGCCGCGGGAGGCACCATGCCTGGTCGACAGAGCCGTCGATCCGTGCTCGCCGCGATGGCCGCGCTACCGCTGACAGGGGCCGTGAACGCCTGCAGCGGCTCGGCGGGTTCCCCGTCGCGCGGCACCGGCAGGACCACGCGCATCACCTTCTGGTCCGCCCTGCGCGGCAGCAAGGAGGTGGTGGACGCGTTCAATCGCACACATGACCGCATCCAGGTCGACTTCCAGCAGATCCCCTCCGGAGGACAGGGCGGCTACGCGAAACTCAGCAACGCCGCCCGGGCCGGCAACGCACCCGACGTCGCCACCATCGAGTACCCGCAGGTCCCCGGCTTCGCCATCGACGGCGTCGCCCGTGACATCACCGCGCTCGTCAGCGACACCCTGCGTGCCAGACTGCTCCCGCAGGCCCTCGGCCTGACCACCTTTCAAGGTCGCGTGTTCAGCGTCCCCCTCGACGTCGAGCCGATGGTCATGCACTACCGGGCGGACCTGTTCGAACAGTACGGACTCCAAGTACCGAGTACCTGGGACGAGTTCGCGGACCTGGCCCGCACCGTCAGGCGCAAGGCCCCGGAGCGGCGGCTGGTGCTGTTCCCCACCGACGGGGCCACGCAGTTCGCCGCGTACTCCTGGCAGGCGGGCGCCCACTGGTTCGACACCTCCCACGGCGCGTGGAACGTCTCCCTCGCCGACGCCCCCACCCGGCGCACCGCGGCGTACTGGCAGCGGCTGATCGACGACGACGTGGTGTTCATGAACGCCGTCGAAAGCCGGCAGTCCGACGCGCAGATCGGCAACGGGCTGGTCCTCACCCGGCTGAGCGGCGCCTGGGACGCAGGTGCCCAGATGAAGGCGCGGCCCGCGCAGAAGGGCCGGTGGCGGATCGCCCCGCTGCCCCAGTGGGACACGGGCCGGCCCTACGTCGGCACGCACGGCGGCTCCACCTTCGCCGTCACCAAGGACAGCAGGCACCCCGAGGCCGCCATGGAGTTCATCGAGTGGCAGGTGTCCCACCCGGACGCGCTGCGCGCCCGCCTCTCCAGCGGCACCAGCAGCCAGTACCCGGCGGCCTCCGCCCTGGTCGCCGTGGGGCGCGCCGCCTTCGACCGGTCGTACTACGGAGGCCAGGACATCTACCGGCTCTTCGAGCAGGAGGCCCACAAGATCCGCGACGGCTGGGTCTGGGGACCCCGGATGACCGCCACCGGGAGAGTGATGCAGGACTCCTTCGCCCGCGTCGGTGCCGGCAAGGGCACCCTCATCGACGCCGTGCGCGCGGCTCAGGACGGCACCATGCCCGACCTGAAGGCCCTGGGCCTCTCCACCACCCAGCACAGCACCTGAGCCGCCCGAAAGGCAGGTGATGCCCCATGACCGCGACCACCCCGCACGCGCGGACCACCACGCTCCACACCGCCGCCCCGGCCGCCGCCGGCCGCACCCGCAGGGCCGCCAGGCGCCGTCGACTCGCCGCCTGCGCGGCCCTGATGGCGCCCTTCTTCGTCCTGCTCGTCACCGTCTTCCTGATCCCCGTCGGCACCGCCCTCTACCTCAGCTTCTACAGCGACGACCACCCCGGTCTCGGCTTCGGCCCCGGCCGCACGGTCTTCGTCGGGCTGCGCAGCTACGCGGCCGTCCTCACCGACCCGACCTTCCTGTCCGGGCTCGGCACGGTCGCCCTGTACTGCCTGGTCTACATCCCGGTCATGGTCGTCGGCGCGCTCGCGCTCGCGCTGCTGCTGGACTCCGGTGTGGTACGCCTGCGCGCCTGGGCCCAGCTGGGGCTCTTCCTGCCGCACGCCGTTCCCGGCATCATCGCGGCCCTGATCTGGCTCTACCTCTACACGCCGGGCATCAGCCCCGTCATCGCCCTGTTCGCCAAGGCCGACATCACCATCGACTTCCTCGGCCTGCACACCGTGCTGCCCTCCATGGTGAACATCGCCCTGTGGAGCAACCTCGGCTACAACATGGTCGTCTTCTACGCCGCCCTGCAGGCCGTGCCCCGCGAGGTGATCGAGGCGTCCGTCGTCGACGGCGCCGGACCGGTGCGCACGGCTCTGCAGGTCAAGACGCCGCTGGTGCGCGCCTCCATCGTGATGGTCGCCATGTTCACCCTCATCTGGGGCCTGCAGCTGTTCACCGAGCCGATGCTCCTCAGCCAGTCCTCACCGATGATCAACTCTCGCTTCTCGCCGAGCATGTACATCTACGACGCGGCCTTCACCCGCAACAACTACAGCCTGGCGGCGGCCGCCTCGGTCGTCCTGCTGCTGTGCACCATCGCCCTGTCCTACGGCGTCACCCGCTTCACCAGCCGCTCCACGACCGCCGAGGAGGCCCGATGAGCGCCGCCGGCACCACCCTCCCACGCCACCGGCTGCTCGGCCGGGCCACCGTCAACACCATCGTGGCGCTGTCCGTGCTGTACACCCTGCTGCCGGTGCTGTGGCTGGTCCTCGCCGCGGGCAAGACCAGGGACGCGCTGTTCGGCAGCAATCTGCTGTCCCTGAAGGACTTCTCCTTCCTGACGAACCTGCACGACCTGTTCGCCATGGACGACGGCCAGTACGGCCGCTGGTACCTCAACAGCCTGCTCTACGCGGTCGTCGGCGCCGCGCTCGGGGCCCTGATCAGCGTGGCCTGCGGGTACGCCTTCGACAAGTACCGCTTCCGGCACAAGGAGAAGCTGTTCGGCCTGGTCCTCGCGGCGGTGATGGTCCCGCAGACCGTCCTCGCGCTGCCGCTGTACCTGATGGCCTCCGGCACCGGCCTGGTCAACACCTTCTGGGCGGTGTTCATCCCGGTCCTGTTCAACCCGTTCGGCGTCTACCTCGGCCGTATCTTCAGCCAGGGCTACGTGCCCGACGAGGTCCTGGAGGCCGCGCGTATGGACGGCGCCGGCGAGCTGACCACGTACGTCAGGGTGGCGCTGCGCATGCTCGGCCCCGGTCTGGTGACCGTGTTCCTCTTCCAGCTCACCGCCATCTGGAACAACTTCTTCCTGCCCATGGTGATGCTGTCCGACCAGGACCTGTATCCGGTCAGCCTGGGCCTGTACACCTGGAACAGCTCGGCCTCCGTGTCACCCGAGTACTACCCCGTGGTGATCATGGGCTCGCTGCTCGCCGTCCTCCCGCTGATCCTCGCCTTCGCCCTGCTGCAGCGCTTCTGGCGCAGCGGACTGACCGCCGGCGCCGTCAAATAGCCCTTCTCGCAGGAGTTCCCCGAACAGCCCCTCCCGTCAGGAGTTCTCCGACCGACATGACCGTCTCGACGCCGGGCCCCGGCTTTCGCCCCCGTGCCGCCCTCGCCATGTCCCCCGAGGCCGCCGCGGCCGTCCTCGACCCCGAGTCGCTGGACGCGCTCGCCGCGCTCTGCGATCTCACCCCGCCGCCCGCCCTGGACGACTTCACCACACCCCGGGCCCGGGCCGTCCTCGCCCACGTCGACCTGCTGGTCACCGGCTGGGGCTGCCCCCCGCTCGACGAGGACACGCTCGCGGCGGCGCCCCGGCTGCGGGCGGTCGTGCACACCGCGGGCAGCGTCCGCGGCCACATCACCGACGCCTGCTGGGAGCGCGGCATCGAGGTGTCCTCCGCCGCTTCCGCCAACGCCGTCCCGGTCGCCGAGTACACCCTCGCGATGATCCTGCTCACCGGCAAGCACGTCCTGGAACGCGCCCGCGCCTACCGCGCGACCCGTACCCGCGACGACTGGCTGCGCACCCCCCGCACCATCGGCAACCACCGCCGCACCGTCGGCATCCTGTCCGCATCGCTCACCGGCCGCCGCGTCATCGAACTGCTCCACCCCCACGACCTCCACCTCCTCCTGCACGACCCGTACGTCACCGACGCCGACGCCGCCGAACTCGGCGTGGAACGGGTCGAGTTGGAGGAGCTGTTCGCCCGCAGCGACACCGTCAGCGTGCACACGCCGCTGCTGCCCGCCACCCGGGGCCTGGTCAGCCGTGAACTGGTCGAGGCCATGCGCCCCGGCGCCGTCCTGATCAACACCGCCCGTGGCGCGGTCGTCGACCAGGACGCGCTCACGGAGGCCGCCGCGGCCGGCCGCATCCGGGCCGTCGTCGACGTCACCGACCCCGAAGTCCTGCCGCCCGGGCACCCGTTGTGGGACTGCGACAACGTTCTCCTCACCCCCCACCTGGCCGGCTCCCAGGGCAACGAGTGGCGCCGCCTCGCCGACCTCGCCCTCGCCGAGGCCGCGCGCTGGGCCTCCGGCGCAGGCTTCCTGCATCCCGTACGACGCGAAAGGCTGGCCTTCCAGGCATGAGCACCCCCGGCACCCCCTTCGAACTCCCCCCTGAGAACCACGAGTCGAGCCCGTACACCGGATACACGCGGGCCCACTGGGAGGCCGTCGCCGACGGGCTGCTCGCGTCCGCGTGGCGCTGGAGCACTCCGGGCTGCGCCCTGCTCGACCTGCCCGGGCGTCCCTCACGCTCGGGAGTGCGCTCCGACGGACTGGAGGGCTACGCCCGCACGTTCCTCGCCGCCGCCTTCCGGGTGGCGGGCGCCGCCGGGGACGACCCGCACGGCTGGCTGGAGCGGTACGCGCGCGGCCTCGCCGCCGCACCCGCACTCCCGGACGCGGCGACGCCGAGTCCTGGCCGCTGATCCTCGACCACGATGTGCAGGGCCAGCCGATGGTGGAGTCCGCGTCGGTCGCGCTCGGGCTGCGGCTGACCGCGCCCTGGCTGTGGAAGAACCTCGACGCGGACGTCCAGGACCGGGCGGAGGAATGGCTGCGCGGGTCGCTGCGCCACACGCCCGCGCCCAACAACTGGTACCTCTTCCCGTACACCGTCGCCGGGTTCCTGGAGTCGGTCGGCCGCGGCGACGCGGAGACGGCCGCGGTACGGCAGCGGGCGCTGGAGCTGCTGGAGGAGTGGTACCGGGGCGACGGCTGGTACGCGGACGGTGACGGCCGCGCCTTCGACCACTACAACGGCTGGGCCCTGCACCTGTACCCGGTGCTCGACGCCCACCTCGCCGGGGACGAGGAGTCGTCCGCGCGCTACGGGGCGCGGCTGCGGGAGCACCTGGAGGGCTTCTCGCTGATGTTCGGCGCCGACGGCGCGCCGCTGCACTTCGGCCGGTCGCTCGCGTACCGCTTCGCCGCGTCGGCCGCCGTCGGCCTGGGCGCCCTCACCGGCCACACCCCGCTGACCCCGGGCACCTCCCGGCGCCTGGCGAGCGGCAGCCTGCGCTACTTCCTGGACCACGGCGCACTGAACGAGGACGGGCTGCTGAGCCTCGGCTGGCACGGCCCGCACGAGGCGACCCTGCAGACCTACTCGGGTCCGGCGTCACCGTACTGGGCGTCCAAGGCGTTCGTGTCCCTGCTGGCACCCGTCGGTCACCCCCTGTGGACGGCCCGGGAGGAGCCCGCGCCGGCCGAGGAGGCCGACCGGGTGCTCGCCCTGCCGGCGCCGGGGCTGCTGGTGCAGGCCACCCGGGCCGACGGGATCGTACGGCTGCACAACCACGGCAGCGACCATGTGCGGCCGCACGAGGGCGAGTTCGCCGCCGAGGACGATCCGCACTACGGGCGCCAGGCGTACTCCACCCGCACCGGTCCCACGGCCATCGGGAACATCCCGGACAACCACCTGTCCGTCGAGGTCGAGGGGCGGGGAACCGTACGGCGGCGCGTCCACCCCTTGGGGGCGCACCACGGCGACGGCTGGGGCTGGGCCGCCTCCTGGCACCGGCCCGTGTTCGCCGCCGGGCCGCCGATGGCGCCCGGCCTGAGGGTGGAGAGCGTCACGGTGGTCCGCGGACGGTACGAGCTGCGCGTCCACCGTGTGATCGGCGCCCCGGACGGCGCCCGGGTCGCCCACACCGGCTGGGCCACCGGCCCGGAGGAGCCCCTCGTGTCGGCGCTGCACGGGCTGTACGGCTGGGACGAAGACCCGGAGCCGGTGCCCGCGCCCGGCGGCACCGCCTACGCCCGCTGGGCCCGGGTCCCCCGGCTCACCGGTCGGGCCGGCGGCACCACCGTGCACGTGTGCCTGGCGAGTCTCACCGCGGAACCCGACCCGGCGCCCCTGGCGGAGGCGGTCGCCGACGTCACGGTCGACGACGACGGTGTCGAGGTGACGTGGGCCCGCGACGGAGTGCGGTCCCGGGTCGGGTTCCGGCCGTTCGGCGTCTCGCTCCTCGAGTGAGTGACGGTGACGGCTCGTCAGCCGATGTGGTAGCTGTCGCCGTACACCTTCCAGTCCAGCGGCGGGTCGAGGTTCAGATTGCCCTTGCGCAGGAACACCCGCTGCTCGGTGTCGACCCGGCTGGTGTCGCTGTGGGCCGCCTCCTGCTTCATGGCCCACACCCGCGCGTCCAGGAAGGCGTTCAGGTAGGCGACCTCGCCGCCGCCCTGCGCCGGCGGCTTCGCCGTGCGCAGGGCCCGCTTGCGGATGTTGCGGAAGCTCGTCGGGTCGTCCCCGTCGCCGTGCATCACGATGGCGTCGTAGTACGTGAACTGCCCCAGGACGCCCAGCCCGTCCGCCTTGCCCTGCTGGACGGCCGGGTTGAAGTACACCCGGTCGCGTTCGTCGTTCTGCGCCTGCTGGAACGCCGTGTCCTGCGCGGCCTTGCGCCAGTCCTTGGGGAAGTTCGGGTCCAGTCCGTCGTGGGAGTCGCTGCCGTTCACCCGGCGCAGTGCCGGCAGGTACTTGGCGAGGACGTTGCCGGGCTTGCGGTCGGTGTAGAGCTGGACGAGCTCCAGCATGTCGCCGGTGCCGGAGCAGAATCCGATGATGCCGGCGGTGTAGCCGCGGCCGTCGCCGATGTCCTCGATGTACTTGTACTGGGCCTTCCAGTCGAGGGAGGAGTTCTCCGCGCTCGAGACCAGCTCCATGGCGATCTCCTTCTTCGCGGGGTCGTCGAGCCCGACGGCTCTCGCGGCCTCGGGGGCCGCCGCGGCGCGCGGGGCGTCGAGGAGCGGGACGGCCGCCAGCGAGGCGCCCAGGAAGGCGAGGACGGCGCGACGCGAGGTGCCGGCGGTGGCTGCCGGGGCATGGTTCAGATGCACCACAGGGACTCCAAGTGAAGGTGGGGGGTGGGAACTTGGGGCGCGCACTGTTAGGAAGGTTTCCTATCGGTTTCCTATCAGAGGTGGCGCGCGCCGTCACCCGTGCGGCGGGCAAGTTCCTGGTAAAGAGCGGGAGATGGGCGGACCGTCCCCTGGTGGGCCCTCCCCCTGGCGGGACGTCTCCTCAGGGCAGCGGCTGCTCGGCCCAGATGACCTTGCCCCGGGGCGTGTAGCGGGTGCCCCAGCGCTCGGTGAGCTGGGCGACGAGGAACAGGCCGCGCCCGCCCTCGTCGGTCATGGCCGCGTACCGCAGATGGGGTGAGGTGGTGCTGCCGTCGAAGACCTCGCAGATCAGGCTGCGGTCGTACAGCATGCGGACCAGCACGGGCGCGTTGCCGTACCGGATCGCGTTGGTGACCAGCTCGCTGAGGATGAGCTCCGTGGTGAACGTCAGCTCTTCCAGACCCCACCGCGCCAGTTGCCGGGTCACCGACGCGCGCACCTCGCCCACGGCCGCCGGGTCCGTCGGCACCGGCCACTCGGCCACCCGGTCGGCGGCCAGGGCCCGGGTGCGCGCGACGATCAGGGCGATGTCGTCGCTCGGCCGCTCCGGCAGCTCCGACTCCAGGACGGCCCGGCAGGTGTCCTCCGGGGACGGCCCGGCTCCGGCCAGCGCGGTGCGCAGCAGCTCCAGACCGTCGTCGATGTCCCGGTCCCGGTCCTCGACCAGTCCGTCGGTGTACAGCACCAACCGGCTGCCCTCCGCCAGCTCCAGGTCGGCCGTCTCGAACGGAAGCCCCCCGAGGCCGAGCGGGGGACCGGCCGGAACGTCGGGGAACTCCACGCTGCCGTCGGGCCGGACCACGGCCGGCGGCGGATGGCCGGCCCGGGCGACGGTGCAGCGCCGGGAGACCGGGTCGTAGACCGCGTACAGACAGGTCGCGCCCGTGACGGGGGCGCTGCCCGGATCGGCCGCCTCGTCCTGGTCGATGCGGCCGACCAGCTCGTCGAGCAGCCCGAGGAGTTCGTCGGGCGGCGGGTCGAGCGCGGAGAAGTTGTGCACCGCGGTACGCAGCCGCCCCATCGTGGCGGCGGCGTGCAGCCCGTGGCCCACGACATCGCCCACCACCAGCGCCACCCGGGCACCGGACAACGGCAGTACGTCGAACCAGTCACCGCCCACTCCGGCCTGCGCCGGAAGGTAGCGGTAGGCGATGTCCAGGGCCCCCTGCTCGGGTAGTGTCCGCGGCAGCAGACTGCGCTGCAGCGTCACCGCCATGCTGTGCTCGCGGGTGAAGCGGCGAGCGTTGTCGATGGAGACCGCGGCGCGGGCGACCAGCTCCTCGGCGAGGGCCAGGTCCTCCGCGTCGAAGGGCTCCGGCTTCTCGCAGCGCCAGAAGTTGACCAGGCCCAGGATCAGGGACCCCGCCCGCACCGGCACCGTGATCAGCGAGTGGATCCCGTACTCCACCACCTGGGCGGTCCGCTCCGCGTCCTGCGCCAGCCAGCCCGGAGCCTCGTCGAGACGGGGCTCGAGGACGGCCCGTGCGCCGCGCAGCCCCTCGGCCTGCGGAGAGGACTCCACCCACTGGATCCGCTCGCCCACCGAGTACAGGGGAGTGTCCTTGCGGACACCGCTGAACGCCGCGCGGCGCAGCTCGTTCCGCGTCTCCGGCTCCTCGCCGTCCAGCACCGCGTCGAACAGGTCCACACTGGCGAAGTCCGCGAACCGGGGGACGGCCAGTTCGGTCAGCTCCTCGGCGGTACGCGTCACATCCAGGCTCGTGCCGATGCCCACACCGGCGTCGTAGAGGAGGCTGAGGCGTTCCCGCGCCACCTCGGCCCGGCCGGACAGGGCGCGCAGCTCCGTCGAGTCGCGGAGCGTGGCCACACTTCCGGGCGGGCCGCCGTCCACGTCGGTGGGCCGCTGGTTGATGGCCAGCAGCCGGTCCCCGACCAGGTGCACCTCGTCGGTGGCGACCCGTCCGGACGCCAGGAGGGCGGCGGTCTCCGCGGGGAGGCCGAGCTCGGACACATGCCGCCGCTCGGCGTCCTTGGGCAGACCGAGCAAGCGGTGCGCCTCGTCGTTGGCGAGCAGCAGGTCGCCGTCTCCGCCGAGGATCAGCACCCCTTCCCGTACCGAGTGCAGCACCGCGTCGTGGTGCTCGTACATGCGGGTCATCTCCCGCGGCCCCAGGCCGTGGGTCTGGCGCAGCAGCCGCCTGCTGACGAGTGCGGTGCCCGCCGTGGCCAGGGCGAGGCCCACGGCCGCGGCGGCCAGTACGAGCGGCATCTGCCGGTTCGCCGCGCCGCCCACGTGTTCCGTCGTGACCCCGGCCGCCACCAGGCCCACGACCTTGCCGTCGGGACCCCTGACGGGCACCACCGCCTGCACCAGCCGCCCGATGGTCCCGTTGATCTCCTCGATCTCGGTGCCACCGGCCAGCGCCGGCTGGATGTTCCCGACGAACTTCTTGCCGATGCGGTCGGGTCTGGGGTGGGTGTAGCGGATCCCGTCGGTGTTCATGACGACGATGAAGTCGACCTTCGTGGCCTTGCGGGCGGCCTCGGCACGCGGCTGCAGCACGGCCGTGGGGTCGGGGCTGCCCAGCGCCTGGACCGTTCCCGGCGCGTTGGCGAACGCCTCGGCCACCGCGAGGGAGCGGTTGCGGGCCTCCTGTGTGGTGTCGTGGCGCACCTGTAGCAGCAGCGCCGTCACCGCCGCGACGACCAGCAGCAGCACGATGACGACCTGCAGGACGAAGACCTGCCCGGCGACGCTGCGCCCGCTCAGCGCCGCACGCAGTCCCGACCGGGACCGGCCCGCCGCCTCCTGCTCGCGGCGCGCGAGCGAACGGCGCGCCGCTCGCCCCGGTCCCTGCTCGGACGCCCCTGAAGCGCGGTCGTGCGCCGGTGCGCGCACACCGCCGACACGACGGGGCGAACGGGTACCGGGTCGACCCGGAAGCCGGACCATGTGCCGACTCTATCGGGCGGCAACTGTGTCCGGGAGGGCGTGTCCCTAAGGCAATGACGTCCTGAGCGGAGACATCACGGCAGCCGTCTCACACCAGGTCTGTGAGATGTGTGTGAGACGTCGGCCATTGTGCACTGTCGGTGCCGCCCCCAGGCGTGTGTCATGTTCCCGACCCCCGGGTGTCTGATTCCGTGCGGCCTGCTGCCGAGGTGAACGAGGAGATTCACGCGCTCATGCGGCGCGCCGGTGGGCACCCGAAGGCAGAGGATCGGTCCGACTACCAGCGGCCCTGACCTGGGTCAGGTCGGTGAAGTCGTTGGGCGAGAGGGCCTTGCGCTGGACGGCAGAAAAGCAGATCCCGACTTGGTTGAGCCGGGAGGCGTGCACGGGGGTGTGGACCATGACCGTGCAGGCCCGTCTCCGGGGCCATGCATGCGTTGGAGCGTCCATGCGCTGCGTGCAGCACCACCTGTGCACGCAGCCGCAGCCGGTGCTCGGTCTTCTGGCCGTGGGCCGTCTTCTTCAACCGCACGCGTTCGGCGGCACTCGGGGCTGTCGGACAGGGGGTGCGGACGGGCATGGCGGGCGAACCGATCGGCCGAAGTGGATCACTGGTACCCCGCAGCCTGCGCCGCCCGTCACCGCCCCAGCCCCCGCGATGGCCGGTGCAAGAGGCCACTTGGACAGGGAAAACGCAACTTCGACATGGCCCGCAGAGGCAGCTACCTTCATCTGGTCTTCGGCGACCGCCCACGGTCGCACAGGAGTTCCTTCAGGCTGAGCCACCCGCGACGGGATGAGTCGGTCACGCCCCACGAAGCCTCGCCCCCATGCGAAAGCCACCGAACCGGGTCCACACCAGGCACCCCCAACCAGGGAGAGACGCATGCCCCATCTTGCGCTGTACACATTCGGCGTCCTGAAGTCACCTCTTGCCGATCCCGGACCTCTCACGCGCGAGTTCTACGACCTTGGTGAGGCCGTCTACCGGAAGATCAGTCAGCACCCCGGATATCTCGCTCGTGCTGAAGCGGCAGACGGTGACCGGGGCGTGCTCTTCGAGGCGGACTGGGGTGCATGGGGAGAGTTCGCCGTACCGAATTGGTACGGCAAGGGCCGTACGGTGGAAACCACCGCCCTGGCCGCGACCCTCTCACTCTGGACCGACCTGCGCCCCGCCTTCGACGCCGTCTACACCGGTCTGCACCGTGAGGCGCTGAACAGGCGTTACGACTGGTTCGAGAGGACAGGGCACCCGAATTACGTGATCTGGTGGGCCTCCGACGGCGTGATACCCACCTGGCAGGACGGGGTTTCCAGGCTGGAACACCTCCACGACCACGGCGCCGTGCCGCACGCCTTCACCTTCCACCACTCGTTCGCCCCGGAGGGAACTTGGACCAGGATCAAAGGCGTCGGGCCGAAGAGCGACCAGGTGCGCTGACAAGGAAGCCTGAACGACTGGGTTCGCTGTCAAACGGGTGTGTCGACACCGCGTGCCTCGTTGCAGCCCTGGTGGGTCTCCGGCGTTCAACCCGCCGCCGCCCGCGCACCTCACGCATCACGGACGACAGCCAACGCCCCCCGGTATCGGCAAGTGCCCCGAAGATTTCCCTGACGAGCCGAAGTCAGGATCGCTGTGACCTGGTCATCGCGTGGCCTCGGCCACGGCCTTGTCGGGGAGGAGGGCGAGGAGCTGTTTCGTGTGGCCGGGCAGTTCTGCCTCCGCCAGTCCGGTGACGATGTCGCGCAGGGACATGGGCTGATCGACTAGGAGGGTGCCGTTGGACAGCAGCCGTACGGGCGCAAGGGTATTGAGCTCGGCGTCGCTGAGCGCCGCACCTCCGGCGAGTGCGCACAGGGCGGCTGCCTGGCCGCTGATGCGGTCCCGGAGCCCGGAGTTGCCGCCGGCGTGCGCGATGGTTTGCTCGATGGTCCAGGCGTCGAGGGCGATCCGGTTGTCGTACGTCGTGTGGGCCCCCGCTGTGATACCTGCGACGGCGGCGATGGTGGCGGCGCTGACGAGAGAGACGTGCGCAAGTATCTGGTCGGCGTTCCACTCGCCGTCTGCCAGGGCGGGGTTGGGGTCGTCGGCGTTGGCCACGGTGGCGGCGGCGTCGAGCAGTGCGCGGTAGGCGTCCTGGAGTGGGGCGGTGGCCGGCATGTGCTGCACCTCTCTGCGCGGGCGTATGCGGAATGGACAGGGGGCGGAGAGGTGCGGCTCAGGTGTGGGCGCGGGACATCTCCCAGGGCGCCTGCGGCAGGACCTCGCCGGTCTCCAGCAGCGACTTGAGGTTCGCCAGCACAGCCGGCCAGCCGGCCGAGATGCCGCCCAGCATCTCCTGGTTGGGGAGGTTCTCGTGGGTCACGGTGAGGCGAACGATGTCATGATGCGGTTCGACGAGGAAGGTGACGACCGACGGCTCTCTCGGCGATTCGGCATCGGGGGCGTCATCAAAGGTGATGACCAGCCGGGTCGGGGGCTCGGCCTGCAGGACACGGCCCACCACGTCGATCTTGCCTGACCCGTCGGCTCGCCGGTGTTCCCAGGCCGAACCCGGCTGCCAGTCGGAGACGTTGGCGTGTCCCCAGTAGCGCGCCGTCAGGTCGGCGTCGGTCAGGGCTTGCCACACCTGCTCCGCACTGGCGCGGATGTAGGTGACGTAGACGTAGTCCGGCACCGGTGTGGGTGCGTTGCTCATGGCGTACTCCTCTGCCTGGTGCTTGATGGCGCTGATCGCTTGCAGGCGGGGTCTGTCGAAGCCGGAGATCCAGCGCTCCTCGATCTCGTGGATCGGGGTGGGGTTCAGGTAGTGCAGCCGCTCCCGGCCGCGTCGTACCACGGTGACCAGGTTGGCCCCCACGAGTATGTCCAGGTGCTGCGTCGCCGACTGGCGTGCCATGTCGAGGCGCTCGCACAGTTCGCGCAGCGTCTGCCCGTTGTGCTCGCGTAGCCGGTCGAGCAGGAGCCGCCGGGTGGGATCGGCCAGCGCCTTGAAAACCGAGTCCATCGCTGTTGCTTCGAGGCTCACCCTCGACATTATGCAGGTATTCACCTGCCTATTGTCAAGGGCGGGGCCGGCCGTGACCTGCCCGCCGCCGAGTGGTGGCCCCGGTAACCGCCTTTCGGGTGAATCTGCCGCCTGTCTGCGGGGGCGGCCGACGGCCGTGGCAGACGATCGCAGACGGCCGGGCACACCTGTCCGTACCGTCGTCCGCCGGGAGTACGCCGTGCACATCCTGCTCGTGGCCAGCGCGTTCAACAGCCTCACCCAGCGCGTCCATGCCGAACTGCGCGACCGCGGCCACACCGTCGCGGTGGAACTCGCCCTGCCCGACGGTTCGCTGAGCGAGGCGGTCCGGCGGCACGCCCCCCAACTCGTCCTGGCGCCCTTGCTGAAGACGGTGGTCCCCCGCGAGGTGTGGGCGGCGTACCCGTGCTTCATCGTCCACCCGGGTCCCGTCGGCGACCGGGGGCCGTCCTCCCTCGACTGGGCCGTCCAGGAGGGCGCCGAGCGCTGGGGTGTGACGGTCCTCCAGGCGGAGGAGGAGATGGACGCCGGTGACGTGTGGGCGTCCGTCGCCTGCCCCCTCCCGCCGCTGTCCAAGAGCGACCTGTACCGAGGCGAGATCGCCGACGCGGCCCTCGCCGCCGTCCTGCTCGCCGTCGAGCGCTTCGCCTCCGGGACCCACACGCCCGTGCGGCAGGAGACGTCGCGGCCCCGTCCGTATCTCGACCAGAGCGTGCGGCGCATCGACTGGGACACCGACACGACCGACACCGTCCTGCGCAAGCTGCGCGCCGCCGACTCGCAACCCGGCGTGCTGGACGTGCTGCTCGGCGAGGAGTGGTACCTGCACGGCGGCCACCCCGACAACGGCCTGCGCGGTGCCCCCGGGGAGCTGCTCGCCACCCGGGCCGGGGCGATCTGCCGGGCGACACGCGACGGCGCCGTGTGGATCCCCGAGCTGAGACGGCGGCGCCGCCCCGGGCAGCCGCGCTCGGTCAAGCTCCCCGCCGTGCAGGCCCTCGGCGACCGGCTGCCCGCGCTGCCCGAGCTGCCCGTCCCGCCGGGCGCGCGGTGGCCCACCTGGACGGACATCCGCTACCGGGAGGAGGGCGGCGTCGGCTTCCTCTCGTTCTCCTTCCCGGGCGGCGCGATGAGCACCACACAGTGCCGGCGCCTCCTGGACGCCTACCGCCAGGCCTGCGCGCGCCCCACCTCGGTGCTGGTGCTCGGCGGGCAGCGGGACTTCTTCTCCAACGGGATCCACCTGGGCGTCATCGAGGCGGCCGAGGACCCGGCGGCCGAGTCCTGGGCGAACATCAACGCCATCGACGACCTGGTCGAGGCGGTCCTGACGACCACGGACCGGCTGGTGGTAGCCGCACTCGCGGGCAACGCGGCGGCGGGCGGCGCGATGCTGGCCCTGGCCGCCGACGAGGTGTGGTGCCGCTCCGGCTGCGTACTGAACCCGCACTACCGGCTGATGGGCCTCACCGGCTCGGAGTACTGGACGTACACGTTGCCCCGCAGAGTGGGCGCCGCCGCGGCCGACCGCATCGTGCGCGAGGCGCTGCCGATGAGCGCCGCCGGCGCCCTCGGCCTCGGGCTCGTCGACCGGGTGGTCGAGTGCGCGCCACAGGACTTCGCCGCGGAGGCCGGCCGGCTGGCGGCACGGCTGGCGTCGCTGCCGGGGACACGGGCACGGATCGCGGCGAAGAAGGAGGCACTGGAGCGCCAGGAGAGCACCGAGCCCTTGTCCGACTTCAGGGAACGGGAGCTGGCCGCGATGCACCGTGTCTTCCACGACCCGGACGCCCCCTACCACGCACTGAGACGCGCCTTCGTCCGCAAGGAGAAGCCGTCGTGCACGCCCCCGCACCTGGCCCAGGCCACCGGCCCCCGCACCACGGCGGAACCCGTCCGGTCCGCCGACGAGCGCACTCCGTAGCCGGCACCACCGGAAGGACCGCCATGAGCGTGACCGCGTTCGCCCCGCAGATGGAGGCCCGCTTCGCCCTCGCCCGGAAGGTGGCGGACGCCGTCCTCTTCGAGGGCTGCCCGCTCCACCCCTATCGGACCTCCGCCCCTGGCGCCCGGCTGCGCAGGCAGTGCGGGGTGCTCGTACCGCCCGCCTGGGGCGCGGGCAGCGAGGAGTACGACTTCCAGCACACCGAATGCCTGATGGAGCCGGGACCCGGCGCCACCCTCGCGGTGGAGTTGCGCTTCCTGCGCGCCCGGCGGCGCATGGTGCAACGGAGCTGCTCCGACGGTGATTTCGAGACGGTGGCCGAACTCCGGCTGGACGAAAGGCTCCTGGTGTCCTGCGACGAGGGCACCGAGGAGCGCGTCGAGGCGGTCGTCACCGTGGACGAGCTCACCGACGGTGACGGGGTCATCGTCGCCTTCGGCCGCCGGGCGGGGGAGGAGTGCGAGCAGATCCTCGACGAGGACGGCCGGGTCGTCGGCCGAACGGTCCGCCAGGGCGAGGAGATCCGCGGTCTGCTGCGGCTGTCCGCACACCGGGTCGAGGGGCCCTGCCCGCTCCTGCGACTCACCGCCGTGGTCGAGAACACCAGCGTCTGGGCGCCCGAGGCCGGGGAGAGTGCCGACCGGGGCGCGGCACTGCCGCACTCCCTGATCTCCACTCATCTGCTGATGGGGCTGAGCGCCGGCTCCTTCCTGTCGATGAGCGATCCCCCCGAGTGGGCCCGGGCCGCGATCGCGTCCTGCCGCAATCTGCACACCTGGCCCGTCCTCTCCGGCGAACCGGGCCGCGCCGACGTGATGCTGTCCTCACCGGTCGTCCTGGAGGACCACCCGAGGACCGATCCGCAGGGCGTGCCGCCTGCGGACACGCCGTGGCGGGACCCGGTGGGCGAGCCCGGCGGCGAACCGGAGGGCGGGCGGATCGTGGTGAACGGGCGGCCGGTGGGTCCCGGGAGCCGGGTGCGGCTCAACCCGGGGCTGCGGCGTACCGACGCCCAGGACGTGTTCCTGCGCGGCCGCCCCGCGACCGTCGAGGCCGTGCGGCACGACGTGGACGGCTCGGTCCACCTGGCGGTGACCGTGGACGACGACCCGGGCGCCGACGTCCGCCGCGAGCGGGGAACCTTCCACTACTTCCGCCTCGACGAGGTCACCCCGCTGGAGGGCCACGTATGAGCGGCACCGTCCTCGTCGCCGGCATCGGGAACGTCTTCCTCGGGGACGACGGCTTCGGCGTGGAGACCGTCCAAGCGCTCACCCGGCGCCGACTGCCCGCACACGTCGAGGTGGTGGACATCGGGGTGCGCGGAGTGCACCTCGCCTACCAGCTCCTCGACGGCTACGACACCCTGATCCTCGTGGACGCCACCGCGCGCGGCGAGGCCCCCGGCACCCTGTACGTCATCGAGCACGACGACACCGGCGCCGACGATGTCGAAGCGGCCACGATCGACGGCCACCGGATGACCCCCGACGCCGTACTCGCCCTGCTGAGCACCCTGTGCGCCGGAACCGGAGCCGAACCGCCGCGCCGCACGCTGGTGGTCGGCTGCGAACCGGCCGCCGTGGAGGAGCGCGTCGGGCTCAGCCCGCCCGTGTCCGCCGCGGTCCCCGAGGCCGTCCGGCTGATCGAGGAGATGCTGTGCGGCGAACGGCGTACGCCGCCGGGCGGCGACGGCGCGCCGGTCCACGGGCCCGGGGTGCCTCACCTCTAATGGTTCCCGGCGGGCCGCGCACGCGGTCCCCGTCCCCACGGGGCGGGGACCCGGCCTTCGCCGGGACGGAGACCCATGCACGAGATGTCCATCGCGCTGGCGGTGATCGGCCAGGTGGAAGAGGCGGCCGAGCGGGCCGGTGACGTCACGGCGGTGCGTTCGGTACGGCTCCAGGTGGGTGAACTCGCCGGTGTCGTACCCGACGCCCTGTCCTTCTGCTTCGAACTGGCCTGCGCCGGGACCCTGCTGGAGGGCGCCGAACTCGTCACCGACGAGGTCCCGGGGCGGGCCCGCTGCCAGCCGTGCGCGAACGAATGGGCCGTAGGCATGCCGCCCCTGCTGAGCTGCCCGCGGTGCGACGGCGCCGCCATCGACCTGCTGTCGGGCCGCGAACTGCAGATCGTCAGCGTGCACTGGGAGGACGCCCGGACGCACGCACCCACCCGCGAAACCGTCCCCGAGGAGCGCTGAACCATGTGCCGAGTGGTCGACCTGCAGCAGGCCGTACTCGCCAAGAACGACCAGGCCGCGCACACCCTGCGCGCGGAGCTCGCGGCCCGCGGCACCACCGTCGTCAACCTGCTGTCCAGCCCGGGCAGCGGCAAGACCGCCCTCCTCGAACGCGAACTCGTGCTGGCACGGGAGCGGTCCGTGCCGGTCGCGGCGCTCACCGCCGACCTCGCCACCGAGAACGACGCCACACGGCTGGCGCGTTCGGGCGTGCCGGTCAAGCAGGTCCTCACCGACGGACTGTGCCACCTGGAGGCCGACATGCTCGCCCGCCACCTCCAGGGATGGCTGCCGGAGGGGACCCGGCTGCTGTTCGTGGAGAACGTCGGCAACCTCGTCTGCCCGGCATCCTACGACCTGGGGGAGACGCTGCGCGTCGTCCTCGCCTCCGTGACGGAGGGCGAGGACAAGCCGCTGAAGTACCCCACCGCCTTCGGCCTCGCCCACCTGGTGGTGGTCACCAAGACCGACATCGCCGAGGCCGTCGCCTTCGACCTGGCGGCGTTCCGTGCGAACGTCGAGCAGGTCAACCCCGGTGTGGAGGTGCTGCTCACCTCCGCCCGCCGGGATCTGGGGCCCGGCGTCCTGCTCGACCGGGCGCTGGCCGCCGCGGACGGCGTCCCCCTGCACACCCCCGTCATGGCCCGGCCGGCCCACGGCCACACCCATGACCACGCGGACCGCGCCGGCGCCCTGGCGCAGTCCCGCTCGTGAGCGCTCCGCCCCCGACGGCCGTCGCCGTCCAGGCGCCGCTGCGCCGCAGGGTCACCGTACGGGGCGTGGTGCAGGGCGTGGGCTTCCGGCCGTACGTCCACGCCCTCGCCACCTCCCTCGGCCTGGCGGGACATGTCACGAACACCCCCGAGGGCGTCGTCGCGGAGGTCGAGGGGGCGCCCGCCGCCGTCGACCGGTTCTGCGACCGCATCGCCGAGGACGCCCCACCGCTGGCCCGCGTCGAGCGCGTCGACCACCAGGACGTGCCCCTCGCGGGCGACACCGCGTTCACCATCCTCGCCTCCCGCACGGACGGCCCCGCGGGCACCCTGATCCCACCCGACACCGCCACCTGCGCCGCGTGCCTGCGGGAGCTCGCGGACCCCGCCGACCGGCGCCACCGCCACCCCTTCATCACCTGCACGCACTGCGGCCCCCGGTTCACGATCGTCACCGGCCTGCCCTACGACCGGGCGGCGACCACCATGGCCGGCTTCCCTATGTGCACCGACTGCGCCCGTGAGTACGCCGATCCCGCCGACCGCCGCTTCCACGCGCAGCCGGTCGCCTGCTCCGCCTGCGGGCCACGACTGCGGCTGCTCGTCCGCCCCCGGGACGGCGACGGCCCGCCGCGACCGGTCACGGACACCGACCCGGTCATCGGGGCGCGCCGGCTGCTGGCGTCCGGCGCGATCCTCGCCGTCAAGGGCCTGGGCGGCTACCACCTGGCCTGCGACGCCACCGACCCCGACGCCGTCGCCCGGCTGCGCAGCCGCAAGGCCCGCGGGGACAAGCCGTTCGCCCTGATGGCTCGGGACACGGACGACATCGCGCACCTGGTGCGGCTCACCGACGAGGAGCGGAGCCTGCTCACCGGCACCGTCCGCCCCATCGTGCTGCTGCGCCGCATGACGCCCGCGCGTGGAGTCCGCCGACCCGCCGACGCCGTCGCACCCGGCAGCCCCGACCTCGGCGTCATGCTGCCCTACACCCCCGTGCACCATCTGCTGCTCGGCCTGCCCGGCGACGCCGAGGGCCCGCGACTGCTCGTCATGACGAGCGGCAACGTCTCCGGCGAGCCGATCGTCACCGACGACGACGAGGCGCTCGAACGGCTGGCGCATCTGGCCGACGCCTGGCTCACCCACGACCGGCCCATCCATGTGCCGTGCGACGACTCGGTGGTGCGCGTGTGCGACGGCAGGCCGCTGATCGTGCGCCGCGCCCGGGGTTACGCCCCCCTGCCGCTGACCCTTCCCGTTCCCGTGCGTCCGGCCCTCGCCGTCGGCGGCGACCTGAAGAACGTCTGCTGCCTCGGCGAGGACCGCCGGGCCTGGCTGTCCGCCCACATCGGCGACATGGACGACCTCGCCACCCAGCACGCCTTCGAACGTGCCGTCGCCCAACTGGAGTCGATCACCCCCGTCCGGCCCCGGCTCCTTGCCGCCGACCGGCATCCCGCCTACCGATCCGCCCGGTGGGCCGCCCGCAACGCGGTGGGCCGCCCCGTCGTCCGCGTCCAGCACCACCACGCCCACGTCGCCGCCGCGATGGCCGAACACGGACTCGACGGCAGCAGGCCGGTGCTCGGCGTGGCCTTCGACGGCACCGGCTACGGCGACGACGGGGCCGTGTGGGGCGGGGAGTTCCTGCTCGCGGACTACGACGGATTCACCCGACTCGGCCATCTCGCCTATGTGTCGCTGCCCGGCGGCGACGCCGCGGTGCACCGGCCGTACCGTATGGCGCTCGCGCATCTGCGCGCCGCCGGCCTCGAGTGGTCCGCGGAGCTGCCCTGCGTGGCCGCCTGCCCGCCCGAGGAACGCCGGGTGCTGGCACGGCAGTTGCAGCGGAACCTGAACTGCGTTCCCACGTCCAGCATGGGCCGGCTGTTCGACGCGGTGTCGTCCCTTGCCGGCGTCTGCCACCGGGCGGGATACGAGGCCCAGGCCGCGGTCGAGCTGGAGGCCGCCGCGCTTCGGGCACCGGCGGGGGACACCTCCGCGTACGCGTTCGCGCTACGGGAGCCGGAGACGGACGGCGGCGCGGAGAGAAGCGGCGGCGCGGAGAGAACCGGCGGCCCTGAGGGCATCGGCCCGTTGCGGGCCGATCCGGCGCCCGTCCTCGCCGCGATCGTCGACGACCTGCGCGCGGGCATGGGACCGGACCTGATCGCGGCCCGTTTCCATCGGGCCGTCGCTCATCTGGTGCACCGCGTGTGCGCGCTCGGGCGGGAGCGGCACCAAGTGGACATGGTCGCCCTGACCGGCGGCGTGTTCCTCAACTCACCGCTCTCCTCGGCCTGCGCGAGGGCGCTGGGCGCGGACGGCTTCACGGTGCTGCGCCACCACCTTGTCCCGCCGGGCGACGGCGGCCTGGCCCTCGGCCAGCTCGTCGTCGCGGCACGTGCCGGGGCGGCCCCCGACTGACCGACCGTCCCGGCAGCGCCGGGCGACGCACCACCCACAGCGAGGAGAGGCCCATGTGCCTGGCGGTACCCGGCAGAGTGCTGGACATCGAGGAACGTGACGGCACCCGGATGGCCACCGTCGACTTCGGCGGTGTGGTCAAGGAGGTGTGCCTGGAGTACCTGCCCGACCTCCAGGTCGGCGAGTACGCCATCGTCCACGTCGGCTTCGCCCTGCAGCGCCTGGACGAGGAGTCGGCGCGGCAGACGCTCGAGCTGTTCGCCGAACTCGGCATGCTGCAGGAGGAGTTCGGCGACCCCTGGGAAATGGCCGCGGAGGCGGGCGGGGTGCTGCCGCCCGCACGCGAGGAGGCGCGGAAGCAGTGAAGTACATCGACGAGTTCCAGGACCCGGATCTGGCACGCCGGCTCCTCGACGAGATCCACTCCACGGTGACCAGGCCCTGGGCGCTGATGGAGGTCTGCGGCGGACAGACGCACAGCATCATCCGCCACGGCATCGACCAGCTGCTGCCCGACCAGGTCGAACTGATCCACGGGCCCGGCTGCCCAGTGTGCGTGACCCCGCTGGAGGTCATCGACAAGGCGCTGGAGATCGCCTCCCGACCCGAGGTGATCTTCTGCTCCTTCGGTGACATGCTCCGCGTGCCCGGGACCGGGCGGGACCTGTTCCAGGTGCGGGGTGAGGGCGGAGACGTACGGGTCGTCTACTCCCCCCTCGACGCCCTCAGGGTCGCCCAGCAGAACCCCGCCCGGCAGGTGGTGTTCTTCGGCATCGGCTTCGAGACGACCGCGCCCCCCAACGCGATGACGGTGTATCAGGCGCGCAAGCTCGGCATCCCGAACTTCAGCATGCTGGTCTCCCATGTGCGCGTGCCGCCCGCGATCGAGGCCATCATGCGGTCCCCACAGTGCCGGGTGCAGGGCTTCTTGGCCGCGGGGCACGTGTGCAGCGTGATGGGGATCGACGAGTACCCGGAACTGGCCGAGCGCCACCGGGTCCCGATCGTGGTGACCGGGTTCGAACCCCTCGACGTCCTGGAGGGCGTGCGCCGGACCGTTGCCCAGCTGGAGCGCGGCGAGCACACCGTCGACAACGCCTACGCGCGCGCGGTCCGCCCCGAGGGGAACCCGGCGGCCAAGGCCATGCTGGAGGACGTCTTCGAGGTCACCGACCGCTCCTGGCGCGGCATCGGCGTGATCCCGGACAGCGGCTGGCGGCTGTCCGCCAAGTACCGCGACTACGACGCCGAGCACCGCTTCTCGGTCGAGGGCATCCGGACCGAGGAGCCGGCCGCGTGCCGCAGCGGCGAGGTGCTGCAGGGCCTGCTCAAGCCGCACGAGTGCGAGGCGTTCGGCACCGTGTGCACCCCGCGCACCCCGCTCGGCGCCACGATGGTCTCGAGCGAGGGCGCCTGCGCCGCGTACTACCTCTACCGGCGCCTGGACACCACCCCTGCGGCCCGGGAGGCGACCTCCGTTGTCTGACGCCATCGACCTGACCGCGCCCCTGCCGGACCCGGCGGCCTGGACCTGCCCGGCCCCGCTGCGCGACCAGTCCCGCATCGTGATGGGCCACGGCGGGGGCGGGGCGCTGTCCGCGGAACTGGTCCAGAACGTGTTCGCGCCCGCGTTCGGGGGCGAGGTGCTGCACCGGCTCGGCGACGCCGCCGCCCTGTCGCTCGGCGGCCTGCGCCTGGCCTTCTCCACCGACTCCTTCGTGGTGCGCCCGCTGTTCTTCCCCGGCGGGAGCATCGGCGACCTCGCCGTCAACGGCACCGTCAACGACCTCGCCGTCAGCGGGGCCCGGGCGGCCTACCTCTCCTGCGGGTTCATCCTGGAGGAGGGCGTCGAGATCGACACGGTCACCCGGGTCGCCGACGCGCTGGGCGCGGCCGCGCGGGCGGCCGGGGTCGAGGTGGTGACGGGCGACACCAAGGTGGTGGAGGCCGGCCACGGCGACGGCATCTACATCAACACGGCCGGGATCGGGCTCATCCCGGCGGGTGTCGACCTTCGACCGCAGCGGGTCGTCCCCGGTGACGTCGTGATCGTCAGCGGTGCGATCGGCGTGCACGGTGTGGCGATCATGAGTGTGCGGGAGGGGCTGGAGTTCGGCGTGGAGATCGTGAGTGACTGCGCGCCGCTCGGCGGACTGGTGGACGCCATGCTCGCCGTCACCCGGGACCTGCACATGCTGCGGGACCCCACGCGGGGCGGGCTGGCGGCCGCCCTGAACGAGGTCGCCGCCGCCGCGGGCGCCGGGGTCGTCATCGAGGAGCGCAAGGTCCCCGTTCCTCCCGCCGTCGCCAACGCCTGTGCCGTGCTGGGCCTGGACCCGATGTACGTGGCCAACGAGGGCAAGCTGGTGGCGTTCGTGCCCCGCCAGCACGCCGACGCGGTCGTGGACGCGATGCGGGCGCATCCGCGCGGTGCCGAGGCCGCGATCATCGGTGAGGTGGTCCGGGACCATCCAGGCATGGTGGTGGCCCGTACCGGCCTGGGTGGCACGCGAGTGGTGGACATGCCGCTCGGCGAGCAACTGCCGCGGATCTGCTGACCGGAGGGCACCGAGGGTGATCCACCCGCTGGTGGACGAGGACGCCGCCGGGTCCTGCGACCCGGCGGCGTCCTCGTGCGCCGGCCCTGATTCCTTTTCCGCGCCGGACGGCGATCGATAAGTCATTTCCGCAGGCACGGCAAGCGGTTTCAGTAATTCGGCGGAAGTTACTCGCGGTATGGGGTGGCAGAAGGCGGCAAGGGGGAGCAAACGACAGCAAGAGTCACGTTCCGGACACTCAAAATGACCTTGGTTGAAGGTTTGAACGTGACTCGAGATCCTTCCGTACTCGATGGTGTGACCAGGAATCCCGTTACCGTCACCCTCGCATATGAGGTGGTGCCGGGTCGCGAGGCCGATTTCCACTCGTGGGGATGGGCCCTGCTGCGTGCGACCGCGCAGCAGCCTGGTTTTCTCGGTGGTGGGGTGCTCGTCGACGGAGAGGCGGACTGGCATGTGATCTAGCGCTTCGGGAGCGAGGACTCCGTCCGCGCCTGGGGGAATTCCCTCGTCCGGGCACAGTGGGCGGCCCGGGTCGAAGGACTCGCCCGGGAGACGGGACGACGGAGTGTCCATGGTTCCAGGGTCTGGTTCGACTCCCAGGAACCGCGGAAGCCGACCCCACCCGCGCCGGGCCCGCCGGCGAAATGGAAGTTGTGGTTCGTGAATATGAGCGCGGTTTTCCCGCCCGTGCTCCTGTTCAATCTGACAGTGCTCCCCTATCTCGGCAGCCTCAACCCTCTCATCCGCACTCTGCTGCTGTGCCTGTGTGTGACGGCCCTCGTCACATGGATTCTGATGCCACGGCTCCAGCGTTTCTTCAAGAAATGGCTGTATCCGCCGCTCCAGGCGCTCCGTGGACGGCACAAGCGGCAGACCGCTTGAGGTCCGAGAACGACGCAAGGGAGGTGGGCGGGTGAAGACCCTGCTCATCGACAATCACGACTCGTACACGTACAACCTGTTCCAGCTGCTCGCCGAGGTCAACGGCGAGCAGCCGGTGGTGATCCTCAACGACACCCCTGCCGAGGCCGTGCCGGACCTGGGGGAGTTCGACAACGTGGTGATCTCGCCGGGACCCGGACACCCCGCCGAACCCAGGGACTTCGGCATCGCCGCCCGGATCGTCGTCGACTCCCGCGTCCCCGTGCTCGGGGTCTGCCTCGGCCACCAGGGCATCGCCGCGGGGGAGCGGGGCCGCATCGCGCCCGCACCGCAGCCCCGGCACGGGCACCTGTCGACCGTCCGGCACGACGGTCGGGACCTGTTCCACGGACTGCCGCAGAACTTCACCGCCGTGCGCTACCACTCGCTGGCCGTCACCGAGCCGCTGCCTGACACCCTGGAGGCCACCGCCTGGGCCGAGGACGGCGTGGTCATGGGTCTGAGGCACCGCACCAGGCCGCTGTGGGGCGTGCAGTTCCACCCGGAGTCCGTGCTCACCGACTACGGCCACCGCATGCTCGTGAACTTCCGCAACCTCACCGCCGAGCGCGCCCGCAGACCCCGTACGAAGAACACCACCATTCCCCGTTCCGCGGCCGTCCCCCGACCCCGCCGCGCCATGTCACCCGCCCACCGCCTGCACTACCGCCGCCTGCCCGGCGCCGTCGACACCGAGGCCGCGTTCACTCGGATGTACGCGGACGCCCAGCGCGCGTTCTGGCTCGACAGCTCGCGCGTCGAACCGGGCCTCGCCCGCTTCTCGTTCCTCGGTGACGGCACCGGCCCGCTCGCGGAATTCGTGCGCTACGACGTCGACGCCGGCGTGTGCGAGGTCGAACGGCCCGGGCGGCCCCCGCGCAAGGTGCGCGCGAGCGTCTTCGACTACCTCAAGCGGCAGCTCGCGACCCGCCGCGTCGACGCCACCGGACTGCCCTTCGACTTCACCGGCGGCTATGTCGGCTACCTCGGCTACGAGACGAAGGCCGACTGCGGCTCCGTGAACCGCCACCGGGCCCGGACCCCCGACGCCTGCTGGCTGTTCGCCGACCGCATCATCGCGGTGGACCACGAGGAGGGCGCCACCTACGCGGTCTGCCTCGCCGAGGACACCCCGCAGGCCACGCGGGAGGCGACCGACTGGCTGGACGCCGCGACGGCCCAGCTCACCTTCGTCTCCGGACCCTCGGGCCAGGACACGGCGACCGGACCGCCGGGCGACGAGCCCGGCGCCGACCCCACCGCCGCCGAGCCGTGGCTCGTCCGGGACCGCGCCACCTACCTCGCGGACATCGAGGCCTGCAAGGACGCGCTCCGGGCGGGCACCAGCTACGAGGTCTGCCTGACCGACGCCGTCCGGTTACCGGCACCGCGCGACCCGTACGCCTTCTACCGGGAACTGCGCCGGGTCAACCCCGCCCCCTACGCGGCGTTCCTGAGGTTCGGCGACCTGGAGGTGGCCGGCTCCTCGCCCGAGCGGTTCCTGCGGATCACCCCGGACGGCGTCGCGGAGGGCAGGCCCATCAAGGGCACCGCCCCCCGCGGGGAGAACCCGGCGCAGGACGCACGGCTGCGGCACTCGCTGGCCGTGGACGACAAGACCCGCGCCGAGAACCTCATGATCGTCGACCTGCTCCGCAACGACCTCGGCCGGGTGTGCGAGACCGGATCCATACGGGTCACCCGGCTCATGGCCACCGAGACGTACGCCACCGTGCACCAGCTGGTCTCGACCGTCGAGGGGCGGCTGAGCGAGGGCACGGACGCCGTGGACTGCGTCCGCGCCTGCTTCCCGGGCGGCTCCATGACCGGCGCGCCCAAGCTGCGCACCATGGAGATCATCGACGGCCTGGAGACCGAGGCCCGCGGCGTGTACTCCGGCGCCCTCGGCTACTTCGGCTGCGGCGGTGGCGCCGACCTGAGCATCGTCATCCGCACCGCCGTCATCGCCGGCGACGAGCTGCACCTCGGCGCCGGCGGTGCGATCGTCCTCGGCTCCGACCCGGCCGCCGAGTACGACGAGATGCTGCTGAAGACCGCCGCCCCGATGCGCGCCTACCGGGAGCACACCGCCGCCCCGGCCACCGAGGAGGAGCCGGCCCGATGACGACACCCCAGGCCACGCTGATTCCCGCCGACGCCGAGGCGCCCGGCAACCTCGCGGCCCAGCTCGCCGCGCTCGCCGAGCGGCGCGCGTGGACCGACCGGCCCGCCTTCCACCAGGGTCACCGCACCTGGACCCACGGCCAGGTGCACGACCTCGCGGCCCGCGCGGCCACCGTTCTCGCGGACCGCGGGGTCGGCCCCGGCGACCGGGTGCTGCTCGCGCTGCCCGACTCCGTCGCCTGGGTGACGGCGTTCCTCGGCACCGCGCGACTCGGTGCCGTCGCGGTCCTGGTCAACCCGGAACTCACCCCGCCCGAACTGAAGTTCATGGCGGAGGACACCGATGCCGTGCTGTGCGTGACCGGGCCGGGCCTCGACGACCGGTTCCCGCGCCGCGTCCGGCTCGGCGCCGACCAACTCGTCGCGCTCACCCGGACCGCACCGCCCACGACCGCCGCCCACCAGGCCGACCGGCACACCCCGCTCTACATCCAGTACACCTCCGGAACCACCGGCCGCCCCAAGGGAGTTGTCCACGGCCACGGCGACCCCAAGGCGTACCACGACCTCATCGGCCGCCGGCTGCTGCGGATCACCCCCGACGACGTCACCCTCTCGGTGTCGAAGCTGTTCTTCGCCTACGGCTTCGGCAACGCCTTCGTCTTCCCGCTGTTCTCCGGCTCCTCGGCGGTCCTGGTGGACCGCCATCCGAACCCCGCCGTCGTGGACGAGCTCGTCGTACGCCACCGGGTGACCCTGCTCTACTCGGTGCCCTCCCAGTACGCGGCTCTGGTCGCGGAGCGGGCGGACGGGCACGAGGCGTGCTTCGCCTCCGTCCGGGCCGCAGTGTCGGCCGGGGAGGGCCTGCCCGCCGGTCTCGGCCGGCGCATCACCGATCTGCTCGGCGCCCCCGTCCTGGAGCAGATCGCGTCCACCGAGGCCGGACACGCCTTCTGCGCCAACAGCTTCGACCACGACCACCCCCGCACCGTCGGCCGGCCCGTGCCGGGCTTCGAGGTGGAGGTGCGCGACCACGCCGGACGCCCACTGCCCGACGGCGAGGAGGGTGAACTGTGGGTGCGCGGGCCGACGGTCACGCCCGGCTACCTGGGCCGGCCCGAGGAGACCGCCCGCACCCTCGTCGGCGGCTGGCTGGCCACCAGGGACCGGGCGCGCCGCAACCCCGACGGCACCTTCACGCATCTCGGCCGCGCGGACGACATGGAGATGGTCGGCGGCATCACCGTCTCCCCCTTGGAGGTGGAGGCACTGCTGCGCACGCACCCGGCGGTGAAGGAGGTCGCGGTCGCCGCCGTCACCGACCACCGGGGCGCGGGCCGGCTGCGCGCCTTCGTCGTCCCCGTCACCCCGATACCCGTCGGCCTGGAGGCCGACCTCATCTGCCTGGCCCGCGAGAACCTCGCCGCCTTCAAGGTGCCCCGCGGCGTCAGCTTCGTACCGTCGCTGCCCCGCACCCCCACCGGCAAGCTCCGCCGTCACCAGGTCCGCCGGGGAGCGTGGTGACCATGGCAGACGCACGCGCCTTTCACCTGGGCCCGGTGTTCCGGCGGGCGGCGAACCGCCATGGAGCGGTCTTCGTCACCCTGGACCGGCCGTACGAGGACCGCGTCCTGTGGGTGTCGACGTACCGCTTCCTGCGCAAGGTCGCGGCGGACTTCACCGACTCGCAGTACCGGGTGCTGCTCGCCGGTGAGGCGGCGCACCTCTTCCCGCCGTTCGGCGCCCGCGGCATGAACAGCGGCATCGCGGACGCGGCGGCGGCCGCCGAGGCCGTCGCCGCCGGAACTGTGGCGGCGGTCGCGGAGTACGCCGCCGCGCGGCGGACGGCGGCCCTGTTCCACAGCGCCGCCGCGGGCACGGCTCTGGCCCGTCTGCGGCCCGGGCGCCGGATCGTCCGGGTCGGACAGCGTGCCGCCGCCGCGCTCGCCCCCGTCCTGCCGTGGTGCGGCGCCTGGCTGGAGCACGCCCCGTACGGGCCCCGCAACGGCTCGCCGGCGAGCGCCGGCCGCAGGTACTGAGAAAGGAACCTCCATGATCCGACCGGCCATCGCCGAGGGCCTGCTCACGTGGACACCCGCCGACGGGCTGTCCGCCGGACCCGACACGGGCGAGCGGCTGCTCGTCGCCGACTCCTGGCTGCTGCGCGACGGACGTGTCCGGGGCTTCGAGCGCCACCGCGAGCGTTTCCTGCGCGCCTGCGCCGGCTGCGACGGGCCGCCGCTGCGCCGGCTCGTGGAGTTCTGGCAGGACATGACCGCCGCGCTGCCGCGCACGGGGGAGTGGTTCCCGCGGGTGGAACTCGCCGCTCAGCCGCCTCGGTTGAGGCTGCGGTTGCGTCAGGCCCCGCCGCTCGCGCCGGATGTGCGGGTGTGGGCGGTGGGTCAGCCCGACCCGCGGACCGTGCCTCGCCGCAAGGGCCCGGACCTGGACCGGCTGGCCAGGATCCGCAACCGGGCCTCGCTGCACGGCGCCGAGGAGGCCGTGCTGATCACCCCGTCCGGGGTGGTGCTGGAGGCCGCCCACTCCAGCGTGGTGTGGTGGGAGGAGGACACCTTGTGCCTGCCCTCACCGCACCTGCCCGTCCTTGCCGGGGTGACCGCCGCCCTCGTCCAGGAACGCGCCGCCCGGACCGGCGTCCGCGTGGCTCACCGCGAGCGCGCCGTCGAGGAACTCGACGGCCGCGAGGTGTGGCTGGTGAACGCCCTGCACGGCATCCGGCCCGTGACGGAGTGGACGGAACGGTCCATGACGGCGGGGGCCGCCGCACGCGCGCCGGAATGGCGGGGCTGGCTCGACGACGTCATGGAGCCGTTGCCGGAAAGCCACTGAATTCCATCAAGAGGCACCGGGACCCGATTTCGGGCCCCGGCGCCGCACAAGTCGTTTTCGGAGGAATTCACTTCCGGGTGGGCTGATAGGCCCCCGGGGCCATGCGGGTCGAAATCGCGATCCGGTTGTACGCATTGATGACGGTGGCCGCCCAGATCAGCGCCGCGGTCTGCGCCTCGTCGAAGACATCCGCCGCCTCGGCATGGACCCCGTCCGGGACGTGCCCGTCGTGCACCAGGGTCACCGCCTCGGTCAACGCCAGTGCGGCACGCTCCCGTTCGGTGAAGAACGGCGTCTCCCGCCAGGCGTTCAGCGCGTAGATCCGCTGCTCGCTCTCACCCTGGGCGCGGGCGTCCTTGGTGTGCATGTCGAGGCAGAACGCACAGCCGTTGATCTGCGAGGCCCGAATGCGGATCAGTTCCAGGATCTCCGGTCAACCTTGGCGTCGAGCGCCGCGGAAACTGCGGCCTGGTGCAGCGCGCCCATGGCACCCGACACCTCGGGAGTAACGCGCTTGAGGGAGACGCGGGAAGGAGATTCGCTTTTGACCATGGGGCGACTCTATCCTTGAAATGAGGACCGGCCGGCGGGAAACCCGGAATTCCTTTCACGTCGATCCCTTGTACACCTGCTTCACGTTCGGGCGCGGCGCGGGCCGATGGCGGGCGGCCGGGCCCAGCGCGAAGGCGTGCAGCAGGTTCTCCGTCGTCCGGGTGACGAAGGCGCGGGTGCGGGCGTCCATGCCGTGGTCGTGGCCCCCGTCCGGGGTGCCTGCCATCAGGGCCTCCACCCAGCGCATGGTGCCGGTGGCGAAGACCCCCGCCCCGCTCGGCACCGTGTAGTACGCCGAGTCGCTGGTGCTGCGCCGGCCGTTGCACACCAGCGACGAATGAGCCGTGATCTCCAAGGGCTCCGGGACGGGGGCGCCCGGGGTGACCCGGTCGTACTCCACACCGACCAGATGGCCGAAGCCGTCCCCGGGGCGTACACCCGTCCCCTCGTGCAGCCAGTGGTCAGCCGCGTGCACGACGTACGGCGCGTCCGTCGGATACCCCTCGTACAGCACGCCCGTCATCGACGACTCCGGGTCGGCCCCCGGGGCCTGACGGAAGTCCGTCGTCACCAGCGTGGGGTGGGTGCTGTAGCAGGGGTCGGCGCGGAAGGAGGACTTGTAGCAGACCACCGTACGGTCGGGGCGCGCCTCGCCCTGCTCCAGCCGGACCCGGCGGAAGCAGGTGTTGGCACCGAGGAAGGCCACGTTGGTGCCCGCGTCGCGGGCCTGGGTGACGTGCCGGCGCTGCTCCGGGGTCCAGTACTCGTCGTGACCGAGGCAGATGACGGCCCTCGCGCCCCGCAGCACCGCCGGGTCGCGGTGCACGTCCGTCCCGGTGGTGTAGGCGAGGGGAATCCCGAGCCGTTCGGCCAGCACCACCGCCGCCCGCTCGTACACCAGGAACTTCTCCGCGCCACTGGAGTCGTAGGGCCGGTCGAAGCTGACGGCTAGGGACCGGGCGGCATACGCACCGGAGGGACCCTCGTAGAGGCTGTAACCGCCCCACCGGTTGTACGCCTGCCAGGTCGCCGGGGCGTGCATCAGCACCGTCCGGCCCGCGCCCAGCGTGGAGCGCACGATCAGCGGGACGTACCGCTGGTGGCCGCCCTCCGCGTCCAGTCGCAGCAGATACGCGCCCTCCGGCCAGCCCGCCGTGCTGAAGGCGAGCGTGCGCTTCCAGTCGGTGCGGACGGTGCGGGTGCCGGACGTCAGGTGCGGCTCCGCCTGGACGCGGCCCGGTATGCGCCCGGAGGACCAGACCAGCCGGGCCTCGGCCCCGCCGTACCAGCCCACGCGGAAGGCCGAGACACGGAAGGAGGACGCGGTCGTCGACACATACAGGCCGCACTCCTCGCCCGGGGTCACGCTCACCCGGTCCGCATACCCGACGACGGCCGTCGCGGGACCTTGGGAGCGGATACGCCAATCGCGTGTCCCGGCGCGGTCCCGCTCCGCCTCGGGGCGGTACGAAGCGGCCGCCGGCGGATGGTCGTGTGCGGAAGGGGCCGGGTCGCAGGCGGCGGCCGACGCGGCGAGCCCGGCGCCCGTGCACGCTTGAAGGAAGGTCCTGCGCCGCAGCCACGGTGTGTGCTCCGTCCCGTGCCGCGGGATGTCTCGCCGGTCAGAGCCCACATCGCCTCCCCTGCGTCCGGCTCGGGTGCCCACCGCTGCCTCCGCGAGTCAGCGTGGCACAGCACGCGGGGGCGCGCGCCTCAAGGAGGCGCCGGGCGCAGCGCCTGCAGCACCGCCCAGGCGACGGACACGAACGGCACGGCCACCACGGCGCCGACCACGCCCGCGACGATGGAGCCCGCGAGGACGGAGACGGCGACGACCAGAGGGTGCAGGCGGACGGCCCAGCTCATCACGAGGGGATGCAGGACGTGCCCCTCGATCTCTCCGATGACGACGATGAGCAGCACCACGGCCGCCGCCGTGATCGGGCCGCGCCCGGCCAGGGCGACCACGGTGGCCACAGCGAGCGCGACAGGCGAGCCGACCAGCGGCACGAACGTGGCGAAGAACTCCAGCAGGGTGAGCGGCAGCGCGAGCGGCACCCGAAGCAACAGCAGGACGATGCCGACGAGGATGGCGTTGGTGCCGGCCACGATGATGATGCCCCGCGTGTACCCGGCGAAGGTCCGCCAGGCCGCGTGCCCCGCCCGGTCCCACGCCGGTCGGGCACCCCGGGGGAGGAGCTGGTCGCGTATCCAGGACCACAGGCGTTCGCCCGAGTGGATGAAGAAGACGGCGAAGAACAGCGCGAGGGCGAGCCCGGTGACCAGCTCGACGACCCGGCTCAGGCCGCTGAGTGCGCTGCTGAACACGGCCGCCCGGTGGGACGAGAGATACGAGCCGATCTGGTCCTGGAGATGCGAGAGACTCTTGTGACTGAGCCGGAACGGCGGGCCCTCGAGCCATCGTTCGATCCTGTTGATCCCTCCGCGGAACTCCCCGGTCAGTCTTCCCCACTCGCCCGCCACCGCCTCACCCACGAGGGCGAACAGGGCGAGCAGGAGCAGCAGGCTCCCGACGAGGGAGACCGCGACGGTCAGGGGCCGAGGCAACCAGCGGCCGAGCAGGTCGGCCAGGGGGCGCAGCACCGAGGTGATCACCAGTGCGAGGAACCACGAGACGGCGATGAGCTGGAAGCGGCCCAGAATGGTGAAGATGCCGTAGACGACGAGCCCGACGAGGACCAGGCGCCAGGCGTAGGCGGCGGCGACGCGCAACCAGGGGACGACACGCTCGGCCGCGGGCACCCGTTCGGCGGCCCGGGCGCGCGGAGGGAGGCGTACGGACGGGGACGGCCGGCTGCCCCGCACCCCACTCACCCCGCGCCGCCCCGGCCCCGTCCCGCCCGCGTCCGCCACCACACCTCCCGCGCGCCGACTGCCGGTCACCTGCTGAAGTCAGTAGGCACCAACCGCACACGGGCCGCCACACCACGCGCCCCTACGGCCGACGCGACGGCCGCGCCCCGCGCACACCGCCGACGAGTCACTCCGAGTGAGCGCAAGAGCCGCCGTCCGGGCGGAAAGTCAGTATCGTGAGGGCGGGAGAGTCGCCGTTGACCCGCACCCTGTCTGCGTGATCCGGTCGGAGGAATCGATGAGCGGGGAAGCGCGCGGGCGGTCCGAGCAGCACCTGCCCCAGCTCCGGCTCGACGAGCTGCTGGACGAACTGCAGGCCCGCATCGACGCGGCACGCGGCACCCAGGACCGGGTGCACCGCCTCCTTCAGGCCGTCCTGTCGGTCGGACGCGAACTCGATCTGGCGCAGGTGCTGCGCAGCATCGTCGAGGCGGCCGTGGTGCTCGTGGACGCCGAGTACGGCGCGCTGGGCGTCATCGGCGACGACCTCACGCTCTCCCAGTTCCTCACCGTGGGGGTCAGCGAGGACGCGCGGACCAGGATCGGAGCGCTGCCCAGTGGGCACGGCATCCTCGGCGAGCTGATCCGCCATCCGGAGCCGCTGCGCCTGTCCGAGATCTCCGACCACCCGGCCTCCTACGGCTTCCCGGCCCATCACCCGCCGATGCACTCGTTCCTCGGCGTGCCGATAAGGGTCCGCGACCAGGTGTTCGGCAACCTCTACCTCACCGAGAAGCGCGGCGCCGAGGAGTTCGACGCCGAGGACGAGGCCGTGCTCTCCGCACTGGCGGTGGCGGCCGGCGTCGCCATCGAGAACGCCCGGCTCTACGAGGAGACACGACTGCGTGAGCGCTGGGTGAGGGCCAGCTCCCAGGTCACGAGCGCCCTGTTGTCGGGTGCCCCGAGTGCGGACGTGCTGGAGCTGATCGTCGAGCAGGCGCGCCGGATCGCCTCCGCAGAGGTCGGCATGATCGCCGAACGGGTCCCCGGGGAGGACGTGCTGCGCCCGCTGCTCGCGGTCGGTTTCGAGGCCGACAGACGCCGCGGCCTCGTGATGTCCCGGCAGGACGGTTTCGTGGAGGCCGCGCTGAGCACCGCCGAACCGGTGGTCAGCCCCGACATCCGGCGCGATCCCCGGATCGACCCGGAATCGGCGCTGTGGGCCGGGCTCGGCCCCGTGGTCGGTGTACCGCTGGTGGCGAGCGGCAAGTCCATCGGCGTCCTGGTGCTCGGGCGCATCGCGGGGCGCACCCCGTTCACGGACACCGATGCCGGCCCCCTGCTCGGCTTCGCGGGGCAGGCGGCGCTGGCGCTGGAGCTGGCCGAGCGGCGCCGGGACGCCGAGCAGATCACCCTGCTCAAGGACCACGACCGTATCGCCCGCGATCTGCACGACCTCGCGATCCAGCGGCTGTTCGCGGCCGGCATGACCCTCCAGAGCACCCAGCGCTTCGTCGACCACCCCGAGGCCGCCGAACGGCTCTCGCGGACCGTCGACGACCTCGACGAGACCATCAAGATCATCCGTTCCACCATCTTCGGGCTGCGCGCACACGGCGACCGGAGGCAGGAGGAGTCCGGGCTGCGCAGACGGGTGTCGGAGGCGGTGACGGCGTCGGCCGACTCGCTGGGCTTCACGCCCGCGCTGCGCATCGAGGGCCTGGTGGACACCGACGTCCCGGGCGACGTCGCCGACGATGTGACCGCCGTGCTCGGGGAGGCCCTGAGCAACGTGGCCCGGCACTCCGGGGCACGGGCCGTGGACGTCCATCTGCGGCTCGGCGGGGGCGAGCTGACCCTCACGGTTGCCGACGACGGCTGTGGCGTGCCCGCCGGTGCCGTCCGCAGCGGCCTGCGGAACCTGGAGGAACGGGCCGTCGCCCTCGGCGGCACGCTCGGCGTGGGGGAACGCCCGCAGGGCGGCGGGACACGGCTGGTGTGGTGTGTTCCGGTGCGGGCGGGTGACGGGGCGGTCAGCGGGTGACTGGCGGTGCGGCGTCCCGAAGCGCCTACGGTACGGCTCAGCGGGCGGTGCGTTCCGCCGATTCGGACGGTTCCAGATGGGTGGCGAGGACTGCCGCCTGGACGCGGCGCTGCACGCCCAGCTTGGCCAGCAGCCTCGAGATGTGGTTCTTGACCGTCTTCTCCGACAGATAGAGCCTCTTGCCGATCTCCCGGTTGGTCAGCCCGTCCCCGATCAGCGCGAGGATGTCACGCTCGCGCGGGGACAGGCTCGCCAGTTCGGGTGACAGGGCCGGCTGCTCGGCGGGGTCGGCGCGCAGCGAGTGCATCAGCCGCGCGGTCGTCGCCGGGTCGAGCATCGACTGGCCGGAGGCGACGGTGCGGACCGCGGACACCAGGTCGGAGCCCCTGATCTGCTTCAGGACGTACCCTGAGGCGCCCGCCATGATCGCGTCGAGCAGCGCGTCCTCGTCGTCGAACGAGGTCAGCATCAGACAGGCCAGCTCCGGCATGTGGCTGCGCAGCTCACGGCAGACGGTGATGCCGTCGCCGTCCGGCAGGCGCACGTCGAGGACGGCCACATCCGGCCGCACCGCCGGGCCACGGGCGAGCGCGTGTTCGACGGTGTCGGCGTCCCCGACCACCGAGATGTCGGGTTCGGCGTCCAGCAGGTCGGCCAGGCCACGCCGCACGACCTCGTGGTCGTCCAGCAGGAACACCCGGATCGGGTCCTGCTCGCTGAAGGTGCGCGCCTCGGCCATGACGACTCCTCGTTCCCCTGTCGAACCTCTGCCGAAGGACGGACCGCCGGCCGCCCACTGTCGACGATCATCACGCGCCTCGCCCGCACGCACTAGGGCCGACCGGCCCAAGTCGCCGCCGTGCGCCCTTCTCGGCCCACACGCCGCGGACCGGCAGCCCAGCGGCGAGCCGTCCCCGGAGGGACCGCCGTCCCTCGGAGGGACCGTCCCCGTCACCACGCCCTTGCCGGGTCCTCGTCACCCGAAGCTGCCGCTGCCGTAGGGGGCGTACAGGTCCAGCAGCCGGGTGCGTTCCGAGCCGAGGCGGTGGGACAGGATGCCCCCCATCCACTGGGCGACCGCGAAGCCGAGCACCGGGTCGTCCTGGCACATCGAGCGGACCGCTGCGGCGTCGAACTCGTACGCCCGCACCGGTGTCGTCGTCTCGGCGCCCAGGTGCCAGGCGTGCGGCCCGAACAACCAGGACCATCCGAGGAGTTCGTCGTGTCCCAGGGTCTCGATGACCGCGGCGCGGCGGCCGGGCACGTGCAGATCGAGGTCCACGGTGCCGGAGCGGATGATCCAGAAACGGTCGGCGCGTCCGCCCTCCACGCACAGGCGGGTTCCCTGTGGGAAGGACACCTCACGGGCGCTGCGCATCAGCCGCTCGCGGTGCGCGAAGGGCAGCGCGCGCAGCATGCTGGTCGCGGGGGGAGCGTTCATCACGGCCTCCAGGGGGCGGCGTGGGGACCCGACGCTCCCAGCGTGACCCCGCCTCCCGTTTCCGGGCCATGGGCCACACGGCCCCCGGGCCGGGACGTCCGGCACCGCGTCGGCGACCCCGGCCACCTGGGGTCATGGGCCCGGCCGGGGCACCGGGAGGTGACGGGCCGGGCGTGGGGGCGTTGGGCCGTTGGGCCCCCTGATGGGTCCCTGCGGCCCCTGCGCGCGGCGCCGTTCCCGCGCCAGGCTCGACGCAGGAACAGCAGAGCCCGGACAGGAGGTGCGCGCCATGGTCCGGCCGGTCACCGCGGGAGTCGACGCGTCCGGCGAGAGCCTCGCGGCCGCCCACTGGGCCGCCCGGGAGGCACTGCGCCGGGGAGCGCCGCTCCACGTCGTCCACGCCTGGAGGCGGCAGCCGCTCCCGGCGCCGTCCGGCGGGTACGGGGACGACCGGCGCGAGCTGGGGGAGCAGATCCTGGAGCGGGCCGTGCGCAGCGTGCGCGCCGCGCATCCGGGGCTGGAGGTGGAGGCACTTCTGCCGGCCGAGTCCCCGGTGACCGCGTTGCTCGCCGCGGCCGGGGATGCGGAGATGCTGGTGCTCGGATCCCGTGGTCTGGGCCGCGTCGCCGGGTTCGTGGTCGGCTGGGTGTCCCAGCGTGTCGTCGCCAGGGCAGCGCGCCCCGTGGTGCTCGTACGCGCCGGTGAGGCCTCCGCCGATGAGCACCTTCCGGCCCTGGACGGCGTCTCGCCCGAGGAGATCCCCGAGATCCCCTACCGCGACGTCGTGCTCGGGCTGGACCCGCGGCACCGGCTCGACGAGCCGATCGAGTTCGCCTTCGACTCGGCCCGCCGCCGCGGCACCGCGCTGCACGTGGTGCACGCCGTCGGCGACGTCCATGCGCACGCGGCCGGGGGGCCGGAGGTGCTGGCCGAACAGGAACACCTCGTGAACGCAGCGCTGCGGCCCTGGCGCGAGAAGTTCCCCGGGGTCCCGGTGTCCGAGACCGTCTCCACGGGCCGCCCCGCCCCGCAGCTGGTGCGTGCCTCCACCCGCGCCTGTCTCGTCGTCGTGGGGCGCCGGACGCGGGACGGCGTGTTCGGCCCGCACATCGGCTCCGTCGCGCACGCCGTGCTCCACCATGTGGCCTGTCCGGTCGCCGTCGTCCCGCATGCCTGACACCGGCCTCGGGACGGCGGTCCACCCCGCTGCACCGTGCCGTCTGCCCGGTCGCCGTCGCCCCCCGGCGGACGGGACCGGCGGCGTTCGTATCCCCGCGCAACGGGTACCCCAGCCCGCCGCGCCCGATGAACACCCCGACGACGTGTGGAGTCACCGATGCCCGACGCCGAGCACCCCGGCACCGTACTGACCGACGAGGAACTGCGCACCCTTGACGCCCACTGGCGGGCCGCCAACTACCTGGCCGCCGGTCAGATCTACCTGATGTCCAACCCGCTGCTGACCGAGCCCCTCAGGCCCGAGCACATCAAACCCCGCCTCCTCGGCCACTGGGGCACCTCGCCCGGGCTCAACCTCGTGTACACCCACCTCAACCGGGTCATCAAGGCGCGCGACCTGAACGCCCTGTGCATCTGGGGGCCCGGGCACGGAGGGCCGTCCGTGTTCGCGGGCTCCTGGCTGGAGGGCAGCTACAGCGAGACCTACCCGGACGTGACACGGGACGCGGAGGGGATGGCGAAGCTGTTCAAACAGTTCTCCTTCCCGGGCGGCGTACCCAGCCATGTCGCACCGGACGTGCCGGGCTCCATCCACGAGGGCGGCGAACTCGGCTACTCGCTCGCCCACGCCTACGGAGCCGCCTTCGACAACCCGGACCTGGTGGTCGCCTGCGTGATCGGTGACGGCGAGGCGGAGACCGGTCCGCTTGCCGCCTCCTGGCACTCCAACAAGTTCCTCGACCCCGTCCACGACGGCGCCGTCCTGCCGATCCTCCACCTCAACGGCTACAAGATCGCCAACCCCACCGTCCTGGCCCGGCTCCCGGAACCCGAACTCGACGAACTTCTGCGGGGGTACGGCCACGAGCCGATCCACGTCACCAGCGACGACCCCCTCCAGGTGCACCGCGCCATGGCGGAGGCCTTCGACGCCGCCCTGGACCGCATCGCCGAACTGCAGCGCACGGCACGCGAGGACGAGGGGGCCGAGCGGCCGCACTGGCCGGTGATCGTGCTGCGCACCCCCAAGGGCTGGACCGGGCCCGCCGAGGTGGACGGCGAACCGGTCGCCGGGACCTGGCGCTCGCACCAGGTGCCGCTGGCGGGTGTCCGGGAGAACCCCGAGCATCTGCGCCAGCTGGAGGCCTGGCTGAAGTCGTACCGGCCCGAGGAACTCTTCGGCGCCGACGGCCGCCCGCGTGCCGACGTGCTCGCCTGCGTGCCCTCCGGTGCCCGCAGGCTCGGCGCCACCCCGCACGCCAACGGCGGGCTGCTCGTGCGGGGTCTGCCCATCCCGTCCCTTGACGACTTCGCGGTACCCGTCGAGAAGCCGGGCTCGGCCCTGCACGAACCCACCCGCGTCCTCGGCGCCCTGCTGCGACAGATCATGAAGGACACCGCGACGCGGCGGGACTTCCGCCTGGTCGGCCCGGACGAGACCGCCTCCAACCGGCTGCAGGCCGTCCTCGACGCCAGCGGCAAGGCCTGGCAGGCCCAGGTGCTCCAGGTCGACGAACACCTCGACCGGCACGGCCGTGTGATGGAGGTCCTGTCCGAACACCTCTGCCAGGGCTGGCTGGAGGGATACCTCCTCACCGGCCGCCACGGGCTGTTCTCCTGCTACGAGGCGTTCGTGCACATCGTCGACTCGATGGTCAACCAGCACATCAAGTGGCTGAAGACCTCCCGGCGGCTGCCCTGGCGCGCCCCCATCGCCTCCCTCAACTACCTGCTGACCTCGCACGTGTGGCGCCAGGACCACAACGGCTTCTCCCACCAGGACCCCGGCTTCGTCGACCACGTGCTCAACAAGAGCCCGGAGGTGGTCCGGGTCTATCTGCCGCCGGACGCCAACACACTGCTGTCCGTCGCGGACCACGCCCTGCGCAGCCGCGACTACGTCAACGTGATCGTGGCGGGCAAGCAGCCGTGCTTCGACTGGCTGTCCCTGGACCAGGCCCGCGCCCACTGTGCGCGCGGCGCCGGGATCTGGGAGTGGGCGGGCACCGAGAACGGCGCAGAGCCCGACGTGGTCCTCGCCTGCGCCGGAGACGTGCCGACGCAGGAGGTGCTGGCCGCCGCGCAACTACTGCGCAGGCACCTGCCCGAGCTCGCGGTCCGAGTGGTCAACGTGGTCGACATGGCCCGGCTGATGCCGCGCGAGGAACATCCGCACGGCATGTCGGACTTCGAGTACGACGGTCTGTTCACCGCCGACAAGCCCGTGATCTTCGCCTACCACGGCTACCCGTGGCTGATCCACCGCCTGGCCTACCGCCGCACCGGCCACCGGAACCTGCACGTGCGCGGCTACAAGGAGGCCGGGACCACGACCACGCCGTTCGACATGGTGGTCCGCAACGACCTCGACCGCTACCGCCTGGTCATGGACGTCATCGACCGCGTCCCCGGCCTCGCGGTGCGTGCCGCCGCCGTGCGCCAGCAGATGGCCGACGCCCGCACCCGCCACGAGGCGTGGATCCGCGATCACGGTACGGACATGCCGGAGGTCGCGGACTGGACCTGGGCGTCCTGACCCCACCCGTCCGGGACCGGGGACCTCCTGGGGGCAGGAGCGGCCTCCGGAGCGGCGGACGTGGCCTCCGGAGCAGCAGGCGTGACCTCCGGAGCGGCAGGGGCGCGCAGAGGGGTACTCGAAAGGCCCGTTCGCATCCAGTTCGTGCGGTCCGCCAGGGCCGGCCGGTGATCGGGGGCCGACCGGCCCAAGCAGAACCCCGCAAGGTGGGACAAGCTGGATGTGATGGGGAAGTCCGGCTCGACGCCGGATGTACCGCCGTACCGGCTTCCGGACGGTCCCCGGGCCCTGGCGCCCGGGGGGAGGAAGGAAGGATCGTCATGAAGGGCTTCGTCTTCCACGGCCCGGGAAAGTCCGCCTGGGAGGAGGTCCCGGACCCGGACATCAAGGAATCCACCGACGCGATCGTGCGCGTCGAGACCACCACCATCTGCGGGACGGATCTGCACATCCTCAAGGGCGACGTGCCCGAGGTGCGCCCCGGCACGGTGCTGGGGCACGAGGCGGTCGGCGAGATCGTGGAGGCCGGACGGGACCTGCACGCCGTGCAGCCGGGGGAGCGCGTCCTGGTCTCCTGCATCACGGCCTGCGGCCGGTGCGGCTACTGCTGGGAGCGGACGTACGGCCAGTGCCGCGGAGGCGGCGGCTGGACCCTCGGGCATGTCATCGACGGAACGCAGGCCGAGTACGTCCGGGTGCCCCACGCCGACCTGTCCGTGCACGCCATGCCCGGCACGGTCGACGGCAAGGACGCCGTGCTGCTCGCGGACATCTTCCCCACCGCCTACGAGGTGGGCGTGCTCAACGGACACGTCCGCCCCGGGGACAGCGTGGTCGTCGTCGGAGCCGGCCCCATCGGGCTCGCGGCGATCGCCACCGCCCGGCTGTTCGCCCCCGAGCGGATCGTCGCCGTGGACCCGGCCGCGATGCGGCTGGACGCCGCCAAGGGGCTCGGCGCCGACGCCCTGGCCGACCCCGTCGACGCCCAGGAGCTGATCGCCGACCTCACCGACGGACTGGGCGCGGACGTGGTCATCGAGGCGGTCGGCGTGCCGGAGAGCTTCGAGCTGTGCACACGCGTGGTGCGGCCCGGCGGGCACATCGCCAACGTCGGCGTGCACGGGCGGCCCGTGACCCTGCACCTGGAGGACCTGTGGAGCAGGAACGTCACCATCACCACCGGTCTGGTCGACACCTACTCCACGCCCACACTGCTGCGGATGGCGGCCGCCGGCCGGCTGCCCACCTCGTCGCTGGTCACGCACACCTTCCCGCTGGACCGGATGGAGGAGGCGTACGACGTCTTCGGCCGGGGCGCCGACACCGGCGCGCTCAAGGTCGTACTGGGCGGGGAGCAGCACGAAGTCGTCGCCGTCCGGGCGACCTGACCGAAGGAAGTGACGCGCCATGCCCACACACGCATCGCCGGACGCGGTGGAGGGTCACCAGGGTCACCACCCACCCGGCAATCTCGGACGCCGGATCGCCCTGCGGCGCGAGGAGCTCGGACTGTCCCGCAAGGAGGCGGCGTGCCGGGCCGGCATGGCCTCCAGCTATCTGCAGTACCTGGAGGAGCAGCCCACCGCGGCGCCCGGCGTCAGCACCCTGCTGAGGCTGGCCGGCGCACTGGAGACCACCGTGCTCGAACTCACCGGCGGGGACGTCGACCTTCCGCCCGGCCTCGGACAGGCCGGAGGGCACCCGAATTTCACCGAACTCAGCATCCGGGAGTGCCGGGACCTGCTGCGCACGCACGGCGTGGGGCGGCTCGCGGTGCCCACGGAGTCGGGGCCGGTGATCGTTCCCGTCAACTACGGCGTCGTCGGCGGCTCGATCGTCTTCAGGACCGCCCCCGAGGCGGTGCCCTCACAGGCCGCCGACTCCCAGGTGGCCTTCGAGGTCGACCGCATCGACGGATCGTTCAGCCAGGGCTGGAGTGTGCTGGTGTGCGGACACGCCCGCACCGTCACGGACCCCGACTCCGTACGGCGGTTGGAGGAGCAGGCGTACAGCACGCCGTGGGCGGGCGGGCAACGTGACCTGTGGATCCGTATCGATCCCCACAGAATCACCGGACGGCGCATCACCGTGTGACCGGGCCGGCGGCCCTCACCCGGACGCCTGTGGCACCGATCGGAGGACACCATGCACGGCACCCCCCACCTCGTCGGCGACGTCATGACCCGCAGGGTCGTCGCCGTCGGCCACGCGGCGACGTTCAAGGACATCGTCAAGGCCATGGGACAGTGGAAGGTCAGCGCCCTGCCCGTCCTGCGGGAGGGCGACCGGGTCGTCGGCGTCGTCTCCGAGGCCGACCTGCTGCGCAAGCAGGAGTTCCGCGACGGCGAACCCGGCCGGTACGCGTCGCTGGAGCGGGCGGCCGACCTCGCGAAGGCCGGCGCGGTGACCGCCGAGGAGCTCATGACCGCGCCCGCCGTCACGGTCCACGTGGAGGCGACCCTTGCCCAGGCCGCCCGGACCATGGCCCAGGCCAGGGTGAAACGTCTCCCGGTGGTCGACGACGGGGGCACGCTGCTCGGCATCGTCAGCCGCTCCGACCTGCTCAAGGTGTACCTGCGCGACGACGAGGACATCGCCGAGGAGATCCGCCGCGAGATCGTCGCCCGTCTGTTCCCCGCCCCGTTGGAGCCGATCCGCGTGGAGGTGCGGGACGGCGTCGTGCGGCTCACCGGCCGGGTCCGCGACACCGGTCTCGTGCCCGTCACCGCACGGCTGGTGCGGGGCGTCGAGGGCGTGGTGGACGTGGACTGCGTGCTCATGGGGCCGCCCCGGGTCCCGGACCTCGAGGCCGACTTCCCGCAGGACGAGGTGTCGCGGTGGCCCCGCAGAGCCGACAGCGTCACATGACGCGCCCCGAGAAGGTGACGACCGATGGCGACGACCTGTCGTACGGCGGGGACCAGGGTGTGGCTGTGGCGGTGGCGGCGCAATCCGCTGCTGCGGCGCAGCGACCGCTTCGAGGCCTGGATCGTCCTCGTCACCTGGTTGCTGGTCCTGCTGGCCGGGGTGCTCGCGGGGAGAGCGGGGGCGGGCGCCGTGGAACACGGTCTGGCCGTGCGGGCCGCCCACTCCCACCCCGTGCGGGCGGTGCTGACCCAGGACGCGGCGAGAACCACGGAAGACGTGCACGGCTACGGCGACGGCGGCGTGTGGGCGAACGTCCGCTGGAGCGCACCCGGAGGCCCGCACACGGGTCTGGCGAGGGTCGAGCCCGGGCTGAAGGCGGGAGACCCGGTCACCGTGTGGACGGATGGCGCCGGGAACCTGGTGTCCAAACCGGCCACCGGAGCCGAGACACGGTTGCAGGCGTCGCTCGTCGGCACGATCGTCGGGTGCGGTGCCGCGGGCGGGGTACTGGCCTGCGGGTGGCTGGTGCGCGGGCGCCTGGAGCGGCAGCGCATGGAGGAATGGGCCCGGGAGTGGGAGTGTGTCGGGCCGCAGTGGCGGTAGGGACCGGCTGAAGCGGGGGCGCCTGTTGCCGCGCGCGGCCCGCTGAAGCGGGCGGTCTGGTCGGTGGTCAGCCCGTCCCGGCTCCGGAGAGGTGGCAGTCCACGTCGACCACTCCCTCGACGGCACGCGCCAGCCGGACGGCCATGGGGATCATGGTCGTGTCGCTCACTTTCCCCGTGAGGGTGACGACACCCTCGGCGACCAGGACGTGGATCGGTTCCACGGGTGCGGGGAAGAGGACGTCGACCATGTCGCGGCGTATCTCGTCGGCGATGTCGTTGTCCTCCCGCAGGAACATCTTGAGCAGGTCGGCGCGGCTGACGACGCCCTCGAGCAGACCCTCGTCGTTGACCACGGGGAGCCGCTTCACCTTGCGCAGGGCCATGATGCGAGCGGCCTGGGCGAGGGTCGAGTCGGCGTGCACGGTGACCGCCGGAGCGGTCATCAGCTCGCCCGCGGTCAGCGCCCCGGCCTTGGCCGGGTCGGACAGGCGCCGCACCTGCCTGTACGGGTCCGGATCGCTGTCGCGGCACTCCTCCTTGGGCAGCAGGTCGGCCTCGGAGACCACGCCGACCACCCGGCCCTCGCCCTCCAGCACGGGCAGCGCGCTGACCTTCCACTGCTCCATGAGCTTGACGATGTCCTTGAACGGGGCGTCACGGCCGACGGCGACGACGGTGTGCGTCATCACGTCGCTGACGACATGCGGGCCGGCGGTCACGGTTCCTCCTCGGGCTCGGACGCGGTCCCCGGCGGTCGGGCCCGGCCCTCAGGGGCTGCCGCTGCCGTAGGGGCCGTACAGGTCGAGCAGCCGGATGCGGGCCGCGTTGAGCCGGTGGGCGAGGACCTGGCCCACCCAGACGGCAACGGCACGGCCGAACTCGGGGTCCTCGGCGCACATCGCCCGCACGGTCACCGCGTCGAACTCGTAGGCCCGCACCGGGGACATGGCCTCGGCACCCAACTGCCAGACATGCGGTTCGAAGTGCCAGGACCAGCCGACCAGTTCGCCGTGGCCCAGCGAGTCGATGACGGCGGGCCGTCGGCCCGGCACATGCACGTCCAGAGCCACGGTGCCGGTCCGTACGATCCAGAACCGGTCGGCCCGCCGGCCTTCCTCGAACAGCCGGGTCCCCTCGTCGAAGGAGACCTCGCGGGCGATCCGCATCAGCCGCTCGCGGTGCTCGGCGGGAAGGGCCGCGCCCACGGTGGTGACAGAGGCCATGGCTTCACTGTCCTTTCGTTCCTGCCGCCGCGAAGGCCGGGCAGGCCGCACTCGGCGCCGGGACTCACTCGGCGCCGGGACTCCACAGGACGCACGACGGGGCGGGAAGGACCCATCCGGTTCTCTCGGATCCTGATTGCGCGGTGCGCGGCCGCCGGCCGCTTCTCCGCGTCTTTCGCAGGTCCTTCCCGTCATCATCAGCACACCACGCACCCGCCGCGACCACCAGGGCCGATCGGCCCCATGGCCCTCCGGGTACGCGGAGGACACCCGTCACGGTTCGGCAGGGCCCGCCATCTGGACGATGTCCTCGGAGGCGACGTCGTGCAGCCGGATGGCCAGGTCCTCCAGCGCCCGGCTGGCGGCGAGCTCGTCGCCGATCTCGGGAATCGGCCGGTCGACGGGGTTGCGCCGGGCCGCGCCTCTGCCGGCGACGGTCGACGCGTCAGGCGCCCTCAGCACGGCGCGGGCATGGGTGTCGTCGCCGTCCTCGGTGATGTAGATGTCCACGGTCCACTGCTTGGCTTCCATTGGGATCACTTCCCCGCACCACGAGGTGTTCGTCCCTCTTCTTCGGCTTCTTCCAGCCTGCGCCTGTCTCCAGGCCCGGTCCACACCGGTGTGCCGCGGTCATGGGCCGCACCTGTGACGGAACACACCGTTTGGCGGGCTCCCCATGTGATTGGCGCCATTTCTCCGTTTCCGGCCGGCCGGTAGCGTGACGCCGATGTCAGCCGATCTGTCCCCCGTCATAGCCGCCACCACCCAGTGGCTGCTGCGCTCCTATCCCGGGACCGGAGGAGCCCTGGGCGCCGCCCTCGCCGAGGCCCAGGCGTCCCAGGCCGTCATGGTCGCCGCCTGGCTGCGCTACCCCACCGAGGCCGACGCGGCCCTCGTCGTGTTCGTCGGGCCCGGCGGCTCCGACCGCCTGGACTGGCTGGCCGGAGCGGAGGCGGCAGCCGTCGACGAGGCCGACGCCGGCTGGCGGACCTGGGTGGACGAGGTGGTCGCCAGCTGGGCGGCCTGCCTGCTGACCACGCCGTCCCTCGCCCGCGACGCCGTCTCGGCACTCGACGGCGGCGAGCACACCCGGGGGCTGGTGTTCGACTTCCGCAGGCTCACCGACCCCGGTGAGCAGGACCACCGGGCGGCGCCCCTGCTGCGCCACCCCGACCTGCTGGCGCCGCTCGTCGGCCTGCACCGGGACTCCCTCGTGCAGCGACTGCACGGCGAGCCCGTGGACGAGGGCGGCCCTGTCGGGGACCCGGTCGCAGGCTGACGCGGGTCCGGGGGCGGCTGCTCCCGTCGCGTCCAGGTCGGCGGTTCCGGTGCCCAGGCGGGCGGCTCGGTGTCCAGGCCGGCTGCGCTCCCGTGTTCAGGCGGGCTGCTCCCGTGTTCAGGCGGGCTGCTCCCGTGTTCTGGCGGGCCGCCCCGGCGTTCGTGTTCTGGCGGGCCGCCCCGGCGTTGAGGCTGCTTGCGCGTTCAGGACCGGCCGCGGCCGGTGACGAAGTCGCGGACCCGGTCGACCAGGCCCGTCCCGGGCGCGAGCAGCTTGTTGAGCGGAGGCGTGTCGGGAGCCGCCGGGTGGGGGCGCGTGGGGGCCATTTTCTTGGCGGTGCGGATCTTGTCGCCGAGCTGGTCGAGCATCTCCTGGCCGCAGGCCTGCCGCAGCCTGGGGAAGAGGTTGTTCTCCTCGTCCTGGACGTGCGAGGTCACCTCGTTCTTCACGGTCATGAACGTCCGGTCGAACTCGGGGTCCTCCACGGAGCACCCCTCCAGCTGTTTGAGGGCCTCCTCCACCCGCGCGTGGTCGGCGAGCTCCTTGTCGGCGATCGCGCCGCCGCCCTCGACGTGCTCCCGCACCGCCGGGTACAGGTACTGCTCCTCCGCGACGGAATGCCGTACGAGTTCGATCGTCATCTCGTCGGCCAGCTTGCGGCGGTCCTTGTGGCCGCTGGGCAGCGACTCGATCCGCTGGAAGAGGCTTTCCACCTCCCGGTGGTCGGTGGTGAGCTCGGCGATGACGTCGCCACCGTGTGCCATAGCGGCCTCCCTGTGACGTGGCTGATGTGTGGGGCGGACGGCTGTCCGGGCTGCTTGCGGCAGCCCTGAACCGCCCGGACATCATTTCCCCGGACAAACAGGGTGTTAACGACACCCGCCCGTAGTCCCCGGATCGGCCGAACGGCCACCTCACCGGTGCGGCTGGGGGAGCACGACGTCACTCGAAGCGCGAGGTGTCGCCCGCTCCCTTGCGTACGATCTCGGGCTCGCCCCCGGAGAAGTCGATGACCGTCGTCGGTTCGGTGCCGCAGTCCCCGGAGTCGACCACGGCGTCCACGACGTGGTCGAGGCGCTCCTTGATCTCCCAGCCCTGGGTCAGCGGCTCCTCCTCGCCCGGCAGGAGCAGGGTGCTCGACAGCAGCGGCTCGCCGAGCTCGGCCAGCAGCGCCTGCGCCACCACGTGGTCGGGGATGCGCACCCCGACCGTCTTCTTCTTGGGGTGCAGCAGCTTGCGCGGCACCTCGCGGGTCGCGGGCAGGATGAACGTGTAGCTGCCGGGCGTCGAGGCCTTGATCGCGCGGAACACGTCCTTGTCGACGTGCACGAACTGGCCGAGCTGCGCGAAGTCCCGGCAGACCAGTGTGAAGTGGTGGCGCTCGTCGAGTTGGCGGATCGCCCGGATACGCTCCATGCCGTCCCGGCTGCCCAGCCGGCACCCCAGCGCGAAGCAGGAGTCCGTCGGATACACCACGAGCGCACCGTCACGGATGCTGTCGGCGACCTGGCCGATCGTGCGCGGCTGAGGGTTGTCGGGATGAACGTCGAAGTACTTCGCCATCCGCCGAGTGTCGATCACGCGGGGGTGCGCTGTCCACGTGACCGGGCCTCGGGCGCGCACGTCCGTGGTCGGGAGCCCTTGACGGCGAGTCAGGCTCCCGGCTTCCGTCGGGTCCGAGGTCACCGGGCGGCGGGGTGTGCCGCCCGGCAGGGTCCGGCTTGCCGCGGTGGTCAGGCGGGGGCCGCGACCGGCTCGCGCCGGCCGTCCCTCGCGGCCTCCCGCTCCCGTCCCGTGGCGTCCGCCGTGAGCGGCAGTGCGCGCGGGAGGGGGCGCGTCTCGCGCAGACTCGGCGCGGGGGCCACCGGCACGAGCGCAGCGGGATCGCCGGCCCGGGCCCGTTGCGAGAACCAGATGATCTTTCCGCCGGCGTCGGTGGCGCAGCAGCCCCAGCCGTTGCTCAGCGCCGCGATCTGCGCCAGACAGCCGCTCGGCGCGTAGTGCGGCCGGATGTCGCGCTCGCTGTCCTGCACAGCGGTGATCAGGTGGTGACCGTTCCACCACATCTCGATGGTGGTGTTCTTGTCCGCGGCGTGGGCGTCGATCGTCCGCAGCAGCGCTTCGGCGCACTGGCAGACGGGTTCGACGAGGATCTCCAGATCCCAGTAGCGGAGGTGGGCGGCCAGGATCCGCCGGACGTGCCCGATCCGCTCCGGGCTGACCTCGACGTCGAGGTGGTAGTAGCAGGGCGCTGCGGTCTTCATTGTCGTTGGCTCCTCACCGGCGAAGCTCTCGCTCCTCCTCGCCCCTGCGGGCCGGGCCCCGATCACGAAGCGTGAGCGGTCGTCGCTCTCGAGTCAGTCCCAGAGTGCGAGCACTACTCCATTCGTGCAACAGGAAGCCCTCCAGCCCCAGTGGTTGAATACCGAACAGGACGCTGAGTGATGGGCCGTGCACCATAGGTGAAACACTCAGCGCTGAGAGCGGAGGTGACCGGTGCCATGCCCCTGCCGGCCAGAGCCGAGGTCGCCAGACATCTCGAGCGATATCGGGAGTGGGAGCGCCTGATGCTCGCGTCCCCCGACAACCGGGAGGTGCGCGGCACCTTCGAGAGCACCGGCTACAGCCTGTGCGTGCTCATGGGGAAGCGCTGCGCACGCGAGGCCGCCGACGCCGCCGAGCTGTATCTCCGCACACACAGTGAGCGAACCGCACGTCCATCCCCGGCAGCTTCGACGGACGGGTAGGCAGAGCGCCGTACGCAGCCCTGGACCCATGACCGCAGAGCCGGCGCCCACCGAGCTCGACGACGGCGAAGGAGGCGAAGACGGATGGAACCGCAGACCGCACACCGGGACGGGGCGAGCCCTGCCGCCGGGGGCGCGAGGGCCGCGATCGGACGCATACCGATCGCGGACGTCCGTCCGGCCGTCGACGGCGGCCGACGCCCCGCCAAAGCGGTGGAGGGGGAGACCTTCCAGGTCACCGCCACGGTCTTCGGTGAGGGGCAGGGTGCGATCGGCGCCAACGTCGTCCTCTGCGACCCCGAGGGCCGCCCGGGCCGGTGGACGCCGATGCGCGAGCTGGAGCCCGGCAGTGACCGCTGGGGCGCCGAGGTGACCCCGCTGTCGGCCGGTCACTGGACCTACGCCGTGGAGGCGTGGAGCGATCCGGTCACCACCTGGCGCCGGCACGCCCGGATCAAGATTCCGTCCCGCATCGACGTCGCCCTGGTCCTGGAGGAGGGCGCCGACCTCTACGAGCGCGCGGCCGGAGCGGTGCCGCAAGGACCGCTGCGGGACCTGCTGTGCGCGGCAGCCCGCGCCCTGCGCGACGAGTCCAGCGCACCGGTCGCCCGTCTCGCGGCTGCGCTGACTCCCGAGGTGGATGCGGTGTTGGCGCGGTATCCGCTGCGTGAACTGGTGACGTCTTCTGATGCGTTGCCGTTGGTGGTGGAGCGGGAGCGGGCGTTGTTCGGGTCGTGGTACGAGTTCTTCCCGCGTTCGGAGGGGACTTCGGAGCGGCCGCACGGGACGTTCCGTACGGCGGCGCGGCGGCTGCCGGTGATCGCGGGGATGGGTTTCGATGTGGTGTATCTGCCGCCGATCCATCCGATCGGGACGACGTTCCGCAAGGGGCCCAACAATTCTCTGTCGGCGGGGCCGGGGGATGTGGGGGTGCCGTGGGCGATCGGGTCGCCGGAGGGCGGTCATGACGCGGTGCATCCGGATCTGGGCTCGGTCGAGGATTTCGACTGGTTCGTGGGGCGGGCGCGGGAGGTGGGGCTGGAGGTGGCCCTGGATTTCGCGTTGCAGTGTTCGCCGGATCATCCGTGGGTGGACAAGCATCCGGAGTGGTTCCGGCATCGTCCGGACGGGTCGATCGCGTATGCGGAGAATCCGCCGAAGAAGTACCAGGACATCTATCCGGTCCATTTCGATGCGGACATGGACGGGTTGGTGGCGGAGACGCTGCGGGTGCTGCGGTTCTGGATGGGGCATGGGGTGCGGATCTTCCGGGTGGACAATCCGCACACCAAGCCGGTGGTGTTCTGGGAGCGGGTGATCGGGGACGTCAATGCCACGGATCCGGATGTGATCTTCCTGGCGGAGGCGTTCACGCGGCCGGCGATGATGCACACGCTGGCCAAGGTGGGGTTCCAGCAGTCCTACACGTATTTCACGTGGCGGAATTCGAAGCAGGAGCTGACGGAGTATCTGAGTGAGTTGTCGGGGGAGGCGGCGGCGTACATGCGGCCGAACTTCTTCGTGAACACTCCGGACATCCTGCATGCGTATCTGCAGCACGGGGGGCGGCCCGCGTTCGAGGTGCGGGCGGTGCTGGCGGCGACGCTGTCGCCGACGTGGGGGGTGTACTCGGGGTACGAGTTGTGTGAGAACGTGCCGCTGCGGGAGGGCAGTGAGGAGTATCTGGACTCGGAGAAGTACCAACTCAGGCCCCGGGACTGGGAAGCCGCCGAACGCGAGGGCCGCAGCATCGCGCCCCTCATCGCACAACTCAACGCGATCCGACGGCAGCACAGCGCCCTCCACCGGCTCAGGAACCTGCACTTCCACCAGACGGACAACGACGCGGTCATCGCGTACAGCAAGCGCGCGAGCGCCGACGCCGACACGGTCGTGGTCGTGGTCAATCTCGACCCTCACCACTCCCAGGAGGCGACGGTCTCGTTGGACATGCCGCGGCTCGGCCTCGACTGGCACGAGACCGTACCGGTGCGCGATGAGCTCACCGGTGTCATCTACCACTGGGGCAGGGCCAACTATGTACGTCTGACGCCGGGCGACAGCCCCGCGCACGTGCTGACCGTCCTGCGACCGTCCTCACCGCAGATCGGAGGGTCACCCACACGATGATCGTCAACGAGCCCGTTCCGGACACCTTCGAGGACACTCCCGCCGCGGAGCGCGACCCGGAGTGGTTCAAGCGTGCCGTCTTCTACGAGGTCCTGGTCAGGTCGTTCCAGGACAGCGATGGGGACGGCGTGGGCGACCTCAAGGGGCTGACCGCGAAGCTGGACTATCTGCAGTGGCTGGGCGTCGACTGCCTGTGGCTGCCGCCGTTCTTCAAGTCCCCGCTCCGGGACGGCGGTTACGACGTCTCCGACTACACGGCGGTGCTGCCGGAGTTCGGGGACCTGGCGGACTTCGTGGAGTTCGTCGACGCCGCCCACCAGCGGGGCATGCGCGTGATCATCGACTTCGTGATGAACCACACCAGCGACCAGCACCCGTGGTTCCAGGAGTCGCGCGCCAATCCCGACGGCCCCTACGGGGATTACTACGTCTGGGCCGACGACGACAAGCAGTTCCAGGACGCGCGGATCATCTTCGTCGACACCGAGGCCTCCAACTGGACCTTCGACCCGGTCCGCAAGCAGTACTACTGGCACCGGTTCTTCTCCCACCAGCCGGACCTCAACTATGAGAACCCGGCCGTGCAGGAGGAGATGATCTCCGCCCTGAAGTTCTGGCTGGACCTCGGCATCGACGGCTTCCGTCTGGACGCGGTGCCGTACCTCTACCAGCAGGAAGGCACCAACTGCGAAAACCTTCCGGCGACGCACGAGTTCCTGAAGCGGGTCCGCAAGGAGATCGACGCGCAGTACCCCGACAAGGTGCTGCTGGCGGAGGCGAACCAGTGGCCGGAGGACGTGGTCGACTACTTCGGCGACTACGCCGGCGGCGGCGACGAGTGCCACATGGCCTTCCACTTCCCGGTCATGCCGCGCATCTTCATGGCGGTGCGCCGTGAGTCCCGCTACCCGGTCTCGGAGATCCTGGCCAAGACCCCGTCGATCCCGTCGAGCTGCCAGTGGGGCATCTTCCTTCGCAACCACGACGAGCTGACCCTGGAGATGGTCACCGACGAGGAACGCGACTACATGTGGGCGGAGTACGCCAAGGACCCCCGCATGCGCGCCAACATCGGCATCCGCCGCCGGCTGGCCCCGCTGCTGGACAACGACCGCAACCAGATCGAACTGTTCACCGCGCTGCTGCTGTCCCTGCCCGGCAGCCCGATCCTGTACTACGGCGACGAGATCGGCATGGGCGACAACATCTGGCTCGGCGACCGGGACGCGGTACGCACCCCGATGCAGTGGACCCCGGACCGCAACGCCGGTTTCTCCTCCTGCGACCCGGGCCGCCTGTTCCTGCCCACGATCATGGACCCGGTCTACGGCTACCAGGTCACCAACGTGGAGGCGTCGATGTCGTCGCCGTCCTCGCTGCTGCACTGGACCCGGCGCATGATCGAGATCCGCAAACAGAACCCCGCGTTCGGCCTCGGCTCCTACACCGAACTGTCCTCCTCCAACCCGGCCGTGCTCGCCTTCCTGCGGGAGTACAAGGACGACCTGGTGATGTGCGTGCACAACTTCTCCCGGTTCGCGCAGCCCACCGAGCTGGACCTGCGCCAGTTCGCGGGCCGGCACCCGGTGGAACTGATCGGCGGGGTCCGCTTCCCCGCGATCGGAGAACTGCCCTACCTGCTCACCCTCGCAGGCCACGGCTTCTACTGGTTCCGCCTCCGCAAGAACGTCCCCCAGGCCACCAAGGTCAACGTGTTCGTGACCAGTTGAACCAGGGCCGCTGACGTCGGCCGGCACGGAAAGGACGCGAGGCCATGCCGAAGACCCAGACCGCAACGCTCAGCCAGGACGGCATCGGTCCCGCCTCGCTGCTGCCCTCGCTCTCCGGTCTGCTGCGGGAGTGGTTGCCGCGCCAGCGCTGGTTCGCCGGCAAGGGACGGCCCGTCACGGACCTGACCCTGCTGTCGGTGTCCGAACTGCACCCCGGCTGCCTGCACGTCCTGGTCCGCGCCGACTGCACCGGGCGCTCGCCGACCGGCGTGCCGGGGTACGACTGCTACCAACTGCTCCTCGGCACCGGAGAGTTCCTGTCGCCGCGGGTCTCCCCGGCGGTCCTCGGACGGGCGAGCGAGGGTCCTCTCGCGGGGCTGCTGGTGTACGACGCCCTCCAGGACCCGCGCTCGGCGTCCCTGCTCCTGGAACGGCTGCGCACGCCGGGCTCCGCGGGCGCCCTCCGCTTCGAACGCGACAGACGGGTGACCATACCCACCGGGCTCGCGCCCCGCCTCCTCGAAGCCGAGCAGTCCAACTCCTCCCTGGTGTACGGCGACGCCTACATCCTGAAGGTCTTCCGCCGGGTGCGACCCGGGATCAACCCCGACCTGGAGGTGCCCTGGGCCCTGGTCCGGCAGGGCTGCACCTGCGTTCCCGCGCCGGTGGCCTGGTTCCGCACCTCCAGCCCCTGGGACGCGACGCTCGGCGTGCTCCAGCCCTTCCTCCACGGTGCCGCCGACGGATGGACGCAGGCGCTCGCCGCCCTCGCCGCCGGGCGCGAGTTCACCGAGGAGGCGTACGAACTGGGGCGGGCCACAGCCGAGGTGCATCTGGCCCTCGCCGCCGCGTTCCCCGTCGACCCCCAGGGCCCGCCCGACACCGGACCCCTCACCGCCGGCATGGTCGAGCGGCTGCGGGACGCCACCCACTCCGTACCGGAACTGCTGCCGTACGCCCACGGGCTGCGCTCCGCCTTCACGGAACTGGCCGCGCTCGACAGACCCCGGCCCGCCCAGCGCATCCACGGCGATCTGCACCTCGGCCAGGTGCTGCGGGCCGAACGCCGTTGGCACGTGATCGACTTCGAAGGCGAACCGGCCCGCCCGCTCCCCGAACGGCGCCGCCCGCAGTCCCCGGTCCGGGATGTCGCGGGCATGCTCCGCTCCTTCGACTACGCCGCCCATGCCCGCCGGCCGTGGCAGCCCGAGTGGGCGCTGCGCTGCCGCGAGGCGTACTGCGCGGGCTACGCCGCCGAGGCGGGCTGGGACCCGCGGGCGGAACCGGCGCTGCTGCGTGCCTATGAGACGGACCGCGCCGTGTACGAGGTCGTGTATGAGGCCCGCCACCGGCCCGACTGGCTGCCGGTGCCCATGGCGGCGATCGCGCGCCTCGCCCGACGCCCCCGCGACAGGAGGCCCACGCCGTGACCACGCACACCGCATCCCCGCCCCCGCTCGCCTCGCCGCACCTCGGCACCCCGGCACCCGCACCCGTGCCCGCCGGCGACCGGGAGCGGCTGCTGGCCGGCACCCACCACGATCCGCATTCCGTGCTCGGCGCGCACCCGGTGCCGGGCGGGACGGTCTTCCGCGCGCTGCGACCGTGCGCCCTCTCGGTCACCGTCGTCAGCGGCGACGCCTGGGCCGAACTGCACGACGACGGCGACGGCTTCTTCTCGGCCCTGCTGCCGGTGCGGGACGTACCGGACCACAGGCTGCTCGTGGCGTACCCGGACACCGTCCAGGAGACCGACGACCCCTACCGTTTCCTGCCCACGCTCCGCGAGTTCGACCTCCACCTGATCGGTGAGGGACGCCACGAGGAGCTGTGGAAGGCGCTGGGCGCCCACCCCATGACCCACCAGGGCGTGACCGGCACCCGCTTCACGGTGTGGGCGCCGAACGCCCGAGGGGTCCGGCTGTGCGGGGACTTCTGCCACTGGGACGGCCGCGCGTACCCCATGCGCTCGCTCGGTTCCTCCGGGGTGTGGGAGCTGTTCGTGCCCGGCCTCGGTCCCGGGACGCGCTACAAGTTCGACATCGCGCGACCCGACGGCAGCCACACCGTACGCGCGGACCCCATGGCCCGCCGCACGGAAGTGCCGCCGGCGACCGCCTCGATCGTGACCGAGTCGGCGTACGAGTGGCACGACGAGGCATGGATGGCGCATCGCGGGGACACGCCGGTGCACGAGGCGCCGTTCTCGGTGTACGAGGTGCACCTGCCGTCCTGGCGGCCGGGGCTGTCGTACCGGCAACTGGCCGAACAACTCCCCGCCTACGTCAAGGAGCTGGGCTTCACCCACGTCGAGTTGATGCCGATCGCCGAGCACCCCTTCGGCGGGTCCTGGGGCTACCAGGTCACCGGCTTCTACGCGCCCACCGCCCGCCTGGGCACCCCCGACGACTTCAAGTACCTCGTCGACGCCCTGCACCGGGCCGGCATCGGCGTCCTCATGGACTGGGTACCGGCCCACTTCCCGCGCGACGACTGGGCGCTGGCCGAGTTCGACGGACGCCCGCTGTACGAGCACCAGGACCCGCTGCGCGCGGCCCACCCCGACTGGGGAACCCTGGAGTTCGACTACGGGCGGCGCGAGGTGCGCAACTTCCTGGTCGCCAACGCCGTGTACTGGTGCGAGGAGTTCCACATCGACGGCCTGCGCGTGGACGCCGTCGCCTCCATGCTCTACCTCGACTACTCCCGCGAGCCCGGCCAGTGGACCCCGAACGAGCACGGCGGCCGGGAGAACCTGGACGCGGTCGCCTTCCTCCAGGAGATGAACGCCACCGTCTACCGCCGCTGCCCGGGCGTGGTGACCATCGCCGAGGAGTCCACCGCCTGGGACGGCGTCACCAGACCCACCGACCAGGGCGGCCTCGGCTTCGGCCTGAAGTGGAACATGGGCTGGATGCACGACTCCCTCGTCTATGTGTCCAAGGACCCCATCCACCGCAGATACCACCACGACGAGATGACGTTCTCGATGGTGTACGCCTACAGCGAGAACTACGTCCTGCCGATCTCCCACGACGAGGTGGTGCACGGAAAGCAGGCCCTGGTGTCCAAGATGCCGGGCGACTGGTGGCAGCGGCGCGCCAACCACCGCGCCTACCTGGGCTTCATGTGGGCGCACCCGGGCAAGCAACTCCTCTTCATGGGCCAGGAGTTCGCCCAGGGCGGCGAGTGGTCACAGGCCCAAGGCCTCGACTGGTGGCTGCTGGATCCGGAGTACGGGGCGGAGGCGGACCACCGGGGCGTGCGGGACCTGGTCCGCGACCTCAACACGATCTACCGCCGCACCCCGGCCCTGTGGCAGCGCGACACCGACCCGTCCGGGTTCCGCTGGGTCGTCCCGGACGCCGCCGACGACAACGTGTTCGCGTTCCTGCGCCACGACGCGGAGGGCGGCCCTCTGCTGGCCGTGTCGAACTTCTCGCCGGTCGTCCGCCACGACTACCGCCTGGGCGTCCCGGACGACGTCCCCGCCTGGCAGGAGGTGCTGAACACGGACGCGGCGGCGTACGGCGGCAGCGGCGTCCGCAACCCGGCCCCCCTCGCCTCCGAACAGGGTCCCGGGCACGGTATCCGTCTGACCCTTCCGCCCCTGGCCACCGTATGGCTGCTTCCCGCAGTCGGGTGAGCGCCGACCGTCACTCTGTCCGAGAAATTGTTTGTCGTCCAGAAAGTCGGGAATGGGCTGATTAGTGCTTCGGACAGGAGGCACGTCCGTGGGAGCTGGCTCACCGGCCCCGGGTGTGTTCCTCGTGCCTGTTCCGTGAGTGCGCCCTCCCATGGTGACTGTCCAATCAGCCCCTCGAGGGAGTTGAAAAGCACATGCGCATCACGGTCAAGGCCAAGCAACACCCGCACGACGACGCCCCTGACACCACCGACGCCTTCGCTCAGCTGCGCGGGCTGCCCGACGGCCCAGAGCGGCAGGCGCTGCGCGACGAGATCGTCCGGTCGTGGCTGCCGATGGCCGAGCGCATCGCCCGGCGCTACAGAGGCAGGGGCGAGTCCGTCGAGGATCTGTGCCAGGTGGCCGCCCTCGGGCTGGTCAAGGCGGTCGACCGCTATGAGCCGGCGCGCGGCTACGCGTTCGAGAGTTATGCCATTCCCACCATCACCGGTGAGATCAAGCGGCACTTCCGGGACCACATGTGGGTCCTGCACGTACCGCGGCGTGTTCAGGACCTGCGCAACCGGGTGCGGGCGGCCGTCAAGGAGATCGGACAGGAGACCCCGGGGCACGGCCCGACCGTCGCAGAGATCGCCGAGCACGCGCACCTCAGCGAGGACGATGTTCGGGTGGGACTGGAAGCCATGGACAGCTTCACCGCGCTCTCCCTGGACGCGGAGGTCGCCGGCAGCGACGACGGCTACGCGCTCGGCGACGCCCTCGGCGACTCAGACGCCGGCTACGACCTGATCGTCGACCGGGAGGCCGTCAAGCCGTGTCTGCGCTCCCTGCCCGAGCGCGAGCGAACCATCCTCTATCTGCGCTATTTCCGGGGGATGACCCAGAGCCGCATCGCGAGCCAGCTCGGCATCTCCCAGATGCACGTCTCGCGCCTGCTCAGCGGATGCTGTGCGCGTGTGCGTGAGGAGGCCCTTTCCGACAGCGCCTGATGCCCGGACCCGGCCGATCCGTCCTGCCCGTTCCGCTCTGCCGATCCGCCCTGCCGATCCGCCGCGGCATCGGTTCGCATCGCATTCGGCCGCCCGAGCCGCTTGTCGACCGGACGGCCGTTTGCGGTGGGCTCACTGCCGAACCCTCCCGGGAACGGTTGGCCAGTGCGCCGACACCTTTCCGGACTATCCGCGAGAGGGTGTTTGAAACACGACGCCGGCACACGCGGCGTCAGTGCTGCGGCGGACCCTCCGGCAACTGCGTGGGGCCGTAGCGGTCGAGCGTGTCCTCCAGAAGGACGCGCAGGTCGTCCGGCAGATCCCCGTCGCGGCCCCAGATCAGTATCATCTCCGCGACATTGCGCAGTTTGATGTTCGCGTGCTGCGAGACCTCCCGCAGCACCTCCCATCCCTGGCCGGGCGTCACATGGCCCAGGGCGACGAGCATGCCGATGGCCTGGTCCACCGTCGCGTGCGAGGTGACGGCCTCCTTCAGCTGGCAGATCTCCTCCTCCAGCTGGAAGATCCGTTCCGCCTGGGAGGTGGTGTCCGGCTCGTCGTCTCCCGGACGGGCTTTCGAGGTCATCGTCCCCTCCGGGCTGCTGTGGTCTTCGCCGATGTCGGGCTTCCTCCATCGTCCCCACCGCGCCAGGGGTGTGCGAGCCGGGAGAAGGGGTACTGCGGGGACCGGGTCAGGACCGTGGGCCGGGGAGGTGAAGAAAGTCATGAGCCGTACCGAGGACGCCCGGGCGAGCGCGTACGACGCGACCCCGTTCCTGCCGGACGGCGGTGACCTCGCCGCATACCGGCGTGCCGCCGCCGACTGCCATGGCTGCCCCCTGTACGAGAACGCCACCCAGACCGTGTTCGGCCAGGGGGACGGCTCGGCGCGGGTCGTGCTGGTCGGCGAGCAGCCGGGCGACCAGGAGGACCGCCAGGGCGAACCCTTCGTGGGCCCGGCCGGACGCCTGCTGGACAAGGCGCTGACCGATGCCGGCATCGACCGCGGCACCGCGTACGTCACCAACGCGGTCAAGCACTTCAAGTTCACCGTCGTCCCCGAACGCGGCAAGCGGCGCATCCACAAGGCGCCCAGCCTCCGCGAGATGGGCGCCTGCAAGCCCTGGTTGCGCGCCGAACTGGAACTGATCCGGCCCGACGTGGTGGTTGCCCTGGGCGCGACGGCCGCCAAGTCGCTGCTGGGCGGCTCCTTCCGGGTGAGCAAGGACCGCGGGAGCCTGCTCCCGCTGCCCGGCTCCGAGGACGAGCGGTACGTCGTCGCGACGGTGCACCCCTCGGCGATCCTCCGCGCCGACGACCGGGAGGCGGCGTACGCCGGGCTCGTGTCCGACCTGAAGGTGGCGGCGCGGGCGCTGAACGGGCGGGCCTGAGCTGAAGCGGCGGTGCGGGCGCCGAATGCGTGAGCGGCGGCTCCGGCCCGCCTGATCGGGCGATCCGCGGGTACCCGGCCCGCCATGAGCACGATCCTGTCGCGCCTGCCGTGGCGCAAGAAGCCGACCCGTACCGCCACCGAGGAGGTTCTTCAGGAGGTGAAGGAGCAGGGCCGCGAGGACGACACCGACACCGGCGGGGGCACCGGGGGCGGCGCGGGCGACCCGATCACCCCGAGCCGCCAGGCCAACCGGAAGACCGCCGAGGGACGCCCCTCCGACCGAGAGCCGTGACCGACCGCTCGAACGAAGGAGGGAACACCCGTGGACCAGACCCGAGTGCCGATTCTCGAAGCCCTGCGCCGCTACCACGAGCGCGGGGAGCTCGCCTTCACCCCGCCCGGGCACAAACAGGCCCGCGGCGCCGACCCGGAGGCCAGAGAGCTTCTGAGCGACGTCTTCCGCTCCGATGTGCTCGCCTCGGGCGGTCTCGACGACCGCCGCATGACCGGCGACGTCCTGGTGCGGGCCGAGGAGCTGATGGCGGACGCCGTCCACGCCGAGCACACCTTCTTCACCACGTGCGGCAGTTCGCTGTCCGTGAAGGCCGCGATGCTCGCCGTGGCGGGGCCGCACGAGCAGCTCGTCGTGGGCCGTGACGCCCACAAGTCGGTGGTCTCCGGACTGATCCTGGCCGGCATCGAGCCCGTCTGGGCCGACCCCCAGTGGGACGAGCGGCAGCGCTTCGCGCACGCACCCTCACCGGAGGCCTTCGCCGAGGCCCTCGACCGCCACCCCGAGGCGCGCGGCGCCCTGGTCACCAGCCCGACCCCGTACGGCGGCTGCGCGGACCTGGCCGCGATCGCCGAGGTCTGCCAGGCACGCGGAGTGCCGCTCATCGTCGACGAGGCGTGGGGCGCGCACCTGCCCTTCCATCCGGATCTGCCGTCCTGGGCGATGGACGCCGGCGCGGACGTCTGCGTGACCAGCATCCACAAAATGGGCAGCGGCTTCGAACAGGGCTCTGTCTTCCATCTGCAGGGGCCTTTGATCGATCCCACGACCCTGAAGTCACGTGCCGACCTGCTGGGCACCACCAGCCCCTCCGTCCTCATCTTCGCGGGACTCGACGCCTGGCGTCGCCAGATGGCCCTGCGCGGCAAGGACCTGCTGGACGACGCCCTGCACCTGACCGAGCAGGTCCGGGCCGCCGTCGAGGAGATCCCGGGCCTGGAGGTCCTCGGGCGCGACGACCTGGTGGGCCCCGGCCTGTCCGCGGACTACGACCCGCTGCCCGTCACCATCGACGTCAGCGGCCTCGGCACGAGCGGCTACCGCGCCGCCGACTGGCTGCGCGCCGAACACCACATCGACATGCACCTCTCCGACCACCGCCGGATCAGCGCACAGCTCACCTTCGCCGACTCGCCCGACACCGTCCGGCCGCTGCTCCAGGCCCTGCGCGACCTCGCCGGGCACGCCGACGAGCTCTCGGCCGGTCTGACGCACCCCGAGGTGCCGACGGGAGACGGGATGCGCCTCGAACAGGTGCGCCTGCCGCGTGACGCGTACTTCGGGCCCAAGGAGTCCGTGCCCCTGGAGCAGGCGGCAGGCCGGATCTGCGCCGAGATGATCACGCCCTATCCGCCGGGCATCCCGGCCGTCCTGCCGGGCGAACGCCTCACCGAGCCAGTACTGCGCTATCTGCGTACGGGCCTGGAGTCGGGCATGAACCTCCCCGACGCCGACGACCCCCAGCTGGACACCATCAGCGTGAGCCGCTGAGCCGTCCCGCACGCGCACGAGGGGCGGCCCCGCCCTGGGGCTGCCCCTCGGGTCGTACGCAGCTCACGCGTGCCGCGGCTCCCCCCCCGCCCCGCACGCACGACGCCTCCGTCGCCACCGCGGTGCGGACGGCGACACCCCGACGGGCCACCACAACGAGCGGGGCCCCTCGCCCGCCCGGTCCCATGGACGTGTGACCACGCCCCCGGACGACTGCCTCGCCCGCAACGAGTGGATCTGCGGCGCCTACCTGCGCACCCGCCGCCACATCCTCCTCGACGCGGTGCTCCAGCATCTGCAGCTGGTCACGGCCTCCGTCGTCATCGGCCTGCTCGTCGCGGTCCCGCTCGCGGTCCTGGCGCGCCGCATGCGCCGGGCCGCCGCACCCGTCCTCGGCGTCACGACGGTCCTCTACACGATTCCGTCGCTGGCCATGTTCTCGCTGCTCCTGCCCCTGTACGGGCTGTCGGCGACCCTGGTCGTCACCGGACTCGCCCTGTACTCGCTCACCCTGCTCGTCCGGAACATCCTCGCCGGGCTGCGCGCCGTTCCCGAGGAGACCCGGCAGGCCGCCCTCGGCATGGGCTACGGGCCGATCCGGCTGCTGCTCACCGTGGAACTGCCGCTCGCCCTGCCCGCCGCCATGGCCGGCCTGCGCATCGCGACCGTCTCGTCGGTGTCCCTGGTCACGGTCGGGGCGGTCGTCGGCTTCGGCGGTCTCGGCAACCTCATCTACGCGGGCATGAACACCTACTTCAAGGCGCAGGTGCTGACCGCGTCCGTGCTGTGCGTGCTGATCGCGGTGGCCGCCGACGTGCTGCTGCTCGCTGTGCAACGGCTCGCCACCCCCTGGGCGAGGGCGAGAAGCCGATGAGGACCCTCGGAGACACCTGGGACTGGCTCACCGACCCGGCGCACTGGGCGGGCGACGACGGCATCGGGCACCGGCTGCAGCAGCACCTCGTCCTGACCGCCGTCTGTCTTCTCGTCAGCTGCCTGATCGCACTGCCCGTCGCCCTCGTCCTGGGTCACCTCGGCAAGGGCGGCGCACTCGCCGTCAACCTCTCCAACGTCGGCCGCGCCGTCCCCACCTTCGCCGTACTGGTGCTCCTGCTGCTCACCCCGATCGGCGCTTGGGGCGACGGCCCGACCGTCGTCGCTCTCGTGCTGTTCGCGGTGCCGCCGCTGCTGACCAACGCGTACGTCGGCATGCGGGAGGTCGACCCCGACGTGGTGCGGGCGGCGCGGGGGATGGGCATGACCGGCCGGCAGATGCTCCTTCACGTGGAACTGCCCCTGTCGCTCCCCATGGTGCTGGGCGGGGTGCGCATCGCCGCCGTCCAGCTCGTCGCCACCGCCACGATCGCCGCGCTGGCCGGGGGCGGCGGACTCGGCCGCATCATCACCGCGGGCTTCAACCTGGCCAGTACGCCGCAGGTCGTCGCGGGGGCGGTCCTGGTGGCCGCGTTCGCACTGGCGGTCGAGGGGATCTTCGAGGTCGTCGAGCGGCTGGCGTCGCGCCGGGCGGGGGGCCGGCGATGAGACGGTACGCGGCGCTCGCGTCCGTCCTGGTGGTCGCCGGCTGTATGACGGGCCCCTCCCTGGAGACCCGGGGCCGGGTCACCGCGCCGCCCGGCGACAGCAGGCACCTGACCGTCGGCTCAGCCGGCTTCACCGAGAGCGACCTGCTCGCCCACATGTACGCCCTGCTGCTGAACCGGGCCGGCTACACGACCTCCCTCATCACCGTCGCCAACCGCGAACTGTACGAACCCGCCCTGGAATCCGGGCAGATCGACGTGATTCCGGAGTACGCGGCCACCTTCGCGGACTGGCTCCAGGCAAGGTCCCACGGCGCCGGGGCCGCGCCCGTCGGCTCGCCGGACCTCGCCGCCACCATGAGAGCGCTGCGGAGACTGGCCGAGCCCCGCGGACTGACGGTGCTCGACCCGGGCCGCGCGGTCGACCGGAACGCCTTCGCGGTGACCCGCGCCTACGCCCGCGACCACCACCTGAGGACCCTGAGCGACCTCGGCCGCTCCGGCCTGAAGGTGCGGCTCGCTGCCGGGGACGAGTGCGTGCGCCGGCCGTACTGCGCTCCGGGGTTGAGGAAGGTCTACGGCATCGACGTCACCGGCGTCGACCCCAAGGGTGTCGGCACCACACAGGCCAAGCGGGCCGTCCAGGACGGACGGGACCAGATGGTGCTGACCACCACGACGGACGCCACCCTCGACGCGTTCGGGCTCGTCCTGCTCGCCGACGACAGACACCTGCAGAACGCGGACTACGTCGTCCCGGTCGTCAACCGCGCCCGGGCGGGCGGAGTCCGTGTCACCGAGGCCCTGGGCGCCCTCAACTCGGTCCTGACGACAGAAGACCTGACGTCCCTGAACCAGCGGGTGGACAGCTGGCGGCGGCTGCCGCAGGACGTGGCCCGCGCCTACCTCGAGGACAAGGGGCTCCTGAAGTGACGCGGCGGGTGGGCATCCTGTCCGCTCCGGAAGCCGATGAACGGCATCGCACAGCCACGCCTCAGCAGGACGACGCTACGCCCGACCGGGCGGTCCGTGGCTGCCGGGTCATGCCCGCCACTGTCCGCCGCCCGGTTGTGACGCACACGCCCTACGCCCCTGGTGCTCTACGTCTCTGGTGCTCTGACGAAGCGTTCCAGAAGTGAGCACAACAGTTCCTGGTCGTCCTCCTCCAGGCAGTCCAGGAGCCGGGCGCCCACCTCGTCGGCGATCCGCGAGGCCTCGGCGAACAGGGCTCTGCCCTCTTCGGTCAACTCCACCGCGTGGGCGCGCCGGTCGGCGGGCGAGGGCCGCCGCACGGCCAGACCGCGGGCCTCCAGGTCGTCGACCGTGCGCACCATCGAGGACTTGTCGCTGCCGGTGAGGTCGATGAGCCGGCGCTGGCTGAGCGCTCCGTGCCTGGTGAGGTTGAGCAACACCCCGTAGTGCCGGCCTTCGATGCCGAGCGGACGCAGCGCCTCGGTGAACGTCCGTGCGGCCCGTCGCTGCGCGAGACGGAGCAGCGGGCCGATGCGCGCGGGGCCGGCATCGGGCGCGGTGGAGGCGGAGCGGGGGGCGTTCATGGCCGTTCAGCATAGGGCAAGCCGAGATTGGTTCCCAAGAGATATTCTCATCTGGCACTATCTCATCCATGCCTAATCGGATCGTTCCTTCCCCGCGCCCGGTGGCGGATCCGCCCGCACCCGGCGACGGTGGCCGCCACTCGGTGCGGCCCTGGGCCCTCGTGCTCTTCCGGACCGTGGTGACATGCGAGGCCGTCCTGGCCGTCGGGCAGGCGGTACTGGCCGGGAGCTTCCTGTCCGGTCACTACGGAGCCCTCGACCTGCACGCCCTCAACGCGACCGCCACCGGGCTCGTCGCCGTGGCCCAGATCGTGGCTTCGGCGCTGCTGTGGCGGCCCGGCGGCGGGCCCGGCTGGCCGGCCCTGACCGGCATCGCGCTGTTCGGGGCGGAGGCCGGACAGATCGCCATGGGGTACGCGCGCGTGCTCGCCGTTCATGTCCCGCTGGGCGTGGCGATCATCGCCTGCACCTTGCTGATGCTGGTCTGGGCGTGGCGTCCGGACCGTTCCCGCCGTGCGGAGGGGCGCGCATGAGCCGGGGCATCGGCCGACGCCGCCTGCTCGCCGCGGCGGCCCTCGGCGGCGGTGCGCTCACCGTCGGCGGATGGACCATGGCCTCGGGCGCGCTGACGCCCGGTCAGCCGGGACTGCTGCTGCGCAGCCAGGCCCCCCTGCCGCCGCGGTACGCGGTGCCGCTGCCCGTGCCGTCCGTGCTCGCGCCGGTCCGCACCGACGGCACGACGGACGTGTACGAGATCACTCAGCGGACGGCGCGCCTGCGTATCCTGCCCGGTCCGGAGACCACCGCCTGGACCTACGGCGGAACCTTCCCCGGGCCTACGCTGCTCTCGCGCTCGGGACGCCGCACTGTGGTGCGGCACCGCAACGAACTGCCGCATCCGACCGTCGTCCACCTGCACGGAGGCCACACCCCGTACGGCAGCGACGGCTATCCGACCGCGCTGATCCTGCCGCGCGGCGGCACCGTGTCCGGGGCGGACGACATGGCGGCGATGCCGGGGACGGCGGCGATGCCGGGGACGACCGGCATGGCGGGGACCGCCGACTCCCACGACAGTGCGGCGGTCGTGCGGACGTACACGTATCCGATGGAGCAACGAGCCGCCACCCTCTGGTACCACGACCACCGCATGGGCTTCACCGGCCCGAACGTCTGGCACGGCCTCGCCGGGTTCCACCTCGTCCACGACGACGAGGAAGAGGCGCTGCCGCTGCCCCGCGGCGACCGCGACATCCCCCTGATGATCACCGACCGGTCCTTCGCGGCCGACGGCTCATTCCGGTACCCGGCCCTGGACGCGGCACAGCACACACCGGGCGTCCGTGCGCGCTACATGGACGGCGTCCTGGGCGACGTCATCCTGGTCAACGGGGCACCGTGGCCGGTGCTTCCGACCCGGCGGCTGCGCTACCGGCTGCGCCTGCTCAACGCCTCGAACGCCCGCCGCTACCGTCTGGCGCTCGACCCTCCGCCTCCGGGTGGCGGCGGTCTGGTGCAGATCGGCGGCGACGGCGGCCTGCTTCAGACGCCGCTCGCGCACGACTCGCTGGAGATCGCCCCGGCCGAACGCTTCGACGTGGTCGTCGACTTCTCCCGCTACCGGCCCGGCACCCGCGTACGGCTGGTCAACCAGCTGGGCAGCGGCGGCACGGCGGCCGTGATGCGGTTCGACGTCTCCACCGCCCGGCCACCGGCCGACGACTCACGCATACCGGCACGGCTGTCCGCGATACCCACGCCGCGCCCGGACCGGGCCACGGCGGTGCGGACGTTCCACTTCCAGCGACGCGCCGGATCCACCGGCTGGACCATCAACGGCCGCTCCTACGAGCCCGGCAGGCCCCTGGCCACCGTCCGGCTCGGCGCCACCGAGGTGTGGCGGTTCGTCACCGACTTCCACCACCCCGTCCATCTCCACCTCAACCACTTCCGGGTGACCGCCCGCAACGGCCGCTCGCCCGGGCCGTACGACGCGGGCTGGAAGGACACGGTCGACCTGCGCCCCGCCGAATCCGTGGAGATCGTCACCCGGTTCACCGACTACCCGGGCCGCTACATGCTGCACTGCCACAACCTGGAACACGAGGACATGGCGATGATGGCCGACTTCGTCACGGAGTGAACGCGTCCGCCGAGCGGCGGAGGGCCGAGTGGAGTCCGGCCGGGGTCAGGACGCCGAGGAAGTGCCTTCCGTCCAGAACGGCCACCCACCCGGCGTCGTACCGGAGCATCGCCTCGAACGCCTCCTTCAGCGAAGCGCCCACCGGAACCCAACAGTCCATCCGGTGGGCGTGGTCGCGTACGAGGCCGCCGCCGGCCAGCTCCTCGGTGCCGACCCAGCCGTGCAGATCGCCGCCAGCGGCGAGGACGACCGCCCGGAGTGCGCCCTCGGCTCGCAACCGGGCCTCGGCCCGCCGGGCGGGCTCGTCGAGGCGGGTGACCGGCGGCTGTTCGAGGTCGCCCGGCTGGACCTCCGTCACCGACAGGCGCTTCAGCCCACGGTCCGCGCCCACGAACGCGGCGACACACGGCGTGGCCGGCCTGCCCAGGACCGCTCCCGGCGTGTCGAACTGCTCGACGCGCCCCTGCCCGTACACCGCGATCCGATCGCCCAGCCGCACCGCTTCCTCGATGTCGTGCGTGACCAGCAGCACCGTCTTGCGCACCGCCGCCTGCATCCGCAGGAACTCGTCCTGCAACTGCTTCCGCACCACCGGGTCGACCGCCCCGAACGGCTCGTCCATGAGCAGCACGGGCGGATCGGCGGCCAGCGCCCGCGCCACCCCCACCCGCTGCCGCTGGCCGCCCGACAACTGGTCGGGGTAGCGCGGCCCGTACGTCCTCGGGTCCAGGCCCACCAGCTCCAGCAGCTCGGCGGCCCGCGCGCGCGCCCTCGCCCTCTTCCAGCCCAGCAGCAGTGGCACGGTCGCCGTGTTGTCGAGCACGGTCCGGTGCGGGAACAGCCCCACCTGCTGGATGACGTAGCCGATCCGGCGCCGCAACCGCACCGGATCGACGCCCGCGACGTCGTCACCGCCCACGAGGACCCGTCCGGAGGTCGGTTCCACCAGCCGGTTGACCAGCATCATCGTGGTCGTCTTGCCACACCCGGACGGCCCGACGAGCGTGACCAGTTCCCCCTCGGCGACCTCGAACGACAGGTCGCGCACGGCCGTCGTGCCGTCCGGATACCGCTTGGTGACCTGCTCGAACCGGATCATTCCCTCACGCTAACCGCGCCGGTCACTCACCGCTCACCAGCACCACCTCCAGGGTGCGCGGACCGTGCACCCCCTCGACCCGGTCCAGCTCGATGTCGCTCGTCGCGGACGGCCCGGAGATCCATGTCAGCGGGCGTGCCGGATCGAGCCGTTCGAGGGCCTGGGGGACGGAGGAGACCACCTGGTCGGGCACGCGCACCACACAGATGTGGTGGTCGGGGACGAGGGTGATACGGCGGCGGCCCTGGTCCGGTGCGCCGTCCAGCACGATGGTGCCGGTCTCGGCGATGGCGACGGCGCAGCCGGTGACCACGCTGTCGACGCCGTCCAGCTCGTGCGGGGTGCTCTCCGCCCGGTCGGGGACCTGCTCCACGCCCGTCAGCCAGTGCGACGGCAGTCCGGGCGGTACCAGGACGGTGCGCGCGCCGCGCGCGGCGAGCAGACCGGCCAGCACCGACGGCAGCGCGGCGGCATCGGTGCGGTGCACGATCGCCCGGTAGTCCGCCAGGTTCTCCGCCAGCAGATCGACCGTCTCCTCGACGGTGCGCTCGCCGTGCTCCCGCAGATAGTCACGCGAAACGGCCTGCTCGTACGCCGTGTCGTCCTTCGGTACGTCCGTCAGCGCGCGCCGCACCCGGCCCAGGATCTGCTCTCTGCTGTTCACTTTCCGTCGCCTCCGTCCTTGCCGCCCCGGGTCCGCTGCCACCAGTCGCGGAACGGCTCCGCCGGCACCTGCGGCAGGTCCCGGCTCGCGCTCCACGCCCGGCCCGGCCCCGGCAGCGTCCGGGGAAGGAAGCGGCGCGACCGCGACGCCAGCCGCTGACCCGTCCGCAGCACCCCGGGGTGGCCGAACGCCCAGCGCGACGCCCGCATCGCCGCCCGTTCGGCGGCATGCCCCTTCGCGGGCCTCAGCACGACCTTGTTCCCGCCCCGTGTCACCGGCCCGCCCTGCACGACCCGTTCCCGCAGGTGCACCAGCACCTCGGGGATGTCGATGGCGACCGGGCACACCTCGTAGCAGGCGCCGCACAGCGAGGACGCGTACGGCAGCGAGGCGTCGATCTCGCTCTGTGTGCCCCTCAGTTGGGGACTGAGGATCGCGCCGATCGGGCCCGGGTACACCGAGCCGTAGGCGTGTCCGCCCGCCCGCTCGTACACCGGGCACACATTGAGACACGCCGAACAGCGGATGCAGCGCAGCGCCTGGCGGCCCACCTGGTCGGCGAGCGTGTCGGTACGCCCGTTGTCGAGCAGGACCAGGTGGAAGGTATTCGGTCCGTCCTCGTCGGTCGTGCCGGTCCACGTACTGGTGTACGGGTTCATGCGTTCGGCCGTGGAGGAGCGCGGCAGGGTCTGCAGGAACACCTCCAGGTCCCGCCAGGTCGGCACGATCTTCTCGATGCCGACCACCGAGATCAGCGTCTCGGGGAGGGTGACGCACATCCGCCCGTTGCCCTCGGACTCCACCACGACCAGCGTGCCGGTCTCCGCGACCATGAAGTTCGCGCCGGAGATCCCGACCTTGGCGCGCAGGAACTTCTCCCGCAGGTGCAGCCGGGCCGCCTCGGCGAGTTCGGCGGGCGTGTCGGTCAGCCCCTCGGGCGCGGGGCGGCCCCACTCGGCCATCTCCGAGCGGAAGATGTCCCGGATCTCGCCGCGGTTCCGGTGGATCGCCGGGACGAGGATGTGGGAGGGCCGGTCCTTGCCCAACTGGACGATCAGCTCGGCGAGATCGGTCTCGTAGGCGCGGATGCCCTCCGCCTCCAAGGCCTCGTTGAGGCCGATCTCCTGGGTGGCCATCGACTTGACCTTGACGACTTCCGACTCGCCGGTCGCCCTGACCAGTTCGGCCACGATCCGGTTCGCCTCGTCCGCGTCGGCGGCCCAGTGCACCACGCCGCCCGCAGCCGTGACCGACTCCTCCAACTGGACCAGATACCGGTCGAGATGGCGCAGCGTGTGGTCCTTGATCTGCCGGCCCGCCTCTCGCAGCGCCGCCCAGTCGGACACCTCCGCGACCGCCTTGGCACGCTTGGCGCGGATGGTGTGGGTGGCGTGACGCAGATTGCCGCGCAGGGTCCGGTCGCGCACCGCCTCGTGCGCCGCCGCCGGGAAGGCGGGCATACCGAGATACGTTCCGCTCATGCCAGCGGCTCCTCTTCCGTGCTCGCCAGGATCTCCGCGATGTGCACCGGCCGCATCCCGACCCTCAGGCGTGCCATCGTCCCGCCGATGTGCATCAGACAGGAGTTGTCGGCCGCGCACAGCACCTCCGCGCCCGTCGACTCCGCGTTGCGCACCTTGTCGACGCCCATCGCCGCCGAGACATCGGAGTTCTTCAGGGCGAACGTACCGCCGAAGCCACAGCACTCCTCGGCCCCCGGCAGCTCGGCCAACTCCAGTCCCTTCACGGCCTGGAGCAGCCGCCTGGGGCGGTCGCCGAGGCCAAGGCCCCGCAGACCGTGGCAGGTCGGGTGGTAGGTCACCTTGTGCGGGTAGTACGCGCCGACATCGGTCACTCCCAGCACGTCCACCAGGAACTCCGTCAGCTCGTACGTCTTCGGGACCACGGGCGCCAGCGTGGCCGCGAGCGCGTCCCCGCGACCCTCCGCCCGTGCCCGCTCGCCCATCCGCGGATACAGCTCCCGCACCATCGCCCCGCACGAGCCCGACGGCGTCACGATCGCCTCGTAGTCCCTGAAGACATCGGAGAACTTTACGGCGAGCGGCTCGGCCTCATGCCGGTATCCGGTGTTGTAGTGGGCCTGCCCGCAGCACGTCTGCGCCATCGGGAAGTCCACCTCTACGCCCAGCCTGGTCAGCAGTTTCACCACGGCGCGGCCGGTGTCCGGATACAGCGTGTCGTTGACGCAGGTCAGGAACAGGGCGACACGCATCGCGGCTCCTAGGAGGGTCGGTCATCGGATGAATGCAGGGTAGTCGGCGGGGGTGACTTAGGGTAGACCCCGGCTCAGGGCGTGGCGAGCCGGGACTCCGCCGCACGCCACACGGCCGTGTCGCCGCGCGGTTCGTACCGCGTGAGCGACTGGGTGGCGGCGATCAGCCGGCGCATCTCGGCCCGGTCGCCGACGAGCCCGTGGGCGCGGGCCTGGACGAGGACGTTCCCGAGCGCGGCCGCCTCCGTCGGACCGGCCACCACCGGCAGCCCGCAGGCGTCGGCGGTCAGCTGGCACAGCAGGGCGTTTCGGGTGCCGCCCCCGACGATGTGGACCACGTCCACCGGGTGGTCGGCGAGCCGCTGGGCCTCGGACACGGCCCGGCGGTGGGCGAGTGCGAGGAGTCGAGGATGCACCGCGTGACCTCGGCGGGCGAGTCCGGCACCGGCTGCCCCGAGGCCCGGCACGCCTCGGCGATGCGCGCCGGCATCCGCCCGGGCGCCAGGAAAGCCGCGTCGCCGGCCTCCACCACGGACCGCAGCGCCGGGACCTCCGCGGCGGCCGACAGCAGCCCGGGCAGGTCCGGGTCGCCCCATTCCCGTACGCACTCCTGGAGCAGCCACAGCCCCATGATGTTCCGCAGATATCGGACCGTGCCGTCCAGGCCCAGCTCGTTGGTGAAGTTGGCGGCCCGGCTCTCCTCGGTCAGCACGGGTGCCCGGAGCTCCAGGCCGGCCAGCGACCAGGTGCCGGTGCAGATGTAGGCGAACCGCTCACCGACGGCCGGTACGGCGGCCACCGCGGACGCCGTGTCGTGCGAGCCCACGGTGGTCACCGGCACGGGACCCCGCAGACCCGTCTCTTCCAGCACCTCGGGCCGCAGCACACCGGCCGGGTCGCCGGGCCGGCGCAGCGGCGCGAACATGCTCAGGTCGATGTCCAGCCGGGCCGCGACGCCGTACGCCCAGTCGCGGGTGCGGGGGTCGATGAGCTGGGTGGTGGAGGCGTTGGTCAGCTCGGTGCCCTGCTCGCCCGTCAGCCAGTACGTCAGCAGGTCCGGAATGAGCAACAGGCGCTCGGCCTGGCCGAGTTGGGCGGTGGAGCGGGCCGCGGTCAGCTGGTACAGCGTGTTGAAGGGCGCGTACTGCAAGCCGGTGGCCGCGTACAGCTCGTCCGCGGGGACGGTCGCCCAGACCTTCTCCGCGATCCCCTCCGTCCGGGCGTCCCGGTAGTGCACCGGGTTGCCGAGCAGGGCCCCGTCCGCGTCCAGCAGGCCGTAGTCCACGGCCCAGCTGTCGATGCCGACCGAGTCGACCTGACCGGCCGCGCGCAGCCCGTCCAGGACGCCCGCGTACAGCGACAGGATGTCCCAGCGCAGCCCCTCGGGGACCCGCACGGGCCGGTTCGGGAAGCGGTGCGCCTCGGTCAGCTCCAGGATGCCGGGGCCGACGCGGCCGACCATGACGCGCCCGCTGGACGCGCCGAGGTCGACCGCTGCGTACGACTGCACGGCGCTCACCGCAGGAAGGCGGCCGCGACGCCCGCGTCGACCGGGACGTGCAGTCCCGTGGTGTGGGTGAGGTCCCCGCCGGTCAGCGCGAACACGGCGTTCGCGACGTGCTCCGGCAGCACCTCCCGCTTGAGGATGGTCCGCTGGGCGTAGAACTCCCCGAGCTTCTCCTCCGGCACCCCGTACACGGCCGCGCGCTGCGCACCCCAGCCGCCCGCGAAGATCCCGGACCCCCGTACCACTCCGTCCGGGTTGACCCCGTTCACGCGGATGCCGTGCTCACCCAGCTCGGCGGCCAGCAGCCGCACCTGGTGCGCCTGGTCGGCCTTGGTCGCGGAGTAGGCGATGTTGTTGGGCCCGGCGAAGACGGCGTTCTTGGAGGCGATGTAGACGATGTCGCCGCCCAGCTGCTGGGCGATCATCACGCGTGCGGCCTCGCGGGAGACGAGGAAGGAGCCGCGGGCCATGATGTCGTGCTGGAGGTCCCAGTCCTTCGCGGAGGTCTCCAGCAGCGGCTTGGAGATGGAGATGCCGGCGTTGTTGACGACGAGGTCGACCCCGCCGAAGGCCAGCACGGCGGCCTTGAAGGCGTCCGCGATCTGCTCCTCGGAGGTGACGTCGACCGTCACGGCGACGGCCTTGTCCGGCCCGCCCAGCTCCTCGGCCACGGCGGCCGCGTTCTCGGCGTCGAGGTCGGCGACGACGACGCAGGCGCCCTCGGCCACCAGCCGCCCGGCGATCGCCTTGCCGATGCCGCTGCCGGCCCCCGTCACCAGCGCCACCCGCGTGGCGAGCGGCTTGGGCTTCGGCATCCGCTGGAGCTTGGCCTCCTCCAGCGCCCAGTACTCGATGCGGAACTTCTCTGACTCCTCGATCGGCGCGTACGTCGACACGGCCTCGGCGCCGCGCATCACATTGATCGCGTTGACGTAGAACTCGCCGGCCACGCGGGCGGTCTGCTTGTCCTTGCCGAAGGAGAACATGCCGACACCGGGCACGAGCACGATCGCCGGGTCGGCCCCCCGCATGGCGGGGGAGTCGGGTCGAGCATGCCTCTCGTAGTAGGCGGCGTACTCCTCGCGGTAGGCGGCGTGCAGTTCCTTCAGCCGGGTGACGGCCTCCTCCAGCGGCGCCGTCGGCGGCAGGTCGAGGACCAGCGGACGGACCTTGGTGCGCAGGAAGTGGTCCGGGCAGGAGGTGCCGAGGGCGGCGAGCCGAGGGTGCTCGGCCCGCGCCACGAAGTCGAGGACGACCTCGGAGTCGGTGAAGTGCCCGACCTGCGGCTTGTCCTCGGAGGCGATCGCCCGGATGTGCGGAGCGAGGGCCGCGGCCCGCTCCCGGCGCTCGGCCTCGGGCAGGGCCTCGTACCCCTCGATCACCGGCCCGAACGGCTCGGGCCTGCCGCGCTCGGCGAGGAAGGCCTCGGCGGTGCGGATGATGTGCAGCGAGTTGCGCTCGCACTCCTGCGAGGTGGCTCCCCAGGCAGTGATCCCGTGCCCGCCCAGGATGCAGCCGATGGCCTGCGGGTTGGCCTCCTTGATCGCGGCGATGTCCAGCCCGAGCTGGAACCCGGGCCGCCGCCACGGCACCCACACCACGGTGTCGCCGAAGCACTCGGCGGTCAGCTTCTCCCCGTCGGCCGCGCAGGCGAGCGCGATACCGGAGTCGGGGTGGAGGTGGTCGACGTGCGGAGCGTCGACGAGACCGTGCATGGCGGTGTCGATGGAGGGGGCGGCCCCGCCCTTGCCGTGCAGACAGTAGTCGAACGCGGCGACCATCTCGTCCTCGCGTTCGACACCGGGGTAGACGCCGACGAGGGCCCGCAGCCGGTCGAGCCGCAGCACGGCCAGCCCGGCCTCGCTCAGGGTCCCGAGATCACCCCCGGACCCCTTGACCCACATCAGCTCGACATCACCCCCGGTCACGGGATCGGTGTCGGTGCCTTTGGCGGAGGCGTTGCCGCCGGCGTAGTTGGTGTTACGGGGATCGGAGCCCAGCCGATGGGAACGGGCGAGAAGAGCGGCGGCTTCGGGGTGGAGAGACATATCCAGTCCTTCATGGACGAGGGGTGAGTGGAGCGCGCCCCATAGGGGCGCGGGTCTGTATCGATGTGCGGCTCCGCCGCGCGGGCGCGACCAACCACATCCGGCCCGCAGTCTGTGAACGGTCTTACCCGGCAGACGCAGCGCAGCGCCTACGCACCCCAACCGGCCTGCTGACCGCCCATGCGCTCCTCAACGATCTTCTGAGCCCATCCGGACCGGGCGTACGCCCCCATGGGGTCGGGGTCCAGCCCCATCTCCTCCCGCACCTCACGGAGCAACGGACGAACGTCCGTGTTGTACGCGTCCATGAGCACCGCGTTGGCGCCCAGCACATCCCCCGCCCGCTGCGCGGCAGCCAGCGCGTCCGGGTCCACCAGCAGCGCCTTGGCCGTGGCCTCCTGGACGTTCATCACCGAGCGGATGATCGCCGGGATCTTGGCCTCGATGTTGTGGCACTGGTCGAGCATGAAGGCGACCTCGGAGGTGAACCCGCCCCCGCGTACCACCTCGTACATGATCCGGAACAGCTGGAACGGATCCGCTGCCCCGACCATCAGGTCGTCGTCGGCGTAGAACCGCGAGTTGAAGTCGAACCCGCCGAGCTTGCCCTCCCGCAGCAGCGTCGCCACGATGAACTCGATGTTGGTGCCCGGTGCGTGATGCCCCGTGTCCACCACGACCTGCGCCTTCGGCCCCAGCTTCAGGCAGTGCGCGTACGCCGTCCCCCAGTCCGGCACGTCCGTCGTGTAGAAGGCCGGCTCGAAGAACTTGTACTCCAGCAGCATCCGCTGCCCCTCGCCCAGCCGCTCGTACACCTCGGCGAGGCCCTCCGCGAGCCGGTCCTGCCGCTCACGGATGTCGTCCTGCCCGGGGTAGTTCGTGCCGTCCGCGAACCACAGCTTCAGGTCCCTCGACCCGGTGGCGTCCATGATGTCGACGCACTCCAGCAGATGATCGACGGCCTTGCGCCGCACCGCCGCGTCCGGATGGCAGATGCTGCCCAGCTTGTAGTCGTCGTCCTGGAAGGTGTTGGAGTTGATCGCGCCGAGCCTCACGCCGCGCTCCTGCGCGTACTTGGCCAGCGCCGCGTAGTCGTCCACCTTGTCCCACGGGATGTGCAGCGCCACGGTAGGCGCGACGCCCGTGAACTCGTGGACCTTCGCCGCGTCCTCCAGCTTCTCGCGGGGATCGCGGGGGACCCCGGCTTGCGCGAACACCTTGAAGCGCGTGCCCGAGTTCCCGTACGCCCATGACGGCGTCTCGACGGCCTGGGACTTCAGAGCGGCCTTCACCGCGGCGAGCTCGGTCACTTGGGGGCTCCTGTGGCATCGGTGGGCATCGGTGGGGGACACCGTGCGTGAAACGATTCAGGATGGGAAGCTAAGAGCCCCCACCTGGGGTGTCAAGGCCCGCGGCGGGTCGATCTTCCCGTGACCACGTCGTGACCTTTGGCTATCGAAATTTTTTCGAGGCGATCCCATTGACGTGACATGGCTGGCCCGCCTAACGTCCCGGCAACCAAGTTGAAACCTTTCACGACGCCGCGAGGACGACCTGCCGGCGTCGTCGAGGAGCCCCCATGACCCACCCGTCCGACACGGGTCCGGCCCCGGTGCTGGCGCTCAGGGACATCTCCAAGTCCTTCGGCGCGGTGCGCGCCCTGAGAGACGTGTCCCTGGAACTGTTCCCCGGCGAGGTGCACGCCCTCGCCGGCGAGAACGGCGCGGGCAAGTCGACCCTCATCAAGACGCTCGCCGGTGTGCACCGACCGGATGCCGGTCAGGTGCTGCTCGACGGTGAGCCGACCGTCTTCCACGGCCCGGCCGACGCCCGGGACGCCGGTATCGCCGTGATCTACCAGGAACCGACCCTCTTCCCCGACCTGTCGATCGCCGAGAACATCTTCATGGGCCGCCAGCCCCGCAAGGCCCTCGGCCGGATCGACCACAAGGCCACGAACGCGGCCACCGCGGCCCTGATGCGACGCCTGGGCGTCGACCTCGACCCCGAGCGCCCGGCGCGCGGCCTGTCCATCGCGGACCAGCAGATCGTGGAGATCGCCAAGGCGCTCTCCTTCGACGCCCGCGTCCTGATCATGGACGAGCCGACCGCGGCCCTCACCGGCAGCGAGGTGGCCCGGCTCTTCGGCGTCGTCCGCACCCTGCGCGAGCAGGGCGCGGCGGTGCTGTTCATCTCCCACCGGCTGGAGGAGATCTTCGAGATCTGCCAGCGGGTGACCACCCTGCGCGACGGCGCCTGGATCGCCAGCGAACCGCTGGAGGGGATGACCGAGGACGACCTCGTCCGCCGCATGGTCGGCCGCGACCTCGAGGAGCTGTACCCCAAGCAGGACGTGGAGCCTGGGGAGGTCGCGCTGAGCGTACGGCGGCTGACCAGGGAGGGCGTCTTCACGGACGTGTCGTTCGACGTGCGGCGCGGTGAGATCGTCGGCCTCGCCGGGCTCGTCGGCGCCGGCCGGACCGAGGTCGCGCGTGCCGTCTTCGGCATCGACCGCTGGGACGCGGGCGAGGTCGAGGTCGACGGCAGGACCCTCACCAACGGCGCGCCCTCCACCGCCATGGCCGCCGGGCTCGCCCTGGTCCCCGAGGACCGGCGCGCCCAGGGCCTGGTGATGGACATGTCCATCGAACGCAACATCGGTCTGACCGGTCTGCGCACGACCGTGAAGGCCGGACTCGTGGACCGCGGCGCCGAACGCAGCCGCTCCCTCGACTGGGCCGTCAAGCTCCAGGTGAAGTACGCCCGGATCGCGGACGCCGTCTCCACGCTGTCCGGCGGCAACCAGCAGAAGGTGGTCCTCGCCAAGTGGCTCGCCACCGGCCCGAAGGTGCTGATCGTCGACGAGCCGACCCGCGGCATCGACGTCGGCACGAAGGCCGAGGTGCACCGGCTGCTCAGCGAGCTGGCCGCGGACGGCGTGGCCGTCCTGATGATCTCCTCCGACCTGCCCGAGATCCTCGGCATGGCCGACCGCGTGCTCGTGATGCACGAGGGCCGGCTCACCGCCGAGATCCCGCGCTCCGAAGCCACCGAGGAAACCGTGATGGCCGCAGCCACCGGGAGGGCTGCCGCATGACGGTGACCGCACCCAACGAGGCCCCCGTGACCGATATGCCGAAGTCCAGCGGCACCCGGCTGGTCGACCGCGTGTTCAAGATGCGTGAACTCGCCATCCTGGTCGTCTTCCTGGTGATGATCATCGTCACCCAGCTCGGCAACAGCGACTTCCTCTCCGAGCAGGGCATCAAGGACCTGCTGCTGAACGCGACCATCCTGGTGCTGGTCGCGACCGGCCAGTCCCTGGTCGTCATCACCCGCAACGTCGACCTGTCGGTCGGCTCCACCCTCGGCATCAGCGCCTTCGCGACCGGCACGTATCTGCACGGCGGCGGCAACCCCGTCGTGGGGGTCGTGCTGGCGATCCTGCTCGGCGTCGGCTTCGGTCTGCTCAACGGGCTGCTCGTCAGCCTCGGCCAGGTGCCCGCGCTCGTCGTCACCCTCGGCACCCTCTACATCATCCGCGGCATCGACTCGATCTGGGTCGGCTCGCGGCAGATCACGGCGGCCGACCTGCCCGGCGGGTTCGTCGACTTCGGGTCCGGCGGCATCTCCGCCGTCCCCTGGCTGGCCCTCATCGCCCTGGTCGTCCTGGTCGCGACCGCGTACTACCTCAAGCACTTCGGCAGCGGACGCGAACTGTACGCGCTCGGCTCCAACCCGGAGGCCGCCCGCCTCGCCGGCATCCCGGTGCGCAAGCGGATCCTGACCGCGTACACCTTCTGCGGCGGCCTGGCCGGGCTCGCCGGCGCGCTGTACCTGGCCCGGTTCGGCAACGTCGACTCCGGCACCGGCAACGGCTACGAACTCACCGTCGTCAGCGCCGTCGTGGTCGGCGGCGTGGTCTTCACCGGCGGCTCCGGCAGCGTCTACGGCGCGGCCCTCGGCGCCCTGCTGCTGACCTCCATCAACAGCGTGCTGCCCGCCCTCGGCGTCAGCTCCGTATGGGTGCTCGCCATCAACGGCGTCCTGCTCCTGCTCGCCATCGCGGTCGACCGGATCGTCGCGCTGCGGGTGGCCTCCGCCCTGAAGAAGACGACCGCGAAGAAGACGGCCCTGAAGAAGGAGAACGCCCGCCATGCCTGACTCCTTGACGCGCGCGATCCGCTGGGACACGGTCGTCGGCGCCCTCCTCGTCGTCCTCCTGCTGCTGTCGTTCGGTTTCGTCGACGGCTTCGGCAACGCCCTCAACCTGTCGTTCCTGATCGGCAACACCCTGCCGATCGCGCTGATCGCGCTGCCCATGACCCTGCTCGTGGTCGCGGGCGAGATCGACCTGTCCGTCGCCTCCACGGCCGGGCTGTCGGGCGCGGTGATGGGCAAACTGTGGAACGACGGCATGGCGATCGAGACGATCATCCCGCTCTGCCTCCTCCTCGGCGTGGTGTGCGGGCTGGTCAACGGCCTGCTGGTCACCCGCCTCGGACTGCCCTCCCTGGCCGTCACCATCGGCACCCTCGCCGCCTACCGGGGCATCGCACAGATCGTGCTCGGCTCCGACGCGGTGACCGACTTCCCGACCCAGTACCTGAACTTCGCGGCCGGACGCATCGGCGAAAGCTTCCTCCCGCAGGCGTTCCTGCCCTTCCTGGTGCTGCTCGCGATCGCCGTGGTCGTCCTGCACGCCACCCCGTTCGGCCGCTCGCTGTTCGCCGTCGGCGCCAGCGAGGAGGCGGCACGGTTCGCCGGCATCCGGGTCAAGCGCGCCAAGCTGATCCTGTTCACGGCGACCGGCTTCATGGCCTCCCTCACCGGCGTCTTCTGGGCGCTGCACTACGCCAGCGCCCGCTACGACAACGCCACCGGACTCGAACTCTCCGTCGTCGCGGCCGTCCTGCTCGGCGGCATCGACTTCGACGGCGGCAAGGGCACGCTCGGCGGCGCCATCGCGGGAGTGTTCCTGCTGGGCGCCCTGCAGAACGTGATGAGTCTCGTCAACGTCTCCGCACAGTCGCAGATCGTCGTCACCGGCGTCCTGCTCGTCGTCTCCGTGCTCGGCCCCCGGGTCGCGCGCCAGATCTCGGTAGCGAGGGCGGGCCGCAGAGCCGCCTCGACTCCGGCCTCGTAACCTCCGCTCACCTCGTAAAGGAACCTCGCCATGCGCAAGTCATCCCTCCGCCGCACCTGCGCGGCGCTCGCCGCGGTCACCTCCCTCGCGCTCGCCGCGACCGCCTGCGGCGGCACCACCAAGAAGGACGTCGCGAGCGAGAGCGCCGCCCCCGCCGACTCGGGTGCCAAGGCGAACCCGAACGCCGCGACCAAGAAGGGCCTCACCGTCGGCTTCCTGCCCAAGCAGGTCAACAACCCGTACTTCACCTCCGCCGACAACGGCGGCAAGAAGGCCCTGGAGGAGCTGGGCTCGAAGTACAAGGAGGTCGGCCCGTCCAGCGCCACCGACACCAGCGGACAGGTCTCCTACGTCAACACGCTCACCCAGCAGCAGGTCAACGCGATGGCCGTGTCCGCGCAGGACCCGGGCGCCCTGTGCACCGCGCTCAAGCAGGCCATGAGCAACGGCATCAAGGTCGTCACCTACGACTCCGACACCAAGCCCGACTGCCGCAACGCCTTCGTCTCGCAGGCCTCCGCCGAGGACCTGGGCCGCACCGAGGTGCAGCTGCTCGCCCAGCAGATCGGCTACAAGGGCGAGATCGCGATTCTGTCCGCCGCGCAGACCGCGACGAACCAGAACACCTGGATCGGCTACATGAAGGACGAGCTGAAGGACCCCAAGTACAAGGACGTCAAGCTCGTCAAGATCGCCTACGGCAACGACGACGCCCAGCAGTCCTTCCAGCAGACCCAGGGCCTGCTCCAGCAGTACCCGAACCTGAAGGGGATCATCTCCCCGACCACCGTCGGCATCAAGGCGGCCGCTCAGTACCTGTCCGGCTCCAAGTACAAGGGCAAGGTCAAGCTGACCGGCCTCGGCACCCCGAACGACATGCGCCAGTACGTCAAGAACGGCACCGTCGAGGCGTTCGAGCTGTGGGACCCGGCCAAGCTCGGCGACCTGGCCGCCCGCACCGCGGTCGCCCTGGCCTCCGGCCAGATCACCGGCAAGGAGGGCGAGACCTTCAAGGCCGGCGACACCACGTACACCATCGGCAAGGACGGCGTGATCAACCTCGGCAAGCCGACCGTGTTCGACAGCAAGAACATCGACCAGTTCAACTTCTGACATCGGGGAGCGGTACTTCATGCAGCGCGTCTGTTTCCTGCTCAAGGTCCGTGAGGACCGGATCGCCGAGTACCGCGAACGCCACGCCGCCGTGTGGCCGGAGATGCTCCAAGCACTCTCGGCCACCGGCTGGCACAACTACTCCCTCTTCCTGAGGGACGACGGCCTGCTCGTCGGCTACCTGGAGACCGAGGACTTCGAAGCCGCCCTGGCCGGCATGGAGGCGACCGAGGTCAACGCCCGCTGGCAGGCCGAGATGGCGCCGTTCTTCGAGTCGCTGGACGGCGCCCGGCCCGACGAGGCCATGAAACCCCTCACCGAAGTGTTCCACCTCGCCTGAACCCGGGAGACGCACCCATGAGACGACGCACCGTGCTGGCGACCGCCCTGCTGAGCGCCGTGGTGGCTCCGGGGAGGGCGCAGGCGGCGACCCCCGGCCCCTCGGTCACCAGGACCGGCACCACCACACTCGACAGCCAGGCGATCTACTTCGTGTCGTACGACGGCCTGGTCAACAACAACTCCTTCCAGAAGAACGGCCTGCTCACCTACCAGGGCTACCAGTACGCCGCCTGGTACACCTCCACCCGCAACGCCGTGGTCGCCCGCCGCAAGCTCGGGGCGAGCACCTGGTCCACGGTCACCCTGTCCCACCAGCTCAAGAGCGACGACTCCCACAACGTCATCTCCCTGGGCGTCTCCGAGATCGACGGCCGTCTGCACCTCAACATGGACTCGCACAGTGACGGCTACTTCTACGTGAAGTCCGTCGCCGGGCTGATGGACAACCCCGGCACCACCGCCTGGACCTCGTCCGTCTTCGGTGCCGTCCAGACGTCCCTCGACGGACTCGCCCTCACCTCGCAGTTCACCTACCCGCAGTTCGTCTCCACCCCCGAGGGCAAGCTGCAACTGAGCTACCGGGTCGGGATTTCCGGCAACGGCCGCAACGCCCTCGCCGAGTACGACGGTTCGTCCTGGAAGGCGCTCGGTGAGTGGAGCAGCTCGACCGGCACCTACACCAGCTCGCACGGCTCCAGTACCGCCCGCAACATGTACCTGCACGGCATCGACTACGACGTGAACGGCCGCCTGCACGCCTTCTTCACCTGGCGCGAGCAGAACGCCGCCGTGATGTGCTCCAGCGGGGGCATCACCAACCACGACACCGGCTACGTCCACTCCACCGACCGCGGCCGCACCTGGCGCAACGACGCGGGCGCGCTCGTCGCCACCACCGGCACCTCCGACACGGTCGCCGTCACCGACGCAGGTCTCGTCGTGGACCCCCTCAACCCCGACCACTCCCTGATGAACCAGGAGAGCCAGTTCACCGACTCCACCGGCCTGCCGCACGCGATCATCAGCTACGTCCCCGGCCGCTTCGGCCAGTGCACCACGGACTACGTCGCCGACCGCACCGCGAACGGCCGCGCCTTCCACGTCCGCAAGAACTCCTCCGGCACCTGGCAGAAGACCGAGATCCCGGTCCCGCTGAACTCCAGCCAGCGCACCAAGCTGGTCCTCGACAAGTACGACAACGCCTACGCCGTCTTCCCCTACGGGCGCATCGCCGGCGCGTCGAAGTCCTCCGGCTACACGGACTGGACGCTGCTCTACGACGGCAGCGGCCTGAACGCCTTCGGCGAGGTCGTGATCGACGAGATGCGGGTGAAGGCGGACAACACCCTGTCCTTCATGTACCAGGAGAAGTCCAGTGGTACGACACCCTCGGCGCTCCACGTCGTCGACTTCGCCCTGCCCGCGTGACCGGATCCGCCGTGCGGGGCGGTGACGATAGTGTGAAGCCCGCCCCGCCGCCCCTCGTCTCCCTGGAGGTCCCCGCCTGATGGCCCAGTCGGTGGGTATCAAGGACGTCGCCCGCGCCGCCGGAGTCTCTGTGGGCACGGTCTCGAACGTCATCAACCGTCCCGAGTCCGTCGCCTCCGAGACGCGCGCCCGCGTGCTGTCCGTGATAGACCGGCTCGGCTACGTCCGCAGCGAGTCGGCACGGCAGCTGCGGGCCGGGCGGAGCCGGATCATGGGCCTGCTCGTCCTCGACATGGGCAACCCGTTCTTCGTGGACGTGGCCCGTGGCGCCGAGCGGGCCGCCCGGAACGCCGGGCTCGGCGTGATGGTCTGCAACAGTGCGCAGAGCGCCGCCGAGGAGGCCGAGTACCTGGCGCTCTTCGCCGAGCAACGGGTGCGCGGCGTGCTGCTCACCCCCGCCGACGCGACCGGACGGAACATCGAGACGTTCCGTCGCCACGGCATCCCGTTCGTGCTCGTGGACCGGGTCGCCGAGGGCACCACCGAGTGCTCGGTGTCGGTCGACGACGTGGCGGGCGGCGCCCTGGCCGTGCGGCACCTCCTCGACGCCGGGCACCGCTTCATCGCATACGTCAGCGGGCCGCCCGGCCTCAACCAGGTCAGGGACCGCCGCACCGGCGCCCTGAACGCGCTGGCCGAGGCCGGGCTGGGCCCCGAGGCGCTGCGGGAACTGCCGACCGAGCGGCTCGACGTCGCCGCGGGCCGGGACGCCGGTGCCCGGCTCCTCGGGCTCGCACACCGTCCGACGGCCGTCTTCTGCGCCAACGACCTGCTCGCCCTCGGTGTCCTGCAGGCCATGTTCGCAGCCGGGGTCAGCGTTCCCGACGACCTCGCGATCGTCGGCTACGACGACATCGAGTTCGCCGCGGCCGCCGCGGTGCCGCTCACCTCCGTACGGCAGCCGGCCGTCACCATGGGCGCCCTCGCCGCCGAACTCCTCCTGGAGGAGACCGAGGCCGAGGCGGCCGAGTCGACCGCTCGCCCGCACGAACACCGGCGGGTCGTGCTCCAGCCGGAGCTGGTGGTGCGCAACTCCAGCCTGTCCGCGCGCTGACCGGCACCGGGTGCCCCGGGAAACCGGCTGAACGACCGGTCAGTACGGATTTCTTGATCCCGGGCGCCCGCGCCCCGCGACCATGTGCTGGACTGGGACGCGGCCTGGAATTCGTCCGTCCCGGGGAGCCCCCTTGACCCACAGCTACCGCCAGCCCGGCATCGTCCTCACCGACCGCCGCTTCACCGTGCCCCTGGACCACGACGACGCCGACGGCGAGACCATCGAGCTGTACGCGCGGGAGGTGGTGGCGAGCGACAAGGCGGACGACGACCTGCCCTGGCTGCTCTACCTCCAGGGCGGGCCCGGCTTCGGCGCGCACCGCTTCATCGGCAAGCAGGCCTGGCTCGGCCGCGCCCTCGAGGAGTTCCGCGTCCTGCTGCTCGACCAGCGCGGCACCGGCGCCTCCACACCCGCCAACCGGCAGACCCTCCCGCTGCGCGGCGGCCCCCGCGAACAGGCCGACTACCTCACCCACTTCCGCGCCGACTCCATCGTCCGCGACTGCGAGGCGATCCGCCCCCAGGTCACCGGCGGCGCCCCCTGGACGGTCCTCGGGCAGAGCTTCGGCGGCTTCTGCACCGTCGCCTACCTGTCGACGGCCCCCGAAGGGCTGCGCGCCGCACTGATCACCGGCGGCCTGCCCGCCCTCGACGCGCACGCCGACGACGTCTACCGGGCCGCCTACCCGCGTATCGAACGCAAGGTCGCCGCCCACTACGCCCGCTACCCGCAGGACGTCGAGCGCGTCCGCCGTATCGCCGAGTACCTGCTGCGACACGAGCCGGTCCTGAACGGCGGCTACCGGCTCACCGTGGAGGCGTTCCAGTCACTCGGCATCCTGCTCGGCGGCAGCGAGGGCAGCCACCGCCTGCACTTCCTCCTCGAGGACGCCTTCGTCCGCACCCCGCAGGGCCTCGAGCTCTCCGACGCCTTCCAGGAGGAGGTCCACCACCTGCTGTCGTTCGCGGGCCACCCTCTGTACGCGCTGGTCCACGAGGCGATCTACGGCCAGGACGAGCGCCCCACCGCGTGGTCGGCGGAGCGCGTGCGGGCCGAGTTCCCGCAGTTCGACGCGGGGAAGGCGCTCACGGGCGACGGGCCGGTGCTGTTCACGGGGGAGTCCGTGCACCCGTGGATGTTCGACACCGACCCGGCGCTGCGCCCGCTGCGTGACACCGCCCACCTGCTCGCCGAGCGCACCGACTGGACACCGCTGTACGACCGCGCCCGTCTCGCCGCCAACGAGGTGCCGGTGGCCGCGGCGATCTACCACGACGACATGTACGTCGACACCGGCCACGCGCTGGACACCGCCCGGGCGATCCGTGGCCTGCGCACCTGGGTGACGGACGAGTTCGAACACGACGGTGTCCGTGCGGGCGGTCCCCGCGTCCTGGACCGCCTGCTGGCGCTGGCGCGGGACGAGGTCTGACGCCCCCCGGGGCGTCCGCGGCCGCACCGGTCACGGCTGCCCGCCGCATCCACACCCCCGCGTGGCGGCCGCCGCCCCTCCTGCGGTGGCGCGGCCTGCGAGGCCGCCTCACGCACGGCGGCCGGCAGTCCGTTCCCGCTCCGGGCGGTCGATCCAGCGGCCGTCCACCACCACGCCGTGGAGCCGCCGCGTGTTGCGGATGTCGCGCAGCGGGTCGGCGTCCGGTGCCGGCAACACCCCCTGCGGTGGACAGGTCAGCGGCCGCCGCGCGGGCGGGTCGGGGTGAACCGGTCGACGGGCGGCCTCGCCCACTTCAACCTCGCCCGAGGGCGCTGAGGAGAGCGGCGCTACCCTGCGGTCATGACCGCGCCACGGAACGAGCAGCTCAAAGCCATGCCGGACGACTGGCGGCGCGCCCTCGCCGTCGTCGCCCACCCCGACGACCTCGAGTACGGATGCGCGGCGGCCGTCGCCGGGTGGACCGACGGCGGCCGCGAGGTCGCTTATCTCCTCGCCACCCGAGGTGAGGCCGGGATCGACTCGCTGGAGCCTTCCGCGTGCGGACCGCTGCGGGAGCGGGAGCAGCGGGCGAGCGCCGCGGTGGTCGGCGTGTCCACGGTGGAGTTCCTGGACCACCGGGACGGGGTCGTCGAGTACGGGGTCCCGCTGCGCCGGGACATCGCGGCGGCGATCCGCCGTCACCGCCCGGAACTGGTCATCACCCTCAACCACCGCGACACCTGGGGCGGGGTCGCCTGGAACACCCCGGACCACGTGGCCGTGGGACGCGCCACCCTGGACGCGGCCGCGGACGCCGGCAACCGGTGGATCTTCCCCGAGCTCACCGAGCGCGGACTGGAGCCCTGGAACGGCGTTCGGTGGGTTGCCGTCGCCGGTTCCGCGCAGCCCACGCACGCCGTGGACGCGACAGCGGGGCTCGAACGCGCGGTGCGGTCACTCCTCCGACACCGCACCTACATCGAGGCGTTGACCGACGAGGACCCGGAGACCTACGCCCGGTCCTTCCTCACCGCCCAGACCGAGGCCGCGGGGGAGCGGTTCGGCGGGACACCGGCCGTGGCCTTCGAGCTGTTCGGCCGTTAGCCCGCCCTGCTCCGGTCGCTGAGCAGTGGGCTACGGCCACTCAGACGTTCACCCCGTCCACTCTGCCGGTCGTGCGCTGCGGTGCCACCGCCCGTCCGTCCGGCAGCAGTTCGCCGGTGTCGTCGAAGACGATGGTGCCGTTGCACAGCCGGTACCACCCCTGTTCGGGGTGGGCGGAGACGATGACCGCCGCGTCGTGGTCGGGGCGGTCGGCCGACGGGCACTCGGGCCGGTGCGTGCACATGACGTCTCTCCAGGGGTCGTACGAGATCTGCCTCTGTGGTAGCGGAGTTTGTTTTCGTACGAGTGAGAGGACCCCCACAGACCGGGAAACTCAACGGTGAGCTTTCCCGGCCCCGTGGTGCTCCGTTGCCGTGCTGTCCATGAGGCGACCGTACGTGCGCCGTGTCCCCACGGCCACTCACCGGCGACCGGGCGGGTGCCGGTCCCGGCACAGAACCCCCGATTAGGGTGACGTCATGCACGCACCCTCCACCGATCCTTCCGACCTGCGCGGCGACTGCGGCTCCTGCTTCGCCCTGTGCTGTGTCGCGCTGCCCTTCGCCCGCTCCGCCGACTTCGCGGTCGACAAGGACGCCGGAACGCCCTGCCACAACCTCCAGGGCGACTTCCGCTGCGGTGTCCACTCCGACCTGCGGCAGCGTGGCTTCACCGGCTGCACGGTCTACGACTGCTTCGGTGCCGGGCAGAAGGTCTCGCAGATCACCTTCGGCGGGCGGGACTGGCGCTCGGGCGACCGGGAGCACGCCCGGCGGATGTTCGCCGTGTTCCCCGTCGTGCGGCAACTCCAGGAGCTGCTCCGGTACCTGAGCGAGGCGCTCACCCTCCCCGCGGCCCGCCCGGTCCACGCCGATCTGCGCCGCATGCTGGAGGAGACCGAGCGGCTGACCCTCCGGACCCCCGAGGAACTCGGCGAATTGGATGTGGGCGCGCACCGGCAGGAGGTCAACGTGCTGCTGCTGCGCACCAGTGAGCTGGTCCGTGCAGGGACCGGCCGCCGCACGAAGGACCGGCGGGGCGCGGATCTCATCGGCGCGCGTCTGAGGGGAGCCGACCTGCGCGGTGCCAGTCTGCGGGGCGCCTGCCTGATAGCCGCCGACCTCACGGGCGCCGACCTGCGCCACGCGGATCTGATCGGCGCCGATATGCGGGACGCGGACCTCACGGACGCCGATCTGACCGACGCCTTCTTTCTGACCCAGCCGCAGATCAACGCGGCGCGGGGGAGCGCGGGCACCAGGCTCCCGGCGTCCGTCACGCGCCCCGCCCACTGGACGGCGCACCTCTGACGCTTCCGTGATGAACCCGGGGCCCGGTTGGCGCACACCCCGATCTCCGATAGGTTAGGCAAGGCTAACCTAAGGAGGTTCGGGATGGGTCACCGTCACGCCTGGACGGCCGCGCCGGTCGCAGCGGAGCGTGCCCGTTCGGTGCTCGCCGCAGCATGGTCCTGCTCCGTGACCGCGCGGGACGGACGGGAGGAGTTCACCGGCGCACACTCCGTCGCCGCCGACGGCCGGGTGCTGCTGTGCCCGCCCGCAGGCAGCGCACTGCCCACGGCCGCCCTGTGCGCTCCCCGGGGAGAGCCGTCCGTGGTCCTGGAGTTCGCCGATGTCGCGCCCGTTCCCGTACGGTCCCGGATCCGCGCCCGGCTGTGGCTCGCAGGCGAGGTCGAGCCCGAGGGGGACCAACTCGCCCTGCGGCCGACGCGCATCGCTCTGCGCCGGGCGAACGGAGTGGTCGTCGTCGACCTCGACGAGTACGCGAGTGCCGAGCCCGATCCGCTCGTCGCCGCCGAGGCCCGCCTGCTCACCCACCTCGCCGACGCCCACCCGGACGCCGTCCAGCGGCTGACCCGGCTCGTCGATCCGGGCAGCCTGCACGGCGCCGTACGTGTCCAGCCGCTCGCCGTCGACCGGCACGGGCTGACGCTGCGCATCGAGCGGGCCCGCGACCACGGCGACGTACGCCTGCCGTTCCCCGAGCCCGCGGACACGGTCCCGCAGCTCGCCGAACGCATGCACGCCCTGCTCGCGCAGGCCGCCCGCACCTGCCCGCGCGCACTGCTGCGGCAGCGCACGGACGGCGACCGGTGAGGCAAACGGCTCCACGGCAAGCCGCAGTTCACCGCTCACACCGTCGACGGGGAAGACGCGGCCTCGGGGCGCGCTCGCCGAGCGTGCACCCGGCAAGCACGCCGATCGGGTTGGGCACACCATCCGCCGCCCGGACCGGGACGGTCAGCAGTGGCAAGCGCACCGGTCCGGTTGTGCATCATCCGCCGCCCGGACAGGGGCAGTCACCAGTCGCCGTCCTGCACCGGCTTCCCCGGCGCGTCACCGAGAGGCTTCACCTGGTGCGGCGAGGGCTGTTGCCACGGCGTGTGGTCGTCGCCGAGCCAGTCGCCGACCGGCTTGATGCCGCCCAGGGTGTCCGTGGGCGCGAGATCCTCGCCGTCCTGGTCGTAGTAGTCGAACCACGGCAGCCCGGCCTCGGTGTACGCCGCGCGGTCCACCGGGGACGGCGGAGGCGCCTCGCCCGTGATGCGACGCCACTCCGGAGGCGTGACCAGATGTACGAACACGCGCCCGGCCGGCTCCTCGGCCCAGCTTCCGGCCGGCCGGTCGTCCCGGTAGACCTCCTGGCGCATCGAACCGCCGACGCCGAGGCCCATCGACGGGGCGCTGCGCAAAGGCCCGCCCGGAGCGGCGGCCATGGCCGGCGGGAACGCGGCACCCGGGGCCGGCGGTGCCCCCGGGGCGGGCAAGGCGCCACCGTAAGGACCTGCGGTCCCCCTGGCGCGCTCGATCTGCCGGGCCGACTCCCTCCTGCGCCGCTCCTCCTCCCGCCACGCGGCCAGGGGCCCCTCCCTGAGCGGGAACACCTGCAGCTGTATCCCGCCCCAGACCTCCTCACCGGTGACCTGGCCCTCGACTGTGGCTCCGAGCCCGAGCGGCACCGCCACGAACTGGCGCACCGTCCCCCGGCCGGAATTGATCCCGTCCAGCCACGGCTGACGCGGAAGCACCACGTAGTTCTGCGGATCCCGGCCGAGACGCGCGCTCCAGGGCCTGCCGGAGACCGCGCACACCTTGCCCGCGCCCACCTGCAGGGCGGCGGGCTCGGACGTCGTGAAATGCAGCCACATGGCCTCGCGCAGATACATCGGCAGCATCACGCCGCCGCGCGCCCGCCACTCGGCGGGCACCGTCTCCGCGTAGTCCTCCACCCGGCGTACGGGGAACTCGCCCAGTCCCGGCGGCAGCGGATGCGTACCCGTCTCCGGCAGCCGCAGCGTCCGCATGAAGCGGACCCGCACACCTCCCGGCAGCAGCACCCGGTTCCCGTCGATCCGCACCGCGCCCATGTGCCCCGCCCCTTTTCCCCGTCCGGTGGCCCGTCCTACCTGGAACGCCGGGGCGGCCCCGTGCGGTTCCGGCGCCGACGAAGATCACGCATCTGGGTGAACCGGGGCTCGCGCACCAGGTCCCACAGCCTGGCCAGACGCGGGTTGCGCTCGCGCTGCTCCCGCGTGCCGCGGTCCAGCTCCTCCAGCAGGCGCCGGGTGCGGTGCTCGATGTCCAGCTCGTCCAGGATGCGGTTGACCTCGGTCAGCACCGCGCCGTGGAACTGCCACTGACGGCTGTCGCGTTGCACCTCCTCCAGCAGCAGCTGGGCCAGCTTGTCGCGGGTCGCACCCGCCGTCACCAGCTCCTCGGTGAGCCGGGCCTCCGCGGACTCGGCGCTGCGGCTGACATCGGTGGTGACGAGCACCGCGAAGCTGACCACGGCGTCGCCGATCTCCGACAGCAGCCGGTCCAGCGTCGCCCCGATCTCCGACTCGAACAGCGGCTCGGGCTCCCGCTCCTTCGCCAGGTCGGCGAGGGTGCGGGAGATCACCCGCAGCACCACCGTCACGATCTCCAGCGTGTCGAGTCCGGTGCGCAGCACGATCCGGTGCAGCAGGCCCTCGCGGACTCGCGGGTTGAGCTTCAGGCTGTCCTCGGCCTGCCGCAGCGCGGCGTCCACCAGGACGATGTCATGGTCCAGTCGGCGCGCCTCGTGCAGCCGTGCGGCCGCCTGCGCGGCCGGCGTCTGCCCCGCGGCCTCCTCCCCGACGCGCAGCATCAGCTGGCGGATCCGGCGCGCGAGCCCCTCGATGGACTCTTCGGCGGCCCCCAGCCACACCGGGGGCGCGATGAACAGATTGGTGGCGAGGCCGACCGCCGCGCCGATGAGCGTCTCCACGACCCGGGCCCAGGCGGTGCTGCCGACCTGGGTCACCCCGAGGACCAGCATGCCGCTGATCGCGACTTCCTGCACGAACTCCCTGACCCGTACGAGATGCCCCACGGCCAGCGAGGCCAGGATGATCAGGGCGAGGCTCCACCAGGTCAGGCCCACCAGGATGCTGAAGGCGATCGCGATGACGACCCCGGCCACCACGGAGTTCACCCGGCGCACACCGGTGGTGAGCGTCGCGTACAGCGTCACCTGTACGACGAGGAGCGCGGTCAGGGGCGCGGTCAGGGGGGCCGGCTCAGGGCTCAGGCGCAGGGCGACGACATACGCGACGGTCGCGGCCGCCGTCGAACGCACTGCCTGGACGACCTCGGGCTCCTGTCGCCACCTGGCGATCCGGGCGGCGGCCTGCGCCCAGGCATCACGGACATCTCGCATCCCCAACGCCTTTCCCTTGGCACCCAGGCTCCGAACGTACACAACAGGCACCGCAGGCGTCGCCCGGGGGCTACCGCAGCGCGCGCTCAGGTGCCCAGTTTGTCCAGGAAGGCGGAGAGGTTGGCCATCATCCGGGCGATCTGCTCCTCCTCCGTGAGGCTCTCCTGGAAGCGGCCCCCGGCTTCGGGCACCTTCTTTCCGCGCACGTACAGGGAACACGCGAGGTCGGTACACATGTACACGCCGACCGAGTTGCCCTCGCGGCCGGCCGCGCCCGCCTTCCGGGCCGTCATCAGGGACACGCCGTTGCCCGGGTGGGTGGTCAGGCACAGCGAGCACATGCTGCGGTGCAGGAAGCCGCGCTGCGAGGACGGGAAGCGCAGCGCGACGCCGACGAGCCGGTCGGCGCGTTCGACGACCAGATAGCTGCGATCGGGTGCCCCCGGATCCCGCCAGCCCAGGAAGTCCAGGTCGTCCCAGGGGCGTTCGCCGAGGTCGCGGGGTATCGCCAGGCGTTTCGCCTCTCCCTTCGAGCAGTTGATAAAGGAGTTGCGGATGTCCTGCTCGGTGAGCGATCTCATGAGGAGTCCTTGCTCGGGTACGGAAGCCTGGCAGCCTAGGGGTCCTAGGTTTTTGCCTAAAGTAGTCGGTTCCATCGGGGGTGGCCAATGGATTTCAGGGGAGACGAGCGAGCCGGATCCGCTGCCGGTACGGCGGCCGAACGGGCGCTGCGGCACGTCACGGCTCTCTCCTCGGGTCCCCCGGTACCCCGGGACCTGCGGCTGACCCTCAACTTCCATCCCGACCGGCTCGTGCGCGGCGGCCGGCCGATCCTGCGGGCGCTGGCCGCGGACGGCGCATACCGCTCGCAGTTCGTCACCGGCACCAGCAACGGCGGGCTCACCGCCCACCCCGGCGGTGACCGCTGGCGCTGGGAGAGCCGGATCTTCGGCGGCGCCTACGACACCGGGCCCGCGCATCAGCGGCCGGTGTACGGCGCGCTGAACTTCCGCCGTCAGGTGGTCGGGGCGGCGCCCCGCTTCGGCTCCTCGCACTTCCGGCTCACCGCCGCCACGCTGGAGCGGGCCACGTTCTGCTACCCGGACAGCGCGGCCGAGCCGTGCCACTTCGGGGTGGCCGCGGCCATGCACCTCGTCGAGCTGGCCGAGGCCGACCGCCAGGACGCCCTCAACGACTACATCGAGGCCCATGTGCACGGTCCGGTCCTGCTGGAGCGGGACGTGGAGGCCCTGGTCCTGGACGCGAGCTACCGCGGCACCCCCGTCGAGGCCGCCGCCCGCCGGCTGCCGTGCGCCGTGGAGTGGCACCCCGGCTACCGGCTCTCCGTCGCGGAGCTGCGCCGGCACGCGGACTACCGCGGCGCTCAGTACGTCGAGTTGGGGGAGCGGATCGCTGAGGACGGCTGCCTCGATCCGAGGATCGTCGGTGACGCCGTGCGCACGGGCCGGTACGTGACGCAGGACCTGAAGATGGTGTGGCACTGCCTGGCGCGCTTCGGCGCGCCGGAGGGGGCCGGGACGGCCCGTCCGGCCGGGACGGACGGCGGTGCGGCGCGGCCCGCGGCTCAGCAGCCGGCCGCCTCCGGCGGCCACACCCCGGGCACGAGCGCGCCCAGCGCGTAGGCGCGCGCCACAAGCTCCGTACGGTTCGCCGCGCCCCACCGCTGCGACAGACGCCGCAGATGGTAGGTGACGCCGTCGACCGTTAGCCCGGTCTCGCGCGCCGCCCGGGCCGTGGTGGCGCCCCCGGCGGCAGCGCCAGGATGCGGGCCTCGGCGGGGCCGGCGGGAGCGGCGGCGGCCGCCCGGCCCGGTTCCGGGCACTCGCCCAGCACGCGTACCAGGACCAGCAGCGCGGGCATCGCCTCGACCGAGTCGCTGACCGGGTCGGCGGTCAGCTCGCCCTGGCGCCGCACTCCGTCGGCGGCATCCCAGGACACCGACACCGGACAGCGCGAACGGTGCCGTAACCGCAGTGCCTGCGCGATGCGCTCGATCTGGGTCGGCTCCTGCGGACGGAACCGGTCCAGTACGTTCCGCCCGCGCAGACCTCCCGGTGTCGCACCCCACTCGGTGGCCATCGCCGGATTGGCCAGCACGATCGCCCCATGCACGTCGCACACCGCGACCGGCATCGGGATCTGGTCGAAGAGCGTCAGCGCCCGGTTCCGCCACACCACCGCGGCCTGAGGTTCCGAGTCCATCACGCCCCCTCACCACGTTCCGCGATCAACGATAGACGCCCAGGTCAGAGGCGTGCCCCCGGGTAGGCGCGGGGCCGTTGTCAGACCCCGGCCCTAGGGTGAGCGCCATGGACACCACGAACGATCGCCAGGTGCGGCTCGAGCCCTGGGCCGAGGACGACTTCTGGCTGCTGCGCAGGACCAACAGTCCGGAGATGACGGAGCACTTGGGCGGCCCCGAGACCGAGGAGCGACTCGCCGTGCGGCACCGGCGCTACCTCGCCATCGAAGCGGGCCGGATGTACCGGGTCACGCTGGCGGACACTGGCGAGACGGTGGGGTCGATCGGCTTCTGGGAGCGGTCGTGGCGTGACGCAACGGTGTGGGAGACCGGGTGGGGCGTGCTGCCCGAGTTCCAGGGACTGGGCCTCGCCGCCCGGGCGGCCCGCGCGGTCGTCGAGGCGGCGCGAGCCACCGGGACCCACCGGTATCTGCACGCGTTCCCGAGAATGGACCACCCCGCCTCCAACGTGGTCTGCCGCAAGGCCGGCTTCGAGCTGCTCGGACAGGTCGACTTCGAGTACCCCAAGGGGCAGTGGGCCAGATCCAACGACTGGCGGATCGACCTCGCCCGCACCTGACAGCAGGCCGGGCCGCCACGGCCTGTCCTAGGCGCTCCCAGGCGGTTCCTCCGCCTGGGCCAGCACCTCCGCCTCGACATCGGCGCGCGTCCGGCCGTGGGACTTCGCGTAGTCGGTGAGCTCGGCCTGAAGGTCCCGATCGAGGTCGCGCCAGGCGCGCCACGCGGTCTCGTAAGTGTCGGTCTGCTGCTTGGTCCACGCCGTGGCGGCGGGCGGGCCGTACTTCTCGCGCAGTTCGGCGGTCCGCACCTGGGCCTCTTTCGCCGCGCGCTGCATCTCCACGATTTCTTCAAACGTCTTCGCCACGGCCTCGGATCCTAGGCGCGCGCGCAGGGGGCCGGGTCCCGCGACCCGCATGAGAGAACCGAGATCGACCGGTCGGCCCTAGGTGCTGTCCGGCAACGCCGTCTTGCACACCACGGCCGGCTTGGCAAGGCCCGGCCGGCCCTTTCCACTGCGGATTCATGTAGTCGCACGGCACGAACGTCCCGCGACCGGCGACCAAGCTGGTGGCAGGAGTTCCGTACCGCGCAAGGCGCTCGTCGAGCGGGCCGCCGCCGCGCTCGGCGTGGACCCGGACACGGTCCTGGACGTCCGCACGGCCCGGCCACGCCGTGACGGCCTGGCCGTGGACCGGCCGTTGACGGTACGTCAGCTCCTCACTCACCACGTGGAATTGCTGGAGCGTCCGAACGCCGACCAGCTGGCCGTGTTCGCCGCCGCCAACCCGTGCCCTCCCGAACGTGCCGCGCTGGCGGCCCTCACCGACGACCCGCGCACACTCGTCGAGGTCATCGAGGCGTACCCGGCCCTGCGTGGTGCCCTCGACTGGCCGACGCTGCTCGACCTGCTCACGCCGCTGCGCCCGCGGCACTACTGGGTGTCCTCCTCGCCCGCGGCCGACCCCGGCCACATCGACCTCATGGTCTCGCTCCTCGAGGCCCCGGCCCGTTCCGGGAACGGGACCTACCGGGGCGCCGGCTCCGGACACCTCGCCACGGTCGAGCCCGGCGACACCGTCCTGGCACGCATTCAGCCCTGCCGTGAGGCCTTCCGGGTCGACCACTCGGGCCCGGTCGTCATGGTCGGGGCCGGTACCGGACTCGCCCCGTTCCGCGGTGCGATCGCGGACCGGGTGCGGGCGCTGACCGAGGGCGCCCGGCTCGCCCCGGCCGTCTGCTACCTCGGATGCGACGCGCCGGACGCGGACTTCCTGCACGCCGAGGAGCTGCGGGCCGCCGAGGCCGCCGGTGCGGTCTCGCTGCGCCCCGCGTTCAGCGCGGCGCCCGTCGACGGGGTGTCCTTCGTCCAGCACCGCATCGCCGCCGAGGCCGACGAGGTGTGGCGGCTGCTCGATGCCGGGGCCCGCGTGTACGTGTGCGGGGACGGCTCCCGTATGGCTCCGGGCGTGCGCGACGCGTTCCGGCACTGCACGCCGAGCGGGTGCCGGACGGGGACTCCGGACGGTGGCTGGGCGAGCTGATCGCGTCGGGGCGCTATGTCGAGGACGTGTACGCGGCCGGATGACGGCACCGAAGGGCGGCCGCCGCGGGGCTGTCGTGGCCCCGCCCGGAGGGGTGCCCGTCGGTCACGGACACCCCTCAACCCTCCTCCACCTGCCGGTTCCCCTGGTCAACCCCGCACCGCCGGTTTCGCGGACCTTCCCCGCGGTACTCGGCGCCTCGCCCGGAAGGGCCCCGCTCCGCGCGGGGCCCGCCGTGCCGGCAATGAGAGGAATGGAGTGATCGCCGTGACCGAGCACCGGCATGAGGGTCCCGGCGAGACCGTGGAGCGCGTTCCGCGGGACATGCCGGACCAGCAGGCCCATGAGGGCGAGGACCGGTGGGACGCCCGCCCCGTGCAGGGCGGCGCCGATGCCCCGGACGTCCCCGACACGGACGAGGCGGGCACCGGCAGGCAGGGCGCCCCGCACACGGGAACGGCCGACCCCGAGGGCCCCGTACCGGACGAGTCCCCGGACTGACGGCCTCGTCCCCGACGTGTCGGCTGCGCCGCCCGGCTCTGGAGCGGAAGGGGCTCCACGCGCCGGCGGCGCGGTCAGGTGCGCGGGCGCCGAGCGGCCCGACTCCTCACTCTCAGGAGCCGGACGCGAACGCGTTGACGCCCGTCAGGTCCGCGGACAACTCCCACAGGCGCGCCGCCTGCTCCGGATCGATCGCCCAGTCCTTCACCCCGCTGCGGCCTCCGTCCGCCGGTGCGGGCTCGGCGATGTCGCAGTCCTCGCAGTACAGCCCGCCCATGCCGTCCAGGCGGGGCGAGGTCGCCGCCCACACCTGGGTGGCCGCACCCTGCTCGGGTGTCTTGAAGGCGTCCGGGTTCACCAGGGCGCCCGTTTCGTCGATCCAGCCGCGCTCGACCATCTCCTCCTTGGCGAGGTGCCGCTGCAGCGGGGTGAGGATCCCGCCGGGGTGCAGCGAGAAGGCGCGGACCCCGTACTGCCGGCCCAGCCGGTCCAGATGCACGGCGAACAGGACGTTCGCGGTCTTCGCCTGGCCGTACGCCTCCCACTTGTCGTACCCCTGCTTGAAGTGCGGATCGTCCCAGCGGATCCCGGACCTGTGGTGGCCGGTCGACGACACGGACACCACTCGGGCCCCGCCCGGTGCGATCGCCGGCCACAACCGGTTCACGAGCGCGTAGTGGCCGAGGTGGTTCGTGGCGAACTGCGCCTCCCAGCCGGGTCCCACCCGTGTCTCCGGGGTGGCCATGATCCCGGCGTTGTTGATCACGATGTCGATGGAGCGTTCCGACGCGAGGAACCGCTCGGCGAACCCGCGCACGCTCTGAAGGTCACCGAGGTCGAGCTCGTCCACCTCCACCCGGTCGAGCCCGGCCAGGGCCTCCTGGGCCACGTCTCGGCGCCGCGCCGGGACCACCACCCGGGCGCCCGCCTTGACGAGCGCCCGCGTCGTCTCCAGGCCGAGCCCGGAGTAGCCGCCCGTCACCACCGCGAGCTTGCCGCTGAGGTCGATTCCCCGAAGTACGTCGTCGGCGGTGCTCTCGGCGTCGAAACCCGACCCGATCCTGTGCTGTGCAGTGCTCATGGGAGGACGCTACGAATTGGAGTGCGCTCGAAGTCAAGCCGGTGCCGTCCAGGACACCGGCACGTACGGCGTGGGGCGTGCGGCCCAGGCGGCGGGCTCCAGGCCGTGCGGGAAACCGGGTGTGTGCGGGCAAGGAAAAGCCCCGACCGGACGGGGGAATGCCGGTCGGGGCAGTCTGTGGTGGGCGCGCACGGCGGTCGCCTCTCGGCGAAAGGCTCCGCAGGGCTTCAGCCGAACGATCGTCCCTGTGGGCGGAAGGTGAGGCCCGGGGACACTGTCCCGTGCGCTCCCACGACTGGTTCAACAGGAAACTACCGGTCGGTGTTCCGGAAAATCCAGCCGCCCGAGGTGATCTGTGTCACTGTGCGGCGCGTGAGGTACGCCGTCTACGTGTCCGGGGCCAGCGGACTGTCCGCCAGCATCGCCAGCAGATGCGCCGGATCCCGGTAGATCGCGCGCGCCCCGGCCTCCTGGAGATCCGCGCTCGGAATGCCCCCGGACAACAGGCCGACGCACGTCACTCCCGCCCGTGTCCCCGCCCGCATGTCCCACACCGTGTCGCCCACGAACACCGCCTGCTCGGGCGGCACCCCGGCCAGCTCCAAGGCGTGCTCCACGGGCTCCGGCGCGGGCTTGCCCGCCTCGACGTCGTCCGCGCTCGCCGTCGCCGCGATCGCGTCGTCCGCCCCGATCGCCCGCCTCAGCGCCGAGAGTTCGTGCCCGCTCGCCGAGGTGGCGAGCACGACGTTCCAGCCGTCGTGGTCGAGCCGGCGCAGCAGCCGTCCGGCGTCCTTGAGCGGCGGCAGGCGGTCGAAGTACGTGCCGTACAGGGTCGTGTGCGCGGCCACCAGCATGTCGACCTCGTCCCGGTCCCGCCCGCCCAGCAGATGGACGATCAGGTCCTCCGAGCCGAGTCCCACCGCCCGGTGGATGGCGTGCATCGGCACCCGGTGACCCGCCTGCCGGAACGCCTCCCACCATGTCGTGACATGCAGATGATTCGTGTCGACGAGGGTTCCGTCCACGTCGAACACGGCCGCCCGTCCCATGTGCCGTCCTCTCGTCCCTCATGTACCGGGCCGGGTACCACGCGCCGCGCCGGCCACACGCGCGGGAACCCGCCGCTCACGGGTCCAGTCCAGCAGCTCCTCGGCGGTCCAGGTCGTGACCACACGGTCCGCGGGCACCTGGCACTCCTCGGCCCGGGCGCAGCCGTTGATCTGCCAGTCCAGTTGCCCGGGCGCATGGGCGTCGGTGTCGATCGCGAACAGCGCCCCCGCCTCGACCGCCCGGCGCAGCAGTCGCCGCGGCGGGTCCAGCCGCTCGGGCCGGCTGTTGATCTCCACGGCCGTACCGGACTCGGCACACGCGGCGAACACCGCGTCCGCGTCGAACTCCGACTCCGGGCGCCCTCGCCCGGTGATCAGCCTTCCGGTGCAGTGGCCGAGCACATCGGCCAGCGGATTGCGGACGGCCGCGATCATGCGACGCGTCATCGAGCGCGCGTCCATGCGCAGCTTGGAGTGCACCGACACGACCACGACGTCGAGCCGGTCCAGCAGTTCCGGGGCCTGGTCCAGTGAGCCGTCCTCGAGGATGTCGCACTCGATGCCGGTCAGCAGCCGGAAGGGCTTCCACCCCTCGTTCAGCGCGGCGACCACGTCCAGCTGCTCGCGCAGCCGCTCCGCGGACAGCCCGCGGGCGACGGTGAGCCTGGGGGAGTGGTCGGTGAGCGCCGCCCACTCATGTCCGAGCCGCGCCGCCGTGCGGCCCATTTCCTCGATCGGGCTGCCGCCGTCCGACCAGTCCGAGTGCAGATGGCAGTCGCCGCGCAACAGCGCCCGCAGCCGCTCGCCGCCCCGCTTCGGCGCGCTCCCGCCCTCCTGCTCCAGCTTCTTCAGGTAGCCGGGGACCTGCCCTGCCACCGCCTCCCGCACCACCTGGGCGGTGGTGGGACCGATGCCCTTGAGCGACTCCAGCGTCCCGGCGGCCGCGCGCTCGGCGACTTCGTCCCCGGGCAGAGCGGCCACCACGGCGGACGCGGTGCGGAAGGCCCGTACGCGATAGGTGGGGGCCTGGGCCCGCTCCAGCAGGAACGCGATCCGGTCCAGCGCTGTGACGGGGTCCATCGGCACCTCCCTCCTCAAGCGTTGCCCAGCCGGGTGCGGCCCGCACGACGGGCGCGTCCGGCCGCCTCGACGCGCGGACCGCTCTACCCTCGATTGCATGACCGAAATCGCGAGTCCCCACATCTCCCGTCCGCGGATCGTGGTGCTCGGGGTCCAGCCGGGCGACCCGCCGTTCCGGATCGTGGAGGTCGACGGCGAGGTGGTCGGCGCGGCACACTCCCTCACCGACGTGCTGGCGCTCGCCGCGGAGGCGGGCGTCCTGGTCCACGACTGCGACGACCCGGACATGGTCCGCTGGGTGGGTGGCGGCAAGTTCCGCTGGACGCCGCACTAGCCCGTACGACGACCTGGTCGACGACTCGGCGGGACGTCGCCGCCTCGGGCCTTGCGCGGCTTGCGGGCGTGCACGGCCCGCCCCAGCCGGCGCCCCACCAGCAGATGGCCGAGCAGCGCGCCCGCGGTGTTGAGGATGACGTCGTCGATGTCGAAGGCCCGCCCTGTGACGACCGCGCCCTGCACCAGTTCGACCAGCAGCATCACGCACGCGGTGACGAAACCCACGCGCAGGATGCCCCGCGCCCCGGGCGCCAGTACCGGCAGCAGGATCCCGAACGGAACACCGAGCAGTACGTTTCCGCCGATCTGCCGCACGGCGTCGCGCGCCCCGGAATGCTCCAGATAGGCGCGCAGGGAACGCCCGGGATGCAGATTGCTGTGGACCAGCGCCCGCGACGCGGGCGACGGCTCCAGCGTCAGCCGGGCCAGCGCGGCGGCGAACGCCACCATCGCCACGAAGGCCAGGGCCATGGCCAGCAACCGCAGCGGAAGCGGCAGCGGCCGCCGTTCCCGCTCAGGAGCCGTCGGTGCCCGGCGGAGACCGGACCTGGCGGCCAGTGCGCGCAACGCCGGATGTGCCATCGCGTCCTCCCGGTGTCAAGTTCCCTCCAAGCGAAGCTGGTTACCCGCTGTCGGGGCATCGAAGCCCGCCGGTGCGCAAGCCGGGACAGGCGTCCACCACTGATGAACCTGAGGCTCACCGCCGTCGGTTTCCCCGCCCGTACGCGGGGCACTCCGAGCAGCAGTCACTCGCGCGCGCCGCCACCTCCCGCAGCCCGCGCGGTGCTTGGATGACATCCCAGTTATTCAGGACATTCCATAGCGAAGATGGACGGAGGCGGTGCATGAACGCGCGTACGACATTCCGTGCCGCCCTCGAGATCGTCCTCTGGTGGGGTGGCCTGACCGCGCTCTGGATCGTTCTCATCAGCTCCGTCGACACCCTGGAGTGGGCCGTCGGCGCGCCGGCCGCACTCGTGGGCGCCGTCGCGGCACGCGCCGCACGACGGGCGGTGGGCGCCCGGTGAACGGCTGGACGCTCACGGCCACGATCGCGCTCGGCGCGGGCGTCGGCTCGACGGTGTGGGGTGTCTCCACCGGACCGCTGCGCCGTCGGGTCGTCGCCCAGAACCTCTCCAGCGCGGTCGCGTGCCCCGGACTGCTGCTGCTGTCCCAGGGGTTCGGGCGCACGTCGTACGTGGACCTCGCGCTCCTGCTGGCCCTGCTGGGGCCCATCGGCACCCTCGTCTTCGCCCGGCTGCTCGCCGACGAACTGGCCGACGACCCGCCGCAGGCCTGGGGCATCACCCTTGCCGTCGCCGGATACGGGGCCGTGGTGGTGCTGGTGCTGTGCGCCGTCACCGGACCCGGGCGGGCGATGGTCAAGCTGCTGGTCGTCGGGGCACTGCTGATCAGCGGCAACCTCATCGCCTCCCGGGCGCTCGCAGGCGGATTCGGGAGCCACCGTGGATGACCCGCTGATCGTCGTCGCCCTGCTGCTCGTCGCCGCCTCGGCGACCGCGGCCGTCGCCACCCGCGACCCCGCCCGCCAGGCCCTCGTCCTCGCCCTGCTCGGCCTGTGTCTGGCCGTGCTGTTCACGGTGGTGCAGGCCCCCGACGTGGGCCTGTCGCAGCTCGCGGTGGGGTCCGCGGTCACCCCGCTGCTGATCATGCTCTCGGTGCGCAAGGTCAAAAGGAAACCGAGGGGCGGGAAGGGGGAGGAGCGATGACGCGGCGCGTCCGGATGGTCGTGCTGGCTCTCGGCGGCGCCTGCCTCGCGGCCCTCCTCGTCGCCGCCTGCCTCGGTATGCCCTCCTTCGGCGGCTCCCGGCACCCCTACGGAGACCGGGCCGTCCACGCCTCCCTGTCCCGGCAGACCGCCAACACCATCGCCTCCGTCAACTTCGACCTGCGCGCCTTCGACACGCTCGGCGAGATGAGCATCCTGTTCGCTTCCGTCCTCGGCACGGTCGTGCTGCTCCGCCAGACCCGCGACGAGAAGCGCGCCGCGCCGGAACCGGAGGCGGTCGTGCCACCCGTGCGCCGCTACGCGCTGATCGTGCTGCCGGTCGCCCTTCTCACCGGCCTGTACGTCATCGCGCACGGCCAGCTCAGTCCCGGCGGCGGCTTCCAGGGCGGAGTCGTCGCCGCGACCGGCCTGCACCTGCTCTACCTCGGCGCCGACTACCGCGCCCTGGAACGCATCCGGCCGATCGACGTGTACGAGATCGGCGACGCGCTCTCCGCCTCCGGCTACCTCGTGACGGGGCTCGCGGGCGTTCTCGCCGGCACGGCGTTCCTCGCCAACACCCTTCTGCCGTACGGCACGTTCAACACACTGTCGTCCGGCGGCATCGTGCCGGTGCTGAACGCCGCCATCGGCATGGAGGTGACCTGCGCGATCGTCGTCCTGCTCGCACGCTTCCTGGACCAGGCCGTCGAAATCGAGGAGGAGGACGGGAACCGATGAGCGTACTGCCGTACCTCGTGGCCGTCTGGATCTTTCTGACCGGCTGCTACGGCCTCACGACCAGCCGCAACCTGATCCACGCGGTCGGCTGCCTCGCCGTCTGCCAGTCCGCCACCTACGTCCTGCTGCTCGCCGTCGGCTACCGCGACGGCGGCACCGCGCCCGTCTTCTCCGACCTCAAGCCCGGTTCACGTCCCGTGGTGGACCCGGTCGTACAGGCGCTCACCCTCACCGACATCGTCGTCGGCGCCACCGTCACCGCCCTGCTGCTCGCCCTCGTCATGCAGGTCGCCAAGCGCCACGGCACCGTCGACCCCGACGAACTGCGGGAGCTGCGCGGTTGATGAACCACCTGTTGCCGCTGCTCGTCGCCGTCCCGGTGCTCGGTGCCGGAGCGCTGGTCGCCTGCGGACGCCGGCTGCCCCGCGTCGTCGCCGAGAGCACCGGGTGCGCCCTGTCGGGCGGCACCGCCGCACTCGCCCTCTGGCTGCTCCTCAACTCCTCGCCGCCGCTGACCGAATGGGTCGGTGCCTGGACACCCGTGGGCGGCGAGAGCGTCGGCATCGTCCTCGTCGGGGACGGCCCCGGGCTCGGGATGGCCGCTCTCGCCTCCGTGCTGACGCTGGCCGCCCTCGTGTACTCCTGGCGCTACTTCGAGGAGCCGCCCCGTGGGCACGCCGGTTCCTACCCCGCCTTGTTGCTGCTGTTCCAGGGCGGCATGTGCGGCTTCGCGATCACCGGCGACCTGTTCAACGCGTTCGTGTTCTTCGAGTTGATGGGCGCCGCGGCCTACGCCCTGACCGGCTTCCGGGTCGAGGAGGCCAAGGCCGTCCAGGGAGGGCTGACCTTCGGCGTCATCAACTCGCTCGGCGCGTACGCCATGCTCATGGGCATCGGGCTGCTGTACGCGCGCACCGGCGAACTCGCCATGACCAAGCTGGGACGCGGGCTCGACGCCCACGGCGGACCCGATGCGCTGACCCTCGCCGCCTTCGTCCTCGTCCTGACCGGGCTGCTGGTCAAGTCCGCCGCGGTGCCGTTCCACTTCTGGCTGCCCGACGCGCACGCCGTCGCACCCACCCCGGTGTGCATGCTGCTGTCCGGCGTCATGGTCGAACTCGGGCTGTACGGGGTCTGGCGCGTCTACACCACCGTCTTCTCGGGGCCCGGCGGAATTCCGGCGGCCGACCTGGAGCGGGCCCTGGTCGTCCTGGGCATCCTGACCGGCGTCGTCGGCGCCGTCATGTGCTGGCAGCAACGCCACATCAAACGGCTCCTCGCCTGCTCGACCATCGCCCACATGGGGCTGTTCCTCGTCGGTGTCGGCACGCTCGTGCCCGAGGCGGACGACGGGGTGGCCCTGTACATCCTGGGACACGCCGGAGCCAAGGCCGCGCTGTTCGCCTGCACCGGCCTTCTGCTCGACCGGTTCGGCTGTGTCGACGAGGCGGCGCTGCACGGCAGCGGCCGTCCGCTGCGTGGCGCCGCGGTGATGTTCGTGCTCGGCGGGCTCGCGCTCGCCGGACTGCCCCCCTTCGGCACCTCCCTCGGCAAGGCGGTCCTCGAGGAGGCGGGCGGGCCGCTGACGGTCCTCTACGTCGCCGTGTCCGCGGTGACGGGCGGCGCGGTCCTGCGGGTCGCCGCGCGCGTCTTCTTCGGGCTCGGGCCTCAGCCGCAGGTCGATTCGGCGTACGAGACCACCGGCACCGGAGAGGAACCCGAGACCCGGCACCGGCTGCGCCGCATCCCGGACACCATGACCGCCGTGCCCGCCGTGCTGCTCGCCGCGTCGCTCGCGGTGGGCGTCGTCCCGGGTTTCGCGCAGACCGTGGCGCGCTCCGTGAACGCCTCCGGCTCGGGCGGTGCGGCCGTCTCGGTCCACTGGACCGCGGCCGGCGTACTACTGGGGCTCGCCTCCACGGTCCTCGCCCTCGCCCTGGCCGCACTCGCCGTCGCCCGCCCCGGACTGCTCGCCCTCCGGGCGTGGACGCTGCCACTGCGTCGGCTGCAGTCCGGGCACATCGGGGACTACGTGGCGTGGGTCCTGGCGGGTGCGGCCCTGCTCGGGGTGCTCGCCCTGCCGGCTGTCCTGACCGGCTGAGAGCCCTGAGCGGAGGGCGGCGGCTCAGGTGCCGTAGGACACCTTCACCTCCTTGAATCCGAGGGACTTCAACAGCCCGTCGAGCATGCCGGTGGTGTTGGTCTCGGCGCGGCCGGTCAGTTCGCTCTCCTTCGCGGCCTCGGCGATGTGCTGGACGGCCAGTTTCTGCACGGCCTGCTCACTGCCCGGGTTGTCCGAGAAGAAGTCGCCGATGCGGTCGAGCAGGCCGCGCTGTTTGGAGACGGCGTACGAGCGGTCGGGGTCGAGCGCGGGTTTGCCCAGGGCGGCGTGGGGGAGCCGGATGGTCGCGGACGTGCGGTCGCCGTTGACCTCGACGTCCTGCTCGCCGACCTTGCCGAGGTCGACGTAGGCGTCGACGGTGCCCGCGCCGACGTACAGGGTGCGGGTCCCGCGGATCGCCGACGGCAGGAACCTGGAATCCTTCTCCAGGTCCACGACCACCTGGAAGTTGCCTGAGGCGGCCTGGTAACGGCTCATGTCCTGGATGGACTTCAGCAGTGCGGGTCCGGACCGGTCGTGCGTGTCCGTGCCGAACAGGTCACGCAGCCCCGGGAACACGCTCAGCCGCAGCCCGGCGGAGAACACCGCGAGCAGGGCGACGAGCGCGACGACGGCCTTGCCCCAGCCGGGCATCCGCCGCCTCGCGGTCACCGATGAGGGTGCCTGCTTCGTGGACGTCGTCATCTCGACAGTCCTCCCTTCTGACAAGCGGTTGCCCGCCAGGTGCCTTGCTCGAACGCGGTGTTGGGGGACGGGGGAAACGGAGGGCGTGGCCATGAGGTCGCTGTGAATTTCCGGTGCGGTTGAACACGGGTGGGTTCCGCCACGTACACGGAGGGGGGCTTTCCATGCCGAGCCGGTCAAGACCTGTAGGAGCACTGCCTTGAGACGCAATTCGCGTAGACGTCCGACGGGCGCACGGCGCGCGACCTTCGCAGCGGTCGCGCTGATATTGGGCGGAGGGGGGCTGGTAGCGGCGAACGTCTACGCCTCGGCGACCGAGAGCGGCTGGGGCGGCTCGGAACAGGGCGGCGGCGACCGGGTCCTTGCTGCCGGGACCGTCACCATCGACTGCCCGGACGTCGGCCAGAAGCTGACCGACGTGCCGGGCGCGGCGAAGCCGCAGGTCGACACGGAACTGGCGACACTGGACCAGCAGATCACCGAGGCCTACGACCGGCTGGCGTCCACGCGCCAGGCCCAGGCGGACGACACGGACTACGTCCAGAACTCCATCCTCGGCCCGCTCAAGGACCGGCGCGCCGCGGTGATCGACCGGATCAAGACGGACTACCAGCGGGCGGGCGGCACCGCCCCCGGCGCGATCGACGGCATGGCAGCGTGCACGGGGATGCCGGCCGACCAGGCGCAACCCTCAGCCGGTGGCCAGAGCGGCGACGGCGGACAGCAGAACAACGGGGGCGACGCTCAGAACAACGGCGGACAGCAGAGCGGCAACGGTCAGAACAACGGCGGGCAGCAGGGCAACGGCGGTCAGGCGGGCACGAGCGGGCCCGTCGCCTCCGACTTCGTGGACATCCGGACCGTGCAGCCGAACGTCGTCAAGCCCGTGCAGCAGGCCGGCGGCTCCACCGGCTCGTTCGAGACCAGGTGCGGCGTCAACGAGAACAAGAACCACAACACCGACAACGTGATCGTGGCGCCCGGCGTCAAGAACGGCGCACACCACCTGCACGACTACGTCGGCAACCAGTCGAACGACGCCTTCGCCACCAACGACACCTTCGCAGCGGCGCAGACCAGCTGCCGGAACCAGCAGGACAAGTCCTCCTACTACTGGCCGGTGCTCCGTGTCCAGGACGGCACGCAGGACTTCGACCAGAACGCCGACGGCGGCGGCAAGGAAGGCAACGTCGGCCGGATCCTGGTGGCCCGGCAGGCCGAGATCAGGTTCACCGGCAGCCCGACGAGCAAGGTCGCGCCCATGCCGCGGTTCCTGCGGATCATCACCGGTGACGCCAAGGCCTTCACCAACGGCCCCAAGAACGCCAACGCGCACTGGAGCTGCACCGGCTTCGAGGACAAGGTGCAGCTGACGGACAAGTACCCGATCTGCCCGCAGGACAGCGAGGTGGTGCGGTCGTTCGCGTTCCAGAGCTGCTGGGACGGTCAGAACATCGACAGCGCCAACCACCGCACGCATGTGGCCTTCGCCGACGCGAGCGGCACCTGCCCGAACGGCTTCAAGGCGATCCCGCAGCTGACGATGCGTCTGGTGTACGACGTGCCGCAGCCGGTCGTCGAGAACGGGCAGGTGAGGAACGCCTACGCGGTGGACGGCTTCCCCGAGCAGCTGCACAAGCCGATCACCGACCACGACGACTTCATCAACGTCATGACCGACGAGCTGATGGGCCAGGTGGTCGACTGCGTCAACACCGGCAAGCGGTGCGGTGGTGACGCCGGCGACCAGCCGCAGAACACGCCGTCGCCGTCCGCCGACGCCCCGTCCGGCGGCGACGCCGGGTCCGGCTCGACCACCGCGCCCGGCGGCGGGACGGGATCCGCCCCGGCCGCCACACCCGGTGGCGGCGCCGGAAACGGCTCCGGCACCCCCGGCCCGCAGTCCGCGCAGCCCTCGACGGCCGCGCCGGTCACCACGGCGCCGACCGCAGGCGCAGGTGGCGCCGGCGGCGGTGCCACGCCCGAGGTCTCCGCGTCCCCGTCGGCGGCGGCGGCGGCGCGGTCGCCGAGCCGCGAAGCGCCTCGGAAGGGCACCACACCGGCGCGGCCACGAGTCCTGCCGAGACCTCACCCGCCATCGGGGAGGCGATCTCCGCCGCTCCGTCCGCCGTCTCCTCCACGGCCCCCACCGCTGCCCCCTCGACCCCGCCGGGGACCGCGCCTCAGTCGGTTTCGGGTGGCGGGCTGGCGGAGACCGGTGCGCACCTGTGGCCGGCCGCGGCCGGAGCGGTCCTGGTGATCGCGGGTCTGGTGGTGCTGCGCCGGAACGCACGCAGGTCCTTCTGACACGCGTTCGTGCCACAGGGAGGAGCGGCGGGACCTGTCCGGGCCGGACAGGTCCCGCCGCTCTCCGTTTCCGCCGTCCCGAAGGGGCTACCAGGATCCGGCGGACTCCGACTCGCCCAGGACCTCCTCGAGTGACGCCGCGGGCGGCAGCACGGCCGCCAGTCCGGTCAGGCGCAGGATGCGAAGGGTCAGCGGGTGGGTGCACACCAGATGCAGTGTGCCGCCCTGCGCGAGCACCCGGCGCCGGGCCCGGTACAGCAGGCGCAGCCCGGAGCAGTCGAAGAACTCCACCGGACGCAGGTCGATGACGATGCGCGGGCCACGCCGGATCGTCGCGGAGTCCAGGAACGGGATGATCTCCACCGCGGCGAGGATGTCGATCTCGCCGCGGAACTCCAGCACCGTGTGGCCGCGCTCCCGGTGGATGCGCAGATGACGGGTGAGCGGTGCCGGATCCTGCCCCACGTCGACATCGCCTCCCCCGCCAACTCCTCGCACCAGCCTGCAACTTACCCTCGACAGAGTGAATTTGAGCATGTTCGATTGACATATGTCTTCGAATTGAGGGTGAGTCGCCGGTGCAGGTCGTGGCGAGGATCCTCGATCGGCCGCGGCAGACCTACGACAACGCGTGCCAGGCCTTCGACAGCGCCTGACGGAGCTGGTCGGCCTGGTGCGGCGTGAGGTCGCGGACCATCCGCTCCTCCAGCTCCCGCACCGGACAGGCGACCCTCGCCAGCAGCTCGCGTCCGGTGTCGGTCAACAGGATGAGCAGTTCCCTGCGGTTGCGCGGGTTGCGCTCCCGCCGCACCAGGCCGCGGCTCTCCAGTGACCGCACGAGATCGGCCATGGACTGTGCGGTGACGAACGAGTCCCGGGCCAGCTGGGCCGCCGACAATCCGTCGTGGCGCTCCAGGACGGTGAGGGCCGTGTACTGCAGGGCCGTGATCCCCTCGGGCTTGACCAGCTCGTCCAGGTGCGAGCGCACCACGAGTTCCACCTGCTTGACCATATAGAGCAACGACGGGCGTGTCTGTGTACCGACCATGCGTGCACCCTAGACCATTGACAGGAAACCTGTCCGTAATCAGACTGCGGACCAACAGGATTCCTGTTTGTTGAACTTTTGGCGATCACAACGCTGGGGAGTGGGCCATGACCTCCACCTTCGACACCGATCCCGGGCAGCTGTTCATCGGCGGCCAGTGGCGCGAGGCCGCGGACGGCGCCCGCATGGATGTCATCGACCCGTCCACCGGCCAGGTGATCACGACCGTCGCCGAGGCGGCCGCCTCCGATGTCGACGCCGCCGTACGCGCGGCCCGGGAGGCCTTCGACTCCGGGCCGTGGCCCCGGATGAGCGGCCGTGAGCGCGGACGCGTGCTGCACCGCGTCGCGGAGCTGATCCGCGCCAACGCCGAAGAGATCGCCGCCCTGGAGAGCCTGGACGTCGGCAAGCCGATCTCGCTGTGCGGCGCCGTGGACGTCACGAACGCGGCCAATGACTACGAGTACTACGCCTCCCTCGCACAGAGCCAGGACGGCGCGACCCGCGACACCCCATTGGGCGCCTTCGCCTACACCCGGCGCGAGCCGCTCGGCGTGGTGGCGGCCATCACGCCCTTCAACTTCCCGCTGATCCTCTCCGGTTCCAAGCTCGCCCCCGCCCTCGCGGCCGGCAACACCGTGGTGCACAAGCCCGCCGAGGAGACCCCGCTCAGCGCCCTGTACATGGCACGCCTGCTGGCGGAGGCCGGTGTGCCCGACGGCGTGGTCAACGTAGTCACCGGCACGGGCCCGGTGGCGGGCGAGGCGCTGCTGCGCAACCCCGGCGTCGACAAGGTCGCCTTCACCGGTTCCACCGCGGTCGGCCGGCACGTGGCGAGCGTGGCGGGCGAAGGGCTCAAGACCGTGATGATGGAGCTGGGCGGCAACGCCGCGCACGTCGTGTTCGAGGACGCCGACCTCGAGAAGGCGGTCGGCGCGATCATCAAGGGCTTCGTCTTCAACACCGGCCAGTTCTGCATGGCCGGACCCCGGCTGCTGGTCGCCCGGCCGGTGCACGACACCGTGGTCGGCATCCTCGCGGAGGCGGTCGCCGGGGTGCCCGTCGGCGACCCGCGCGATCCGGGCACCGTCGTCGGGCCGATGGCGGGGGAGAAGCACCTGAAGAAGGTCGAGGAGTACGTCGAACTGGCCCGCAAGGAGGGTGCCAGGGTCGTCGTCGGCGGTGAACGGCTCGACCTGGGCGGCGGCTACTACTACAAGCCCACCGTGATCACCGGCCTGTCCAACGACTCCCGGGTCGTCCAGGAGGAGATCTTCGGCCCCGTCCTCACCGTGCAGCCCTTCGACTCCGAGGACGAGGCGGTGGCACTCGCCAACTCCACGCCGTACGGCCTGGCTTCGGGCGTGCAGACCACCAACCTGGCCCGCGCCCACCGCGTCGCCGGGCGGCTGCAGGCCGGCATCGTCTGGATCAACGACTGGGCCATGCTCGACCCCGCACTCCCCTTCGGCGGCGTCAAGGACTCCGGCTTCGGCCGCGAGTACGGGCCCGAGGCCCTCGCCGCCTACACCAAGGTCAAGTCCGTCCTCGTCTCGCTCGACTGAGCGCCCGCGCAAAGGAGTTCACCGCATGACCACCACCACACGCGCCGCCGTGGTCGAGTCCGGGGGAGCGCCCTTCACGCTCTCCGAGGTGGAACTCGCCGACCCGGGCCCGGGCGAGGCCCTGGTCCGCATGGTCGCCACCGGCCTGTGCCACACCGACCTCGGCGTGGCGAGCGGCGGACTGCCGTTCCCGTTGCCCGGCGTCCTCGGCCACGAGGGGGCCGGAATCGTCGAGGCCGTCGGACCGGGTGTGACGGGCGTCGAGCCCGGTGACCACGTGGTGCTGTCCTTCACCTCCTGCGGCGGCTGCCGCAACTGCCGCGACGGGCACCCGGCGTACTGCGCCACCTGGCTGCCGCTGAACCTGATCGGCGGTCGCCGCGCCGACGGCAGCAGCACCATCAGCCGCGACGGCACTCCCCTGGGCGGCCACTTCTTCGGCCAGTCCTCCTTCGCCGAACGGGCCCTGGTGGACGAGCGCAGCCTGGTCAAGGTCGACCCGGAGGTGCCGCTCGCCTCCATCGCCCCGCTCGGCTGCGGAGTGCAGACCGGGGTCGGCGCCGTGTGGAACGTGCTCAGGCCCCGAGCCGGCAGCACGCTCGTCGTCCTCGGCGCCGGCGCGGTGGGCCTGTCGGCGGTGATGGCGGCCGCCCTCACCCCCGCCGCCAGGATCATCGCCGTCGACCGGGTCGGCGAACGCCTCGCCCTGGCCAAGGAGTTGGGCGCCACGCACACCGTCGACGCGGCCGAGGCCGACCTCGCCGATGCGCTCGCGCTGCTGACCGACGGCCAGGGAGCCGACGGTGTCGTCGAGACCACCGGCAGCGTGGCCGTGCTGCGCCAGGGTGCCGACGCGCTGGCCGCCCGCGGGACCCTCGTCGTCGTCGGCGCCCCGCCCTTCGGCACCGAAGTCGCCCTGGACGTCAACGGCTTGCTGCCCGGCAAGCAGATCGTGGGCATCACCCTGGGGGACAGCGAGACCCAGACCTTCATCCCGGCCCTCGTTCAGCTGGTCAAGGAGGGGCGGCTCCCGCTGGACCGCCTGATCGGCACCTATCCGTTCGCGGAGATCGACCAGGCGGTGCGGGACATGAGCGCGGGCAAGACGATCAAGCCCGTGCTCACCTTCTGAGCGAGCGCCGTCAGCCCACGAGCGGCACCGGCCGGCGGGAACGTCCACAGCGGACGTTCCCGCCGGCCGCTGACACGTGGAGCCCCGGGTCCTCAGGCGTCCGGGGCCGCGTACACGCACGCACCCCCGACATAGGTGAGCGCCACCCGTGTCTCGCCGATCGCCTCGGGCGGCCCCGCATACGGGTCGCGGTCCAGCACCACCAGGTCCGCCAGCGCGCCCGGGCGCACGGTCCCGGTGTCGTCCAGGTGGTTCACGTACGCCGACCCCGCCGTGTACGCCGTCAGCGCGTCCGTGAGTCCGATGCGCTCCTCGGGCAGGAACACCGGACGCGAGCCGCCCGGAAGCACCCGGTTGACGGCGACATGGACGCCCTGCAACGGATCGGGGCTGCTCACCGGCCAGTCGCTGCCCGCCGCCAGGGTCGCCCCGGCCCGCAACAGGGCGCCGAACGGATACTGCCAGGAGGCCCGTTGAGGCCCAAGGAACGGGATCGTCAGCTCGTCCATCTGCGGCTCGTGCGCCGCCCACAGCGGCTGGATGTTCGCCGTCGCGCCGAGCTGCGCGAAGCGGGGCACGTCGTCGGGGTGCACGATCTGCAGATGCGCCAGATGCGGCCGGGTGTCGCTCGGCCCGTTGGCCTTGCGGGCCGCCTCGATGGCGTCCAGCGCGTCCCGTACGGCCCGGTCGCCCAGCGCGTGGAAGTGGCACTGGAAGCCCAGCGCGTCCAGCTCGGTGACGTACGACGGCAGTCGGTCCGGGGCGACGAAGCTGGTGCCGCGGTTGGCGGTGGCGCAGCCGCAGGCGTCCAGGTACGGGTCGAGGAGCGCCGCCGTACCGGTCTCGGCGATCCCGTCCAGCATCAGCTTGACGCTTCCCGCGCGGAACCTGCCGTGGCTCGACGCGGCCCGTCGCTCGACGAGTTCGGGTATCTGCTCGGCGCCGCGACCGCGGTCCCACCACAGGGCACCGACGACCCGCGCGGTCAGCGAACCCTCGCGGGCGGCGGCCAGATAGGCATCGGACGGGTCGTCCATGCCGAGGAAGTCGCCGACGAGCGCGTCCTGCCAGGCGGTGACGCCGAGCGCGTGCAGATGCCGCTGGGCGTGCAGCAGCGCGGCGAGCCGGTCCGCGGCGGTGGCCGCGGGCGTGAGCCGGCCGACGTACCGCATCGCCCCTTCCTGGAGCAGGCCCGTGGGCTCCCCGGACGCGTCGCGCTCGATCCGCCCGTCGGCCGGGTCCGGAGTGTCCCGGGTGAGACCCGCACGCTCCAGCGCACGGCTGTTGACCCATGCGCCGTGATGGTCGCGGTTGGGCAGGTACACCGGCCGGTCCGGGACGACCGCGTCGAGCAGTTCCCGGGTCGGGGCACCGCCCTCGAAGGCCTCCATGGACCAGCCCCCGCCGGTGATCCACTCCCGGTCGGGGTGCGCCTCGGCGTACGCCCGTACCGCGGCGACGGTCTCCTCGGCGGTCTTCGTCCCGGTGAGATCGCACTGGGACATCTCCAGGCCGGCGGGCACCGGATGGATGTGCGCGTCCTGGAAGCCGGGCAGCAGCAGCCGTCCGGCGAGTTCGACGACCTCGGTCCTCGGACCGGTCAGTTCCCGTGCAGCAGTGTCGCCGACGGCGGCGATCCGGTCGCCCACGACCGCGACCGGGGTGGTGACGGGCCCGTCCGGGGTGAGGACGGGACCGCCGGTGAAGAGGAGATCGGCCTGCATGGTGTCCGTTTCTTGACGAGGGGACGGTGATCAGCTGTGGGTGGCGAGGAGCTGGGGCGCGTCGGCGTCCGTGCCGTGCCCCGTGCGGAAGTACGGCGATCTGCGCACCCACTTGGCCCAGGCGGCCGCCACGAAGCCGGAGGCGACCATCAGCGTGGGCATCAGCAGCAGGAACCAGCCGTTGTCCGCGCGGAGCGCGAGGTGATCGGTGGAGGTGTAGAAGGACCAGCCGAGGTAGCCGCCGAGTCCGAGCAGGGCGAGCGCGCTCAGCGCGGGCAGCACCACGGCCCGGATCCCCTGCCGCCAGTCCTGGCGCAGCAGCCCCCGGAAGCGGGCGGCCGCCGCGAGCGCGGTGAGTGCGTAGGAGAGCGCGACCACGATGCCCACCGCGTTGACCGTCGCCATGATCATGTCGGAGAGACGGGGGATGACCAGCGACAGTGCTGCGACCGCGGCGGCCAGCCCGCCGATCAGCAGCGTTCCGGCGGCCGGCGTCCCGTAGCGCGGGCTGACCTTCGCCCACACCGTCCCCAGCGTCCGGTCCCGGCTCATCGCGAACATGGCGCGCGCCGTCGGGATCACCCCCGCCTGCAGCGAGGCCACCGCCGAGAACATCAGCGCCACCAATGGCAGCGCGGCCAGCGGCTGGGAGGCCAGTCGGTCGCCGAAGTACGCCAGCCCCTGCGGGCCGTGACCCGCCAACTCCTGCTGTGAGAGCACCCGTTGGAAGGCGACCGAGCCGAGCAGGAACAAGGCGAGCATGGTCAGCAGTGTGATGGTCCCGGCGCGGGAGGCGTCCCGCGCGTCGCGCACCTCCTCGTTGACGCTGAACGCCGCCTCGAAGCCCCAGTAGCAGAACACCGACAGCAGCAGCCCCTGAGCGAGCGCCGACGCCGACGGGATGGCGAACGGGTCGAACCAGCTCAGCCGGAACGGGTGCGGGCCGGTGACGATGCCGTAGCCGCAGAAGCCCAGCAGCACCGCGTACTCGAAGACGAGCAGCCCGGTCTGCAGCCGGGCAGCGGTGCGCACGCCGGTGACGGCGGTCACGGTGACCGCGATCAGCACTACCAGACCCACCGCCGTCGTCTGCGCGGTCGAACCCGGGTCGAGCGCCAGGCCTACGACCCGGTGCAGACCGGCCTCCCCGGCCAGTTGCAGCACCGCGGAACCGGTCACGGCCGTGGTGTATGCGAGGAACGCCACCGTGGCCACGATGTTCACCCAGCCGACCAGGAACCCCAGCCAGGGTGTGAGCGAACGGCCCACCCACACATAGCCGTTGCCGGCGTTGGGCTCCACCCGGTTCAGCCGGGAGTAGGCGCCCGCGATGCCCAGGATCGGCAGGAAGGCGAGCAGCATGATGGCCGGCAGATGCAGCCCGACCACACCGGCCGTCACCCCGAGCCCGATGCCGATGCTGGTGGTGGCCGCCGTGCTGGAGGCGGCGATGGCGACGCCGTCCACGACGCCGAGGGACCTGCGCAGGGAGGGTTGCGCGGGCGGGTCCGCGCCATAGGGGGTCCGTGTCATGACGGGCTCCGATCGCACCAGGGGGCCGGAATGAGCCCCGGTGACCGGAAATGAAACTGCTCGGGGCCTTAACAGGTCAACGCTGTTGACATAAGGTGCCCGCACCCGGACCGAAGGGCTGCCGCCGGGCCCCCGCGGGCCGTCGGCCGCCCCTGGACAGCAGTCGGGAGAGCCCATGACCGACCGAGTGGTCCCACCCGCCGCGCGCCGGCGCCGGCGCCCCACCAAGGCCGGTGTCGTCCTGACCGAGGAGCTCATCGTCGACACGGCGATGCGGCTGCTGAAGGAACACGGCGCCGACGCCCTCACCGTGCGCCGCCTCGGCCGCGCCCTCGGCGCCGACCCCACCGCGCTGTACCGGTACTTCCGGGACACCGACGACCTGCTGCTCGCGATCGCCGACGAACTCATCGGCCGGACACTGAGTGTCTGGCGCCCCACCGGCGTGTGGCGCGCCGACCTGTGGGACCTGGGACTGCGCATGCACGCCGGGGCGCTCGCCCATCCGCAGGCGTCCGTGCTCAGCGCCTACCGGGTGACCGGACGGGTGCACGAGATCGAGGCCGTGGAGACGATCCTCGGGGTACTGCGCCGGGCCGGGTTCCCGGACCGGGAGGCCGTACGGATCTACCACGCGTTCGTCGACCAGGCCCTGGCCTTCGCCGCCCTCGACGCGGCGAACGCGTCGCTTCCGCGCACGGCCCGCGAGGCGGAGACGGAGGTGTGGCGCACGACGTACGCCCGGCTGCCCGCCGAGACGCACCCGAACATCGCGGCGACCGCCCGCCATCTCGTCGCCGACATGCGTCACGGCTCCTATCCGGTCGCGCTCGGCCTGTTGCTGTCCGCGGCGGCGGCGCGGCTGGCGGAGGTCAAGGGGCCCACCGACGCGGGGCGGTGAGCGGGTCGTGACGGACTGAAAACGGGGGCGGCGGATACCCGGGGAGCGTATGCGGGCGGGCACAGCGCCCGCCCGCGCCCGAAGGAGGAAGCATGCCCACGGTACTGGCCGGCGTCGTGGTCCTGGACTGCGCCGAGCCCGAGAAACTCGCCGCGTTCTACAAGGACCTGCTCGGCGCCGAGGAGACCGACGCCACCGCGAACCGGGTGGAGATCCGCAGCGCCGACGGGTTCCGGATGGCGTTCCGCCGCGACGTCAACGCCACCCCGCCCAGCTGGCCCCGCCCCGAGAACTCCCTCCAGGTCCACCTCGACTTCCTGGCGCAGGACCTCGACGAGGCCGAGCGCAGGGTCGTCTCCCTGGGCGGACGCCCGCTGGAGGCCAGGGAGGCGCCGGGCCCGTTCGAGGAACGCGGTTACGCCGACCCCGCCGGCCACTCCTTCACCGTGCGGCGCACGAGGGCCACGGCACCGAAGCAGGGGTGAAGCGACGACTTTCGCCAGCCGCGAGCCGCGAGCCGCGAGGCCGGGCACGGCCTCACCTGGGGTGAGCGCATAGGCCCCGCGCCGGGGCGGGGAGCGCCGCTCCGTACCGGCGCCCGGGGACGGGAGCACTGCTCATGGCCGGCGCGGGGGCGGGGAGCGATGCTCTGTCGGCGCCGGGGGACGGGAGCGACGCTCGGCCCTGGCGATCGGGGGCGGGAGCGGTGCTCGGGACCGGTGATGGGGGCCGGGAGGGGAGCGATGCTCGCTGCCGACGTCCGGGGACGGCAGTCCTGTTCGTGGCCGGCGCGGGGGCGGGGAGCGATGCTCTGTCGGCGCCGGGGGACGGGAGCGACGCTCGGCCCTGGCGATCGGGGGCGGGAGCGGTGCTCGGGACCGGTGATGGGGGCCGGGAGGGGAGCGATGCTCGCTGCCGACGTCCGGGGACGGCAGTCCTGTTCGTGGCGGGCGCGGGGGCGGGGAGCGATGCTCGGTGCGGCGCGCCGGGGACGGGAGCGCCGCTCGGCCCCGGCGATCGGGGGCGGAAGCGACGCTCGGGAGCGGCGATGGGGGCGGGAGCGATGCGCTGCCCGGCCCCGGCGCCCGGGACCGGGCGTGCGGCGCTGGTCCCGGCGCCGGAGCGAGGGGCGTCCCGGCCCGTGCGTGGCGGCTCAGTCCCGGCCGCCCTTGTCCCCGCCCGGCCACACGCCCGTCGACCGTTCGATCGCCTTCGCCCCCGTCCGGTCCGCCAGGCTGCGCGCGACCGCGAACAGGGCGCCCTGAAGCGCCGCGGCGAGCAGCACCTCGCCCCAGCCGCGGTCCCGGTCCAGCGCGTCGGGCGCGTCGTCCTCGTGGCGTATCGCCTTCCACGTCGCCCGGAAGGCGTACCCCGCGAGGGCCCCGCTCGCCCAGCCGAGGGCGAACCCGACAGGCCGGTAGACGAGCGGAAGCTTCGGTTTCTTCTTGTCGTGGGCCACGTTTCCCTCCTTGGTGTCCGTACCTCGTGCGTACCTGCCCAGGCGCCTCAAGGCCGCCCCTCGACCGGAACGTGCTCGGCCGCGGGCACCGGCCCCGGCGGCGTCCCGTCACCGAACGGGCGCCCGCCGAGGTCCTCCCGGCCGTGCGGCGTGAGCCAGCCGGCCAGGTCCGGTCCGAGCGGCACGATCCCGGTGGGATTGATGCCCGTGTGCACCTGGTAGTAGTGCCGCTTGATGTGGTCGAAGTCGACGGTGTCGCCGAAGCCGGGCGTCTGGAACAGATCGCGGGCGTACGCCCACAGCACCGGGTCCTCCGCCAGCTTCCAGCGGTTGCACTTGAAGTGACCGTGGTAGACGGCGTCGAAACGGACCAGCGTCGTGAACAGCCGGATGTCGGCCTCGGTGATCGTGTCACCGACCAGGTAGCGCTGTCCGGCCAGGCGCTCCGACAGCCACTCCAGCCGACGGAACACGTCTGTGCACGCCTCCTCGTACTCCTTCTGCTGGTGGGCGAAACCCGCCCGGTACACCCCGTTGTTGACGTCCTTGTACACGAGGCGCATCACGTCGTCGATCTCGTCGCGCAACCGCTCCGGGTAGAGGTCGGGCGCACCGCTGCGGTGCAGCGACGTCCACTCGGTGGCCAGGTCCAGGGTGATCTGCTGGTAGTCGTTCGTGACCAGCCTGCCGCTCGGCACGTCCACGACCGCGGGCACACTGACACCGCCGGGGTATCCGGTCTCGCGGGCGTCGTAGGCCTCGCTGAGGTAGCGGATGCCGAGGACGGGATCGCGGCCGTCGGGGTCGAGGGTGAACCGCCAGCTGCGGTCGTCCTGGATGGGATCGGCGATGGCCAGCGACATGGCGTCCTCGAGCCCGAGCAGCCGCCGCGAGATCACGGCCCGGCTCGCCCAGGGGCAGGCCCGGCTGGCCACCAGCCGGTAGCGGCCGGCCTCGACCGGCCAGCCGTCGCGCCCATCAGCGGTGATGCGGTCCGCGAAGTGGCTCCTGGACCGCTTGAACTGCTTCTTCCCGTATGCGCTGTTGCTGTACTCGCTGTTGCCGTCGGTCATGCGGCCCCTCCTCGCACCGGCGTCCGTCGCACGCCGCTCGGGTTCCCCGATTTGCGTCCCGACACCGTGTGAGAGGCGCGGATGGGGGCAATCGGGCGAGGTGAGCAGGACATCCTCGGATACGGAACGGGACAGTACGGCAGTCGCACGGGCGCCCTCGGACGACGGGCGGCAGCGACGCGAGCCGGAGCGGCGCGACGGGTCCTCGGACGGCAGTACGCGTGTCACGGTCCTCGTGGCGCTCGGCGCCAACCTGCTGATCGCCGTGGCCAAGGCCGTCGGGGGACTCCTCGCCGGCTCGCCGGCGCTGCTGTCGGAGGCGGCGCACTCCGTCGCGGACAGCCTGAACGAGGTCTTCCTGTTGGCCGCGCTGCGCCGCAGCCGCCGCCCGGCCGACCGGCGCCACCCCTTCGGCTACGGCAAGGAACGGTTCTTCTGGTCGCTCCTCGCGGCCGTCGGCATCTTCGTCATGGGCGGCTGCTTCTCCTTCTTCCAGGGCTTCGAGGCGCTGAAGAGCGGCGCGGAGGAGTCGCACAGCGGCTATGTCGCCGGGCTCGTGGTGCTCGGGGTGGCGCTGGTGTCGGAGGGCGTCTCCCTGGTGCGGGCCCTGCACCAGGTGCGCCGGCAGCACGGCACGTCCCTGCGGGCGCTGCGGGACCCGGCGCTGCGGACGGTCCTGGCCGAGGACAGCACGGCGGTGCTGGGCGTGGTCCTCGCGATCGTCGGCATGGCGCTGCACATGGTCACCGGGCAGGTCGTGTGGGAGGCGTCCGCGTCGCTCGCCATCGGCGCGCTACTCGTGTACGTCGCCTTCCGGCTCGGCCGTGACGCCCGCGACCAGCTGATCGGCCAGGCCGCCGATCCCGATCTCAGCCGCCGGATCCGGGAACTGCTCCAGGCTCAGTCCGAGATCGACAGCGTGGAGGCGCTGCAGACCATGCAGCTGGGCCTGGAGTCCATCCTGGTCGCCGCCCGGATCGACCTCGTCCCCGGCCTGGACAGCGAGGAGGTCGAGGACGTCGCGGTGCGCATCAAGCGCTCGCTCACCCGGGAGGTCCCCCAGGCCGACCAGATCTTCCTCGACATCACGGACGCCCCGACCCGCTCGGCGTCCCGGCACCCGGACACGCACACGAAGAGCCCCGCCGCGACGGGGGAACACGGCGGGGCCTAGGGGACGGTTGCCCCGCGCGGAGCGCCTCATGCAGGTGGATTCCGACGGGTCGCGCGCGTGCACCGTACGACGCGGCAGCCGCGCCCGGTGCCGGGTGCCCGGTTGAGGCAACGCACCCCAGGGATCATTCTGAGAACATGGAGCAAGCCGCCGCTGCGGCGATCGTCGATGCCCGGGGCACGCTGACGGGATGGAGCGAGGGCGCCCGGCGGCTGACGGGATACACGGCCGAGGAGGTCGTGGGACGCGCCGTACAGGAGCTGCTCGCCGAGGACGTACCGCTACCGGGCCTGACCGCCCTGACGGGCACCGTCGTCCTGCGCCACCGCGACGGCCACCCCCTCCCGCTGCGCCTGAGCGTGCACCCGGTCATGGGGGCGGACGGCTCCCCGCAGGGATTCGTGGTCACCACCGCGCCCGCCACGGCGGACGCGGTGCTGGTGGCCAGGGCTTTCCAGCAGGCGCCGGTCGCGATGTCCGTCTTCGACCTGGGGCAGCGCTACATCCGCGCCAACGACCGGGCCGGCGAGATCCTGCAGGTCGACGCGGACACGTTGACCGGGCGGTACCTGCCGGACACGGTGGCCGACGACGAGTCGGGCCGGCGCCTCCACCGGCAGCTGCGCCGGGTCGCCGAGACCGGGCTCCCCGTGCACTACGAGAGCTACACCCGCGCCCCGTCGGAGCGCCGGGAGCACGCCTGGACCATCGACATGTGGCCGGTGTGCTGCGCACCCGGCGAGATGACCGCCGTCGCCATGTCGGCCGTCGACAACAGCGAGCAGTACTGGGCGCGTCGGCGCCTGGTCCTGCTCAACGAGGCATCCACCGTCATCGGTACCACGCTGGACGTCCCGCGCACCGCCGGGGAGCTGCTGGAGGTGGTCGTCCCAGGTGTCGCCGACTTCGCCAGTGTGGATCTGCTCGACTGGGTGCTCGGCGCGGAGGAACCGCCCGTCCTGGCGGAGGGAGACGTCGCCCTGCGCCGCATCGCCCACCGGTCGGTCACCGAGGGCACGCCCGAGGCGGCCGTCCAGCTGGGGGACGTCGACACCTACTCTCCCTTCTCACCGCCCGCGCGGGCCCTGCGCGAAGGCCGCGCCGTGCTGCGCCGGGTCGGCGAACCCGACTTCGACCGCTGGGTGCAGGAGCGCAACGCCCGAGGGGTGGGCGACGCCGCGTACCGCAGGGGCGCCCACTCCCTGGTGGCGGTGCCGCTGCGGGCCCGCGGCACCACCCTGGGCGTCGCGGTGCTCGTGCGCATCGTCAACCCCGACCCCTACGCCGCGGACGACGCCGTGCTCGCCGAGGAGCTGGCGAGCCGGGCGGCCGTCTGCGTCGACAACGCCCGCCGCTTCGCCCGCGAACGCGGGACCGCACTCGCCCTCCAGCACAGCCTGCTGCCGCGCGGCCTGCCAGGACAGGCCGCGGTGGAGGTGGCCCACCGCTATCTGCCGTCCGGATCGCTGGCCGGGATCGGCGGTGACTGGTTCGACGTGATCCCGCTGTCCGGCAGCAGGGTCGCCCTCGTCGTCGGTGACGTCGTCGGGCACGGCATCCGCTCCTCGGCCACCATGGGCCGGCTGCGCACGGCCGTGCGCACCCTGGCCGACGTGGACCTGCCGCCCGACGAACTCCTCACCCACCTGGACGACCTGGTCACCCACCTGGCCACGGGCGAGGGCGGTGACGAGGTGGGCGAACTCGGGGCGACCTGCCTCTACGCGGTCTACGACCCGGTCACCCGCCGCCTGGCCCTGGCCGCCGCGGGGCATCCCGCGCCGGCCGTCCTCGCGCCCGACGGCACCGCCCGGCTGGTCACCATGTCAGCGGGCCCGCCGCTCGGCGTCGGCGGCCTCCCCTTCGAGGCGAGGGAGCTGGACCTGGAGGAGGGCTCGCTGATCGCCCTGTACACGGACGGGTTGATCGGCGAGGGCCGCGAGCGCGACCTGGACCACGGCACCACCGAGTTGTGCCGTGCCCTGGAGACACCGAGCGGCTCCCTCGACGCCCTGTGCGACACGGTCCTGAAGTCGGTGCTGTCCGAGGAGCCCGGCGACGACGTGGCCCTGCTGCTGGCCCGCACCCGGGCCCTGGGCGCCGACCGGGTGGGCACCTGGGACGTCCCGCCGGACCCCGCGTCCGTGGCCACGGCCCGGCAGTACGCCGTCGACCGGCTCGCCGACTGGGGGCTGGACGAGGCCGGGTTCGTCACGGAACTCGTCGTCAGCGAACTGGTGACCAATGCGATCCGCTACGGCGGGCCCCCCATCCAGCTGAGGCTGATCAGGGACCGCTCACTGATCTGCGAGGTCTCCGACGGCAGTTCGACCTCGCCGCATCTGCGTCGCGCGCACGCCTACGACGAGGGAGGCCGCGGTCTGCTTCTGGTCGCCCAGCTCACCCAGCGCTGGGGCAGCCGGCAGACCAGCGAGGGAAAGACGATCTGGGCCGAACAGCCGCTGCCGGACTGACCGGTGACCCGCACAGCGCTCGAGGCGCACGGGCCGTACGGGTCGTACGAGCCGCACGGGCGCGCCGCCCGTGCGGCTCGACGCGAGGGGGGTCACTTCCCGGTCGGCTCCAGCACGAAGACGGGGATGACCCGGTCGGTCTTCTTCTGGTAGTCGGCGTACGGCGGATACGCGGCGACCGCCCGCTCCCACCACGCCGCTTTCTCCTCGCCCGTCACCTCACGGGCCGTCATCTCCTGCCGCTGCGGCCCGTCCTGAAGCTCCACCGTTGGATGCTGCTTAAGGTTGTAGTACCAGACGGGGTGCTTGGGCGCGCCGCCCAGCGAGGCCACGACGGCGTACCGTCCCTCGTGTTCGACACGCATCACGGGAGTCTTGCGGATCTTGCCGGACTTGGCGCCGAGGGTGGTGAGGATGACCACCGGCATCCCCGTGTCCAGGAGCGTCGTCCCCTTGGTGCCGCCGGAACTCTCGTACAGTTCGACCTGTTCGCGCACCCACTGCTCCGGGCTGGGCTCGTACTCGCCCTCAAGAGGCATGGCATCCGTCCCATCGTCGTGTACGACTGCTGTCTCGTCCGTGGTGCCGCGGACCCACGCCCCGGGCCGCGGACCACACGGTTCACGATTCAACACCAGCCGCCTACGGATTCATCCTCACCACGCGCCGGCCGGCATCCGGACCGCCAGTACCGCGACGACCGCGCAGGAGACCAGCGCCGTCACCAGCCGCCGCGCGCCGCCCGGTCAGCGCCCGGCCGAGCAGCGCACCGCCGCCGGCCAGGAGCAGCTGCCAGCTCGCGGACGCGGCGAACGCCGCGAGCACGAACACGCCCTGGTCCAGGAGCCGGACGGTCTCCGTGGTGCGGCTGCCGACCACCAGTGCGGCGAAGTAGACGACGGTGGTCGGGTTGAGCAGCGTGACGCCCAGCAGGCCGAGATACGCCCTCGCGGGACCCGGTGGCACTGCATCGACCGTCGCGGCGGTCCCCGACGAGCGGTACCGGCGCACCGCGCGGACGCCGCCGTGCACGGCGAGCGCGGCCAGCACCAGCGCCGCCGCCCAGCGCAGCGGGACCAGCACCGGCTGGAGCGCCGCGGCGAGAGCGCTGCCGCCGGCGGTCGCCACCAGGGCGTAGAGCCCGTCGGCGGTGGCGACACCGAGTGCGGCGCACGCTCCGGTCCGCAGGGACGTACGGGCGGTCAGGGACACCAGGTAGGTCCCCACCGCACCGACGGGCACCGCGATGCCGTAGCCCGCGATCAGGCCCGCGACGAGTGCGGCGGTCACGGCAGGAGAGTCACGGGCCTCCGCGACCGGCCGCACCGCTGCTGTCGCGCCCGTACCCCGCGAACGGCGGCGCAGGACGGCGACAGAAAGGCTTCGGTGATCGGCATGGGCAGAGCCTGGACGACCGGCGGCGCACGGGCAAGCGAATTACTTTGGCCATATGCGGCGGTCGGCGCATCTGGCCGAACTTCGAGTGGCCCTGTAGATGCCCGAGGCATCTAATGATGATCGGCAAAGGGAATCTCCGTGCGAGGTCATTCATGACGAAAACCGGTACGACCGTGTCAGAACCCGTCGCCTTCCCCCAGAACCGCACCTGCCCCTACCACCCGCCCACCGCCTACGAGCCGCTCCGCTCGGCCCGGCACCTGACCCGGGTCACCCTCTACGACGGCCGCGACGTATGGGTCGTCACCGGGCACGCCACCGCCCGCGCGCTGCTCGCCGACCCGCGCCTGTCCTCCGACCGGACCCGGTCCGCGTTCCCCGCCGTCACCGCACGCTTCGCCGCCGCCCGCAACCGCAGGCTCGCCCTGCTCGGCGTCGACGACCCCGAGCACCGTGCTCAGCGCCGCATGCTGGTGCCGAGCTTCACGCTCAAGCGGGCCACGGCACTGCGCCCCCAGATCCAGGCCATCGTCGACCGGCTCCTGGACGCCATGGAGGCCGCGGGCCCGCCCGCCGAACTGGTGAGCGCCTTCGCGCTGCCGCTGCCGTCGATGGTGATCTGCGCGCTGCTCGGCGTGCCGTACGCCGACCACGACTTCTTCGAGGAGCAGTCACGCAGGCTGCTGCGCGGCCCCTCCGCGGCCGACACCCAGGACGCCCGCGACCGGCTGAACACCTACTTCGAGGAGCTGATCGACCGCAAGCGTGAGGAACCGGGGGACGGACTGCTCGACGAGCTGATCCAGGAGCAACTGCGGGAGGGCGCACTGGACCGGGACGAGCTGGTCTCTCTGGCCACGCTCCTGCTGGTCGCCGGGCACGAGACGACCGCCAACATGATCTCCCTCGGCACCTTCACCCTGCTGCACCACCCCGAACAGCTTGCCGAACTGCGCGCCGACCCGGGTCTGATGTCCGCCGCGGTGGAGGAGTTGCTGCGTTTCCTCTCCATCGCCGACGGGCTGGTGCGGGTGGCCACCGAGGACATCGAGATCGCCAGTACGAGGATCCGGGCCGACGAGGGCGTCCTGTTCTCCACGTCCGTCATCAACCGCGACACCACCGCCTTCCCCGAACCGGACACCCTCGACTGGCACCGCCCGGCCCGTCACCACGTCGCCTTCGGGTTCGGCATCCACCAGTGCCTCGGCCAGAACCTGGCGCGGGCCGAGCTGGAGATCGCCCTGCGCACCCTCTTCGACAGGCTGCCCGGACTGCGGCTCGCCGCCCCGGCGGAGGAGATCCCCTTCAAACCGGGCGACACGGTCCAGGGGATGCTGGAACTCCCCGTCAGCTGGTAGGAGGCTGCGGCCATGACCGACATCTCCATCTCCATCGACCCGGACGTCTGCATCGGCGCCGGCCAGTGCGCCCTGACCGCCCCCGCAGTCTTCACCCAGGACGACGACGGCTTCAGCCAGGTGCTGCCCGGCAAGGAGGACGGCGGCGGCGACCCACTGGTGCGGGAGGCGGCGCGCGCCTGCCCGGTGGGCGCCATCACCGTCTCCGAGAAGGGAAGCTGACTCCTCACCGCCCCGTGACTCCCGTATCGAGGACGGCGAGTGCGAGCCCGCGCAGCCGCACGGGATCGGCGATCGCCTCGTAGGAGGTGATCCTCTCGTCCTCGACCGTCACCTTCAGCACCAGGCGCAGTCGGCCGCGCGGCGCCATCACGGCTCCCACGGCCCCGTCCACCAGCGCCACCTCGGCCAACCGGGCCCGCCCGCGCAGCAGCACCGTCTGCTCCGCCACGGCCCGCGCTCCGCGCAGCTCCGGCGCCCCGCCGGGCGGCAGCGCTGCGGCGTCGGCTCGCCGTACGACATCGGGCGCCAGCACCGCCAGCAGTCCGCCGAGGTCACCCCGCGTGCCGCCGCGAGGAACGCCTCGACGACCCGGCGGTGCCCGTCCAGCTCGGCGGGCGGCGCGGAGGTGCCGCGGACCTTGTGCCGGGCGCGGCTCGCGAGCTTCTTGGTGGTGACCGTCGAGCGGCCCACGACGGGCCCGATCTGCTCGAACGGCACGCCGAACGAGTCGTGCAGCACGAACGCCACCCGCTCGGCGGGGGAGAGCCGGTCGAGCACGACGAGCAGCGCCAGACCCACCGAGTCCGCGAGCAGCGCCTCCTCCTCGGGGCCGGACGCACCGCCACCCGCCTCCACCTCGTCGGAGAGGGGCTCGGGGTCCTCGCGCCGGGAGGCGCGCGAACGCAGCATGTCCAGACAGATCCTCGAGATCACGGTGCGCAGCCAGCCGGGCAGGTTCTCCACCTCGTCCGCGTCGGTCCTGGCCAGCCGCAGCCATGTCTCCTGGACGGCGTCCTCCGCCTCACCGAGCGACCCGAGCATGCGGTACGCGACCGCCCGCAGCCGGCCGCGCTGCGCCTCGAACCGCTCGGCCAGCTCGTCCTGTCCGCTCATCGGTCACCTTTCTGCGGCGTGCCCCGTCACCTACCTGACGTACCGGAACCCCAGGAAGTGACAGGAGACGACCATGGCCGACCCCCGACCCCGGCTGCTGCACCTCGACTCCAGCGCCGGCCCCGCCGCTGAGTCTGTCACCCGCCGGCTGACCAGGTTGTTCGCGGACATCTGGTGCCACCGCCACGGCATCGGCGGCTACCGCCACCGCGACCTCGCCGCCGACCCGGTGCCGCCGCTGGGCCCCGCCTACGTCGTCCTCGGCCGGCGCCTGGAGCGCTGCGGAGTCGTCCCGCCCGAGGAGGTCGGCGCCCTCACCGGGACTCCGGACGAGCGGCGGGAGTGGGCGCTCACCCTGCCTCTGATCCGCGAACTGCGGGCCGCGGACACCGTGCTGCTCGGCGTGCCGATGTACAACTTCTCGGTGCCCGCCGCGCTCAAGGCGTGGATCGACCGGGTGACCTTCCCCGGCGCCTTCCTCGACCCGGGGACCGGTGGCAGCGCGCTTCAGGACACCCGGGTCGTGGTGGTCATGGCCCGCGGCGGGGCCTACGGGCCGGGCACGCCCCGCGAGGCCTTCGACTTCCAGCGGCCCTACCTGCGCGCCTGGTTCACGGACCACGGCGTGGCCGCGGAGAACCTCCACTTCGTGCCGGCCGAGATGGCCCTCGCCTCCCTCGTCCCCCACCTGGCCCGCTTCCGGGACCTGGCGGACGCCTCCCTCGCGGAGGCCCGGAAGGAGCTGACCGAACTGGCCACCCGGCCGCCCGCCGTGATCACTAGGGTGCGGGCGTGACCCGACACGACAACAAACCCTTCCTCTACGTCGTCGTCTGCGCCGCCGGCGTCGCGCAGGACGTCCCCGAACTGATCACCGCCGCGCAGGAAGGGGGCTGGGAGGTGGGCGTCATCGCCTCCCCGCTCGCCCTCCGGTTCTTCGACACGGCCGACGTCGAGGAGCGGACCGGCCGCCCCATACGGTCCGCGTGGCGCGCCCCGGGAGATCCCCGGCCGTTCCCGGACCCCGACGCGGTCGTCGTGGCCCCCGCCACCTTCAACACGATCAACAAGTGGGCCGCCGGCATAGCCGACACCCTGGCCCTCGGCACCCTGTGCGAGGCGTACGGGCTCGGCGTCCCGATCGCCGTCCTGCCCTGCTTGAGCGAGGCGCTGGCGGCCCACCCCGCCTACCGCGCGAGCCTCGAACGGCTCACCGGCATGGGGGTGCGGTTCGGTGACCCGTACGCCGGAGAGGCGGCCGAGGACGGCACCCGCCCGCGGTTCCGCTGGCAGCGGGCCCTGGACCTCCTCCCGCCGCGCCCCTGACGGAGGGCCCGTTTCACCAGGGCGTACGCCCACCGGACGCTCTACTGTCGTGCCATGACCGCAGACCGTATCGCGCTGGCCGTGCACGACCACGGGGGCGACGGGCCGCCCCTGCTGCTCCTGCACGGTGCCGGGCGCACGCTCGCAGACTGGGCGGCCGTGGCGCCCCTCCTCGTGGCCCGGCACCGCGTGCTCGCAGTCGACCTGCGCGGTCACGGCCTCTCGCCGGACGGACCCTGGCGCCTGCCCGAGGTGCTCGGCGACCTCGAGGAGGTGCTGACGGCGCACGGCATCCCGGGCGCGCTTCCCGTCGGGCACTCCTTCGGCGGCATCCTCGCCGTGGTGTACGCGCTGGAGCACCAGGACGTCACCCCCGGGGCCGTGAACCTCGACGGGTTCGGCTGGGGACGCCCGGACCAGTACGTGGGGCTGGACCCGGACTATGTGGCCCAGCACCTCGCCCAGGTAAGGGAGTTGAACGCGGCCGGCCAGGGCAGGAAGCTGCCCCCGGACGGGGTCAAGGACCTCCTCGCCGAACAGCGCGCGATCTCCGAGCGCCTCGGCATCCCCTACGAACTGCTGGAGGCCGGCATCCGGCGGTCCGCGCGGGAGCGGGACGACGGGGCCCTGGAGCTGCGGCCGGGACGGGAAGAGGCGCTGCAGATGCTCGAGGTCATCGACTCGCTGGACCTGTTCGCCCTGTTCCGCAGGATGACCACGCCGCTGCTCCTCGGCCGGGCCCGGCGGCAGGTGCCATCCGTCCCCGGCCTGGACTGGTTCGATCCGATGATGCTCGCCTACGCCGGGGGGCTCGCCCGCGACCTGGCCGCCCTCGCCGAGGAGCGGCCCAATGTGACCGTCGCCCCGATCGACGGCACGCACGCCATGCTGCTGGAGAACCCGCGGGCGGTCGCGGACGCCGTCCTCGCCTTCACGTCCTGACCGTGGCGCTCAGTGCGGACCCACGGCGGCGAACTCCGTGCCGCAGGGGCCCGCGCCTTCGCTCTCGGGCAGCGCGACGGGTGTGCCGTCCATCGTCAGGGTGTCGTAGTAGCCGCCGATGCGCTCCGCGGAGCGCCCGACGTAGTGGCCGATGAAGGAGCGGCGGAAGCGGTCGGCGCTGCGGTTGGGCTGTGAGCCGTGCACCAGGCTTCCGTTGAAGAACAGCACGTCGCCCGGCTCCATCACGACGGGCACCGGCTCAAGGCCGGGCGGTGGCGGCACGTACTCACGGGCGAAGGACAGCTCGATGTCCGCCTCCTCGGGGCAGAACAGGTCCATCCGGTGCGTGCCCGGCACCACCTCCAGGCCGCCGTTGTCCCGGTCGATCACATCGCAGGCGATCCATGCGGCCACACAGGTGCCCGGTTCCACCCGCAGATAGAAGTTGTCCTGATGCAGCGCCTGACCCCGGGCGCCCGGCGGCTTGAAGTAGAACATGCTCTGCGCGGCCAGCACCTCCTCGCCCAGCAGCGTCTTGAGAACCTCCCCGAGCCTCGGGTCCAGCAGGAAGCGCAGCGACAGTTCGCTGATGCGGTGCGGGTGCATGACGCGGGGGTGGACCTGCAACGGATCGGCGGCCTCGTCCGCCGCGGACGCACGGGGCTCGAAGTGCCCCGGTACGGGTCCCGCGTCCCTCAGGGCCGTGAACTCGGCGCACAGGGCGTCGATCTCCGCCCGGGAGAACAGCCCGCGCGCGACCGCGAACCCGTCCTCCTCGAACCCCTCCATGCCGGTGCCTGCCATGGGCCCTCCCTTCTCAACGGTCCGGTGTGTGCCTCACGCTAGGTGGGAGCGCCTGTGGGGAGGATGCCTGTGCGTGCTGACGACTTGCCCAGGACTGCTGTCCCGGCCCCGCCGCCCGGCCTGGTGACGGTCGGACGCTTCGACCAGCCACCGGGATACGGCATCAACCGGCCACGGGGAGCCGACAGCTGGCTGTTCACCTGGACCACCGGCGGGCGGGGCATCCTGGGCCAGGGCGCCACCCGGGTGACGGCCGGTGACGGGGACCTGGTGGTGCTCGGACCGGGCGTGCCCCACCGGTACGGGATCGCGCCCGGGGCCCGGCACTGGGCGTTCTGGTGGGTGCACTGCCAGGCGCGGAGTTCCTGGGTCGGCCGGCTGGGGCCGCATGAGGTGGGTGACCGTCTCTACACGGTCGGCGCCGGACACGGGCGGGACCGTATCGAGACGGCCTTCAGGCGCATGCTGGCCGACGCCCGCTGGGGCGGGCTCGGCACACCGCCCGAGCCGGTGCGGCCCGCCGACGGCGAGGTCGCCGTCGCACACGGTACCGTCGCCCGCGAGCTGGCCCTGTGCTGCCTCGAGGAGATCGTGCTGCTCGCCACCGCCCGGGTGGGCCCGTCCCCCTCCGGAATCGACGAACGGATCCGCCTGGTCGAGGCGTTGATCGCGGCCGACCCGGCGGCGCCCCACAGCGTGCGCTCCCTGGCCGAGGGCGTGTCCCTCTCCCCTTCCCGATTCGCACACCTATTCACCGAGCAACTGGGCCACTCCCCGATGGCCGCCTTGCGCGAAGCCCGATTGCGGCATGCCGCCCGTCTCCTGGAAGCGACCGAACTCTCGGTCGAACGGGTGGCCGCCGCCTCCGGTTTCGGCAGCCCGTTCCACTTCAACCGTCTCTTCCGCCGGCGCTATGGAACACCGCCGGGCGCCTACCGGGCCGCACAACGGGGTACCTCGGGCTGAATTCCGGACGCGGAGGGGCCGACGGGAGGGAATTCGCGGTTACCGGTCCCCAGTTGACTGACATTTCGTCAACAGGCCGAATGCCCGAGGGTAAATGGAAAGTGGCGGAGTCTCTTGTTCGGGCTCGGTGACCTGTGCAAAGGTGTTCTCCGTCAGCGCGCGGACCATTGCTTTCATCGCGACGCACGCAGGCGTCGTCGATCCCCGCCCGCTCCACGAGAGCTGACCCGGGCGGAGTTCGGCCTACCGGACACCCCTCCCATGGACACCCCCGCGTGCTGTCGGCCGGGTCGTGCCTCCATTGGTATGTACTAAGAATCCCGCGTGGCTTTTTTGGAGGAACGTGGACGTGAAAGGTGGGGGCCTGAACCATTCCCCCGACCCCGTTCCGTCGTACGGCGTCACTGACGAACAGCTCGCCGCCGAACTGAAGAAGTCCGCCGGGAAGAGGCCCGTGCACCATCCGGTCGGCGAACTGCTCGACCGGCACTGGGAAGCCGCCTTCTCCTACGCCCGCCTGTGCACGGACGGAGCGCATCCCGCGGGAATGCTCACCACCGCGGCATTCACCCGGCTCTTCGAGGATTCCGCGCGCCAGGGCGGACCCACGGCGGCCTGGCGGCCTCAATTGTTGGTCGCCATACGACGCCTGGCGGCCGAATGGGACACCGACCACCGGCGCGAGCTGCTGCACCCCGTCCTCCGCTCGGACCCCGCCCTGGGCGAGCGCGCTGCGGCACGGCTGCTGCCGCCCGGGAACCGGCGGCTGGTCTCCCGCGCCTTCCCGAGGCTCGCCGAGCCGGCCCGCTGTCTGCTGTGGCACGTCGAGGTCGAGCGTGAGGAAGTCGCCCTTCCCGCAGCCCTGTTGGGAATCGACACGGGCGACGCCGAGGTGCGGCTCGAGCGGGCGCGCGAACAGCTGCGCGAGGCATGCCTCGACGTCCACCGGGAGTCCGCGCCCGACGAGGAGTGCCGCCGCTACGTCCGACTGCTGGACGTCTCGCTGCGCCGGGAGAACCCCGTCCTCGACCCCGACCTGCGTCTGCACATGGACGGCTGCGCGCACTGCCACCACGCCGCCGAGCAGCTGGAGGGCTTCCGCGCCCGGCTTCCGCTCCTCCTCGCCGAGGGCGTGCTCGGCTGGGGCGCACAGGCCTACCTCGACGACGCGGCCGCACGCAGCCGCGCGGCCGAGCCGGTCCCGGCGGCGCCCGTTGGCGGAGAGCCGCTGGTCGACCCGGCCGACGCGGACCGGCGGTTCGTCGCCGCCGAGCCGCCGGCCGATCCCGCCGACGCGTACGGGCAGTTCGCCCCCCAGTCTGAGCCGCCTGCGGACGCCGGGTACCGGCCCGCCACGGACGCACCCGGCAGCGACCCCGGCCGTGCCACCCGCGCCACCCCGGCCGCCTCCGCCGGGCCGGGCCCCCGCTCCGCCGGCGCGCACAAGGCCCCCGCCGCTCCCCGCAGCGTCGGCAGCTCCTCCTCGCCGTGGCGACGGTGAGCGCGCTCATCCTGCTGCCGCTGGCGGTGTGGTCCGTCGCCCACTCCGGCGGGGGCGCCCCCGCCGGCACCGCCGCGCCGTCCGATGAGCCGAACCCCGGAGCACGGGCGAGCGCCTCCGGATCACCCTCGTGGGTCGGCGCCGCCGCCGAGGTGCCCACCGGTGCCTTCCGCGGCCGGCTGCGCAACCGGGACAGCGGGCTGTGCATCGGCCTGGACCGCAAGCAGGCGGTGGCCGGCGCCGAGGCCGTACTCGTCTCGTGCGCCTCGTCCGCGACCCAGCAGTGGGCGTACGAGACGGACGGACTGCTGCGCAGCGTCGCCGAACCCGGACTGTGTCTCGACTCCCACCTCGGCTACTCGGTGCGGCTCGCCCCGTGCGTGGGGCAGTCCCGGCCCGAGTCGAAGAACGTCCGCTACGACTTCACCGTGCAGGGCGCGATCGTCCCGCGCTGGAACCAGGACCTGGCGCTGACCCCGGCCTCGCCGGCCATCGGCGCGGGGCTCGTGGTCAAGCCGCGCACGGAGGACGGCACCCAGCACTGGCTCACCGACACGCCGAACTCGCTGCGGATGCAGTCGGTCAACTGGGGCAGTGACGCCGAGAGGACCGCCCCGACGGCCCCGAGCGCCGCACCCTCCCGTACGGCCACCCCCACGACTCACGGCGCCCCGAAGCCGGTTCCCACCCCCACCCGGCCCACCCCGGACACGAGTTGGCCCTCCTCCCCGGGCTGGGGAGCGTGCTCCTCCCCGTACTGCGCCCCCGACGGCCAGGGCGGATACGGCGGTTGGGGCGGCTACGGCGGATACGGGGGCTGGGGACCCTACGGCGGTGGGGGCGGCCGGCGCTGACCGGGCGGGCGGCGGTGTGTCACTCCTCGACCAGGTTCAGCTCCGCCCAGATCGTCTTGCCGTCGGTGGTGTGGCGGCTGCCCCATCGTTGGGTGAGCTGGGCCACCAGGAGCAGCCCGCGGCCGCCCTCGTCGTAGATCCTGGCCCGGCGCAGGTGCGGCGCGGTGTGGCTGCTGTCGGAGACCTCGCAGATGAGTGTCGCGGCGTCATGGATCAGCCGCAGGCGGATCGGGCGCTCGCCGTACCGTATGGCGTTGGTGACCAGCTCACTGACCACCAGTTCGGCCGTGAACACGGCGTCCGTGTGTCCCCACGTCTCCACCTGCCCGGCGACCTGCTTGCGGACCGCCGCGACCAGCGCCGGATCCGCGGGGATGTCCCAGGTCGCCACCTGGGAGGCGGGCATCGAGCGGGTGCGGGCGAGCAGCAGGGCCACGTCGTCGGACGCCCCACCCGGGGGAAGCAGCGCGTGCAGGACACGGTCGCAGGCCTCGTCCAGGGAGCCGGGGGCGGACGCCGGGTCCGCGCTGGGCGGTCCGGCCAGGGCCGCGCACAGCAGCTCGCGGCTGGTGTCCACGTCGCGTTCGCGGCTCTCGATCAGCCCGTCGGTGTACAGGCCGAGGACGGTGCCCTCGGGCAGGGCGATCTCGGCCGACTCGAAGGGCAGCCCGCCCAGGCCCAGGGGTGGCCCGGCCGGCAGCTCGACCGGCCGGGGCGGCCGGCCCGGCACCATCATCACAGGGGTCGGATGGCCCGCGCGGGCGATCGTGCACCGCCGTGAGACCGGGTCGTACACCGCGTACAGGCAGGTGGCGCCCACCTCTCCGGTGACGCCGTCCTGACCGGCCTCCCCGGAGAGGCGTACGACGAGGTCGTCGAGGTGGGTGAGCAGTTCGTCCGGTGCCAGGTCGATGTCGGCGAGCGTCCGCACGGCGGTGCGCAGTCGGCCCATGGTCGCGGAGGCCTGGATGCCGTGTCCGACGACATCGCCGACGACCATGGCGACCCGCATCCCGGACAGCGGGATCACGTCGAACCAGTCGCCGCCCACCCCGGTGCGCGCCGCGGGCAGATAGCGGAAGGCGGCCTCCACCGCTGCGGTGCGCGGCAGGTTGCGGGGCAGCAGGCTGCGCTGGAGGGCAAGCGCGGTCCTGCGCTCGCGGGAGAACCGGCGGGCGTTGTCGACGCAGACGGCGGCCCGCGCCGTGATCTCCTCTGCGAGCAGCACGTCGTCGGCCGTGAAGAGGGCGGGACGCCGGAACCGGGAGAACACGGCAACACCGAGGGTTCCGCCGCGGGCCTGGATCGGCACCGCCATCGTGGAGTGGATGCCGTGGTCCCGCACCCGTGCGGCGCGCGCCGGGTCCCAGGCGAGCCACCGGCCGAGCTCGGTACCCGTCGCCACGATCGTCCGGCCGGCCACCAGGGCGTCCGCCTGCGGTGAGGGACTGGGGTAGAGGTCGACACGGCCGGGTTCGACGACCGCCTCGGGGCAGCCGGGGGTCACCGACCGGTGGGCGGCCCGGCACAGCGCGACCGGCGCGGTGAGCGAGGCCGGATAGCCCTCGACATCGTCGGCGGGCGGATCCAGCAGGTCGACGCTGACGAAGTCGGCGAGCGCGGGCACGCACACCTCGGTGAGCTCCTGCGCGGTGCGGGTGACGTCGAGGGTGGTGCCGATGCGGACGCTCGCCTCGTTGACGAGTTGCAGTCTCTCCCGCGCCAGGTACTGCTCGGTGAAGTCGTGGGCGGCCACGCACACGCCCCGCACCCGTCCTTCGGCGTCCGTGATCGGGGACATCCGGGCCAGCCACGCGTGCATGCCGCCGTCGCCGCCGATCGGCACGTAACTGTGGACGTCGTTGCCCCGGCCGGTGGTGAGCACCCGGTACATGTGCTGTTCGATGTCCTCGCTCTGCGGCCGGCCGCCGATCTCGGGCAGCCTGAGGCCCTTCAGACGTTCCTCGGGCAGGCCGATCACCTCGGCCATGGGGCCGTTGATCCGGTGCAGGCGCAGCCGGTCGTCGTAGATCGCGACGGCGCAGGGCGACTGGGTCAGGTCGGTCCGCGCCAGCGGGTCGTCCACAGGAGACGGGCCGCCGCCCGTGAGCGGGGTGACCACCAGCCAGCCGCCGTGGTCGCCGTCCTGCGGGCGCCGGTGATGGACCAGCAGCCAGACGGAGACGGTCCGGCCGTCGCGGTGCCGCAGGGCGAGGGTGCCGCTCCAGCGGGGATCCGGGGGGAGCGCGGTGTTCGCTCCCGCGGCCAGTAGCTCGGCCGCGGGCCGGCCCACGATGTCGGAGGGGGCGTAGCCGAGCAGCCTGCGCGCACCCTCGTTCCACTCGACCAGGACGCCCTCGTCGTCGATGAACGCCCGTGCCGTGTCGGCGTCGTCGAACGGATAGCCGGAGCTCATCGTCGCCACTCCATCGCGCACACGCACAGTGAGCAGAGCGCGTCACTGGTGTTCCAGCGTAGTGCCAACAGGGGGTCCGTGAACCCGCGGGCCCCACCGGAAGAAGGGAGCGGGTCCGGCTGGAGGTGGCTGGTGGGGCAGAAGGACGCTGCCGCACCCTTGACGGGCATGTGTGCCTCACCGTCAGAATCTGTTTGTTCACGATCAGTTGTGAGTACTTCTGGGCCCTGATGAGGGAGAGCCGCCCATGACGGTCACGCGCAGATCGGTCCTGATCGCCGGCACGGCAGCCCCGGCGGCCGGCGCCCTCCTCGGCGCCGGGAGCGCCCCGGTGGCGGCAGCCGCCCGCGCTCCGGGGCGCCGGACGGTGGCCCTCCGCGACGGCTGGCGGTTCGCGCTGGTCAACCCGGGCGGCATCACCGACCCGACGGGGGCGTACGGCGAAGCCGCCGCGCCCGGGTACGACGACTCGGGCTGGCGCGAGGTCGCGGTGCCCCATGACTGGAGCATCGAGCAGACCCCCACCACCGAGCACGGCACCACCAGCGGCACCGGCTTCTTCCCCGGCGGTCTCGGCTGGTACCGCATCGCCTTCACCCTGCCGTCGACGCTCGCAGGCAAGCGGATATCGGTGGAGTTCGACGGCGTCTACATGGACTCGTTCGTCTACTGCAACGGCACCGAGGTCGGCCACCACCCCTATGGCTACACCGGTTTCGCCTTCGACCTCACCGATCTGCTGCACACCGACGGCAGCACCGAGAACGTCCTCGCGGTCAAGGTCCAGAACCAGCTCCCGAGCAGCCGCTGGTACTCGGGCAGCGGCATCTACCGCGAGGCCCGGCTGGTGATCACCGAGCCGGTGCACGTGGCGCGCTGGGGCACCCACGTCACCACGCCGGACATCACCGAGGCCCGCGCCGTCGTCCGGGCGCGCACCTCGGTGGTGAACGAGTCGGGGGCCACGGTGGACGTGGAGATCCGCTCGACGGTCACGGACCCGGACGGCCGGACCGTCGCACGGACGTCCTCCACGGTCACCGTCGCCGGCACCACGACCGAGACCCATGAACTCGCCGCCCCAAGGCCGCGGTTGTGGGACTTCGCAACCCCGGACCACCGGTACACCCTGCACACCGAACTACGGGTCGGCGGCGAGAGGGTCGACACCTACGACACCACCTTCGGTATCCGTTCCTTCCGCTTCGATCCGGACGAGGGGTTCTCCCTCAACGGCACCCACGCCAAGATCAAGGGCGTCGACCTGCACCACGACCAGGGCGCGCTGGGGGCGGCGATCAGCATCGACGCAGTACGCCGACAGATGACGATCATGAAGTCGATGGGGGTCAACGCCTTCCGCACCTCCCACAACCCGCCCTCACCGCAGATGATCCAGATCTGCGAGGAGCTGGGCATCGTGATGATGGTCGAGGCGTTCGACTGCTGGCACACCGGCAAGACCGCGTACGACTACCACCGGTTCTTCGACGACTGGTGCGAGAAGGACGCCACCGAGATGGTGCTCGCGGCCCGGAACTCACCGGCCGTGGTCCTGTGGTCCATCGGCAACGAGATCCCCGACTCCACGTCCACCGCCGGGCTCGCCATGGCGGACCGGATCATAGGCGCGATCAAGGCCGCCGACGACACCCGCCCGCTGGTCATCGGCTCGGACAAATACCGCAGCGTGCCGAAGAAGGGCTCGGCGGCCGACCTCATGCTCGCCAAGCTCGACGGTCTCGGCCTGAACTACAACACCGCCAAGTCGGTGGACGCCCTGCACGCCGCCTACCCGCACCTGTTCCTCTTCGAGTCCGAGTCGTCGTCCGAGACCTCCACGCGCGGCACCTACCAGGAGCCCGAGCACCTCAACACCGGCGAGAACCACACACCAGGCCGACGCGCCACCTCCTCGTACGACAACAACCTCGCCTCCTGGACCATGAGCGGCGAGTACGGGCACAAGAAGGACCGCGACCGGAAGTGGTTCGCCGGGCAGTTCCTGTGGTCGGGCATCGACTACATCGGGGAGCCCACGCCGTACGACGTCTTCCCGGTGAAGGCGTCCTTCTTCGGCGCCGTCGACACGGCCGGCTTCCCCAAGGACATGTACCACCTGTTCAGGAGCCAGTGGACCGGCGAGCCCATGGTGCATCTGGTGCCCATGACCTGGAACCACGACAAGGGGGACACCGTCGAGGTCTGGGCCTACGCCAACGTCGACACCGTCGAGCTGTTCCTGAACGGAAAGTCCCTCGGGACGCGGAAGTTCGACACCAAGAGGACGACGGACGGGCGTACCTACCTGGAGACCACCGAGGCGACCGGCGACGACAAGACGTTCACCTCGGGCCCCTACCCCGGCAGCTACACGAGCCCGAACGGCAGCGCGGGCAAGCTCCACCTCACCTGGAAGGTGCCCTTCGAGCCGGGCGAGTTGAAGGCGGTCGCGCGACGGGACGGCAAGGTGGTCGCGACCGACGTCCTGCGCACCGCCGGGCTCGCGCACGCCCTGCGCCTCACTCCTGACCGCACGTCCCTGGCCGCCGACGGCCGCTCCCTGCTCTTCGTGACCGCCGAAGTCGTCGACGCCCACGGCGTGGTGGTACCCGACGCCGAGGACCTGATCACCTTCGACGTGAAGGGCGGCTCCCTCGCCGGGCTGGACAACGGCCGGGAGGAGAGCGCCGAGCGCTACCAGGCCACCACCCGGACCGCCTTCCACGGGAAGGCACTCGCCATCGTGCGCTCGGGCACCAGGGCGGGGGCCCTGAAGGTGACGGCCCGGGCGGACGGGCTGCGCACCGCCACCGCGACCGTCCGGACCACTCCCGCGCGGTCCACCGCGCTCACGCCCGCGCCGGTGTTCAAGCCCGACCTCCCGGCAGCCCTGACCTACCCCCACGCCGACGCCAGTTACTCAGGCCGCCCGGACACCCTTCCCGCCGCCATGCTCGACGGCGACCCGGCCACCGGGTGGTCCAACGCCTTCTACAAGTCGGCCACCGCCCTGCTGCCCGCCTTCAACGGCGCCCGGCCGAAGGACTGGGTGTCGGTCGACTTCGGGCGCCGGCGGACCATGGGCCGCGTCGAGGTCTCCTTCACCGTCGACGCGACCCACGCCCTGCCCGCCTCGGTCGAGGTCTCCGTCTGGGACGGCGAGCGGTACGTGCCCGTGACCGGCGCCGTCGTGGACCGGGCCACCGCCTCCGACGCCCCGACCGTGATCACCTTCGACGCGGTCAGCGGCTCCCGCCTGCGCCTGGCGATGACCAGCGCGCGTCCGGGCGCCGCCGACGGCGCGGTCCGCATCAGCAGGCTGGAGGTCCCGGCCGGCTGAGCCGGGGCCCTGAGGTACCGGCGGCCGCGCGGCACTGCCGCCGGTACCGAGGGCACCCCACGCTGACCTGGGGGTATTTACGAGTAAGTACCCTCGCTGTACCGTTACGGCATGCCAGCCCTCAACGTGGAGTTCAGTGATCGGGAGCTAGAGGACCTGCGGCAGATCGCCAAGGAGCGCGGTACGTCGATGAAGGCCCTGGTGCGTGAGGCCGCCGCGGCCGACATCGCCCGGCACCGGGCCCTTCAGGAGGGCGCCGAGGCCTTCCGCCGGTTCTTCGCCACGCACGCCGACGAGTTCGCGGCGGCCTTCCCCGACGACGAGCCACCCGTGAAGGGCGAGGGGCAGGACGCCTGACCGATGACCTCCGTCATCCACATCGACGTGCCCTGGCTGCTCCAGCGCCACGAAGAGGTCCTGCCGGACCAGCCCGTCATCAACGACTTCTCCGCGCTGGTCGCCGCGGTCGCCCGGCACCGCGTGGACCCGCCGCGCCTCGGTGTGGACTCCGACCCGGCCTGGCGCGCCGCCGCCCTGCTGCACACCCTCGCGCTGCTCAAGCCGCTGCCGTCGGCGAACGCCCGCTTCGCCTGCGCCACCGCGGTCGCGTACATGTTCGTCAGCGGCGTAGGCATCGACCCGCCCTACGGCGCCCTCGTCGACCTCACCCGTGACCTGATCTCCGGCAAGGCCGACGTCTACGGGGCCGCGGACCGACTGAGGTCCTGGCAGATCTGAGATTGCCCACACCCCTGTGCGCGCCTTCTGGGCCGCCGACCGAGGGCGGGAGATCAGGGTCGGCGGCCCGTTGCGCGCGGCAGTGCCGCCGTGCCGCGCGGGGCCGAAGAGAAGGCCGGGTCAAGTGGACTACGGAGCCCCGCCGCGGCGGGAGCGTGCGAGCGACGCCGGCGTGGGCGCGCGGTTCACACGGGGCGCGTGCGGCCGGCGAAAACGGTTACACAAACACGGAGTTGGCGCCAGGGGCTCCCACTGTCCTTTTCCTGGTGCCGATGTTGTTCAAGTGCCTTGTTGGCCCTCAGTGACCTGTGCAAAGGTGACCTGTCTGCGCAGGGGCAATGGCCGGGGCGGCATCGCTGCTCGCTATTCCGCGCCGTCGGCGAGCTCAAAAGGCTCGTCCGCCGACGATCGCCGTGCAGCCGTCACCCGTGACCTTTTCCCGGCGCGGCGCTGAAAAGGCCCGGCAACCGGGTCCTTTCGGCGAGCAGAACTCCGTGTGCAGCCTTGTGCTTTGGAAGGAACCCGCTCAGTGCACACCCCCCACCCCCCGCGTCCGCCCTATCCTCCCCGTCCCGGCGCGGCACCGGGAGAATCCGACGAGAACCTGGCCGCCCGGCTCAGGGGCCGGCCCGTGGGCGAGACCGCCCTGCCCGTCGCGCTGCTGATGGCCAGACACTGGCAGGCGGCCTACGACTACGCGGTCATCTGCCTCGCCTCCTCCCGCGACATCGCCGCGATGGCCACCGCCGCCGCCTTCCACCGGGTCCTCGGCGACCTCACCCGCTCCCGTTCCGCGGTGGCGCTGCGTCCGAGGCTTCTCGTGGCGGTCCGGGACACGGTCGCGGAATGGGCGGCGGAGGACCGGATATCCGGTGCTCTGCCGGAGCTGAGGAAACCCGCGGGGGGTCGCGGTATGCGCGCCGCGAAGTTCCTGTCACCCGAAAACAGCGCCCTCGCGGAACACGCTTTCCGTGCCCTGTCCCCATTCGCCCAGTCCCTGCTGTGGCACACCGAGGTCGAAGCCGAACACATATCCGTCCCTGCCGTTCTGCTCGGCATGGACGCCGAGACCGCGGCGGCCGCACTGGAACAGGCACGTGAGGAATTCCGGGCGGGCTGTGTACGCGCTCACCGGGAACTCGCGCCGAGCGCCGAATGCCGCTTCCACAACCGGCTGCTCGACATCCCCCTGCGCCGCGGCGGCGACCTGCTGCCCGAGGTGCACCAGCATGTCCTCCAGTGCCGCCACTGCCGTTCCGCCGCCGAACAACTGCGCCGGTGCGAGGACGGCCTCGGCGCGCTGCTGGCCGAGGCGGTCCTCGGCTGGGGCGCCCGGCGCTACCTCGACTCCCGGCACGGCCGCACCCCGCACCCCGCGCGCGCCGGTTCCCGCGGGCGGCGCCCCGGCGGCGGCGGACGCCACCGGCTGCTCACCCGGATGCCCGCGGCGGGCCGCTGGATTGCCGCGGGTGACCGGAAGTCCAGGACGCTGCTGACCGGCGTCGGCTTCGCCACCGTCGCCGTCCTGCTGGCCCTGCTGGTCACCGGAGTCTGGACCGACGACGGAAGCGGCGCCGACCCGGTCGCCTCCACCAGCGCCGGCGGCGGCCCCGACACCCCCTCGCCCCGGTCCGGCCCCCAAGCGCCGCCCGACAAGGCCGGATTGCCCACAGCCCCGCAGGAGACCCGGCTGCGTGCCGTCGCCGCCGGCCTCTGCCTCGACATCCGCGGCACGGTCAGCGCCGGTGCGGGCACCCGGCTCGCGACCTGCTCCTCGGCGTGGACCCAGAAGTGGTCGTACGAGAGCGACGGCCTGCTGCGCAGTGTCGCGGACCCGGGCCTGTGCCTCGACTCCCACGCCACCGACGGGGCCGTCACGCTCGCCCCGTGCGTCGAGGCGGGCCAGGCACACGCCGACGACGTCCGCTACGACCTCACCGTGGGGGGCGAGTTGCTCCCGCGCTGGGGCGCGGGCCTCGCCGTCACGCCCGCCGGCCCCGACCCGGACGCCGACATCGTCGTCAAGGACCGCGACGGTTCCGACGCCCAGCGGTGGGCGACCGATGTCCGCTCGTACGGGCAGCCGGCGGTCTTGGACGGACCCGCCCTCGATCCCGTCTGAGCCACCGCCCTGCTCCGGGCGACACACCGGCGAGCCGAGGGCCGCGTCCTCATGCCCGACTACCGTCCGTCCGGGAGGGTAGTCGGGGTGGGCGGATGACCCCGTGATCACCAGTGGTCGCGGCAGACGGACAGAGAGGCGGCATGACGTGCGGACCGTCGGAGTGGAAGAGGAACTCCTCCTGGTCGACCCGGAGACCGGTGAGCCGAAGGCGTTGTCGGCCGCCGTGCTCGCCCGCGCCGCGCAGGACGAGGCGGACGAGGGCCTGTTCGAGAAGGAGCTCTACGGTCAGATGCTGGAGTTCGCCACGCATCCGCAGACGGACATGGCGGAACTCGGCGCCGAGATCGTCCGCTGCCGCCGGGAGGCGGCCGAACACGCCGGAGGGATCGGCTGCGCCGTGGCCGCGCTGGCCACCTCACCGTTGCCGGTGAGCCCGTCCATCAACATGAACCGCCGTTACCAGTGGATGGCCGAGCAGTACGGCATCGCCACCAGGGAACAGCTCGTCTGCGGCTGCCATGTGCACGTCTCGGTGGAGTCGGACGAGGAGGCCGTCGCGGTGGTCGACCGCGTGCGGCCCTGGCTCCCCGTACTGGTCGCCCTGAGCGCCAACTCCCCGTTCTGGCAGGGCAGGGACTCCGGCTACGAGAGCTACCGCAGCCGGGTGTGGGGGCGCTGGCCCTCCGCGGGGCCGACCGAGCTGTTCGGGTCGCCCGAGCGGTACCACCGGCGGGTGGCCGACATGGTCGCCACCGGAGTCATCCTCGACGAGGCGATGGTCTACTTCGACGCGCGTCTGTCCGAGCGGTACCCGACGGTGGAGCTCCGGGTCCCCGACGTCTGCCTGCACGCGGACACCGCGCAGTTGATCGCCACCCTGGCCCGCGGGCTGGTGGAGACCGCGGCGCGCGAGTGGCGGGCGGGCCGGGAGCCGGTGGACCACAGCGTGAGTCTGCTGCGGCTGGCCGCCTGGCAGGCGGCCAGGTCCGGCCTGGCGAGTGAGCTGCTGCACCCGAGGACGATGCGGCGCATGCCGGCGGAGTCGGTGGTGCGGGACCTGCTCGACCACGTCGGTGACGCGCTGGTCGGAACCGATGACCTCGACGGGGCGGACCAGGCCGTGACTGGGCTGCTGGAGCGGGGGAACGGCGCCCGGGTGCAGCAGGAACTCATGGAGCGCACCGGAAGCCTGCGCGACGTCGTCCTGGAGTGCGTACGCCACACCCAGGGTGAGCTGCAGCCCTGATCCGGCGCCGGGAACAGTGGCCCCGCCCAGGCCCGGCACACCTGGGGGAGCCGCAGTCCTGTCGAATCGTCGGTAACGTCAGGACACGACGTCCCGGAGTTGTCCGCGCGCCAGGAAGTCCGCCGCGTTGCGGACCGCCGCCAGCGCGATCCGCACCAGCGTCTCCCGGGTGACACCGGCGACATGCGGCGACAGCACCACGTTCGGCGCCTTCAGCAACCGCAGGGCAGGGGTGGGCGGTTCGGGGTCGAAGACGTCGATCCCCGCTCCGGCGAGCGCGCCGGCCTCCAACGCGTCCGCCAGCGCGTCCTGGTCGATCAGGGCGCCCCGCGCCGTGTTGATCACGAACGCGGTGGGCTTCAGCAGTGCGAGGCGCTCGGCGTTCAGCAGATGCCGGGTCGCGTCGGTGAGGGGCGCGTGCAGCGTCACGTAGTCGGACGTGCGCAGAAGTTCGTCGAGGCCCACGTACCGGGCCCCGAGCCGTGCCTCCGTCTCCGCGTCCAACGGCTCCGGGCCCGCGTACACGATCGACATGTCGAAGGCGGCCGCCCGGCGTGCCACCTCCTGGCCGATGTGGCCCAGCCCGACGATGCCGAGCGTCTTGCCGGACAGCTCCGTGATCGACTGCTGCAGCCGGGGCAGCGCCCAGTCGGCGTCGACGAGCGCGGTGTGCGCCGGGACCAGCTGCTTGGCCAGGGCGAGCATGAGCGCGAAGGTCTGCTCGGCCACGTTCTGCTTCTCGGCGCCACTGGAGCCGATGTTGCAGACCGGGATGTTCCGGGCGCGCGCCGCGTCCAGGTCGACGTAGTCGAAGCCGTGACTCGCGCACTGGATCAGCCGCAACTGCGGTGCGGCGGCGATGTGTTCGGCCGTGACGGGGCCGAGTCCTGTGACGATGACGTGGGCCTCGTGCAGCGCCCCCGGATCCTCGTCGGTCCTCTCCACCACGGTCACCCGGGCCTCGCCGGGGAAGACGGTGGCGAGCGCGGCGCCCGCCTGCCGCCCGCCGACGTGCGGCGAGACGACGGCCAGGACGTTGTGGGTGTCGGTCGTGCCGGAGGCGCCGGTGGTGTCGGTGGCGTCGGTCGCGTGGGTCATCGGGTTTCCTCGATCAGGTCGGCGAGGCCGAGTGTGGCGGGGCGGGCGTGCCCGGACAATGCGAGGGTGAGGTCGAACTCGGCGAGCAGACAGCGGATCACGTGCTCGACGCCCGCCTGGCCGTCGAGTCCGAGACCGTAGGCGTACGGCCGTCCCACGAGTACCGCCCGCGCGCCCAGCGCGAGGGCCTTGAACACGTCGTCGCCGGTGCGGATCCCGCTGTCGAACAGCACGGTCAGCCGGTCCCCGGCCGCCTGCACCACCCGTGGCAGCGCATCTGCGGCGGCCACGGAACCGGCCACCTGCCGGCCGCCGTGGTTGGAGACCACCACCCCGTCCATCCCGGCGTCGGCGGCCGCGCGGGCGTCGTCAGGATGCAGGATGCCCTTCAGCACGATCGGACCGTCCCAGTGCTCCCGCAGGAACGCCAGGTCCGGCCAGGTCTTTCCGGGGTCCGCGAACATGTTCACGAAGTGCAGCACGGCCGCGTTCGGGTCCTCGTGCACCGGCTTCGCCAGACCCGCCTGGAACGCCGGGTCGGAGAAGTAGTTGGCGGTGCCCACCCCGTGCAGGAACGGGAGATACGCCTGGTCGAGGTCGCGGGGCCGCCAGGCCAGCAGCGGGGTGTCCAGCGTGACGAACAGCGCCGTGAACCCGGCCGCCTTCGCCCGGGTCAGGAAACTGCGGGTGACCTCGCGGTCCTTGGCCCAGTACAGCTGGAACCACCGCTCACCGTCACCCGAGGCCTCCGCGACCTGCTCCATCGGCGTGCTGGACGCCGAGGACAGGACGAACGGCACGCCCTGCGCCGCCGCGGCCCGCGCCGCCGCCGACTCGGCGTCCGGATGCATGATCGACAGCACGCCGATCGGAGCCAGGGCCAGTGGTGCGGGCAGCCGCCGCCCCAGCACCTCCACGGACAGGTCGCGGTCGTGCACGTCACGCAGCATGCGCGGCACGATCCGGCGCCGCTCGAGCGCGGCCCGGTTCGCCCGGGCGGTGCTGCCGGTGCCCGCGCTGCCCGCCACATAGCCGACCGGGCCGGGACCGAGCCGCTGCTCGGTCAGCGCCTCCAGCCGGGTCAGATCGGTGGGCAGCCGCGGTACGGCGCCCGACATGCCGTTGAGATAGATCTCGTACTGGAAGTCCGCCCAGTGCTTCGCCATCCCGTACGTCCCGCCTCTCGTCCCTGAGACCGCGTAGTACGACCACGCGTACGCCGATGATCCTGGCGACCGTGACAAGGTCCGTCCACCGTGGTGCGCACATCGCGCGGCTGGAATCATCACCCTGTGACAAGGGAGCCGCTCAAGACCCGTAGCGCCGTCCGGGCGGAGATCGTCGCCGACCCTCGGGTCGTCGAGGCGGTCGTCGCCGCCGTCCACGCGACGGTGCCGGTGTACGCGGCGCTCGACGACAGCCGGTTGCCGGAGGTGCGGGCCATCACGGCCTGGGGCGTGGACCGGCTGCTGCACCTGTGGGCCACCGACGGCACCCTGGGACCGGCCGATCTGCGCCGCTTCCGTGGGATCGCTGCGGCCCGTGCGGCCGACGGCCGGCCCGTGCAGGCCGTGCTGCGCGCCTACCGGGTGGCCGCGGCCGTCCTCACCGAGGAGGTCGCCGCCCGTGGCCGCGCCCTCTCGGCGGCGGACGGCCTCGCCCTGGGCCGGGTCCTGCTGACGGCCCTCGACACCCTGTCGGAGGAGATGACCACGGCGTACGCGGCGACCACCGAGGACCTGTCGGGGGACCGGGACCGCGCGCTGCGACTGCTGCTCGACGACCTGATCGCCGGCCGGCACGCCTCGGTGGGCGCGCTGACGGACCGCTCGGCCCGGCTGGGCGTCCAACTCCCCGACCCGTACTGCCTGCTGGTGGCCGAGCCCGCGACCGGTGGCGTCCCCGACATGTCGTACGAGGCCGCCGCCGGACTCCTCGGCGCGCTCGGCGGCGGCGCCGGGTCGCTGTCGACGGTGCGCGGCTCCCGCGCGGTCCTGCTGCTGCCCGCCACGGCCGTCGGCCGGGCACCGGCCCTCCTTGACGCGCGGGCGTGGCGTGGCTGCGCCATCACGGGCGAGGGCCTGGACCGGGTCGCCGTCGCGCACCGACTGGCTGCCGACGCCCTCGATGCGGCCCCCGCCCACGCCCACCGGCCCGGCCGCATCCTCAACGACGCCGACGCACACGTGCTGGCCCTGCTCGCCGGCCACCCTGCGGCCACCCCGGACCACATCGCCCGTCTCGTCCTCGGCCCGCTCACCGAGCCGGAACAACGCCACCTGCTCCAGGCCCTGACGGCGTACATCGACGCGGGCTCGGCCACCGCCGCCGCCCGCGCCCTCCACCTCCACCCCCAGTCCCTGCGCTACCGCCTGCGCCGCGTGCACACCCTGACGTCCCGCGACCCTCGCGACCCGTGGCAACGCCTGACCCTGGACATCGCCCGCACGCTCAGGCCCTGACCGGCCTCACGCCCCGGCCCCGGCACCCGCACGGGCCACCGCCCGACCGGTGCGCAGTCCGCACCCGGCAGGCGCAGCGGGAACGGGAACACGTCCACGGGCGGCCCGCAGCCTGCGACCCTCCGACGGCCGTCCACCCTGTTCTGGGGCAGACAGGAAATCTGTAACCTGAGGTGGAGGTCTGGTCCGTCGGACCGAGGAGTCGAGGATGGCCCTCTCCATCGACGATGCCGATGCCGCGCTGTACACGATCGGCCAGGTCGCCGAGATGCTGGGCGTCCAGCCCGCCTTCCTGCGGCGGCTGGACGCCCACGGCATCGTGGTCCCGGCCCGCTCCGCGGGCGGCCAGCGCCGCTACTCCCGGCGGGAGATCGACCGGGTCGCCGAGGTGATGGACCTGGTCGCGGAAGGAGTGACCCTCGCCGGGGTGCGGCGCGTCCTGACGCTGCGCGAGCGGGTGGGGATCCTGGAGGAGGACCTGGCCGCCGCGCGCGCCGCGGCCGCGCCGCCCGAGGAACGGAGCCGGGCGGACGGTCACCCGGTCGAGCGGCCGGGAGCCGCCTCCGGCTGAGAGTGGGCGTCGGCCGGCAGCATCGGCGCGTCGTGCCGCTCCGGGCGGTGGCGGCCGTCCCCGGGCACCGGGCTGCGCGGGGCGTCGGGGCCGCCGGGCAGCGGCACGGGGCGGCGTGCCACCAGACGGCCGACCCAGCGGCGGCCGCAGTGCACGCACGGCGGCGCACCCTCCAGGGTGTACGGGGAGGGCACGGGGGTGTTGTCCCGGTAGAAGTACTCCCACTCGTCCCCGTGGCCGTCCGTCCACCGCTGGACGTCGTAGTCGACGCTCCAGCGGTGCCAGCACGAGCCACAGGTGAACTCGACACGTTCGACGGCCAGTTCGGTGATCACGCACACCACCTCCGGTCGGTCGGGAGCGGGCGGTGGCGATCTCCCTGACGTCGGCGGCGGGACACTCGGCGCAGACGGTCAGGACATCGCGCTCCACGTTCATGTCGACGGACTCCGGATGACGCCCGGCGGATCGAAGCGGACGATGAAAGAGCCTGCGTTCCGAACGGCGTCCACCGGTGCCCACGGACACCCGTATACCTCGCCAGGCCAGGCTTGACAAGAGGCGACTCAAGTTTTATCCAGACTAGTGAGGAAGTCAGGTGCGAACCCGCAGCCCGGAGGGGCAGCCGCCGGGCCGCTCGCAGTCGGCGAGGAGGTGGGACGGTGGACACGCACAGGGCCACCGGTGCCGCGCCGGACCCCTACGACGTCCTCGGGGTGGACCCGTCGGCCTCGCCCGAACGGATCACTTCGGCGTACCGGCGCCTGGTGCGCCGACTGCACCCCGACACCCGGTCGGACGAAGTGACCGAAGAGGCGCTCGCGCGGGTGCTCGTCGCCTACGAGACGCTCCGTGACCCCGCCGCACGCGCGGCCCTGGACCGCCGGCGACGCGCCACGCCCGCTGCCGGCCCCGCCTGGGTGCGTGGTGCCACGGCCGTCGTGACGACTGCCACGGGGCGGTTCCCGGCACGGGCGCCCCTGCTGCGCGTGGGCCCGGTCCGGGTGGAACGGACCCTCTGACCCGCTGGAGGAAGACGGACGACGAGGAGGAAGCCCCATGGCACGTCCGGTCGGTATCGACCTCGGTACCACGAACTCGGTGGTCTCGGTCCTCGAGGGCGGCGAACCCACCGTCATCACCAACACCGAGGGCGCCCGGACCACGCCGTCGGTCGTGGCCTTCGCCAAGAACGGCGAGGTGCTGGTCGGCGAGGTCGCCAAGCGGCAGGCGGTGACCAACGTCGAGCGCACCGCGCGCTCCGTCAAGCGCCACATGGACGACCAGAGCTGGCGCTTCCCGGAGAGCGGCACCATCGACGGCAAGCAGTACCGCGCACAGGAGATCTCCGCGCGCGTGCTGCAGAAGCTGAAGCGGGACGCGGAGGCCTACCTCGGTGAGGACGTCACCGACGCCGTGATCACGGTGCCCGCGTACTTCGACGACACCCAACGGCAGGCCACCAAGGAGGCCGGGGAGATCGCGGGGCTCAACGTCCTGCGGATCATCAACGAGCCGACGGCGGCCGCGCTGGCCTACGGACTCGACAAGGAGAACGACCAGACGGTCCTCGTCTTCGACCTCGGCGGCGGCACCTTCGACGTGTCCCTGCTTGAGATGGGCGAGGGCGTGATCGAGGTCAAGGCCACCAACGGCGACACCCGCCTGGGCGGCGACGACTGGGACCAGCGCATCGTCGACCACCTGGTCAAACAGTTCAAGAACGCCTACGGCGTCGATCTGTCCAAGGACAAGATGGCGGTGCAGCGCCTGCGTGAGGCCGCCGAGAAGGCCAAGATCGAGCTGTCGAGTTCCTCCGAGACCACCATCAACCTGCCCTACATCACGGCCTCTTCGGAGGGCCCGCTGCACCTGGACGAGAAGCTGACGCGCGCTCAGTTCCAGCAGCTGACCGCCGATCTGCTGGATCGCTGCAAGAGGCCGTTCCACCAGGCGATCAAGGACGCCGGAATCGAGCTGTCCGACATCGACCACGTGATCCTCGTGGGCGGTTCCACCCGGATGCCCGCGGTGACCGACCTGGTGCGGGAGCTGACCGGCAAGGAGCCGCACAAGGGTGTGAACCCGGACGAGGTCGTGGCCGTCGGCGCGTCGTTGCAGGCGGGTGTGCTCAAGGGTGAGGTCAAGGACGTCCTGCTGCTGGACGTCACGCCGCTGTCGCTGGGCATCGAGACCAAGGGCGGCATCATGACCAAGCTGATCGAGCGCAACACCACGATCCCGACGAAGCGTTCGGAGATCTTCACCACGGCCGAGGACAACCAGCCGTCCGTGCAGATCCAGGTCTTCCAGGGTGAGCGCGAGATCGCGGCGTACAACAAGAAGCTCGGCATGTTCGAGCTGACCGGTCTGCCGCCGGCGCCGCGCGGAGTGCCGCAGATCGAGGTGTCCTTCGACATCGACGCCAACGGAATCATGCACGTCACGGCGAAGGACCTCGGCACCGGCAAGGAGCAGAAGATGACCGTCACCGGCGGCTCCGCCCTGCCGAAGGACGACATCGACCGCATGGTCCACGAGGCCGAGCAGCACGCGGAGGAGGACCGCAAGCGGCGCGAGGCGGCCGAGACCCGCAACCAGGGCGAGCAACTCGTCTACCAGACCGAGAAGCTCATCGCCGACAACGCCGACCGGATCCCCGCCGACGCGAGGAGCGAGACGGAGAGTGCCATCGCCGAACTGAAGGAGCAGCTCAAGGGCGACGACACCGCCGCGATCCGGCAGGCCGTCGACAAGGCCGCCACCGCGGCCCAGAAGATCGGCAGCGCCATGTACGACAAGGCGCGCGCCGAGAGCGGCACGACATCGGAGCAGGGTGCCACGGCAGGAAGCGGTGCCAAGGCCGAGGAGGAGGTCGTGGACGCCGAGATCGTGGACGACGACGACACGTCACGGGCGGGCTGACCATGGACCGGAGCCGGCCGCAGAGCACGGAGCTGCGGCGCCTGCTCGACGAGCGCACCACCGACCTGCAGCGGGTGAAGGCCGAGTACGACAACTACCGCAAGCAGGTGCGGCGCGACCGCATGGCGGTGCGCGAGATCGCCGTCGAGAACGTCCTGCGCTCACTGCTGCCCGTGCTGGACGCCGTCGAGGCCGCCCGCAGACAGGAGGCGATGACGCCGGGTGTCAAAGCCGTCGCGGAGGTCCTCGAGACCCAGTTGGGCTCGGTGGGCCTGCAGGCGTTCGGGGAGGAGGGCGAGCCCTTCGACCCCGAGTGGCACGAAGCGGTCACGCATGTGGTCGCCCCGGACGCCGATGGCCTGACGTGCACCGAGATCCTCACGCCCGGCTACCGGGTCGGCGATCGCCTGCTGCGCCCGGCCCGCGTGACCGTCACGGGGCCGCCGCCCTCCGGGGCGACGCGGGTCGACGAGGGAAACGCGGGGGAGCGGGCCGCCGCCGAACGGGGTGATCCCGCCGCAGGGTGACAAGGGGACGCAGAAGTCCGTGGAGGAGGGCCGACCCGGCGGGTTCGGCCCCCTTTCTCGGACGCCTCTTTCCTGAGGGGCGCGGGCCTCGGCGAGCCGTGGCGGCGGCCGGCCGCTCGCCCCCGACGGAAGACAGCGCTTGCTCAAGCCGATAAGCGGAATGTTTCAGGCCGATTGCCGAAGCGGGGGAATCCGGCCATCCGACCGAATCCAGCGACCCTCACCCGCTCAGTTTCAGGCCTTGAGTGTTCGTTTTCTGTGACATCACGCCACTGATTCAACACTCAAAGTTACTGAAATGTGAGGGGTCGATGTGAGTTTCGTGTCTGGAGTCGGCAGACTCGCGCTCGCCGAACCGGCACCCGACCGGACGGCTCCGGCACAGGCTCCGTCGGGGCCGTGCCGGCGACCCGACCCGAGCGGAAGGATGCACACAATGCCGAACACCGCGCGCTGGGCAGCGACCCTCACCCTGACGGCCACCGCCGTCTGCGGCCCCCTCACGGGGTCCGCGCTCGCCGCCCCGACCGCTGCCCCCGCGACCCTCTACGCCCCGTCGGCGCTCGTGCTGACCGTGGGCCACGGTCAGCAGGCCGCCACCGTCACCCCTGAGCGCGCCGTCACCTTGAACTGCGCCCCGACCGCCTCCGGCAGTCATCCGGACGCCCCTGACGCCTGCGCTGAACTCCGCGCCGTCGGCGGCGACTTGGACGCCCTGTCGTACCAGGAGGGCGTGATGTGCACCAAGCTGTACAACCCGGTGCTCGTCACCGTGCAGGGCGTGTGGCAGGGCAAGCGCGTCGACTACCAGCGCACCTTCGCCAACGAGTGCGTGAAGAACTCCTACGGGACCGCCGTCTTCGAGTTCTGACGGACCGGGGTCGCGCGGACTGACGCGAGCATGGATCCAAGGCTCGTGACTGGGGAGTGCGAGCCCTGTCGCGACATTCCACGCGATCCCCCGCCGGGGGCCGGCCGGACAGAGTGGGGCTGCCGGCCGGCCCCCGGAATCACTCGGCCGTGACGGCCCAGCGCCCCACCTCCCGGTAGCCGGAGTCGTATACGGCCGACTCGTCTCCGGGCCTCATCTCGTAGTGCTTCAGGTTCCCGCCCCAGTACCGCAGGATCCGCCCCAGCTCCTCGGCGGCGTTCCCGTCCCAGCCGTTCTCGCCCATGTCGACCTCGAGGACGAACTTCACGCGGGCGCCTCCCTGTTCATGGTGACGATGTGGTCCCGCGGTCATCGTTGCACCCGGGTGGCCGGGACGGCTCGGCTATTTCACGCTCACCTCGCATCCGAACCGGCGGTCGTGCCCGAGCACCCGCTTCTCGCCCGTCAGCGTCAGCTCGACCGTGTGGCGGGTGTCCGTGCTGGAGCCGGCCAGGTCGACGAACAGGCGCCCCGGCTCGAGGATCCGTGAGCCGTCGGGGCCCGTGTACGCCGCCGCGTCGGCCGGGACCGTGACGTGGACCACCGCGGATTCCTGCGGCCGCAGCGGCACCCGCGCGTAACCGATCAGCCGCGTCACCGGACGCGCCACCCGGGCCACGGGGGTGCGGAGGTAGATCTGTACGACCTCGGTGCCTGCCCGGTCACCGGTGTTGCGGACCGTGAGTCGCAGCGACGTCTCGCCGTCCGTGGCCGGAGCGGGGTCGTCGACCTGTGGCGCCTCCCAGTCGAACCGCGTGTACGACAGCCCGTGCCCGAAAGGGAACAGCGGCGTCGGGTCGATGGAACTCGCGTCATGCACCTGTCCCAGCGGCGGGGTGAGGTACGTCCACGGCTGCCCACCGGGGTCCCGCGGCACGCTCACCGGCAGTCGCCCGGACGGGTTGACCCGGCCGGACAGCACCCCCGCGACGGCCCGGCCGCCCTCCTGACCGGGGAAGAACGCCTGCACCACGGCGGCCAGCCGGTCGGCCCAGCGCCCCAGCGCGTAGGGCCGCCCCGTCAGCAGGACCAGGACCACCGGGGTCCCGCTCTCCAGCAGGGCGTCCAGCAACTCGCTCTGGCCTTCCGGAAGCTGGAGGTCGGGTGCGTCACAGCCCTCGCCCGAGGTGCCGCGCCCGAACAGCCCGGAGCGGTCCCCGAGCACCGCGACGCACAGATCCGCCCCGGCGGGGTCGTCGACGAGCCGCGCACCCGGGAACTCGGCTGCCAGTGCCTCCCTTACGGTCGGCACCGTCACCCCCATCGGCACGTCCGGGTGTTCCACGCCGACGTGGCGCGGGAAGGCGTAGCAGCCCATCATCCCGGCCGGATCCTCGGCGAGAGGGCCCACCACGGCGATCCGCCCGCCGTCGCCGAGCGGCAGCACACCGTCCGAGTTCGCGAGCAGCACCACCGACTCCTCGGCGACCCGCGCCGCCAACTCCCGCAGCCGCGGCGGGTCCAGGTCGAGGACCGGTGGCGGCTGCGGCTCCCAGTCCGGGTCCAGCAGGCCCAGTTCGCACTTCTGGGTCAGTACGCGCAGCACGGCCCGGTCGACCGCAGGCTCGGGCGCCCCGCCCGACCGGACCGCCTCGAGCAGGGGGGCGCCGAAGCAGCGTACGGCGGGCAGTTCCACATCGACGCCCGCGGTCAGGGCCAGCGCTGCGGCCCCGCCCGGCGAGTCCGCCACGCGGTGGGCGGACTCGAGCAAGGTCACGCCGAAGTAGTCGGAGACGACCGTGCCCTCGAACCCCCACGCCTCCCGCAGCAGTTGGGTCAGCAGAGGGGTGTGGGCGTGGGCGGGCAGCCCGTCCAGGTCGTTGTAGGCGGGCATCACCGACCGTGCCCCGCCGTCGCGCACCGCCATCTCGAACGGCGGCAGGATCACGTCCGCGAGCTCCCGGGGGCCGATCGACACGGGCGCGTGGTTGCGGGCGCCGCGCGAGGCGGAGTAGCCCGCGAAGTGCTTCAGCGTGGCGATGACCCCGGCCGACTGCAGGCCGCGTACATAGGCCGTGCCGATGGTCCCGACCAGATACGGATCCTCGCCGATCGACTCCTCGGTACGGCCCCAGCGGGGATCGCGCACCACGTCGAGCACGGGCGCGAGCCCCTGGTGGATGCCGGCCTCGCGCAGGCCGTCGCCGATGCCGGCCGCCATCTCGGCGATGAGCGCGGGATCGAAGGAAGCCCCCCACGCCAGCGGTGTCGGGAAGACGGTGGCGCGCCAGGCGGTGAAGCCGGTCAGACACTCCTCGTGGGCCAGCGCGGGAATGCCGAAACGGTTGGCCGCCGCGACCCTGCGCTGGAAGTCCGCCAGACGAGCGGCCCCCTTGGCCGGGTCCACCGGAGCGGTACCGAACGGGCGGGTCAACTGACCGAGTCCATGGGGGAGCAGGGCATCGAGGTCGACGTCCTCGGACATCTCGTGCTGGAGCGGCGCCACGTCCTCACCGTCGGTGGAGGAGCCGGGCCAGACGCTGTACAGCTGGGCGAGTCTCTCCTCCAGGGTCATCCGGGCCAGCAGATCGGCCGCGCGTACGGGGGCGGGCAGCGTCGTGTCCTGCCAGGGCTGGACCATGGAACTCCTTGATCCCAGGGGGTTTCCGGAATCCGTCAGAAATTCTCGGACGGATGTGCTCGGAAGTTACGGGGCGGTTCCGGGGCTGTCAACGCCTCTGGGAGCGTTCCAGGTTGGGTGAGAATTCGCGGCGCACAGGGGGTTGCCACGTTTCGTGGGCTGTCTCTAGGGTGCGGCAGCAGTCCCATTTCCGGATCGTTTCGGAAACTTTTCAGTCCTGGCTGTTGTGATCACCTCATCGGACGGATGTGGACGTTCCGTCCCGTACCCCAAGGAGCTCATGATGGGCGACCCGGCTCTGTCCCGCCGCGGCTTCCTGGCCGCCTCCGCCGCCGGTCTAGGAATGACGGCACTGAGCGCCTGCGGAGGCGGCGGCTCGGACGGAGGGTCGTCGGGGACGACCACGATCGAGTGGTGGAACATCACCACCACGGAGCCCGCGAAGGGCGTCTGGGCCTCCCTCGCCCGGCAGTTCGAGGCGCAGAACCCCAAGGTGAAGATCAAGATCGTCGCGCTGGAGAACGAGGCGTACAAGTCGAAGATGACCGCGCTGACCGCTTCGGGGAAGCTGCCGGACATCTTCCACACCTGGGGCGGCGGCGTCCTCAAGCAGCAGGTCGACGCGGGGCTCGTCGAGGACCTCACCGACAGCACCAAGTCCTGGAGCAACTCGCTGCTGTCGGTCGCGCGGCAGCCGTACCTGCTGGACGACAAGGTCTACGGCATCCCGTTCGACATGGGAATGATCGGCTTCTGGTACAACAAGGCGCTCTTCGAGCGGGCCGGCATCAGCGCACCCCCGACCACCTGGAGCGCCTTCCTCGACGCCGTGCGCAAGCTGAAGTCCGCCGGCGTCACACCCATCGCCCTGGCGGGCAAGGAGAAGTGGCCCGGCATGTACTACTGGGCCTACCTGGCGATGCGCACCGCCGGCATCGACGCACTCCAGAAGGCAAGTGACAGTAAGGACTTCACCGGAGCCGGGTTCGTACAGGCCGGGCAGCACCTCAAGGACCTCGTCCAACTCCAGCCGTTCCAAACGGGCTTCCTCGGTGCCGCCTACTCCACCCCCACCGGCCAGGCAGCGGCCGTCGGCAACGGCAAAGCGGCCATGGAGCTGATGGGCCAGTGGGCGCCCCAGACGCAGAAGAGCGAAGGCAAGGGCATCGGCAAGGATCTCGGCTTCTTCCCCTTCCCCGCAGTCGAGGGCGGCAAGGGCTCCCTCACCGAGGTGTTCGGCGGAGGCGGCGGCCATGCCGTCCGCAAGGGCGCTCCGCAGACCGCGATCGACTTCCTGAAGTTCTTCGCCTCCGCCGCCAACGACCGCACCCTGGTCACCAAGACCGGAGTCATCCCGGTCGTCAACGCGGCCGCGGACGCCCTGACCGACCCCAACCTGAAGGCGGTGAACGAGCAGTTGAAGACCGCCACCGGCTTCCAGCTCTACCTGGACCAGGCGTACGCGCCCGCCGTCGGCCAGGAGGTCAACGACAGCGTCGCGGCCCTCATCGCCGGCTCCAAGTCGCCCGAGCAGGTCACGCAGTCGATCACCAAGACCGCGAAGGAAGAGCAGTAGCCGGCGATGACCTCCACCTTCCTCCCGGACAAGCGGTCCGGCCCCGGTGTCGTCGTCCCGCCCCCGCCGGCCACCGTGGCCCGCGGGCGGGCCCGGCGGCGCGCGCTGCACTGGCTCACCGCGGTCTCCTTCCAGCTCCCCGCCCTGGTGCTGTTCGGGGTGCTGGTCCTGTTGCCGCTGCTGTTCGCCGTGTACGCGGCGTTCTTCCGCTGGGGCGGCTTCGGCATGCCCTCGGACTACACGGGCGTCGACAACTTCACGCGGCTCTTCCAGGACCCGGTGTTCCTCGGCGACCTGTGGCGCTGCCTGGTGCTCGTCGTCCTGTCGCTCGCGCTGCAGCTGCCCTTCGCGCTCGCCATGGCCGTCCTGCTCAACCAGCGGCTGCGCGGCCGGGCCGTGTACCGGATGCTGTTCTTCGCCCCCTACGTGCTGTCCGAGGCCATCACCGGCGTGCTGTTCAGCATGCTCTTCGCCCCGGACGACGGCCTCGCCGACCACCTGTTGAGCGACATCGGCCTCGGCAGTCTCGGCGGGAAGTGGTTCTCCGACCCCTCCACCGTCATGGCGACCCTGTTCCTCGTCATGATGTGGAAGTACTTCGGTTTCCACATGATGCTGTACCTGGCCGGACTGCAGTCCATCCCGGCCGAGCTGACCGAGGCGGCGCTCATCGACGGCGCCGGGCCCTGGCAGCGCTTCCGCAGCGTGACTCTGCCGCTGCTGGCCCCGACCCTGCGCATCAGCGCGTTCCTGTCGGTCATCGGCTCCATCCAGCTCTTCGACCTGGTGTGGGTGGTCACCACGGGCGGCCCTGACCACCACTCGGAGACGATGGCCGTGACCATGTTCCAGTACGGCTTCAAGCGCTACCAGGTCGGGTACGCGAGCGCGATCAGCGTGGTCATGTTCGGCATCAGCCTCGTCTTCGCCCTCGCCTACCAGCGGTTCGTCCTGCGCCGCGACCTGGAAGGAGCCACCACCACGATGCGAGGAGGCGGCGCATGACGCTCACCAGGACCGGCCGTCCCACCACCGGGCGGCCGCACAAGGGCGCCACCCGGACGCGCACCCTGCCGGTGCACGCCGTGCTGGTCGTCGTGGGCGCGGTGATGGCCGTGCCCGTGCTGTACGCCCTGCTGTCCGGCTTCAAGTCCACCGACCAGCTCTCCCGCAACCCGATCGGGCTGCCCGACCCGTGGGTGACGTCCAACTACACCGGCATCCTCGGCTCGGGCTCGTTCTGGAGGATGGTCGGCAGCAGCACGTTCATCGCGGTGGCCACGACCGTCCTCGTCGTCGCGGTCTCCGCGCTCGCCGCCTTCTCCTTCGCGCGGTTCGCCTTCCGCGGTCGCGAGGTGCTGTTCACGCTGTTCACGGTGGGGCTGATGTTCCCCTTCGCGGTGGCGGTCCTGCCCCTGTTCCTGCTGCTGCGCTCGATGGACCTGCTGGACAACCCGCTCGGCGTGATCCTCCCGCAGGCGGCCTTCGGACTGCCGGTGACGATCGTCATCCTGCGCGGCTTCTTCCGGCAGATCCCCGGCGAACTGGAGGAGGCGGCCACCCTCGACGGCTGCGGCCCGTTCGGGTTCTTCTGGCGGGTGCTGCTGCCGATGGCGCGGCCCGCGCTCGGCACCGTCTCCGTCCTGGCCGTGGTCGGCAGCTGGAACAACTTCCTGCTGCCGCTGCTCGTCTTCAACGAGCCCAAGTGGTGGACGATCCCCGTCGGCGTCCAGCAGTTCCAGGGCCAGTACGCCTCGGACACCGCGCGCGTCTTCGCGTACCTCGTCCTGGCCATGGTCCCCGCCCTCGCCTTCTACGCGGTCGCCGAACGCCAGCTCGTCGGCGGCCTCACCACGGGCGCCACCAAGGGGTGACGCACCCGTCCCGCGAACGTACGGCTCAAGCACACACCTGACTGTGAGGAGTCGCACCATGCGCACCACCACCCCGTCCCGTACCCGGCTCGGACTGGCCGGCGCTCTCGCCGCGCTCCTCATGGGCGCCGGCCTCGCCACCGGACCGGCGGCCCAGGCGAAGGAGAAGCCGCCGACCCTGGCCGAACTCGCCCAGCGGCACGGCCGCTACTTCGGCAGCGCGACGGACAACCCCGAACTGACCGACGGCGCCTACACCGCGCTCCTCGGCAGCCAGTTCGACATGATCACCCCCGGCAACGGCATGAAGTGGTACGCCACCGAGCCGGAGCAGGGCGTCTTCGACTGGACCAACGGCGACGAGATCGTGAACCTCGCCCGGAAGAACCACCAGCGCGTCCGCGCCCACACCCTGGTCTGGCACAGCCAGTTGCCGAACTGGCTCACCTCGCGCGACTGGACGCCCGACGAGCTGCGCGCCGTGCTGAAGAAGCACATCACCACCGAGGTACGGCACTACCGAGGCAAGGTCTACTCCTGGGACGTCGTCAACGAGGCGTTCAACGAGGACGGCACCTACCGCGAGACCATCTGGTACAAGACGCTCGGCCCCGGCTACATCGCCGACGCGCTGCGCTGGGCCCACCAGGCCGACCCGCACGCCAAGCTGTACCTCAACGACTACAACATCGAGGGCACCGGCCCGAAGAGCGACGCCTACTACCGACTCGCCCAGGACCTCGAGGCGCAGGGCGTCCCGCTCGACGGCATCGGCTTCCAGGCGCATCTCGCCCTGCAGTACGGCTATCCGTCCACGCTGGAGGACAACCTCCGCCGCTTCTCGCGGCTCGGTCTCGACACCGCACTCACCGAGGTCGACGTCCGTATGCAACTGCCCGCCACCGACGAGAAGCTGGCCCAGCAGGCGACCTGGTACCGCGACCTGACCAAGGCGTGCCTCGCGGTGCGGCGCTGCGTGGGCGTCACGGTGTGGGACTACACCGACAAGTACTCGTGGATCCCGGCGGTCTTCCCAGGCGAGGGCGCCGCCCTGCCGTGGGACGAGCAACTGCGGCCCAAACCGGCGTACTTCGCGCTGCGGGAGGCGCTGGGAGGCAAGTAAGAGCGTTCCGCGTCGTGGCCCGGCGGTGTCCGCACCGCCGGGCCACGCGTGTCAGCCCGTCTTCCGCGGCGGCGCCGTGCTGGCCCGCACCACCAGCTCCGTGCCCAGCTCCACGCGCGGTGAGTCCGGCTGCTCGTCGCGGGCCAGCCGCAGCACCGTACGCACGGCGAGCTTGCCCATCTCCGCCAGCGGCTGGCGCACGGTGGTCAGCGGCGGAGCCGACCAGCGGACTTCCGGAAGGTCGTCGAAACCCACCACGCTCATGTCCTCCGGCACCCGCAGCCCGCGCCGCCGCAGCGCCTCGATCGCGCCCAGCGCCATCTGGTCGCTCGCCGCGAAGATCGCGGTCGGCGGCTCCGGCAGGTCCAGGAGGGTGTTGCAGCCGGTGAAGCCGGACTCGTGGTAGAAGTCGCCGGGCACGATGAGGGACTCGTCCACGGCGATCCCGGCGCCCTCCAGTGCCGCCCGGTAGCCGTCCAGCCGGGCCCGCGAGCACAGCAGCCGGGGCGGGCCCGCGACCAGGCCGATACGGCGGTGCCCGAGGCTCAGCAGATGCTCGGTGGCCGCCATGCCGCCCGACCAGTTGGCCGCGCCGATGGTGGGCGCGTCCAGGGCGGGGGAGCCGGCCGGGTCGACGACCACGATCGGCACGCCCAGGATGCGCAGCTCCTCGTGCAGGACCGGCTCGAGCACCGAGGTGACGAGGATGACCCCGTCGGAGGCCCGCGCCCGCAGGTTCTGCATCCACTCCCGGGCGTCGCCGGAGCGCCCGTGGATCGCCGACACCACCGTCCCCACACCGGCGGCGTGGGCCACCTCCTCGACCCCCCGGATGATCTCCACGGCCCAGGGGCTGTCGAGGTCGTTGAAGACCAGGTCGAGCAGGGCGGCGCGGGTGCCGGCCGCCGAGGCGCGCTTGCGGTAGCCGTGGCGGCGCAGCAGGTCCTCGACCCGGGCACGGGTCCCCGGGGCCACGTCGGAGCGTCCGTTGACGACACGGGACACGGTGGGCACCGAGACCCCCGCCTGCCGGGCGATCTCCGTGATCGTGACCTTGCCGCGCTCCTCGTGTGCCTCCTCCGCGTCGGCCTCGTGCGCTGCCACTTGCCCCACCTCCGTTGCTCCGGGACGCACTCTCGAAACTTTGCAGAAGTCTTCCGGAAAGACGGCGGTCGTGTGAAGCCGTGTGAGGGGGACGTCCTGCGCGCCCGAGCCTAGAGCCTGGCCCGTTCGGTATCCCGATCGAGGGCGCGTCGGGGCTGCCGGTCTCCAGGAGCACCCTCGATCACCTCGAAGAAGAGCGCCGACTATCATGGGGTGCCTGACGAGGCAATGGCGCCGAGGACAGCCGACCCCCGGCCGAGTCCCCCTCCCTCGGCCTGCCACAGAAAGCAGGACATGTCCGCCACGCCCGCGTGCCTCCTCACCGCCCCCGATCTGCCGAGCGACCCCGTCGACATCCGGCTCGTCGTGACCGACATGGACGGCACGCTCCTCGACGGCAGCGGACGCATCCCCGACGGACTGTGGCCCCTCCTCGCCGAGCTGCGCCGCCGCGGTGTGCTGTTCAGCCCCGCCAGCGGCCGCCAGTACGCCACGCTCGCCCGGCAGTTCGCCGACGCGGACGACGGCATGGTGTTCGTCGCCGAGAACGGCACGTACGTCGTCCGCGACGGCGTGGAGCTCAGCTCCGACCCCCTCGACCCCGCGGTGGCCGCCCGCGTCATCGGGACCACACGGCGGCTCGCGGCCGACGGCGTGGACGTCGGAGCGGTCCTGTGCGGGAAGAACTCCGCCTACGTCGAGCGCACGGACGACGCCTTCATGGCCGAGGCAAGCAGGTACTACGCCCTGCTGAAGCCCGTGGACGACCTCACCACCGTGGAGGACGAGTTCCTCAAGGTGGCCCTCTTCGACTTCGGACCCGTCGAGCGCACCACCGCCCCCGCCCTGGAGCCGCTCACGGCCACCCACCAGGTCGTGGTCTCGGGCGAGCACTGGGTCGACATCATGAACCGCACCGCCAACAAGGGCGCCGCCCTGCGCAGGCTCCAGCGTGACCTCGGCATCACACCCGCGCAGACGCTGGCGTTCGGCGACTACCTCAACGACCTGGAGATGCTCGACGCCGCCGAGTGGTCCTTCGCCATGACCAACGCCCACCCGGACGTGGTCCGCCGCGCCCGCTACCTCGCGCCCCCCAACACCGAGAACGGCGTTCTGCGCACCATCACCCGCCTGATGCACCTGCCCACCGGCTGACACTCAGAGGTCGTTCACCAGCACGGCCGCCCCGTCGAAGCGTCCTGCCTTCAGGTCGCCGAGCGCCCGCTGCGCCTCGGACAGCGGGTACGGGTGCGTGGTCGCCCGTACGCCGTACCGGGCGGCGAGGTCCAGGAACTCCCGGCCGTTCTCGCGCGTGTTCGAGGTGACGCTGCGCAGCTCCTTCTCGTAGAACAACTCGCTCTCGTACCGCAGGGCCGGGACGTCGCTCAGGTGGATGCCCGCGACCGCCAGCACGCCGCCCCGGTCCAGCGCCCGCAGCGCCACCGGGACGAGATCACCGGCCGGTGCGAACAGGATCGCCCCGTCCAGCGGCTCCGGAGGCGCGTCGTAGGCACCGCCCGCCGACGAACACCCGAGCTGGAGCGCGAGCCCCCGCGAGGCCTCGTCCCGGGTCAGCACATGCACCGTGGCCCCCTGCGCCAGCGCCACCTGCGCACACAGGTGCGCGCTGCCGCCGAACCCGTACAGCCCGAGGCGACCGCCCGGCGGCAGGGACGTCCGCAGCAGCGCCCGGTAGCCGATGATGCCGGCGCACAGCAGGGGCGCCAGTGCCACATCGTCCACCGCCTCCGGCAGCCGGTAGGCGAAGGCGGCCGGCACGGTCGTGTACTCCGCGTAGCCGCCGTCGGCGTCCCAGCCGGTGTACTCGGAGGCCGGGCAGAGGTTCTCGGCGCCGCGCACGCAGTACCGGCACGTGCCGTCCGTACGGCGCAGCCACGCCACGCCCGCCCGGTCGCCGCTCGCCCACCCGCTCACGCCCCCGCCGATCCCGGCCACCACGCCCACCACCTCGTGCCCGGGTGTCACCCCCGGCCGCCGCACCGGCAGGTCGCCCTCGGCCACGTGCAGATCCGTACGGCACACACCGCACGCCCGCACGTGCACCAGCAGCTCACCGGGGCCCGGCACCGGGGCCGGCCGCTCCACGAACGTGAGCGGCTCCCGTTCGACGGGCCCCGGCCGGTCCACCACCCATGCGCGCATCACGTGCCCCGTCCCGTCCACGACTGCCTGCTTCCAGTGTCGCCACGCCGACGGTCCCGCGCGCGGCACGACCCCTTCCGGACAGCGCGGGGGCCAGGGCCGGGACCTGGGCGGCGGCCGGGGCGTGGCATGATCAGGGGCATGCCTGAACGTGTTGTGGCCGCCTGCGACGGGGCTTCGAAGGGAAACCCGGGACCCGCCGGATGGGCCTGGGTCGTCGCCGACGTCGACGAGATCCCGAGCCGCTGGGAGGCCGGCCCGCTGGGCACCGCGACCAACAACGTCGCCGAACTCACCGCGCTCGAACAGCTGTTGAGCGCGGTGGACCCGGGCATCGCGCTGGAGATCCGCATGGACTCCCAGTACGCGATGAAGGCGGTCACCACCTGGCTGCCCGGCTGGAAGCGCAACGGCTGGAAGACCGCCGCCGGCAAGCCCGTCGCCAACCAGGCACTGGTCGTCCGCATCGACGAGCTGCTCGCGGGCCGCGAGGTGGAGTTCCGCTACGTACCCGCCCACCAGGTCGGCGGCGACCGCCTCAACGACTTCGCGGACCGCGCCGCCAGCCAGGCGGCCACCGTGCAGAAACCGGCGGGCAGCGCCTACGGCTCCCGGAGCCGCCGCCGTCACCCGAGCCGCCACCGCCGCCCCGGCCCGCCGTGGCGCGCCCGCGCGGAAGCGGACCACATCCCGCACGATCAAGGCGAAGTTCGCGGGCCGCTGCGTCTGCGGCCGCCCCTACGCGGCGGGCGAGCCCATCGCCAAGAACGCCCAGGGCTGGGGCCACCCGGAGTGCCGTACGGCCGGCGACACCTGAGACGACTTTCTCCGGGCTTCCGGACGCCCTCGCGCGCGGAGCGGTACGTTCCTGAGTCATGAACGGGAACAGCCGTCTGCCGGACGATCTGCGGGACCTGATCGAGTCCGGCCCCATGGCGCATCTGAGCACCATCAACCCGGACGGGAGCCCTCAGGTGACCGTCATCTGGATCGGACTGGACGGCGGCGACATCGTCAGCGGTCATATGGCGCGGCACGTGAAGCTGCGCAACATCGACCGGGACCCGCGGGTGGTGCTGTCCTTCGACGCCCCACGCGTGCCCGGGGTCTTCCTGAACCAGTACGCCGTACTGCGGGCACGGGCCGCGGTGGAGCCGAGCGACGGCGCCTGGGACCTGCTCAACCGCCTGGCCAAGGTCTACATGGCCCCGGACGCCGAGTTCCCGGCGCCCAAGGGGCCCGGGTACGTCGTGCGCTACACGATCGAGCGCATCGGCGGCGTGGGGCCCTGGGCGTCGTCCTCGCGCTGACAGGGCCCGGAAACCCTGTCACAACCCCGCGAAAGATGCTGTCCGCTGCCCGGGCCCCAGCCGTCAGCCGGTGGCGAACGTCCGGGTCCCGCCCGTCAGTCGGTGTCGAACGTGTAGTACGCCCTGTGGTCCAGCAGGTCGGCGGGGCGCACGTCGTTCCACGGCCTCATCGGCTCCTTCAGGTCGACGACGTCCGGTGTGCCGCCCGTGGGAAGGTACCCGGAGCCGGGGTGGCGACGCTGCCACTCGGCCCACAGCTTGTCGACGTAGGCGTGGTGCAGCCAGAAGACCGGGTCGTTGGGGGAGACTCCGGTGGCCATCTGACCGCCCACCCACACGTGGACGCGGTTGTGCAGGTTGACGCCCCGCCATCCCTCGAGGTGGTTGCGGAAGCCGTCCGACGCGCTGTTCCAGGGCGCCATGTCGTAGGTGGACATCGCGAGCACGGAGTCGACCTCTGCTCGGGTCGGCAGGTCGCGTCCGCCACCGCCGAGCGAGCGCCGCAGATATGTGCGGCCGTCCACGCGCACCGTGAGAGGCCAGTTGCCGGTGGACGCGGCGAACGGCCCGTCCAGCACCCGCCCGTCCAGGGATCGCCCGGTGCCGCCGAGGAAGTCCGGTGCCCACAGCGAGGAGCGAGGCGAGCGGTCGGCGGTCCAGTCCCAGTACGGCAGGGCGACGGAGGAGTCGACGGACTGGAGCGCCCGCTCGAACTCGATCAGGAATCTGCGGTGCCAGGGCAGGAACGACGGTGAGCGGTGTCCCGTCCGTGCCCCTGTGTCGGTGTCGCCCATGATGAAGGCGTTGTGGGTGGTGACGAAGGCGTCGTAGCGGCCGTTGCGCTTGAGTTCGACGAGCGCGGCGACCAGCCGCCGCTTCTCGTCGGCCGTGAGGGTCGCCTGGTTCTTGCGTACGGTCATGTGCGTCAGGCTCCGAAAGGTGCTGGGGCGGGCGGTCAGGTGAGGGTGACGAGCGGGGCGCCCCGCAGTTCGACCACGGCTGCGCGCGCGGCGGCACGCGGGCTCGGCACCGGGTCGTAGTGGCTGACCACGCTGATCCAGCTGCCGTCCGCGTTGCGCATCACGTGCAGCTCCACACCGTCGATGAACACGCCGTATCCACCACCGTGGTGGTGGCCGCCCGCCAGGGGGCGGCCCTGTATGCGGCGGCCCAGATAGACCTCGTCGAATGCTTCCGGGGCACCGTGGTCGTGGTCGTGGTCGTGGTCGAGGTCGTGGGTGTGCCCGTGGCTGTGTCCGTGTTCGCGGCTGTGGCCCGAGGCCGACGGTGCGGGCAGGCCGGCGGTGGCGGCGACGGCGGCGCCTGCCGTGAGGGCGCGGCGGCGGGTGAGTGGGGGCATACGAATCCTCCGGTCGAAGAGGGTTGATGTGACGCCTCCTGCCTATCCGCCGACCGGTGAGCCCTGGAAATCGCCGGAAGGTGGTTGGCTACGATCAGGACAATTGCCGCCATGTCCTACAAAGTTGAACCAAGATGATCTTGCTGTCGTGTCTCATCGCGGGAGCACCGGAACGGGAAATTCCGCCCTCTCCGGGGGGCTTGGAAGTGGATCTTTCTCTCCTGGCGGCAGTCTCGTGGCCCGGCTCACGCCTCACATGTGACGCGAACTGCCGCCCCTCGTCGGCCCGTTGAGGACTCGGGTGACGCCACCGGCGACAAAGCCTTGGGTGAACGGCAATTCACCCGCTACGGTGAATTGCCATTCACCACGATTCCCTCGGGCCGATCCACTGGAGTGCGCATGGTCCCCATACCCACCGGACCGGCCGGGCGTCCCGAAGTGCGCGACCGGCTCGCGGTCCCCGCGCTGGCCTTCGGCGGCATCCTCATGGCCGTCATGCAGACGGTCGTCGTCCCCCTGCTGCCCGACCTCCCCCGGCTCACCGGCGCCTCCGCGGGCGCCGTCTCCTGGACCGTGACCGCCACCCTGGTGTCCGGAGCGGTGCTCACCCCGGTGCTCGGGCGCGCCGGGGACATGTACGGCAAGCGACGGGTGCTGCTGACCGCACTGGCCCTGATGACGCTCGGCTCGGTGCTCTGCGCGCTCTCGTCCGACATCGGCGTGCTCATCACGGCGCGGGCGCTCCAGGGCGCGGCCGCCGCGGTCGTCCCGCTGTCGATCAGCATCCTGCGCGACGAGCTGCCGCCCGAGCGCACCGGATCCGCGGTCGCCCTCATGAGCTCCACCGTCGGCATCGGCGCGGCCCTCGGCCTGCCGCTGGCCGCGCTCGTCATCCAGTACGTGAACTGGCACGCCATGTTCTGGGTGACCAGCGGCCTCGGCGCCGCCGGTCTCGCCCTCGCCCGGTGGGCGGTGCGCGAGTCGCCTGTGCGCGCCCCCGGACGCTTCGACGTCCTCGGCGCACTCGGCCTCGCCGCAGGGCTGGTCTGTCTGCTGCTGGCCGTGTCGCAGGGAGGCCAGTGGGGATGGGGGAGCGCGCGGATCCTCGGCCTGTTCACGGGCAGCGTGCTCATCCTGGCGCTGTGGTGCCTGCAACAGCTGCGCGCCGAACGGCCCCTCGTCGACCTGCGGTTGGCCGCCCGCCCCCGCGTCGCCCTGCCGCATCTCACCGCCCTGCTGGTCGGCTTCGGCTTCTACGCCAACTCACTGGTGACGGCACAGCTCGTCCAGGCGCCGAAGGCCACCGGCTACGGGCTCGGCCTGTCCATCGTCGGCGGAGGTCTGTGCCTGCTGCCCGGCGGAGTGATCATGCTGCTGTTCTCCCCGGTCTCCGCCCGCATCTCGGCGGCCCGCGGACCCCGGACCACCCTCGCCGTCGGCGCGGCCGTGCTCACCCTCGGATACGCCGTACGCATCGCGGACAGCCGTCACCTGTGGATGATCATCGTGGGCGCGTCCGTCGTCGCCATCGGCACGACCCTCGCCTACTCGGCGCTGCCCACCCTCATCCTGCGCGCCGTGCCGGCGGGGCAGACCGCCTCCGCGAACGGCGTCAACGTGCTGATGCGCACCATCGGCCAGGCCACCTGCAGCGCCTGTGTCGCCGCCGTCCTGGTCCACCACACCGCTCTGGTGGGCGGCGCCCCCGTCCCCACGCTGCACGGCTATCTGCTGGCGTTCGCGATGGCGGGTACGGTCGCCCTCGTGGCGTGCGCCACGGCCCTCGCCATCCCGGGGGACCGCACCCCGGGCGGCACCCCCGGGCGCAGGACGCCGTCGCCCGACACGGCGCTGGAAGGAGCCTGATCACCGTGACCACGTCACCGGCCACCGCCCCCGCCCGCCGCGACGCCGAGGCCACCAAGGCCGCCATCCTGCGCGCCGCCCGCCATCTGCTCGCCCGGCACGCGCATGCGGACATCACGCTCAAGGCGGTCGCCGACCGCGCCGGGGTCAGCCCGCCGCTCATCCTGAAGTACTTCGGCAACAAGGACACCCTCTTCTCCCAGGTGATGTCCTTCGAGGCGGACGCCGCCGCCCTGCTGGACGCACCGCTCGAGAACCTCGGCCGGCACATGGTCCGCCACGTGCTGCTCAGCCAGACGCGACACGGTGCCGACCCGCTCCTGCGCATCGTCTTCGCGCCCCTGCACGGCGAGCAGGGCGACATCCTGCGCGCCAACTTCCGCGCCCAGGTCGGCGACCGCCTCGCCGCGCGCCTGAGCGGTCCCGACGCGGGCCTGCGCGCCGAACTCGCGGTGAGCGCCCTGCTGGGCCTCGGCGTGATGTTCGGCATCGCGCGCGGCACCCACCTGCGCGCGGCGGACCTCGACGACATCGCCGACCGCTGGGCACCGGCCGTACAGGCACAGCTGACCCCCTGATCCGGGTCAGCCCACCCCGGCCGGCCGGAACTGGATGCTGATCCGGGGCCCGGTCGCCCGGCTGCTCTTCGGGATCGAGTGCTCCCACGTGCGCTGGCAGGAGCCGCCCATCACGATCAGGTCCCCGTGCCCGAGCGGACGCCGGACGGCCTGCCCGCCGCCGCGCGGCCGCAGCGCCAGATCACGCGGCACGCCCACGGACAGGATGGCGACCATGGTGTCCTCGCGTTCGCCCCGGCCGATGCGGTCCCCGTGCCAGGCGACGCTGTCCCGGCCGTCCCGGTAGTAGCAGAGACCGGCCGTCACGAAGGGTTCGCCGAGCTCCGCCGCATAGTGCGCGGACAGGGCGTCGCGCGCCTTCTCCAGCACGGGGTGCGGCAGCGGGTCCCCGGCGTGGTAGAAGGCAAGCAGTCGCGGCACGTCCACCGTGTGGTCGTACATGTGCCGCCGCTCCGCGCGCCAGGGCACCTCCTCGGCCAGCTGCACGAAAAGCGCGTCGGCCCCGCCCAGCCAGCCCGGCAGAACATCGATCCACGCCCCGGCGCCCAGATGAGTCCGCCGCAGCCCGCCGAGCGGGCCGAGGTGGATGTCGTCGGTCTGGTCGAACAGCGAGCCCTGGAGGTGCGTGGCCATACAGGCAGCGTACTCCGCTGATTCGAAAATCTGTTCAGTCGCGTTCCGGAGGCGGGGCCTCCTACCGTCAGTGCTCCTTCTGCGGAGTCAGCTCACTGGGCCGTACGACGACGTACCCCTCGCCCTCCAGCTTCAGCTGCACCGCCTCGCCCGAACCGCCACGCAGCATCGAGCCGATGGACTGCGACCGGTGCAGCGAGGTGTGCAGCCGGGCCGTCCAGCCCACCACCGCGTCGGTGTCGACGAACACCGGCAGCTCGGGCGAGACGGGTATCACCAGCGGATTGCCCTCGCAGATCAGGCCGAGCCGGCCATGTCCGGTGAACAAGCTGTTGAACAGCCCGCCGCCGGCGATCCCGGCGCCCTTCACGGTCTTGATCTCGTACGACAGGCTCGCATCGAAGCAGAGCACGTTGCGCCCGTTGACGGTGAACTCGTCACCCGGCTCGACGTCCACGATGAAGCAGTTCTGCGCCTCGTGCGCGAACCACGCCTCCCCCTGCCCGCGCACGGACATCAGCGGCAGGCCCTCACCGGTGACCGCCCGCTTGAGCATTCCGCCGACGCCCTGGCCCTTGCGTTCGAACCTCAGGTCACCGCGGTAGGCGACCATCGAGCCCTGCCGCGCGAACATCTCGCCGCCGACGACGTACCGGATGGACTTGGCGTTCTGCAGGGACATGCCCGGGGCGGCGGCGGGCTGCACCATGTGGTCACTGGAAAAGAGATCACCCTTCATGCGGGCATCCTGTCCCGGAGGGTTCCCCTCCGCCAAGATCACGGCTGTTCTGAAACGGCAACAACTCGTTGTGCGTTCATGAGTAGTTCGGTTTCGAAGGGGCCGCGTCCTGACCACTTTCTTACATGTTTCAGTGACTGTCGAAGCATGATCACAGCAATACGTGTACCGGCTGCCGTGCTCACCGTCTCCCTGCTGCTGGCCGGGTGCCAGTCGGGCGGCGGGGCGGCACAGACACGCGCGGCCGTCGCCGCCGACGGGGCCGAGGGCACGCCCGCACCCGCGTCCTCGCCCGCGGCGACACCGGACGCGCCCGAGGAACTGCCCGGCCTCGGGCCCAGAACCCGCGCCGGGATACCGTCGAACGCCCGGCAGGTCGTCGTGGTGACCGGGAAGGACCGGAACTCCTCCGATTCCGCCGTCGTGTTGTACGAGCGGACCGACTCCGGCTGGAAGGCCGGCCGGCAGTGGCCCGCGCACAACGCCCTCAAGGGCTGGACCGACCACCACATGTCCGGTGATCTGCGCTCACCGATCGGCGTCTACGCTCTCACCGACGCCGGAGGGCGCCTGCCCGACCCCGGCACCCGGCTGCCGTACGACCACTCCCACGGCTTCACCGCCCTCGGCACCGGCTTCGAGGGCGAGTCCCTCGCCGGCGCCTTCGACTACGTGGTGGCCATCAACTACAACCGCAAGCCGGGGACCTCGCCGCGTGACTGGACCCGCCCGCTCGGGGGCCGCCGGGGCGGAGGCATCTGGTTCCACGTCGACCACGGCGGCCCCACCCACGGCTGCGTCACCCTGGAGGAGGCCGACATGAAGGCGCTGCTGCGCGCTCTGGACCCGGATCGGCACCCGGTGGTCGTGATGGGCGACGCCACGTCCCTGGCGCGCTGATCTGCCCCCCGCGGCCGGATCCGCACACGGATGTCAGGAAGCTGTCAGCCTGTGGGAAGGCCCTCTTCGCGGGCCGTCCACGGTCCGTTGCGCCTAGCATCGGCCGCGTGTGCGCACATGTGCTGGTCGCCGAGGACGACGAGATGCAGGCCGAGCTGATTCGTCTCTCGCTGGTGCGGGAGGGCCACACCGCTACCGTGGTCCACGACGGCGGGACCGCCCTCGAGGCGGTTCGACGGCACCGGCCCGACCTCGTCGTCCTCGATCTGATGCTGCCGGTGGTCGACGGATTCGGCGTGTGCCGGGTGCTGCGCCGCGACGACGACGTTCCCGTGCTGATGCTCACGGCCCGCTCCACCGAGGACGACGTCCTGCTCGGCCTGGAGCTCGGCGCGGACGACTACATGACCAAGCCCTACAGCCCGCGCGAGTTGATGGCTCGCATCCGAACGGTGCTCAGGCGCAGCGGACGCCAGAGCGCCGACCAGCAGCACGCGGTGCGGGCAGCGGGCATCTCCATCGACCCGGTCAGGCACGAGGTGCTGTGCGACGGCGAGCCCGTCAACTGCACCCCGGGCGAATACGAGATCCTCCTCGCCATGGTCTGCGAACCCGACCGGGTCTTCTCCCGGCGGCAGTTGCTGCAGTGCACCCGCGGCATCGACCGGGCCTCCACCGAACGGGCGATCGATGTGCACATCATGAACCTGCGCAAGAAGATCGAGCCCGACCCGCGCCGCCCGATGCGCCTGCTGACCGTGTTCGGCGTCGGGTACAAGCTCAGCGGAGAGCGCGGGTGAGCCGCGGCATACCGCTGCGCAAGAGCCTCCTCGTCCGGCTGATGGTCACCTCGGTGCTCATCGCCATGTGCTCGGTGGCGGCCACCGCGTGGCTGGCGGTGCAGACCACCACCCGGGCCATCCAGGAGGAACAGGGCCAGGCGCTCGCCGACGACACGGAGATTTTGCGGCAGCTGAGCGGATACGCCGCCACGCACACCGACTGGTCCGGCGTCGAGGCCACCGTACGCGCGCTGTCCGCCCGCACCCGCCGGCGCATCGCCCTGACCACGCCCGACCGGGTCCTGATCGCCGACTCCGCGCGCCACGGCACCTCCCTGCCGCCGCAGGCCGCCGCCACCGTGGACCCGCTGCGCACCGACACGTACTCAGAACCCGGGGCGCAGCTGAGCGGCATCGATCCCCGTGCGGTGGGACCGTACCGGCTGACGGCGAACGAGCGTGCCCGGGTGCGGAAGCTCGCGCTGGTCCGGCAGGCGTGCTACCGGCGCGGCGGCTACGAGGCGACGGTTGAGACGGCGCCGAGCGGCCGGTCCGTGCTGACGGGCGCGGAGGGATCCGTCTCCGACGCCTATGTGGCGACCGAGTGTGCCGACGGAAGGCTGAACACCCCGATGCCGACCGAGGAGAAGGCCATCGCCGCGGTGACGAGCCTGGTCGGGACGTGTCTGAAGCGCGAGGGCTCGCGGCTGCCCCTCGCGGTGGCTTTCACCGTCAAGGGGGTCGAGCTGAGCTACCTCCCCGTCAGGAAGGCGGAGAACGCGAGGCCCACGGCGGAGGAGCAGAAGGGCGGCGACTGCATCGCCCAGGCCCGTCGCCGGCAGCTCGACCCCTACGTCGCCCCGGCGGCCGAGCTGTTCCTCGGCACCGGCGGCGGCACCCTGCCCCGCTTCGACATGTCGCCCGCCAACAAGGCCAAGGTCGTCGCGGTGACCGGGCTCGTCCTCGCCCTGACCGTGGCCGTCACCGCCGTGGTCGCCACCCGCCTCGTACGACCGCTGCGTGCGCTCACCCATGCCGCGCAGCAGCCGCCCGACCGGCACGTCCGCGTGCCCGTCACCACCCGCGACGAGACCGGGATCCTCGCAGAGGCGTTCAACGCGCTGACCGAGCGCCGCGAACGTCTGGAGGCGCAGCGCAGGGCGATGGTCAGTGACGTCGCCCATGAACTGCGCACCCCGCTCACCAACATCCGCGGCTGGCTGGAAGTGACCCGCGACGGCACCGTCGCCCCCGACGCCGGACTGCTGGCCTCCCTGCACGAGGAGGCCCTGATCCTGCAGCGGGTCATCGACGACCTCCAGGACCTCGCCGCGGCCGACGCGGGCACCCTGCGGCTGCACCGCGAACCCGTCCGCGCCGCCGAACTCCTCGCCCAGGTGGCCGCCGCCCACAAGGTCGCCGCCGACACCGTCGGCATCCGCCTGGTCACGCGGGTGGACGGCGACCCGTGGCTGGACGCCGACCCCGTCCGGATGCGGCAGGCGCTCGGGAACCTGGTCTCCAACGCGATCCGCCACACCCCGGCCGACGGCACGATCACGATCGCCGCCCGCAGGGAGGAAGCGAGTACGGTCTTCAAGGTCGCCGACACCGGCAGCGGGATCGCACCCGAGGACCTGCGTCACGTCTTCGACCGGTTCTGGCGAGCGGAGAAGTCCCGCAGCCGGCGCACCGGCGGCAGCGGTCTCGGACTACCCATCGTCCGCCAGCTCACCACGGCCCACGGCGGAACCGTAACGGTCACCTCAGAGGTCGGCACCGGCTCGGTCTTCACCCTGCGGCTCCCGGCGACGCCCGCACCCACGGACGTCTGACCCGGCCGCCCAGACGCCGGCACGCCCCTTCTACGGGGTCCTCCTGGGCCGACGCCGCGCCGCTCGGCGCCGGCTTCTCCCGTTCGACCGGTGATCGGCGGCGAAGCGGGGAACGATGTCCCGGGAGTCTCGATGTCTCGATGCGGGAGGACGGGAACGCATGACGGTGCTCGGTGTCGACATCGGAACGTCCAGCGGCAAAGGGGTGCTGGTCGACGAGGACGGAACGGTTCTCCGCACGGCCACGCGCCCGCACACGGTCAGCCGCCCCACACCCGGTCATGTCGAGTTGGACGCCCGCGTCTGGTGGGACGAGTTCGTCTCACTCGCCCACGAACTGCTGGCCCCCGGCACCGTCGTGGACGCGGTCGGCGTCAGCGGCATGGGCCCCTGCGTCGCCCTCGCCGACGAGACGGACACCCCGCTGCACCCGGCGATCCTCTACGGCGTCGACACCCGAGCCACCGCTCAGATCGCCCGTCTGAACGCCGAGTTGGGCCGCGACGCCGTCCTGCGGCGCTGCGGATCCCTGCTGTCCACCCAGGCGGTGGGCCCCAAGATCGCCTGGCTCGCGGAGCACCGCCCCGATGTCGCCGCCCGCGCCCGGCGGCTGTACATGCCCAACTCCTACCTGGTCAACCGGCTCACCGGCCGCTACGTCCTCGACCACCACTCGGCGAGCCAGTCCGTGCCGCTGTACGACTCCACCGCCCAGGACTGGTACCGGCCCTGGGCGCGCCGCATCGCACCGGACCTCGAACTGCCGCCCCTGCGCTGGCCCGGTGACGTCGCCGGCCAGGTGACCGCCGACGCGGCCGCGGCCACCGGCCTCCCCGCCGGCATCCCGGTCGTCACGGGGACGATCGACGCCTGGTCGGAGGCGCTGAGCGTCGGCGCCCAGCACACCGGCGACCTGATGCTCATGTATGGCAGCACCATGTTCCTCATCAACACCGTGTCGGAGCGGCTGCTCGTGCCCGAACTGTGGAGCACCGTCGGCGCGTTGCCGGGAACGCGCAGCCTCGCGGGCGGTATGGCCACCTCCGGGGTGATCACCGACTGGCTGCGGGACCTGCTCGGGGAGGACGACCCGGACGCCTTGCTCGCCGAGGCGGAGGCGTCCGGGGCAGGCGCCAGGGGCCTGCTGATGCTGCCCTACTTCGCGGGGGAGCGGACCCCGGTCGCCGACCCGGACGCCCGGGGAGTGATCGCCGGACTGACCGTGGAGCACACCCGCGGCGACCTCTACCGCGCCGCGCTGGAGGCCACCGCGTTCGGCGTGAGGCACAACGTGGAGGCGATGCGCGCGGCCGGTGCCGACATCCGCCGGGTCGTCGCCGTCGGCGGAGGCACCCGCGGCGGCCTGTGGACCCGTATCGTCTCCGATGTCACCGGCCTCGAACAGGAGATCAGGACCGTCACGCTCGGCGCCAGCTACGGTGCCGCGTTCCTGGCGGCGAGTGCGATCGGTGAGACCGACATCGACAGTTGGAACCCGGTGCGCGAGCGCGTCGCTCCCGACACCGGCCCGCGGTCCCGCTACGACGACCTCTACGACCTGTATCTGCGGCTGTACCCGGCGACCCGTGACATCGGGCACGCGCTCGCCCGTCACCAGCGCGCGACCGCGAAGGTCCCGCCGGCGTGAGGTCCGCCGCGCGGGGGCGGCACGGCGGACGCCCTTCGGAGCCGGCTCAGCCCTTGATCTCGGTCCAGGCCTGCACCCACTTCGCGTACGGCACGCACTTGACGTCCCTGCGGCCGTCGAGGCACTGCTCGATGGGCGTCGTCCAGAACGCGATGTCCTTCCAGTAGCTCTCGTCGGTGGCGTGGAAGGTGTCGCAGAAGGCCGGATCGCTGGTCTGGTCGCAGGACTTGATGTTGGCGGGCGCCTCGCCGTAGTACTCGGCGACCTCCGCGTTGACCTTCGGGGAGATGATCCAGTTCATCCATTTGTAGGCGCAGTTGGGGTGCTTCGCCTTGGACGAGAGCATCCATGTGTCGGACCACCCCGTGGCGCCCTCCTGCGGCAGCACGGCCTTCACCTTGGCGCCCTCGCTCTGGGCGAGGTTGGCGATGACCTGCCAGGTGGTGCCGATGACGGAGTCGCCGCTCTTGAAGGCGGCGATCTCCTTCAGGTAGTCGCTCCAGTACTCGCCCACGTTGGCGCGCTGCCGCTTCAGCAGGTCGACGGCCGCCTCGAACTGCTTCTGGTCGAGCGCGTAGGGGTTCTCGATGCCCAGTCCCGGCTGGGTGTCGTGCAGGTACAGGGCCGCGTCGGCGATGTAGATCGGCGAGTCGTAAGCGGTGAGGTGACCCTTGTACTCGGCCGCGTCGTCGAAGACCGCGGACCAGGAGACCGGTGCGGGCGAGACCTCCTTGGTGTTGTACATCAGCAGGTTCGCGCCGCGGCCGTGGGGGATGCCGTACGCCGTGCCGTCGACCGAGTTCCAGCTCTGGTTCTTCAGTCCGAAGAAGACGTCCTTGTAGTTGGGCACCAGGTCCGTGTTCACCGGGGCCGCCTCGCCGGAGGCGATGAGCCTGAGGGAGGCGTCGCCCGAAGCGGAGACGGCGTCATAGGCGCCGGTCTTCATCAGTTTGACCATCTCGTCCGAGCTGGCCGCCACTTTGTTGTGAACCTGACATCCCGTCTGTTTTTCGAAGGGAGTGACCCAGTCCGCTTTCGGGTCCGAGGACCCGTCCTCGACATAACCCGCCCAGGAGATCAGGTTCACCTGCCCCTCCGTCCGGCCCAGTTCCGACTGTGCCTTCAAGTCCGGAGGGTTGAAGCCGGCCGAGGAGGACGACGCGCTCGACTCGGAGAACAGTCCGCAGGCACTCACGAGCAGAAGGGAACAGGCGGCGGCCGTCGTTTTGAGGGATCTGTTCAGACGCAAGGAAGTCTCCACGGGTGTGGGGGAGTGGGGGGAATCGGAGGTGAAAGTGTGACGGTGGGTGACAGTGGGTGCGCAGGCGTACAGGATGCGACGCGGATGAGCGGCACGGTGGTGGGGTCGTGCACCGCACCCGCATAGGGGTGGCGTGATGACAGGAGCGGCTCCGGTCGCCACAGGGTGCGGTGGTCCACGGACGATGCTCCAGGTCGCGAGCGGGTCGGTGACCCTGCCCAGGGTTCGCCCGCAGGTCGGGGTGGTGCCTACGGGCGACGGTGTGGCCAACACCTTACGGAGCGTTGCCGTCCGGTTCAACTTCTGGAGGAGATAATGGAGTTGACGCTCAGTCAAGATGCGGCGAGGCGAAGCGGACGTATACGGTCGCGGTCATGTCCGACTCCCTGAAGCAGCCCGGCTCCTCGCCCTGCCTCGTCCCGCCCCCCGCCCCGACGGGTCCGAGCGCGGCCGCGAGCCGCGGCAGCAGCCGTACGGGCGCGGCTACCGCACTCCTCGATCCGGTCACGGACAAGGGTGTCGCGGCCCGGGTGCGCGGCACCCTGGAGGCCGTCTTCGACACCGTCGCCCAGGTCCGCGCCGACACCACGGCGCTGCTGACCCGCATCGGCGCCCGGGGCCACCGCCCGGCGACCGCCGACCTCGCGGCGCTGCGCCCCGGGCTGCATCTCCACCTCGCCCGGCAGGAGCTGGTCTCCGGAGTCGGCTTCGTCGCGGCACCCGGTCTACTCACCGACGTCCCGGCATGGCTGGAGTGGTGGCAGACCCGCGGCGACGGCTCGGTACGCCCGCTGCTGCTCGATCTGGACCCGCGGCAGTCGGCGTACTCCGACTACACGCACTGGGACTGGTTCGCCCTGCCCCGTGACACCGGCCGCCGCGCGGTCGCCGGGCCCTACGTCGACTACCTCTGCTCCGACGAGTACAGCCTGACCCTGTCCGCGCCGGTCCACGTAGAGGGCCGCTTCGCCGGGGTCGCCGCCGCCGACGTGTATCTGCGGCACTTCGAGGCGGCCGTGATGCCCCTGCTGCGACGGCTGCCCGCACCGGCCCACCTGGTCAACGCCCGCGGCCGGGTGGCGGCTTCGGCCGACCCGGCCCACCTGGTCGGCTCCCTGACCAAGGGTCCCGACTTCGGCGCCCTCCTCGCCGACGCGCGACCGGGGCGCCACCAGGGGCTGCGGCTCGTCCCGTGCGACGACATCCCGCTCGTCCTCGTCGTGGCGGAGGGCTGACGGGACTGCCGCCCGACGCGTCAGCTGTAGGGCCCGTCTTTCGGATCAGCTCGACGTCGGACAGGCCCTAGCCCAGCGCCTCCTCAGCCGCGGCAGCGACCGCTGCGGCCACCGCCGCCAGCGCGGGCGAGTCCAGCTTCCACTGCTGCCAGTACAACGGCGCGTCCGCCGGCCGGTCCTCGGCCAGGTGCACCAGCCGCCCCGCGCGCAGCAGCGGCCCGGCCTGCTGAACGGGCACCATGCCCCACCCCATTCCGGCCGCGACGGCGTCCACGAAACCCTCCGACGTCGGGACGAGGTGCCGCCGCCCGCGCGCACCACCGGACGGCCGCAGCTCCCGCAGGAACCGGTCCTGGAAGTCGTCGTATTGGTCGAAGGCGACGACCGGCGCTCCGCCGAGCACGTCCCGCAGCGGTACCTCGGGCCAGCCCGCCAGCCACCGCCGGACGAACCCGGGGCCGGCCATGGCCATGTACCGCATCCGCCCGAGGCTCCGCACACCGCACCCCGCGACCGGGTCCGGCGACGAGGTGACCGCGGCCATCACCTGGCCCTCGCGCAGCAGGGCGGCCGTACGGGCCTCGTCCTCGCGGCGCAGTTCGAACCCGATGTCCAGCTCGTCGGCCACACGGGTGAGCGCCGGCAGGAACCAGGTCGCCAGCGAGTCCGCGTTCACCGCGATGGACAGGCGCGTCGTCTCCCCGGCGCCGGTCATGCCCAGCGCGGTTCGAGCGTCCCCCTCCACCTGGGCAAGCTGGCGCGCGAACCGCACGACGACCTCGCCGGACTCGGTGGGCCGCACGGGTTTGGTCCTGGTCACCAGCACCCGCCCGGTGCGCTGCTCCAGCGCCTTGACCCGCTGGCTGACCGCCGAGGGCGTCACGTGCAGGACACGGGCGGCAGCGTCGAAGGTGCCCTCGTCCACCACCGCGAGCAGGGTCCGCACCTGGTCCAGGGGAAGCTCCGTCATCACGTCGGCTAATGGTACGTAAGAACATTTAGCTGTACTTCGGACGCCGCTCCTCCTTAGCGTCCCCTGCATGCCCCACGCACTGACCGCCCTGGCCGCCGGGTTCGGCACCGGCCTGTCCCTCATCGTCGTGATCGGCGCCCAGAACGCCTTCGTCCTGCGCCAGGGCATCCGCCGGGAGGCCGTGCTCGCCGTGGTCGGCATCTGCGCCCTGTCCGACGCGGCGCTCATCGCCCTGGGCGTCGGCGGGGTCGGCGCGTTCGTGGCCGCCTGGCCCGCGGCGCTGACCGCGGTCGGCTGGATCGGCGGTGCCTTCCTGCTCTGCTACGGCGCTCTGGCCGCCCGCCGGGTCCTGCGGCCCTCCGTGCTGCGGGTGGAGGGCGCCTCCGAGCGCTCCTGGAGGCGTGCGGTCCTCACCTGCCTGGCGATGACCTGGCTCAATCCGCACGTCTATCTCGACACCGTCTTCCTGCTCGGTTCCATCGCGGCCGGCCACGGCGCGCTGCGCTGGACCTTCGGTCTCGGCGCGGCCCTGGCCAGCCTGTGCTGGTTCGCCTCGCTCGGCTTCGGCGCCCGGCTGCTCGCCCGCTTCCTGTCCCGCCCGTCCTCCTGGCGCGTCCTGGACGGCCTGGTGGCGGCGACGATGATCGCGACCGGCGGCATGCTCGTCGCCGGCGCCTGAGGCGCCGCCGTTCCCGGCCCGCCGAGGCCGCAGGAGCGACCCGGGTGTCCGTCCGTCGCGCGGATCGGTGATAGTGAACCCGGAATTGAAACGTGTACGAGGCAAGGAAGTCCGTGGACACGAGCGAGAGCACGACCGACAACGGAGCGGCCCCGCAAGAGGGCCCGCAACCGGCACGGGCCAGGGCTCGCGGCTGGCGGCGCTGGGCGATGGACACCCGCCCGCTGCGCCGCCCCGCCTACCGCCGCCTGTGGTCCTCGACGATCGTCACTGCCGTCGGCAGCCAGCTCACCGCGGTAGCCGTGCCCAAGCAGATCTACGACATCACGGGCTCGTCGGCGTGGGTGGGGTACGCGAGCCTCGCCGGCCTGCTGCCGCTCGCGCTCTTCGCGCTGTGGGGCGGCGCCATCGCCGACAGCATGGACCGCCGCAGGCTGCTGCTGATCACCAACTCCGGCCTCGCCGTCACCTCGGTGCTCTTCTGGGTGCAGGCCGCCACCGGCCTGCGATCGGTCGTCGTCCTGATGGTGCTGCTCGCCCTCCAGCAGGCCTTCTTCGGCCTCAACTCCCCGGCCCGCAACGCCTCCATCGCCCGTCTCGTCCCGGCGGACGAACTCCCCGCCGCCAACGCCCTCGGTTCCACCGTCATGCAGACCGGCCTGGTGGCCGGACCCCTCCTCGCCGGCGCCCTGATCCCCGTGATCGGCCTGTCCGAGCTCTACCTGATCGACGCCCTCGCCCTGTGCGCCACGGTGTGGGCGGTCGTCCGGCTCCCCGCCCTGCCGCCCCAGGCGGCCGCGGCGAACAGCCGGGCGGGCTGGCAGGCGATCGCCGAGGGCTTCCGCTACATCTCCCTCCACAAGGTGCTGCTGCTGTCCTTCCTCGCCGACATCATCGCCATGGTGCTCGGCATGCCCCGCGCCCTGTTCCCCCAACTCGCCGCGCAGACGTTCGCGCCCTACGGGGAGGGACTGGCCCTCGGCCTGCTGTTCGCCGCCATCCCCGTCGGAGCGGTGCTCGGCGGCCTGCTGTCCGGCACGTTCTCCCGCGCCCGCCGCCACGGCCTCATGGTGATCGCAGCGGTGATCGGCTGGGGCGCGGCCATCACCGGCCTCGGCCTGACCACGAACCTCTGGGTGGCCGTCGCGTTCCTGGCGCTCGCCGGTGTGGCCGACATGGTCTCGATGGTCTTCCGCGGCGCGATCCTGCTGTCGGCGGCCACCGACGAGATGCGCGGCCGGATGCAGGGCGTGTTCACGGTCGTCGTGGCGGGCGGACCACGCCTCGCCGACGCGCTCCACGGCACCGCCGGCTCGGTCCTCGGCGCTCGGGCCGCCATCGCGGGCGGTGGCCTGCTGGTCATCGCGGCGACCCTGGTCCTGGCCTTGGCGACGCCCTCACTGCGCACATACCGGATCTGAATTCAAAATCCACGCCCCGATACACGCCACCCGTAATTGCACAGTGATTCACGGGTTGACCAGGAAATACTCTCCGCGCGCATTCCCTTCGAGCGGGGTATCGTCAACATATGAATACGGTGGGCTTTGCAATACAGGCTGCTGCTCGCGACGACCGCGTTGCTTCCCAGTGGATGCTCAGCGTGTTCTTCATTCTCGTGGGCGTGATCGTCGCCGGAGCGCTGGTCTGGGCGGTCCGGCTCGGCATGTCCGTCCGCGACCGGGAACCCGCACCGCCCCGCCCCGATGAGCATCCGCGCCTGCCCGACGGCGGGCCGGTCCTGGAGGAGCGCGAGGTCCGGGAGCCCGAGGAGATGCCGATCGCGGGACAGGAGAGCGACCGGCTCATGCCCTACCAGCTCCACCATGCGGCGTCCAAGCGGTGCGACGATCAGCACCGCAAGCGCTGGCATCCGGGTTCCAGCGGCGGCTTCGGCAGCGGCGGCCCCGGCCACGTGTGAGCCGGACGCCGACCACCTCACCGCAGGTCACGTCAGGGCAGGTCGGCCGCCGCGTCCTCCGGCGCCAGGTCCGGGCGCAGCCGCAGCCATGAGGCCTGTCGGAGCAGCCCCGACCGGGTGCGTGTGTTGTAGCGGACCTCGCCGACGAGTCTCGGCAGGACCCAGCGGGCCCCCGCCACCCGTGGATCCCGTTCGAACGGACACCGAGAGGTCTTCACCGCCTCCAGCAGCCGGGCGAGTTCGGCCCGCTCGCCCTCGCTCCAGCCGGTGCCCACCCGCCCGACGTAGCGCAGCCGCCCGGCCTCGGCCCGCTGCCCCACCAGCAGCGCCCCGGGCAGTCCCCGCAGCCGTCCCTGGCCGGGCAGCCAGCCGCCGACGATCACATCGACGGCTCGCACGTTGCGGATCTTGATCCAGAAACGGGACCGCACCCCCGGCTCGTAGACCGAGTCGAGCCGCTTGCACACCAGCCCCTCCAGACCCGCCTCCCGGGTCGCCTCCAGCGCCCGCGCCCCGTGGCCGACGATCGCCCCCGGCGTCGACCAGTACGCACCGGCCAGCGCCAGCCCCTCCAGCAGCTGCCGCCGCCGGGCGTAGGGAAGCGCCAGAAGGCGCTCGCCGCGCAGGAACATGACGTCGAACAGCACCAGGTGCACCGGGATCTGCACCGCGCGGCGCGCCGCCAGGGCGGGGGAGTGGGCGAGGCCCATCCGGGACTGCAGCCGCTGGAAGTCACCGCGCCCCCGCTCGTCGAGCGCCACCACCTCGCCGTCCAGCACGGCGGTCGTGGCGCCCAGGGCGCCGCCCAGCGGCCGCAGTTCGGGGTACGCGCCGGTGATCACCTCGCCCGAGCGGGCCCGTAGCTCAAGACCGCCGTCGCCGGGCAGATAGACCACCACCCGCTGGCCGTCCTGTTTCGTCTCGTACGCCCACTGCGCGTCCTGCCCGGCGGGCGGCAGAGTGCCGGGGCAGGCGAGCATGGGGGCGATCAGCGGCAGTCTCACGGGTCAGTTGTGGACACCGCCGCACACCCTCACGCGTCCCGGCCGTACGATTTCCCCCGAACGGGGCCCCGCTGTTCGGTTCGGGTCGTCTGCAAGGACCCCAGGGCCTTTCGTCATGCAACGAGAGGCCTTAGGGCCGCCGGAAGATCGTGATGGAGTGACCGACGTCGTCGATCGCCCTGCTGCCGCGGATCAGCTGCTTCAGCCGGGCATCGGCCTTGGCGATCGACGTGTCGGAGACGACGAGCAGCCCGTGCACCCGGTTCGGAGGCACCCTGAGCGGGTCGCGCCCGTGGACGCCGTACCAGGACGGCACACCACTGCCCTTGTAGACGAGCCAGACGCTCTTCTCGTCCGGGTACCGCTCGCGCAGCCGGTCCGCCAGCCGTCCGAGGTCCTGGCCCCAGTCGACGTTCGAGTCGTGCAGCCTGAGATACGTCTTCTTCGGCCCGCCGAACGCCTCGTTGGAGTACGGCAGATAGTACGGGTACGTCCGCACCGAGCTGACCGCCACGAACGTGACCAGGGCCGCCGTCACCGCGTACACCCACTGCTGCCGCTGCGCGAGCACGCAGGCCGCCGCGACGGCCAGGAACACCGGAACGAAGATCGCGTAACGCACCCCGAGGTCGCGTGAGCCCTGCATCGCCGCGGCCAGCAGCACACCCGGCACCAGCAGCACATACGGGACGGCCGGGCGCAGCCGGGGCACCACCGCCATGGTCACCGCCCCGCCGAGCCACAGGGCCAGCATGCCGAGCGGCGTCTTCACCAGCAGCGCGGCCGGCAGGTAGTACCACCGGTTGCCGGTGTAGAGCCGGCCGAACAGGTAGCCGCGCCACTGCGCGCTCTCGAACCCGAACTGGATCCTCATCCCGTCGCGGTACGGCTCCGGGAACGGCAACGCGTGGACGAGCAGGGCGCCCGGACCGTGCACGGCGGGCGTGTCCGGGGGTGTCGTCCACCGCAGCCGGGGGTCGACGACGAGATAGACGGCCCACACGACGGCGACGAGGACCAGCGCGACCCCGACGGCCGCCGCCCCGGCACGCGCCGCACGCCGCGGACGTGCCACGCAGGCGCCCTGTGCCTGCCAGTACGACCAACCGGCCAGCACCAGCAGCACCGGCACCGCGGGCAGCGTGCTCATCTTCGTGGCCACGGCCGCCCCGGTCGCCACCCCGGCGAGCGGCAGATACGGCAGCGGCCGCCCCCGCGCCCGCCACACCATCCAGGCCGCCGTCACCACGAAGCCCGCCGCGGGCACGTCCAGGGTGGCCAGGGAGCCGTTCGTGATCAGGTCGGGCGAGAACGCGTACAGGGCCAGCGCCACCAAAGCGCCGACGGAGCCGGTCAGTTCGCGGGCGAAACCGAACACCACCAGCCCGAACAGCAGCGTCATCACCATCACCGGCAGTCGGGCCCAGAACATCACCCGCCACGGGTCGTTGCCCGAGGCGTACAGCAGCCGCCGCCCCAACTCTCCTTGATCGCCCCGGAAACCGGGCTCGAGGCGCGGGTGTGCGAAGACCGTGCCGGTCGCGATGATCAGTTTGCCGAGCGGGGGGTGCTCCGGGTTGAAGCGCAGACTGTGCTCCCGCAGGTACACGACGGCCGTGCCGACATACACGGGCTCGTCGATGGTGGGGGTCTGCCGCACCGCGGTGGTGGCCATGGCGAACGCCATCTGGACCAGCAGCGCGCACACCGCGAGCACCAGCAGCGGCCGCCGGTGCCGCCGCAGCGCCGCCCGGCGACCCGGCCTCCGGCGTCCGCCCGGGAGGGGGTGCCGGCCGGTTCCGGGGACCGGCGCCGTCGGACGTGACGGGCGGCTGCTGGTCGTGCGTCATCGTCCGCGCCCCCGGGTCGTACGTCGCGTCCGAGCGGTCCGCGCCCCTGCATGCTGCCATGACCCTTGCTACGTCGACACGGCATGACCTTGCTCAATCGCGCGCGTGTCGTGTCCGGAAGGACGCGGATGCGCGCACGCCGCCCCGACCGACCGTGCGGATCACGGAGGCGGGCGGCTCCCTTGCCGCGAATGCCCGAAACCGCAGCACCCAGGGATCAATTCCCTTGCGGCAGTGGACGGTTGTCGCCCCGGCGGCGTATTGCACAGGGTGTCGCGAATTGACTCACGGGCGGTGCGGTCGGCCGGAAATCCGCCGGAGCCGTGTAACCGGTCACGGGCGGGCGTACTCCTCCCGGACGACGGCGGCGAGTTGGGCGAGGACCTCCTCGGCGCGGGTGCGGTCGGCTGTGTCGAGCACCGCCAGCGCGTCCGCCGCGACCTCCCGGACACGCTGGGGCACCTCGTCCAGAGCGGCCATCCGATAGGCGAGGGTGCGCCGTGCGGCACGCTCCTCGTGGGTGACCCCGAGGGGGCCCGTACGGGGGAAGACCGCGGCCTCGTACGCGGCGACGTGCACCAGCACTCCGTGCGCGATCCCTTCCGCGTAGCCACGCATTCCCGCGTGCCGCCGGGCCGCGTCGAAGTGCGCCAGCGCACGCCGGCGGAAGACCAGGGCGCCGAGTGCGCCCGCCGCGCCCCCGCAGGCCGCGGCCACGAGGGCGGCCCGCGCGCCACCGAAGAGGGCGCCGATCAGGGCACCGCTCGCGGTGGTCAGACAGACCAGCCCGGTGACGAGCAGAAGAAGGGCGCGGGCGGGCGTGATCGGGGCCATGACGTGCAGTGTGCCAGCGGTGCGGGGGCCCGGTGCCCGGCCTGTCGTGCACGTGATGTGCGACACGTACGCGATCGCCTTTCCCACGGCGCTGAAGCGATTCATGCTGGGCACGGCTTGATCGGTGATCTAGCCAGGGAAATCCATCGGCCGTCCGATCTTGGTTGCATTTGACACTTTGTTGCGTACGCGGATAGGAACGTGGCCGGAAGTGGAGAGGTGGACCGTGCACGAGCCCCATGTGATCGGTGACTGGCAGGAATGCGGGGACGAGCATGCCGGGCTGCGTGTCCGTGTCCACGGGCTGGAAAAGGCGGAGCCGCCGCGTGGGCGTGACGATTCGGCCGAAGGCCTCACCTATTTCCGCTTCAGGGTGACCGTGGAGAACCGGTCGGCGGAACCGGTCGGCATCCATCTGGAAGACGGTCAACTGGACGTGCGGACCGGTCCGGACGGCGAGAGCGCATTTCTCGACTGGCGCAACTCGCACTTCATCGAGGGCTTCGACGTCTATCCGCTGCGCCGTGCGACCGCCGTCCTGTACGCCGCCGCCCCGGAATCCGCCCTGAGCCTCGTGGACATCCAGGTCCAGCTGAAGGCGGACGACGAATGGACGGACCGGTATCTGTGGTCCGGCGACATGACCGTCCCGGACGGCCCGCAGGGCACGGCCACCCGCGCCGACGGCACCTCCGAGACCCTGGCCGGCCAGATCAGCACGTTCCTGCGCGAACAGGCGGAGCGCGGCCAGCACTGAGCGCCGGAACCTCCGGCGCGACGCCCGGCACGCCCTCTCGCCACACCGGCCGAAAGCCCAAGTACGTCCAGTACGAGGGCTTCCGGCCGGCACTCCCCCAAGCTCTTCGAGCAGGGGGTACCCCCAGAGCACGCACCGGACGCCGCTCCTTGACGGGCAAACGTTGCCTGCCGGGGCACTAGCTTCGGAATGAGCGGGCCAGCCACGGGGTGAGCGAGGTGCGCAGGATCAGCTCCTTGTACGTCTCGTCCCCGGGCAGCGGCACGATCAGCCACTGGCCGGGCGGGAAGAACCGCCCCGTCACATAGGCCAGACCGCCGTAGACGGACCGCAGGAACGCCGGGACCACGTCCCGGGGGAGATCCTCGAAATCCACGTCGTCGACAGTGATCTTCGCGTCCTCGTCGGGGAAGAGCTGGACCGTGACGGCCGGTGAGCCTCCCAGCTCGACGAACGCCTCATGCGGCAGCGAACCGTCCGGATCGAGAACCGCGAACGCCCCGGCCGCGGCGCGGTGGGAAGTCCGGTCCGCGCCGATGTCGTGGGTGGCGGTCATCGCCAGGCCGTACTCCTGCGCGATCTCACGTATCGCCGTGACGGCCGACTCGGTGGTGGGCAGATGCGGATGCGTCATGGCCCGTCACAGTAGCGAGTGGCGTCGCCGTGCCACTCGGCGAGGGCGGACGGCGCTCAGGCGAGGAAGTCGAGGACCAGTGGGTCGATCTCCTGCGCATGGGCGAGAGGCAGCGTGTGATGGGTCGCTGTGGGCAGCACATGGATCCGCGCGTGCGGCGCTCGTTCCCGTACGCGCTCACGGATCGTGCGGGTGTCGTGCGCGCGGCTGCGGGCTGCCAGCACGACCAGCAGGGGAACTACGGAGCGGCGCAGGAGTTCCGGGCCGGGCGGGCGAGGATCGACGATCTTGGGGACGTATCCGGCCGTGCCGCGAACGGTCACTTCCAGCCACCCCTCGTCCACCGTCGCCCCACCCGTCTCCCACTCCAGGAACCCGCGCGCCGCCCGCTCGCCGGGCTTCAGGAACAGCGGCGCGGCCCGCAGCAGGTACTGCGCCCGGTATCCGCCGAAGCAGCGCGTGGGATCCAGCAGCACGGCCCCGCTCACCCGCTGCGGCGCGTGCAGGGCGTAGGTGAGGGACAGCCAGGCCCCGTACGAGTGCCCGCAGAACGCCGCCCGCTCGATCCCCAGCTCACCCAGCACCTCGTCCAGCCATGCCGTCAGATCGCCGGTGTCGCGCGCCACGCGGCCGTCCGCGATGCTCCGTCCGGCCTGGCCGATGGTGTCCACCGCGTGGACCCGGTACCGCGCGCTGAGCCTCTCGACATCGGCGAGCCAGACCGTCGACGTGGCGCCTCCGCCGGGCAGCAGGACCAGCGCCGGTGCGTCGTGCGGGCCGCAGGAGTTCACGCGCGTCGTCCCGTACGTGGTGGGTACGTCGACGGACTCGACCTGCACCGGCCAGCTCCCCAGCACGGCGTCGTACGCCGACAGAAAGCGCTCCTCGGCTTCCGAACTGCGGAAACGCGCCGCAGCGGACATGGGACCTCCCCGGTCGAAACGGCATTCGAAACTACGTCACTGAACGATATACTCACTCACTGAGATATCCACAACGGAAGGGCGCCACGTGGACCACCGCGACCCGCGTCTGCAACTGGTGCACCTGCTGCGCGGCATCACCGTCGAACTCGACCTGCTCGGCGCCGAATTCGCCGCGCGGAACAGCTTGCACCCCACTGACCTGCGCGCACTGATCCACCTGCTCGACTTCGACCGGACGGGGACCGACGCCACGCCCGGTCGGCTGGGTGCGCAGCTGGGGCTGAATTCCTCGGCCGTCACGGCCGTCGTCGACCGGCTGGAGCGGCGGGGCCTCGTCGACCGCGGACACGACCCGCGCGACCGGCGCCGGGTCCTCCTCGCCGTCACCGACCAGGCGACCGACCTCGGCTGGTCCTTCTTCGGTCCGCTGATCAGCAGGCTGGTCGCGGCGGAAGGGGAGTTCGACGAGAACGAACTGGACGCCGTCCGCCGCTTCCTGCAGACGACGCAGTCCGTCCTGGTGACGGCGCGTCAGGAGAAGTAGCCACCTGTATCGCCCCCCGGGGCGCACCGCCGGCGAACCGCGATGCTCCGCCGGCACGCCGGGCGGCCGCGGCACTGGTGATCAGTACACCTAGTCGCCGCGATGCCGCCAGTACCACAACACGCCGGCCACCAGGGCGCACAGGAAGACCAACGGCACGATCAGGCCGGGGATGCGGGCCGGGCTCATCGGCGTGCCGGGGGAGCGGAGGGACGGCGCGGAGGCGTTGCCATGGCTTGATCGTGCCTCTGTCGGGCGTGCGGAACTATGCTCTCCGCAGTTGGAATTGTGTACGAGCGGGTCCCCCGGGCGCCCGGCGGCCCAGAGCGCGGCTCACTCGCGGTAGACGGTGAGCACGGCCCCGTTGATCTCGATGCGCTGCGGCGTGGGGCCCTCACCGCGGCGCAGCAGGGCGAGGCACTGGTCGAAGAGGGTCAGTTCCTCCTCGCTGAGCACGGCCGCCGCGAGATCCAGGAGTTCCCCGATGGCGGCGTCGGTGAGGTCGGCCGGCAGTTCGCCGGAGAGCAGGACCACGGATTCTCCCGTCGGTCCCTTGACGATGGCGGTGGTGGGGCCGCCGTGTACGAAGAGCAAAGTTCCCCCCAGAGAACCCGGGGCGTGCGGCTCACGGGGCCCCGGGCAGGAGGAGAGACTAGCGGCGGATCATGCGTGTTCGGGTGGAAGTGACGTCTTCTGGTGCAAGTGACCGGTGGGGCGGGAGTCCGCTCGCCGTACCCCCGCTCGCCCGGGCGCGCTCAGGGCGCGTCCGAGGACCGGCCGAGCAGTGACTCGACGAGGGCCGCGACATGGCGGCGGTCCTCGGCCGACAGACGCTGCACGCTTGCGATGAGCACGTCCACTTCGGGGTCACGGGAGGCCTCGGACGCCTGCGCCGGTTCGGCGGCAGGGGCGTAGAGGTGGATGCCGCAGGCCTCGGCGGCTGCCCGGCGGATGGTGTCCAACGGCAGAGCCAGGCCCTGGGCCAGCCCCTCGAGGGTGGACGGCTGCGGCATCCGGGCCATGTGGTCCGTCGTGGCGAGGTGGTGCACCGTCGAGCGGGGGATGCCTCCGCGGCGGGCGACGTCGCCGTACGACCAGCGCTCACTGTCCAGCCGGTCGCGGATGATCTGCTGCAGTGCGTTGGCCACCGATGGTCACTTCCTGCTCGCCGCCGGGCGGAACTCTTCCGCGTCGGATCATTCTAGGGGCGACTTGGGTGCGTGACGGAAGGTGTTCTCCCGAACCGCTTGCGTCACACCCGCCTCGGCCCGTAGTGTCCAATCTCGTTGGACAGCCCGTCCGACGGAGTTGGACACGATCCGGGGGGACCTGACCGTGTCCGACGGCACCGCATTGCGAACCCCGAGGGGGAATCGACCATGATGGATCCGCGTGAGCTGGACGCCGAGTCCGCCGAACTGCTGCCGGGCCGCGAGGCCCTGGGCCGACTGAAGTTCAGCTTCGGCAAGACGGTGAACGTCACCAAGCACGTCGCCAACGTCTCCGCGCACAACGAGTCGGCCGCGCTCAACGACCACTCGTCGTGGTCGGTGGCGGACTCCGGTGCCGCCCAGTCCATCAACATCACCCAGTGATCCGGTGCCGCACGGCCCGGCGCCCCGGCACCGTGCGGCACCCGGTACCGCCGCGGCGACACCTCACCACACCTCCGCTCGCCGCGGCGGTACCACCACCGGGCGGCAACACCTGACGTTTTGTCACCCCACATCGGCCGGGCGGCGATTCGCGTCCGCCCGGCCCCACCACGCCGTACAACGAACGTCTTCGAGAAAGGACACGCCATGAGCATGAACGCCCACGAGCTGGACGCCGAGACCGCGGAGCTGCTGCCGGGCCGCGAGGCCCTGGGCCGGCTGAAGTTCAGCTTCGGCAAGACGGTGAACGTCACCAAGCACGTCGCCAACGTCGCCGCGAGCAACCAGTCGGCCGCGCTCAACGACCACTCCGCATGGTCGGTCGCCGAGTCCCAGGCCACGCAGTCCATCACCATCCACCAGTAACCCCCGCACCACGAGGGCACATTCCGCGGACCGCGCCGGGGGCAGGCGCGGTCCGCACTCGGGGGGAGGAAAGGCGCACATGACGCTGCTGGGGGACAACGCCGCGGCACTGTACGACACCGGACCGGTGCCGGGGCCCGGGGGGATCCCGGTGACGTACGAGCAGGTCGCCACCGGCGACCTCCCCGTCGTCGGCCCGGAGAAGCCGCTCGTACCGCGGCTGAGCGCCGGGCTCCAACTGCACGGCGAGTACCAGGGATCGGGGTTCACCGAGCCCCGGTACATCGCCCGTCGGGGGGACGGGCAGGTCGTGCAGCTCACACGGCTGCTGCATCTGGTCGCGTCGTCGATCGACGGCGGCCGCGACCTCGAGACGATCGCCCACCGGGTCAGCGCCCGGTTCGGACGCGAGGTCAGCGCGGACAACATCCGCTATCTGATCGAGAACAAGCTGGAGCCACTCGGCGTGACGGTCCCCGAGGGGCAGGAGGACGACCAGGTTTTTGCGCCCCGGTCGGACCTGCTCCTCGCGCTCAAGGGCCACCGCGTCCTGTTCGACGAGCGGCGCGTGGCCAAGATCGCCGGCGCGTTCGCCTGGCTGCACCGCCCCCTGGTCGTGGCGGCCGTGCTCGCGGGCGTCGCCGTCCTGGACGTGTGGCTGTTCGTGTTCTTCGGCGCGATCACCCCCGTGCTGCAGGTGCTGGACCAACCGGTCCTGCTGCTCGTCGTGTTCGTGCTGACCGTGGCCTCTCTGGTGTTCCACGAGTTCGGCCACGCCTCCGCGTGCCGCTACGGCGGCGCCCGACCCGGCTGCATCGGCTGCGGGCTGTTCCTGATCTGGCCCTCGATGTACACGGACGTCACCGACGTCTATCGGATCGGCAGGGGCGGCCGGCTCCGCACCGACCTCGGCGGCGTCTACTTCAACGTCGTGTTCATGCTGGCCATGGCCGGCGCCTACGCCCTGAGCGGCCAGGCGTTCTTCCTGGCCGCCGTCTATCTCGGCCACTTCGAGATCCTCGAACAGCTCATGCCGGCCGTACGCCTCGACGGCTACTACATCCTCGGCGACCTCGCCGGAGTTCCCGACCTCTACGGCAAGATCAAGCCGATCCTGCTGGGCCTGGTCCCGGGGGCCGCGGGGCGCAGGGCCCGTGCCGAGGTCGCCGCGCTCAAGAAGTCCGCGCGGGCCATCGTCGCCACCTGGGTGCTGACGATGGTGCCGCTGATCATCGGCGAACTCGGCTACGCGCTGTGGAACCTGCCCCGGATCACCACCACGATGATCCGCTCGCTGGCCGAGCAACTCCTCGGCACCGGAGGCGCGTTCGCACACGGCCAGATCGCGGCGGGCCTGATGGGCGTGGTCGGCTGCGTCATGCTGCTGTGCCCGATGGCCGGCGTGGTCTACCTGTCGGTGAAGCTCGGCGGGCGCCTGTGGAGGGGAGGCGCGAAGGCGACGGCAGGCCGGCCACGGCTGCGCCTGGCACTGTGCGCCCTGGTGCTGATCGGCCTCGGCGGCCTGAGTTATGCCTGGGTCTCGGGTCTGACCCCGCGTCCGCTGCCGAAGCAACCGCCGATCGCCCCTATCCTGCAGCCCGGCGTGTCCACGTCGCCCCCGCCCGCCCGGCGCGCCACGCTCCCGGACCGGCACAGCGCGACACCCTCGGCCACGGCCACCACCGTGCCGTCCGGCACGGCGTCCCCGAACGCCTCGGCCGATCCCTCGGCCGCGGCCGGTCCGTCGACTTCGGCGAGTCCGCACCCGAGCGACTCCAAGGCGTCACCGCGGGGCACGGCCGGTGGGCCGTCCGGCAGTCCCGCCGCGAGCGGGCAGCCGCCCACCTCCGCCTCAGCGGTGCCCGGCTCCGGCACGCCGTCCGCTCCGTCGTCCCCGGCCGACAGCCCGTCCGCGCCGGTCAGTTCGAGCGCGCCGCCGGCCGGATCGCCGTCGCCCACCGCCTCTTGATCGCCCCGGCCAGGGCCCGGGGTCCAACGACACCACTCCAGCGGGAGACCATATGAACCAGCACCGCAAAGCCCGTCCCCAATCCGCCCTCACCAGGCGCGCCGTCCGCGTCGGGCTGTTCGCCGCCGGGGCGGCCGGACTCGCGACGGCCGTCCCGGCCCAGGCGGCGACCGGGATGCCGCACCACACCGCGGTCGCCAGCGACCAGACGTTCAGCCGCGCCGACTTCCGGCACCACACACAGACCAGGGACTCCTTCACCGTGCGCCAGCTCGGCACGGTCGACGCCGCGAGCGTACGCAACCAGGCGAACGCCGTCGGGGTGGGCTGCTCGGTCGACGACCACTGCCGGTCGGTCGCGCTGTCCTTCCAGATCGTCACGATGGCCGGGGAGCACACGCATCTCACCGCGGTCAACCGGGGCGACGCGGTCAACGAGCACTGCGACGGCTGCCAGACCCTCGCCGGGGCCTACCAGTTCGTCGTATCCACCCCCCGCCCCTTCACGCTGGACCAGGCGACTCAGCGGCGGCTCGCCGACATCCACCGGCGGCTGGACGCGCTGACCCGCTCGAACCTGCCGGCCACCGACCTCAAGACGCGCGCCGACGCCCTGGCCGCCGAGGTGAACGCCGTGCTGCGGGACGCGGTCGCGAACGCCCCCAAGGGCGATGAGCGGCCCACCGTAACCCTCCACCGCCACCTGGACGGCTGGCCCGCCCACTGACCGGGCGGCCCGGGCCCGCCGCCCCGAACCACGGGGCGGCGGGCCTTCTTTGTGGGGGGAGGGGAGCGGGCTCAGCGGTAGGTGATGTCGGACGCGCTGTACTTGCAGTAGGTGCCGTCGGGTCCGGTGCCGTTCTTCGTCGGTTCCGCGCCCGTCTTGTTGCCGATGTACTTCTGGCACGGGACGATCTTCTTGCTGCTGTCCCCGACGATGGTGATGTTCTTCAGTGTCGCGCTGTCGCCGTAGTTGGTGTTGATCCCGACGAGCGCGGTGCCCTTGTAGGTCGCCTCGATGGTGTTGAGGTTGATCGTGCGCTTGTACTGCGTCTTGCAGTTGCCGCACGAGCGGACCAGCTTGCCGAAGTTCTTCACCGCGAAGTGGGACACGTTCAGCGTTCCGGCGCCGTTGAACTGGAACACCTTGTCGCTGGCCTCCTTCGCGCCCCCACCGGTGACGGTGTAGACGTTGGACGACGAGGAGCCCTTGAAGGTCGCCGCGTCCTCGCCGACGTCCTCCCACCAGACGTTCTGCAGGGTGCAGCTGCCCTCGCAGTGGATGCCGTCCGCGGCCGGGGCGCCGATGATGACGTTCTTCAGGACGGCGCCGGGGGCCAGATCGAGGATCGGATCCTGGTCCTCGTTCTGGCCGCCGGTGCCCAGGTCTCCGCTGCCGTAGAGGCGCTTCATCCCGTAGTCCTTGGTGCCGGAGATCGGGATGGTCTTGGTGACGGCCTGGCTGCCGTTCGCGGTGGGCCAGGTGGCGGCACTCGCGGGGGACAGGGCCCCGTCAGTCATGATCATGACAGCCGACAGTCCGACGGCGGCAAGGGTGCCGGTCAGTGCGCGCCGACGGGCGCGCGGACGTGCTGGTGACGTCATGGAACGACTCCTTGTGGTGTGGGGGGTGGTCACAGCTCTCCGGCGCCCGGGCCGGGGGTCACCGAGACGGCGTGTGCTCGCCCGTCGTCGTGTGTTCAGATGCGTGATGGACGTACGCCATGTGGAACTCCGCGCGGACGCAGCGATGGTGGTGCAGGGCAGTTGGCTGACGCGGGGAGTGCACTTTCCCCAGATCTCCAGGTTGCCCGGCTCCCGATTTCTCTCATCTCGCATATGAGGTACGGCAGTTGGTTCACGCTGCTGAACGGACCGTAGAGGGCAAGCGCTTTCTGGTCAACGCCTCGCGCAGAACACGTTCGGCCTGGCTCCTGTGACCGGCAAGGTCCGGCACGGGGGCGGGGTGCCGATGCGGCCGCACACGGATCGGCCCGGGCCGCTCGCTGCCGAGCGGTCCGGGCCCTCAACTCGCTTGTGATTCCTTGCGGATCGAGGCTCCGGCCGTCAGCTGCTGCGGGCCCGCAGCGCGGCAAGTGCGCGGTCGGCGTGCGCGCTCATGCGCAGTTCGCTGCGCACGACCTCGAGGACGGTCCGGTCCTGGTCGATGACGAAGGTGACGCGCTTGGTGGGAGCCAGGGAGAGGCCCCGTCTGACTCCGAACCTCTCCCGGACGGTGCCGTCCGCGTCCGACAGCAACGGGAAGCCGAGCGTGTGGCGCCCGGCGAACTCCTGCTGCCGGTCGACCGCATCCCCGCTGATGCCGACAGGCCGCGCGCCGACGGCCGCGAACTCGGCGGCCAGGTCCCGGAAATGGCACGCTTCGGCGGTGCAGCCCGGGGAGAGGGCGGCGGGGTAGAAGAACAGCACGACCGGCCCGTCGGCGAGGAGTTCGCTGAGGCGCCGCTCCGTACCCGTCTCGTCCGGGAGGGTGAAGTCCTCGACCTCGGCGCCCACGTCGACACGACCCGCCATCACTGGATCTCCTGTTCCTCGCCGATGCCGGCGCCCGTCCTGGGCCCTGCCCGGGCCGATCCTACGGGACGGTCCATCGGGCGTGCGCCGGGGTCCGCTGCCGTCGGCGCCGTGGCCGCGCCGGGGCCGTGACCTCGAAAGTTTCGGTCGGGGCGAGATTCGGTGACCTCTGTGGGAGCGCTTCCATGTCAGGCATGGCCATGCCACCATCCCAAAGGGCCCCCAAGCAACGACCTGACGCTCGCCACCACACCGAGACCGTCGTCAACAGGAAGGCGGCACCCTGCTCGTGACCGTGTCGAGAAACATGAAGTTGTGGACCAGAGCGCCGCTCTCCCAGTTGTTCGCCGTCGGTGTGCTCGCCCTCTGCCTCGTCACCACATCCACGGTGGTCGGCGCGGCGGAGCGGCACACCGGTCCGTCTGCCGCCGCCGCCCCGCCGGACCGTGGCTGGGTCGGCACCTGGACGGCGATGCCGCAACTGACGGAGCCCGCCAACATGCCGCCCGCGCCCTTCACAGGCAAGGACTCCGTGCTCGTCGACACCACCCTGCGGCAGACGGTCCACGTCACCGTCGGGGGCTCCCGCATCCGCCTCCGGTTCTCCAACGCGTTCGGCACGACCCCCTTGCCGCTCACCAGGGTGTCCGTGGCACTTCCGGCGGACGGCCGGGCCGGCGTCAGCGCCGTCCGGCCCGGCACGACGCGACGGATCACGTTCGCCGGCCGGGAGTCGATCACCGTCCCGGTCGGCGCCCAGATGGTCTCCGACCCCCTGGACTTCACCCTGCGGCCCGGCTCGAATCTGACGGTCACCACCTATCTGGCCACCGGTCAGGCTTCCCTCGCTCTCACCTCCCACCCCGGCTCCCGCACCACCTCCTACCTCACAGCCGGCGACCACACCGGCGACGAGGACCTTCCGGGAGCCACTCCGGTCGACCACTGGTACCTGCTCAGCGACGTGGAAGTCGTCCCCGACCGCCCCACCGCCGCGGTCGCGGTCCTCGGCGACTCCCTCACCGACGGCCGCGGTTCCACCACCAACGGCAACGACCGCTGGCCCGACCAGCTTTACGACCGCCTGAGGGCGCGCCCCGCCACCGCCGGCGTCGCGGTCCTCAACCAGGCCGCCGGCGGCAACCGCGTCCTCAACGACGGCCTCGGCCCCAATGTCCTCGCCCGCCTCGACCGCGACGTCCTCGCTCACAGCGGCGTCGCCTGGCTGGTCGTCTTCGAGGGTGTCAACGACATCGGCACGGCCGCGGCCACCCCGGCCGCCCAGCACGCCGTCGCCGACGACCTGATCGCCGCTTACCAGCAGATCGTCGTCCGCGCGCACGCCCAGGGCATCCGCGTGTACGGCGCCACTCTGCTGCCGTTCGGCGGCAACACCGCGTACGACGACCCCGACGGCCTCAGGGAGGCGACCCGGCAGACGGTCAACGCCTGGATCCGGGCCCGCGGGCACTTCGACGCGGTCGTCGACTTCGACCGCGTCGTGCGTGACCCCGACAACCCCCGGCGGCTCAGGCCGGGTCTCCAGGTCGGCGACTGGCTGCACCTCAACCCGGAGGGGTACCGCGCACTGGCCACGGCAGTCCCTGCGGCCCTCTTCCGTAACACGGAGGAGTGGTAGCCGAGTTGGCGTGGTGTCCTTCGTTCGGGGACTGGCACCGGCGAACACCGGTTCCCTAGGATGGTGTGCCCGCCTAGCCGGTTCGACGGCGCGGCCCGGATCTGGGGGAACGATGCAGTCTGGCAGGCAGTTGTCCACGTCGATCGACGCCACGGTGCCGACGGCCGCCCGTATGTACGACTACTACCTGGGCGGCAAGGACAACTACGCGGCCGACCGGGCCGCGTGTGAAGAGCTCGACAAGGTCGTGCCCAGCACGCGGGCGCTCGCGTTGAACAACCGGCGGTTCTTGCAGCGGGTCGTGCGGACGCTGGCGCAGGAGTACGGCATCCGCCAGTTCCTCGACCACGGATCCGGACTGCCCACCCAGGACAACGTCCACCAGGTCGCCCAGCGCATCGACCCGACCTCGCACGTCGTGTACGTCGACAGCGACCCGATGGTCCTGGTGCACGGCCGTGCCCTGCTGGAGCAGGACGAGCGCACCGTCGTCATCCAGGCCGACATGAGGGACACCGATACGATCTTCACTCACCCGGAGACCCGACGCCTGATCGACTTCTCGCAGCCGGTCGCCGTGCTCTTCAACTCGGTGATGCACTGCATCCCGGACAGCGAGACCGACGGACCGCCCGCCCTGGTCCGCCGGGTGGCCGAGCGGCTCGTGCCCGGCAGCTTCATGGTGATGTGCCAGCTCGTCAGCGAAGACGCCCAAGTCCGCGAGTTCGTCACCGACTTCATGGACCAGGCCACCCAGGGGCACTGGGGACGGGTACGCCAGGAGAAGGACGTGGCGGCCTGGTTCGACGGCATGGACATCCTGGAGCCCGGTCTGGTGGAGGTCTCCACCTGGCGGCCGGACTCCGAGGTCGCTCCCCGCCAACTCACCCAGGAGTGGATCGAGTTCGGCGGAGTGGGACGACTCCGCTGACGGGCCACCCACACCGGGGGGGGGTCCGCCGAAGCCCACGCCACCGGCCACCCGGCCGGGAAACGTCACCCGGCCGGGTAACGCTCCCGAAGCGTCCTGCGCAACAGGGCCAGTGACTCACGCGGGTCGAGGGCCTCGTCGGCGAGCCGGTCCAGTACGACCCGGTACTCCTCCGTCTCGTCCCGGTCCTCCAGGAAGTTGGCGCTCCTGATGTGCTCCAGGTAGACGATGTCCGGCAGGTCCGCGCCACCGAAGCGCAGATAGGTGACCGGTATCGCCGGGGCCGACGCGTTGGTCACGTCCAACGGCACGACCTGCACGGTCACATGCGGACGCCGCGCCATCTCGACCAGGTGCTCGAGCTGCTCGCGCATCACCTCGCGGCCGCCCAGCACCCGCATCAGCACCGACTCGTCGACGACGGCCCACAGCCGAGGAGCGTCCGGACGCGACAGCAGCTCCCGTCGCCGCATCCGCAGCTCCACCCGGCGCTCCACCTCGGCGGCCGAGGCCGTCGGCAGGCCGCGCTCCACCACGGCCCGGGTGTAGGCCGGGGTCTGCAACAGCCCGGGTACGTACTGGATCTCGAAGGTACGGATCGCGGTGGCCGCCTCCTGAAGCCCGACCAGGCGGTCGAACCACTCGGGCATCAGCCGCTTGTCGTAGCGTTGCCACCAGCCCGGCTCACCGGCCCGCCGCAGCAACTGGACCAGGACCGAGGCCTCGTGGTCATCGGCCCGGTACAGCCGCAGCAGCGCATGGACGTCGTCTTCCGTGGGCGGCCTGCGTCCCTTGCCCGCCTCGATGCGTGACAGCTTCGCGGGACTGAACCCGAGGGCCCGCGCCGCCTGCTCCTGAGAAAGGCCGGCGTCCTCGCGCATGCCCGCCAACTGCACGCCGACCAGCATCTTCAGAAGAGTCGGAGCGGGCTGGGTCCGGCTGAGATACGGTTCGAGACGGGAGACGCGGTTGGACGAGGCGGACATCCTGACTCCCGGTCAGCCGACGGACAACAGACCCTCATTATCGCATCCCGGCGCGCCGTGTCGCAGGGGACGGCAGGACCGAACCCGCGGGATCCCACTCACACCAGATGATCGAACTCCCCGTCCTTGGCGCCGGCCAGGAACGCGGCCACCTCGGCGGGCGTGTACACGAGCGCGGGTCCTTCCGGATCGCGCGAGTTGCGCACCGCGATGGCCCCGTCGGCCAGGCGGGCCAGCTCGACACAGTTGCCCTCGGCGTTGCTGTGCCCGCTCTTGATCCAGCGGGCTTCCAACGAGCCCGCCTGCACTCCGTTCGGCACTGAAGGCACCACAGTCTCCTTCCGTTCCCCGTCGTGCAATTTCCCATGCAATTGCACGACGGTACTGACTGCGTGGATAATAGCGGCGGTGTCCACCGCTTCACAGACGTCCGTGTGCTGACGTCCCATCAGAGCGGTGCCGTGCCGCAGCAATGCCGTGTCGTAGCAATGCCGTGTCGTTCTTGGCCCCACACTGTCTGCGGGAGTGGAAATGGCCACATCACTGAAGGACCTGGGGCACGTGCCGTGGGACTCCATCAAGGACTCCAGCGGCTCCGCCGAGGCCATCCCGGTCCTGCTCAACGACGTCGCCCGGGGCGACGAGGCCACCGCCCGGGCGGCACTCGGCCACCTGCGGGAGCGCATCTGCCAGTACGGCTTCGTCGTCGACCAGGCCACGGCGGCGACGGTCCCGTTCCTGTGGGAGCTGGCCCGGCTACCCCAGGTGACCTGCCGCGTGGAGATTCTTCACCTGCTGAGGAGCATCGCCGACGCCCACCAGTGGGAGAGCACCGCCTCCGCCTACCCCAAACTGCTCAACTACCCCCAGGACTACGTGGGGTGGGAGCGCGCGGCCCGCCGTGCCGTGCACGCCGACCGGGGGGTACTGCGTCAACTGCTCGCGGAGCAGGACGTCGAACTCGTCGAGGCCGCCGCCGAGCTCGCCGCCGCACTGGCCGGCTGAGGCGTCGGTCCGGTGACCAGAGGTCTCGGGGCCGGTCGCCAGGGACTGCGGAAAACGCTCGCCGACCCTGCGAACCGGTCGGCCGAGGGCGACAGATTCCGCGCCGAGCATTTTTTCGCACTCATGGCTTGCCCACGGACGGGTATGCGTGGGGCGATGAACGAACGACACCACGCCACGCCGACCCTCGACACAGGCTCCGAGGGCCGGTGCCGTCCCCGCGACGCCACGGGCCCCGCAGGCCTGCCCGACTCCTTGCGCGCACGATGAAACCGGTGGACCTTCCCCCGCGGGACGGCGGGAACCCGGGAGCCGCCGACGAGCGCGACATCAGCGCCCCCGTACGCCCGCGGCACGCGCACACGTCCGACGGCGTGCGGCAGAGTGACCCGTCCCCGCCCCTCGTCCCGGTGACCAGCGCCGCCACGGCGCGCGCGTACGTGCTCGCGGTCGTCCGGAGCCACTGGGACACCGCGCCCGTGCGGCCGGCCGAGCTGGCCGTCACCGACCTGCTGCTCGTCACCTCGGAACTGGTGTCCAACGCCATCCGCCACGGGGGCGGACTCGCCGGTTTCGAGGCCGTCCCCACGCGGGAGGGCGTCCGCCTCGTCGTCCGCGACCGCAGCCCGGACATCCCCTCCGTGGCGTTCGGTACCGGCGAGCTCCCCGACAGGCAGGACCGGGGCGGGTTCGGCTGGCCGTTGATCATCAAGCTGGCGCGCGACATCGTCATCGAACCGCGGGTGGACGGCAAGACCGTCAGCGTGTTCGTGCCACTCGGCTGAATCGTGTTTCCAAGGGCGAAGCGGGGCAACGCGGAACAGGACGCCCTGTGAAGGAGCCCACATGATCGCCGTAGCCCTGCTCATGCCGGTGTCCATGCTGTGCCTCGTGCTCGCGCTCGGCAGCTATGAGGAACGCCTGCTCACCCCGGGCGGCACCGGGAAGGCCCGTGGCGCGGGACGCCGCCGGCTGCGCGCCGTGCCCCGCTCCTCTCCGGACGACGCGGACGGCGCCGACACCGGGTCCCGGGTCCGCGAGAGGCCCACGGCACAGAAGGCCGGAGACACGCGGGCCGCCGGCAGCACCGCCCCGGACGGCTCCGGGTCGCGGTGGCGGGCGGCCTGATCCCACGAGCCGCCCCGCGCTCACCGACGGTCGGCCGACGGCACCGCGGGGGCTCCCGCCCTGGTAGGGCGCGGACCTGAAGGGCCCGCGCCCTACCAGGGCAGGAACACGTGCACGTCCTTGCCCTCCGGCTGGACGACCACGCTCACCTGGTGGCACAGCGTGTGCACCAGGTGCCAGCCGATGCCTCCGCTCTGGCCCGGCTTGAAGGGACGCGGCGCCGGAGGCGTCGTGCTGGTGTCGTGCAGCGTCACATGGACACCGTCGTACGTCGGACGCATCCGCAGGCCGAACGGCCCGGGCGCGTACTGGACGGCGTTCGCCGCCAGCTCGTCGACCACCAGGAGTATGTCGTTCCAGTACTCGGGACTCGTCGGAGGCGAAGCCCGCGCCAGCCGTCGCAGAAACTCCTCGGCGGCCAGCCGTGCCCCGGTGACGTCGGGCAGGTCACCTCCGAAATCCGCCACCAGAGCCTCGACCGTCTCGAACGGCCAGGCCTTGTCCCAACGCGGCTCGGTTGCCATGCCGTCCTTCCCCCGGCCGGCACTCCGGCCGGTTCTCGTCGTTCGTCGCGCTGTCGCCCGGCCCCCCTTATGACGGTTGCCAGAAAGCCGGAGGATACGCATCCAGGATCACGGTACGGGCGCCTCCCCGGCGGTCCCGGCGTTCTCGGCGATCTCGCCGTCCACGTGACACAACAAGAGACATACGTCGTCCTCGCCCTCCGAGTCCCTCAGCATCGGCTCGAGTACCCCGTCCGCGGCGCCCTCCAGTCCGCCGTTCCGGTCCGGCACGGCGAGCGTGGACATCGCCTCGGCGAGACGCTCGATGCCCGGGTCGATGCCGTACGCCCGCCGCTCCACCAGGCCGTCCGTGTACAGGGCCAGCGTCGAGCCGGGCGGCAGGGGAGCGGTGTGGTCCTCGATCTCCTGCTGCACCGGAACGCCCAGCATGGCGCCCGGCTTGGCGTCGAGGGTGTGCACCCGGCCGTCGGGCGTGCGCAGCACCGGGGGCGGATGACCGGCCGCGGCCCAGGTCAGCACCGGTTCCCCGGGCCGGAAACGGGCGATCACCGCGGTGGCGTACAGATCCGGCTGCAGATGGTGCAGGAACAGGTGCAGCCGGGTGAGGAGCCGGCCCGGGCTGCCCCCGTCGACGGCGTACGCGCGCAGGGCCGTCCGCAGCTGGCTCATCATCACCGCCGCGTGCAGCCCGTGCCCGGTGACATCGCCGATGACCGCGATCAGGCTCCCGTCGGGCTGCCGGAAGGCGTCGTACCAGTCGCCGCCGATGTTGAGACCGTGGGTCGCCGGCAGATAGCGGGCGGCGAGCTGGAGCCCGGGGGTGGCGGGCAGCTCGGTGAGCAGCGCCCGCTGCAGCGTCTCGGCGATGTCGCGGCTGTGCTCGAAGCGCTGGGCGTTGTCGATCGCGATGGCGGCCCTGCGGGCCAGTTCGATCAGCATCACGGCGTCGTCCGGATCCCACCGGTCGCCGGGCGGGGTGAGGGTGATCACACCGAGCGGCACCTGCCGGGCCGACAGCGGGAGGCACAGCAGCGGCCGGGTGGGGTGCAGGGCGGAGGGCGGCCGGTCATCCACGCCGGGCAGACCGCCCGGTTGGGGCGCCGCGTACTGGGGGCGGCCCGTGCGGGCGGCCAGCACGGCGGCGGCCGGGCGGGGCGCGTGGCTCGGCTCCGCCTCGTCGTCGCCGAGCAGCCACACGTCGGCGGTCCGTGCGTACGTCGGGGTGAGCAGTTCGGGGAGCAGACGGACGATCTCGCCGTGGTTCAGGGACGCCGTCAGTGCCGCGCTGGCGTCGGCGAGGAAGGTGAGCCTGCGGCGCGCCTCCTCGGCCTCCGTGCGCGCGGCCCGCTCGGCGGCGAACAGCTCGCGCTGCGCCTGGCCGGCGGCGTCGAGCTCGGCGTGCAGCGCGAGCACGCCCTGGTTCGTCTGGTGCAGCTCCTCACGGTGGAACGCGACCAGCGCCTCCTGCTCCGTCAGTGCGTCCAGTACGCGCGCGGTGTCGTCGTCGGCGCTGAACAGCGCCTCGGCGAGCGCCGGCGGGGAGGCGCGCACCGCCACCGTGTCCGCCCGGCCGCCCCGTTCCGGTGCCGGAACCTGCGCCTGCCACGTCGGCTCCTCTTGGGGGCGCTCGTCCGGGTCCGGACGGACGGTGACCCACAGCCGTGCCTGCTTCTCGCCCCGCGACGGGGGAGTGGTCCCGAGCGCCAGGCGCCAGGCGCCGCCCTTGGTGAGGCACTGGCGCAGCTGCTCGGTGAGCGCGGTGACCAGGCGGGTGCGGTCGACGACGGAGACACCGAGATCGGCCGCGAGCCGGGCAGTGGCGATCCGGGCCCGGGCGGCATCGACGACGGTGATGATCTGCCAGGTGTGGGTCATGGTTCACGCTTCGGCGGGGTGGGGGACAGCACGGTCACCGTGGTGTCGTCGCGGACGGTCCGGGCGGCACTGCTGGCGTCCCGTACGATCACGGCGGCCGTCACCCCGGGGTCCAGCTCCGCGGAGGGCACGTCCTCCCGCAGGGACCACCGGCTGGGCAGTCCGTCGCTGTGCAGGACGAGGAGGCATTCGGGCGACCAGGGCAGCCGCCGACAGGGGATGTGCGCCGGTCGGTGGGCGCCGACTATGCCGGGATGCGACAGCAGGTGCTGCCAGCCACCGGCGGAGCGGAACCGGGCGCCGATGTTGCCGATGCCGGAGAACTTCAGAGTCCCTTCCGCGAGGTCGACCTGGGCGACCGCGACGGCGGCGCCCCGGGTGCTGCGCAACACCGTGTGCAGGACGTTGAGCAGCTCCGCCGGCGGCAGATGAGCGCTGTCCCGCAGCTGCCGGACCGCCGCGTCGGACGCCTCGGCCGCGGCCGGGCCGTGCCCCAGTCCGTCGGCGAGGAGCAGCGTGACCCGCTCCCCGAACCTCACGCACGCCCAGGCGTCACCCGAATGGGGTCCCGCCAGGGCGATGTTGACGCCGCCGGCCCGCACCGGGGCGTGGTCGCGCCGGGCGCGCCCCTGCCGCCGGCGACCGGACTCGGCCCTTATCCGGGCCAGGGCGATGGTGCCCCTGCCGGGCGCGCTGTGCACGTCGAAGTCGTCCGCTATGCGCCGGCAGGTGCCGAGGCCGGCACCCAGCGAGGACGTGGTGGAGAAGCCGTCGCCCAGCGCGGCCGCGAGGTCGGGGATGCCCGGCCCGTGATCGATCGCGACGATCTGCAACGCCGGCTTTCGGACGGCCGTGTCCGAGGTGAGGTCCGCGTCCACCGTGTCGATGAGGATGCGACCTCCGCCCGCGTGCTTGAGCAGGTTGGTGGAGAGCTCGGTGGCGACGAGCACGGCCGCGGCCGTACGGCCGTCGTCGAACCCCGCGTGGCCGCAGCTGTCCTGCACCGCCACCGCGACGTCCCGGACCCGGGTCGAGTCGTGCACGGGCACGTCCCAGACGCGGGTCATCGGACCCCCTCGCGGGGCCGGGGCGGTCCGGCGGCCCAGCAGATCACGGTGACCCGGGTGCCTTCGCCGGGACGGGAGTCGATCGAGAACTCGTGGACCAGCCGACGGGCTCCGCCGAGCCCGAGGCCGAGGCCGCCGCCCGAGGTGTAGCCGTCGGTGAGGGCCCGCTCCATGTCGGGGATGCCCGGCCCCTCGTCGATGAAGGACAGGCGCAGACCACGGGCGCGGCCGTTGTCCAGGAAGGCGAACTCCACCTGTCCGCCTCCGCCGTGGACGAGTGTGTTGCGTGCGAGCTCGCTGGCCGCGGTGATCAGTTTGGTCTGCTCCACCAGCCCGAAACCGATCTCGGCAGCCGCCTGCCGCACATGCTGCCGCACCCATGCCAGATCCATGTCCGTGCGGATGGGCAGGCATGTGGTGACGCGGCCCGATGTCTCCGTCACGCGTTCTCCTGGCGTGCTGGACCGTGGGACAGGGGCGTGGACGCCCGTGTCAGCATCCGCAGTGCTTCGTCGGTGTCGAGCGCGGTGCGCAGACCCGGCAGCGTGAGGCCGAGTTCGACCAGGGTGATGGCCACCGCGGGGCGCATGCCGGCCACCACTGTCTCCGCGGCGAGCAGCTTGGCGCTCGCCGCGATCTCGGCGAACACGCGCCCGAGGAAGGAATCGACGATCTCGACACCGGAGACGTCGATGACGACTCCGGTGGCGGAACTTCCCGCGATGGCCTCGCTGATGTCCTGCTGCAGCTGTTCGGCGGACTTGTCCTCCAATTCGCCCTGAAGGGTGACGAGGAGAACGTCTCCGAGCCTGAGTACGGGGACGGAAGCACCCGTCGGATCCTGGAAACCGCCGGTCACCGCTGGCCTCCTCCGTGGCCCGCCCGGTCGACGATCACGGCGCCCAGCTCGTGGAGGGCGTAGGCGAGGGCGTCGGCCAGGCTCGCCCGGGTGATGACCGAGCCCAGGTCGATCCCCAGGTGCACGATGGTCTGGGCGATCGCCGGCCGGATGCCGGACACGATGCACTCCGCGCCCATGAGGCGGGCCGCCGCGACGGTCTTCATCAGGTGCTGCGCCACCAGGGAGTCCACGGTGGTCACTCCGGTGATGTCCAGGATCGCGAACCGGGCCTGCTGGGTGACGACGGCCTCCAGCAGGCTCTCCATCACGACCTGGCTGCGGGCGCTGTCCAGGGTGCCGATGAGCGGTACGGCGACGATGCCGTTCCACAGTTTGATGACGGGCGTGGCGACTTCGAGGAGTTGCAGGCGCTGCCGCTCGATGATCTCCTCGCCCGTGCTCAGGGCGGTCTCCATGACCAGCACCCGCAGCGTACCCATCAGGGCGGTGAGCGCCACGGCGTGCGATCCGCTCGCCTCGCCGTCCGACCCGGACAGTTCGGCGCCCAGCAGTTCCCTGATCGAGGGACCCAGGGCCGCCACCTCGTCGGCGATCTGCGACGGCGTCGCGCCCGCACGGGCCCGCGAAGCCGCCATGCGCGTGAGTTGTTCGCGCATCCCCGAGAAGCCCGGGGCCCGGAGATCCTCGATCCGCCCGGAGGCGGCCACCGCGGCGAGCGCCTCCACCAGAGAGCCCGCGGCTTCCACGGCCTCATCGCGCGACACCGTGAACACCGTACGGAAGAGCGTCTGGTCGGCCCAGCGCTGAGAGATCTGCTCCCGACGGCGTAGCAGGAAGTCCCCCACGACCCGTGTCGACGCTCCTGGGTTCGTTGCCGACTCCTGGTCCGTCACGTCCCTGTCTCCTTCGTACGTACCCTCCCCGACGGCTGGGGAGCCTGCCCGGAGAGCGCGGTTCCTTGTCGCGCGACCACTGTAATCATGGGAGATCCCCCTCGGCACACGAGGACGCCCCGAAGATCATCCGACGATCGGAGGATCCGGCCGACTGTCGTCCGTATGCGCGGCGTCGGACCGTCGGAGGCGGGCGACGACGAACACGGAGACCACACGGGCGGACGACGTTCCCCGGCGGAAGCACGCCATTTGACGGGCCGTCAGCACGTCCGGCCGTCACCCGCACGGTGACCGGCCTCGTCGGCGCACCCGTGGTCCGGCCCGGCGTCCGAGAGCAACGCCCCGCCCGCGAGCCTAGGGCCGGCTCAACGCGTCGTCCGTGTCGTCCAGAGCGTCCTGAACGGTCTTGAAGGACGGGACGGTCAGGCTCACCCCCGTCAGGTCGAGGATCCGCTGGACGGCCGGAGCCGGGTCGATGAGGCCGATCGAGCCGCCGACCTGACGGGTCTCCTTGTAGGCGTTGAGAATGATGTTGATGCCCGACGAGTCCATGAACGGCACCTCCGACAGGTCGAGCAACAGGTGCTGCCGGCCGTGGTGCATCTGGTTGGCCAGGTGGTGATGCAACTCCGTCGCTGTGTCGACGTCCAGGAAACCCTTCACAGTGACCAGCGCGACATCCTCCCGGGGCATCGTCACATCGATGGAGAGCGGGGTCTGCTCAGCCGACACAATGTCCTCCCATCCGTACGGTGTGGCGGGGCTCGCCTACCCCGGGGCGGACGACAGATGCACCGCGACCCGCGCTCCGGAGGTGATCAACATCTCGCTGCCGGAGTGGCACCCGACAGCGAGTTCGCCGCCGGGTACCCCGGAAACCTCCGCCTACACCCGGCTCTCACGGATGGGTGACACAAGACGCGGAAAACGGCCACGCATACTTCCCGGGAAGCCGGGCACCAGCATGTCGGACCGCTCGTGGGTGCCCTCCCCCCTGGTGCCTCGAGCCGTCGGCCCCGCCGATGTCCCTCCCCCCGGCATGCGGCGGGGCCCTCTGCTGTCGGCAGGCGGGCCCGGCATGACCCGGACGAGAGGCTTTAGGGCTGCTTGGAGTGCCCGGAGCCGGGCGGCCCGGCCGGGGAGGTGCCCGCGGAGGGCTCAGCCTCGGGGGCGGTGTCACCGTTCTGCGGGCCCGGTCCACCGAGCGACTTCACGCCGTCCACCACGCGCTCCAGGGGCTTGGACAGAGTACGCAAGGAGAAACCTTCCCTCTTGCGTGGCCGGCGGGGTGCGGGCAGCGTGCCGGCCTCCTGGTAGGCCGCCAGCGCCTCGTGGGCGAGTTCGGCCGCCTCCCGGTACATGTCCCGCGACTTCGTCATGGCCTCGAGCGCCTCGGCGTAGGCGGCGAGCCGGCGGCGCGCCAGGGCCAGTTCCTCCTCGAGGGTGGTCAGATGCCACTGCTCGCGCAGCGCGGACAGGGCCTCCTCGGCGCCCTCGGGCAGGGGCGTGGGCTGCTCGGCGAAGCGCCGCACGGTGTCGAGGAGTTCCGTGGGGCGCGAACCGTCGAGGAAGACCGTGCGGACGCTGAACCCGTTGTCGTCGGCGCCGGGACCGGACGGCGCCGCGGGCAGCACCACGGCACCGCCCCGGGGCACCCGTGCCCTGAGGTCGTAGAGGGCCCAGTTGACCACCTGGAACTGCTCGGGCGCGGCCCGGTGTTCCACGACGCGGTGCCTGAGGCCGGGCGGCAGCAGCGGTGCGAGGGGGCGCAGTCCGCGCTCGTCGGGAGTCATCGCCTCGTGGACGACCACGTGGATGCTCCAGGAGTGACGCGCGCAGTCCTTCAGCAGGCGCCGCAGCGCCCGGTCCTCCGTGGGCAGCGGGTTGATCTCCCTGAAGCGCGGCCCTGGCACCACGTCGTGGTCCCAGGGCACGTCCGGGTCGTCGGGCCAGAAGACGGTGGCCGGAGAGGGCCAGTGCAGGTCCCAGGCCCGGTCCGCCTCGGCCACCAGCACCCAGCCCTGGGTGCCGTCCTGGTCGTCGGGCGCCCCGACGTCGAGGCGGGCCCGTACGACGACATCGCCCGCGACGAGCCACCGCGCCTCGAAGGCGCGCGCGGGCGCGCCCTCCCGGGAACCGTCGTACTCGGTCTCGTCCTGGATGACCTTCTCGCTCTTCAGCTGACGCAGGCGCCGGCGGACGGCGTCCTCGGCGCCCGGGCCGGGGTGTCGCCCGCGGGCCAGCCACACGGTGTCGGGAGCCGTGGCACGGACGGTGGAGGACTTTGCCATGGATCACTCTGGGGAAAGGGGACAGGGGGCGCCTCCCAGTATGGTCCGCGCACGTCAACGGCCGGGAGGGGAGGGGTGGGTCGTGATCGCGTGTCGCGCCCTGTCGCGGACCGCCATGGGGTGAGCCGGGGGGAGAGGAGGGTCGAGATCGCGCCAAAGGCGGGCCGTGTGAGACGAGTTGTGCATGCTTCGCCCGAGACGGGGGAGCCGGGACGGAAAAACGAGAGAAAGGCCCGCCTGTGCTCGTTCCCGATCCGAAGGCCGTCAGAACACTGCTGACCCGGTACGCGTCCCTGCGGATCGCGCTCGCCGAGCGGGAGACACCCGAAGCGGCACGAGAGCTGGCGGATGTCAGCTACACACTGTGCGTCATGACGGGCACCAAGGACGTGCGCGACGCCGTCTCCGCCGCCGACGCGCTCCTCGAGGGCAGCCTGAAGTACACCCCGCAGCAGCCGCACCGGTCCGGAATCACGGCCCCGGGGCCCGGCCCCGTCCCCGGCGCGGTGATTCCGGACCGGGAGTCACTAAGGCAGTAGCTTGTCCAGCGCGGCGTGCCCCTCGGAGGCGAGCTTGCGCTCCGCCCAGGCGAGGGTCCTGGGGGTGATGTCCCGCCCCGAGGCGAGGACCAGATCCTCCGCCGAGGTCTCGAGCGGGCACGCGTGCAGCAGCTCGTCCGGCGTGGCGCGGTCATCCGCCAGACGACGCGACGCATCAGGCTGTGACGTCGACATTCTGTCTCCTCTGCGAGTCGATCCTCCCCTCACCTTTCCCCCAGATGGCGCAGCGCGCATCCCGAGAGGGCGGGGATGCGCTCGAGCGGGCCGGGATGCGGTGCTCCGCTACGGAGCGTCGCGGGGCGGGCGCTCGTCGTGTGCGAGGAGGGCGTGCCGGCGGTCGTGCGACGGTCGGCCGCCGCCCTTCGGCTCACGCGCTGTCGCGCCCGGCGCGCCCGCGGCGGCGCAGCAGGAGCAGCCCGCCCGCGACGGCGGTGACGCCCGCGGCGGCGGTCCACGCGGGGACGTCCGAGGAGCCGGTGTTCGCCAGGTCCCTGCCCCGGCCGCCCTGCGGACCGGCCATGGACGACGGCGCGGGGGACCCGCCTCCGGCTCCGGTGGCCGCGCCGGACGCGGGCGTCGGGGACGCCGTCGCCTCGGCCGTGGACACCCGGTCGCGGGTGAACGTCAGCGTGCCGAAACCGAGCTGGTCGTATCCGCCGCTGTTGGGCCCGTAGTCCCCGCCGCCGCCCTCCGGGGCCGTCCTGGCCGCGATCCGCGTGACATAGGGGGCGTCCAGCCCTCGGCGCTTGGTGTAGTGGTTGGCGATCATGGCCCAGATCGGGCGGGTCATGGCCGGATCCACGGCGGCCGCCCTGCTGGTCGTCTCACTGCCGGACCAGACGCCCGGTGCGCCCTTCTTCCGGGTCAGCGCGGTGTAGGGCACGGATCCAGGGTGTGCAGCAGTCCCGGGTGCGCGAAGGCCGTGCCGCCGCCGACGCCCCCGGGCGCGGGGACGGCGGCGGTGACGGCGGCCGCGCCCGCGGCCGTACCGGCGATCTTCAGCATGCTCCGGCGGCTGATCCGTGCTCTCACGTGGGTGCGTCCTCGGTCTCGTCGGATGGTCGATGCGGACGATTACGCTCAGGAGACGGCTCCGGACCCGGCCGATAACACAAAGTGGCGCCGCCTTGACGGAGCCGGCGTACATCGGCGGGCCGAACCGCTGCGACGAGCACCCGTAGGGAGCTTCCCCGTTGCCGCCGAACTTCGTACGGCATAGTGGGCGGCATGGACATGGACGCACTGGACCGCGCCCTGCTGCGGGAACTCCAGGACGACGCACGGCAGACGAACCGGGAGCTGGCCGCGCGGACGGGGGTCTCCCCGTCCACCTCGCTGGAGCGGGTACGGCTGCTGCGGGAGCGCGGGGTCATCACGGGCTACCACGCGGCCGTGGACCTTGAGGCGGTGGGCCGCCCGGTCCAGGCACTCATCTCGGTGCGCATCCGGCCGCCGGCCCGTCCCGTCATCGAGGGGTTCCGCGAGTGGGCTGCCCAACTGCCCGAAGTCATCGGCCTGTTCGTCACCTCCGGAGCGCACGACTTCCTCATCCACGTCGCCGTCCCGGACGTCAACGGCGTCTACGCCTTCGTCATCGACCGGCTGACCGAGCGCCGTGAGGTCGCCGACGTGCAGACCACCATGGCCTACGAGCACGTCCAGCCCCGCCGTATCGAGCCCGCCGACGAATCCCCGTCGGCTCCGCGCAGGAAACGGTGACGGGCACCGATTCCGGTCCGCACGTTCGACGCCACATCCGGTGATTCGCCGTATGAAGTGCACTGACAGTGGTCACGCGGCTGCCGTGTTCTGCGAAAGTTCGGTAGTCGAGCCACGGAACCGTACACCTGCCTAGCATTCTCCGCATCAGCCGCAGAAATGCTCAGGAGGCAAGCTCATGACCGATGAAGACACGACCGGCTCGCGGATCGGCTTCGCCGCCAGCGAGGTGGACCCCGCCGTCTCGACCCGTGCTGCCCGGCTGAAGTGGGTCGTGGTCATCGACCGGGACCTGCCCTCCGGGCGCGCCGTCAACGCCGCCGTCTGCGTCGCGGCGGCCACGCAGTCCGCGGTGACCGGGCTGCTCGGCGAAGACGCCACCGACGCCGAGGGCGCCGTGCACCCGGGACTGCCCTGGGCCGGCTGCTCGGTCCTGGCGGCGGACGCCGACACCCTCCGCGCCATCCGCGCCAAGGCGGCCTCGTATGCCGACACCTTCGTCGCCGACATGCCGGTCGCGGCCCAGGAGACGCTGGTCTACGCCGACTACCAGGCCACCGTGGGCAAGACCGCCACCGACGACCTCGTGTACTGCGCCGTGAGCATCGTGGGCCCGCGCAACCGCGTCAGCAAGATCGCGGGCAAGCTCCCGCTGCTGCAGTGACCCCGGGCGGGGACGTCCGTCAGGACACCGCGTCCACCAGCGCCGCCAGCGCCGACGCGAGGCGGGGCAGACCGGGGCCCGCGGCACCGCCCGGTTCGGTCATGTAGGCGTCCCGGCGGATCTCCACCATCAGCGCGGTGACCCGGGGCTGTGAGCCGTAGAACTCCAGGGGGACGTACGCCCCGGAGAAGGGGCTGTCGACCCCCGTTCCGCCGAACCCCGCGAACGCCTCACGCGCCCGGGCGAGCAGTTCCGGCGGCGTGTGGAAGGAGTCCGTGCCCAGGCAGACCGGTGGCCGGGGGCCCTCGCCGTGCAGTTCGTAGGGCAGACGGGAGGTCGGGTATGAGTGGACGTCGAGGACGACGGCCCGGCCCGCGGCGGCGAGCCTGTCCGCGACCGCCGCCGTCATCGCCCGCGCGTACGGATGGAAGTAGCGCCGCAGCAGCGGTTCCGGGTCGGTGCCGGCCCCTCGCAGGACCTCGCGGTGCGTGGTGCGGGTGTAGACGGCGCCCATCCCGACGGCGAGCATCTCCTCGCGGTCGTCGGGGAACCGCTCGGGATCGACCACCAGCCGTGACAGCCGGTTGACGAACCGCCAGGGCGTGACGGCGGCGGCCTTCGCGGCGAGGTCGGCCAGTTCGCCGGTGTGCGCGTCCGTGATGTGATCCAGCTCCCGGGCGAGGGCCGTGTCGTCGAGCAGGATGCCCTCACGCACGTCCGCCGGCATCTCCCGCGCCCCGTGCGGCACATGGAGGATCACCGGAGAGTCGTCGGCGCCGGGCAACAGGTCGAACGAGGCGTCGGTGGCGCGGGGCATGGCGGCTCCTCCGGGTGCGGTGACCAGGAGACCGTACCCGGCCGAGGAACACGCGTGCTTCGGATCAGGCCGCCAGGGCCGCGCGGGCCGACGCGAGCGCCTGCCCCGCGTAGCCGCCGCCGAACAGCACCGTGTGGACCAGCAGCGGGAAGAGCTGGTGCAGCCCGATCCGGTCCCTCCAGCCGTCCGCGAGCGGAGCCGCCTCCTGGTATCCGGCCAGCACCCGGTCCAGGTGCGGGCAGCCGAACAGGTGCAGCATGGCGAGGTCGGTCTCCCGGTGTCCGCCGTGCGCGGCCGGGTCGATCAGCCAGGCGTGGCCGTCGGCGCCCCACAACACGTTGCCGTTCCACAGGTCGCCGTGCAGCCGGGCGGGCGGCTCCGCGGGACCGGCCAGCTCCGGCAGCCGCTCGCAGACACGTTCGAACAACGTCGCCTCGGTGGACCGCAACGTGCCGTCGTCGACCGCGCGGCGCACATAGGGCAGCACCCGGTGCTCGCCGTACCAGCTCGGCCAGTCCTCACCGGCGACGTTGCGCATCGGGGCGAGGCCGATGTACGCGTCCTCGGGACCACCGGGCGGCGGGGCGCCGAACGCGGGCGCACCCGCCGCGTGCAGGGACGCCAGTTCGCGGCCGAAGCGCGCCGCTGCCTCGGCGCCGGACCGCCCGGGCCGGACGCGGTCGGTCACAAGCCAGTGCTCGTCGTGACCGTGCACGGCCGGGACGCGTACCGCGCCGGCGTCCGCCAGCCAGCGCAGCCCCGCCGCCTCGGCCCGGAGGGAGCCGGGTTCGTCGCCGCGTTTGACCATCACCACCCGGCCGCCGTCGAGGACGACCTCCGTGAGCGCACCGGACCCCGGGCGCTCACCGGTCACCGGACGCCCGGTGAACCGGGCCGCCGCGGCCCCGGGTCCCTGATCGGCTTCGGTCATGGCGGCACCTCGTCGACAGAACTCCATGAATGCCCCGGCCCGCGCCGTACGGGCTCCGAGGGCCCGGACGATACCGCAGCCGTCCGGCGCACCGACGCGGTGACCCTGAACGCCGCCCCGGATGTCTGCGAACCCGCGCGGAGATGAGTGAGCACGTTACGAGGGGGCACTCGTGAGGCGTTGTGTGTGCGAGGAATCTGAGGACTCTGCTGACCGGATGGTTCAGCTTTGCGGACGGCGAGGCCACCGCGGGAGATGTGCTGGCCCTGCGCCGGGTCGAGGACGTGCTGCGTCACCAGGGGATCCCCTACGACGTGGCGTGGAGCCCCGGCTTCCGGCCGTCGGCGCTGCACCTGGACGACGTACGGCCCGCCTCCTATTCGCATCTGATCTTCATCTGCGGGCCGCTGCACGGACCCCCGATCGAGGAACTGCACCGGCGCTTCGCGCACTGCGTGCGCATCGCGGTCGGTACCTCCGTGCTGGACGCCGACGACCCGGCCGTCACCGGTTTCCACCGGGTCCTTCCGAGGGACGCGCCCGCCATGGGCCCCGTTCCCGACCTGTCCACCCACGCGCCGAGCGAGACGACCACCCCCGTCGTCGGGGTGATCCTCACGCACGGGCAGCACGAGTACGGGGAGAGGCGCCGGCACGACGAGGCCGCCGAGACGGTCACCCGGTGGCTGGCCGGCAAGGACTGCGCGCGGGTGGAGCTGGAGACCCGGCTCGACAGCCACGACTGGCGGTTGTGCGCCACGCCCGGGCAGTTCGAGTCCGTGCTGTCCCGGATGGACCTGGTGGTCACCGACCGGCTGCACGGGCTGGTGCTCGCGCTGCGCGGCGGAGTGCCGGCCCTGGCCGTGGACCCCGTCGAGGGCGGTGCCAAGCTGACCGCCCAGGCCGAGGCCTGCGGCTGGCCCGCACTGGTCCCCGCGGACCGCCTCACCACCCGGCGGCTGGACCACTGGTGGCAGTGGTGCCTGACCTCCGGCCGGGTCGCGGCCCGGCAGGTGCGCCGCGAGTTCCTGGAGGACCCGGACGACGACAACGCCCCGGCACTGGTGGCGGCCTTGACCGACCGGGCCTGAGAGGCGACCCGGCGTCCGGGCCGGCCACACACCGCGAAGTCGTCTGCTCGGGCTGACCCCGTGCACGCGGAGACGGGTGACCCCGTGCACGCGGAGACGGGTGACCCCGTGCACGCGGAGACGGGTGACCCCGTGCACGCGGAGACGGGTGACCCCGTGCACGCGGAGACGGGCGACCCCGTGCACGCGGAGAGGGCCGACCCCCGTGCACGCGGAGACGAGGGTGCGGCCCTCAGGGCGACGACCGGGCCGCGGGGCGCTCCAGCCCCGGGGCCCGGTCGTCGCCCTGCGTGTGTCCCGGTCAGGCCGTCGGTTCCGCCACGCGCAGCGGGACGGCGGCACCCGACAACGTCTCCTCACCGTCCCGCGCGACCTTCGACCACCAGCCGAGGCCGTCCTCGATGGACCGCAGCAGCACACCCTCCCTGACCGCCCACGGGCAGATGGTCACCGTCTCGAAGTTCGCCAGCTTCATGACGGTGTGGGCGACCAGGGCACCGGCCAGGCTCTGGTGGGCCCGTGGCGCGGAGATGCCCGGCAGGTCGGCCCGTTCCGTCGACCGGCGGGAGGCCAGGGCCTCGATGGCCTGCCGCAGATCCGCACGGCGCAACTCACGGTGCACGAACGGGCCGTGTCGCCCCGGCGGCGCCCCGCACAACCGTGCCAGCTGCTGGAACGTGCGTGAGGTCGCCACCGCCACGCAGGGGCTCTCCCAACGGGCGCGCGTGGCCACGTCGCGCAGTTGGTGACGCACCTTGCGGCGCAGCGCCTTGATGTCCGCCGGGGTGGGCGGATCGTTCTCGGCGAAGAACTCACGGGTCAGCCGGTTCGCACCGAGCGGCAGCGACGCGGCGAAGTCCGGGAGGCTGCCCCGGCCCAGCGCGACCTCCAGGGAACCGCCGCCGATGTCGAGCAGCGCCAGCGGTCCGGACCGCCAGCCCATCCACCGCCGTGCCGCGAGGAACGTCAGCTCCGCCTCCACCTCGCCGGGCAGCGTGCACAGGGCCACACCCGTCTGGCCGCGCACCGCCTCCAGGACCTCCCGCCGGTTGGGCGCGGCGCGCACCACCGCGGTCGCGAAAGCCAGGGCGGCCCCGAGCCCCACCGCTCGGCCGTCGCGGCGGCCTCGGCGACCGACCGGGCCAGTTGCTCCACCGCCGCGTCCGCCATCCGCCCGTCCGCGTCCGTCTGGTCGGACAGCCGCTGCTTCCACTTCGCGGTGTGCACCGGGAGGGGCACACCGCGCTCCGCGTCCGCCACCATCAGACGGATCGTGTTCGAACCCACGTCAATCACGCTCACCCGCATGGCGGCGAAGTACCCCGTTCGGCCCGGGGGATGCCGGGCGGTCCGTCCGGCCGCGCGGGTTCACCCGAACGAGCCGCGACGAGCCACCGTGGCCGCCAGCGGTCGGCGGTGCGGTGGCCACACCCTGTGGCACGCCCTCACCGCAGGCCCGAGCATGGAAACGACTCGCCGGGGCACTCGACCGGCCGCTGCGCACGGGCGTGCGTCACCCATCGGCGGAAGGAAGGCGGAAGGACCACGTGCTGATGACGCCGACGACCACGTTCTCCCCCCTGCCGACCGCCCGGCCCTTCTGGGGGCGTGCGGTGGTGACCGGAGGCGCCGGATTCCTCGGCTCCCACCTGTGCGAACGCCTCCTGGACAGCGGGATCGACGTCGACTGCGTGGACGACCTGGCGTCGGGATCGGTGGCCAACATCGCCCATCTGACCGGCCGGCCGGGCTTCCGGTTCGTGGAGTGCGACATCGCGCGGCCCGAGAGCCGCGAAGCCCTCGCCGGCCCCTATGACGCGGTGCTGCACTTCGCCGGTCCCGCCTCCCCCGCCGACGCCCGGGGCCGGGCCCTGGAGACGATCGCCGCCTGCGGCCTCGGCACGCGCAACGCGCTGGCCGTCGCCGACCGGGACGGCGCCCGCTTTCTGCTGGGCTCCTCCTGCCAGGTCTACGGCGATCCGGCTGTGCACCCGCAGCGGGAGGACTACTGGGGCGACGTCGACCCCGTGGGACCGCACAGCGCCTACGACGAGTCCAAGCGGTTCGCCGAGGCGCTCACCACCGCCCACGCGAGCGCTAGGGGCACCGACGCGGGAATCGTGCGGGTGTTCACCACGTATGGCCCCCGGATGCCGGCGGACGGTCGCCAGGCCATCCCCGCCTTCATCCGGCAGGCACTGGCCGGGGAACCGGTCACCATCGAGGGCGACGGCAGCCAGACCCGCTCCCTGTGCTACGTCGACGACACCGTCGACGGCATCCTGCGCGTCGCCGCCAGCCGATCCGTGCGGCCCGTCAACATCGGCGGGGACGAGGAGACCACCGTCGAGGAGGTCGCGCGTCGGGTGATCACCCTCACCGGCTCGGGATCGCGCCTGGCCTTCGTCGACCGGGAGCCGGGCGACCCCGCGCGGCGCCGGCCCGACACGACTCTCGCCCGCGAACTCCTCGGCTGGGTACCGAAGGTGACCTGGGAGGAAGGGCTCGAGCGGACCATCGCCGCCTGCACGGACAGGGCCCCGGGAGAAGTGGCGCACGGGGGAGGGGCGCGGTGAAGGCGATCGTCGTGCGGCTCGGCGGTTTCGGAGACGTCCTGCTGACCGGTCCCGCCGTACGAGCCGTCGCCACCCGGGCCGGCCATGTGACGGTCCTGTGCGGCGCCCGTGGTGCCCCCGCCGCCCGGCTGCTGCCCCATGCCGACGAGGTCCTCGTGGCGGAGGACGCCCGGCAGGGCGCCCACCCGCCGGGCGAGGCCGAGGCGGACGCCGACCGACTGCTGCGGCGCCTGCGCGAGGGCTCCTACGACGTGGCGCTCGACCTCACCCCGTCGCACCGGAGTTCCCTGCCGGTCGAGGAACTGCTGCGCACGGCCCGGGTGCCCCGCGTCGGAGCCGTCGGCCACATCGACAGCCCGGCCCGGCGCCCGCAGGACCGCTCCGACCACGAGGCCGAGGCGGCACTTCAGACGGCGGCCCGCCTGGGCTTCCCGCTCCGCGACGGGGACGACGGACGGCTGCGCGTGGTGCCTCCGCCCGACACCGCGGGTATCACCGGCGACGGCCCCTACCTGGTGGTCCACCCCGGCGCCGGCACGCCGAACCGCGCCTGGGACCCGGACGGTTGCGCGGAGGCGGTCGCCCTGCCGCCGACGCGGGCCATCGCGTCGTCGTCACCGGCGGCCCGCACGAGACCGCCCTGACCCGATACGTCAGCGGCGGCACGGCCGTGGACCTCGGCGGCCGCACGGACGCGCGGACCCTGGCCGGGGTGGTGCGGGCCGCCGACGTCGTCGTCACCGGCAGCACCGCCCCCACACGGCTCGCCGCCGCCACCGGCACCCCCGTCGTCTCGCTCCGCTCTCCGGTGGATCCGCGCCGGGGGCCCCACGGAGTGCCCGGTGTGCTCCTCGGCGACGAGACCGGTCCCCGCCCGGAGACGGGCGCCCGCACGGGCCTCAACGGGGTCACGGCCCACGACGTGCTGCGCGGAGTGCAGAAGCTGCTCCAGGAGGGCGCGTGAAGGACATCGACGCGCCCGAGCGGCACGCCTCCCGTGTCACCGTCGCCATGATCACCCGCGACCGCCGTGACAGCGTGCTGCGCACCCTGGACCGGCTGGCCGACCTACCCGAGCGGCCCCCCGTCGTCGTCGTGGACAACGGCTCCAGTGACGCGACCGTGGCCGCCGTGCGCGACCACCCACTGGGCGTGCGCGTCCTGGCCGCCGGACGCAACACCGGCGCGCTCGGCCGCAACCTCGCGGTACGGCACGCCGCCACGCCCTACGTCGCCTTCAGCGACGACGACTCCTGGTGGGCGCCGGGCGCCCTGGACACCGCTGCGGACGTCCTCGACGCCCACCCCCGGCTCGGCCTGCTGGCCGCCCGCACCCTGGTCGGTCCGGACGCCGCCGAGGACCCGCTGAACTCCGTCCTCGGGCACTCGCCGCTGCCGCCCGATCCCGACCTGCCGGGCCGCCCGGTGCTCGGCTTCCTCGCCTGCGCGGCGGTGGTCCGCCGCCGCGCCTTCCTCGAAGCGGGCGGCTACCACCGGGTGCTCTTCTTCGGGGGCGAGGAGACCCTGCTGGCCTACGACCTCGCGGCCCGCGGCTGGGGCGTCAGCTATGTGCCGTCGGTGACGGCCCATCACCATCCGGACCCCGGCGAACGCCCCGGCCGCTCGGCGGTCCAGCGGCGCAACGCCCTGCTCACCGCATGGCTCCGCCGGCCCGTCACGGTGGCACTGGGCCGTACCGCCCGCCTCGCCGCGGCGGCCGCCCGCGGCGAGCGCGACGCCGCGGCGGCGCTGCGCGGCGCGATCGCCCGGCTCCCCGCGGCCCTCAGGGACCGCGAACCGCTGCCCGCCCGGATCGAGCACGCCGTCCGCCTGCTGGAGCGGGCCACCCCATGAGCACCGACGACCGAGGACGAGCGGACATGCCCCACGACCCCTCTCACGTGCCCGCCAGGACACCCGGGAACGACACCCGCACCCCGCACGGCGACGACCTCCGCCCCGACCCCCGGACCACGGTCGTCGTGATCACCCGGGACCGCCGGCCGGAACTGCTGCGCACCCTGCGGACCCTGCGGGACCTTCCCGAGCGGCCACGGGTCGTCGTCACGGACAACGGATCCACCGACGGCACCGCGGACGCCGTCACCCGGCACTTCCCCGAGGTCCGGCTGCTGTGCCCCGGACACAACCTGGGAGCGGTCGGCCGCAACCTGGCGGTGCGCCACGTACGGACGCCCTATGTGGCGTTCTGCGACGACGACACATGGTGGGAACCGGGATCCCTGGGGCGGGCCGCGGACCTCCTCGACGCCCATCCCCGGCTCGCGGCCGTGACGGCCCGCATCGTGGTCGAGCCGTCGGGGGAGGAGGACCCCGTCGTCGCCGAACTGCGCGACTCACCCCTCAAGGGACCCGACTGGCTGCCCGGCCCCGCCCTGGGGTCGTTCCTCGCCGCCGCGACCGTGATGCGCGTGGACGCCTTCAGAGCCGTGGGCGGCTTCCACCCCGGACTGTGGCTGGGCGGTGAGGAGGAACTCCTCGCCACCGACCTGCTGCGCCGGGGCCACTGGCTCAGCTATGTACCGGAACTGACCATCCATCACGCCGCCTCCCAGGTACGGGACAGCACCGAACGGCGCGTCCTGGGACTGCGCAACACCCTCTGGTTCACCTGGCTGCGCCGCCCCTGGCCGTCCGCGCTGCGCCGCACCTGGTACCTGATGCGCACGGTCCCGCGGGACCACGCGTCCCTGCGCGCGTTCGCCCGGGCGGCGGCGGGGCTTCCCTGGGTCCTGAAACAGCGCGATCCCGTGCCCGCCGACCTCGAGGCCCACCTGGTCGCCCTGGAGGAGGCGAGGCGGACCTCCCCGGCCCGCAAGTACGTCGGCTGACCGGCGACCGCACGCACCGCGGCCGGGGCATCTCGCCCCGGCCGCCGCACCTCCGAGATCGGATCACTCGTTCTCGAACACCGCCTTGCTCACCTCGGCCGGATTCTGGAACTTCTTCTTTCCGAGGTGATCGATGCGCTCGGTGATCTCCTTGGGAGCGCGGTTGTCCCGGGCGACCTTCTTGAGCTGCTCGGTGTCGGCCGGGTACTCCGCGCCGGACAGTGCTTTCTGCAGATCTGTGGGGCTGACACCCGCCATGGCTCCTCCAGGCGGTGAGACGTTCCGGTTGACACGGCGCCGCCAAAAGCGCCGGACCCCCGAGTACCCGGTGCCCGGCAGGGCCATGCGCAGGCCGGGCGCACGATCCCCGGCGCGCCGCCACGGCCGGGGAGTGGCTCTCAGGCGCCGCGCTCGCCGTCCCCTGTCGCGGGCGCGGGGCGGCGCTGGAAGAGCGAGTACAGCCACAGCAGCGACGGCACGAGCAGCAGCGCACCGGCCGCAAGGGCCGCGAGGCTCGCCCCCAGGACGGACGACTGCGAGGCGCTGTCACGCACGGTGACCGACGGGGGAAGCATCGCGGGGTACTGGGCGACCCCCCAGCTCCACAGGACCGCGGCGACCGCCGTGGCCGCCGTGACCCGCACCGACGTCAGCCTCGCCCGCATCAGCAGGGCCAGGCTGACCACGCCGAGCACCGCCGAGACCACCACCAGGGGCAGCGCCCGGTGCGTCAGGCCGTGGAAGAGCTGCGGCGCGTCCGCGTGCAGGACGGCGATCCCGGCCAGGGCCACCACACCCGTCACCACCCCCGTGACCAGGGCCCGGTGCCGGAAGTAGACCGCCAGGTCGTCCTCCCCGGTCCGCGCGGCATCCCCGCTCAGATACACGGCCGCCAGAAACGCGCAGGTCAGTACGGCCAGCACGCCGCCCAGCGCGGAGGTGGGATTGAGCCAGCCGGTGACCAGGTTCCCCTTCGCCAGGCCGGGGGGAACGCGCCCCGAGGCCACGGCTCCGGCGACCGAGCCGAGGAAGTAGGGGGTCACCACCGAGGACAGCGCGAAGAAGCCGCCGAACAGTCGCTGCTGCCACACCTCCGTGCTGACCTTGCGGAACGCGAACGCGGCGCCCCGGGCGATGATTCCGAGAGCCGTCAGGGTCAGCGGGATGTAGAGGGTGGACATCACCGCCGCGAACACCGGTGAGAACCCCGTCCACAGCATGACGACGACGAAGATCAGCCACACGTGGTTGGTCTCCCACACCGGGCCGATACTGTGCTCGATGAGCCGCCGCGGCGGCCTGCCGCGCTCGCTGCCCCCGGCGAGCAGGTCCCACAGGCCCGCCCCGAAGTCGGCTCCGCCGAAGAGGGCGTAGCAGGTCAGGCCGACCCACATGGCGGCCAGGGCCGTGTTGGCGAGCATCAGCGTCCCCCCGTCACGGTGGTGCGGGCACACAGCAAGGGCGAGCGGTCAGACAACGGGGTACTCCCGTACGTCGTGCTCCTGGGGAGCGAGCGGAACAGGCCGGTCGCGGGTCAGACGGCGCAGCACATAGACCGTGGCCACGGTCATCAGCGCGTAGACGACGACCACCAGCCACAGCCCGGCCATCAGCCCGGGGGCCACGTTCACGGCGTCGTGGACGCGCAGCAGCCCCCATACGATCCACGGCTGACGCCCCTCCTCGGTCACGGTCCAGCCGCACTCGAGGGCGACCACCGCCGCCGGCCCGGTCAGGACGCCGAGCGCCAGGAAGGCGCGCAGCGGTCGGCTCTCGCCCTCCAGCCAGGGGCCGCCACGGCGCCTGCGGAGCAGCCCCAGCACGAGCAGCCACACGCTCACCGCGAGCAGGAACAGGCCGCAGGCGACCATCAGGTCGAAGGCCAGGTGCACGCCGGTGACCGGGGGGCGCTGGTCGGGCGGCACCTCCTCGAGGCCCTTGATCACCGTGTTCGGGCTGTAGCCGACCAGCAGCGACAGCCCGTCGGGGATCCGCAGCCCGTAACGCAGGCCGCGCGGGCCCGCGATGCCGGCGATGGTCAGCGGTACGTGGTCACCGGTGCGGTAGACACCCTCCATCGCGGCGAGCTTGACCGGCTGGTAGTGGGCGATGAAACGCGCCGCCCAGTCCCCGACGAACAGCTGCACAGGAGTGACGATCGCGCCCAGGACCAGCGGGACGGTGAAGCCCAGTCGGTGGTAGCGGTCCCGGCGGCCGCGCAGCAGCGCCACCGCGTACACGCTGGAGGTCAGGAAGGCCGCGACCATCAGGGCCGCGAGGATCATGTGCGTGGTCTGCGGCGGGGTCGCCGGGTTGAACATGGCCGCCCACGGGTCGACGTGGACCACCTTGCCGTCACGCAGGGTGAAGCCGCGCGGCTGGTTCATCCAGGCGTTGGCGCACACCACGAAGAACGCCGACGCCACACCCGCGACCACGATCGGCACACCGGTCAGCAGATGGGTGCGCGGCGACAGCCGGTCCCACGCGTACAGGTAGATGCCCAGGAAGATCGCCTCGATGAAGAAGGCGATCCCCTCCATGGCGAAGGGCAGGCCGATCACCTGGCCGTACGTTCCCATCAGACCGGGCCACAGCAGGCCCATCTCGAAGCTGAGAATCGTGCCGGACACCGCGCCGACGGCGAAGAGCACCCCCATGGCGCGGGCCCAGCGGCGGGCGAGGAGACGGTACGAGGGGTCCCCGGTCCGCACACCCCGCCACTCCACGATCAAGGTCAGCAGCGGCAGACCCACGCCGAGGCAGGCCAGCACGATGTGCCAGGCGAGGGAGAAGCCCATCTGGGCGCGGGCCGCGTCGAGATCGCCTTGGTGCACGACCGTGGCGGCCAGTGCTCGCGGCCCCGAGGCGATCGGTTGCATCGAACACTTCCTCTCTCACGCCGGGACCGTGCGTTCCCGTGGGTTCCCGCAGCGCCGCGGGACATGCCGGACGGGAAGCAGGGCGTCGTGGCGCACCGGTCCCGCCCAGGTCAGCTTCGCGGCATGGTCCGCCGTATGTGCCGTGCGACACGCACGTGTGTGCTCCCGATCTTCAGGCTGTTCACGGCCTGGTCTGCCGGGTACTCGCCGTCGTTCAGGAAGCGAAAGGCGTATGTGAGGAATCGTCGCGATGACCGTTCCCGAGGAGAACCGGCAGAAGACCGAGTCCACCGACGACGTGGTCATGGAACCGGCGGAGGAGAAGGCCGGCAAGTCCGCCCCCACCGGTCCGTCCGGCCGCACCATGCGTGAGGCGATGGAGGAGGCGGGCATCCAGCGGGAGGACTACGAAGAGCGGTAGGAGTGGCGAGCAGGCCTGTCGCAGCACCTGCGGGACGCGCCGAAGACGCCGTCCAGGGGGAGCTGGAGAACCGACGTCACGGCGGGCGGCCACGGATGCTGTGAGCAAGTACACAGGAGCATCAAGTCCCCGACACGGTTGGGGACTTGGTGTGTGTTCGGCACCCCTCCCGGAGCCCGCGACGACCACTCGCCGGTCCCGTCTGCCACGATGGTCGACGCCGTCCTCCCGGGACCCGCACCGCGGCTCACCGGCGGCACGGCACCCGCCAGATCCGGGGGAGCGACCGCGCAGCGCAGCCGGTGTACCGAGCTCCCGCCGATGTTCCGTGTGAGTCCCCCGGGACCCCTCCCCGAAGATCACTGTGCCTTCTTCCCCTGTCGCTTCCGCGTCCCCTCATGCCCCCGTACCGGCTGCTTCCGCGCCGGACGCCGCCCCGGCGGCCGAGTCCTCCTCGCCCTGGAGATCCCTGAAGTACCGCAGCATGCGCTGGTGGTCCCTGGCGAACTTCGTCTCGAACGCCGGCACCTGGATGCAGCTCACGGTGCAGAACCTGCTGGTCCTGAAGATCACCGGGTCCGCCGCCGCCACGGGTCTGTCGATCTCCGTGCAGGCCGCCCCGGCCCTCCTTGTGAGCCTCGCGGGCGGCGCCGCCGTCGACCGCTTGCCGAGGAAGCTGACCGCCGCCGTCAGCCAGGCGCTCCTCGGCGCCGTCGCCTTCACGACGGCCGTCCTCGTCGCGCTCGGCCGGCTCGACGTGCCCGTGCTGATGGTGCTGGCCGCCGTCACCGGCCTGATCGCCACCGTCGACGGGCCCGCGTGCGCGCTGCTGGGCAACGACCTCGTCCGCGAGGAGGACGTCCCCTCCGCGATCGGCGTGGGCTCACTGGTGCACAGCGCGGGCCGGCTCGTCGGTACGGCGCTCGCCGGCGTGGCGGTCGGCTTCTTCGGCACGGCCGCCGCGTACACCGCGAACGGGGTCTCCTTCCTGTTCGTCGCCGCCGTCATCCCCTTCCTCCGCCCCGCACCCGGCGCCGTACGGGCTCCCGCGCGGCGTGCGCCGCCATCCCGGCCCAGCGCGGCAGCCGGCCCGCGGGCGGGGACATGACCGTGCGGCAGGGCCTTGCGTTCTTCGCGCGCCGCCCGCGGCTGGTCGCCCTCGCGGGCGTCACCGGGATCAGCGCGATCTTCGGACGCAACTACGGCCTCACCCTGGCCGTCCTCGTCACCGGCCCGCTCGCGGGCGGCGCCGGAGCGTTCGGCACGGTGTCCACCGTCCTCGCCGTCGGAGGCATCGTCGGTGCGGTCCTCGGTGCCCGGCTCCGCCGGCCCTCCGTGCGGGTGGTGGGCACGCTGGCCGCCGTGGGCGGACTCCTCCAGATCGTGGCGGGCCTCTCGCCGTCGCTCGCCGTGCTGCTGGTGCTGGTTCTGCCGATGGCCGTGGTGGAGTCCGTCTCCGACACCGCCGGGACCACCGTCCTGCAGACCGACCCGCCCCCCCACCTGCGCGGTCGCGTGCTCGGCGTGTGGAGGACCATCAGCACGGCGTGGGGCCTGGGCGGCCCGCCCGCGCTCGGCCTCCTCATGCAGCTGGCCGGAGCCCGCGGCGCCCTCGTCGTCGGCGGCGTGATCATCGCGGGCACGATCGGAGCGGGCTTCGCCCTGCGCCGACGCCGGACCACCCCGGCGGTGGTGCTCCGCACGGAGGACCGCGGAGTACCGGACCTGAGCACCGCGGCCTGAGCCGTCGGGGCGGCGGACGGCCGACCGGCGCCCGTTGCCGCGGCCGCCCTGCGTGGCGGCATCCGTTGCCGGGCCTGCCCCGGCCCGCCACCGCCCGCGCGCCGAACGGAGCGCGGGCCGTCGCGTCGGACGCCACTGCGGTCGGGCTGGGTCCGGCCAGGGGCGGATCGACGGCCGGCGGCCCTCACCGTTCGCGGTCCCCGCGGGACCCCAGGGAGTGTCCGGGTAGTCCGGACCGGGGCCCGGACGGCCTGCCGCCCGTCTTGCGGGAACCGACCGCCGCGCAGCGGCGGACGGCGGGCAGCGGCGGACGGCGGGCAGATCCCGAGGGCTCACGCCTGCCTCGCCCGTCGGCCCTCAGCCCGCGCAGCCCTCGTGAGCGCTCCTGTCTGCCGTCGGCCCTCCGTCAGCCGCGGGCCCGCAGACCCGTGGTCAGTACGCCGGGCCCGTCGCCCCGCGTCCCCCGGCCTGCTTCCGGCTCCCGCCCGCGCTCCAGCACGCCGTGTACCGCCTCGGTGACCTCCGCCACCGTGATCCTCAGCAGCCGCTCGTCCGGCACCCTCCCGTGCGCGTCCCCGGGCCGTGGCGCATCGTCGTCCCCCGGATGCCACAGCACCCGGTGCCGTGCGTCGGCCGGCGGGCCCCACAGCCGAGGGGCGACCGGGCCGAACAGCACCACCGAGGGTGTGCCCAGAGCCGTGGCCAGGTGCGCGAGCCCGGTGTCGCCGACCACCACGCAGCGGGCCCCGGCCACCAGCGCGGCCAGCCGGTCGAACGGCACGTCGCCGTCGCCCCCCACGACCGCATCCGGCGGCAGCCCCGCCCGAGCCGCCACGTTCCGCGCCAGCGCGCCCTCCCCGGCGCCCGCGGTCACCACCACGTCGTACCCCGAGCGGCGCACCTCCCGCGCCACGGCCGCGAACCGCTCCGGCGGCCAGCACCGCGCGGCGGCGTCGGCCCCGGGGTGCACCACGACGGCGCCGGGTGCGGGGGAGGGCGTCGCGGGCGCCGGGACCGACAGGTCCTCCGGGTCCGCCCGGACGCCGTACCAGGCGAGCAGACGGCACCACCGTTCCCGCTCGTGTTCGTCCTCCCGCCACACCGGACCGGGGATGTCGGGGGTGTCCGGGTGCGCGTAGGCGAACAGCCGCCGCGGACCGAGCCCCCGCAGCAGCAGATGGCTCGGTGGGCCGTTGCCGTGCAGATCGACCGCCAGATCGGGCGCCGGCCCGGCCCAGGCCAGCTCGGCGGGCACCGCCCGGCCGGGGGCGGAGGCGGGCAGCATCCGGTCCACCAGGCCGGTCGCCACGGCTGCCTGCTCCAGCCGCGCGGGCGCGGCCAGCACGATCTCGTGGCGGGGCAGATGCCTTCGCAGCGCCCGCAGCGCGGGCACCGCCGTCAGCAGATCGCCCAGCCCCAGCGCCCGCAGCACCAGGACCCGCCGCGAGTGCGCCTCGGCCGTCCTCACGAGGGCGCCACCGGGGGCACGGCGGCCCGAGCCGCCCGGCGGGCCAGCAGTGTCGTGGAGCGGCCGTCGAGATAGGGCAGCACGACCGCCTGCCCGCCCCAGGCCCGCAGCGCCTCCGCCTCCGGCAGGTCCTGGACGGAGTAGTCGCCGCCCTTGACCCACACATCCGGCTGCAATCGCTTCAGGACCGTCTCCGGGGTGTCCTCCTCGAAGACCGCGACGGCGTCCACGCTGCCCAGCGCCTCGAGGACCCGCACCCGGTCCGCCACCGTGTTCAGCGGGCGCCCCGGCCCCTTCAGACGGGCGACCGAGGAGTCGGAGTTGAGGCACACGATCAGGCAGTCGCCGATGCGCCGCGCACTCTCGAGCAGGCCCACGTGCCCCGCGTGCAGCAGGTCGAAGCAGCCGCCGGTGGCCACCACGGTGCCGCCCCGCGCACGGACCCGCTCGGCGACCGCGAAGGCGTCGGTACGGGGTGTCTGCGCCGGGGGAGGGGGCGAGGTCCGCCACAGCGCCGGGTTCCCGGCCCCGCCCGCCGAGACGAACGCAGCGGCCTCCGCGACGCCCCGCTGCAGGGCCTCCTCCGGCAGGGCACCGTCCGCCAGCGCCGCCGCCGTCGTGGCCGCGAAGCAGTCGCCCGCGCCGCAGGGGTCCCCGCTGGCCCGGTACGGCGGCGGCACCAGCATCGGTGTGCCGTTGCCCGGCCTGGCCAGCAGGGCCCCGCGGTCCCCGAGGGTCACGGCGACACCGGCCGCCTGCCAGCGCTCCGCGAGCCGAGCGGCCCGGTCGGCGCACGCGCGCAGGGAGTCGCCGTCGCCGGGGCACAGGGCGGATGCCTCCGCCGCGTTCGGCGTGACCAGCCGCGCCCCCGGCACCGGAGTGTCGCCCCGGGGGTGGGGGTCCCACACCAGCGGTGTGCGCGGTACGACGGCCGCCAGATGCTCCCGCACGGCACCGGCCGTGCGCCGTCCGTAGTCGGCGACCAGCACGGCGTGCGCCTGCGCGAGCGCCTCGCGCACCGCGGCGTCCGGCTCGCCGGGCGTGCCGCCGCCCCGGTCGATCCGCACCAGGGGCGGCCGCTCGCCAGCACCCGCGTCTTCACCGGCAGGCTGCCCTTCAGCGGGATCTCCACCAGCCGCACCCGGCCGCGCAGATCACGGCGTACGGCCTCGCTGGCCGAGTCGTCGCCGAGCGCGGTCACCAGCACCACCTCACGCCCGCCGCGGGCCGCCAGCGCGGCGGCGAGTCCCGCCCCGCCGGGATGACGCCGGTCCTCGGTGACGTCGACGACCGGTGCGGGGGCGTCCGGGGACAGCCGGGTGGCGACACCTTCGATGTCCTCGTCGAGCAGGACGTCCCCGACGACCACGAGCGGAGCCCGCCCCGTCACGACGCCCTCCCGTGGGCCCCGACCGTACGTGGCACGGCGGTGGGCCGGGTGGCGGCGCCGAGCGCCGCGTCGAAGCTCTCGCAGAGCAGGTGCACGGCCACCAGATGGGCCTCCTGAACGGTCGCGGTGTTGCCGACGTCGATGCACAGGGCCTCGTCGGCCGCCTCCGCCAGCGGGTTCGGGCCCGGCCCGGTGAGCGCCCAGACGCGCAGCCCGGCCGCCCGGCCCGTCACGGCCGCGCTGATCAGGTTGGCGCTGCGGCCGGAGGTGGACAGCAGCACGAGCACGTCACCCGGGCGGCCGTGCGCGGCCACCTGCCGGGCGTAGACCTGGTCGAAGCCGTAGTCGTTGCCGATCGCGGTCACGCTGGAGGTCTCCGCGTGCAGCGAGATCGCCGAGTAGGCCGGCCGTTCCTGTCGGTAACGGCCCACCAGTTCGGCGGTCAGATGCTGGGCCTGGGCGGCGCTGCCGCCGTTGCCCGCGGCCAGCAGCCGGCCGCCGGCTGAAAGGACGATCGCGAGCCGGCCGCCCCACTCCGCGATCCGGTGCAGGCCGTCCCGGCGCAGGCGGACGAGCGCCTGCTCCAGTGAACGGCAGTGCAGGTGCGCGGCATCGAGTGCAAGGGATGCAGAAGAATCGGTCATGTTGATCGGGCGTACCGCGTCACGGGGACGGCGGCCGGACCCGCACCTCCTTCGGACGTCGGAGCTCCGCGGTGGGTCGGGAACGCTGTCGAGGGCCGGGCGGACGGTGCGTGATCACACCACCCCCGTGGCCGCGGGCTGGGCGTCCAGGACGGAGCAGTACGTCGCCTCGGTCGCCGCGGCGACCCGTCCCCAGCCGTACCTGCGCAGCACGCGACGGCGGCCCGCCGCGCCGCACGCCTCCCGCATCTCGGGGTCGGCGAGGAGTTCACCGACGGCCCGGGCGAGGGCCTCCGGGTCCCGTGGCGGTACCAGGCGCCCGGTGGTCGGGTCCGCGACGGTGTCCAGCTGGCCGCCCACCGCGCTGGCCACGACCGGCCTGCCGCAGGCCATGGCCTCCAGCGGGACGATGCCGAACGGCTCGTAGTCCGCGGGGCACACCACCACGTCGGCCGCGCGCAGCAGCGGCGGCACATCGCGCGGCGCCACACCGCCCGTGAAGATCACCCGGTCGGCGACACCGTGCTCCTCGGCGATGCGCCGCAGCCGGCGCACCTCCGGGTCCTCGTCCAGCCGGTCCGCCGACGGCCCGCCGACGACGACGAGTTCGGTCTCCGGCAGCAGGGCGAGCGCGGCGAGGGACACCGCCGCGCCCTTGCGCGGCACCAGGCGCCCCAGCTGGATCAGCCGGTGCCGCCGGGTGCCGCGTTCGGCGACCGGGCCCTTCGGCGTGAACAGCTCGGTGTCCACCCCGCACGGCACGATGCTGACCTTCCCGGCGGGTATGCCCATCCTGCCCAGTTCGACGACCTCGTCCCGGCACGTGGCGATCACCCGGTCGCAGCCGAGGCCCACCTCCGTCTCGTACGCGATCCGCCGCGCCGGACTGGTGTCCGCCAGCTGCTGGTGCCGTCGCTTCACGGTGCCGAGCGCGTGGTACGTGTGCAGCAGCGGCAGCCCCAGCTCGCGCACGGCCCGCAGCGAGGCCAGGCCCGACATCCAGAAGTGCGAGTGCACCACGTCCGGCGCCCGCACCCGCCAGACCCCGGCCAGATAGCGCCCGAAGTCGGCCATGTAGGGCAGCAGTTCGTCCTTGGGCAGCGGCTCCGGCGGACCCGCGGGTACATGGCGCACCTCGACCCCTTCGCGCAGTGGCACCCGGTCCGGCAGGTCCTTGTCGTCGCGGCGGGTGTACACGGTCACCCGGTGTCCCCGGTCGGCGAGCGCCCCGGCCAGGCAGGCGACGTGGACGTTCTGCCCGCCGGCGTCCACCCCGCCCAGCGTGGCGAGGGGACTCGCGTGTTCCGAGACCAGCGCGATCGACAGGGACCCGGGGCCGTCGGCGTCGACGGTGCCGGACTGGATGGTGTGCAGGGATGAGGTCATGTGCGCGCCTCCGTCATCACGCGCTCCCAGTCGTCCAGGAAGCGCTTGAGCCCGTACCGGCCGAGTGCCGCCTGGCGGGCACGGGCGCCGGCCTCGGCCGCGGCTTCGGGTTCGTGCAGGTAGTGCCGGGCTGCCCGGGCCAGGGCGTCGGGCCGGGTGGACAGCACGCCCGCGCCCTGCGGGACCGCCTCGACCACCTCGGTGGTGGCGAGCGCCAGGACGGGCATGCCCAGGTGCATGGCCTCCAGCAGCGACAGGCCGAGGGAGGTCCAGCGCACCGGATGCAGATAGAACCGGCGCTCGGCCATCGCCCGGTGCAGCTCGGCCTGCGGCAGGTCCGCACTGCGGCACCGCTCCTCGGGCAACCCGAGATGGCCGGCCAGTCCCTCGGTGCGCATCCCGAACACGTCGAGCGGCGCCGCCTCCGCCAACGCGGACAGCAGGTCCGTGCCCGTGTAACGGCCGCGCCGCACCGGTTCGTTGACGACCACGGCCCCACGGGCGAGTCGGCCGGTGTACTGGTGTCCCGGGTCGACGATGCCGTGCTCGACGACCTCGGTGCGCGTTCGGCCGCAGTCCCAGAACAGCCGGTTGAAATGGGTGACATGGACGAGCGTCAGGTCGCCGCGGTCGGCGAAGGGATGCCGGGTGTTCGGCACGTCGCCGTCCGGTGCGTTGTGCTCCAGGTAGACGGCGGGTATGTCGCGGCCGGGGCGGCGGCCCCCGAGCCAGCGCTCGGCCAGCGCCGGTTCGTGCGGCCGTTGCAGGACGACCAGGTCCACTTCCGCGTCCCGCAGCTGCTCGGGGGTCGCCTCGCGCACCGAGGACGGCCAGGAGAACGTGCGGGCCCGCCCCAGTCCGTCGGGGTCGCGGCCGGGTGTCACCGGAACGAGGTAGGTGTGGGGCCCCTGGACGAACGCCGTCGTCCAGGAGCCGTGCACATGCCACAACAGGATGTTCATACGGTCGCTCCTCGTTCCGTCTCGGGACCGCGGCCCGGCCCGGACGCGTCCTCCGCCGGGCCGCGTGCGTCCCCGGGTCCTGACACCTCCTCGGGGCCGGACGCGTCCTCCGGGCCGGACGCGTCCTTCGGGCGGGACGCGTCACCCGGTGCGGGGCACGCGGCCGTGGCGAGATCCGCTCGGTCCGTCTTTCGCGTCCGGTCCGCGTCATGCATCGCCGTGGGCCTTCTCTCACAGAGCGCCGCCACGGCGGCCAGCACCTCGGCATCGCTCACGCCGTCGAGACACGGGTGTCCCGGCACCGGGCACTGCCGGGCGCGGGTCGCCGCGCACGCCGCGCCCTGGTCACCGAGCAGCACGTGCGGGACGCCGTACGGGGCCCAGCGCTCGGCGGGCACGACCGGCGCGAACAGGGAGGCGACCGGGGTGCCCACCGCGGCCGCAAGATGCGCCGGCCCGGTGTTGCCGACCACCGCCGCCCGCGCCCCGGCCAGCACCCCCGCCAACTGCCGCAGGTCGGTGAGGCCGCCGAGGTCCAGCCCGTGCGATCCGGCCACCTTCGCGGTCAGCTCCCGCTCCCCACGGCCCCCGGTGACCACGACCCGGTAGCCCTCGGCGGCAAGGGCGGCCACGGCCCGCGCCGCCCGCTCCGGGCTCCACGCCCTGGCCGGCACCGCGGCACCGGGGTGCAGCACCACGTACGGCTCCGACCCGGTGAGGTGAGTGGTGTCCGGCGGCGTGGTGACCCGCAGCGCCCCCTCGTCGTCGGACGGCAGCGCGAAACCGGCGTCCTCCGCCAGGTCCAGCGCCGCCAGGGCCTCGTGCCGGTGCGGCAGCCGGCGGTGCCGCAGGTCGAGCAGGGCACCCGGGTAGTCCTCGCTGTCGGCGGCCGTCCAGCCGACCCCGGCCAGCTTCAGCAGCAGCGCGATCGGCAGCGGGCTCTGGTGGTACGAGACCAATACCAGGGCGCGGTCGAAGCAGCCCGCGGTCAGCGTCTGAAGGAGCCGCCGCGTCGCCGCACGGGAGACCGGCGCCGGTTCCAGCCCCACCCACGGGGCGTCGTACTCCAGCACCTCGTCCACGCCCGGCAGCAGCTTCGCCGCCTGCACCCCGCGGGGACCGCACAGCATCGCCGTGTGCGAGGAGCCGGCCGCGACGGCACGCACGGCGGGCCCGGCCAGCAGCACGTCGCCGGCGCTGTCGAGGCGTACGACCAGGGTGCGGGGAAGGCGTCGGCTGTCCGTCATCGTGCCTCCCCCGCGATCGAGGCGGCGCGCGGCCCGTGACCGGAGCCGTCCTCCGGGTCCAGCACCAGGCGCACCGCCGCCAGCAGGTCGCCGACCGTGGTCTCGGCGGCCTGGATCTCCTCCGGGAGGGTGACGGGGGTCGGCACCAGCACGCCGCGGGCGCCCGCCGCCCGGGCGGCCCCCATGTCCGCGCCGATGTCCCCGATGACGACGGCGCGCTCCACCGGGACGCCCAGCCGTGCGCAGGCGGCCACCACCAGGCCCGGCGCCGGCTTGCGGCAGCCGCAGCCGTCGCCCGGGCCGTGCGGGCACACCGCCCACACGTCGAACGGGCCGAGCAACTCCTCCACGCGCCGCCGCACCGCCTCCACCTGAGCGCGCGTCAGCAGGCCGCGGGCCACACCGGACTGGTTGCTGACCACCCCGACGGGGATGCCCCGCGCACGGACGGCGTCGACCGCCTCCCGGGCCGTCGGCATCGGCTCGACGCGCGCCGGGTCACCGTTGTAGGGCACATCGGAGACGAGCGTGCCGTCGCGGTCGAACAGCACCGCCGTCGGCAGGGTGCCCCCGCCCGCGGCGGGCCGCCCTGCGGTCCGTGGAACAGCCACGGCCCGGTCGCCGACGGCACGGCGGCCCGGGGTTACGGGGCGGCAGGGGACGTCCGCTCATGGGTGCACCCGTTCCTCGAGCGACCGGTGCCGCACCGGCGGCTGCGCCCCCGCGTCGTATGCGACGTGCGGCGGCGCTCCCCGGTGGACGATGTGACCACGCAGCCAGTGCCAGGTGGCGGCGGGCGGGATGAGCACGCTGGTGAGCGCCATGGTGGCCACCTCGTCCGGAGTTCGCGGCCCCGGCCCGATCCGTGCCAGGGCGAACTCGGCGGTACCGGCCAGCCAGCCGGCGGCACAGACCGCGCGGCGGCCCGGGGCCTGCGCAGGGCCGCGCAGGCGAGGGCCGCCACCGCCGCTCCGGTCACGGCCAGGTGACCGGGCAGCCGTCCCCGTGGTGCGCCCGCCCTGCTCCACCACCCTGGGCCGTGCAACCGGGTCATCAGCACGTCGTCCGCGTTCCCCGCCTGCAGGCGCACCGAGACCCAGCGGTCGGCCGGGCGCACCGGGTGCGTGGTGGTCCGGGACCCCGCGGTCACCGTCCATCCCGCGGCCTGCACCCGCAGCGCGAGGTCCGCGTCCTCCCGGAAGGCTCGCCGGAACCGTTCGTCGAAGCCGCCGACGGCCTCCAGGGCCGTACGCCGGTAGGCCATGTCGGCGGTGACCCACCGCGCGGTGGCGAGGCCGGCGGTATTGCGTTCCCAGTCGGTGGGCCGGCGGTCGGGCGGCAGCGGCACATCGATCCGGGCGGTGATCGCGCCCGTCGGTCCTGTCGCCTCCGCCAGGTCCAGGGCGAGGTCGTCGCCCCAGGTACGGCCGGGCACCACGTCGTCGTCGAGGAACACGATCCAGGGGATCCGCCCGGCCGCCCGCCACCCGTCGTTGCGGGCCGCGGCCGCCCCCGGGCACGGCCGCGCACCACGGTGGTGACCGGGCGCAGCGGTCCCGGGATGTCGACCGTGAGCGGTTCGCCCTCGTCTCCGGGGCGGTCGTCGACCAGGACCACCCGCACCGGCCGGGGCCCGGACGCCTCGGCCAGCGCCCGCAGGCACGCACTCAGGCTGGGCCGTCCCAGCGTGGGTATCACCACCGCGTACGCGTCGTCGGCGCAGGCGGTGGTCACCTCGTCGTCTCCGCGCTCCGCCATCACGTGCTCCTCGCGTCGGCGCCGCGGAAGAAGTCCCCGCGCCGCACCGCGTACGGGCCGATGGCGAGGAGGTCGACGGGGGAGGAGCCGAAGCACTCCAGTGCGTCGCGCGGATCGTCCACCATGGGCCGGCCCGCCGTGTTCAGGCTGGTGTTGACGACCACGGGAAGCCCGGTGAGCCGTTCGAACTCACCGAGCATGCGGGCGACCAGCGGCTCCTTGGCCGGGTCGACGGTCTGGATGCGGGCCGTGCCGTCGACGTGCACGACCGCCGGGATGCGGTCCCGCCACGCCTCGGCCACGTCGTGCACGAACAGCATGAACGGGCTGGGCAGCGGACCGTCGAAGACCTCCGAGGCGCGGTCGGCGAGGACCATCGGCGCCACCGGCCGGAACTGCTCGCGGCCCTTGACGTCGTTGAGCCGCTCCAGGTTGCCCGCGTGCCCGGGGTGGGCCAGTAGCGAGCGGTGCCCCAGCGCCCGGGGGCCGTACTCGGAACGGCCCTGGAACCAGGCCACGATCCCGTTGTCCGCGAGGGTCTCGGCGACGGTCCGGGCGATGTCCGCGGGCCGCTCGAAGGGCACCGCCGCCGTCTTCAGCCATGCCCCGAGCTCCGCGTCCGACCAGTCCCGGCCCAGATCGGCCCCCGGCATGGGCTCCGGCTCGTCCCCCTGCCCGGCGGCCAGCAGCAGCGCCCCGCCCAGAGCCGTGCCCGCGTCACCGGCCGCGGGCTGCACCCACACCCGCGAGAAGGGCCCCTCGCGGGCGATCCGCGAGTTCGCCACGCAGTTCAGCGCGACGCCCCCGGCGAGTGTGAGCACGTCGTGGTGCGTCCTGCCGTGCAGCCAGCGCACCAGGTCGAGCAGCGTCTCCTCCAGCACGGCCTGGGCGCTCGCGGCCACGTCCGCGTGGTCCTGGGTCCACGGCTCGTCCGGGCCGCGCGGCGGGCACAGCTCGTGCCAGGGCACACCGGTGGCGTGGAAGCCGCCGTCGCCCGTGGGGTACACATGGCGGCGCAGCTCGGCGAGCATGCGCGGGCGGCCGTGCGAGGCGAGCGCCATCACCTTGAACTCGTCGGAGGACCTGAGGAACCCGAGGTGTTCGGTGAGGTCCTCGTAGACCAACCCCAGGGAATGCGGCAGTTCCTGCGCGTACAGGGGCTCCAGACGGTCCCCGACCCGGCGCGCGGCCAGGTGTGAGGCGCGCTCCCCCCGGCCGTCCAGCACCAGCACGGAGGAGTCCCCGGCGTCGGGCGCGGCGAAGGCGCCGGACGCGGCGTGCGCCATGTGGTGCGGCACGAAGCGGACGATGCCGGGGTCGAGGCCCGGCAGCGCCGTCTTCAGGAAGCCGGGGGCCTCGCGGGCGTAGGTCTGCCGCAGGTGGTCCCAGGGGTCGTCCAGGCCCATGGCCTCGGCCGGCCGGGCGAGGTCCGGATCGTAGGAGTAGACGACGGCGTCGAGGTCCTGGGGGCGCAGTCCGGCGCGCCCGAGGCACCACGCGGCGGCCTTCTCCGGCAGTTCCCAGGCGGAGAACGGCACCGGCCGCTTGCCGTGCTTGCGCCGGGAGAACCGCTCCTCCTCGGCAGCGGCGACGGTCCGGCCGTCGATCACCAGGGCGGCGGCCGGGTCGTGGAACAGGGCGTTGATTCCGAGGATGCGCATGGGGTTCCGAGGCCTTTCGGCGATTCGTGAGCCGGACGGAAGCGGGTGGTGAGGGGGCGGGCGCGGGGCGCAGCGTCCGGCACGGAACCCGGACGACGGGGCACGTCCGCTGCCGCGGGGCGCGGCCGGAGGCGGGCGCGCGGGTCAGGCGCCGGCGGTGGTGCGGAACCAGTCGATGGTGCGGCTCAGCCCTTCCTCGGCGTCCACCTGCGGCTCCCAGCCGAGCTTGTCGCGGGCCAGCGTGATGTCGGGGCAGCGCACGGCCGGGTCGTCCGTCGGCCGCTCGATGAACCGGATCTCCGACGACGACCCGGCGAGCCGGACGACCAGGCGGGCGAGGTCGAGCATGGTGATCTCGGAGGGGTTGCCGATGTTCACCGGACCGCGCATGCCGTGCGCCGCCGCCGCGAGAATGCCGCGGACGGTGTCGTCGACGTAGCACAGGGACCGCGTCTGGCGTCCGTCACCGGTGACCGTCAGCGGCTCACCGGCGAGCGCCTGCCGCACGAACGTCGGAACCGCGCGGCCGTCGTGCCCGCGCATCCGCGGGCCGTAGGTGTTGAACAGGCGCACGATGCCGGTGTCGGTGCCCTTCGCCTCGGCGTGCGCGGTGGTCAGGGCCTCACCGAACCGCTTGGCCTCGTCGTACACGCTGCGCGGGCCGACCGGGTTCACATGCCCCCAGTACCGCTCGTCCTGCGGGTTCTGCTGCGGGTCCCCGTAGACCTCGGAGGTCGAGGCGAGCACGAAGCGCGCGCCCGAGCGGTGCGCCAGGTCCAGGGCGTTGCGCGTGCCCAGGCTGCCGGTGTCCATCGTGTGCAGGGGGAGGCGCAGATAGTCGGCGGGCGACGCGGGGGAGGCGAAGTGGAGTATGAGATCCGGCTTCCGGTCGACGGTCAGCCCCTCCGACACATTCCCCCTCACCAGCGTGAACCCGGGCCGGTCGAGCAAGGGCGCCACGTTCTCCGGCCGGCCGGTGCTGAAGTCGTCCACGCAGGTGACCGCGGCGCCCGCGTCCAGCAGGGCGGCGCACAGGTGGGAACCGACGAAGCCCGCGCCGCCGGTGACGACGGCGTGGTCCCAGTTCCGTGTCAAAGGGCTGGCCATTGAAGAACTCCTCCCTACGCGGCGACGGCTCGTCGGGCCCGTTTTCCGGGCGATCGGGCCGCTGACGTCGCGGAAGACCGTCGAGTACCCCGATCAGCGTCCGTCGCCGCGGCGCCGGTGGCTCGGTGGTGTAGGTCATCCGAGTGAGTGACGCAGCGTGAGGACCCACGGTGCGCACGCCACCTGACGGGCACGGCAGCTGCACCCACGGGCGCCCGTGGCGGTGCGGCAGGGCGCGGTGGGGGCACCGGACGGGACGGCGGACGTCGCCGGGTCGTTGACATGCGGCACCGGTTTCCCCACCGGCCACAGGCCAATCACCGGATCTCTCCAGCCGTCCGGGGCCGCTTCTCACACACTCGGCGCCAATGCCGCAGCTCGAATTGGGTAGCCGTACGGCCTGAGATCCCTGCGACTCCGCGCGCCGCGTGCCCCCAGTCGGCCCAACCAGGAGGCAGCACCCATGAGCACATCGTTCCCGCCGCACGCGCTGCACGACTACGCGTTGCTGGCCGACGGGGAACGCGGCGCGCTGATCGGCCCCTGCGGCGACATCGGCTGGCTGTGCTCACCCGGCTGGCACAACGACGCGGTCTTCGCCTCACTCATCGGCGGCGGCGGTGTCTACGCCGTCACGCCCAGGGCCCGCCACGTCTTCGGCGGCTACTACGAAGAGGGCACCCTCATCTGGCGCAGCCGCTGGGTCACCACCGACGGCGTCATCGAGTGCCGGGAGGCCCTGGCCTTCCCCGGTGAGCCCGGCCGCCTGGTGCTGCTGCGGCAACTGCACGCCGTCGACACGGTGGCCCACGTACAGGTCCTGCTCGAGCCGCACGGCGACTACGGCCGCTCCCCACTGGCCTCCGCCCACCGCACCGACGACGGCGTGTGGTACCTCACCTCGGGCTCCCACCGCCTGCGCTGGCAGGGCGCCCCGTTCGCCGCCGCCCGCGGTCAGGGCCTGACGGCCGAGATCGTGCTGGAGCCCGGCGAGCGCCACGACCTGGTCCTCGAGTGCTCCGCCTCACCCCTGCCCCGCACCGCGCCGCGGGCCGCCGAGGCCTGGGCCGCGACGGAACGGGCCTGGCGCGAGGCCGTACCCGCACTCGACCACACGATCGCCCCGCGCGACGCCCGCCGTGCCTACACCGTCCTGCGCGGACTGACCACCCACGGCGGCGGCATGGTCGCGGCCGCCACCACCAGCCTGCCCGAACGCGCCGAGGCGGGGCGCAACTACGACTACCGCTACGTGTGGATCCGCGACCAGAGCTACGCAGGGCAGGCCGCGGCCGCCACCGGCGCCCCCGAACTCCTCGACGGGGCCGTGCGCTTCGTCGGCGAGAGGCTGCGGGAGGACGGCCCGCGCCTGGCCCCCGCCTACACCGTGCACGGCACCCCCGTCCCCGACCAGAGAGAACTCGACCTGCCCGGTTATCCCGGCGGGTTCAGCCGAGTCGGCAACCACGTCAGGGAACAGTTCCAGCTCGACTGCTACGGCGAGGCCCTGCTGCTGTTCGCGGCGGCCGAGCGCCGGCAGCGGCTGGACGCCGACGGGTGGAAGGCCGCCGAGATCGCGGTGCGCGCCATCACCGGGCGCTGGCGGGAGCCGGACGCCGGGATCTGGGAGCTGGACTCCCAGTGGTGGACCCACAGCCGGCTGACCTGCGTCGCCGGGTTGCGCGCGCTGGCCGCCGCGGCCCCCCGCCATCCGCTCTCCGACCACTGCGCCCGGCTCGCCGGCACCCTCCTCGACACCACCGCGCAGCGCTGCCTGCACCCCGACGGCCACTGGCAGCGCACCCCGACGACCCGGAGGCCGACGCCGCCCTGCTGCTGCCGGCCGTACGCGGCGCTCTGCCCCCGGGCGACGACCGCACCCGCGCCACCCTGGCCGACTGCCGTCGCCGGCTGGCCCAGGACCACTACATCTACCGCTTCCGGCACGACGAACGCCCCCTCGGGGAGGCCGAGGGGGCGTTCCTGCTGTGCGGGTTCGTCATGGCGCTCGCCGAGCACCAGCAGGGCCGGCTGATCGACGCCCACCGCTGGTTCGAACGCAACCGTGCCGCCTGCGGGGCGTCCGGCCTGTACGCGGAGGAGTTCGACATCGCCCAGCGGCAGTTGCGGGGCAACCTCCCACAGGCGTTCGTCCACGCCCTGCTGCTGGAGACCGCCGCACGGCTGGCCGAGGACCCCGAGGCGCACGCCTGACCTCCTGTCAGGCGACCGACCTCACCTCAGCCCTCGGCCGCCTCGGCCGTCGCACTCCACCCGTACTGCAGCCAGTCCGACACCGTGACGGCCGTGAGCCCCGCGCACACCAGCCGGGTGGCCCTCGGCGCGGAGGCGTAGGAGCAGACCAGCGCCCCCGCCACCCAAGCGGACGTGCAGAACGGGCAGGAGAGCAGGTCGCCCACGGCCTGCCGCACACCGCTGCCGCGCGCCTCCTCCATCACCTCGTTGGCCGTGCTGTCGGACTCCCGCCGGGTGAACGGCGCCCGCAGAAAGCTGGTCACCTTGTCCTTGGTCAGCAGCCGGGACGCCTTGAACGTCGCCGTCCCCAGCAGGGCCACGTCCCACGGCGGCACCTGCTGCGGCAGCCGCAGCCCCCGGCGGCGCGCCACCGCGGCGAACAGCGCGGCACCCGCCGTGAACGTCGTCGCCAGGAGCGCGTAGCCCGCCAGCGGCGTGTCGCCGCTCTGGTCGTAGCGCGTGTCCTCCACCGTCATACGAATGCTCCCTCGGGGCCGGTCACCAGGTCAGCCTTCGCTTTCGGGCCGCTCTCCCGCGGGTCCCCGTCCCCGCTGGGTGCGCGGACCCCGGCTGTCGCAGCCCTCGTCCTCCTGCGGCCCCGAGTCCCCGTGGCCCCCGCCCACAAACGCCTGCCGGGGGTCGGCCTCCGCCGCCTGGACCTTCGACACCACCCGGCTCAGTCTCACCACCCCCCACACGATCACGGCGACGCCGACGGCCTCGGGCAGCAGCCACCAGCCGGTCCGGATCCGCTCGTCGAACAGGGTGATGCCGAGCAGCAGGCTCACCGTCGCATCCCCGATGGTGAGCGCCGGCTGGGACGCGGTCAGCCAGCCCGCCTGGAGCGCGTTCTCCAGCAGCAGGATGGCGCTGACACCGGTGAGCGCGAACCCGTAGGTCTGCCAGGACTGCAGGAAGGCGCCGATGCCGCCCTGCGCGAACCTGCCCGTGGCGGACTTCAGCAGCGCCGCGGTCAGGGCGTTGCCGACAGCGGAGGCCGCGGCCAGCACGGCGGCCCGGAACAGCGGCGGTCGTCCCGGGCGGGCGATGGCGACCGCGGCGGCCATGGCACCCAGGCAGGCCGCGAGGACCGGGATCCAGCGCACCATGGACGCCTGGTCCACCACCCCGGACGGAGCGGCGGAGCCGAGCACCAGGGCAAGCCCCATGACGACACCGGTGATTCCCCACCAGGCCGCGGCCGGCAGCCGCCGCCGCATCAGTGGAGCGGCGATCATCAGCGCGAACGGCAGCTCCAGCACGAACAGCGGCTGCACCAGGGCCATCGGCCCGTTGACCAGGGCGAGTGCCTGGAACAGCGCGGCGCCGACGACGCCGCCGATGCCGATCACCCAGGCCGGCCGGTGGGCCAGCTCGATCAGCAGCCGCAGGCCGCCGCCGCGCGCGACCGTGGACGCCGCCTTGCGCTGGAACGCGGTGCCGACCGCATTGCTGGCGGCACCCATGACGGCGAACAGCCCGGCGAGAAGGATCACCCCTCCAGAATGCCCCGGGGGCCCGGAGCAGGCGGCCTCGGAACACCGCGACCGGACCGACCGCAGAGCCGGTCGCCGGTCGCCCGCGACAGCCGGAGCGGGGCGACCAGGCGGGCGCGGGGGCCGACAGCCGGTGTTCCGGCGACCCCGGTGACCGCCCGATCGCGACCGCGGTCCGGTTCCTTCCTCGGCGGATGTCAGGCGCCGCGGCCGCCCCCGCCGCCTCCCGCGCCGCGGTCTCCTCCGCGTCGGCTTCCACACCGTGCTCGCCCAGCGGCCCGACCGACAGTCCCGCCTCCCGGCAGTCGTCCACGATGCCGGGCAGCGCCCCGAGCGTGGCACGCCAGCAGCCGACCGCCGCGGCATGGTCCGAGTCGTGCAGCAGAAGGGTGCCGCCACCCCGCAACTCCGCACCGGCCGTGGCGCGTACGGACGCGGGCGTGGCGTCGGCCGTCCAGTCCTTGCCCCAGGCCGTCCACAGCACCGGCCGCAGGCCGACCCGCCGGGCCGCCGCCCAGCGTCCCGACGTGAGGATCCCGTACGGCGGCCGGTACCACCGGGGCGGCGGCCCGCCGCGTCGTGGACCGTGTCCACCGTCCGGACCAGGTCCGCCGTGTCGCGGGCGGGGGACGGCAGCCAGGGCCGGTCGTGGCTCCAGCCGTGCACGGCGAGCTCATGCCCGCGCTCCGCGATCTCCCGCGCCACCGCCGGGTAGCGCACCACGTTCTCGCCCAGCACGAAGAACGTCGCCCGGACGCCGAGGTCGTCCAGCGCGTCGAGGAAGTGCGGCGTGGAGCCGGGATCGGGCCCGTCGTCGAAGGTGAGCGCGATGTGGTCGGGGCGACCCACCCCGGCGAGCCCGGGGAGGAAGCGGCGCCGCAGGCCGGGCAGCCAGGTGGCGGCGGGGCCGATGTGCACGGCCGCGACCGTCGCGACCGGCGCCAGGAGAGCCGCCGCGCGTCCGCCGGCGGAGGGACCGTGAGGACGAGTCATAGGGCAACTGCCTCCTTGTCTTCAGGAACCCGGGGCTTCGCCGGGTGCCGGGCCGTCGTGGGGACGGGGCGTCGTCGGGGCGGGACCGTCATGGAGCGGGGTCGGCGTGGATCGGGACTGGCACGGATCGAGACCGCCGTGGACCGGAATCGTCGTCACAGGCCCGGCCGGTCGCGGTCCGGTCCACCGGCCGAAGGCCTCCCCGGCGCCCGCTCCCGGGCCTCGGGACCCGGACCGTCCCGGCCGTTCGGTGCCGTGTCCCAGGCGCCGCCGGCCCACGGGGCGCCCGCCAGTCCGATACTGCCCGCACCGATGAGCGCGAAGCCGAGCACCTCGGGCAGCACCCGCACCCCGAGCGCGATCTGCTCGTCGAAAAGCGCCGATCCCAGCGCCACACTGACCATCGCGTCCCCGAGGGTCAGAGCCGGCTGCGACGCCGTCAGCGACCCGGCCCGGAACGCGCTCTGCAACAGCAAGAAGCTGACCACGCCGATCAGCGCCGTCACGTACGGCGGCCACTGCGTCAGCACGGCCCCCACGCCCTGCGGGAGCCGTCCCATGACCTCCTTCAGCAGCGCTGCCGTGGCGGCGAACGACACCGCGCTCGCAAGCCCCAGGAGCGCGGCCCGCGGCGCCCCCCGCACCGCACGGGCCGAGACGACAAGAGCCACCACGGCGCACACCACGGCCACCCCCGCCGGAAGCCAGCGCCCCGGCAGGGCCGTGGTCCGGCCGGGGAGGGCGCTGCGACGCCCAGGAACAGCGCCAGGCCGGCGGCGAGGGCGGTGAAGGCCAGCCAGGTGCGCCGACTCGGGGGAGCGCGGAAGACGAGGCCGCCGACGGCCAGGGTGAACAGCAACTCGGTGGCCAGCAGGGGCTGTACGACGGCCAGGCTGCCCACGGCCAGCGCGGCCGCCTGGAACACGGTCGACAGCGCCAGCAGCCCGGTCCCCGCCAGCCAGTACGGCCGCCGCAGTACATGACCGAGCCAGCGCACCGCCTGTCGCACCCCGCGGCCGCCCCCGGGTTCGTCCGTCGCCGCACGTCGTTGCAGCACGGAGGCCGATGCGTTGGACAGCGCCGTGAGCAGCGCGAGTACGACGGTGAGAGCGCTCACCCGCCGCTCATCCGAACGTGGCGGCGAGCCGCCGGTACAGGCAGGGCGCCGCACCACGGATCCGGGCGGGCAGCCGCAGCCAGCGGGGCACGTACACCTCGTCCCGGCCCCGGCTCACCGCGCACCAGACGGCGTCCGCCACCCGCTCGGGCGGCACCGGCCTCGGCCGGGACCTGCGGTAGGGCGCACCCCGGCGCTCGAAGAAGGGGGTGTCCACCACGCCGGGGACCACGAGGCTGACCCGCACCCCGGTGCCGCGCAGTTCGTAGCGCAGGGCGTCGGCGAAAGCCGCCAGCGCCGCCTTGGCCGCGGAGTAGACGGCTTCACCTCGCACGCCGACCGCGCCCGCCAGCGATCCGACGATCACCACACGCCCGGAGCCCGCTTGGACCATGTGGGGGACGAGCTGCCGTACCAGATGCAGAGTGGCGAGCAGATCGACGTCGATCACCTCGTCGATGGCGCGTGGGGGCATGCTGCTGAACTCGCCGGCCCAGCCGATCCCGGCGCACGCCACCAGCAGGTCGACGCGGCCCATCCGCTCGAGGGTGAACTCGGTCAGCTGCCGGCCGGCTCCGGGGCGGGTGAGATCCGCCGGGTAACCGGTCGCCGCTGCCCGTTCGGCGACCTGCGCGAGGCGGGTCGCGTCCCGCCCGTTCAGCACCAGTCGCCAGCCGCCCTCGGCGGCCAGCCGGCGCGCGACGGCGGCCCCGATGCCGGAGGACGCGCCGGTCACCAGTGCCGTGCCCGGGTGGGCCCCCCGGCCACCGGTGTGTCGGGACGCGGCGCCCGCGGCGGGCGACGGAGCGTCCTCGGAGAGGGCGGGGACTGATCGAGGAGGTGAGGGAGCATGGGACATGGCGGCGACCTCGGCTCGGCTGCGACGGCGAACACCGGACGGACGGACGGGTGGCGACGGCTTTTGGTCGGGTGCTCCTGAGCTTCGAGCACTCCTGCGCTGAGAGGGTTGAAGCGGACGAAGCGGACGGTGAGTATCCCGCTCGCCACACCCCGAAACCCGCAACAGGTGCGTGTTTGGAAAGTGCGGCCAGGGACAATCAGTACCAGTGCGTGCATTTTCCCCCGTACCTCGACGGCGAGCGACGCGAGCGGCCATGACCCCTGCCCGCCGCCCGGCGGACGAAGTAGCCCGTTCGACGGGACCGTTCACCGCCTCTGCGGCCCCAGACCCGTCCCCTGAGGGCTCCCGGCGGATCCTGATCGTGAGCGCGAGCATGGGAGCCGGGCACGACACGGTCGCCGGGGAACTCGCGAGGCGCGCACGGGAGCGCGGCCACCAGGCGGACGTCGTCGACGTCCTCGCCCTCCTGCCGTACGGCCTGGGCACGGGTCTGCGCCGCTTCTACCAGTCCTCGGTTCGGCACTTCCCGTGGGCGTACGCCTTCCTCTACCGCACGTTCCTGCGTCGGGGCCCCGGCCGCCGCCCCAGCGGCGTCCCCCTGGCCCGCCTCGCGGGCAGCCGCCTGACGGACCTCGTGGACCGTACGGGCGCGGATGTCGTCCTCCCCGTTTTCCACCTGGCGGCACAACTGACCGGCCACCTCAGGTCCCGGGGCCGGCTGCGGGTGCCGAGCGCCGTGTTCCTGATCGACTTCGCGGTGCACCGGCAGTGGCTCCATCCGGGCAACGACCGCTACTTCTGCCTCACCGACGAGGCTGCCCGTGAGGTACGCGAGGACATCGCCGTCCCCGCCGAGACGACCGGGCCGGCCGTCGCCCCCGAGTTCCTCACCCCGGGTCCGGCTGCCGCGCAGTGGTCCAGCCGCTTCGCCCGGTTCGCTCCGGGCCGGCCCCCGGTGATCCTCTCCGCGGGCGCCTGGGGAGCGGGCTCACATCTCTCCGCCACCGCCGGACTGCTGGCCGCACAGGGCTTTCTCCCGGTCGTGCTGTGCGGCCGCAACGACGTGCTCCGCGAGCGCCTCGCCGAGATCCCGGGCGTTCTCGCGCTCGGCTGGGTCGCCGACATGCCCGACCTGATGCCTGCGGCCGGCGCCCTGGTGGACAACGCCGCAGGCCAGACCGCTGTACAGGCCCTTGCCGCGGGCCTGCCGGTGGTGGGATACCGCCCCCTGCCGGGCCACGGTGAGGAAGGCGTCCACCGGATGGCCGCGCTCGGCCTGACGGAGGTGGCCGAGACGGAGTCCGAGCTGCTCGTTGCGCTCAACCGCCTCGCGACCCCCGGTCCCGACCGGGACCTCCGCGTCGCTCACGCCCGCACGCTGTTCCGCGCGGACGTCCTGACGCGGGTGATGGAGCTGTGCGACGCCTCACCCGTGTGAGGGGCCCCGGCGGGCAGCGACCGGACCGTCCGTCGTGCGCCGTGGGCCCAGACGCCCCGAAGCGTGCCGGTGTGCACGAGTCACCTGCGCCCGGCACGCTCCCCATCGGCTTGCCGTGCCGCCGTCTCACTGAGGCCCGCGGCGCGCGACACCGATGGTCAGGCCCATGGCTGCCAGGCCCAGCGCAGCCGTCACCGCACCCACCGCGACGTTGTTCGCGATGATGCCGGCCCGCGCGCTGTGCGTGGCGGTGACCACCCAGGGCGAGATGATGAGCCACACACCGAGCGGGGCAACCACCCACGCCAGGCGGAGCATGCGCTCCGGCACCAGCGTCATACAGAGCCCGATCAGGCCGACGGTGAGGCCGACGATCAGGTTGTTGACGGTGATGAAGGGCGTACCGGAAAAGTGCACGACCCAGGGCGATATCGCGGCGTAGACACCCGCCAGGAGTATCGCCCCCTCAACGGCGATGGCCGGGCCGCTGGCCGCGGTGCGCTCGAGCCGTTCCCGCATCTCCGCTACATCGGGATGCGCGCCCATTCCGGACTGCTGCGGATACGACATCGCTGTACCTCTCCAGGAGGATTGATTTTTTCCTTACATACACCAGTTCCCCCATTCAGGTGGATTTACCCAGTTTTGCGTCATTCGCGGTCGCGTCATCTCCGTACTGCGCCCTCCGCGCGGCGGCGGGCTGGGAGCGCCGGTGCGCTGCTACCCGTTCGCGGGTCGCGCAGCGGCGCGAGCAGTAGCGGCGCTCCGGACCGCTGCCCTGTGTGATGAAGACGTTCCGGCAGCCGGATGACGCGCAGATCCTGCCGGGCGGGCGTTGGTGGTCCCAGACCAGCACGGTGAGGGCCATGCAGGACGAGGCGAGGAGCCATTCGGCCCACGGGGCGTCGTCGTCATGGTCGAGGTGGGGGTGCCAGGGGGCGCCACCCCCGTGCGACGTGAGGCGGACCGGTCCGGTGTGCCGTCGCAGGAGGCCGTTGAGGGCCCCGGCCGCCTCGTCGACCCGGTCGGCGGCGAAGACCTGCCGCAGCAGCGCGGCCGCCGCCCGCATCTGGGCGACGTCCTGAGGAGTGAGGTCGATGGGGCCCGTCTCGCCGAAGTCGCGCAGTACCGCGGCGACTTCGGCGGGGTCGGTCACCTCGTCGGCGAGGACGTTGACGAGGGCGGCGGTGCGCCGCGCCGTGGTGAGGACGGAGTGGCGGGTCGACCCTGCTCCTGGCGGGGATCGGCCGTCTTCCGCTCGTCGTCTGTGTGCTGATCGCCGTGCTGACGGGTCTTCCGGGACCGGCACTGTCGGGCGGCTGGACGGCTCAACTGCCCCGAGCGGTGCCAGGCGACAACCTCTTGCGGGCCAACGCGCTCGATGCGATTACCTTCGGCCTGGCCGGCCTGCTCGGTCCCGCCCCGACCGGCGGCGCCGCACAGGTGTTCGGAGCGTCGGCCTCGGTGGCCGTCTCGTCGGTGCTCATGGCCCTGGCCGTACCGGCCGCGTGGAGGCTGCCCGTGAGCGGTCGGCAGGCGCAGGGCTTCGAGGCGGCCTTCCGTCGTCCGCGACCTCCTGGCCGGAGTGCGGTTCGTCGTCCGCGCCCCCCGCCCGGCCCGTGCAACCCTCACCTCGGTCGTCTCCTGCCTGGGACAAGGCACGCTGACGGTCTGTCTTCCGCTCCTCGGTGAACGCGTCCTCGGCGGTGCGGGCCAGGGCACGATGCTGCTCGCCTGCGCGGCCGTCTCCGCCCTGACGGCCAACGCCGCACTCGCGCGGTTTCCGCGTTCTCGCGCGCCGGACGCCGTCCTGTGGGCCGGCGCCCTCGTCCAGGCCGCCGCGCTGCTACTGGCCGCGACGGGGGGACCGGCCGCACTCCTCGCCGCCGTCCTGCTGGCCGGAGCCGGTGAAGAGGCAGGGCTCACCGCCCTGTTCGCAGTGCGCCACCAGGAGACCCCAGAAGACCTGCGCGGGCAGGTCTTCACCCTGGGAGCCGGCCTGAAGCTCACCGGATTCGCCCTCGGCGCGGCACTTGCCGGGTCCGCCGCCACCTGGCCCCCCCGGGCACCTCGGCACTCGCGGCCGGCGTCGAGATCCTCGCCGCGACGACCTTCTGGGCGATCACCGCGGCGTGCGGAGTACGGCGTGATGCGACCGAGGTTCAGGCGGTGCGGTTCAGGGCGGGGAGGTAGGCCTGGGACTGCCCCCGCTCGGTCGGGTGGTACGACTCGGTCGGGGCAAGCCAGCTGACGCTGTGGAGCCAGGGGGCGGTGGAGCAGATCTCGTGGCCGGTGAAGGCGCCGGTGACGTCGACGTAGGTGAACCCGTGGTGTGTGGCCCGTTCGTCGATGACCTTGTCGAGGCGGTCGACAGCGCCGTTGATCGCGGAGCGGGTGGTGTCCGCCAGCCCCGCCTTGCAGCTGCCGTTGAGCTGGTACAGGTGCGGGTAGCCGAGGACGACGACATGGGCGTGGGGGGCTTTGGCCCGGATTGCGGCGTAGAGGCGGTCGAGGTCGCCGGGGAGGGTGTTGTCGACGCGGTCGAGCGCTTCCTTGACGGCGTCGAGGCAGGTCCCCGTGCCGTGCAGCACACAGGTCGTCATCACATGGCCGAAGCCGGCGTCACTGCCGCCGACGGTGATGCTGACCAGCCCGGTGCGGGCGTTGAGCGACCCGAGCTGGCGGCTCAGCACGTCGAGGGCGCGGGCGCCGTTGCAGGCGGTGAAGTCGAAGCTGGACGGGGCGTGGGCCGCGGCCCACAGCGCGGGGAAGGAGTGGCTGCTGCGCAGACAGTCGGTGCTGGAGGCGAGATAGCTGCCGGCGCCGACACCGGCGGAGTAGGAGTCGCCGAGGGCGACGTACCCGGTGGCGTACTCCCGAGGTGCGGCGTGTGCCGTGGGAGTCGCGGTCAGGCTGCAGACGGCGGTGAGAAGTGAGCACAGACGGGCGGCGATACGCGAGGGTCTCATGCATTCCGCTTACCACCGCGCACCGGGCCCCGCTGCGCTGCCGTCGGCGACGTTCGTCCCTGTTGAGAGGCGGCCGCACCCGTGCTCGGGGGGCCCGGTCGTACGGCACGGGCCTCGTACCGGCGCTGATGCCCCCGGCGGCGCGCGGACCCCCGCCCACGGACGGCACCCGATCAGCCGTCACTCGAGCGGCGGCGTTTGTGTGCCGTCCCCGGGGAACTCGAAGGGTCTGTCCGCTCACCACCTCGCTCGGACCACGGGGCGGTACTTGGTGTGCGGTCCGTGACCAACGGCCCGCCGGCCGGGGCGGTCGGCACGGTCGCCCACCGGGCACTCGGCTGACCGGCGCCCGCCATCGGCCGGGAGGCAGCGGTGACAGCCGCTCCCGGTGCCCCGGTCGACGACGTGCCCGGCCCGGAGACCGGCCATGACAAGCGCCGCCGTGACTGTTCCGGCCCGTGCCGTGTGCCCGCCCGTGAGGTGCCGCCGCGTGGCCTCGCTCGGCCGTAGGCCATACTGGCTGGGTTCCGGAGCAGCCGCACGAGGTGGAGAGATGGACACACCACAAGGCACGCGGCGGGCGGCCCCCCAGCCCTTGCCGACGGCCGCGTTGAAGGGCGGCCCGCTACGGGACCGGGCCGGGATGCGGGCGGTGGGTGAAATCAGCCTGGCGACGCAGCCGGTGTGGGAGCGACTGCTGGAGGAACTCGTGGACGGGGACGAGCCGGTGTGCCATCTGGAGCTGTCCGCGGTCACCTTCATCGACGTCCGCGGCGCTGCCACGCTCGCGGCGGCGGCCCGGGCTCTGGGCGAGGGGCGGCGCATCGTGCTGTGGCAGCCCCCGGCGAGCCTGAGTCGAACGCTGGAGTTGTTCTGGCCCGAGCTGTCGGTGATCGAGGTGGCGCAGTCATGACTGGTACGACGGTGGACGACCGGTTCTGGCATCCCGCCCTGTTCTACTCCGGCCGCGACGAGTACCTGGCCGGCACCGTGTCGTTCGTGCAGGAAGGGCTGGCCGCCGGGGAGCCGGTGGCAGTGGCCGTGCCGGGCGACAATCTGCGTCTGCTGCGGGACGCTCTCGGCGAACAGGCCGAGGCCGTGCAGTTCCTGGACATGACCGAGGCCGGGCGCAATCCGGGGCGGATCATCCCCCGGGTGCTGCGCGGCTTCGCGGACGCCCACCCCACGGGCCGGGTACGGATCATCGGAGAGCCCATCTGGGCCGGACGCACCGCGACGGAGTACCCCGCGTGTGTGCAGCACGAGGCCCTGATCAACGCGGCCTTCCGGGGCCGGGCCGTGAGCATCCTGTGCCCGTACGACACCTCCCGGCTGGATTCCGCGGTGCTCGCCGACGCGCACGCCACCCACCCGACGGTCATCGAACGCGGCCAGGAGCGCGCCAGCGGCGCCTACGCGCCCGAGCAGGTCGTCAGCCGGTACAACCAGCCCCTGCCTCCCGCGCCGTTCGGCGCCGTCGAGTTCCCCTTCGACGCCGCCGCACTGCCCGTAGCCCGCCGCTTCGCCACCGAGCGGGCGGCACTGCTGGGACTGGCGAAGGACCGGATGGCGGACCTGGAGCTGATGGTGGCCGAGCTGACCACGAACAGCGTGGTGCACGGCGGTGGCCGGGGCACCCTGCGCCTGTGGGCGGAGGCCCGGCAGTTGGTGTGCGAGGTCGACGACGCCGGGGTGCACACCGATCCGCTGGCCGGACGCATCCCTCCGCCCGGTGCCCGGCCCGGCGGCCGGGGCCTGCTGCTGGTGAACATCCTCGCCGACCTGGTCCGCCTGCACACCGGCCCGGCCGGCACGACCACCCGCATCTATCTCGCCACCGGGAAGTACGCCCACGAGTCTCACTGAGACCGACGAGGCTCACCGAGCATCGGAACTGACCCTGCGTCACACCGCAGCGGTACGGGGGGAAGCCGTACCGGACCGGCATCCCGGCCGCGGCCCGGGCGGCAGCCGTTCGGCGGCCGATACGGTGCTCCGATGATGGTGACCCGCGCGGCACGGTGCCTGACATGACGGTTGTCCCCGAGGGCTGAGCGAACGAGGGACCGAGCGGGTTGATACGGGAGGAGGCGGCCATGGATCTTCGGCAGATGGAGGTCGCTGTCGCGGTCGCCGAAGAAGGCGGGTTCAGCGCGGCGGCACGGCGGTTGCACGTGGTGCAGTCCGCGGTGTCCACCACGGTGCAGTCCCTGGAGCGCGAGCTGGGGACACCGCTGTTCCACCGCACCACCCACCGGGTGTCGCTGACCCCCGCCGGAGAGGCCTTCCTGCCGGCCGCCCGAGCCACCCTGCAGGCCGCCCAACAGGCCCGTACGGCCGTCGACCCCTTCAAGGACGCACTGCGCGGCGAGATCACCGTCGGTGTGATGCAGGGCTTGTTCACCGGTCTTGCCCAGGCACTGGCCGACTTCCACCGCGAGTACCCCGCGGTGACGGTCAGGCTGCGTCAGGCACCCGTCGGCGACATCCCGCAGACGCTGCGCGACGGCAGCGTGGACCTGGCCGTCGTCGCCCTCGACGCACCGCAGTTGCGGGGCCTCACAACCCGGTTGCTGGCCCAGGAGGACATGGTCCTGGTGACAGGGCCGGCGACCGGGGCCCCGCCGGTCCTGCGGCCGGTGACCCTGTCCGAAGCGGCCCGCCTGCCGCTGGTGGACTTCCCCCCGGGCTGGGCGATCCGGCACGAGGTCGACAAGGCCTTCCGGTCGGCCTCGCTCGAACGCGCCACCACCTTCGAGGTGAACGACGTGCTGGCGGCGACCGACCTGGTCCGGCACGGCTTGGGCGTGTGCATCATGCCCCCGTCGCTCGCCTCCCGATTCCCCGATCTGCCGGTACGCCCGTTCGCCGGACAGGCACCGGCGTGGACGGTGAGAGTCGTCCAGCCGCAGGGACAGACGCCTCCCGCCGTCGCCGCGCTGCTGCGGCACATCACCTGACCTGCCGCCCCGCTGCCGCTCACCCAGCCCGTTCCCGCGCTGCTGCGCACCTCACCCATGACCAAGACCTGGGGATGGCGGGCGTCGACGCGGGAACCCGGGCCCCGCAAGAAGGCGATGTCACCACGGATGAGGTGAGTCATGGCGGAGCAGAAGTCGTCGTCCCTGCCGACGCCGCTGAGGGCCGTTGCCCGGCCGGTGCGCGACGCGGCCTCGGTCCTGGGCCGGCTTCCCGGCGCCGGGATGGTGGGCAGGGCGGCCGAGGGAACACTCGAGAAGGTGGGCGCCGTGTCGCCGCGGGGGCGGCACCCGGCGGTCTACGCCGGGGCCGGAGTGCCCGGCGCCGTGGGCCTGGTCGAGTGGCCCGTCGCCGTCACCGGCGCGGCGGTGGCCTGGCTCACGCAGCCCCGGCCGAAGGCATCCGGGCAGGGCCCGGGCCAGGTGTCCGAGAGCGAGGGGACCACCTCCACCGCAACCCGGCCAAGGACGTCCCGGGCGAAGAAACCCACGTCCAAGGCGCTCGAGCCCGCGCCCTCGAAGAACCCTTCGGCATCCTCCGGACGCGCCGGCTCCGGCACGCGCCGCGGCCGTACCACCGGCTGAGGGCGCGTCATGGTCCTTACGCTGCTGACGAGGTCTTCCGCCACCGCCGGACGTATCGTGCCGGCGGCGGTCCACCTGTTCGAACGGTCGGCCCCGACCGCGGTGGGCGCGGCCGCGGGCACCGTGGCCCAGACGGCACGGGCGGGGGTGCGGGGCGCGGACGCCGCGGTCCGTGTCGCATGCGTCGTCCGGCACGCGCTGCCGGGCCGCCCCCGCCCGTGGCGGTCCGGCACACGGGCGCATCTCGCGTTGCGGCAGGCGGTTCCAGGGGAGGAGCGGCGGGCGGACGGAATCGCCACGAGGGCGCGCCGGGTGGCCGCGGCGCTGGCGGATCACCCGGACGTGGCCTTCGCATACTGGGACGGTGGGTTGGCCCGCCTGGTGGTCGCCGCGACCGAGGAGGCGGTCACCGACCGTGTGGTGGAGGACGCGACCGGCCTCGCGGAACGCCACGGCCTCGTCCGGGCGGACGACCTGCCGGAGGAGTTCCCGCATCCGGCCGGGCCCGCAGGGGTACGGGCCGCCGCGGCCGCGCTGGCGGCCGACGTGGCGGCACCGCGGCCGCGGTGATCGGGTCGTCGCTGCACCTGCCGCCGTCGCCGCGCCTGGTGACCGCGGCCGTGACACTGCTGCGGGAGAACCCGCGCTTCCGCGACCTGCTGCGGGCCCGGCTCGGCCGCACCGGGATGGACCTGGCGCTGGCCTGGGCGAACGCGGCCGCACACGGAGCCGGCCAGACACCCACGTCCCTGGTGCTGGACGGAGCGCTGCGGTCGTGCCAGTTGGCGGAGACGGTGGCACGCGCCGCCGCCTTCGACGCGGTCCACGACGAGCTGTGCACGCCCGAGCGGGTCAGCGTGCCCCCGAGCGAGGCTCCGCGCCCGCCGCTGCGCACGGCGCCGCCCAGGAGTACGCCTCCCGCGCCTCCACCGGCAGCCTGGTCGGAGCCGCGGTGACGCTGCTCGTCAAGCGCGATCTCAACGAGGCCGCCGAGGCGGTGCTGGCCGGATCGCCGAAGGCCGCGCGCTACGGACCCGCCGCCTTCCAAGCCGTCCTGAGCGGCGCGCTGTCACGGGAAGGCGTGCTGGTGCGCGACCCGCAGCGGCTGCGGCAACTCGAGACGGCCGGCACGGTGGTGCTGCACCCGAGCGCGCTGCGCACCGAGAGCGGCGAGGCGGACCCCTGGGCGGAGGCGGTACTGGACGCGGCGCGCCGGGCCGGGCTGCGCGTCGTGATGGTGGACGACCCCGCACTGGAGGAGTTCACCGGCCTCGCCGACCAGGTCGTGGACGCACGGCGTCCCCTGGACGACGTGGTGCACGGGCTGCGCGGCGACTCCGGCGGCGTCGTCACGGTCGCCCGGCTGGACTCGGCCGACGAACGCACCGTCCTGGCCGGGCTGCTCGCCGGCGACGTCGCCGTCGCCCTCACCGACCGGGACGCCGCCGTCGTATGGGGAGCGGACGTCCTGGCCGTGCACGGCCTGGCCGACGTGCGGCGGCTGCTGGTCGCGGTCCCCGCGTCCCGCGCCGTCGGCCGCCGCGCGCAGACCCTGGCCCGCTCCGGTGCCGCGCTCTCCGGTCTGCTGGTGGCCGTAGGCGAGTCCAAGGGCGGCCGGGGGCGGCGCGGTCTGCTGCCCGGCCTGCGGCACGTCCCGGTCGACGTGAGCGCGGCGACGGCCCTGGCGTCCGGGGCGCGGGCGGCGCTGGGCGTCGCGGCGGCCCGCGCGCCGCACCCCGCCCGCGCGTGCCCTGGCACGAACTGCCGCCTCACGAGGCACAGGCCCGGCTGGCAACCGAACGGGCCCGCGAACCGGACCCGGTCGACCACGTCACGGCCCGGCTGCGCAAGGCGACGCGCACCGCCGGACGGTCGCCCGCCCTGGCCCCGGCGCGCTGGACCTTCCAGCTCGCCCGGGCGGTGCGCGGCGAACTCGACGATCCGCTCACGCCGGTCCTGGCGGTCGGCTCCGCCGCCTCCGCGATCCTCGGCTCCGTCGTCGACGCGGCGCTCGTCGTCGGCGCGCTGGACCTGAACGCGCTGGTCGGCGGCATCCAGCGGCTGCGCGCCGAACGGGCGCTGTCCGGCCTGCTCGCCGAGCAGAAGCAGAAGGCACGCGTCGCACCCGCGCACAAGGACGCGGCCGAACCCGCGCGGACGGTGGACGCCGCCCGGCTCATGCCCGGCGACGTGATCGAGCTCAAGGCGGACGACGTCGTGCCCGCCGACGCCCGCCTGCTCCGGGAGGACGGCCTCGAGGTCGACGAGTCCGCGCTGACCGGGGAGTCCCTGCCGGTCGTCAAGCAGGTCGATCCGACCCCGGGCGCCCCTGTCGCCGACCGCAGTTGCATGGTCTTCGAGGGCACCACCGTGGTGGCCGGACACGCGCGGGCCGTCGTGGTGCAGACCGGCGAGAGCACCGAGGCGGCCCGCGCCGTGACGCTCGCCGCGCGCACCCCGCCCTCCGCCGGGGTGCAGGCCAGGCTGCAGGAACTCACCCGCAAGGCACTCCCGCTCACCCTGGGCGGCGGAGCGGCGGTGACCGGACTGGCGCTGCTGCGCGGCACGCCCGTCCGGGAGGCGGTCAGTGGCGGCGTGGCCGTCGCCGTGGCCGCCGTGCCCGAGGGTCTGCCCCTGGTGGCCACGGTCGCGCAGCTCGCTGCCGCCCGACGGCTCGGCCACCGCGGCGTCCTGGTGCGCACCCCGCGCACGCTGGAGGCCCTGGGCCGGATGGACACGGTCTGCTTCGACAAGACCGGAACCCTCACGCAGAACCGGCTGCGCCTGACCCGTGTCGCCGACGCCGACGGGACGGTCCACGGGGTGGCGGAGGCGGCGGTCGCGGGCGTCGTACGGGACGCGGCGCGTGCCTGCCCCCGCCTGAACGGCGGCTCCGAGCGTCCGGTGCACGCCACCGACGCCGCCGTCCTGGACGCGGCGGATGCCGACCCGCAGTGGGAGCAGGCCGAGGGCCTGCCGTTCGAGGCGGCCCGCGGATATGCCGCGGCGGTCGGCCGCGCCGCGGACGGCTCGCGCACGCTCGTGGTCAAGGGCGCCCCGGAGACCGTCCTGCCCGCCTGCTCCGCACTGCCGGACCACGCGTCCGCCACGGCCCGGACGCTCGCCGGCGAGGGCCTGCGTGTCCTGGCGGTGGCCAGGCGCACCCTGGGCGAGGGCGAGAAGGAGTCCGACGTCATCGAACGACCGCTGGACCGGCTGGAGTTCGCCGGTCTGCTGGCGCTCTCCGACGCGCCGCGCGAGACGTCCACGGCCCTGGTACGCGGTCTGCGGGACGCCGGCGTACGGCCGGTCATGCTGACCGGTGACCATCCGCAGACCGCCCGGGCGATCGCGACCGAACTGGGCTGGCCCGAGGACACGGTCGTGGTCACCGGGGACGAACTGGCCGCCGTGGACAGGTCGGTGAGGGTCCGGATGCTGGCCGACGCGGGCGTCGTGGCCAGGGTCGCGCCGGAGCAGAAGCTCCAGGTCGTCGAGGCCCTGCGGGACGCCGGCCGGGTGGTCGGGATGGTGGGCGACGGCGCCAACGACGCCGCGGCGATCCGCGCCGCCGACGTCGGCGTGGGCATCAGCGCCCGCGGATCGGCCGCCGCCCGCAACGCCGCCGACCTGGTGCTCACCGACGACGATCTGACCGTCCTGGTCGAGGCGGTCCGCGAGGGCCGCGCCCTGTGGCGCAGCGTCGCCGACGCCGTCGCCATCCTGATCGGCGGGAACGCCGGCGAGATCGGCTTCGGCGTCATCGGCACCCTGCTGTCGGGGACCGCACCGCTGAGTACGCGTCAGATGCTGCTGGTGAACCTGTTCACGGACCTGTTCCCGGCCATGGCGGTGGCGGTGACCCCGCAGCGGCAGGAGCCCGACGGGCAGGGGGAAGGCGCCGCGTCCGTGGACGGGGTGCCACGGGCCCTCGGGGCGCCCCTGATCCGGCAGATCCGCCATCGCGCGCTGACCACGTGCCTGGGTGCGGTGGCGGCCTGGCTGATCGGCCGCTTCACCTTGGGCAGCGCTCGCCGCGCCGGCACGATGGCCCTGTGCGGGGTGGTCGGCACCCAGCTCGCCCAGACCCTGGCCGACCGCCGCGACAGCCCGCTGGTCCGCGTCACGGCCCTCGGCTCGGCCGTCGCACTCGTCGCCCTCATCCAGACGCCGGGCGTCAGCCGTCTGTTCGGCTGTACTCCGCTCGGACCGTTCGCCTGGGCAGGCGTCGCCGCGGCGATCGCTCTGGCGCTGATGGGCCAACGGGCGTTGCCCCGACTGGAACCGGCCATCGCCCGACTGCTGCCGACGGGACAGGGCTGACGGCCGACGGCCGGCGGGGCGAGGTGCGCGGGGGATGCCCGAAGAGGCCGGCCCTCCGGGGACCCGCGCCCGCCGTCGACTCCACGGATCGCCTCACCGGAACCCGGGCCCGGCTACACACCGCCGGACCCGGGCCGGCATCAAGAAGGAGTTGCCGGGCTCGGCGGCCTAGGGCCTCTCGTTTGGATCATGCCGGGCTCGCGGGACCTGGTGCCGCACCTCGCCGCGTTGTCGTCGGTTGCCATGGCTCCGCCATGGCGCCCTCCTCCGCCTTGCGATGCACGGCACCAGACCCCGCTCCCTGATCCGGCCTGATCCCAACGAAAGACCCTAGCCGCGCCGGCGGTGGGGCGGGTTCGGGGCGGGGACGAGGCCGAGTTGCTGGGCGCGGAGCACGGTGCTGATGCGGTCCCGGGTGCCCAGTTTGCGGTAGACGTTCTGGATGTGCTTGTGCACCGTCCGGTCGGATATGCCGAGGCGGCGGCCGATGGCGGCGGCGGTCAGCGCCTCGGTGAGCAGCAGCAGGACGGCTGTCTCCCGGGGAGTGAGATCACAGTCCGCGGCCACGTCCTGCGCAGCGCCCGGCGCGACGAGTCGCTGCCAGCTTTCCAGGAGTTGCCGCTGCTGGTCGACGGCCGCCAGCAGGGGCTGCACCTGGTGGGCGAAGCGGAGCTGGTCGTCGGTGAAGTCCGTTCCCGCGCGGTAGACGAGACACCCGGTGACGGGAGTGGTCGCCTCGGGCAGCGGGATCGCCAGCACGTGGTCCATGTCCAGCGCATCGTCGACCAGACGGGCGGTCGCGCTCGCGGACCAGGCGGCTCCGAGCACCCGGCCGGCTGTGACCGGCGCTCGGTCGCGATCGTTCGCGTAATGCCCCGCGAACGGGAACCCGGTGCGCAGAAGCCCCAGGGCCTCGTCGTCGAGCACGTCCAACGCCGACGCCGCCTCGGGCGCCGCACCGACCGTGCCCGCGCTCTCGCTCCAGTCGTCCAGCTTGTAGATCAGGACCTCGCCGCCGCACACATCAGGCAGCGTGGCGGCCATCAGGGGCCACAGCCGTGCGGGTTCGCGTTCGTGGAGCGCCGCCGTGGCCACCGACAGCATGCGTTCGTAGGCCGCGTCCAGCCTCTGTGCCATGTGACCTCTCCGCTCATCCGACCGTTCGTCGTACGCAGTTCTACCCATACCGGTGCGCCCCCTCGCTGATCCACACTCCAACGCAAGCGACATCGACGTTCCCGGACGCACTCAGGCCCACGGGCACCGGGCGGTGCGGCGGAGGGGATCAGGCGACCGGGGGGTGCCTGATCCGCCTCATGGGGTCGATCGCGAGTGGCCCACCAGAGTCCGTGCGTGCCGGCGGCATAGGGGAACGCCGGCCCGCACGGCTGCCGCGATCCCGGCAACTCCCCGGCCCCTGCCCACCCCACCGCGCGCGATGGCGGGAGCCCGGGGCCCGCCACGTCGTGGACGCCCCGCACGCGGCGGCCGGCGGCTTCTAGCAGGTCCGCGGCGACATCCGGCGGCTTCTGCGACCGGTCCGGGCGCAGGCTGCCGCGCCGTACCGGTGTCAACGCCGGTACACGGCGGGGCCCGGAATCGGGGGATCGTGCGTCGGTGATCGGGGCGCTATGCTCACGAACAGACCGTGTGATGACAGATGGGCCTGTCAGTCGACATCCGCGCCGGCCGTGCGCACGGTACTCCGCGATAAGGAGGGGCCGTCGTGAACCTGGCCAAGGATGCCCGTGTGGATCTGGACCGGGACGTGTTCATGCGGGGACTGGTCCGCGAGCTGGCGACGTCTCTGGAGTCCGTGGTCGGACTGGAGGAGGCCTCCGGCTACATCAGCCTGGTCGGCCAGTCGGTGGGACTGCAGATCAACGAGGCCTACACCGAGGCCATCGGCCTGCCGCAGCTGACCCGCGAACAGGTCGCCGACGTGCTGGTCGACCTCAAACAGCGCATCGAGGGCGACTTCTATCTCATCTCCCAGGACGAGCACCGGATCGTCCTGGGCAGCCGCAGCTGCCCGTTCGCGGAGAAGGTGCTCGGGCGGGAGTCGATGTGCATGATGACGTCCAACGTCTTCGGCACCATCGCCGCGCAGAACCTCGGATACGCACGCGTCGAACTGGAGGAGACCATCGCCCGCGGCGCCACCGGCTGCCGCGTCGTGGTGCACCTCGAACCCGAACTCGACCTGGGCGTGGAACCGGGCCGCGAGTACTTCGGCGACGCTGCGTCCGTCGAAGAGGAGGCGGTCGACGCAGGGACCGGAACGCGTGGCTGAGATGAACCTGGCGATGTTCCAGGCCATGTCCAGGGTTCTTCCGCACGCCGTCGTGGTCTGCACCGCCTCCGGTCGAGTGGTGGCCGCCAATCCGGCCACGACCCGTACGGTGGACACGCTCCGTCCCGAAGCGGAACTCGCGGACCTGGTGCTGGACCCCGCCGACCTGTTCCGGCGGATGGCACAGTGGGCGCGCAGCGGATCCCCGCTGCCGGGCGTCATGACCGTGCGCGACAGTGCCGGGGTCCCGGTGCGCCTGCGTTGCCACGGAGGCCGGGCCACCTGGTGGAAAGGTCCCGAGCCGGCCGTCCAACTGCACCTGTCCCGGCTCGACGTCAGCGACCGCTTCGTGGCGCTCAGCCAGCGCGTCAGCCTGCTGAACCAGCAGATGGCCTACCGGCACGCCATCGCCCAGCAGCGGGACCAGCTGCTGCGCGCCGAGCAACGGGCCCGCGCGCGGATGCAGCGCCTGTACCGGCTCACGGCGGCCTTGGCGGCCGCCGCCACCCTCACGGACGTCTGCGACGCCGTGTACAAGTGCGCACCCCAGGCCCTCGACGCCGCGGACGTGACGCTCGAGCTGCACCCGCGGCGCATCGTGCCGTCCCTCGGCCCGGCCGACACACTGCCCGTGACCACGGCCCCCTGGGTGGATCTCGACCGGCTGCACACGGCACCGGTCTCCGCGCCCGCGTACGAGGCCGAGCAGCGTCTGCCGCTTGAGACCGAGGGTGTCACCCTCGGCACCCTGGTCATCCACTACGCTCCGGGCGCCGAGCAGGACGCCGAGCACACCGTCGCCATCGGCCAGCAGATCGCCCAGGCGGTGCGCAGGGCGGGACTCTTCGAGCACGAACACCGGCTCGCCGAACGCCTCCAGCGCAGCCTGCTGCCCAACCTGCCATCCGTCGAGGGCCTGGACATCGCCGGCGGATACGCCCCCGGCACCCAGCTCGTCGACGTCGGCGGCGACTGGTACGACGTCCACATCCTCGACGGCGAAACCGTGGGCCTCACCATCGGCGACATCGCAGGCCACGGCATCGCCGAGGCCACCGCCATGGCCCAGACCACCACCGTGCTGCGCAGCATCGCCCGGCGCAGCGGCACCCGTCCGCCCGCGGTCCTGGCGGAGCTCAACGACTTCCTGGGCACCTACCACCACGGCCTGATGGCCACGGCCTGCTACGCCGCCTACGACCGCCGCACCCGCACCCTGCGTTACTCCCGGGCCGGCCACCCTCCGCCCCTGCTCATCCACGCCGACGGATCGAGCCGGTACCTCGAGGGCGCGCTCGCCCCACCGCTCGGCCCTGTCCCGTTCACCGACTACCCGCAGGCGGAGACAACCGTCCCGACAGGCACCACCCTCGTGTTCTACACCGACGGTCTCATCGAGCGGCGCGGCCAGAGCCTGGACGTCGGCCTGGCTCAGCTCCTTCAGACAGCCCGCTCGACCGCGGGTCTCGACGCCGAGGGCATCTGTTCCCTGATGCTCCACCAGCAGCCCGACACGGAGATGCCCGACGACAGGGCCCTGCTCGCCGTGCAGTTCCCGTCGTCGTCCGCCGGCTGAAGCGCATGCGGCCGCACGCACGCCTGCCGTACCCGCCCGTGCATCCGGTGATGCCGTGAGGCCCCGGGCGGGTACAGCCGAACCGGGTGTGCGGGGAGCCGCCTACAGCTCCTTGACGCGGATGTCCCGGTAGGAGATCACATCCGTCGTGCTGTGCACCTGCAGTCCGATGTAGCCGGAGGCGAACCGCCGCCCGTCCGTGCCCGGATCGTCCGAGCGCGGCGGGTAGAAGGCCTGGCCGCCGGTGTTGTCGAACTCGTTGATCAGCACCCCGTTGCGGTAGACCGAATAGTGCTGGTCGACCACGCGGATCTCGTAGTCGTTCCAGGTGCCCTTCTGCGTGACGCCGGCCCCGGCGAGCCCCACCCGGTCGAAGCCGTAGATCGAGCCCGTCTTGTACATGTCGCCGGTGGGCGAGTCGAGCACCTGCACCTCGTGCCCGTACTTGATGGCGACCCACTCGGGCCGTGGCTCCTCCGGGTGGTCGTGCACCCACGGGAAGCGGACGAACACCCCGGAGTTGGCGTTCCCAGTGCCGGGAGCGTCGTCACGCCACTGGAGCTTCAGCGAGAAGTCGCCGTACTTGCGCTGCGGGAACCAGAGCATGCCGAGGCCCGATTCGCCGGTGCCGCTGGTGATCGACCCGTCGGCGTTGAGGGCGAACGAACCGCCGCCCACCTGCTCCCACTTGGCGAAGGACTCCGCGGTGCCGTCGAAGATCTTGCGGTAGCCCTCCGTCTGCCCCGGCGTGCCGATGCCGGACTGACGGGCGGCCCGCTGGATCGCGTTGTACTCGCGCTTGTCGATGACGCCTTCGTCGAGGAGCCCGTCCAGGACGGTCCTCACGTGCTTCAGGAACAGCGTGTGGGACGTCCACTCCTTCTCGTCCTCGATCAGCTCGTTGATCCGGCACCGGTTGTTCGTGACCCGGTTCGGCACGCCCGAGTCGACCGTGCCGACGATCACCGTCAACCGGTCGTCGTACTCGGGGCAGTCGGGTGCGGGAACCCCGCCTCCGGCCACGACGGTGAGGCTCACCGTCCGCGGTTCGGAGGTGTTGCCCGCCTTGTCGCTCGCCCGGTAGGCGATGGTGTGCGCGCCCACGCGGTCGACCACCACGGGCGCGGTGTACGCGAGGTAGGGCCCGCCGTCGAGCGAGTACTCCACGCTCGCCACGCCCGAGCCGCCCGCGTCCGTCGCGCTCACCGTCACCTTGGCGCTGCCGACATAGGCTCCGTCGGAGTTCTTCGTGCCCTCGACGGTCACGCCGGTCACCGGAGGGGTGGTGTCCTGCGGCGGCGCCGCGACGACCGTGAACTCCACGCTCTTCTCGGCGGAGACGTTGCCCGCCTTGTCGGTGGCGCGGTAGCGCACGGTGTGGGTGCCGAGCTGGTGCACCATCACGGGACCGGTGTACGGCTGCCAGGCGCCCGAGGCGACGGCGTACTCGATCGCGTCGACCCCGGAGCCGGTGTCCGAGGCGGTGACGGTGACGGTGGCCATGTCGATGTACGCCCCGTCGGCGTTCCGCTCGCCGCTGACCGTGGCCGAGGTCTCCGGAGGCGCCGTGTCGTCGGAAGGCGGCGCGACGACGGAGAATTCGACGCTCTTCTCCGCCGAGATGTTGCCCGCCTTGTCCAGGGCACGGTGGCGGACCTTGTGGCCGCCGACCTGGTCGACGACGACCGGAGCGGTGTACGGCTGCCAGGCGCCCGCGTCCCCGATCGCGTACTCGATCCGGTCGACGCCGCTGCCCTCGTCGGTGGCGCCGATCGCGACTGTCGCCGAGCCGACGTACTCGCCCTGAGCGTTGCGCGTGCCGGTCACCTGCGCGGAGGTCTCGGGCGGTGTCGTGTCCGCGCCTCCGCCCTCGGTGACCACCAGGACACCCTGCATCTGTCCGTGGCCGGGGATCGTGCAGTGGTAGAAGTACCGGCCGGGTGTGAGCGTGACCTGCGCCGTGTGGCGGCCGCCCATGTCGTCGTTCGGGTTGGCCAGGATGTTGAGCTGGACGTCGCTGTTGTACTCGGGGTCGTTGGTCACGAACGTCAGCGTGTGCGGCATGCCGGTGGTGTTCCCGGTCGCCGCACTGTTCTCGAAGACGATCGTCGCCGGTCCTGCCTGCGCCGTCGTGGGCGCCGAGGCGTACTTCGTGATGTCGTCGCCGGCCGTCCAGGTCAGCACCTGCTCGGCGGCCCGGGCCTCGGACCGTCCGGCCGTCTGCCCGGCTGCGGACGTCGTCTGCAGGCCGAGCATCGTGAGCAGTGCGGCCAGCAGCGCGGCCCAGAGTCTCGACTGCCGTGTCACTCGGTCCTCCTCGCCAACTGGTCGGCGGCAGGCGTCGGTCCGCCGCCGGTGTAGGTGATCCGCCACAGTGCCGACTTGGAGTCCGAGGTGAAGAAGCCGCGGCCGTAGTCGAGGACGTACAGCGCGCCGTCCGGACCGAACTTCCAGTCCATGAGGTTCTTGATGCCGTCGTTGCCGGTCGGCACGATCTTCTTCAGCGACTCCGAGTGCACGGGCAGACCGCCGTCCCCCTGTGTCCTCGGATCCATGAGCACCGCGTTGCGGGGCTGGTCGGCGTCGTAGAAGTCACCGACGAACCACTTGCCGTCCCAGTACGCGGGCCACTTCTTCTCGCTCGCGTTCGTCGCGTCGTACCGGTACACCGGTCCGTTCATCGCCGCCTGGCCACCGCCCTTGAGCCAGGGCAGCCGGTAGGTGGCCTCCTCCTGCTTGTAGGAGGGGACGCCGTTCGCGTCGCGCGGGTAGTCCGGTGCACCGCCCTGCGGTGAGTACCAGATGTTGTTGCCGGTGACGGGTGGCAGATTGACCAGGCCGTCGTTGTTCGGGGACTCGTTCTTCGGGTGGTCGCAGTCGTACCAGCCCAGCGGCTGCGAAGGATCGGGCAGGTTGCGGTCCCGGTAGGGCTGTTTGTCGCCCATGCAGTACGGCCAGCCCCGGTTGCCCGCCTTGGTGATCACCGCGAACGTGTCGTACTTGGCCGGCCCCCAGGTCGGCGACGGCTGGCCGGCGTCCGGACCGACCCAGCCCGCGTAGAGGATGTCGGTCGACTTGTCGACAAAGATGCGCGCCGGGTTCCGCACGCCCATCACATAGATCTCGCCGCGCGTCTTGCCGCCGCCCTCGTCGGTCTCCTCGCCGGTGAAGAGGTTCCCCTCGGGAATCGTGTACGTCCCGTCGGACTCCGGGTGGATGCGCAGGATCTTGCCGTTGAGGTTGTTGGTGTTGCCGGCGGTACGGCGTGCGTCCGCGAAGGAGACTCCCTTGTAGGCGGGCTGGGGGTTGTTGCCCGAGTAACCGCCGCTGAATCCGCTGGAGTTGTTGTCTCCCGTGGCGATGTACAGGTTGCCCTTGGAGTCCCAGGCCATCCCGCCGCCCGCGTGGCAGCAACTGTGGATCTGTACCGGCCACTTGAGCAGCACCTTCTCGCTGCCCAGGTCGAGTTTGTCGGTGGCGGGATCCAGTGTGAAGCGGGAGACGCGCCGCTCGGCCATGTGCGTGTCGCGGTTGATCCGCGAGTGGGGTGTGTAGTGCAGATACACCCAGCCGTTCTGCTCGAACTTCGGGTCGAGCTCGATGCCGAGCAGGCCCTCCTCGACCTTGGTCAGCTCGTCGCCGCCGCCCTTGTTGCCGAAGACCGTCAACTCACCCGCGAGCGTGACCTTTCCGGTCTTCGGGTCGTAGATGTGGACCTGCCCCTTTCCCTTGCCGACGTCGGGGTTGTTCCAGTCGGTGATCACGGGCCGGGAGGCGTCGGCACCTCCCCGGCCGATGTAGAACACACGGCCGTCGGGTGCGGTGACCAGGCCGTGCGGCTCGCCGATCTGGTCGTTCTGCCCGGGCTGGTTGGGCTGGGTGAGGCGCTCCGCCTTGTAGTTCGCGGTGATGGTCGCCTTGCAGTCGGCCTGTACCAGGCGGGTCGTCCACAGCAGCGCGCCGCGCAGATGGGTGCGGAAGTCGGTCTCGTCGTAGGACGACACCGTGCCGCCCATGCCGGTGTAGAACGAGCGTCCGCCGTCGTAGTCCCGGCACCAGCTGATCGGATGGTCCCAGCCGTTGCGGCTCGCCCCCGGCTGGTAGGTCGACTCCCGCACCCGTGCCACGGTGTGCACCTCGCCGGACGGGCTCTTCACCCAGTTCGGCCACTGGTCGGGCCGCTTCCACTCGGGCGGCAGGTCCTTGCCGGCCGGATGCCGCCGGTCACCGACCTCGACGGTCGCCCGCTGGACGTTCGCCGGGCCGGCGGCGGCCGGGCGGGCACCTATGAGACCGGTGAACCAGTCCGAGTACGGCTCCGCGCGGGCCGCGTCGTGGATGCCGACGAAGCCGCCCCCGGCCTCCATGTACGCCTCGAGACCGGCCTCCTGCTCGGGGTCGAGGACGTCACCGCCGCCGGTCAGGAACACGATCGCGTTGTAACGGCCCAGCCTGGTCGCCTGGGTGAACACCGCGGCGTCGTCCGTGGCCTCGACCTTGAAGCGTTGGTTCGCCGGGCCGGACAGCCCGATCTGTTCGATGGCCTCGATCCCGGCGTTCACGACCGGGGACTCGTCCCCGGCCGCGGCGGATCCGTGGAAGAGCAGCACCCTCACGTTGGCGCCGCCCGGCGGCGACTTGATCGACATCGTTGTCAGGTGTGGCTCCGGGGCCGGACGCGCGTCGGCGGCGGGGGCCGTCAGCAGGCCGGCGGCGAGGACGCCGGCCGTCAGGGAGCCCGCCCAGAGGCGGCTCGTGGTCCTCTTCGTGCTCAACCCGCGTAAGAGTCCGGGCCTTTGATGCGATGTGAAGCGCACGTGGTCACCCATCCCTCCTCGGTCGCAGCAACAGCGCCAAGGAAGCTAGACGTCTTTGCGTGGTTCGCCAATAGGTATGACCGCGATGCATCGAACTTTGTCCTGACTGTGGATAAACGGGGCCGTGCCCGGTACCGTCGCACAGGTTCATCACAGCTACGTCTTCGCACATTCCATACCAACGTGGGGAGTTCGGCATGGACAGACGCGGCTTCAACCGGCGGGCGCTGCTGGGCGGCGCGGCCGTCGCGACATCGTTGTCCCTGCTGCCGCAGTCCGCCGCGGCGGACGTCCCGGCCCGGACGGCTCCGGCCGGGGGCGAGGTGAAACACATCAAGCTCTACGCCGAGAAGCTCGCCGACGGGCAGATGGGCTATGGCTTGGAGAAGGGCAAGGCGACGATTCCCGGCCCGCTGATCGAGCTCAACGAGGGCGACACACTGCACATCGAGTTCGAGAACACCATGGACGTACCGGCCAGTCTGCACGTCCACGGCCTCAACTACGAGTTCTCCAGCGACGGAACGAAGCTGAGCAGGAGCGACGTCGAACCGGGCGGCACCCGCACCTACACCTGGCGCACCCATGCACCAGGCCGCCGCAAGGACGGCACCTGGCGGTCGGGCAGCGCGGGCTATTGGCACTACCACGACCATGTCGTCGGCACCGAACACGGCACCGGCGGCATCCGCAAGGGCCTCTACGGACCGGTGATCGTCCGGCGCAGGGGAGACGTGCTGCCGGACCGGACGTACACCATCGTCTTCAACGACATGACGATCAACAACCGGCAGCCGCACTCCGGGCCCGACTTCGAGGCCACCGTGGGCGACCGGGTGGAGTTCGTCATGATCACGCACGGCGAGTACTACCACACCTTCCACCTGCACGGTCATCGCTGGGCGGACAACCGCACGGGCTTGCTCACCGGGCCGGACGACCCGAGCCAGGTCGTCGACAACAAGATCGTCGGTCCGGCCGACTCCTTCGGCTTCCAGGTCGTCGCGGGGGAGGGCGTGGGAGCGGGCGCGTGGATGTACCACTGCCATGTGCAGAGCCACTCCGACATGGGGATGGTGGGGCTGTTCCTGGTGAAGAAGGCGGACGGAACGATCCCCGGGTACGAGCCGCACGACCACGATCCCGCGCACTGACGCCGGGGTCCGTGTCACCGCGCGGCAGGGACCGCCGAACTGCTGTCAGGCCGTGGCCTCGCGGATCCGTGCGAGCAGGGCCCGCAGTTCGGCGCGGTCCTCCGCGCTCAGGTCGGCCGTGGCTTCGGCCAGCGCGAGGCGGTCCACCTCCTCCGCTTCGCGGTGACACCGCCGGCCCTTGTCGGTGAGGCGGAGCAGGAAGGCCCGGCGGTCCTCCGGATGGCGCACCCGCTCCACCAGCCCGTCGCGCTCCAGACTGTCGACGATGCTGGTCGTGGTCCGTGCCGCGACCCCCGTCATCTCGCTCAGGTCGCGCATCCGCAGAGGCTGCTGCGCCCGCGCGAGCATCCGCAGTGCGCGGAGCCGGGCGACCGAGGCGCCGCCCGCCCGCAGCCGGGACTCCACGAAGCGGCGCAGTTGGTGCGTCGTCTCGTAGAGCTCGTCGACCAGGATGTCGCTGCTGCCCTGTACTGCCATGTCGTTTCCCCGTTCCGTCGCGATAATCGATTCTATGAGCACCCACATAGTGAGTATGCTCAGTATGTGCTTCCGCTCCGCCGTCGCCCCGTCCTGCCCCACCCCTCCCTCCGTCCCAACCAGCGCCTGGTCGTCCCCGTCATGTGCGTCTGCGTGACGTTCATCGCGATCGTCGACGGAGCCATCACCACGGTGGCGCTCCCGTCGATCGCCCGGCAGTTCCGGCTGACCACCGCCGCCCTGGACGGAGTGGTCGTGGCCTATCCGGTCTGCCTGGCCATGGCCATCCCGGCCTCGGCCTGGCTGGTCGAACGGTTCGGCGCCAAACGCGTCCTGCTCACCGCACTGTCCGGCTTCCTCGGCTCCTCACTGCTGTGCGGCGCGGCCGCCGGCCTCGGCCAACTGGTCGCCTTCCGCGCGCTCCAGGGACTGTCCGCCGGAGTCCTCTTCCCCGCCTCGGCCTCCTTGCTCTTCTCCACCTTCAACTCCTCGGAGCAGGTGCGGATCTCCCGATACATGATCATCCCCCAGCAGATCGCCCCGGCTGCCGCCCCCGTACTCGGCGGCCTGCTGGTGGACCACCTGTCCTGGCGCTGGGTCTTCTACGTCAACCTGCCGGTGGGCCTGCCGGCCGTACTGTTCGGGGTGCTGTTCCTGTCGGGGCACCGCGGCCCCCGGCCCGGCCGCTTCGACCTGCTCGGACTGTTGCTGAGCGCGGCGGCCCTGGGCGCCGTCATGTTCGGTGTCAGCGAAGGCCCCAACCGCGGCTGGTCCTCGGCCGGTGTGGTCACCGCCCTGATACTCGGCGCGGTCCTGCTCGCCGCCACCATCGCCTTCGAACTTCGTACCGCCGAGCCCCTGTTGAAGCTCCGCCTCTTCGGGGACCGGCTCTTCAGGGACACCAACCTCATCAATCTGGTCGGTCTGGTGCCGATCCTGGGCGCCATGTACCTGGGCCCGCTGTTTCTCCAACAGGGACAGGGCCGCACCGCCCTGGAGTCCGGCACCAGCACCTTCCCCGAGGCCTTCGGCGTCCTGCTGACCGTTCAGGTCGTCGGGGTCCTCTACGCGAGGACCGGCCCCCGGGTCATCGTCGGCTGCGGCCTGGCCGGTGTCAGCGCGGTCCTGCTGCTCTTCGCCACCTGCGACGAGCACACCGGCCTGTGGACCTTCCGCGGCTACATGTTCCTGCTCGGCCTCGCCATGGGCGGCGTCTTCATGCCGACCACGGTGGCCTCACTGGCGACCGTCGCGCGACCGGACCTGGCCCAGGCGTCCACGCTGAACACCGTCGTCCGCCAGACCGGGGGCGCCCTCGCACCGGCGGTGGTGACCATGGCCCTGGTCATGAGCACCCCCTCGGCGGCCGCGGCGGACCCGCCCGTCACGGCCTACCAGCACGCCTACCTGGCCCTGGCCGCGATCGCGGCGGTGACCGCGGTCTTCGCCTTCACGGTCCCCGACGGCCCGGCCCGCGCCGCGGCCCGCGGCACCACCGTCGCGAGCCGGTCCACGCCCTTCCGGCGCCAGAGGGAGAACGCCGGCTAGGGCACCCCGCCTTCGCCCGCTCGTAGGCACACCGTCCACCCGGGCGTCGCCGACGTGCGGGAACTGCCCTTGCGGCGTGGCCGCGGCGGCTACTACGGCCTCGTGGCGCCTGTGCTGCGACGGCTGCCCGCCGTACGGAAGCTGCGACCCATCTTGACCGCCATCGCCCGCTTCGCCTGACCCGGCGACGACACGCCGGCTTCTGCTGTCAGTGCGCTGCCACGACGGCGAACGGGGGCGTTCGGTCCACTCATGGGTCGGTGACGGCGCCGGCACCGGCCTGTTCCTGCGGCAGACCGGGGCGTTCCGGCGTGCTCGCGCGGATGACCAGGGACAGCAGCGCGGCGGCCGCGCAGGCGGCGCCCAGGCTCAGCCAGACGGGGTCGTAACTGCCGAACGCGTCGCGGGCCGCCCCGCCGAGGAAGGAGGCCGACGCCGCGCCGACCTGGTGGGCGGCGTTGACCCAGCCGAAGACGATGGCACTGTCGTCGCCGTAGAAGGCGCGGCACAGGGCGATGACCGGGGGGACCGTCGCCAGATCGAGCAGGCCGAAGAGGACGACGAAGGCCATCATCGGCGGGTCGACCGTGGCCGTCATGATCAGCGGCAGGCTCACCAGGAGCAGGCCGCGCAGGAAGAAGCAGGTGGCGAGGAGTCGGCGCGCGTCGCTGCGGTCGGTGAGCCAGCCGGAGACGACGGTGCCCATCACGTTGAAGACGCCGATGAACGCCAGGAGCGTCGAGGCGGTGGTGACCGGCATCCCGTGGTCGTGGGCGGCCGGCGCGAAGTGGGTCCACATGATGCCGTTGGTGGACGCCCCGCAGATGGCGAACGCCGCCGCGAGCAACCAGAAGGGGATGCTCCGCGAGGCGCTGCGCAGAGCCGTCAGGGTGCGGCGCGCGGCACCGGGCGCCGGGGTCGGACGCTGCACGGACCTCCCGCTGCCGTAGGGGCGTTGGCCGAGGTCGGCGGGGTGGTCGCGCACCACCAGGTACACCAGGGGAGTGACGGCGAGGGCAGCCAGGGCGAGGGTGACGAGGGCGGGGCGCCGGCCGTGGTGGTCGATGGTCCATGACAGAGCGGGCAGGAAGACCATCTGCCCGAGGACGCTGCCCGAGGAGAGGACTCCGGTGACCAAGCCCCGGTGACGGGCGAACCAGCGGTTCGTCACGGTGGTGCCGAGCGTCATCGACAGCGAACCGGTGCCCAGGCCGACGAGGAACCCCCAGCAGAGCGTGAACTGCCACGCGGCCTTCATCGCGGTGGTGAGCAGGGCGCCCGCGGCGACGGCGGCGAGCGCGGCGACGACGACCCGGCGCACGCCGAAACGGTCCATCAGGGCCGCCGCATAGGGGGCCGTGAGTCCGTAGAGGACCATGTTGACCGAGGCGGCGAGGCCGATGGATCCGCGCGACCAGGCGAACTCGTCGTGCAGGGGCTCCTGCAGGATGCCGGGCATGGTGGAGAACGCGCCGGCCACGACGATGGCTGCTCCGGTGACGGTGGCGACCCACCAGGCACGGTGGGCCGAGGGGTTTCGGGGATTGCCGCTCGTGTCTCGCATGCGGTCCATGCTTGGTGGGGCCCGCGCACCGAAACCACTGGCCAGATGGACCGGTAGTGAAAGAATCCGGCCATGACTGTCACAGGTGGGGCGGCGCACCGGGTGGTGGTACTGGTGCGCCCGGGCTTGTTGCCGATGGAACTGGGCATCGTGCACCGTCTGTTCGGGACGGCCGAGGACGACCGGGGACGGCCGCTGTACTCCGTTGTGACCTGCGCCCCGTCGCCCGGCGAGATCCCAACGGATGCCGACTTCACCGTCAACGTGCCCTGCGGGCCCGAGGCGCTTGAGGACGCCGGCACTGTGATCGTGCCGGCCGCTGTGGAGGACTACGAGCCCCAGCTCCGCGGGCGGTTGAGCGACGACGTGCGCGGGGCTCTGGAGCACATACCCGCGACGGCCCGGCTGGCGTCCATCTGCACCGGGTCGTTCGTGCTGGCGGCGGCGGGGCTGCTGGCGGGACGGCGGGCGACGACGCACTGGAAGTCGTGCGCCGAACTGGCCGCGCTGTACCCGGAGATCGACGTCGATCCCCACGTGCTCTACACGGATGACCGCGGCGTACTGACCTCCGCCGGCGTGGCCGCCGGAATCGACCTGTGTCTGCACATGATCCGTGGCGACCACGGCGCCGACATCGCCAACGCCGTCGCCCGGCGCACGGTGGTACCGCCGCATCGCGACGGCGGACAGGCGCAGTACATCGAGCGGCCCGTCCCTGAGCCGGGGGACACCTCGACCGCCGCGGCTCGGGCCTACGCGCTGCGGCACCTGGACGAACCGCTCACCCTGGAGGACCTGGCCTGCCGGGCGGCGATGAGCGTGCGCACGCTGACCCGGAAGTTCCGGCAGGAGACCGGCGTCACCCCGATGCAGTGGCTCACCCAGCAGCGGTTGCAGTACGCACGCCGGCTGCTGGAGCGCACCGACGAGCCGGTCGACCGCGTCGCGGCCAGGACCGGGTTCGGAACGGGGACCGCGATGCGGCAGCACTTCCGCGAGTCCCTCGGCGTGTCGCCACGCGCGTATCGCAACACCTTCCGGGGCGTGGAGTGAGGGCACGCGTACGGGAGGCGGGCCGCCGCTGAGTCCTACGGTTGCGCGGTCGGGGGGCCGGAGCGGTTCACGGCGGACAGCGCCGCGTGCAGTGCGGTTCTGGTCTCGGTGTCGATACGGCGGACCAGTTCGGCGGCCGGCAGGTCGCGCACCAAGGGATACGTCTGCCCCGCCCAGAGGTTGACCAGGTCCGCCTCGCCGCGGGCGCGGCCCGCCTGACGCAGCGGAGCGGTCAGGTGGTGCACCTCGGGATAGGCGGCGGGAGCTTCCGCGGTGTGCCTGTCCAGGAACTGGTTGCGGATGCCGCGTGCCGCACGACCGGTGAAGGCCCGGGTGACGGCCGTGGCGCCGGGCCGCTGCAGGGCGTGACGGTGCACTTGGGCCGTGCCGGCCTCGGGACAGCACAGGAAGGCGGTGCCCAGCGCCGCGGCTCTGGCGCCCGCGGCGAGTACGGCGGCCGCCGCCGCGCCGGTGGCGATGCCGCCGGTGGCGACGAGGGGCAGGTCGGTGTGTGCCACCAGAAGCTGCAGCAGGCTGAGCAGGCCGGTGCCGGTGTCGTCGTGGGATCCGCCCCGGTGGCCGCCCGCCTCGCTGCCCTGTGCCACGAGCACGTCGGCGCCCGCCGTGGCGGCTTCGGTGGCCTCCTCGGCAGAGCCGACCGTCACCCACACCTCGCTGCCCACGCCGTGCAGGTCGGCCACGGTCGCCGCGCCGGGGCAGCCGAAGGTGAACGACACCACGGGGACGGGTTCGTCGAGCAGGACAGCGAGTTTCGCTGCCCAGTCGTCGTCCTCGAACACGGGATCGCCGAGCTCGACACCGGCGTGGCGGGCCGTGTCGGCGAGCGATGCGGCATATCGCGCCACCTCCTCCTGCCGGGCCGGCTCGCCGGGCACGAAGAGGTTGACCCCGAAGGGTTCGCTGGTGAGTCGGCGCGTCACGGTCAGCCGCTCGGCCAGGGAGGTGGCGCTCAGATAGCCGCCGGCGAGAAACCCCAGCGCACCCGCCTCGGACACCGCGGCCGTGAGCTCGGGGGTGGACGGACCGCCGGCCAGGGGAGCGAGTACGACGGGCACAGGGCGGCTGTCGAGAATCACCGAGTGTCTCCTTTCCGGCCGTTCTCGGTGGTGACCGCCACCGCGGACGCAGGGAGGCCGACCACCGGCCGGCCTCCCGGCACCCCGGCGCACCGGTGCTCATGGCATTGACCATGACAGTCGTCATAGTGAGGATGCTCTATGACAGCCGTCATAGCAAGTCGGGTGCGACAGGTGTCGGGTGACGCCCGGTCGGTTCGACGTCGGCTTGTCCGGGCGGGCAGTTGTGAGGATTCCGCGAAGCTCCACGTGCACGGCTTTTCGCCCGGTTTCATCCGTACGTCGGCAGGTGACCCGAAGCGCGTACACGAAGTACACGTTTCCCAAGGCACGGACGACTTTCGATCGCAGGTGACTTTTCATGGACAACTGGCGAGACCACGCCGCGTGCCGAGAAGAGGACCCCGACCTCTTCTTCCCGATCGGCACCACCGGTCCGGCGCTGCTGCAGACTCAGCAGGCCAAGGCGGTCTGCCGAGGCTGCCCCGTTCAGGAGGAGTGCCTGCAGTGGGCGCTCGAGACCGATCAGACCATCGGTGTGTGGGGCGGTACCAGCGAAAGCGAACGCCGCGCGCTGAAGCGGCGCGCTGGAGCCCGGCGCCGCTCCGGGTAGCCCGAGCGGCGCGTCAGGATGCGCCGCACGCGCGACGCTTGCGGCGATCCCCGGAGAACGGGCCAGCCAGTGGGGGCCGCCACGTTGCAGCGGCCCCCACGCTGTCTTCGCCTCAGTACGAGACCCGCCCCCGCGGTCCCGAAGACCGGACCGCCCCGCCGCCCCCAGCCGGGAAGCCGCGGTGGGGAGACGTGCGCCCGAGAACGTAGGCATGTGCAGCGGATGCCGGGGTACACGAGGCCTCGTCAGCTTGTGCAGGCAGGGAGGCCTGCTCGGATCCGGGAGGGAATCACGTGACGGCAGCGACCACGGCGACGATGGACGCGCACATAGCCGGACTGCCGCAGCTCGCCGACCCGTCCGGGGTCGCACCCAAGGACGCCCGTGCGTTGTCGAAGCTGTTCTTTGACCAGTTGGCAGTGCTGGAGGAGGGTACGCCCGAGTACCAGTACGCGCGCAACACGCTGATCGAGATGAACATGTCCCTCGTCCGCTTCGCGGCGGCCCGGTTCCGCAGCCGGGGGCCGGAGGAGATGGAGGACATCGTCCAGGTCGGCATGATCGGGCTGATCAAGGCGATCGACCGGTTCGAACTCTCGCGGGAGGTGGAGTTCACCTCCTTCGCCATTCCCTACATCGTGGGTGAGATCAAGCGGTTCTTCCGTGACACCTCCTGGGCGGTGCACGTGCCGCGGCGCCTGCAGGAGGCCCGGGTCCAGCTCGCACGGGCCACCGAGGAGCTCCGCAGCCGCCTGGGCCGCGCTCCGACGGTCAAGGAGCTGTCGGAGCTGATGTGCCTGTCCGAGGAGGAGGTCATCGAGGCCCGTCTGGCGGCCAACGGCTACAACTCCTCCTCGCTGGACGCCGCCATCAACAACAGCGAGGACGGTGAGACCGCGCTCGCGGACTTCATCGGCGCCGACGACCAGGCGCTCGAACTGGTGGAGGACTTCCAGGCGTTGGCCCCCATGATCGCCGAACTCGGCGAGCGGGACCGGCAGATCATTCACCTGCGGTTCGTCGAGGAACTCACGCAGGCGCAGATCGGCGAACGCCTCGGCGTCTCCCAGATGCACGTCTCCCGCCTGCTGTCCCGCACGCTCGCCCGGCTGCGCGAAGGCATGCTCACCACCAGTTGAGACACGCGCACTGCGGAATCCCCGCTTGACGAACGGCCCCTGGAACACCGCAGGTCCGGTGCCAGGGGCCGCCTGGCACCGGACCTGCGCCCTCACACACATCGACGGCGGCGCGGACCCGGCCTGACCGGACGGTTCAGCGCGGGCATACCGGTCAGCGGGTGGCGAGGAGCTCGAGCGTGTCGATCACGCGGTTGGAGAAGCCCCACTCGTTGTCGTACCAGGCGACCACCTTGACATGGCGGCCGTCGACGCGAGTGAGAGCCGAGTCGAAGATCGACGAGGCCGGATTGCCCGTGATGTCGGAGGACACGAGCGGGTCCTCCGAGTACTCGAGGATCCCGGCGAGCGGCCCCTCGGCCGCGGTGCGGTACGCCGTCAGCACGTCGTCGCGCGTCACGTCGCGGGCCACGGTCGTGTTGAGTTCGACGATCGAGCCGACGGGGACCGGCACCCGGATCGAGTCGCCGGACAGCTTGCCGTCGAGGTTCGGCAGCACCAGGCCGATCGCCTTGGCGGCGCCCGTCGTGGTCGGCACGATGTTGACAGCCGCGGCGCGGGCGCGGCGGGCGTCGCGGTGCGGGCCGTCCTGGAGGTTCTGTTCCTGTGTATAGGCGTGCACCGTCGTCATGAAGCCGTGCTCGATGCCGGCGAGCTCGTCCAGCACCGCGGCGAGCGGTGCGAGCGCGTTGGTCGTGCAGGAGGCGTTCGAGACGATCGTGTGTACGGCCGGGTCGTAGGCGTCGGTGTTGACCCCGAACGCCAGGGTGACATCGGCGCCGTCCGACGGCGCACTGACAAGCACCTTCTTCGCGCCCGCATCCAAGTGCGCGCGGGCGGCCTTGGCCGAGGTGAAGCGACCGGTCGCCTCGAGCACGATGTCGACGCCCAGCTCCGCCCACGGCAGCTGCGCCGGTTCCCGCTCGGCCAGCACCGTGAGGCGACGGCCGTCGACGACGAGAGCGTCCCCGTCGACGGTCACCGGGCGACCGAGCCGGCCGGCCGTCGTGTCGTAGGCGAGCAGCCGCGCGAGCGTGGCGGGTTCCGTGAGGTCGTTGACGGCGACCACCTCTAGGTCGCTGTCGCGTTCGAGCAGGGCGCGCAGCACGTTGCGTCCGATGCGGCCGAATCCGTTGATGGCGATCCGAGTCATGAAAGTGTCCCTTCGGTCTGCCACCAGGTTCCGGTGTGGCAGCCCTCCGGGACAGCGGCCAGATCGCCATGGTCCGCAAGGATCGCGCCACCCACGGCGGGCTACTCGCCCCGGGCGAAGGTGCGCCGGTATTCGCTCGGCGTGGTGCCGAGGATGCGCCGGAAGTGCAGCCGCAGATTGGCACCGGTGCCGAGACCGACGTCGGCGGCGATCTGCTCGACGCTCCGCTCCGAACGCTCGAGCAGCTCGCGGGCCAGGTCGATGCGGGCGCGCATGACCCACTGCATCGGCGTGTACCCGGTGTCTTCGACGAAGCGCCGCGAGAACGTGCGCGGCGACACCGCCGCATGCCGGGCGAGCACGTGAAGGGTGAGGGGCTCGTCGAGCCGGTGCAGCGCCCACTCCCGGGTGGCGGCGAACCGCTCGCCGAGCGGCTCGGGCACGCTGCGCGGCACGTACTGCGCCTGACCGCCGCTGCGGTAGGGGGCGGCGACCAGGCGCCGGGCCGCGTGGTTGGAGGCGGCCACCCCGAGGTCGCCGCGCAGAATGTGCAGGCACAGGTCGATGCCCGAGGCGGCGCCGGCCGATGTCAGCACGCTGCCCTCGTCGACGAACAGGACGTTCTCGTCGACCTGGACGAGCGGATGCTTCGCCGCGAACGCACGCGTGTAGTGCCAGTGGGTCGTGGCACGCTTGCCGTCGAGCAGGCCCGTGGCGGCGAGCGCGAAGGCGCCCGTCGAGATGGCGGCGAGCCGCGTGCCCCGAGCGTGGGCGGCGATCAGCGCGTCGACGACGGCCTGCGGCGGGTCGTCGCGGTCCGGGAACCGGTAACCGGGGATGAAGACGATGTCGGCCCACGCCAGTGCGTCGAGGCCGTGCGCGACGTGGTACGACAGGCCGTCCCCGCCGGTCACGAGACCTGGTGCCGCGCCGCACACCCGCACCTCGTACGGCATGCTGGCCCGGGTCGTGAACACCTGTGCGGGGATGCCGACGTCGAGCGGCTTCGCGCCCTCGAGCACCAGGACGGCGACGCGCCGCAGACGGGAGGCTGACACGGGGAACAGGGTACGCAGGGGCGGAGCTGCGGCCGTGTCCTGCCGCCGAGCAGGCCGGACAGGTGACCGGGGACATGACAGGTTCACCCGCGGAGGCCGGCGACGGGCGGCTCCTCCTGAGCAGGCAGGGGAGCCGACCCGAAGCGATCGTTGCGGTGCTTGGCGACTGCGGTGCGCGGCAGGGGCGGTGGTCAGGGCAGGGCGATGCCGTCCAGCTTGCCCGCCTTGGCCTCGTCGATGAGCGAGGAGAATTGGTCGGCGCTCATCTGGACGCGTTGGCCGAAGTCGTCTGTCAGGACGATCCGGCGGTCGGCCGAGGCGTTCGGGTCGACGAACAGTTGGGGACAGCCGCAGTTGCAGTTCCCGCAGAACGTCGCCACGGGTTCCAGGCCGTTGATCTCGGACATGCTGTTCCACCTTCTGTGGGTGTGGGGTTGCGGCGCCTCGGCATCCGGGTGCCCGGGACCGGCCGTCGCGGGGGGATTGTCCAGGGGATACCCGGCACGGACGGCGGGGACGCACGCCCCAGGTACGTGCGGGAGCGCGGAGACCGCAGGTGTGCTCTTGTGCTCCGGCTGGTGCCTCGATTCCGTCGAGCGGGCCAGGAACCGAACGGTGTCCGCGTCCGACTCGTAAGCCAGTTCCCGGCCCCGCACTGTGTCCTGGATCACGCGCTTCTGCTTGAGTGGGGAGCCGGGGCGGTTTCCGTACCCACGCCTGACGAACCATGTCCGGATGCGAGGATGAGGCGCCATGACGGTCGGGTGGTGTGCTCGCGCGACACGGGCCGCGGTGTTCGCGGCCGTCTGCGTGCTGCTCGCCGCCCTTGGGCACGTCACGATGTCCGGCAGCCACGTGCCCGCGTGGGCGCTGGCCGCGGGTGCTGTCGTGCTCGGCGCCGTCGGCTGGTGCCTGGCGGGCCGCGAGCGCGGGCTGCCCCTGATCGTGGCCGTCGTGGTCGCCGCCCAGGCCATGCTGCACTCCGCGTTCTCGCTCGCCCAGTCGGCGGGTGCGGGACCGGCGTTCGGAAGTACGGCGCCTGCGGACATGGGTTCCCGGGCTTCCATGGGGGACCACATGGGGTCCATGGACATGGGCTCGATGCCCATGGACTCCATGGACATGCGGGCCATGGGGATGAGCCCCATGGCTCACCTGGGCCACTCCTTGGGCGGCACCTCGTCCCTGGGCATGCTGGCCGCCCACCTGCTCGCCGCGCTGCTGTGCGGATTCTGGCTGGCGTGTGGGGAGAAGGCCGCGTTCCGCATCCTGCGGGCCGTCGCCGGACGGCTGGCCGCGCCGCTGCGGCTGCTGCTCGCCCTGCCCCTCACCCCGGATCGCCCGCGCACCCGGGTGCGTCGCCGTCGCTCGCACCGGGCGCCGCGCCTCCTCCTTCTCGTCCATGCGATCACCCATCGAGGTCCCCCTGTGGGGACGGCTGTCGCCTGAGGACAGTTGGTTTCCCGAGGCCGCCGTACGCGCCTCGGGTCACGGCCGTACGCCCGCGCAGGCGCCCAAGCGCTGTGGCGCCAAAACGCCGTAGCGCCAATGCGCCGTAGCGCCGTAGCGCCCAAGCGTCAAAACGCCAAGGCGCCGTAGGGCCGTCTCCCCACTCGCCGGAATCGCCGGAACTCGCCGGGCCGCCGCACTCTCGCGTGTCCGCGGTCCGGACCCCGGATGACCCGAGAAGGACTCCAGGTGATTACTCCTGCCCTGCCCACTTCGCCGGACGAAGGTGACTCATCGGTATCGGACGACGCGTCGACGACCGCGTGGGCCCTGGCCGCCAGGGGCGGCGACACGGCCGCCGTAGAGCGCTTCGTGCGCGCCCTGCACCGCGACGTCCTGCGCTACGTCGCCCACCTGTGCGGCGATCCGCAGGCGGTCGAGGACCTGGCACAGGACACGTTCCTGCGGGCCCTCGGCAGTCTGCACCGCTTCGAAGGGCGGTCGTCGGCCCGTGCGTGGCTGCTCTCCATCGCCCGCCGCGCGGTGATCGACAGTCATCGGTACGCCGCCGCCCGGCCTCGCCTGTCCGATACGGCGGACTGGCGGCTGGCCGTCGAACTGGCCCAGCCGCAGGGGCTGCCCGGCTTCGACGACGGGATCGTCCTGCTGGACCTGCTCTCTTCGCTGCCGGACGAGCGCCGGGAGGCGTTCATCCTCACCCAGCTGCTCGGTCTACCGTACGCGGAGGCCGCCGAGGTGAGCCACTGCCCGGTGGGCACGGTTCGCTCACGGGTGGCGCGGGCCCGGGCCACGCTCATGGACCGGCTGTCCGACACGGACGAGCCCGCCGCTGTAGCGGCCTGAACCGGCGGAGGGGGTGCGGTGCCCGCCGGACGGGTCTGGCAGGCACCGCGGCCGCGGGAACCCGTTCTCCGTGCAGTGGTCGTACCAGGCGGACAACGCCGAGGACAACCCGGCGTCACCGCCTGTGCGACACCCCCGACTCGATGAGGTAACGCTTGGTCACCCGGCCGCCGAACCGCCCGTCGATCAGGCCCGCGATGCACTCCAGCAGCCCGTTCCTGGCGGCTTCCGGAAGAGCCCGGTGGCCGGAGTAGGTTCGCAGCAGGTCCAGATAGTCCGACGTGGTGTACGTGAGATCCCGTTCGTAGCGGCGGAAGACCGTGGGGCCGAACCGACCGCTTCGCGCAACCTCCTCCGCGTGGTCCGAGCCGTCGATGTCGGCGGCCGCGGGAGGCCGCAGCCCGGGCGGCGTGTCCGGGTCGAAGCGCTCGTAGCAGCGCTGGACCTCGATGAAGAACTCCTCGGTGCCGCCCCTCACATGCTGGCTGCGCACCACGGCGAGCGCCCCGCCGGGACGCAGGGCGTCGGCGGCCTGGGCCGTCCGCACCGCCGGGTCGATCCAGTGGAACGCCGTCGCCGAGACGACCGCGTCGAACGGCTCCTCGGGCAGCGGCCAGCTCTCGAAGTCCGCCGTCACCACCTCCACCGCCGGGGTCCCGGCCAGGTTGCGGCGGGCGACCGCGGCCATGTGCGGTCCCGCCTCGACGGCCGTGATCCGGCAGCCCCGTTCGGCCAGAGGCACCGTCGCCTGGCCGGTGCCGCAGCCCACCTCCAGGACGCGGCTGCCGGGTCGGGCACCCGCGAGGTCCGCGAGGTCGTCGTACAGCTCCGGCGGATATCCGGGCCTGGCCCGGTCGTACAACTCCGCGTCCTCGTCGAAGGTCCGGCTCAGGCGCACCCGCCGGGAGTCCTCGGGCCTGTCGTCACGTTGCGCTTGCGTGGTGTTGTCGGGCATGCGGAGCAGGCTAGTGCTGTGGCCGAAGCGGCCGGTCGGGGTCGAGGGCCGTGGCTCCGACCACGAGCCGAGTGAGTCGACATGGCAGCGAGAGCGGAGGCTTCCCTTATCGGGTGGCACGTGGCCTGTTGTACTGCGACTATCTGCGGATGCTGACTCTCACCGATGATCTCGGTCACCTGTCCTACGTCGTCGACGGCGACGGACCTCCCGTCGTACTCGTGCACGCAGGCGTCGCAGACCACCGTATGTGGGACGCCGTCGCGCCCGACCTGGCAGAACGGCACACCGTCATCCGGTACGACCTGCGTGGCTTCGGTGAGTCCGCACCCCCGACCGGCCCGTTCAGCGAGACCGACGATCTGCGCCGTCTCCTGGACCACCTCGGCCACGAGCGTGTCCGGCTCGTCGGCGCCTCTTGGGGCGGCCGCGTTGCCCTGGACTTCGCGCTCACCCACCCCGGCCGAGTGCACTCCCTGGCAGTGCTCGCCCCGCCATGGCGGGGATACCACTGGTCTTCGGAAATGATCACGTACGACGAGGCGGAAACGGCGGCGCTGGCTTCGGGCGACCTGGACGCCGCCGTCCGTATCAACTTGGACATGTGGCTGCGCGGGCCGGCTCGGCAGTGGGAGGACGTCGCTGTGGGACTCGCCGACCGACTCCGGGGCCCGATGCGAACGTCGCTGGTGAACCAAGAGGTCGTGGGAGAGCACTCCCAGGGCGGCGCGACCGGCGACATCGCCGGCATCTCGGTCCCCACACTGGTCGGGATCGGCAAGCTCGATGTCGCCGACTTCCAGGACATCGCCCGCCGGTACGCCGCTGAGATACCCGATGCCACCCTGGTCGAGTTCCCCACCGCCGCCCACCTCATCGCGCTGGACGCGCCGGCCGAACTCGTCTCGGTACTGGGCACGTTCCTCGAGCGTTAGCACCGGAACGGGATGTGCGGCTGACGGGGTGTCATGCCGCTTCGGCGCCGGGTCGGCCCCGAACTCGTCGCAGGCAAACCCGGTTCGACCTCTGTGGCGACGACGCCCGAGGCCGGCCCGGGTGACCGAACCGGCCCTGGACGCGCTGTCGGCTCAGTTCGCCGAGCCGGTCGTCAGGCGGGGAGCGCCTGGTCGCGGGTTTCGGGGGCGAGCCGGACGAGGAGCGTGCCGACGGCGAAGACGACGGCGGTGAGGCTGAGCGGGACGGAGAGGGAGCCGGTGGCGTGGATGCCGTAGCCGATGAGGAAGGTGCAGGCCGCGGCCACCCAGCGCGAGAAGGTGGTGGTGAGGGCGAAGGCGGTGGCGCGCATCCGAGTGGGGTACTGCTCGGGCAGCCAGATGGTGAACACCGCGAAGCTCGCTCCGCCGAGGCCGAGGACCGGCAGGAAGACGAAGGTCAGCCCGATGGAGTGCAGCGGGTAGGCGACGGCGTAGGCGCCGACCGTTCCGACGAGCATGAGCGCGAACAGGACGGCCAGCGCGCCGCGCCAGCCGAGCCGTCCCGCCAGGCGGGGCACGGCGAAGCAGCCGAGGATCGTGAAGGCGGCGACCGTCATGGAGGAGATGCCGGCCAGGCGGACGGCGGTGGTGTGGCCGTAACCGGCGTAGGCGGACAGGTTGTTCATGGCGGTGGGGACATACGTCGAACCGGCCCACAGGCCGATCACGCACACCACGAGGAGCAGCAGGTTGCCGATGGTGCGGGCGCGGTACGGGGGTGTGAGCACCTCGACGACCGGCTGCCAGAAGGAGCGTCGACGCCGGTCGTCGGCGTTCTCCTGCCAGCGTCCCGGTTCGGGGGTGGTGCGACGGATGAGGAACACGGCGAGAGCCGGGATGCCGCCGAGGAGGAACATGCCGCGCCAGCCGAGTTCCGCTCCGGCCAGGAGGTAGACGGCGGAGACGGCGAGCACGCCGAAGTAGGCGGCGGAGTGCATCAGCCCGCCGAAGCGTTCCCGTACGCGTTCCGGCATCACCTCGGCGAGCAGGGTGCCGGCCATCGCCCACTCGCCGCCGACGCCGACGGCGGCGAGGAAACGGTAGGCGTTCCATTCCCAGAGGTTGGAGGCGATGCCGGCCAGTGCGGTGAAGACCGCGTACATCAGGATGGAGGCCATCATCGCGGGCTTGCGGCCGAAGCGGTCGGCGATCGGGCCCCAGATCGCCGAGCAGCCCCAGCCGAGAAGGAAGAGCGCGGCGCTGATCTGGCCGTACCAGCCGATGTTCTCGGGGGTGGGGTCGATGCCCGCACGGGGCAGCAGGGTGTCCATGGTGGGGGCGAGGACCAGTCCGAAGATGGTCCAGTTGAACCCGTCCATGGCCCAGCCGCCGAACGAGCCCCAGAAGGCGTGGCGTTGGGCTTTGGAGAGGCGTTCACGCCGCTGGGGGGCGGTGGTCGACGCGCTGGTGCGTTCATGGATCGTCACGGGGACCTCGATTCGGCTCTGGGGAGGGTGACGATGGGGTGTGACGGCGGGGACGGTGGTGCGGGAGTGTGCTGTTCGGGACGGATCAGCCAGTGCTGGTGACGCCGGTGAGGAAGGAGCCGAGGCTGAGCCGCATGCTGTCGTAGTCGGCGGCCGGACCGGCGGGGAGCCCGTGCAGGTGGTCGCGGGTGGGGGCGATGACGGTGTCCACGGCGCGCTTGGCGGCTCGGACGGCGGCCGGCGGGTGCGTGGTGATCGAGGCGACCAGGTCCGCGGTGGCGGTGTCGAGTTCGGCGGCCGGGACGCTCACGGTGGCGAGGCCGAGCCGGACAGCCTCCGCGCCGTCCACCAGCCGTCCGGTCAGCAGCAGGTCGCCGGCGGTTGCGGGGCCCGTGAGCAGCGCGATGCGGGCGGCGAAGGCGGGGGGCACGAGGATGCCCCAGCGGGCGATGGGCATCCCGGTCCGGGAGTCGTCGGCGACGATCCGCAGATCGCAGGCACAGGCCAGCTGGCAGCCGGCACCGACGGCCGAGCCGCGGACCTGGGCGACGACGGGGACGGGGAGGCGTTCGACGGCGCGCAGCGCGCTCTACATGGCCGCGAAGCTCGCGTCGATCTCGGCAGGCCTGGCCGAGAGCCATTCGCGCATGTCGGACCCGGCGCTGAAGGTGGCCGAGCCGCGCCCGGAGACGACGACGGCGCCGAGCGACGGGTCTTGACCAAGGGCTTCGAAGACGGCGGCCAGAGCGCGCCAGTCGCGGATGGCGAGGGCGTTGGCCCGGCGTCCGGTGCCCACGCGCACGGTGGCGACCGCGCCGTCGCGCCGGACACTGATCGCGCCGTCGGCCCGAGCGCCGGCTGCGCCGTGACGGCGGACGTCGTTGCACTCCTCGTGACGCACACCCACCGCCCCGGTGCCGGTCATCGGACGGCTCCCGCCGCGTGCAGGTCGGCTATCTCCTGGGAAGCAGCCCCCGACGCCACCGCCCTGGTCGGCGTCGAGCCCGTCGTCGACCGCGACCGGCTCCACCGGGCCCCTGCGGCGCATGACTTCGACGCGGTCCTGCGCCGCCTGCCGGTGCGCGCCGGGCAGACCCTCTACGTCCCCGGCGGGACCCTGCACAGCTTCGGCCCCGGCACCCTCGTCCACGAGATCGAGCAGACCTCCGGCATCCAGCAGCACGCCATGCGCCACCGGATCGAGGACGGCTCGCCGATCACGGACCAGGAGCGGCACACCAACCTGGAGCGGCTCCTGGACGAGTGGCGGCCCGAGCCGCGCCCGACTTCCAGTCCGGTCTGAGCGTGCCGGTCGACGACGGCGTGGAGCGCACCGTGCTCTGCGCCGGCCCCTATGCCCTGGAGCGATGGCGGATCGGCATCGTCGCGGCCCCTGGTGCACGCGTTCGCCACCGGGCTGGTCCTCGGCAATGCGGGGCCGCCCGTCACCGTGGCCACCCGGGCGGACGCGAGCGACTGGCCCGGGCCGAGAGCCTGTTGCTGCCGGCCGGGCTCGGCCGACTGCGGATCGAGGGACCGGCCGACGTACTGCTCGGCCACCTCCCCGACCTCGACCTCGACGTCCGCACCCCACTGCTCGCCGCCGGCCACGGACCCGCCGCGATCGCCGCACTCGGCGAAGGCCTGACACCCGAGGGGCCCTCGAAGCCCACCCGCCCTGCCTCCGGCGTCTGATCCGACAGCCGAGGGCCACTGCGGCATCGATGTCCGGCGGGCGTTGAACGGCAGCCGCCCCGCATGTGCCTGATCGGATCCCGGCATAGGCTGACGGAGGTCACGACCTCCCGTCGCATCGGGCGAGGATGAGGAGGCGCTTCCGTAATGGCGAAACTACTGTTCGTGATGACCGGATCCACGTACTGGACGCTCAAGGACGGCACCAGACATGCCACCGGTTACTGGCCCGAGGAGTTCGCGGCCCCTTACAAGGCGCTCACGGAAGCCGGCCACCAGGTCGTGGGGGCCACTCCCCACGGCGTCGTCCCGAACGTGGACATGATGAGCCTGCGACCCGAGACGGCAGGCAGTCCGGAGACCGCCCTCGAACTGGAGGGCATCATCCGCTCCGCGGAGGAGATGCGGCGGCCGATCCAGCTGTCGGACGCCCGCCTTGAGGACTACGACGCCGTCTACTTCCCCGGCGGCCACGGTCCCATGGAGGATCTGTGGGCCGACGCCGACGCGGGCCGACTGCTGACCGCCGCGCTCGCCTCCGGCAAACCGCTCGCCGTCGTCTGCCATGCGCCGGCCGCGATGCTGGCCACCAGGGTGCACGGCGCTTCGCCCTTCGCCGGCTACCGGTTCACGGCCTTCACCAACGACGAGTAGAACGCCGTCGGGCTGGGCCCCAGGGCTCGGTGGCTGCTGGAGGACGAGCTCAAAGAGTTGGGCGTCGATTTCACCCGCGGCGAGATCTGGAAGCCGTACACGGTGGTGGACCGCAACCTGTACACCGGGCAGAACCCCGCATCGGCCGCGGTCCTGGCGGAACGGCTGCTGAAGGCCCCGGCATAGGCGTCACACGCCCCGCAAGGCCTCGCGCTGCCCACGTGCCCGGGGCCGGCCAGGAGCCGACACCGGCAAGCCGGGCGACGATCGACCGGCCCGGCCGAGACCAGGGCGGTCGAGTGGAGCACGGGACTTCAGCGAGGCAGGCTGTAGCCATGCGGTCGCTGTTCGGCTCATCTGATTTGTCAGGAGCGGGCGAGCACAGCGGGGTCCTGCTCAGACTCGCGCAGTGTGTGCCGTTCATGATCATCGTGCTCGCGCTGGGCATCGAGCTCTCGCCCGCGCATGCCGTGACCACCGGTCCCATCCTCGCAGCGATGCCGGCCCTGGCGTCGCTCACGATGGGGCCGAAAGGCACCCTCTCGGCAGCGGCCGGAGCTCTTGCCGTCACCGTGATCACGGCGACCCTCCACGACAGCTGGGCCGGCCAGGCCTATAGCAACCTCCTGTCGCTCTTCGTGGTGTCAGTGGCCAGCATCGTCATGAGCAACACCATGCGCATGCGCAGGCAGAGCGAGCTGGACCAGGTACGCCGCGTCGCCATGGCAGCGCAACGGGTGGTCCTGCCACCCGTGCCCGCCAGGCTGGGTCCCGTCCAGATGGCCAGCATGTACCGCGCGGCCGAGACGGGGGCCCAGATCGGGGGAGATCTGTACGAGGCTGTGCACACCCGGTACGGGGTCCGGATGATCGTGGGGGACGTCCGTGGCAAGGGACTGCCCGCCGTGCGGTTGGCCGCTGCGGTGCTGGGTGCCTTCCGGGAGGCCGCGCACTATGACGCCGAACTGGTCGAAGTGATGAACCACTGCGCGGCCGCACTGGAACGGCAGAGCACCGGGAGAAACGCGATCGATCAAGGCTGTGAGGAAGAACGGGCCGAGGACTTCGTCACCGCCGTCGTTGCTCAGGTGTGCGACAACTGCACGGTCCAGGTGGTCAATCGTGGACATCCCCCGCCGCTCGTGCTGCGCCAGGGCAAGGTCGAGGCCCTGATGCCCACCTCGCCACTGCCGCCCCTGGGCCTGGAGGACTTCCTCACCATCACGCCGACAAGGGCGGAGCACTATCCGTTCGAGCCCGGTGACCGTCTCCTGCTGCACACCGACGGCGTGATCGAGGCACGCAGCCCTGACGGGGTTTTCTTTCCCCTGCACGAGGCCATGGAGGCGGTGCACCCGTGCACTCCCTCGGAGTTCCTTGAACAGCTGCACGAGGGGTTGATCCGCCACACCGGGGGCCGCCTGGCGGACGACGCGGCGATGCTCCTCGTCGAACGGCTCGCGCACGGAGGTGAACACGGAGGGGAAGCCATCGCCTCCTCCACGGACGGGCGCAACTGACCAAAGAGTGCGCATCATACGTGGCCGTCTGCGATCGACGGGGCGGGGACGGGCGCTGCCCCTTGCCGCCGCCCGGCCGTTGCCGCGTCCCGCACGGACTGCGCCCCACCCCGACCCGAATTCATGCCATGGTGCCCGTATGACCGGCGAGGTGAGGTTCGAGCCCGGCTTGTACCGGGGCACAGCGGCGTACTACGACCGGTTCCGGCTGCCCTACCCGGACGCGATGATCAGCGACCTCCTCCGCCGGACAGCCCCGTCGGGGAGCGGACGCCTGCTCGACCTCGCATCCGGCACGGGCCAGCTCGCGTTCCCGTTGCGCGGCTGGTTCGAGGAAGTCTGGGCCGTGGACGCCGAACCCGGCATGACCGAGGTGGTCCGCGCCAAAGCGATCGCCGCCGGGGCGCCCCATGTCCATGCCGTCACCACAAGCGCCGAGGATCTGCATGCGGAGCCGGGCGGCTTCGAGCTGATCGTCATCGGCAACGCCTTCCACCGGCTGCACCGGGCCCTGGTCGCGGAGCGCTCCTACGGCTGGCTCGAGCCGGGCGGCTGTGTCGCCCTGTGCTGGTCGACATCCCCGTGGGCAGGCCCGGCAGACTGGCAGCGTGCGCTCGACGACTTGCTGCTCGGATGGCGTGATGCGCTCGGTGCGGCCGACCGCGTCCCGCCCGGCTGGGACAGTGCACGGCGGCAGGACCCTGACCGCGACGTACTGTCCGGTGCCGGGTTCGAGCCCGCCGGGCGACACGAGTTCTCCGCCGAGCACCACTGGACGACGGATGAGCTCGCCGGTCACATCCGGTCGACGTCGTTCCTGCCGCCTGCTGTACTCGCGGACCACGCCGCTGAGTTCGACGCCGACCTCACCGCCGAACTCAGCCGCTACACGACGGGCGTCGGCCTCACCGAAAGGGTCGGCTTCGCCTACGAACTGGCGCACAAGCCGGTTCCCGCCAGGACGCACCCCTGAAGGGCCGGAGTCCGGCGGACGCCCGGCCCCGGACGTCCGGGCGAGCGGAAGGATCACCGTGGTGGGGGAGCGCGGCGCACGACGCGCGGACTGCCGCCGGTCGCCGGCACCACGGCACACGGCGACGGCCTCCGAGAGGTCATTTTCAGTGGTGCGTGCGCGAAATGTGCGCTGATCGTACGCGATCCGTACGTTTACCTGAGCTAGGGTAGGGGGCCGGAGGTCTTCCATGTCGGAGTTGTTCGAGGCGGTCGAGGCGTTGATCGCGTCCGCGTCGCCGCTGCCGCCGCCGGCGGAACGCAAGCGGCTGCGCCAGGCGCACGGGCTGACGCTGGACCAGATCGCCGGCGCGTTGAAGGTACGGCGCGCTACGGTGAGCGGCTGGGAGAACGGGAAGACCGAACCGAGGCCGCCTGAGCGCGAGGCCTACGCGCACCTGCTGAAGAAGCTCGCGGGGCTCTACCCCGCCAACTCCGGCGACCCCGCCACCGCAGCCGCCACGCCGGCCGGTGAAACGTCCGCGACCGTGCCTGCGCCCTCGGGGGCCGCACCGACAGAGGAACGGACTTGGTCCACCAGGCCGGCGCCGGACGCTGCGGCCATGACGGCCCCCGAGAACCCCGCGCCGCCCCCCACCCCCGTAGCGGAGTCCCGTCCGGCGGCCACCACAAGGCCGTCGATGACGCGGCCGGTTGGGAAGAAGGCCGCCCCGCAGAAGGCCGCCCCGCGGAAGACCGCTGCGACCGGGCCCACATCGACCGAGGCCGATCCGCGATTCGAGAACGGGCCGCTCGCCGTCGTCGACGCCGACCGGGACGGCCAGGTCCTCGCATACTGCGTCGGCGGCCTTGTCCTCGACGTGCCCGCCAAGTCCTTCCCCTCCCTGGTCGAGTGGACCCTGACCGAAGCCAGGCTCGGCGCCCCGCGCCTCAACGGCTCGGGCAAGGACGCGGACCCGCTGCTCGTGCTCACCGAGTCCGCCTGCGAGCGCTACGGGCTGCCGGGCCGGCTCGCCCAGGACGAGCGCCTCGCGGGCCGGATCCCCGACTCCCACAAGGTCGTCAAGCAACTGCAGCGGGCCGACTGGCAGTTGACCAAGCGCGGGTTCGGGCCGTGGGCGCGGATCTACCGCCCGGCCGAGGGTGGCAGGCGCCAGTGCGTGCAGCTGTGCATCCCGTCCTGGGACGCCCTCGACACACGCCACTGGGACGGCGCGGCGCAGCTACCGCCGGCGGAGCTCGCCCGGCTCCTGGGCGCCTATGCGCAGCGGGTGATGACCCCGCGCGGCTCCACCGCGGTGACGGGCCTTGAGCTGATGACGGCTCTGCACCCGCCCACGAGGGCGAGCGAGCCGGACGCCGACGGTCGCCGTCACAGCGAGCACAACCCCGGCTCACTGGGCAGCCATGCGGTGGACTGCGCGCCGTGCGAGGCGCCGGACGGGCACCCCCTCCTCGCCGACCTGCCACGGTTCCACCAGCGGGGCCCGGCCGAGATGCTGCTGGAGGAGGCGTACGACTGGGCCCGGCCGCTCACGGATGACGAGTGCCTGAAGCGCTACGTGGTCGGCATCGACGTCAACCTCGCCTTCGGCGCGGCCGCCAACGGAGCGCTCGTCGGCCTCGCCTGCGAACCGGTCCACGTCGAGCACCCGACGTTCGACCCGAAGCTGCCCGGCTCCTGGCTGGTCGACCTCTCCCACGTCGACCTGTCCCACGTGCTGGTCGCCAAGGAGTGGAAGCACCTCGACGGGGACCTGCTGCCCAGCCCGTTCACCCCCAGGGGAGACCGGCCCGAGGGACCGGCCTGGTACGCGACGCCGACCGTGGCCTATGCGGTCGAACTGGGCTACGACGTCGCACCCCTCGAGGCATACGTCCGGCCCACGAGCGGCCGCTACCTGGACAGTTGGTACAAGCGGCTCCGCGACGCGTACGTGGCCACCATGGCCGACCTCGGCGTGCCGGAGGGGCTGACGCCGGAGGAGTTCCTGACGGCGATGGAGGGCTACAAGCAGCGCGACGCGGAGATGACAGTCGTCCTGTCCGCGATCAAGGCGACCGTCAAGGGCGGCATCGGCAAACTGAGGGAGCGACCGCGCGGCGGCGGATGGCGCCCCGGCCGGCCGTGGCCGGCACTGTCCCGGCCGACCTGGCGCCCAGACATCCGCGCCGCCGTCATCTCCCGGGCCCGTGTCAACATGCACCGAAAGATGCTCGCCCTCGCCGCGGCCACCGGACGGTACCCTGTGGCGATCCTGTCGGACTGCGCCGTCTACGCCGCCGACGGACCGAGCCCGCTGGACGTGCTGCCCCACCAGGGTGGCAGGACCGTGCCCGGCAGTTTCCGGCTCGGCGTCCTGCCGGGGATGGTCAAGCACGAGGGCACCCAGACCACCCTGTGGGCCGAAGAGGTGCGCGAGAGGCACGGCCAGGACCTCAACCTCGCCCGGTACATCAAGGACGGCCACATCACCGCCACCGACGGCGGAGAGTGAGAAAGGGGCTGACCGATGGACACGGTCGGGGACGGCCTCGAAGAGGTCCTGCAGAAGGCGTTCACCCGCCCGATCCCCCAGGGCGCCGGCGCCCGGATGCGGTACCTCGTCAAGCAGCTCAAGGGCACCAGGCCGGTGGCCGAGCTGCTCGGCATCACCCAGCGCACCGTCGAACGCTACGTCAAGGACCAGCTCAGGAAGCCGAGACCGGATCTCGCCGAGCGGCTCGAGCGCGAAGTCCGCAGACGCTGGCAGCCGCAGGTCCGCGCCCGGGCCAAGAAGCAGGCGGCCAGCACGACCGGCATCGTCATCGACACCCGCGCCCGCTTCGGCTACACCGCCGCCCCGGGCACGACCGACGATCCGCGGCAGCGTCACCTGACGGTGGCACTGCCCCCCGAGTTCGCGGCCCGTCTCTTCGATGCCCAGGAACAGGGGGCCACCGAACAGCAGTTGCGCGACATCGCAGCCGAGGGCTTGGGCGAGATCTACTTCCGTGACCGCGGCCGCCGCGCCCAGGGCCTGGAGGTGCAGTTCACCGACGTGGAGCACGTGGAGTTCGACCTGTAGGCGCACTCCGACGACGGAGCCCTGCTGGTGCCTGAGCCCCGCACCACACCCGGAGTCAGTCTGACTGCCTACGGGCCTGCTTCACCTCCCGGTCGATGGCCCAGGCATCGGCGACCGGCCCGAGGTGGCCGAGCTTGTCGGGATTGATCACCACGCGGATGGCCTGAATCTGCCCGCCGAGCACCTCGAGGACCAAGGTGTGCAGGATCCTGCCGTCGCGGTCGCGGAAGATCGCGCCGGGCTGGCCGTTGATCTCGTGCGGCTCGAACGTCACGGCGATCCGGGTCAGCCAGGGGAAGACGCTGCCCAGCACCCGGGCCACGTTGTCCGCGCCGATGACGGCCTTGGCCAGTTGCGGGGCCTTGCCGCCGCCGTCCCCCTCCAACTGCACGTCGGCGGCCAGCAGATTCCGCAGCCCGCCCACATCGCCGTGCTTCAGGGCGTCGAAGAACCGCGTCGCCAGCTCCTGCCGCTCCTGACGGTCCGCTGCGAACCGCGGCCGCCCGGCCTCCATGTGCCGCCGCGCCCGCACCAGGAGCTGCCGGCAGGCCGCCTCCGAACGTCCCACCGCCGCGGCGATGTCGTCGAACCCGAAGGCGAACACCTGACGCAGCAAGAAGACGGCCCGCTCCAACGGACTGAGCCGCTCCAGCAACAGCAGCGCCGCCATGGATACCGAGTCGGCCAGTTCGACCGACCGCGCCGGGTCCTGATAAGGATCGCTCAACAACGGCTCCGGAAACCACGGTCCGACGTACTCCTCGCGTCGCACCCGCGCAGAACGCAGCACATCGATCGAGATCCGTGTCACCGCGGCAGAGAGAAAAGCCTTGGTCGACGTGGGCCGGGTCACCGAGGCGTCGAAGCGCAGCCACGTCTCCTGCACCGCATCCTCGGCCTCACTCACGCTGCCCAGAATCCGGTAGGCGATCGAGAACAGCAGCGGGCGCAGCTCCTCGAAGTCCCCGACCTTGCCCACGCCGACTCCTTCCCTCTCATCCCCGCCCACCTGGCCGAACTGGCCGGCACAGGGGGCTTCTTCCGTACCCTCGTCCGTACCCGTGACGTTCAGTGGAACTGTCCGGGTTCGTAGTTGCCGGCCGGCTGCCGGGTGATGACGTTCAGCCGGTTCACCATGTTCATGAAGGAGACCAGGACCACCAGGGCGGTCAGCTGCTCCTCGTCGTAGTGCTCGGCGGCACACGCCCACACCTCGTCGGTGACCCCGACGGCCGCATCCGCGATCCGGGTAGCCTGCTCCGCCAGCTCCAGCGCGGCACGCTCGGCCTCGCTGAAGACCGTGGCCTCCCGCCAGGCCGCCACCAGGTTCAGCCGCACCGAGGCCTGGCCGGCAGCGGCTGCCTCCTTGGTGTGCATGTCGATGCAGACGGCGCAGCCGTTGATCTGGCTCACGCGCAGTGCGACGAGTTCCTGCGTCGCGGCGGGCAGCCGCGAGTCCTTGATCGTCTTGCCTGCCGTCATGAGGTGCTTGAGGGCCTTGCCGGCGGTCGGGTCGGCGAAGTAGTTCAGTCGCGCGTCCATGCTGTGCTCCTCCGTGGTCGTCGGTGGCTACACCCCCGAGACGGGGTGGCCGGACTCCCTGTGACATGGACGGATGTGACGTGCGTCTCCCCGTCGCCTCCAGGGCGCGGCGCACTGACCCGGCACCGGCTTGACGTCTTCACGTCGAGGTGGGTGCGCTCGGGTCGCGGCTCTGGTCGATGAGGGCGGCGAAGGCGTCGAGGGTGCGTCGCAGTCCGAAGGCGTAGGCGTGGTCGGGGTCGTAGGCGGTGCCGTGTGCCGCGCCTGCCGCCGTGCCGACGCGGACGGCGGTCGGGTAGGTGTCCGGGTCGAGGACCCGGGCCAGGAGTGGGGCGTTGACCTGCCACCACTGTTCGTCGTTCATCGCACTGTCGTGCTGGGCGGCCCGGGCGTCGGCGGCGGCGCGGGCGGATGCCTGAACGAAGGTGAGCAGGTAGGTGAGGCAGTCGTCCATGTCGATGTCGCTCAGGCCGAGGCCTTCGAATGCGGTCAGCTCGTGCTCGTACTTCTGCATCAGTCCCGGTCCCAGCGGAGGCCTGGAGGTGGAGACGGCCGCGGCCCAGGGGTGGCGTTCGAACAGTGCCTTGTTCTCGTCGGCGATGGCGGTGACGCGTCGGCGCCAGGGCTGTCCGGCTGTGTCCGTGCGGGGCATGCGGGCGTAGGCGGCGTCGAGCATGAGGTCGAGCAGCTCGGCTTTGCCGGGGACGTAGGTGTAGAGCGTCATCGGCACCACGCCGAGTTCCTGGGCGACGCGGCGCATGGTCACCGCGTCGAGGCCGTCGGCGTCGGCGATGGCGGTGGCCGCCTCGACCACCGCGTCGATGCTCAGCCCGCGCCGTGGCCCGCGGCCGCGGTCGGGGGCGGCCTCACGCCACAGCAGTTGCAGGGTACGGGCCGGGTCGCCGGCGCTGGTTCGGTCGGTAGGCACGAGTCCAATCTTCTCGCACCGGATCTCTGTACTCTGTACATTGTACCTCGTACAGAGAAAGAGAATGAACCGACATCAGAGGAGCCCCTGTGAAGGTCACTTCCAGTGCCGTGTCGCTCAACGTCGACGATGTCCAGGCCTCCAGTGCCTTCCTCCGCACGCACTTCGGGTTCCGCGAGGAGATGGCCGCCGACGGGTTCGCGTCCCTGACGCGCGACGACGTCGGCGTGAACGTCGTCTTCCTGCGGCGGGGGCTTCAGACGCTCCCGGCGGACCAGCGCGACGAGCACGCCGCCGGACTCATCCTCGCCTTCGTCGTCGACGACCTCGAGGGCGAGCTGGCGCGCCTGCACGCCGAAGGTGTCACGATCACCATGCCGCTGACCGAGGAAGAGTGGGGCGAGCGCGCTTTCCAGGTACGGGACCCCAACGGCGTGATCGTCCAGTTGGTCGACTGGAACGCAACCACCGGCCACTGAGACGGCGGGTGACCGACCGTCACAGGGTCGGTCGCACCTCGTGGAGACGGCTTGTTCAGGCGCCTCCACGAGGTCCGCGGTCAGCGGAGTCATAGCGAAGCAGCGACCTTGAAAGGTGGGCGGGCGATATCCGGGTGTCGGTGGATTTCGGCGGCGCCGGGATGTTCCTGGTGGGAGCATAGGAACGTGTTGGGCCCGCGACCGGAGAGGGACGGATGCCAACTGGACTCATCGCGCTGGCGGTCGGCGGGTTCGGAATCGGTCTGACCGAGTTTCTGATCGCAGGGCTGCTGCCTCAAGTGGCGTCGAGTTTCGCGGTGTCCGAGGCGGCGGCGGGATGGCTGATCTCCGGGTACGCGTTGAGCGTCGCCGTCGGCGCGATCGCGCTGACGGCGGCGACGGCACGCCTGCCCCGGAAGCAGGTCCTGGTCGGCCTGGTGGTCTTGTTCGTCATCGGCAATCTGCTGTCCGCGATCGCGCCGAGCTATCCCGTGATGTTGCTCGGGCGGATCGTCGCGGCGTTGTGCCACGGTTCGTTCTTCGGTATCGGCTCGCTGGTCGCCCGCAGTCTGGTGGCGCCGGAGAGGAAGTCCCGTGCGGTGGCCGTCATGTTCTCCGGGCTGACGGTCGCGAACGTGCTGGGCGTACCGTTCGGCGCACTCGTCGGTGAGCGCTGGGGCTGGCGGGCGGCCTTCTGGGCGGTCACCGCAATCGGCCTGCTGGCGCTGGCGGGAATCGTCGCCCTCGTCCCCGGTTGGGCGGGCCAGGCGCCGCCGCCGTCGGTGACGTGCCATGAAGAACCTCTCAGCGGCCTGCGGGCCCAGGTCGGCGCGTTCCGATCCGGGCAGGTCTGGCTGACTCTGGCGGCCACCGCGCTCAGCTACGGCGGGATGTTCGGCGCCTTCAGTTACATCGCCTACACGTTCACCGAGGTCAGCGGCTTCGCTCCCGCGGGCGTCGCCTGGTTGCTCATGGTGTACGGCGTCGGCCTGGTCGTCGGGAACCTGATCGGCGGGCGCGCTGCCGACCATGACCGTGACCGCGCGCTGATCTTCGCGTTGGTCGGCCTCACCGTCACCCTGGCCGCGTTCGGTCTACTGGCCGACAGCGCCACGGCGTCAGTGATTCTGGTCTTCCTCATGGGAGTGTTCGGGTTCGCCGGCGTGCCCGGCATGATCACTCGGGTTACCGACTTCGCGCAGGGCGCGGCACTCGCCGCCAGCGCCAACGTGTCCGCGTCCAATATCGGCAACGCCCTCGGCGCCTGGGCCGGAGGCCTGGCGATCACAGCGGGCCTCGGCTACACCGCACCGCTCTACGTCGGCGCCGCCATCGTCCTGACCTCCGTCATCGTCATGGTCGTCGCCGCGAGCCGAGCCAGGTCGATTCCAGGCACGAGACCGGCGGCACTGCGCCGAGAAGATGACCGCAGCCGAACGCCCGGCTCGTGACCACGGCGCGTTGTGGCCGACCTGCGTAGCCGCCGGGCCTTGTGGCCCTCGCGGCCAAGGGTCGCGAGCGGAGTGCCGGGCGCCCGTGCGGCGTCGGCCTCCCGCCGGCCCTCCCGCGTCGCCGGGCGACACGGTCTTCTTCTGATCGAACGCATAAGCGAGCGCCCGAGAGGGCTTCCGTTTCGGCGAGCGGAGGCGTATGTTCCGGTTACCCCGCGACGGCGCCTTTCGAAGCGCCGGCCCGCCGGTCCCGGGACGGCGGGCCACGCGGGGGCCAAGTACCTGGTGTCTTCACCGGGCGCCGCTCAGGCGCTCACCACCAGCAGCCGCCGCATATGCGGGCGTCTGCCGGCGTCAACGGTCCAGGAGGCAGTGCATCATTCGGAAGCGGGCTTGGCTGACTCTGATCCGAGGGCCTTGCCGGCCTCTTTGACGACAATACGTCGGGTCTCCGCCGCGCAGGTGGCCTTCCGGCCGGCCATGGCGGCGAGGCGGCCTTCGCCGACGCCCCCACGCGCTTCTGCGGGTGCTGGTCGCGTTCGAAGGGCGACTCCAGCCCCCACACCCCTCGCCGCCGAAATCGACCGTGACCGCAAGCCGGCCATCGCCGGTCTCACCCGTGGGCCGTCGGGGGCAAAGAAGTCCGCGCCCGCGCGTGCCTGCCGCCACGCCACCCCCACCACGCTGAACAATCGGCCTGGTCTGCAGGCAGGCACGGGTTCCAGCGGCACAGAGGGGAACGACCGATGGGCACAGCAGGGCGTCCGAACCGTAGAGCTCTGCTCACCGGCTCACTCGTGGGCGCCACGGTCGCGCTTGCGGGGTGTTCGTCGACGAGCGCCGGCACGGCGGGGAGCAGTGCTTCGCCCGGAGCGCGGCCGACCACGCCCGCCACCGCGTTCGCGAGGCTGATGGACGGCAACGGACGCTGGGTGAGTGGAAAGCTTCAGCATCCCGACCGGGATCCGGACCGGCGTCAGTTCGTGGCTCAGGAACAGGCGCCCTTCGGGGCGGTTCTGTCGTGCATCGACTCCCGAGTGCCGCCTGAACTTCTCTTCGACACCGGTCTGGGTGATCTCTACGTGATGCGCACGGGCGGGCAGGCGGCCGACCCGGTGGTCACCGGTTCTGTCGAGTACGGACCCATGACGGGTGGCACGCCGCTCATCGTCGTCCTCGGTCATCAACGCTGCGGTGCCGTCAAAGCGGCGTACCAGTCCATGCGTGACGGAAAACCTCTGCCCGGCAACCTCCAGGCGATCGTCAAAGCCCTGCGGCCGGCGTACGAGCAGGCGGTGAGGGAGGGCGGTGCCGACCCGGTCGAGACGATGGCACGAGCCCAGGTCAGGTTGACCGCTACCGCCCTTCGCTCCAACCAGGACCTCGCCCCGCTGGTGCGCAAGGGCTCCCTGGCGGTCGTCGGTGCCTACTACTCACTGGACACCGGCAAGGTACAAGTCCTGACCGGCGCGCCCTCCTGAACCGGCGCGAGGAGAACCGTGATCTCGAAGCCTGAGACAGGGCGGTCGGCGGGGGGAAACCGGCCAACCAGGCCGAGAGCCTCTCGGGCGTCGCCACAGGTGCCCGCCGGAAGGGACCGGACCGGCACCCGTGACAACCGCCGCGCCGCCCTAGACGGCGCCGTCCGGCTCGGCGCTGGTCCCGAGGACGAAGTCGCGGACCGCGCCGGCGAACAGTTCGGGCTCCTCGATGTGCCCCATGTGGCCGCTGTTCTCCAGCACCAGCAGTCGTGAGTCGGGAATCAGCTCGTCCAGTTCCAGCCCCCACCGCATTCCGCAGATCACGTCGTGCCGGCCGACGACGACCAGAGCCGGTACCGTCAGTCCCTTGAGCGCGGCGCGATCGTCGATGAGGTCGGGCCTGCCGTCCTCGTCCAGCCCCGAGATGTACGTGGCTCGTACCGCGTCCCGGAACGGGGCCAGCCGTTCCTCGTTGCCCCAGTAGTCGGCGAAGTAAGAGGGCAGCACGCCCCGGGCGACCGCCGTGGTCTGTTCGTCGGTGGACATCCCGGACATCGCACCGAAAGCGGCCAGTACGTCGGGAAGCCCCGGATGGCCGGCGTGCCGCGCGGCGAACGCCTCCACCAGGCGCGCAGCCTCCGCGCCGTGCTCGGCCCCGGTGACGGGCGCGCCCTCGTACAGCACGACGCCCGCGAGGCGTTCGGGGCGCCGCAGGGCGTGGTGGGCGGCCACGAACGCACCGTGCGAATGGCCCAGCAGGTGCACCTTCGGCACACCGAGCCGGTTGATCAGGATCTCCAGGAACCTGCTGTACCGCTCCCGGGTGTACCCATGCGGGTGCGAGGGCAGACGGCTGTCCTCGGTGGTGCCGATGGGCTCGACGTACACCATCGTCAGGCGCTCCTCGAGGACGGGCATGCGCATGTACTCCCAGTCGATGCCCGGTCCGCCGGGGTGGGCGACGCACACCGGGCCGCTGCCGTGGACCTGGTAGCGCTGGACCAGTCCCGCCAGCCGGAAGGAGTGGGTGCCGGGGGAGAGGGGGTGGGTGCCGGACGCCGAGCCGCCGACGCATGAGATGTGACTGCCGTTCATCGCAACCTCCGTGGTGTGCAGGTGTCTGTGACACCGACACGACGCTGCGGGGGCTGGGAAGTTCGACCGCCGGTGTGTGATCCGGGTCACGATGCCGGGCGGTCGGGGAGAGGCGTGAGCCTCAGGCCACGGCAGGCGCGGGCACGGCCTGTTGACGTGCCGCGTGATACAGGGAGACCCGGTCGAAGCGACCGCCGTCCAGCGTCATTATCCAGGCGACCCCGGGCGGGCAGTGGTCCGGATCGTCCGGCGGGTTGATGAGTTCCATCTCCCAGACGACCAGGGAGCGACCGGCCGTCACATGCAGGGGGCGCTGACGTACGCCCACCGAGAGGTCGCCGTCCATGCCCGCCAGGAGCAGATCGGCGCCACCGAGCCGCTCACCCCCGGCCAGCAGTGAGACCCCGGGGGAGTAGCGGTCCCTGACCACCTTGCCGAACTCGCCGCGCTCGGCGGCCGCGAGCGTGTCACGGGCTTCCCGCCAACTGGCCTCCGTACGGCGCAACGCGTCCTCGTGCGCCGTGGTCGCGGTGGCGCTGAGGGCCTGTGCCAGAGCGGTGCGGGCCTGGTTCAGCCGGCTGCGCACCGTACCGACGGGGATCGCGCAGGCTTCGGCTATCTGCTGGTAGGAGGTGATCCCGGTGGAGAAGTAGCGCAGGACGACCGGCAGGCGGAGGGTAGGTGTCAACGCCTCTACGGCCTCCCAGACCCAGTCCCGCAGTGCGTGGCTCTGCAGGACCTGCTCGGGCGTGCCGCCGTCCGGCGGCAGCGGAACCTCCGGCACCGGTTCGACGCGCCGGGAGGCGCGCAGCAGAGTACGGCAGCTGTTGCGGACGACCATGCGCAGCCACGGTCCCACGGACTCGGGATCGCGGATGTCCACGATCCGCCGCAGCGCCACCAGCGCCGCGTCCTGCATGACGTCGTCGACGTCCGCACCCGGCCCGAGCAGGCTGACCGCCACCGCGCGCATCCCGGGCCGGTGCCGCTCCAGCAGCTGGGCCAGCGCCGACACATCGCCCGCCTGCGCGGCCCGCGTCAGGACCGCGTCCTGAACCGGACCGGCGTCCTGCGGCATTCCGTTCATACTTCGTCCCTCGGGCCCCGACACATGTTTCGTTCGACCCTACGCCCCGGCTCGAAGTGTGTCCGTGCGAGCGGGACATGTGCGGACTTGACCGCCGGTCGCCGATCCGGGCCCGAGGGTCTCAGTACCAGTGGTTGGCCTGCCAGAAGGACCAGGCCTGGCAGGGGCTGCCGTAGCTGGTGTTCATGTAGTTCAGGCCCCACTTGATCTGGGTGGCCGGGTTGGTCTGCCAGTCGGCACCGGCCGAGGCGTACTTGCCGGCGGGCAGGGCCTGGAAGAGACCGTAGGCACCGGAGGAGGCGTTGACCGCGTGGTAGTTCCAGCCGGACTCGTGGTCCACGATGTTGCTGAAGCACTGGAACTGGTCCGTGGCCACCATCTGACGCGCCATCGCCTGAATCTGCGCGAACGTGTAGCTGCTCCGCACCGGGAAGCTGGAGGCGTCGCGGGCGCTGTCGCGGTTGGCCGCGGCCTTCGCCTCGGCGCGCTCCTCGGCCTCCTGGGCCGCCGCCTTCTTCGCGACGGCGGTCTGGGCGGCCGCCTTGCGGGCCGCCTCCTCGGCGCCCTTCTTGGCGCTCGCGTCCGCGGCGACGGCCTGGGCGTCGGCCTGCTGCGTCAGCGACGCGGACTGCACCTGCGCCTGCAGGCCCGCGGGTATGTCCGCGAGGAGCGTGGTGTCGGCCGATGTCGCCTCGGCGTCGTTCGACTGCTGGGTGTCGGCCGAGGCGACTCCGACGACGCTTCCGACAGCGGTGACCGCCGTGGCCGAGGCCACCGCGACTCCCCGGACCGATATCCGACTCACGCGCTTCCCTTCCGGTACGTCCGTGACGTCATGACGTGACGGTGTGAGGGTATCTCCCTTGCCGGTTCCGGCAGTTGGAACACTCTGCCGTGCCGGAGCGGTCGACGCAACGGAGAGAGCACCGGGGGCGAGCGCACCGGGGGGAGAAGACTCGCGATCATTCCGCCTGGGCCCTGGGCCTTGCAGCAGATGTGCTGCGGCGGCGTCCCAGTCCACTTGGAGCCATGTCGGGCGGTAGGAAGCCAATGCGCCCCAGTGCGCTGCGGGCGGCCGACATTAAGTCATTCGACTGTCGTCCCCGGCCCGTGCCTCGACGATTCTGGAACAGTCGCCCGCGTGCCGGTGCCGGGTGGTCGTCATGCTCGGAGGAGCCAGTCGTGAACCGTACTCCCGTCGTCTTCATCCATGGCGCATGGGTCCATGCGCGTTCCTGGGAGTCGTGGGCTGAGCGCTTCGCCAGCCGGGGGTTCCTCGTCGTCACACCGGGATGGCCGGGGGAGGCCGCCATCGCCCGGGAGGTACGCAAGTCGCCCGAGACGCTCGGCGGCATCGGACTGGACGCGCTGACGGACCACTACGCCGACATCGTGCGGTCGTTCGACGTTTCGCCGGTTATCGTCGGTCATTCGGTCGGTGGGCTCATCGCGCAGCATCTCATCGGTGCGAACGTGGGCCGAGCAGCGGTGGCGATCGCACCCACCCCGGTCAACGGCGTCCCGCTGCCCGCCCCATGGACCCGCTTGTGGACCCCCGACCAGGCGGACACCGCCGACCGGCTGGTGTCCCTGTCCCCGGAGCAGTTCCACGAGGTCTTCGCCAACGCCGTCGCAGCGGAGGAGTCCGACCGGCTCTTCGAGCGCTATGTGGTGCCGGCACCGCGCCGCCTGCTCACCGACCTCGGATGCGCCGACGCGGACCGCAGCCCGCGCGCCGTGGCGGACATCGCCAACGTGCGTCGTGGCCCGCTCCTGCTGATCTCCGGGCAGGAGGACCGACTGGTGCCGGACTCCGTCACGCGCGCGGTCTACAAGCAGTACGGCGACTCCACGGCCGTGACCGACCTGAAGCAGTTCGCGGACCGCGCCCACTCGCTGGTCATCGACAACGGATGGCGTTTCGTCGCCGACTACGTGCTCGGCTGGCTCGACGAACGCGGGATCCGCGGCCAACCCGCGGAAGGGTGAACACACACCTTCCGGTCATGCTGCGGTCACACGCTCTGCTCGCCGGGGATCTTGCCCAGTGCGTCGCGCAGCGCGGCGCGGGAGGTGATGCCGAGTTTGGGGAAGACGCGGTAGAGGTGGGAGCTGACCGTGCGCGGCGACAGGTGCATGCGTTCACCGATCTCCTTGTTGGTCAGGCCGCCGGCGGCGAGATCCGCGATCCGACGTTCCTGCCAGGTCAGCGCCGCGATGTGCGCGGAGGAGGCGAGGGTGGCCGCCCCGGTGGCACGGAGCTCGGCCCGGGCGCGCTCGCTCCAGGTGGGTGCGCCGAGCCGTTCGAATGTCTCCGTGGCCAGGGTCAGGGACAGCCGTGCGGCTTTGCGTCCTTGGGTGTGGCGCAGGCGGATGCCGTGGGCGAGGCGGATGCGGGCGTGCTCGAAGGGGAAGACGGCGGCGGCCGGGTGGTTTTCGGCGCGGTCGTACATGGCGTCGGCTTCGGCGGGATCGGTGGCGGTCATGGCGAGGGCGCCGTAGGTGATCAAGGCGAGCCGGGGGGAGATCTCGGGGAGGTCGGCTTCTTGCGCGGCGAGGGCGTGAGCGCGGGCTTGTTCGGCGCGGCCGGTGTGCAGGGCTGCTTCGACGAGGTCGAGGAGGGTGCGGGAGGCCTGGTGGGCGTAGGGGGTGAAGGTGCCGGGGGGTGTGATGCCGATGGCGTGGAGGTAGGCGGCTTCGTAGTCGCCTTCGCTGAGGGCGGCGGTGGTGCCGATGGCGTCGGCGATCTGGGTGAGGAAGCCGACGCCACGGGGACGGGCCCAGGCGTCGACGGCGGCCTGGAGTTCGCGGGCGCGCTCCACCTGACCGCGCATAGCGGCCAGCAACCCCAGATACGCACGCGTGTGATGAGCGAACAGCGCATTCCGATGAGACGTGGTCAGTTCCAGGCAGCGTTGTCCTGTGCGCTCGGCCTCGTCCCACTCACCGACCGCCATCTGGTCGAGCATGATCAGGTGCAGCATGGTCATGCCGACGGACGCAGCTCCCGTCTCGACCTCGCGGTCCACGGTGCGCTGTAGATGGGGCCGGTACTGGCTGAGGGTGTCCACGTGGTAGGCGGTGGTGCACAGGCGGGTGACGTCCCAAGGTTCGAGGTCGCGGAGGCCGGCGAAGGCGCGCTCCACCCGCTCACCCACACCGGCGCCGCGCCGCACCACGTCGCCCCAGGCGTCCTGGTAAATGCGTGACATGAACGGCACGAGGTCGCCCAGGGAGCCGAAGAGCTCGTGAGTCCGTACCCACGATGTCTCGTCGCTCGCGTACTGGTTGATGGCCAGAAGCAGGTTGACCAGTCGCGTGAGCATCTCGTCCGGCTCCCGTACGCCGGCGGCGCGCATGCTCTCGATCGCCCCCAGCACCTGACGCTGCGAGGACCGTACGTCCCCGTCCTCGTACAGCGCGACGTAGGCCGATGCGACCACCGACGCCGGAGAGTGGCCCTGCCCGAATGCGGTGTCGGAGCCGACCAACCGCTGGGCCCGGTCCAGCTGGCCGGCGTGCCCGGCGATGAACGCCGCGCTGCCGAACCGCCTGGACCGCTCCTCGTGGCTCTCGCTCAGCTCCGCGGCACGGGTCAGCCAGGCCACGGCGGCAACGGCGCCACCGCGCCGGGTGGCGGAGTCCGCGGCTGCTTCCAGTACGGCCGCGACCTGCTCGTCGGGGTCAACCGTCGAGGCCGCCAGGTGCATTGCGCGCCGTTCCAGGTCCTCGCGGTGTACTTGGGCGAGGACGGCGTGGGCCGCGCGCCGCTCGTTGGGTGTCGCCATCTGGACGACCGTCGACCGCACCAGGGGATGCCGGAAGACGAAGTCCCCGTTGAGCGGATCGATGCCCAGCAGGCCGCAGGCCGCAGCCTCGTCGGCGTCCAGCATGCGGTAGCGCGTGCCCCCCGGGCGGCCGGGCGCGGTGCCGGCCCCGACGCCGTCCAGGGCGCCGCGCAGCAACTCCGCGCGCACAGCGTCGTCGAGGGTCTCGATGCGTGCACCGTACACGTGCTGGAGCCGCTGCGGCAGCGGGATGCCGGTGTACCCGGGCAATTGCTCGGGATCGCGTCCCGCCCGGCCGCCCCGCACATGGGGCGGCAGTTCCAGCAGGGCCAGCGGATTTCCCTGGGCCTCGTCCAGCACCAGACGGCGGATCTGAGGGTCCAGCCCTGGATAGCGCATGTCCAGGAGCTGCTCGGAGGCCTTCTCCGACAGCGTGGTCACGGGCAGTTCGGGCAGCGCGGCGGTGTCGAAACCCGAGCGCACGGCGGCGCGCAGACCGACTATCAGCTTCACCGAGCTGCCGGTGAGGCGGCGTCCCACGAAGCCGCAGACCTCGGTGCTCGAGGCGTCGAGCCACTGACCGTCGTCCAGCACGAGCAGGAGGGGCTTCTGCGACGCCGCGAGCGACAGCAGGTCGAGGACGGCGATGCCGAGGGTCATGACCGACGGGGGAGTCCCCTCGCTCCTGGCGAACACGACGTCGAAGACCCTTCGGTGCACCTCGTCCAGCCGGTCCAGGTAGGACAGCAGCGGATACAGGAACTGGTGCAGGCCCGCGAACGGCAGCTCCGACTCGGCCTCGACCCCGGCCGCCCGGATCACTCTGTGCTGCTCACCCGTTGCGAGTTCGGCCACGTGGTCCAGCAGAGCGCTCTTGCCCACACCTGTGTCACCCCGTAGGACGAGAGCCCGGCCTCCGGAGGCCGCCACGAACGCCGACAGCGTCTCCTGCTCCCTTTCCCGGCCGACCATGGTCCCGATGATCGACTCCACTGTCCCCCACTCCCTCCCCCGCCGAACCACTCCGGTCCGCGCGCCGTCGCGCCCTTGCATACGGACCGCGACACCCATGAGGTGCCCGCCGCCTTTTCCGCCCACCTGGGACGAAGACTAAATGCCTCGTGGGCTTGACGTCACTTGATATGGCCGAAATGTTTCTTGCCGGACATGTGGCCGTCCTATGCCGGGGTGTGCCTTCGACCGCGGGTCACGAGCCGTCGGTCCGGCGCACCGACCAGTATGAAGTCGGAAACAGCCGGCCGGACGCCCCCGGCGGGGCCCGCGCGTACCGCGGTGACGAGCCCTGTCGTAGCTGCCGTCACATGTGAGCTACTGTCATATGTATCTCTGGTTCACATGTGTACGGATACCTGGCAGGCGGAGGCCGGCAGGCGCACCGCTGGTGAACGAGGCGGCCGGACGGCTCCTCGGCATTCCGCCGGACAACCTCGTGGGCCGCGTCTTCGCCGATCTGCGCCCCGAGAGCTCGTTGATCGCCGAGGCCCCTGCCGATCGTCAGGACGCCCCGAGGCCGTGCAGCAGGGTGTCCACGACGACGTCCGCTGCCTGTGCGGGGCTCAGTTCCGGCAGTTGCCGGGACACAAGGTGCATGAGCTGGGGCAGCAGCGCGCTCACCCATCCCTCCGGGAGACCGGGGCGCAGGAGGCCCTCGTCGGTGGCGCGTTCGAGGAAGGCGTCGACCTCGCGGACCGACCTGTCGCGGCGCGCGTGGACGCTGTCGTCGGCGAGCATGCGGCTGAGGTCGACGGGCCACGTGCGGTTGACGGCGATGATGTTCTCGACGTAGCGGTGCAGGGCGACGGCGACGGGTGCCTCGCGCAGTCGTGCGTCCTCGATGGCGTGCTCGATGGCCGTGAGGCGGGATTCGTAGATGGCCGCGAGGAGTTCCTCGCGGGAGGCGAAGCGGCGGTAGACGGTGCGCCGGTCCACGCCCGCTTCGGCGGCGATGCTGGCGATGCTGGCGCCCGGGTCGGCGGCGAGCATGCGTGCTCCGGTGGTCAGGACGGCTTCCAGGTTGCGTGCTGCGTCGGCTCTCACCGCACCGAGTGTAGTGGCGGAATGTGAAGCCTCAGACCCCTAATGCCTCTCCTGAGTAGAACCCCACCCAATAAGTGCTACAGTGAAGTGACAAATAGTTCCGGTACTGCCAGGCGGATGGGTCTAATCGTCCAGCGGCGGTCGGCACACCGTCCATGTGCACCACTTACGGAAGGCAAGTCTCGATGTCGAAGGCATACAACTCCCCATCACCCAGGGCGGGTGGTGTGGCCGCCGCCATGAGCGCGCTGATCCTCGCCGTCCTACTCGCGGCCCTGGACCAGACGATCGTCTCCACCGCGTTGCCCCGCATAGCGCAGGACCTGCGCGGGTTCGACGACATCGCGTGGGTCAGCGCCGCGTATCTGCTCTCATCCACGGCGGTGACACCACTGTGGGGCAAGCTCGGCGACATGTTCGGCCGCAAGCGGCTGTACCTGGTCTCGACCTCGATCTTCCTGATCGCCTCGGTGGCCTGCGGCCTGGCACAGAACCTGCCCGAGCTGATCGGCGCCCGCGTACTGCAGGGCATGGGCGGCGGCGGCATGATCGTGCTGACCTTCGCCCTCGTCGGTGACATCGTCGCCCCGAGCGAACGCGGCCGCTACCAGGGCATGTTCGGTTCGGTCTACGGCGTCGCCAGCATCGTCGGCCCCCTGTTGGGCGGCGTCTTCACCGACCAGCTGTCCTGGCGGTGGGCTTTCCTGATCAACCTGCCCGTCGGCCTCGTCGCCCTTGCCGTCGCCGCCCGTGCGCTGCCCGCCGCCACCCGGGGCGCGGGGGCCCGCATCGACTACCTCGGCGCCACCATCCTGGCCGCCATCGCCACCGGACTGGTCCTGATCACGTCATTCGGCGAGCGCTGGGGCTGGGGCTCGCCGGCCATCGTCGGCCTGATCGTCGCCACCGCTCTGCTCGCCGTGCTGCTGGTGCCGGTCGAGCGCCGCGCCGCCGCCCCGGTCCTACCGCCGGCCATGCTCGGCTCCCGTACCGTGGTCTTCTCCTCGCTGATCGGGTTCTTCGCCAACGCCGCGATGTTCGCCGTGCTGGTCTACCTGCCGACCTACCTCCAGATCGTCCACGGAGTCTCGGCCACCCTGTCCGGCATCCACATGCTGCCGCTGGTCGCCGGCCTGGTCGTCAGCCAGTCCCTGGCCGGACGCTGGGCCGCACACGTTGACCGGCTGCGGGTGATCCTCCTGGGGGGCCTGCTCGCCAACCTCGCCGGGCTGCTCCTGCTGGGCAGCATCGGTGCGGCCACCGACACCCTCGTGCTGAGCGCCTACTTCCTGATCACCGGTGTCGGCATCGGCATGGTGCCCATGGTCGTGCTGACCACCGTCCAGAACAGCGTGCCCGCCGCCGACCTCGGCGCCGCCAGCGCCGTGGTCACCTTCGCCCGCTCCATCGGTGCGGCCTTCGGAGTCGCCGTCTTCGGCACCCTCCTCAACACCGGCTTCGCCGACCGCACCCGCGGCCTGCCGACCGCCGGAGGCTTCGACTCCACCCGCCCCGACACCATCAGCCATCTGCCCGCCGCCCTGCGAGACACCGCACTGGACGCCTTCGCCCACGCGACGGCCACCGGCTACCTCTGGATCGCCCCCACCCTCGCCGTCGGCGTCCTCCTCGCCCTCTTCCTCAAGCCGGCTCGGAAGACCGACGACAAGGCCGGTGGCACCACCCCCGCCCCCGCCACCAAGGAACCTGTCCCGGCCGCCTGACCACCGGACAACGCGCCCTCGACCGGCCGACGCCCTCACCGGGCGCCGGCCGGCGGCGTTTGCGGACGCCCGCCGGCCTCGCGTGGACCCGGCTGCGCGCCGCCGTCCGCGGGGTCGCTCTCCGAGAGCCTCTTGAGCTGGGCGAGCCACAGGGCGTTCAAGCGCTGCGCCCGCAGGGGGACAAGGCGCTCAGGGAGGACTTGGCGGCGGGACCGCGGACCACGTTCTCGGTCACCACCTGGGTGCATCCGCGACCGCGGTGAGCAGCCAGGCCTGGTACAGCTGCACACCGGCGCCGATACTGGCGTCCAGTTTCCGCGACCGGCACACGTGTGAGAAATGCCGAACGGCACACCCGTGGGTGTGCCGTGATGTCCGGGCGTGGCCCGAGGGCGGCGGGACATTGAGCCCCGCCGCCCTTCGAGGTGTGTCAGCGGACGGTGGTGCGGGCAGCCCGCTCGATGACGTCGGCGACGAGGTGGGGGTGGGAGACGGCCACGGAGTGGGAGGCAGCCACCTCGGTCGTGTGAGCGTGGGCCCGCTTGGCCATGTAACGCTGGGCGGCGGGGGGGATGTTGAGGTCTTCGGTCGTGACGATGTCCCAGCTCGGCCTGGTCTTCCAGGCGGCGGTGGTGGCCTTCTCCTCCAGGGCGGCCTGGGCGATGGGGCGCTGTTCGGCGGCCATGAGGGCGGCCTGGGCGGCGGGGACGTCGGCGGCGAACTGGAGGTGGAACTTGTCCTGCTGGATGTACAGGTCGGTGGCGGTGGTGCCGTCGGCCTGCTTGTAGGTGACCGGGTCGAGGGCGGCGGGGAGGGTGGAGCCCGGGTACTTGTTGGTGAGCTCCAGGGCGCTCTCTCCGGGGGCGGGGAGGAAGGCGGCGACGTAGACGAGGGCCTTGACCTGGGGGTCGTTGGCGGCGGCCTCGCTGATGACGTTGCCGCCGTAGGAGTGGCCGACCAGGATCTTGGGGCCCTTGATGTGGTCGAGGACGGTACGCAGGGCCGCGGCGTCGGAGGCGGGGCCGCGCAGGGGGTTGGCGGCGGCGACCACGGGGTAGCCATCGGCGCGCAGGTCGGCGATGACACCGTTCCAGCTCGAGCCGTCGGCGAAGGCGCCGTGTTCCAGGACGATGGTCGGCTTGGCGTGTCTGCCGGCTCCGGCGGCCTCGGGGGTCTTGGTCGCGCCGTTGGCGGTGCCGCTGAGGGCGAACGCGCCGAGCGCGAGACCCGCCGTGAGCGCCGAGACCACACCCGTCACCACTCGCTTGCGTCCACCCTTGATGCTCACCACGACAACCCCTTTCGGGCAGTTTCCGGTTTCAGGTATTCCGACGATGGACGGGCCGGCTTCGTCGACGTCGTCACCGTCTTGACTGGTGACGAATCTGTCACACCATCAGTCACCTGTCAAGGCGGTGACTATCGATGGATTCATCGGCCGCTGTGTGGCTGGGGTCCGCGCGGAGACACACGGACATGAACACCGGCGCGGCCGGAAAGAGAGGTGCTCTTTCCGGCCGCGAGTCCGAATCCCGGCGTACTCATGTCACATCCGGTCCGGCGGCACGGCGCGCTTCGACCGGCCGTACGCCGCTTCCACCGCGACGTGCGCGGACCTCACCGCGCCGGACCGCGCGTGCGCCGCCAAGGACTTCGCTCATCTGGGACTCCTCCTGGGAGTGACCGACGCGGTGTGTCGGTTGCCGCGCCGGTGGCGGACGCGGGGGTTCAGAGGTGGTCGGCGTCGACGACGGCCTGGGCGAAGGTGGTGGGTGCTTCCTGCGGCAGGTTGTGGCCGATGTTCGCGATGGTGCGGTGCTCGTAGGGCCCGGTGAAGTGCTTGCGGTAGGAGGTGCCGTCGCCGGGCGGGGTGAAGGGGTCGAGGGCGGGGTCGAGGGTGATGGTGGGGACGTGGATGGAGGGCTGGGCCGCGAGCTGCTTCTCGTAGCGGTCGTAGCGGCGTTCGCCCTCGATGAGGCCGATGCGCCAGCGGTAGTTGTAGAGGACGATGGCGGCGTAGTCGGGGTTCTTGAAGGCCTGGGCGGTGCGCTGGAAGGTGGCGTCGTCGAAGTTCCAGTTGGGGGAGACGAGGGTCCACACGTAGCGGCACAGGGCGATGCGCTGCTCCTCGTTCTCCATGGCCTGCTTGCCGCGATCGGTGGCGAAGTACCACTGGTACCACCAGTTGTGCTCGACGGCCGGGGCGGCGGGCGTCAGCTGCGCCTTGACGTTGGTGATCACGTAGCCGGTGGTGGAGACCAGGGACTTGACGCGGTCGGGCCACAGCGCGGCGATGATGTCGGCGGTGCGCGAGCCCCAGTCGAAGCCGGCGAGCACGGCCTTCTCTATCTTGAGGGCGTCCATCAGCGCGATGATGTCGAGAGCGATCGCGGACTGCTCGGCGTTGCGCGGGGTGTGCCGGGACAGGAAACGGGTGCTGCCGTGGCCGCGCAGATAGGGAACGATGACGCGGTAGCCCAGGTCCGCGAGGAGCGGCGCGACGTCGACGTAGCTGTGGATGTCGTACGGCCAGCCGTGCAGGCAGATGACGACCGGGCCGTGGGAGGGTCCGGCCTCGGCGTAACCGATGTCGAGGACACCCGCCTTGACCTGCTTGAGAGTGCGGAAACCGGTGTGGGTGCCGGGAGTGATGGTGGGCACGGTGGGAGTGGGTGTGCCGCTCGGCTGGGGGGAGGCGGTCGCGCCGGTGGCGGCGGACGCGTTGGTCTGCAGGCCGGACAGCGAGACCGCGGCCGCGCCGGTGCCCAGGCCGACGGCCTTGCTGAATGTACGCCTGTTGATCATGTAAAACCCTCCGTCGTGCGTTTCCGGTGACCGGTTCACGCCCGGGACCTCCCGCTCACACCGGCGGATCGAGATCATCGCGGCGCCTTGGCGCGATGACCCTCGCACATGCTCCGTCACCTGTCAAAGAGGTGACGGATGCTCGTTCCGGTGCGCTGGATGGCAGGTTCGGGACTGTTTCTTCCGCGGGGTCGGCCGACGCCACACCCGGGTCGACGCGCATACTCTCGTCGGTGGTGAAAGCGGACACATCAGTCATGTGACGGTACGACGCGGACAAAGGCAACCGGTGACTGCGACGCATGGGCCTGATGCGCGGCGTCGCAGGTGGGGACAGCGGGCAACCCCGCCGCCGTCGGAGTCCACCTCCTTCCCTCGGCTCCGGTCTCTGGGGGCTTGGGTCATTCGACTGAGGCGGCGACCTGGGAGGACGGGCGACCCGGGCCCCCGACGGTACCGACGAAACCAAGCGTGGAGTGTGCCGTCGCTTGGTCGGCGGGTGTGATCAGCGGTTCCTCTCAGTGCGCTCCGACGCCGTGCAGAAACGTGTCGACCACCACGTCGGCGGCCTGTCCGGGGCTCAGGTGTGTCTGCTCTCGTCCTCCGCACCGCCGACGAGAATGATCAAACGGTTGCCACCACGCTTATGTGCAGCTAATGAAGAGAAGTGCTACATTGAAGTGACAGTTGGCCGAGAGGTCCGACATCGGCAGCACCGGAAGAGAGAAAGCACATGATCACCTACGACCGGCTTTTCATCGGTGGTTCCTGGGTGGAGCCGAGCACCCCGAAGCTGCTGGACATCGCCTCTCCGCACGACCAGTCGGTGGTCGGCCGTGCCGCGCAGGCGCAGCCGGCGGACATCGACCGCGCTGTCGCCGCCGCGCGGGCGGCCTTCGAGGCTGGTGAGTGGCGTCTGACCCCGCCGGCGGAGCGGATCGCGGTCCTGCGGCGGTTCAACGCACTGCGCGAGGAGAACGCGGAGAAGATCGCGCACCTGATCTCGCTGGAGAACGGCTCGGCCGGCTGGTTCACCCGAGCCGGACAGCCCGGCCTGACCCGGCAGGCGAACGCCTATCTGAAGGCGGCGGAGGAGTTCGCCTGGGAGGAGACCCTCACCCCCTCCGACCCCGCCTCCCCGGTGCGCAGCGTGGTGCGCCGCGAGGCGGTCGGCGTCGTCGCCGCGGTGATCCCGTGGAACTCGCCGTTCTCCTCGGCCACTTCGAAGATCATCCCGGCCCTGGTCGCCGGCAACTCCGTGGTCCTCAAGGTGTCGCCGGAGAACTCGCTGAGCATGGGCTTCCTGGCCGAACTACTCGAACAGCTGGACCTGCCCGAGGGCGTGATCAGCGTCCTGCCCGCGGACCGGGAGACCAGCGAGTACCTGGTGAAGCACAAGGAGATCGACAAGATCGCCTTCACCGGCTCGACCCTGGCCGGCCGCCGCATCGCCTCGATCGCCGGCGAACAGCTCAAGCGCGTCAGCCTGGAGCTGGGCGGAAAGTCCGCCGCGATCATCCTGCCCGACGCCGACATCGAGAAGGCCGTCGCGGGCGTGAAGTTCGGCTCCCTGCTCAACAACGGCGAGTCCTGCATCGCCCAGACCCGCATCCTGGCCCCGCGCACCCGGTACGAGGAGGTCGTGAGCGCGCTCAAGACGCTGGTGGAGTCGCTGAAGGTCGGCGACCCGGGCGACCCGGACACCTTCATCGGCCCGATGATCCGCCGCGACCAGCAGGAGCGGGTCCGCAACTACATCCAGCTCGGCATCGAGGAGGGCGCCCGCCTGGTCACCGGCGGCCCGCAGATCCCCGAGGGTCTGGAGAAGGGCAACTACGTCACCCCCACCGTCTTCGCCGACGTCGACAACTCCATGCGCATCGCGCAGGAGGAGATCTTCGGCCCGGTCCTGGTCGTCATCGCCTACGACGACGAGGACGACGCCGTCCGCATCGCCAACGACTCCGAGTACGGCCTCTCCGGCGGCGTCTGGTCCTCCGACGAGGAGCACGCCCTGGCGGTCGCCCGCCGCGTCCGTACCGGCACCATCACCGTCAACGGCGCTTCAATCGCCTTCGACGGCCCGTTCGGCGGCTTCAAGGCCAGCGGCATCGGCCGCGAGTACGGCGCGGTCGGCCTCGGCACCTACACCGAGTACAAGACCATCACCGTCTGACCCGTTCGTACGACTCAGACCACGGAAAGATCCGCCGACGGCGGCAGGTGGGCCCGACCACCTGGCGCCGGCGCGGCGTTTCCGGCTGCCCGCCGACGGTTCCCACGCCACCGCTTCCCCCGGCTTCCCGCCCCACCGCTTCCCCAAGGTGGCCGAGTGCCGGCACGGCATGAGGCGAACTTCAGTCACTGCCTTGACCGGTGACGAGGAGGGGTGCCATGCTTGCGTCACCTCCTCAGGCGGTGACGACGCAATGTGTCCCGGTCGGGAGGTGACCCGAGACCTCTTGACCCAGATGGGGAGCACCAGTCATGGCAGTCAGCTACACCGCTGTTGTGGACGTCGACGGAGAGGGCCGGAACGGCGGACACGTCCGCTCCTCCGACGGCCTGCTGGAGACCAGCCTCGCTCTCCCCAAGGAGCTCGGCGGTGCCGGCACCGCGACCAACCCCGAGCAGCTCCTGGCCGCCGGCTGGGCCGCCTGTTTCCTCGGCGCTCTGCGTCGCGCCGCCACCCAGCGCAAGATCCGGCTGACCAGCACCACCATCACGGCCGAGATCACCCTCACCCACGGCGACGACGGCGAGTTCTCCCTCTCCGCGGTCCTCAACCCCGTCCTCGGCGGTGTGGACCAGGCCACCGCCGAGGAACTCGCGCAGGCCGCCCACCAGATCTGCCCGTACTCCAAGGCCACGCGTGACAACGTCCCCGTCACCATCAACGCCCGCGCCGCCGCCTGACCCGTCCCCCAGGCCGCGGGTCCCGTGCCCCTTCCCCCGGCACGGGACCCGCCCCCTTCTCGGCCAGACCCACACACCTACCGAAGAGCGAGGTCAGGACATGGCGACCACGGCGCACACACATGTGAGGCACGTCGGGCTTCGGCGCCCCGCCAACGGCAGCGTCTCCGCCGCCGTCCCCGGCGAGCGGCCGTCTCCGGGCGCGGCAGACTCCGAGGAGCGTGCCTGGCCCACCGGCTCGCTGGTGTGGAACTGGGCGGAGAGCGTGGCGCTCTTGGGATACGGTCCGCCCGCATCCAGCTTCCTCTGACGGGCGGTGCCCAATCGGTCACCGCTGTCGGAGCGTGCCGGGTGGGAGACCCCAGGAAGCCGCATGGCTTAAGACGTCATCTCAATTGGTGGCATCGGTAGGCTGTGGGTCGTGGTGAGGATTGTTGAGCGGCTGGTGCCGGACGAATTGTGGGAGTTGTTCCAGCGGGTGGTGCCTGACGCCCCTTCGCGGCCTCAGGGCGGTGGCCGCCGCCGGCATGGCGACCGTGAAGTGCTGGCCGCGATCGTGTTCGTGGCCACGTCGGGCTGCACGTGGCAGCAGTTGCCCGCTGCGTCGTTCGGTCCGTCGGGGGCGACGGCTCACCGCCGTTTTGCCGAGTGGACGCAGGCCAGGGTGTGGGCCAAGCTCCACCGCCTGGTCCTCGACGAGCTCGGCTCCCGCGGCGAGTTGGACTGGTCCCGCTGCGCGATCGACTCGGTGAACATGCGGGCCCTGAAAAGGGGGACCTGACAGGCCCGAATCCTGTTGATCGGGGCAAGTACGGATCGAAGATCCATTTGATCACCGAGCGGACGGGTCTGCCCCTGTCCGTCGGAATCTCCGGGGCGAACCTGCACGACAGCCAGGCACTGATTCCCCTGGTGAAGGGCATACCACCGATCCGCTCCCGCCGCGGGCGGCGGCGACGCAGGCCGGACAAGCTCCACGCAGACAAGGGCTACGACTATCCTCACCTGCGGCGATGGTTACGAGAGCGCGGCATCAAGCACCGCATCGCCCGCAAGGGGATCGAGACCTCGCAGCGACTCGGCCGCCACCGCTGGACCATCGAGCGCACCATGTCCTGGCTCGCCGGCTGCCGCCGCCTCCACCGCCGCTATGAGCGTAAGGCCGAGCACTTCCTCGCCTTCACGAGCATCGCCTGCACCCTCATCTGTTATCGGCGGCTTGTCTGCTGATGTGGGCCTGCAGCAGTTTCACGGCCAGGTCGTGGCCGTGGTGATTGGCCATGTCCATGGGGGTGCGGCCGTCTGGGTCTGCGAGCTCCGGATCAGCCCCGAAGGCAAGCAGCACGGCCGTGGTGTGCACAGTCAACGGCTGCCCGCTCTGCAGAGAGCCATCACCCTCGACATCGATCGCGTGCGTCAGCAGCGTCATGTTGCTGAAGACCTCATCGGGATCGGAACCAGCGGCCAGCAACCGGGCCAAGGCCTCAGCATCCTCCTGCTCGACCGCGTGATGCGCGGGTGTCCAGTGGTCGCTCACGACGACATTCAACCGTCCCCACGGCACGCCTGCCAGCAACTATCTACGCCATCAGCCACCAATTGAGATGACGTCTAAGGGGCCCGCGACAGAGGACCGGCAGGGACGCACCGTCAGGTGACTGATGTGGCACACATCGCTCGCGGCCGACAGTGAGGGCACAGCGCCCACCGACGTGGCCGTGAGTGCCGGTAGCGGATGTGGTCACGTTGCTCACAGCGAGGCTCATGCTCGGCACGTTCGTCCTCGGTGGCACCGCCCACCGACCCCAACCCACTGTCCGATTGTCCGAACCATCGAAAGCAGGGTCACAGCCGTGGACATGAAGCTCGAAGTCGTCATTCTCCCGGTGTCCGACGTGGACCGTGCCAAGCGCTTCTACGCGGAGCAGCTCGGCTGGCGCCTCGACGCCGACTTCCCCATCAACGACGGCTACCGGATCGTGCAGGTGACCCCGCCCGGCTCCGAGTGCTCGATCATCTTCGGCGAGGGTCTCACCCGGCAGGAGGCGGGCACGCTCCACGGCCTGCAGCTGACCGTGACCGACATCGTCGAGGCCCAGAAGGAGTTGGAATCCCGCGGTGTGGAGGTCTCCGGCCCGTTCCGCGACGAGACCGGCGCCTTCCACCACGCCGGCGACTCCCACCGCGTTCCCGGTCCGCACCCCGAGCGGGCCAGCTACGGCACCTTCGCGGCCTTCAAGGACCTGGACGGCAACGAGTGGTTCCTCCAGGAGGTCACCGAGCGCGCCCCCGGGCGCTGAGACTCGGTCCCGGCGCGGCCGACCTCCCCGCCGTGCCGGGACCGCCACATCAACCGGCTACGACATCCATCCGGCCGACCCATCCGGCCGACCCCGTCCGACCAGGGGACGTCCATCCACCGGAGCGCACATGACGACCGAGAACATCCGCACCTACGACGTCATCGTGATCGGCGCAGGACCGGTCGGCGAGAACGTCGCGGACCGCACCAGCGCCGCGGGCCTGAGCACCGTCATCGTGGAGAGTGAACTCGTCGGCGGCGAATGCTCGTACTGGGCCTGCGAACCCAGCAAGGCATTGCTGCGCCCGGCCCTGCTCCGCGCCGACGCCGTACACGTGCCCGGGCTCGGCCCCGCCGTCGGGGGCCCGCTGGACACCGAGGCCGTCCTGGCGCACCGCGACCGCATGTCCGCCGACTGGAAGGACGACGGCCAAGTCGAGTGGATCAAGTCGGCAGGCATCGAACTGCTGCGCGGCCACGGACGCCTGGCGGGAGAGCGCGAGGTGTCGGTGCAGACTCCGGCCGGCGACACCGTCCGTCTACGCGCCCGGCACGCCGTCGCCGTGTGCACCGGCAGCCGTGCGGCTCGGCCCCCGCTGCCCGGTATCGAGAATCTGAGGCCCTGGACCAGCCGGGAGGCGACCAGCGCCCGGAAGCCGCCCCGCCGCCTGGCGGTCGTCGGCGCCGGTGTGGTGGGCGTCGAGATGGCCACCGCCTGGCAGGCGCTGGGCAGTCGGGTGACCCTGCTCGCCCGGGAGGCGGGGCTGCTGCCCCGTATGGAACCCTTCGCGGGGGAACTGGTCACAGAGCGGCTGCGAGAGGCCGGCGCGGACGTGCGGTTCAACGTCTCCGTCGTCGCCGCGGAGCGGATGCGCGACGGAGAGGTCCGGATCACCCTGTCGGACGGCGGTGAACTCACCGCCGACGAGATCCTCTTCGCCACCGGCCGCGCCCCGCGCTCGGAGGACATCGGGCTCGACACCGTGGGACTGGCCCCGGGTGACTGGATCGCCACCGACGACAGCCTGGCGGTCACCGCCGTCCCCGGGAACTGGCTGTACGCCGTGGGAGACGTCAATCGCCGGGCGCTCTTCACTCATCAGGGCAAGTACCAGGCCCGCATCGCCGGTGCCGTGATCACTGCCCGGGCCCGCGGCGAGGAACTGGACACCGGCCGCTGGGCGCCGCACAGCAGCACGGCCGACACCGAGGCCGTCCCGGGCGTCGTCTTCACCGACCCCGAGGTCGCCTCCGTGGGCCTGACCGTCCGCGAGGCCGAGCGCACCGGTCGCGCCGTCGAGGTCGTCGACTACGAGATCGGCCACCTCGCGGGTGCCCTCCAGTACCGCCCCGACTACCGGGGCAAGGCCCGCGTCCTCATCGACCGGGACCGTCAGGTCGTCGTCGGCGCCACCTTCGCCGGGCCGGGGGTCGCCGAACTGCTGTACTCGGCCACCGTCGCCATCACCGCGGAGGTGCCGCTCGAGCGCCTCTGGCACGCCGTACCCGCCTTCCCCACGATCAGCGAGGTGTGGCTGCGCCTGCTGGAGACTAGGAGAGACTCATGAACATCGCACGCGACTTGGCGCTCGTCGCCCTGGGACTGCCGCCCGACCGGCCCGTGGAACAGGGCGACCTCTCCCTCGCACTGGCGGGGGCGGAGGCGGTCGATCTGCTGAAGAGCGGGGCGCTCACGCTGGACGGCGACCGCATGGTGCCCGGGCCGCGGGTGGCGACGGGCGACCGTCTGCTGGACCAGGCACTCTCCTCGCTCGTCCGGCGGGAGCCGTACGAGACGGTCGAGGACTGGCTGTGGCGCCGCGGCGGCGAACTCGCCGCGGCCTACGTCGACGACCTCGAACGGGCCGGGCTCGTCGTCCACCCGCGGGGTCACGGGCTCCGGTCGCGGTTCACGCGGACCATGCCGGCCGACTCCCCGGAGCGCCGTCGCGCGGAGGAGCGTCGGGCCTCGGGCGATCCGGTCCTCGCCACTCTGACGGCCGTCCTGGGGATCGGCGACACTCCGTCGGACGCGTGCGAAAGCCCAGACGGGGACGCGGTGGACACGGTGCTGGCCGCCGTCGCGGACGCGGTGACGGAACTGGAGGCCGTACGGTTGCGCCGGGGTGTCGAGGGCGCCGCGTTCGACAACATATGGCGCGGTTAGGAATCTTACGGCGGGCGAACACTCCGACGAGGTCACACCTGTGAGTGCCGGCAGCCGAGTGTGTGTTCCGGGACGGAAGTCCGGTTCCTCCTCGCCCACACCGAACTCGGCGCCGGCCGCCCGCTGTCGGCCGTGGCCTCGGCCTCGGTAGGCTGCTCGGTCCAGCTGGTCGACGGGGTCCCGGGTGGGCGGCTCCGGCGGCACGGCTGCAGGATCCCGTACTCGACGTGGGGGAGCAGCGGTCGGACGCGGCACTGGGCGTCCCGGCCTGGGCCAGGGCGTCGACCAGATGGCATGCCTGGCGGATGAGGTCCTGCGGGAGGACTCCTCGCCCGGTGTGCGTCACCCGTCCGCGCGGCGGACAGCGTCGCACGGCACACACCCGGGTCCGGCCGCGGGAGGCACCGCGCGGGGGACGAGCGGAGGTGTCAGCCGGCCACGCGCGACTTGACGAGGGTGTACATGACGGAACGCTGCTGCTTGTGACGCTGGATGCGTCCCTTGGCAACCAGGGACTCGAGGGTGTTCCGCACCACCTGCGGCGTCGGATTGCGATCCGGGTACTTCTCCAGAAGTTCGTCCCGCAGTTCCTTCGCCAGGCGCGGCCCGTCGTGCTTGCCGAGCAGTTCCAACAGGAGGTCACCGAGCAGAGGCCGACGCGACTTCCCCTTCGCGCCGGCCTTCGCCGCGTCACCCGCCGGAGCGGTCCTGGCCGAGGTCGAGCGTCGCGCAGCGGCTTCGGTAGGGACTCGCTTCACCTTTGCGACGACGGGCTCGTCCTGCAACTGCTCGGGCAGACGTGACGAGTCCGCGAACCCCTTGTATCGCTGGGCGAGGCTCAGGATGTCCGACAGGAGAGCCTCCTCCTGCTTCAGCACGGTGAGCCTCTCCGCCAGCTCCTGCTGTTGACGGCGGTTCTCCTCCAGGTCCGACGCGGCTTGTTCTACCAACCGCGATCGGAGCGTGGCGGTTGATTGGCTGGTCACAACCGTTTCACTCCCTCGATATGGATGATTTTGCGCATGGTACCCACGCCGAGGGTCCCGCGCAGACAAGTGTCAACGCCAGGCGGTACTCCGGGCATGTTCACATTTCACGATAGGCGCCGATGTGCTTGTGCATGTAGCTGGTGTCGACTTTCCAGCGGCCGCTCAAGGCACGCGGTCGCCACCCGCACGAGGCTCCTTGGCGCAGACTGCCCGGCAAGTGTGTCACCGAACCTTCCGTGACGACCCTTCGCGGAGACTTGTGTGTCGGGCCTGAGCACGTGGCTCCGGGTGACCGGACCCACCCCGATATGTGGGTCCGGATCCGTCGCCTTGCGGCGCGCTCAGGGGCCGCAAGGGCGGCATCCTGACGTGACGGCGTGTGCGCGGTCACCAGGGCGTCGCCGATGATCAGGATGCCGCTGTCGGTCAGCGGGGAGGCGCAGTGGCCGCGGGTGTGCCCCGGTGTGTGCACGGGAGTGGTGGAACATGGGCGGTTCCTGGGCCGCGCAGTGCGTGCACGGCCCCGCGGGCGCACACCGGGCCGCCATGCCCGCGCCAGGACCTGCCCGGCGGACACCTGGCCGAGGAAGTCGCGGCGGGCGTGCCGCACCTACTCCTGGTGCATCAGGGGGGTACGCCGTAGCCGGTGCGCAGGTTGAGGGTGCGGCTGCGTCCTCGCCCAGTGCACGGGCGGCCACCCGCCGCCCGTGCACGGCAAGCCGGACGTACTGATGGGCACGGGTTCCTCGAGGCCGTGGCAGCGCTTGCGGGCGCTGGTCCCTGCAAGCGCCGGGACCGCACGAGGCCCCGGCAAAGGGGTCAGCGCGCGGTCACGGCGGACGCCGTCTTCTTGCGCGCGCGGTAGGCGGCGGCCTTGTACTTGTTGCCGCAGGACTCCATGCCGCACCACTGCCGCCGCATGCCGCGAGACCGGTCGATGTAGACGCGCGTGCACTCGGGGTTGCCGCACTCCTTCATCAGGGGGACGTCGGGGCCACTGAGCAGTTCGACGGCCTGCCGGGCGACGGTGGCCAGAGCCTGCTCGGGGGTCGCCTCGGTGTGCCGGCCCGTGAGGGTGAGCTGCGGAGTCGCGGGGGTCTTGCGCGCGGCGCCGTTGACCACGGCGAGTGCCTGGCGGTCGAACTCCTCGCCGAGCCGGCGGTCCGTGACGAGCTGGTAGATCGCTTCGCGCACCGCGATCGCCTCCCGGACGTCGTCCTCCTCGCCAGGGGTGATCGTGTCCACGAGTCCCGACTCCAGGTACCAGGCGTTGAGCCGCTCCGGGGTCACGAACATCTCGAACCGGGTCGAGCGCCGGGCGCGGAGGGTGGCCGCGAAGTCGAGTGCCGGGTGCCCGCATACGAAGACATGGTTGAGATTCACATCACCATCTTGACAGGTGACGCCCGTGGGGCGCAAGCACCGCCACGAGAACCGTCACCCTTCAATGCCGTCACCCGGGTGAGATGGCGAAGTGATCGTACGGCACCGATGCGTTGGGCGCCGGTCAGGCAAGGGGGCCGGCCGCGTCGCCGCGCTCCTCCCGCTGCCCGCCCTCCGCCTGAAGCCGAAGTTCGCGCCCCTGCCACCGCCGACGCAGCCAGCGGTCGTGGCTGGCGAGGACGATCGCGCCGGGACCGGGACCCAGCGCGGCCTCCAGTTCGTCGCACAGGGCCGGGGAGAGGTGGTTGGTCGGCTCGTCGAGCAGCAGCAGCTGGGGCGGGCGTGCCACCAGCAGCGCCAGCGCCAGCCGCCGGCGCTGCCCCACGGACAGCTGCCCGACCGGCTTGCCCAGGTCCGCCTCATGCATCAGACCGAGCGAGGTCAGCGGCACCTTCTCGGCCCGCTCCGAACCCAGAGACTGCTCATAGGTGTCACGTGTCGTGCGCTCGGGCCGGTCGAACACGGTGTCCTGGCTGAGCAAGCCCACCGTCAGCCGACGTCGCCTGCGCACCTCGCCCTCGGCGGTCGGCAGCCGTCCGGCCAGCACGGCGAGCAGCGTCGACTTGCCCGCCCCGTTGCCGCCCGTGACCAGCAGCCGATCGGTCGCCCACACCTCCAGGTCATCCAGTGCGAGACGGCCGGGCACCCGCACGTCGTGCAGGGACACCAGCGGCTGCGGGCCCTCCTCCGCCCGCGCGGCCAGGTCCCCGGCCGCGAACCGCAGCGGGCGCGGCGGCTCGGCGACCCGGGTGCGCTCCAACTCCTCCAGCCGCCGGGTGGCGTTGCGGACCCGGCGGGAGATCTGGTTCTGCACCCGGCCGGCCCGATGGCCGTAGCCCATCTTCTCGTTGTCGCTGCGGCCCCGGTCCGGGGCGACCCGGTGCGCGGTCACGCCCGCCGACCGGCGCAGCTCCTCCAGTTCCTGCTGCTCCTCGGCGTACCGCCGCTCCCAACGCTCCCGCTCGGCACGCTTCTCGCCCAGATAGGCGCTGTAGTTGCCGCCGTGGCGGACCGGGCCGTCCACCGCCGGGTCGAGGTCGATCAGGTCGGTGCAGACGGCGTCGAGGAACGCCCGGTCATGGCCGGCGACCACCACGGTCCCGGGCAGGCCGCGGACCTGTTCCTCCAGGAAGGCGGCGGCGCCGTCGTCGAGGTGGTTGGTCGGCTCGTCAAGGAGCAGCGCCGACGGCCTGCGCACGAGCAGCGCGGCCAGGGCAAGCCGGCCGCGTTGCCCGCCGGACAGCGAGCCGAGCGTGCGGTCGTGCCCGAGCGCGACGAGACCCAGGCCGTCCAGCACCAGCGCGGCGCGGCGGTCGGCGTCCCAGGACTCCCGGTCCTGGGCCTGCTCCAGCCGCCTGCCGTAGGTGTCGAGGAGTTCTCCGTGGCCGGGGTCGTCCTCCGGGACGCGGGCCAGCTGCTCCCCGAGCCTGTCCAGCTCCGCGAGGTCCTCGCGGGCCTCGCGCAGCGCCTCGTCGAGCACCGCGGCGATGGTCGAGTCGGCGTCGAACGGCATCTCCTGGTGGAGGAAGCCGAGGTCGCCGGGGCGGGTGACACTTCCCGCGTCGGGTTGGTCGACGCCGGCGAGCACCCGCAACAGGGTGGACTTTCCGGCGCCGTTCTCCCCGATCAGGCCGATGCGGCGGCCGGGGGAGGCGGTCAGACAGAAGCCGTCGAGGACTCGCCGTCCGCCCAGGGAGCGGACCAGGTCGTGGGCGAGCAGAGCGGGCTGGGGCACAGGAAACCGTCCAACGTGATCGATGGTCGGCCCGCCGGGCGCACGGCCTCGGACGCGGGCCACTGCACGCCCGGCGGCTCACACCGCCGGGGCCACCGTCTCCTTGAGCACGCCGTCGGCCAGCCGCAGCCAGCGGCTGACCCCGATCTCGGCGAGGAACCGCTCGTCGTGGCTGACCACCATGAAGGCGCCCTGGTAGGAGTTGAGCGCGCTCTCCAACTGCCCCGCGCTCACCAGGTCGAGGTTGTTGGTCGGCTCGTCGAGCAGCAGCAGGTGGGGGGCCGGTTCGGCGCACAGTACGCAGGCCAGGGTGGCGCGCAGCCGTTCACCGCCGGAGAGCACCCCGACCGGCAGGTGTGCCCGTGCCCCCCGGAAGAGGAAGCGGGCGAGCAGGTTCATCCGCTCCGCCTCGGGTCGCTCGGGGGCGAACGCGGCGAAGTTCTCCGCCACGGTACGGTCCAGGTTCAGCAGGTCCAGGCGCTGTGACAGGTAGGCGATCCGGCCGTCGTTGCGCTTGATCTCTCCGCTGTCCGGGGCGAGGTCGCCGGTGATCAGACGCATCAGGGTGGTCTTGCCCGCGCCGTTGGGGCCGGTCAGCGCGATGCGCTCCGGGCCCCGCACGGTCAGGTCGACACCGCCCTCGGCGAACACGGCCTCGTGTCCGAGATGCACCTGCATCCGTTCACCGAGGAACAGGTTGCGACCGGCGGGCACCTTGGTGTCGGGCAGTTCCAGGGTGAGACGTTGCTCCTCGCGCAGCGCGCGCCCGGCCTCGTCGAGACGGGCCTTGGCCTCGCCGACCCGGGCCGCGTGCATCTGCCCGGCCCGGCCCGCGGACTCCTGGGCGCCCCGCTTCATGTTGCCGGCGAAGATGCGGGGCAGACCGGCGTTCTTGAGGTTGCGAGCGGCGTTGCTCGCGCGGCGCTCGGCGCGTTCGCGGGCCTGCTGCATCTCCCGCTTCTCCCGCTTCAGTTCCTGCTCGGCGTTGCGGACGTTCTTCTCGGCGACCTCCTGCTCGGCGCGCACGGCCGCCTCGTACTCGGTGAAGTTGCCGCCGTAAAGGCGCAGTTCGTCGCTGCCGAGTTCGGCGATGCGTTCCATGCGGTCGAGCAGCGCGCGGTCGTGGCTGACCAGGAGCAGACAGCCGTTGAAGTCCGACAGCACGTCGTAGAGCTGGTGCCGGGCCTGAAGGTCGAGGTTGTTGGTGGGCTCGTCGAGCAGGAGCACGTCGGGGTGCTTGAGCAGTTGGGCGGCGAGGCCGAGCGAGACGACCTGGCCACCGCTGAGCGTGCTCAGGCTGCGGTCCAGGGTGATGTCGGCCAGGCCGAGACGGTCGAGCTGGGCGCGGGTGCGTTCCTCGATGTCCCAGTCGTCGCCGATGGTGGTGAAGTGCTCCTCGCTGACGTCGCCGGACTCCACGGCGTCCAGGGCACGGATGACCCCGGCGACGCCGAGCACCTCGGCGACCGTGAGGTTCCCGGCCAGGGGCAGGCTCTGCGGGAGGTAGCCGAGCGTGCCGCTGACGGTCACCGAGCCTGTGGCGGGCTCGAGTTCGCCGGCGATCAGCTTCAGCAGGGTGCTCTTGCCGGAGCCGTTGGGGGCGACCAGACCCGTACGGCCGGGGGTCACGGCGAAGGACAGGTCGTCGAAGACCGGGGTGTCGTCGGGCCAGGTGAAGGAGAGGTTCGAGCAGACGATGGCGGCGTCGGACATGAAAGCGACCTCAGAGGGACTGAGGGCAGAGCTTGGAGTTCTGCCCTGGGCAGACGTGGGAAATGGGGTACGACGAAACGGACCACCTCGGCAGCGCTCCCGAGCGCCGGCCGGTGGCCGTCAGATCCGGATCTCACCCGGAGATGTCGTCGTCACCCACCACGTCTGCGACTCCTCGATACAAGGTCTACGGCGCTCAGAGCGTAGCACCTGTCGTGGCCTTGCCCGGTTCCGGCCGTCGGAGCGCATGTGTTGCATGGGCACATGTCGAACGGACACATGCCGCGTTGCCCCGTTCGCCGTGTTGTTGACAGCCCTAGGCGGCCATGCCAGTATCGTCACCAGTTGAATAGGTGACGATGTCACTGTATGGCTCGACGGTGTTCACATGTGTGGATCCACTCGGCCGGCGCCGTCTGCCGTGCGGCCGCGCCTCGCCGGGATCGTCGCCACTCCGAAGGAGCACACTGACCATGGCAGGAAAGCCGAAGCCGAGGGCCGAGGGCGCACCGGTGGGACGGCGGGCGATGCTGGGCATGCTCGGCGCGGGCGCTGCGGGGCTCGCCGCCGCGCCCTACCTCCAGCGCGGCTGGGAGGGATTCCTCGGCGCCGCCTCCCAGGTCGACGCGACCGGGCTGACCGGCCTGCTGCCCAATCCGGGCGGCTTCCGGTACTACAGCGTCGTCGGCTCGGTGCCGCACAAGGACGAGACGAACTACGAACTGACGGTCGGCGGACTGGTGGAGAAGCCGAAGACCTACACGCTCGCCGACCTGCGCGCGATGCCGCAGACCCGCGTCGTCCATGACGTGCTGTGCACCGACGGATGGCGTGTGGACAAGACGCCTTTCGAAGGGGTGAAGCTGGCGGACATCCTGGACGCCGCCGGGGTGCGCTCCCCGGGCGCGGCGGTCCGCTTCACCTGCTTCGACGGCGCCTACACCGAGAGTCTCACCCTGGGGCAGGCCCGCCGCTCGGACGTCCTGGTGGCACTGAACATGCAGGACAAGCCCATCACCCACGACCACGGCGGACCCGTCCGTCTCTACGTGGCCCCCATGTACTTCTACAAGTCGGCCAAGTGGCTGTCCGGCATCTCGGTCACCGACAAGGTCGTTCCCGGCTACTGGGAGGAACGCGGTTATGCGATCGACGGCTGGCTCGACGGCGCCGACCGGCACAGCGACGCGGCCTGATCCCTCCGGCCGGGTCCGCCGCTTCAGCACCGCCGAGCGCATGGTCCACCGGGCCACCGGCTACCTGATGCTGGTGTGCCTGGTCTCCGCGGCCTGCCTGTACCTCGGGCCGCTCGCCCAACTGGTCGGGCGGCGGCACCTGATGGTCACCGTGCACGAGTGGTCGGGCATCTCGCTGCCGCTGCCCTTCCTGCTGGGACTCCTCTCGGCCGACTTCCGCGCGGACCTGCGCAGGCTGAACCGGTTCGCTGTGTACGACCGGCAGTGGCTGCGGGCCGTCCGCAGGCGCAGGACCGCGCCCGAGGCGCGCCCGGCCGGCAAGTTCAACGCGGGGCAGAAGCTCTACGCCGGCTGGATCGCCGGCGCCGTCCTGGTCATGATGTTCACCGGCCTGCTGATGTGGTTCATGGGGCTGCTGCCCTTCATCTCCCGCACCAGCGCGATCTTCGTCCACGACCTGCTGGCCTGGGCGATCACATTCGTCGTCCTCGGGCACATGCGCAAGGCCTTCGAGGATCCGGAGGCGCGTCTCGGCATGCGTACCGGGTACGTCAGCCGGTCCTGGGCGCAGCGGCACCATTCCCGGTGGCTGCGGGAGGAGCGTGATGGCAGCGTGGCCGGGGGAGCGGACGAGGTGTGACGTGACGTGGGCCGGGCGATGCCCTGCCGGTACGGCCGCGGACCCCGCCCAATGACCTAACACGTTCGTCACGGTCATCGGGCCGGGTTCCGTGGACGCGGACCGTCAACTGACTGTTGTCGGGTGCTCGGCGTGCGTCCAGAGTGAGAACCGGCCGCAGCGTCCGGCCCTGGCTCACTCGAAGTTCAAACACACCCTTCAGTCACCGCTTCAACCGGTGATAATGTCCGGATCGGTCTTCGGCGAACCCGAGGCTGCCTCGGGTTGCCCACCCAGGTCAGGGGGGCATACGCGCGGACGTCTTCCGCGGTGAGGCCGCCGCTCCAGCCACTGTCCTGCTCATCCGCCATACACATGTGTCGCCGCGCGACCAGGCGCACACCCACTCCTTGGATGGATACCCATGAGACGACGACTTCTGACTGTCCTCGCGGCCGGTGTGCCGCTGGCTGCGGCGGTGTACCTGCCGACCGCGTCGGCGGAACCCCGCAATTCCGCCTCCATGCCGCTCAACTGCGACACGGTGTCGGTGAAGGCCCCGGCCGGCACCACGGTGGAGTCCGTGACGGCGCTCCGCCAAGAGGGCGGCACCATCCAGGGCACGGGGGTCCTGCAAGGCACGGTCACCGACGTCCCGGCGTTCTGCGAGGTCACGGTCACCCTCACCCACCCGGGCGACAGCGACCATGCCAAGGTGCGGACCTGGTTGCCCGTCAGCGGTTGGAACGGCCGCTTCCAGGGGCTCGGGGGCGCCGCCTACCTCGCCGGGGACAACAATGTCGGTCTGGCCACCGCGGTCAAGGACGGCTACGCGGCGACCACCACGGACGCCGGTGTCGGCGACGCCCTGGACACCAGCTGGGCACTGAACAGCAAGGGGAAGGTCAACACCGCCCTGCTGAAGAACTTCGCCTCCCGCTCCCAGCACGAGGCGGCGGTCGTCGGCAAGGAGGTCGTCGACGGGGTCTACGGCAAACGCGCCTCCTACTCCTACTTCACCGGCTGCTCCACCGGCGGACGCCAGGGCTACATGGAGGCCCAGCGCTACCCGACCGACTACGACGGCATCCTCGCCGACGCGCCCGCGATCAACTGGGACGAGTTCGAAGTCGCCACCCTGTGGCCGCAGGTGGTCATGAACAACGAGAAGACCTACCCGGCCCCCTGTGAGTTCAAGGCCTTCACCGACGCCGCCGTCAAGGCCTGCGACTCGCTCGACGGCGTCAAGGACGGCCTCGTCAACGACGCGTCCCGCTGCGACTTCGACCCGCGCCGGCTGATCGGCACCAAGGTCGTGTGCAACGGCAAGGAGTTGACTGTCACGGCGGCAGACGCGGCCGTGGTGCGCAAGATCTGGGACGGTCCGCGCACGCCGTCGGGCAGGAAGCTGTGGTCCGGCGTCCCGATCGGGGCCAACCTGGCGGCTCTGGCGGGTGTTTCCGACCCCGACGCCAACGGGAACGTCAAGGGAGCGCCGTTCCAGGTGCCCGCCGACTGGGTCAGGCTGTGGGTGGCGAAGGACCCGTCCCTCGACGTCTCGGAGATCACTTACAGCCGGTTCACGCGGCTGTTCGAGCAGTCCGAGGCCGAGTACGACAAGGTCATCGGCACGGACGACCCGGACCTGTCCGCCTTCCTCAAGTCCGGCGGCAAGCTGCTGACCTGGCACGGCCAGGCCGACCAGTACATCCCGACTCAGGGCACCGTGCAGTACCGCGAGCAGGTCGAGCGGGAGATGGGCGGCTCCAAGCGCGTCGACGACTTCTACCGTCTCTTCCTCGCCCCGAACACCGACCACTGCGGCCTCAACGGCCTTGACGGTTCGGCTGACGGCCTCGCCGCGCTGACCGCCTGGGTCGAACACGGCAAGGCGCCCAAGACGCTGCCCGCCACTCTGATCAACGCAGACGGTCAGACGGTCACCCGTGACCTGTGCAGCTACCCGTCGGTGTCCCGCTACAAGGGCCACGGCGACACGACTGCCGCCTCCAGCTTCCGCTGCGTCTCCCCGTCCCGGCACTGACCGGCCGGTCCACGGACGACTCCCCGACCTTAGAAAGGCCGAACCATCATGAGCACGCAGACTGCGACGCCTTCGAGTCCGGCGACGACGGGCGGGCGCTCCTCCCTGCTGAGGCTGTACCTGGGCCGTGGCGTCCTGGCCCTGGCGTGGGCCCTGGCGTTCGCCGGAGCCCACGAGCACGTCGACGCCGTGGCGATCACGCTGCTGGTCGTCTACCCGCTGATCGACGCGGTGTCCTCGCTGATCGACTACCGTGCCACCCCAGACGGTTCCGAGCGCCGTGTCACCGCGTTCAACGGGGTCCTCAGCACACTGGCCGCCATCGCGGTCGGCATCGCCGGCGCGGGCGGCGTGGCCCCGGTGCTCCATGTGTTCGGTGCCTGGGCCGTCGCCTCCGGTGCCGCCCAGGTGATCGTCGGACTGCGGCGGCGCGGCCCCGAGTCGGGCGCCCAGTGGCCGACCCTGATCTCGGGCGGGCTGTCGTTCGTCGTCGGCATCTTCTACAACGTCCAGGCCGCGGGCGACGATCCCTCGCTCGACGTGCTGTCGGTGTACGCCACCGGCGGCGGGGTGTGGTTCATCGTCCAGGCCGTGCTGCTGGGCTGGAAGTCCCGGCAGCTGCGCACCCGGACCGTCTGACCCCGGACCACGCTTCCTGTGCCGTCCCGGCCCGCGCCCCGAGGCGCGGGCCGGGATTTTCGTGTCGTACGGACTGGACCCGGACCGTCAGGCGACGCGGTAGCACACCGGAAGGCACGTCACGCGGCGGGTCGTAACGGAGACGGCCCAGTCCAACGAGTCCACCGGTATGGCGAGTTCCGGTTCGGGGACGCGGGACGGCAGTGGTGCACGCGCCCGTGTGCGAGGGCGAAGGCAGCTGGAGGGCATGGCTCGACCAGCGGCGGAAGTCCGGGTCGTGCTCGTCGGGGATGCCGAGGAGTTCGGCGATCACCGTCGCGGGCAGCGGCGCGTGAAACGCCTCGACGAGGTCGATCTCACCGGCGGGCGGCACGGCGTCGATCAGCTCGTGGGCGATCCGCTCGATGCGCGGGGCCAGTTCGGCGGTGCGGCAGTGCGGCGCGCGGTGAAGGCGGCGGCGTCCAGGCGGCGCAGCCGGCCGTGCTACGGCGGATCGGCACGGCGTCTGCGAGCCCAGTCCCACCGAGGGCCTGTTGAGGACGTGACCGGCGGCGACGAGGGCCGCGTTCACTCTGCCGCGCTGGTACGGGCCGGCCCGGTTCCGTGCGGGGTTCTGGCCCGCCCGGTATGGCGGTCCGGACATGCCAGAGGGGCATGCGCGCGGCGCATGCCCCTCTGGCGTCGGAGAACTCAGTTGTCGTTGTTGAAGATGGAGAGCACGCGCAGCACTTCCAGGTAGATCCAGACCAGCGTCAGGGTGAGGCCGAAGGCGGCCAGCCAGGCCTCCTGGCGCGGGGCGCCGTAGGCGACGGCGTCCTCGACCTGCTTCAGGTCGAGGGCGAGGAAGGCCGCACCGAGCAGGATGCCGATGACGCCGAAGGCGAGGCCGAGGCCGCCGCTGTGGAAGCCGAGGCCGTTTCCGGCGCCGAAGGCGGAGAAGAGGGAGTCGGCGACAAGCAGGAGCAGGAACCCGGTCGCGGCGGCGGCGACGAATCCGGCGAACCGCCGGGTGACCCGGATCCAGCGCATCCGGTACGCGATGAGCACGCCCGCGGACACTGCGAAGGTGCCGAGGACCGCCTGGACGACCACGCCCGGCGCGATGTACGTCGAGACCGTGCTGGAGAACACGCCGAGGAAGACACCTTCGAACGCCGCGTATCCGAGGATCAGCGCCGGAGACGGCGTCCGCCGGAACGACTGGACCATCGACAGCACGAAGGCGACGAGGGCGGCGCCCACGGCCAGGCCGTAGGACCGGCCGATGTTCGCCTCGTCGACGGGCAGCAGGAGCCAGGAGAGCACCGCCGTCAGGGCCACGGTACCGAGGGTCGTCGCGGTGCGGACGATGACGTCGTCCATGGTCACCGCGGTCGAGCCGGCGCGCAGGCCGGTGTCGGCGGGGGAGGCGTACAGGTTGGCGTCGGCGGGGGAGGCGTACGGGTTGGTCCGGTAGTCGCCGGTCGGGCTGGCGCCGACCGTGGCACCCAGCGGCTCGCGCCGGTGCGCGCCCGCCGGGCCTGCGCCACGGGTGGCGCCCCAGCGGGAGAAGATCGGGTTGCTCGTCCTCACGTCATTCCTCCTCGTCCGCCGCACTCGCGGCTTGGCGCAAAGCGTTTGTCGTCGGGCGCCCGTGGCGGCGCACGTGTGCCGGTGGCCATCCACCGGGTCGACGACCGCAACCCTTCACGTCACCACTCTAGCAGGTGACGTGAGAGGGGTGAGTCCCCGTCCGCTCGGGCCGGGCAGACGGTCATTCGGACGGCGCCTGCGGGCCGTCGAGCAGTTCCATGAGGAAGCCGTCCCAGTTCAAGCCGTCCATCTCCGTCTCGGCCGAGACGATGCGGTAGGTGGCGTCGAGCCACTCCGCCAGCGGCGCGGTGGGGATCTCGAACAGCGCCTCCACCTCCTCGGACTCCAGAAGCAGCCACGACGAGGGCCGCTCTCCGGGCAGAGTCGGCCACATCCGCACGTCGCCCGCCCCGCTCATCGACGTCACTCCGCGGTACAGGAGTTCACGGCCGATGTGCCAGATGAGAGTGGGTCCCCGTTCCGCCGCGAACTCGACCGTGATCACCGCGGGCATGTCCACGCCGAAGCGGAACTTGGCCCGCATGGGCTGCCGGGTGAATTCGTCCAGCATCTGGTCGAGGTCCAGCAACAACGACGGCACGAGCTCGGGCGCCGAACGCGCCCGCAGTGGTGACTGATCACGATGCATGACAGGAGTTTCCCTCCGTGGGACGAAGTCTGCGTGTTCCACTCTTCGCCCGGGGCGGACGCCGCACATCGGTCAGTTGACGGTCGGAGGACAGCCCCCGACGGGGCAGTGACGGTCGGAGGCCGGCTCAGGACGGGGCAGTTGTCGGAACACCGGCGCCGGTGCCCGGCGTCCGCGAGGCTCGCGTCGGCGCAAAAGTGGGCGCGGAACGTGCCTGTCCTGTGCACTGCGGGGGGACGTGACGTAAGTCATTGCCTGATGGTGCCGCACGGCGGTGACCAGTGTGGGGGTGCCGCCGTGGCCGGAGGCGCCGAACTCGCCGGTGCGGGCCTGCGGTTCGGGGTGCGACAGTCAGCCGAGTTCGGGGGACCCGTGCACCGGAGTCGCCGCGTCACGCAGACGGCGGTATTTCACGAACAGGGATCCCTCGGCCTGCAGAACCGACTCCAAAGCCATGGGCCGTGCCTGTGCGGGCAACGGGTGTGTGCTGATGCGTCCGTCGCGTCCGCCGACGACGAACGGCGCCACGGTGAGGCAGAGGGCGTCGACCAGGTCCTCGTCGACCAGTCCGCCGAACAATGTCGGCCCGCCTTCGCAGTCGACTCTTCTGAGCCCGCGCTCCGCCAGCGCACTGAGCGCACCCCGCAGATCCACCGCCGCGTCTCCGACCGTCACCAGGTCCACGCCCGCGGCGATCAGGTCCCTCTTTGCTGTATGCGGGGCGGCGCGGCATGTGATCACGACGGGCGGCTCGGGGCAGTCCGCGATCTGCGGTGCGTCGGGTCCGAGAGAGCATCGGTTGGTGACCAGGGCGATGGGCGGATGGGGGCGCAGGCCATGCGCGGTGCGCCGTGCCGGATCGACCCGGATCTTCTGGTAGGCGCCGGCAACGGCGGTCGCTACACCCACCATGATGACGTCCGCGAGATCCCTGGCCAGTCCCAGGACACGGCGATCGGCCGGCCCGGAAAGACACTCGGAGTCCCCGTCGACGGTTGCCGCCCCGTCCGCGCTGGCGACGAAATTCGCCTGCACCCAAGCTCTGTCGAGACCGGCGGGGTAGTCGTACAACGTTTCCAAATCGCTTTCGTCCACGGGCACCACGGGCGCGGGGAACAGGCTCTGCATGCTCGATCGCTCACTTCCATGGAGACAGCCGGTCGAGAAGGACGTGCCTGCCCAGGCCGGCGATGTGAGAGTGCCCCGCCGCGGTCGTCGGTCTCGCGACACGGACCGGAGGGGAAGCCGTTGCCCGGCGCCACATGCCTGCACGCGGGCTCGGACTGCCTGGACAGCATCCGCTGCGCCGCGCGGACCGGAAGCGTCTGGCTGAAATCGCCCGCCGAAGTGGCGCGTTGATCCCCGTGCCACAGGAACGTGACCGACGTGTGATCGGCCCGACGGAGTCGGTGCGCCCAGACGATACGTTTCCGTCTGCACTCGGTATGACAACGGTCGTGAGACGGCCGCAGTCACACCCATGTGGCTGGAACGGCCATGTGGCCGGAGTGGACGCCCATCTGGCACATGTGCTGTACCGCCTTCACGACGGTCTCGTCGGCTGGGTGCCTGTGACTCAAGCCCGCGATGCGGTTCATCTCGCCTGCAGGGGGCCCGCGAAGGACTTGCGCAGGGACGGGGGAGCGGCGAGGGGGAGCAGCGCGGCGAGCATCTTTCCCTTGAGCGTGCTCGGCTGCCGCGTCAACTCGACGTCGATCCGGGTGCCGTCGGCCTCGGGGGTCATCCGGAAGACCCAGCCGCCGCCGGCTCCGAAGAGCTTGGAGTCGAGGGTGGTGATGGTGACCGTGTCACCGCCCGGCTCCCACTCGTAACGCGCGCGCTCCCAGGCGGCGGCGGTGCCCTCGGTGACCTCGGCCCAGGTGTCACCGAGGTCGTGGACCTCGAAGTGTTCGTTGTCGATCGTGGGCCAGGCCTCGGCGCGGGAAGGGCCGAAGTCGGTCAGTACCCCCAGCACGTCCTTCGGGCTGAGCGTGGAGACGAGGTGGAAGCGTACGACTGCCATGGGTTTTCCTCCCCAGAGTAACTGCTCTGACCGGTGACGAAAGGTTCCCATGTGCCTGCGTCACCCGTCAAGGCGGTTACTTTGAGGCGGTGTCGGTCAGTCCGGGTGCTGGCGGTGCTGCGCTACCTCGGGCAGCAGCGGGGCGGCGGGCAGCGGCGCGCACGAGGTCGACCGCGTTGTCGACGGAGACCGTACAGCGCTCTTCGCGATCCCGCCGAGCCGGTCGCTCAGTGGCTCGCCCGGACCTACACGGTGGTCCTGACCCCGGATCAGGGGCCGGTCCCCACGGCAGTGCGACGTGATGGCCCACGTCCGGCCGTCAAGGAACCGAGTGCCGTAGCCAGCCGCTTCGGCGCTCACTGGGCACTGTTCAGTCGAGGACTGCGGTGGCTTCGCTCTCGACCAGATGCTCGGGGACGTCCAGCGCCGCGACGCCGATCAGCGTGGTCGGCGGCACCGGAACGCCCCCAGCTTCGCGGCCGCCCGGGGGATGCCGCTCCAGGAGCGGGGGCATCTTGTCGGCAGGTGCCGCCGTCATGGCGCCTCGGGCGAGGTCCGCTCGGAGGCGGCGGGCAGCTTCGCGGGGGCGGCGCGCCCGGTCACCGCCCTTGCCGGAACGTCAGCGACCGGATCGTTACCAGACGACCGGGCCGTCCTTGTCGAAGAAGCCGCCCGTCGGGCCGCCGGCGTCGATCGAGGCCATGCGGATGATGATCTCCGCGCCCTCCTCGATGGTTTGTGTGCCCGTGTGGCCATTGAGGTCGGTGGCGGTGTAGCCGGGGTCGACGGTGTTGAACCGGATGGCGGGGAAAGCCTTGGCGTACTGCGCGCTGATCATGACCAGCGCGGTCTTGGAGGAGTTGTAGTCCAGTGCCGTCACGTGGAACTCCACCCGGCTGGGGTCGGAGGTTGCCGCCAGCGAGCCCAGACCGCTGCCGACGTTGACGACGACCGGGGCATTGCTCGCTTCCAGCAGCGGCAGGAAGGCGTGCGTGACGCGCACGACGCCGAAGACGTTCGTGTCGTACGTGGTCACCATGTCGGCCGCCGTGGTCTCGCCGACCGACTTACGCGCGCCCACGATCCCGGCGTTGTTGACCAGGACGTCGAGGCCGCCGGCGTCCGCGCGGACGAATTCGGCGGCAGCCTTGACGGAATCCTCGTCGGTGACGTCGAGCTGAACGAAGCGGGCACCGAGCCTCTCGGCCGCCTCCCGGCCGCGGTGCGCATCGCGTGCCCCGACGTAGACGGTGTGCCCGGCCTCGATCAGGCGGCGGGCGGTCTCGAACCCGAGGCCCTTGTTCGCTCCAGTGATCAATGTAGTGGTCATGTGTTACTCCGTGCTCGGTGGGGTGGTGACGTCTCCACCCTCCTCGCATCGCGCGGGCGCAGACAGTGCCCGCCTCAGCCAGTGGACCGGCAGTACCAGGCTGTCCGGGCACGGCAACGCGATACTGGGACGATGAGCGAATCCAGGGAACTGGGCAGAGCCCTGCACGGCTGGCGGGACCGGATCGCCCCCGCAACCGTCGGACTGCCCACGGGCGGAGTGCGTCGGGCCGCCGGGCTGCGCCGCGAGGAACTGGCACAGCTCGCCAACCTGTCGGTGGACTACATCACCCGCCTTGAACAGGGCCGGGCCACTTCCCCGTCGGCGCAGGTCCTGTCCGCGCTGGCCCGCGCCCTGCGGCTGTCGGCAGCCGAGCGCGAATACCTGTATCTCCTCGCAGGCCGGCCGGCGCCAGGCCCCGGGCAGCTGTCCGCACACATCCCACCAGGGGTCCGAAGGCTGCTCGACCAACTGGACGGCTCACCGCTGAGCGTGCATGACGCCGCATGGAACCTGATTCTGTGGAACCCGTTGTGGGCCGCCGTGTTCGGAGACGCGTGCGCGCTGCACGGACGCGAGCGCAACATCGTCTGGCGGCACTTCGCCGGCCTGCCGAGCCGGGTCAGCCACACCCCTGAGCAGGAGGCCCGTTTCGAGGCGGCCGTGGTCGCCGATCTCAGGGGGGCGACCGCCCGCTACCCGGCCGATGCCGACCTGCGCTCCATGATCAAGGACCTACGGGCTGTCAGCACCGACTTCGCACGCCTGTGGGACACGGGCATCGTGGGCGTCCATGAGTCGGACACCAAGACCGTCCATCACCCTGACATCGGCACATTCACCGTCGACTGTGACGTGCTCGTCGCTCCCGGCAGCGATCTGCGGATCGTCGCCTATACCGCCGCTCCCGGCAGCGACGCCGCCGACCGGCTCAGGCTACTCAACGTCACCGGCACCCGGGCCATGACCGAAGGCAACACCCCGTGACCGAAGCCGGGCGTCACGCTCTCGGGGATCCAGGTCCGCTCGAACGGCGCGCCGCTCGCTGAAGTGGGACGCCTGCTCGACGCGGGTACGGTCCACGTCGCGATCGACCGCACGTTTCCGCTTGCGGATGCCCGCGATGCCCGCGAAGACCGCCCACGGCAACCCGGCCAGGCCCGGGTGAGCACCCTCAGCGCCGGTTCCGCCGCGCCGGAGCAGGCGACCGGCACCTCGGGGACGACCGCCGCGAATTCCCGCAGTAGTCATCGGTCGACGTCTGGGTCGGCCTGGGCTGCCGTGCGAGTGGCGGCAACCAGGTGATTGCGTCAGCTCGTAAGCAGCGTTTGAAATAACCAGCGTGTGCAATTAATGTGGCCGCGAGGCCGGCCGGTCCGCACCGCTGCCGAATGCGGCGCGGGCATGGCCGCCCTGTCGCGATCCGTTCGACGCCCCTGTGGGCAGTCGGCAACGTCGAGCAACATCTGGAGACCGTTCCTCATGACCATCCCTGCCACCGCCGTCACTCCGCTCACGGTCGGCGACGCCGAGTTCCTGATCGACACGGTGCGCTCGGCCGCCGAAGCTGCCGGTGTCCCCGTCGCCGTCACCGTCCTCGACGCAGGCGGCCACACGCTCGCCTTCCGACGGGACGACCGGGCCGTTCTCATCGCAGGTGAGACCAGCACGCGGAAGGCGTACACCGCTCTGCAGCTGAACGCCCCCACGGCCGACCTGGTCGAAGCCGTCCAGCCCGGTGGCCTCTTCCACACCCTGCCGACCGCCCTGGACCGCCCGTTGCTGTTCATCGCCGGCGGAGTGCCCGTCCACCGTGACGGCCGGCTGATCGGTGCTCTCGGCGTCGGCGGCGGAGCTCCGGAACAGGACCACTCCTTCGCCGATGCGGCCGTCCAGGCGCTGAAGGCCTGAACATCTCACGTCGAGGTGCCGGTACGGGTACCTGTACGGGACCACATATGAAAGGGCAGGGATGATGCAGATCGATCTGAAAGGCCGCACGGCCCTGGTCACCGGCTCCACGCAGGGCATCGGCGTGGCGATCGCCGCCGGTCTGGCTCGTGCCGGGGCCCGGGTGGGCGTCAACGGCCGTACCCCGCAGCGCGTGGACGACAGCATCGCCCGACTGGCACAGGAGGTGCCCGGCGCGGAGCTGGTCCCGGTCGCGGCGGACGTGACGAGCGAGGAGGGCGCTCGCCAGGCCGCGGAAGTCCTGCCGCAGGTGGACATCCTCGTCAACAACCTGGGCATCTTCGGCGTCGAGGATCCTCTGAAGATCACTGACGAACAGTGGCGGCGCTACTTCGAGGTGAACGTGCTGGCCGCCGTACGCCTGACGCGCGTGTACCTCCCGGGCATGACCGAGCGGGGTTGGGGGCGCATCCAGTACATCGCCAGCGACTCGGCGGTCGTCATCCCCGCGGAGATGATCCATTACGGCATGTCGAAGACCGCGCTGCTCGCGGTGGGCCGGGGCTTCGCCAAACAGGCCGCCGGCACGGGCGTCACGGTGAACTCCGTGATCGCCGGCCCCACCCACACCGGGGGCGTCGAGGACTTCGTCTACGAACTCGTCGACCGTGACCTGCCTTGGGAGGAAGCCCAGCGTGTCTTCATGCGCGAGCACCGGCCCCAGTCGCTGCTGCAGCGCTTGATCGAGCCGGAGGAGATCGCCCACATGGTGGTCTACCTCAGCTCCGACCAGGCCTCGGCCACCACGGGTGGCGCACTCCGGGTGGACGGCGGATACGTCGACTCCATCCTGCCGTGAGCGAACCGGGGTCAATGCGCTTCGACCTGGAACGTGGCAGAGGCGGCGGAGGAGGGGCTGAGCAGTTGCTGTGCGCGCGAGAGCAGTGTGGCGTCCAGCATGACCTGCCCCTTGTGGACGGGGTTGGGCTGGGTGGCTTTGAACCTGACGCGAAAGGTGAACGAGCTGCTTGTCCCCGGGCCGAGAGACAGTGCGGTCAGTTGGGGCCGCGAGATGAAGTCCATGCCGGTTCCCTCTGTCACGTACCGGACGCTGTCCCATGTTCCGGTCGCGGGAGACCATTCCTGCAGAGTGCCCTGCGGCGCCTCGCTTGTCGGGGTGTCGACGCAGGAGCAGTGACCCATCGACACCACCAGCGAGGTATCGGCGTAGGCGGTCGGGCCGGGGTTGGCAATGGTCACGGTGAATGGCAGGGCCTTGCCCCCAGGGGCGAGCACGGGATCCGAGGGGAGGCCGGAGACGGTCACGGTGACGGTTCCACCTGTGCCGGCCGTTCCGGTCGGGTGAGCGGACGGCTCACCCGTGACGGGCGTGGCCGCGACCGTTGAACGTCTCGGCACCGAGGGCGAACTCTGCGTGAGGGTGGAGGGGTGAGTGGGCGAACAGGCTCCGGTGAGCGCCATGAGAGCACTCGATCCCAGCACTCCGATGAGTTTGTGCAGCGATGAACGCGTCAAGATGCCCTCCGCGTCTTCCAGAAACGATGATGTACACATGGACACGTCTGACCTCCCAGGTGGGTTGCGTCGCCTCCGGCCGGGATGCGGCGCGTCCGGTAGCCGGGCCGGAGACGGTATGGCAGCGGCTGTGGGGACCAACGCCTTGGGCGGAGGCAACGCGCAGGGTTCGTCGATCTCAGTCAGGGCCGGGCCAGGCAGTCACCCCAGAGTTCGGCAAGCGGTGCCGGGATCTGCGAAATGGCCCCGCAACCCCGCGGACTGCGCGGGAGCCCGTCGCTGGCGGTATAGGTCCAATCGCCGCCCGGGGCTTTGGTGAAGTACTTCTCGGCGGCCCCGTCATCTTGCAACTGCACCAGCTCGTTCTCCGCGGCACCGGCCGTCGGCGTGAACGACGCTCCCGCGTAGAAGACGTCGCCGCATGCGCCGTAGTAGAACGTGCCCTTGGCGGGGGCGATGTGCACCAGTCCCGGCTGCGACCGTCGATACGCCACCGTCACCGCGTCCTTGACCTGCTCCGGCACCACCAGGGAACGGCACGACGAAGATGGCGGCCGCACGGGCGCGGTCGCCGGGTCCGGTGTCGCGCTGGAGGGATTCGTGGACATGGCGGGCGGGGACGTGAGCCCGTCCGGCGTGGCGGGGCTCACGACCGCCTCGGGCGGGGAGGCCTGGCGGGACGTGCCGGTGACGGCGTAGGCACCGCCCCCGACCGCGGCGACCAGGGCAACGGTCAGTGCGGCGGTGGTGGCCCGGTGGCGCCGCCGCAGATCGTCGCCGCGGGCCCGGACGGCTGCGGCGGGCCGGGGACTGGTCCGCCTGGCGAGCTCCTCGGAGCCGTCCTTGAGGATGGCCTCGAAGTCTTCAGTCATGGTGGTGCACCTCCTGGTCGGTGGAGCCGGGCACGTCGGCCTCGACTGCGGAAGCGATGCCGGGGGCGGCGACTGCCAGCCGGAAGCCCGCCGGGCGCGCGGCTGCGGACGTACGGTCGCCCGCGCCGTCGGACAGATGCGGCGCCATCGCCTGGCGTCCACGCGCGAGCCGGGCCTTGACCGTGCCCGGCGCGGCGCCGGTTTCACGGGCTGTCTCCTCAACGGACAACCCGACCAGGTGATGCAGCACGATCGCCCGCCGCTGCTCATAGGGGATCCGCCGCAACGCCGCGACGATCGCCACATAGTCGGGGCTGACATCGGGCACCTCGACGTGTATCCCGTGGCGGCGGTGGGCCGTGAGCCGATTGACCGTCTTGCGCCAGACGCTCACCCGGATCCGGCACGCCACCGAACGCACCCAGGCCTCAGGGTCCGAGTAGGCGGAGAGCTTCTCCCAGTTCTGCCAGGCCCGGGCGAAGGCCTCCTGCACCAGGTCCTCTGCCTCGGCGAGGCTGCCTGTCATCGCGTACATCTGGCTGGTCAGCCGACGCACGGTACAAGCGTAGAAATCGTCAAAGACGCGTGGGTCGCGCATTGCCCCCTCCACTCACGGGTTCGAGGGGCGATGCCCTCACGTCTTGCCACGCCCGAACAGAGCAGTAGGTTGCACGACAACCGCGGGGGTACGGAGCTGATCACCCAGGCGTCCCAGTGGCCTGAGTCTGAGATGCCTCACGCTACGGCCGACACCAGAGGGGTCAGTGTCAGGGATCGTACGGGCGAGTAACGTGGCCGGTCATTTCCCTGGACCATGCGAGAGCAAAGCCTTTCCCATCCTTTGCGTCGATGAACGACGGCCGGTGGCGCGATGCCCTCGCCGGTACGGCTCTTCGAAGGCGATCGGCGCCTTGCCGGCTCCCCGTGAGACGGAGCGGTCATTCACGCCATGCCACCCAGCGCCTCAGCGGTGGCGAGTTCGGCAAAGATGCCCGTCCCGCCGGGCGTTTCCGTCCCGGGCGGGTGCTGCGTTCGGCCAGGGCGGCGATCGCGGAGCGCATGCCGCGGCCGAAAACCAAGTCGCGCGGCCAGTGCTCGATGCTCTCGCCGCCGTCCCCGCTTAGCCCTCGTTGCACAGGGCAGGCTGCGGGATTGCGCCATAGAATCGCGTCGTACGCTGCCCCGCATGGGTTACATGCGTTCGGGTCGGGCCCGGTCCACGCGGCGGCGGTCATCAGCCACATCGTCGGGAGCCACGGCCATACAGGCGTTGAAGTTTCTCGGCATCAGCGCCCTGTCCGGAATCGTGCTGGCCGGTATCGCACTGCCGGCCACCGGGGCGCTCGGCCTGTCCGCGAAGGGCGCCGCAACCGGCTTCGACGATCTGCCGGGCGACCTCAAGCGTCCGCCCCTGAGCCAGGCTTCACACATCCTGGACGCCAACGGCGACCTCATCGCGACCGTCTACTCCCGAGACCGCACCGTGGTCCCGCTCAGTGAGATCAGCCCGGTCATGCAGAAGGCCGTCGTCGCCATCGAGGACGCCCGCTTCTGGCAGCACGGCCCCATCGATCCCAAAGGCGTGATCCGCGCGGTCGTCAGGGACACGCAGGCGGGCAGCGCTCAGCAGGGTGCCTCCACGCTGACCCAGCAGTACGTCAAGAACGTCTTCGTCGAGGAGGCGGGTGACGACCCGAACGCCGTGGCCCAGGCCACCTCGCCGACCCTCGGCCGCAAGATCCAGGAACTCAAGTACGCGATCCAGGTCGAGAAGCAACTCGGTAAGAAAAAGATCCTGCAGAACTACCTCAACATCGTGCCCTTCGGGGAGCAGTCCTTCGGCATCGAGGCGGCCTCCGAGCGCTACTTCAGCACACACGCCAAGGACCTCACGCTGCCGCAGGCCGCTCTCCTGGCCGGCGTGGTCAACGGCACCACGCTGTACGACCCCATGCAGCACCCCCAGGCCGCTCGCACCCGTCGCGACATAGTTCTGCAGCGCATGGCCGACGTCCACGACATCACCCAGGCGCAGGCCGACGCCGCCGAGCGGCAGCCGCTCGCACTGAAGCCCACCGCACCCAGGAACGGCTGCATCACCGCCGTCCGTGGTGCCGCCTTCTTCTGCGACTACGTCCGCGAGGTCTTCCTCGACAGCCCCGTCTTCGGCAAGACCGCAGAAGACCGAGCCAAGCGCTGGAACACCGGCGGCCTGACCATCAAGACCACCCTGGACCCGAAGGCCCAGGACGCCGTGCAGGCCGCCATCACCCAGCACGTCTACATGACCGACCCCGTCGCCACCGCCGTCACCCTCGTCCAGCCCGGCACCGGCAAGATCCTCGCGATGGGCCAGTCTCGTCCGTACGGCTTCGGCACGGACGAGACACAGATCAACCTCAGCGTCGACCACGACATGGGCGGCGGAACCGGCTTCCAGTCGGGCTCGACGTTCAAACCGATCACCGCTGCCGCGGCGATCGACGGCGGTACCGACCCCAACACCGTGCTGCCGGCTCCGTATTCGATGGACTATCCGAGTCCGGTGAGCACCTGCGGCAATCCATGGGTACGCAATCCCACCGACCCACCGCTGTCGAACGAGGACAAGTCGGAAGTCGGTCCGATGAACATGAACAAGGCGATGGCCCTGTCGGTCAACACCTACTTCGTCCAGCTCATCAGCAACATCGGCATCTGCCCAGTGGTCCAGATGGAGCAGAAGCTCGGCGTGCACCAGGCGAACGGCGCCCCGCTCCAACAGGTCCCCTCCATTACGCTGGGCACACAACAAGTGAGCCCGCTGACGATGGCCTCCGCCTACGCCGCCTTCGCCGACAACGGCGTCTACTGCACGCCGACGGCCATCGAATCGGTCACCGACGCGAGCGGGAAGTCGCTGCCGGTACCGCAGACCTCATGCAGCCAGGCGATGTCCCCGAAGACCGCCGCGACCATCAACACGCTCCTCAAGGGCGTGGTCGAGGACGGCACCGGCCAGCAGGCAGGGCTGAAGGACCGCGACAGCGCGGGCAAGACCGGTACGACCGACAATCGATGGGCGGCGTGGTTCGTCGGCTACACCTCGAACCTGGCCGGCGCGGTCTGGGTCGGCGGCCCGTCCCACAACGTCCCCATGACGAACATCACCATCGGCGGCGTCTTCCACGAGGAGGTCTTCGGCGCCGACACCCCTGGTCCCATCTGGCGCGACGCCATGACCGGCGCCCTCGCCGGCACGGTCTCGCCCCCGCTGCCCACCGTCCAACTCGCCGCCGACAACCCGCAGACCCCCGAGCCGGGCGCCTCCACCACCCCCGACAGCAGTGGCAACACACCCCAGCCCCCTGCGACCCCCCGCCCGCCCCGGCTTCGCGGTCCGAACGGCGGGAAGCACAGGTAGCGGGTGCGCGCGCCTTCCGAGCCGGGCCGACGAGGCGGCCTTCGCCGGTTCGCTCACTGAAACGTCGGGTGACCCGGTGCGACCGGCGTTCTACTGTCCTGCCTCGGTCTCGAAGTGCAGGGAGATCGACTGCAGAACGTCCGCAGCAGAGACGTCGGCGCGCCCGCCGTCGTGGATCTCGGCGAGCTGGACGAAGGCGAGCGCGAACGCTGATGCGATCTGCACGATGGCCGGGCCCAGCTGCTCGCTCACGGCGGTCGCCACCTCGTGGGCGGTCGCATCGGCGCGCAACTCGATGCGCGGCAGCATCTCCTCGAGCAACGCGGAGACCGTTTCGCTCTGTGTGACGTCGCCGTCGCGGTTCTCGCGGGCTTGCCGTCGCATCTCCAGCGCCTCGGTCAGGATGCCGACGACCCGCTGCATGATTTCTCGCTGCTCCATGCGGGCACGGTACGCCGGACAGCCGCCAGAAGCGTGCTTACCCGGGCCGTGGATGTTCTGGTAGCCGCCCTCGTGCGTCTGCCAGGCCGCCATGGATTCGAGGTGGGCCTGGCATCACCCGGTGCCAGAGGTGGTGGGTCTGCTGCGTGTCGCTGAGGGTGGGCCGCTGGGGCGAGAAGGCGAATCCGGACAGTGAGGGGACGATCACGGTGAAGGCGTCCTCAGCTGCTCCTCCGTACCGGGACGGAGTGGCCAGCCGGTCGGCGAGGTGTGAGGGGAGGGCGTTGACGGCGGCCTCATGGGCTCGCCGGTCGTAGCCGCCGGCCCAGTAGGCGGTGAGGCGACGGAGCTCCGTCGTGTCGGTACCGGCCTCCCAGCCGTTGACCGGCCAGGGCTCCGCCCATCGCGTGCTGTTCGCCGCAGAGCCCGGCATGCTGGTTACTGAGGTCGGCAGCGTTGGCCCGTTCGGAAGTTCGCGGTGGCCGGGGCGGTGGCGGTGGCGATGACGGTGTCCAGTCTGTCCCGGGCGCTCACCAGATCGCGCACTGCCACTCCCGTCACTCCACTGGCAACAGAGGCGCCCAGCAATCGACCGATTCGGACCTTCGCTGCCGGGGGAGCGGCGGACCACAGCAGGCGCCGACGGCCGTTCTCGCTGATCAGGCTGTGGCGGTCCGACTCAATGACGTCCAGGGCGGGATGGACGACACACGGCCGTCGGCGGCGCGCCGTGCGAGGACGGAAGCTCCCGTTCCAGGCGTGCGAGCGGGGACAAAGCCATGACCACCGGGGACAGCATCATGCCGGTGGCCGTCACGAGGAGGCTGGTGCGCAGCCCCCACTCCTCCGCGAGAAATCCGCCGACCAGAGAACCGAGCGGGGTCGACCCCATGCCGACGAACGTGATCGTCGCGGCCACCCGGCCCTGCATCCCGTCCGGAGTGACGGCCTGCCGGACGGCCATGACTGTGACATTCACCAACTGGCCGCCGCCCCCGAACACGAAGCCGACCGCAAGGAGCGCGGGAACCGTCACCGCAGAGGAGCCGTGCAGCGCGGGCACACACAGGAACACGCCGTCGCCGAGTGCTGCCGCACACACGAGCACCGGGCCATGGCCGAACCGGCTCGGCAGGCGGGCGGCCAGCAGCGAGCCCAGGAGCGCGCCCGGTCCCACCGCCGTGAGCGCCAGCCCGACGACGGTGCCCGACAGGTGCAGTTCCCGCGGCAGGAAGAGCAGATAGACGGTCATCATGGCCGCGAAGGAGAACTGGAATGCGGCCGAGGCCAGGCACACGGTGCGGAGCACGGTATCTCCGGCGACGAAACGCAGGCCCTCATGAATCCGCTGCCAGACCCGAGGGGGGTGTTCCGGGCGCTCGGGGATCGACTCGGCTCGGCGGATCCGCCGGATCGTCAGGAAGGACAGCGCGAAGAACAGCGCGCTGGAGGCGGCGGCAATCGGCGCCGACAGCAAGGACACCAACGCACCGCCGAGCGCGGGACCGCCGATCTGCGCCGCGGACCGGCTGCCCTCGAGCGCGCTGTTGCCGCGCACCAGTCGGCCGCGTTCCACCAGTCGTACGAGAGACGCCTGGTATGCCACGTCGAAGAACACGGACAGGGCCCCGACGGCGAAGGCGAGCGCAAGCAGGCCGGGCAGGCCGAGCCCCCCGAAGAGGCCGGCCAGGGCGGCAGCGCCCAGGGCCAAGGCCCGACCGACGTCCGCGAGCACCATCGTCGTGCGGGTTCGCCACCTGTCCACCCAGGCGCCGACGAAGAGTGAGAGCAACAGGATCGGCGCTTGCCCGACCGCGCGAAGGACGCCCAGCCGGCTTGCACTGGCGTGGAGCGTCAGGACAGCGAAGAGCGGCAGAACCACCACACTCGCGTGTTCACCGAGTTGGGAGGCTGTCTGACCCACCCAGAGTCCACGGAAGTCGACGTCCCGCCACAGGCTCGACGGAACAGGCCGACCGGAGTCGGATGCAGCGCAGGAAGCGGACGGCACGGGAATCCCTTGTGTTGCCGACAACGAGGCCCGCCACCGAGCACATGAAAGGTGCCTCGACGGTTCGGGCAGGGAAAGGCTCGCTGTGCCGCAACATCAAGGGCAGCACGCGATGACAGGCCGGTCACGGCCTACAACGTCAACGCGCGCTCGGAAAACCGACCATGTTCAGCTCCTCCTGGGTGACTCGCTGCGCGCCCAAACCCTAGCCGCCGGTGACCCGACGCGAAAGGCGGCCTCACTCGCCTCTCGCGCGAACCAAGCAGGCGGTACCCGTCGATCCAGGGGGTGGCAACCCCTGGGTTGAGACGGCCATGGCTGACGGGTGAACACACCCGGGCTCGGCAGGCCGCTCGCACGGTGCGCCCTGGCGGGGCGATCGCCACCTTCTCCACCTCCCAGGTGGGCATGGACTTCCCCCGGTACGGCGCCTACGTCGCGAGCAAGGGCGCGGTCGAGGCGGTCGGCATGGTCCTCGCCCGTCCGCCTCGACACTGCCGGCGGACGTCGGGCAGTGTCAGTGCTGAGGGTGATGGCGCCAGGTGCCGCAGGACTGGATGTTCCCGCAGAATTCCGGTGTCTCCCGGAGGACCGCTGGTCGTTGAAGGGGAGATCGGCGCGACTCGCGATGAGGTTCTCTCGACGCAAAAGCTCAGTACTAGTCTGATCCCCCAGAAAGGCCTTTCGCGGCACGGGCAATGGAAGGGTGACCGGTGATGTCGCTGAACCCCGAGGGGGCGGAGCCCATTGGGTCGATAGGCGGCTACGCGCTGGTCGACCGACTCGGCAGTGGTGGCATGGGCGTTGTCTATCTGGCCCGCTCGGCCTCGGGACGGCAGGTCGCGGTCAAGGTCGTGCACGCGCAGTACGCGCAGGACGAGGAGTTCCGCACGCGCTTCCGGCAGGAGGTCGCGGCGGTCCGCCGGGTGAGCGGGGCGTTCACGGCGCCGGTGGTGGACGCCGATCCGGATGCCGAACAGCCCTGGATGGCGACGCTGTTCGTGCCGGGCCGTACGCTGGCCGAAATGATCGCCAAGGAGGGTCCGTTGGTCGGGCCTGAGTTGCGCACGCTGGCTCTGGGCCTCGTGGAGGCGCTGCGGGACATCCACCGGGCGGGTGTGGTGCACCGGGATCTGAAGCCGAGCAACGTCCTGATGGCCGAGGACGGACCCCGCGTCATCGACTTCGGTATCTCGCACGCCGCGGACAACCAGGCCCTCACGGTGACCGGGAGGCTGATCGGTACCCCGCCCTTCATGTCTCCCGAGCAGTTCAGCGCGCCGCGGGAGGTCACTGCGGCTTCGGACGTGTTCTCGCTGGGGTCGCTGCTGGTGTACGCGGCCACCGGCAACCGTCCCTTCGACGGCGGCAGCCCCTACCTGACGGGCTACCAGGTGATGTACGAGGCCCCGGTCCTGGACGGCGTCGCCGAACCGCTCCGCAGCATCGCCGAACGCTGCCTGGACAAGGACCCGGCAGCCCGGCCCCGACTCGATGAACTGCACCGCATGTTCCGGGCGCTGTCGGATTCCGCCGCACCGGTCGCGCACGCCGCATCGATCGCGCCGGGAGTGGCCGGCTCATCGGAATCCAGCCGTCAGGTTTCCCCTACGCATGCCGTCCCCCGACTCCCGGCCCGTGCGGCGGAAAAGGGAGGAACGGACAGCGCTCGAGCCGGACACGGGCGTCGAAGGCGGCGTTTCCTCATCGGCCTGGCTGCAGCCCTGGTCGTCACCGGGCTGAGCATCACGGCGGTGAAGATCGGCTCGCACCACAACAACACTTCCCAGTCGTCCAACGTGTCCGCGTCCGCGTCCACAAAGGCGTCGGTGACTGCGGGCACGGTGGTGCTACCGCCGAAGCACGTGCCATGGGACTACCAGATCGGCGGCGCGTACGCCCTGCCGACCGGTGTGCAGGTGGTCAGTCGCAGCCACGAGGACACGCCCGCGCCCGGTGCGTACAACATCTGCAACATCAACGCCTTCCAGGCACAGAAGGACGCGGAGCGTGACTGGGGCTCCGACCTGCTGCTGCGCGACGCCAAAGGGTCTGTCGTCTACGACAAGGACTGGGGCGAGGCCGTCCTGGACATCCGCACGGATGCCAAGCGGCAGCGCATCGCTGCCAAGCTGAACACCTGGATCGACGAGTGCGCGGCCAAGGGGTACAAGGCCGTCGAGCCCGACAACTACGACACGTTCACCCGCTTCCCTGACTACCTCACGGCCAGGCAGGCCGAGGCGCTGATGAAGTTGCTGTCGGCGCACGCTCATGAGAAGGGTCTGGCAATCGCCCAGAAGAACACCGTGGAGCTCGTGGCCGACCGTGCGTCCGTGGGCCTGGACTTCGCCGTGGTGGAGGAGTGCGGCCAGTGGAACGAGTGCGGCCAGTTCGCCGATGCATTCCACAACAACGTGCTCGTGGTCGAGTACACGGCGAAGGGCCTGTCGGCAGCGTGCTCCGACTGGAGCAGCACACTGAGCATTGTCCGCCGCGATCGGGATGTCGCACCCAAGGGCGCGAGCGGCTACCTCCGCCAGACCTGCTGACGCCGAATCCCGCCAACGGCGGGACGCGTCATGGGACCGTCCTGCCCCGTGACCCGCCGGGTGCCCGGAGAGGGGACTCCGTTCATCCAGGAAGGTACGCAAGACGGGCATCCGACGAACCGGAGCGACCACCCGGCACGGATCCCTGCCCGCAGGCCAACCCGGTTCGGCCTCCTGAGGCAGGGCCGCACGTCGGACCATCCCGCCGGCGCCGGACGAGATCGCCGCGCTGATGGAGCTGCACCAGCAGGCCGAACGCCCCTGTTTTTCACCGTTGTGCGCGGGCGGGGTTTCTCCGGGTGAGGCTGGTCGGCACAGTCGTCCGGCCAGCCCCGGGTGAACGCGAGGGACATGTGGGTCAGGGGCAGAAGGTCTCACCGTTGGAGTACCTGCGGCCGTCGTGTTCCACCCACCCGGAGATGTAGGCGCAGCGTCCCTCCATGCCGCCGACGTAGATCGCTCCGGCGTACCTGTCGTAGAACCCGTTGTCGTACCAGGAGGTCTGCCAATCTGTGCGCCGGATGCGGACCTCCATGTTGTGCCGCCCGTCTGCCACGTCGTAGGTCATCGCGCACAATTGGCCGCTGCCTGCGGAGGTCCAATAGACGTCGATGTAGGCATGACCGTCTCCTAGATGGACGGCGTCGTATCGGCTGCCCTGGCAGTAGGAGAACGGACCCGCGTAACCGGGGGGCGCGTTGTTGGGGTCGGTCGCCGACGCCAGACCAGCCCCGCCCATTACGATGCCGGCAGCCGCCGCGACAACCGCGACCGTGGACATGATCCGCCTCGCCCCAGTGCGCAATCTGCTCATTGATCCCCCTTGGGTCGACAAATCCCCAGTACGGGTCAGGGTAGCGTCGACCGCATCCCCACGGGCGCGGGCCGGGCAACTGGACCGTAGGAATTCATGGTTGTGGTGCGGAAGCATGAATTCCGTGGGTGGAGTCCGCAGCCGGCTGGGTGGTGGATCGGAAGGCTCTGGCGTCGGAGTGCCACGCCGGTCCACGATGAGGACGCACGAGCAACCGACACCTGGAAGGCGCTATTCGATGACCGAAGCCGACCGCTCGGGCAAGCTGGACGGGCACATTCGTGAGCGACTGCTCGCCCCGAACTTCTGGCACCTGGCGACCGTGGATGCCGACGGCGCGCCCCAGGTGTCGCCGATGTGGGCCGACATCGAAGGGGAGTACGTCATGGTGAACACGTCCGTGGGCCGCGTGAAGGAGGAGAACCTACGGCGGAATCCTCATGTCTCGTTGTCCCACCATGACCCTGAAAACCCGTACGACCGGGCGGAGATACGGGGACGGGTCGTGCGGTTCGTGGAGGGGGAGGCGGCGGAGCGTGCCATGGACCGGCTCGCCAGGAAGTACATCAACGAGGAGCGGTACCCGTGGCTTCTTCCCGGAGAACGGCGCCTGATGATTTTGATCGAACCGACACGGGTGCGCAGGGTGGTGGGGGTGGAGCCGTTCCGGGCGGGGGTGTTGCCGGAGGGGACGCACTGAGCACCCCACGCAGTAGGCTGGGCCGGGTCACTGGCCTGCTGAGAGGCAACAGTCCTGGAAATGGATGAGGGCTGCGGCCATGCCGACGAAGGCGAGGAAGCGCTCGGTCTCATGCTCGCAGCGGCGGTGCGGGCGGCGGCATCCGGCCGGCCGGGACACCGTACGCTCGTGCACCCCGGTGGTGGCCGAGCCGCTGCGAAGACTCGATGCCTTGCGGGGCGACGCGGTGGCGGATCCGGCATCTTTGTCCGGCCGGTCGCCCCCTCTCGCAGCAGCCGTGCCGTCGGCCCAGTGGTCAGTCGATCAGGCCGAGTTGCCGGAGGTGCGCGACGTCGTCGCGGACGCCCCAGTGCTCGATCACCCGGCCATCGGCGTTGAAGCGCATCCAGTGGATCTGCCGAAACCGGAACGAGCGCCCCGACGCCTCGTGGCCCATGAACGGCCCTTGGTGGGTTCCCTGGTACCAGTTGCGCATCACGACGACGTCGCCGACCGCCACCATGTCCTCGATCTCGACGCGGGCGTCGGGAAAGGCGGTGCACAGCATGCGGATCAGCCCGCGCACCGGCTCGACCCCCACGCGATGCTCTTCCGGCGCGGTGTGGTTGACGATGTCCGGGGCGAAGACCTCGTCGAGGACACCGAGTTTGCCCTGTTCGAAGCCTTCTTCGTAGATCCGCCGCATGTTCTTCATGTTCCGCTCGGTTGCCTCGGCGACCTGCGCGGATGAGCTCGCTGTGTTCATGACTCCGAAACTAGTGAGAGGCATGGTTCGCACCTATCCCACAAATGTGGGGGTGCTGAGCCGTGCCGTCGCCTAGTTAGGCTTTGCGGGCGAGCAGTTGAACCTCCTGGAACTGCCGTCGGTCGGTGGGCTGAGGCTCGCGAACCATCCGGGCCACCTCGACCAACCCGGCCTCGCGCAGCAGCGCGGCGAGGTGATCAGGCCACCACCGATAGGCCGGCGCGACTGCGTGATCGAAGACCTGTGTCGGGTGAGACGGATCTTCGCTTGCCGAAAAGCCGACCAGAAGGTGGCCGCCAGGTGCCAGCACACGGTGGAACTCGGCCAGAATGACGGGGAGTTCCTGCGGCGGAGTATGGATGATGGACCACCGTGAGAGTACGCCGCCCAGCACGCCGTCAGCGATGTCCAATGCGGCCATCGAACCCACGTCGAACCGCAGGCCCGGATAGGCCTGTCGAGCCAACTTGATCATCGCGGGAGAGGCGTCGACGCCGAACGCCGCCAGCCCCAGCTCCTCCAGATGCGCAGTGATATCTCCAGGTCCGCACCCCAGGTCCGCGACCTGAGCGTCTCCACCCGCGATGACGACCTCCGCGAAGACACTCAAGATCGCACGGTCCAGGGGCCGGTCACGCAGCGCGCCACGGAACTGCTGCGCATACGTGGAGGCAGCAGCGTCGTAGGCCTCGCGGGTGGCACTGAGGGCATCATGTTCGACCATGCTCGCGACAGTAGTTCCCGGCGCCGCGGCGAGCCGAGAGAATCACGATCTGCCCTCCCGCCTGTTCGCCGGGCGCTGTCGCCAGTGGGCTTGTCATGCGGCCCGAGGCGGCGCCATCCCCAGTTCAAGGGGGTACCTCCGCCCCGGCCGGTAGGGCATGCTCGGCCGCATGGACCTCTCCGCGCGCATCCGGCAGCTCGCCGGCTCGGAACTGGATCTCACACAGGTACGGAACGAGCTCGATCGGCTGCTGCGCAGGACGGTCGGCTACGACCTCGCCGCCATTTCCACCGTCGACCCGTCGACTCTGCTGTGGACGAGCTGCTTCGTAAGCGGCATGGACGCCGAGGGCTCCACCGACAGGGAGAGCGTGATCTTCGAGGGGGAGTTCCGCGGGACCGACGTCAACAGCTACGCGCGGCTGGCCGACGCGCCCGTTCCCGTCGCGGGCCTGCATGCCGCCACCGGCGGCGACATCACCGTGGCCGAACGCTACGAGCCCCTGCTGAGCCGCTTCGGCATCTGCGACGAAGTCCGTGTCATGCTGCGCTCCAAGACAGGCTGTTGGGGCTCGCTCACCCTGTACCGGACCCATCCGTCGCCGCCCTTCTCAGCGGCCGACCTGGACCTTCTCGCCGGCATCGTCACCCCCGTCGCGGACCTCCTCCGCCTCACCTTGCTCCGTGCCGCGCTCGCCGCCCCGGGTGGTCTGTCAGCGCCCCCTGGTCTCCTGCTGGTGCAGCCGAGCGGGGAGACCGTCACCGTGACCGACGACGCCCGTCCATGGCTGAACACCCTGGATGACCGGGATCGGCTGCCCAGCGCGGTCCGAGCGGTGGCCGCCGCCGTCCGCACCGGCGACGGCCTGGCCCGGGCCGCTCTGCCCGGTCGGGACGGCCGGTGGGTGATGCTGCACGGCTCGGCAGCGGGGGAGCAGATCGCCGTCATCGTCGAGGGTGCTCGCCCCGCCGTGATCAGCGAGGTGATCACTCAGGCGTACGGGCTGACGCCCCGCGAGCGTGAGATCACCGAACTCATCGCCCAGGGCCGAAGCACTCGCCAGATGGCCACGCGGTTGTCCATCTCGCCCTTCACCGTCCAGGACCACCTCAAAGCCGTTTACACGAAGACAGGGGTCAACAGCCGGGGCGAGCTCGTTGCGACGCTGTACAACCGGCATTACGCGCCCCGGTCCGCCGTCGGCGCACGCCCGAGTCCCTACGGGTGGTACCTCGATGACACCGCCGACTCCCAGTAGGGCAGAAGCGAACAGGCGGCCCCGGTTCGGGCGGAGCGGGGGGAACTCGTGGGCCGGGACCAAACCGTGAGCGCGACCAGGTCCGTGGAACCGTCAGCGCGCATGCCGACCAGGACCAGGACACAGGCCTTGGCCTCCTACAGCCTTCCTCATCGAGGATGCAGCCGGCCCTTGCGCGAAGCGGGCTGGCGGCCGGAGTTGCGGCCGCCCGCTCCGGCGGCACCGTCCGTGGCCGTACCGGGTTCCGCCCGGCGAGCAGAACCGCGCCCGCCGGTTGCGGGGGTACCGCCGGACGCCCTTCTCTCGGTGGTGGCCCGGCGGTCGGAGTCCCGGCTTCCCGTCCTGGTTGCAGCACCTGTCGTGGCTTGGCCCCCGCCACCGTTCCGGGGCTGGCGGCGGCGTGATGGCCTGGCGGGCCTGGTGCCGGTCTTCCGGTCCGGACGGGACGCCGTCGGTGTCGCTGGCTGAGGCACCTCGATGGTGACGGGCACGCCGGAAGGCTCGCGGGCGCCGGTGATGGTGGCCAGTTCCGCGTCGCTCGACATGATGCGGGCCGTCCGGGGGCGGATGCCCGCATCCGACATGAGCCGGGTGACGTCCCGTTTCTGGGTGGGCAGGACCAGCGTGACCACGCTGCCGGAGCCGCCGGCGCGGGCCGTGCGGCCGCCCCGGTGGAGGTAGTCCTTGTGGTCGGTGGGGGGATCGACGTTCACGACGAGGTCGAGGTCGTCGATGTGTATGCCCCGGGCCGCGACGTTCGTCGCCACCAGCGCGGTGACCTGGCCGCTCTTGAACTGTTCCAAAGTGCGGTTGCGCTGCGGCTGGGAGCGGCCTCCGTGCAGCGCCGCCGCGCGGACACCGACGGCCAGGAGCCGCTTGGCGAGCCGGTCGGCGGACCTCTTGGTGTCGAGGAAGAGGATGACCCGGCCGTCACGGGCCGCGATGCGCGTGGTGACGGCCTTCTTGTCGGTCTCGTCCTGGACGTGGAGAACGTGGTGCTCCATCGTCGTGACCGCTCCCGCGGACGGGTCCACGGAGTGCACCACGGGGTCGGTCAGGAACCGCTGCACCAGGCGGTCGATGTTGCGGTCCAGGGTGGCCGAGAAGAGCATGCGCTGTCCGTCGGGCCGTACTTGCTGGATCAGCTTGGTGATCTGCGGCAGGAAGCCCATGTCGGTCATCTGGTCGGCTTCGTCCAGCACCGTGATGCGCACGTGGTCGAGCACGCAGTCCCCGCGTTCCACGAGGTCGTTGAGCCTGCCGGGGGTCGCCACGAGCACCTCGGCGCCGCGCCGGAGCGCACCGGCCTGCTTGGTGATGGACAGCCCGCCGACCACGGTGGCCAGCCGGAGGTTCACCGCCGTCGCATAGGGGGTCAGCGCGTCCGTCACCTGCTGGGCGAGTTCACGGGTGGGCACCAGGACAAGGGCGAGGGGAGCCTTGGGCTCCGCGCGCAGTCCGGCCGTGCGGGCCAGGAGCGCCAGCCCGAACGCCAGGGTCTTGCCGGATCCGGTGCGCCCCCGTCCCAGCAGGTCACGGCCGGCCAGTGAGTTGGGCAGCGTGGCGGCCTGGATGGGGAAGGGGGTGGTCACCCCTTGTGCGGTGAGGGTCTTCAGCAACCCCGCGGGCATGTCCAGACCGGCGAAGTCCTCGACGGCGGGAAGTGCGGGTGTCGTGCTTTCCGGCAGCCGGAATTCCGTCGGCGACGACGCGGACGGCGGGGGCGACGAGGTACGCCGGTTCGGCTTCTGGGGCCTGCGGGGCATGCAGTTATCTGCCTTCCTGAAAAACAGCACAAACCGGGGTCCGCACCATGACGGTGCGGACCCCGGTGAGCGGATACGCGTCCGGCGATCAGGCGGGGACGATGTTCTCCGCCTGCGGGCCCTTCTGGCCCTGCGTGACGTCGAAGGAGACCCGCTGGCCCTCCTGGAGCTCACGGAAACCCTGGGTCTGGATGTTCGAGTAGTGCGCGAAGACGTCGGGGCCGCCGCCGTCCTGCTGGATGAAGCCGAAACCCTTTTCGGCGTTGAACCACTTGACGGTTCCCTGTGCCATGACTTTCTCCTTCTGTAGGCAGAGGCCCCATCCGGAGATGCCGGAAAACAAATAATGCGCCTGATGGAGAAGCAATCCCGTCAGGCGCACATAGGTTCATGGGTACCACAACTGCAACGCGAAGACTCTATCACGGCTCGTCGGCCCGTGGTGGATCACCGACACCACCGTCACGACTCCACCGAGGCCGTCGCCTGGTCGTCGATGGGAATGCGCAGCCGGCCGGCCACGGTGGTGAGGGCCGTTCCCAGCGGGAGCGCGACCCGGGTCAGGGCGTGCCGGTCGCCCCGGGTCGGATCCCGGTTGACGATGAGCACCGGCTTCCCGGCCTGGGCCGCCTCGCGGACGAACCGGAGCCCGGACATCACCGTGAGTGAGGAGCCCAGGACCAGCAGGGAGGCCGCTTCACGGACCAGCTTGCGGCAGTGCTCGACCCGCTGGGGCGGAACGGCTTCGCCGAAGAACACCACGTCCGGTTTGAGGATGCCGCTGCAGATCGTGCAGGGCAGCACGCGGAAGTCCCCGACCTGTTCGTCGGTGAGGTCGGCGTCACCGTCCGGGTTGATTCCTGCGGCCACCGGCTCGAAGCCCGGATTGGCCTCCTGAAGCCTTTGGGCGAGTTCGCGGCGCGGGCTGAAGGCGCCGCAGGAAAGGCAGACGACCCGGTCCAGGCTCCCGTGGAGTTCCACGACGCCCTTATTGCCGGCGGCCTGGTGCAGGCCGTCGACGTTCTGGGTGATCAAACCCGAGAGCAGGCCGTGCCGCCCGAACGCGGCCACGGCCCGGTGACCGGCGTTGGGGCGGGCGCGGCCGAATGTGCGCCAGCCGAGGTGGCTGCGCGCCCAGTACCTGCGCCGGGCCTGGGCGCTGGCGGTGAAGTCCTGGTAGGTCATCGGGGTGTGCCGGCTCAGGCTCCCGCCCTTGCCCCGGTAGTCCGGAATGCCCGACTCCGTGGAGATGCCCGCCCCGCTGAGCACCAGCACACCGCCGGTGCTCAGTGCGTCGGCGACCGGCTCGAGATTCGTGGTGCCCGGCGGCACATCCTCGGCAGGGGTCCAGCTCAGAGTGGGGCGCATGCGCATGCCACCAGAGTACGGAACAGGCCGCTTTCAGACGTTCGCACTGATTCAGCAGCAGGGGGCACCGTGCAGAGGCGGCTGAGGGCCCACCGGACCCGGGCGTCTCGCAGGGCAAGGAGGCGCCGGCCGTCGGCTTGCTCGCCGACCGCCACGGCACGCGGGCCTACGACGACGTGGAGGCGCTGGTCGCAGCGCAGGCACGCCGTGCGGGCACCCGGGCGGTCGGCGTGCTGTGGTCCCTCAGGTTTGAGCTCGGGCGACGAGCAGGGCGACGTCGTCCTCGCCGCCGGGTGGCCGGCGGATGTCCAGGAGGCGGTCGCAGACTTCTCCCAGATCCGAGCCGCGCACCTCCGTGAGGGCTCCCAGGAGCGTGTCCAGACGGGCGTCGATGGGTTCGCTGCGGGTTTCGACCAGGCCGTCGGTGTAGAGGGTGAGCTGATCGCCGGGGCGGAAGGCGATGGTGGTGGTCTCGAAGGGCACGCCTCCGACGCCCAGCGGGACACCGGTGGGCAGATCGAGGAGCTCCGCCGGCCGGCCGGGACGGAGCAGGGCCGGAGGCAGATGCCCGGCGAGGCTGATGTGGCACTGGCCCTGGGCAGGGTCGTAGACGCAGTAGACGCAGGTGGTGATGGTCTGCTGAACGCTCTCGGTCAGGTGATCGAGGTGGCGGAGGGCCTCGGCGGGGGCGAGGTCGAGTTCGGCGAAGGCGCGGGTGGCGCTGCGGAGCTGGCCCATCGTGGCGGCGGCGTTGATGCCGCTGCCCATGACATCGCCGACGATCAGGGCGGTCTTGCCCGCGTGCAGGGGTATTGCGTCGTACCAGTCGCCGCCGACCTCGCTCGTGGCGCCGGCGGGCTGGTAGCGGCAGGCGATCCGAAGGCCGGGAAGGTGTGACGGGGGCTCGGGGAGCAGGCTGCGCTGAAGGGTGAGGGCCGCGTGACGCTGGGCCTGGTACCCGCGGGCGTTGTCGATGCACACCGCCGCGCGGGAGGCCACCTCGCAGGCGAGGAAGACGTCGTCGTCATCGAAGGGCGCGGGGTTGTGCGTGCGCTTGAGGGCGATGGCGCCGAGGACTTCGCCCCGGGCCACGAGAGGTACGGCGAGGTAGGAGTGCACACCGGCCGCCGCGAGGAGGGAGGCGGCCTCGCTGTCGCGGGCGATGCGCCGCAGATCACCAGGGGTGGTGTGGCGCACCAGGACGGGCTTGCGGCTACGCACGCACTGGGTGATGAGGCGGTCGCTGCCGTACGTGGCGAGTCCCCCGGGCGGGCCGAGCGCGCGGACCGCATCTGTCGGGCGGGCCGCACCGATGGCGAGGACGCGGAAGCGCGTCGGACCCGCGTCCGGCACGGTCCGTCCGTAGAGCAGGCTGTGGAGAACGTCGACGGTGGCCATGTCGGCCAGATCCGGTACGACGGCCTCAGCCAGTTCATGCGCTGTCGTTTCCAGATCGAGGGTGGTGCCCACGGAGGCGGAGACCTTGGCGATCAGGGCGAGGCGCTGGCGTGCCTGTGCCGCATCGATGGCGGCTCGGTGGCGCTCGGTGATGTCGATGACGAAATAGGCCATGCCCAGCACCCGCCCGGCGGCATCCTCCAGCCGGTAGTAGGAGACGGACCAGGCATGCTCATGATCGGGGTCGCCCGGGGGACGACAGACGATGTGCCGGTCCACGACTGGTTCCCCCGTCTCGAGGACACGGCGGAAACGTGCCTCGACATTCCCCCTGTCCAGGAAGGTCAGCACCTCGCCGGCCGGCCGCCCCACCCGCTCGGCGGCAGGCAGGCCGGTGATGCGTTCGAGAGCCGGATTCACGGTCACGTAACGCAGCTCCGTATCCAGGATGGCCAGCCCGATCGGGGACTGGGACACCAGGCGCGCGGTCAGGGCGACGTCCCGTTCGACCCGCCGCACCGTCGCCTGGTCCGCGGCCAGGCCCAGGGCATACGTCTCACCGCGGTCGTCCAGCAGCCGCATGTTGCGGAACTCCACCAGGCGGGTGCTTCCGTCCTTGTGCCGGATCGGGAACGCCCCGGCCCAGTCGGCGCCCGATTCCATGACCTCGGTGAAAAGCTTGATCACCTCGTCCCAGTGTTCTTCGTGGACCATCAGCCGCGCGGCGAACCGGCCCAGCGCCTCCGCCGCGGTGTAGCCGAACAGTTCCTCGGCCTGAGGGCTCCAGAACACCACCTGCCCGTTCGCATCCAGCACCACAGCAGCGACGCTCAGGAAGTCGAGCAGGCCACTCGGTGGGGCGGCAGGACTGGCCGCAGGCTGGTCTCCGCCTGCTCTGGAGGAGTCCGCTGTGCCCATGCGCCGACCTCCTGCCTCACTCGGTACCCAGGATCGCGCCCAAGCGTGGCCGCTGCCTCCCTTCATAGTCGCCCCCGGCCGAGGCGGCACATCCTGGATCGGCCGGCGGGCCGGGATCCGGGGGGATATGGCGATGCGTGACGGCTCGACTCGGGGCGGTGTCGCTTCCCTCCCGGCGACGCAGAGACGGCCGTCCGACCTGCCCGCACCGGTGTCCGAGGGCAGCGGTAGCTTCCATGCACCGACGAGAAGGCAGGAAGGACGGACCACACGGTGGACCAGCTGAACAAGGTGCTTGAGGAGAACCGCTATCCGGGACGCGGAGTCCTGTGGTGCAGAACTGGCGACGGCTCCCGGCTCGGGGCCTACTTCCTGACCGGGCGAAGCGCCGCATCACGTGCGCGATCCCTCCGCCTCGCCGCCGACGGCGACCTGGTCGTCGCACCCATCGACGAACGCGAGCACGACCACCTGCGTCACTACGTCGCAGCTCGGCAGAGCGGAGAATGGCTGATCTTCGGCAACGGAGAACAGGTCGCCACCGTCGCCGACCGGGTTGCCGACGGTCTGCCCATGCCGTTGTCGCTCGGCGGACTGGACTACGAACCGGACCCACCGATCTTCACCCCGCGCCTCACCGTGACAGCAGGCGGGCCTACCGGTGCCGACGCGTGGTTCGGGGCTGCCCGCCGCAGCAGCCTGGATCGGGCCTCCACCAACCGCATGACCTTGCAGGTGTCGAACCTTGAGCCCGGAGAGGGCGTCCTCATGACGACCTACCGGTCCGACGGCCACACCATCGCCACCGGAACCCCGTTCCACGAGGTGCGTACGACAGCCGACAGCCGCAGCGCCTTGTTGGACGAACTCTGGTCGGCGCTCCGATCCGAGGTTCGGATCGCTGCGGCGGTCTTCGAGCCCGGCAGGCTTGACCAAGTCCGCATCCTGCAAGCGTGAACCGAACCCCCCGGCACAGGCACCCGGAGACGTCCGTCGTGACGGTCGCTGCCGCCCGTGACTCTGCTGAGCCATGGTGGAAGCCGAAAGGATCAGCCAGGTAGCTCGGAGATCCCGCCACTGAGCACCGGTCACAGCGGCTGATCATTTGTAGGATCGCTGCATGGCGCTGCGACCTGTTCAGGTGAACATAAAGGCTCTTGATCACTCGGCAGTCGGCCGGTTCTGGGCGGAGGCGCTCGGCTGGAGTGCTTACAGCCCCGGCGTGACGACGTACGTCGGACCCGGTGGCGGCCTCCTCTGGCCGGACCCGGTCGCCGTCTGCGTCGACGTCGTACCCGTCCCGGAACCCAAGACGACGGCAAAGAACCGTGTGCACCTCGATCTCGCCACCAACTCCGCGGCCGATCAGGCGGAGTTGGTCGCGCGCCTGAAGGCTCTCGGCGCGACACCCGCCCACGTGGGCCAGGGCGACGTGCCGTGGACGGTCCTCGCCGACCCCGAGGGCAACGAGTTCTGCGTGCTGGAGCCTCGGGAGATCTACCAGGACACCGGACCGATCGCCGCGGTGGTGGTCGACTGCGCGGATCCGCGGGCCATGGCGCGGTTCTGGGGCGAGGCGATGGACTGGACTTTGCACGAGGTGACCGACGATCATGCGGCGCTGCGCTCCGCCGACGGCGTCGGCCCGTATCTCGAGTTCCTCCGCACGCCCGGCGTGAAGACCGTGCCAGACCGCGTCCACCTTGACCTGCTGCCGTACCCCGGTGACGACAAAGCAGCGGAGGTGGCCCGGCTGCGGGCCCTCGGCGCCACCGACCTCGACCTCGGCCAGGGCGACGTCCCGTGGACGTGCCTGGCGGACCCGGAGGGCCACGAGTTCTGCGTCCTCGCCCTGCCCTGACACGGAGCCTCAACGACGCCCCGACACGGCAGCCTTGTGCGTCGGGGGCGAGATCGGCTCGCTCACCGACCACGACACTCAACTCGCCGATTGAAGCGGTGAGTCACCCCTCGGCCGCCGTCGGGTGAGGCCGGGACCCGGCACGCCATCGATCCCGCGTTCGCTACCGTGTCGGTCCATGACGGTCCTGATCATCGGCGGCAGCGGATTTCTGGGCACCGAACTGATCCGCCAGGCCACCCTGGCGGGGCATGAGACGGCCGCGACGTTCGCTTCCCGACCGGGTCGGGCGCCGGGTGTCGCCTGGCATCCGCTCGACGTCCGCGACCCTGCGCGTGTCGTCAGGGTGCTTGCCGACGTGGCCCCCTCAGTCGTGGTCAACGCGTCGAGCGGCTTGTCCGACTGGTCGGTCACCGCGGACGGCGCGATCCGCGTGGCGCTGGCCGCCGCCGAGCAGGGATGCCGCCTGGTGCATGTCTCCAGCGACGCGGTCTTCTCCGGCGCGCAGGGCTGCTATGACGAGAGCTGTCTGCCCGATCCGGTCACCCCGTACGGCGCTGCGAAGGCGGCCGCCGAGACAGCGGTGCGGCTGCTGGCGCCGGGCGCCGCCGTCGCCCGCACGTCGCTGATCATCGGGCGCGGTCAATCCGTACATGAGCGCATGGTGCACGCCTTGGCGGCCGGTACCCGGGACGGGGCCTTGTTCACCGACGACATCCGCTGCCCGGTGCATGTCGAAGACCTGGCCGCCGCCTTGTGGGAGATCGCGCTGTCCGACGCGGCCGGGGTGTTCCACCTCGCCGGGCCGGACGCCGTGAGCCGTCACGAACTTGGTGTGCTCATCGCCCGGCGCGACGGATTGGACGGCGCGCGGCTGCCCGCCGGGCGACGAGCCGACTCCTCCCTGCCTGGGGCTCTCGACGTACGCCTCGACAGTTGCGCAACGCAGGAGCGGTTGCAGACAAGGCTCCGCGGCGCCCGCGAGTTCCTGGGCGGAGACGGCCGCGTCGAAGTCGAGATCGCGGCGGCCGACCAGGGCGGGCACGGATACGGCGGCAACGGCAGTCGAAGCGCGCGCCCAGGGTGTCCCGGGCGCGCACTTTCCCCTGCTCAGCCCCGGTACCGGTAGATTATCCGGCCGCGGGTCAGGTCATACGGGCTGAGCTCCACGACCACGCGGTCGAACGGGAGGATCTTGATGTAATTCTTCCGGATCTTCCCGCTGATGTGCGCGAGCACGTGGTGCCCGTTCTGCAGCTCCACCTTGAAGGTGGCGTTGCGCAGGCATTCGAGGACGGTGCCCTCGACTTCCAAGCCCTTCGCTGTTCTTGCCAATGTGTCTCGCTTCTCGATTCGGTGAGTCGGGTGTGGTCGGCCGGGTGGATTCGGTGCGTGAGCAGGCGTCAGCGGCGCACCAGTTCCAGGTAGCTGCTCGATCGCCGCGCACCGACCCCCTCGACCAGCGTGATCGCCGCGGCGTTGGATTCGTCCACCTCGGCCCAGGCGGAGTCGATCCCGTTCCGGTGCAGCGCGCCCAACGCGTGGGCCAGCAGTGCCCGCCCGATGCCGCGTCGGCGCTGATCGGCCCGAATCGCGATCAACCCGATCCGCGCCCGGCTGCGTACCGGCGCGACCCGGACGAGACCGACGTACTCACCGTTACGGACCGCCGTCGCGTACTTCGACGGGTCCACCGGCGTGGACCCTGCCGGGCCCGGCAGCACCTCGGCCGGCATGGTGCGCCAGCCGACGGTGGCTTCGACTTCTTCGCGAATCGTGCGGTCCAACGTGCGCAGCAGGCTCTCGTCCGCCTCGCCGGCGGGCAGGATCGTCACACCCGCAGGGAGGTGCAGTTCGCCGAGTCCGGTTTCGCGCGAGCCGGTGGGCAGGACGTACTCCCACTCACGGCGTCCGACGGTGAAGCCGAGCCGTTCCCAGCTCGACTTCAGGTCGTGGTCGGCCTCGCCGACCAAGGTGTAGAGCGGCTCGGGCAAGCCCGTCAGCATCGCGGTGGCGAGCTGGTCGAAGACCGCGTCCTGCCACACGTCGATGCTGATGAAGAGCCGCCCGTCGGGCCGGTGCGAGACATCGCCCTGGCCGACGATCCGGTCGTCGGCCACGGCCTCCCACTGCGCCTCCGCGACCCGTGTGATCCTCACAGTGTTCATAGGTGTTCGCCTTTCAGGAGTGCCTTGGTGGAGAGGCGCTCCCGACGACACCTAGATCAGTCGCACACCGTGACGGAAAGGGGGAGCACCCACCTCGATACAGCGTTCACGGGTCTCACCTCCTCCGGCGGAGTCACGGTCAACTGCAAGCTACCAGTTGGATCATCAGCCCGCCCAACCCTTTTTCCCGGCCATGTGATCAGCCTCCATGTCCGCCGAAGCGGCGTGTTCCTCGAGAGCGGCCGGGTATCACTTTCGGGCGGTGGGGGACCCTCACCGGGGGGCGACACCAAGGGCGATGACGGGGACGGCCTCGGAGGTCTCTAACGGCGGCTCTTCCGGTGTCCCTGCTGCCGTTGGCCGACGCCACGGTGCACGGGAAGGCCACCGCCTCGGTCAGGAGTCGTCCGACTCCCGGGCGGCGACCGGCGGGCGGAAGCAGGCATGGACGATCTTGCCATCGGGGCAGGGTCGTGCCTGCCAGTTGTCGGCGAGGGCGTCCACCAGCAGCATGCCCCGCCCGCCGAGTTGCTCGGTGCTCGGTGGACGAGGGGTGGGCAGGTCAGTGGAGTTGTCGTGCACGGCGACATGGAGACAGCGCGTGTCCCAGGTCAGCATCAGCTGCGCGGAGCTGTGTGCGTGCAGGTGCGCGTTGGTCACCAGTTCCGAGACGGTCAGGAGTACGGCCTCCACCGTCTGCGGCGCGCTGTCCGTCCAGCCCAGCGACTCCAGATGTGCGCGCGCCCAGTCGCGGGCAGTCTTCACCTCGCTGTTCAACGGCAGGGAGCGTGCCCACCCCACTGCCTTCACCGACGAACCGCTCACGGTGTCCCTCCCTGTGGTCAGTGTGCCGGACCCGAGTACCCGTTCGGCGCGCCTTGACGCAGGCCGGCGGTGCCTCGGCGCCACGTCACCCAGGCCCGTTGCAAGATCGTCGGTTGATGATTCCGGCAAGCCTCAGCGAGGTGACTCCAGACGGATCCGCTGCTCCGCGTAGCCATCAAAAAAATTCGGACGGCGATGTCGAGAACCGGTGCCTGGCTCCGTCCCCGCAGTGAACGCGACCACAATGGGTCGCACCAGCACCGAGGAGACACACGATGGCCAAGTACTTGCTGCTCAAGCACTACCGCGGCGCCCCGGCTCCGGTCAACGACGTGCCCATGGACCAGTGGGCCCCGGAGGAGATCTCGGCGCACGTGCAGTACATGCAGGACTTCGCGGCCCGGCTCGAGAAGACCGGCGAGTTCGTCGACGGTCAGGCGCTCGCCCCCGAGGGGACGTGGGTCCGGTACGACGGCGAAGGGCGGCCCCCGGTCACCGACGGCCCGTTCGCCGAGACCAAGGACCTCATCGCCGGCTGGATGGTGATCGACGTCGACAGCTACGAGCGTGCCGTCGAACTGGCCGGGGAACTGTCGGCCGCCCCCGGAGCGGGCGGGAAGCCGATCCACGAGTGGCTCGAACTGCGCCCGTTCCTGGCCGCACCGCCCACCATCACGGAGTGTCCTCATCGATGAACGAGGCCCTGCTCCGGAGCCTCACCCCGAGCGTGCTCGCCATCCTCGTCCGCCGCGGAGCCGACTTCGCGGCGGCCGAGGACGCCGTGCAGGACGCGCTGGTCGAGGCGGTCCGCGTCTGGCCGGCCGACCCACCGCGGGACCCCAAGGGCTGGCTGGTCACCGTGGCCTGGCGCCGGTTCCTCGACGCGACCCGGGCGGACGCCGCCCGCCGCCGGCGTGAGGACCTCGTCGAAGAGGAGCCGGCGCCCGGCCCCGCGCCCGCGGTGGACGACACGCTCCAGCTCTACTTCCTGTGCGCCCATCCGTCGCTGACGCCGTCGTCCGCGGTCGCGCTCACGCTGCGTGCCGTCGGCGGGCTCACCACCCGCCAGATCGCCCAGGCCTACCTGGTGCCCGAGGCGACCATGGCCCAGCGCATCAGCCGTGCCAAACGCACCGTCTCCGGCGTCCGGTTCGACCAGCCCGGCGACGTCGCCACCGTCCTGCGCGTCCTCTACCTGGTCTTCAACGAGGGGTACTCCGGCGACGTCGACCTCGCCGCCGAAGCCATTCGGCTCACCCGGCAGCTCGCGGCCGCCATCGACCACCCCGAGGTGGCGGGGCTGCTCGCCCTCATGTTGCTCCACCACGCCCGGCGCGCCACACGGACCGCGCCCGACGGCAGCCTGGTGCCCCTCGCCGAGCAGGACCGCGGCCGGTGGGACACCGAGTCGATCGCCGAGGGCGTCGGGATCCTGCAAGCCGCCCTCGCCCGCGACCGGCTGGGCGAGTTCCAGGCCCAGGCCGCCATCGCGGCACTCCATGCCGATGCGCCCACCGCAGAGGAGACCGACTGGGTGCAGATCCTCGAGTGGTACGACGAGCTGGTGCGCCTGACCGGCAGCCCGGTCGTCCGGCTCAACCGCGCAGTCGCCGTCGGCGAGGCCGACGGACCGCGCGCCGGGCTGGCGGCGCTCGCCGCGCTGGACGACTCACTGCCCCGCCACACCGCGGTGGCGGCGTACCTCCACGAGCGCGACGGCGACCTGGCGACAGCCGCACGGCTGTACGCCGAGGCGGCCCAAAAGGCACCCAACCTCGCCGAGCGCGACTACCTGACGCGTCAGGCCGCACGGCTCAACGCCCGCCGGTGCCGCTGACGGGTCGCGCTCGGTGTTTCCCACAGTGCGCGGCCCCATGACATGGCGAAGGCACCCCTGTTCACCAAGATCAGGGGCTCTCTCCATGTGTTCCGGCATGGCGGTGGCGCCCTCGGGTCCGCCCCGGTCGCATGCTCGCCGACCGTGCTTACTCCTCCTCGACATCCGCGCGTACCTGCGCGGGCGCCGGATCCCGCACGCCATCCGGAAATGGGTGACCGGGCTGGGCGCCGCCTGCGCCGAGGTGGCAGGATCAGGGGGTGTCCGTCATCAGTAAGCTGCAGATCAAGCCCGGTCAGAGTGTCGTAGTGCTGGGCAAGCCCCACGACGTCCACCTGGAGATCGACGCCACGGGCGACGCGGCTTCGGCCGATGCGGTCCTCGCCTTCGTGACCACCTCCGGCGACCTCCTCGGGGTGAACGCACAGGCGGCGCTGGCCGCGGCGCAGCGCGATGCCGTCGCCTGGGTGGCCTACCCCAAGGGTGGGAAGCTCGGAACGGATCTGAACCGCGACACCCTGGCCGCAGCGCTTTCCGAGCGGGGCGTGCGCCCCGTGCGGCAGATCGCCATCGACGACACCTGGTCGGCGCTCCGGTTCCGACCCGGCGACTGATCTTCGGCAGCACTGCACACTCGGTTGTGCAGTCGAACTCGCGTACGTCAGGCCGTGAAGCCGCCGTCGACATTAATCGAGGCTCCGGTGATGTACCCGCCGTCCGCGCTCGCCAGGTGGGCGACGGTGGCCGCGATCTCGGCCGCTTCCGCATAGCGGCCCACAGCGGTGAAGCCGGCGATCGTCTCGGCGTTCGGCCCGTCGGCGGGGTTGGCGTCCGTATCGGTGGGGCCGGGGTGCACCAGATTGACGGTGACTCCACGTGGGCCGAGTTCCCGGGCCAGGCCCTTGGTCATTCCGACGAGAGCCGTCTTGCTCATCGAGTACAGCGCCAGTCCGGGGAAGACCGCACGTTCGGCGACATTGCTGCCGATACTGATGATGCGGCCGCCCTGGCCCATATGACGCACTGCCGCCTGGGCCGCGGCGAACGGCGCCCGGATGTTGACCGCCAGGGTGCGCTCGACCTCTGCCGGGCCCAAGTCCTCAAGTGGGCCGACGAGGAAGACGCCGGCGTTGTTGACCAGGATGTCGAGTCTGCCGAACATCGCGGCGGCCTCGTCCACCGCGGCGGTGAGTGCCTCAGGTACCGCACAGTCTGCCTGGATGGCCAGTGCCCGGCGTCCGCCGGCCTTGATCTGCTCCACCACCTCGGTGGCGCGTTCCGAGCTCTTCTCATAGGTCAGGACGACATCGGCGCCTTCTTCGGCCAGCCGTAACGCCACAGCGGCACCGATGCCCCGGCTTCCGCCCGTGATCAAGGCAACGTTTCCCTCAAGTCGGTTCATGCCCAAGAGCATTGCGAGCGCCACCGCTGGGCGCTGGCGGAAAATCGACCTGGCGTTCGGCATGCGGAAGAGCAACACCATCCCTCAGCGCGAAACCGCACCGCATCGCCGCTCCGCGGGGACCATGCCGCTCGGTAATGCCGTAACGGTGTGCCGGTGCCCCGCGGAAAGGTTGTCCCCACCGGCACCCGCGTGTTCGACTGCGGGAACCTCGTTCTCGCCTACGCGAAAGCATGCGACCAGAAGGCTTCGCCGATGCTCGTAGACTGACGGCATGGCATTCATGAGCACCCCACACTGCTGCTTCCTGTGATCGGAAGGCGTTGAGGGCGATGCCCGAGGGCGTCGCCCTCCTTGGTGTGCCTGCTGCGTGTACCACGTTCTCGGCGCTGCCCGTTGCTTCGTGAGGCGGTGACTTTCTGAGGCAGCCACTTTCTGAGGCAGCCACTTTCTGAGGGCGCATGCAGGCACGGTCTCCTCCCCTCACGCTTGCAAGGAGTGCCTCGTGTCCGTGTTGCTTCCCCCTGCCCTCGAACTGTCTCTCGACGTGCTGCGCTGCCCAACGTGCCGCACCCGCCGCCTGCACCCCGAACGCGGCGCACTGCGCTGCCCGGCGGGTCACACCTTCGATATCGCCCGCCACGGCTACGCCGGCCTGCTGACGGGCACCCGTGCCACCAGCGGCGACGACGCAGCCATGGCCCAGGCCCGGGACCGGTTCCTGTCCACCGGCACGTACGCTCCCATCCGCGAGGTCGCGGCCCGCCTGGCGTCCGATGCCGTGCCTGAGCAGGCCACGGTTCTGGATGTGGGGTGTGGCACGGGCTACTACCTGGCCGGCGTGCTCGACCAGTTGCCCGACGCCCGTGGTCTGGGTCTGGACACGTCGGTGCGCGCACTGCGCTCGGCCGCTCGTGCCCATGAACGAGCCGCCGCGGCGGCCTGGGACGTCTTCCGTCCCTTCCCGCTTGCCGACGGGGTGGCCGATGTGGTGTTGGACGTGTTCGCCCCGCGCAACCCGGTCGAGTTCCACCGAGTGCTCCGGCCGACTGGCCGGTTGATCGTGGTCCGTCCCACTGGACGGCACCTGGCCGAGCTGCGCCGCCGACTGCCTGCGATGGTCGCGATCGACCCGACCAAGGAACAGCGCCTGCACCGGGCGCTGGATTCCTTCTTCGAGGCCGCCGTTACTGAACAAGTGGAGTACGCCGCGACCCTGACCGGGCTGGATGCCGTGGACTTGGTGGCGATGACGCCGAGCGCACGCCACTTGAGCCGCGCGGACCTGAGCGACGACGGCTTCCGGCCCGAGCGGGTCACGGTCTCCGTACTGGTCACCGCCTACCAGCCTCGGTGACCACGAGCGGGCGCACGCGCCTTCCTCGAAGGGAACGCGCGGTCCGCCTTTCGATCGCCGAACCGGGGACAAGTGGCCGAGGGCGGCGGCTTCCGCAGGCGCCTCGGCCTCGCCGAGGTGGTCGGTGTAGCCGGACGCATGGACATCGTGCCGATCTCGGATTCTGGCACCCACTGGTCGCTCTTCCCTCAGGGGAGGGCGCATTGTTGCCGGTAGGTGTGGCACGCTCGGCCATGACCGGACGCTCCAGGCGCCGGTTGTCACCCTGATCGTCAGAGTGGAGAGGCGACGGCATGCGCATTGGGCTGCTCGGTACCGGCCCCTGGGCTCAGGTTGCCCACGCACCCGCGTTGAGCGGGCATGACGGACTGGACTTCGTGGGCGTGTGGGGGCGTCGGGCGAGCGCGGCCAAGGAGCTGGCCGACCGCCACGGCACGCGGGCCTACGAAGACATGGACGCGCTGCTCGCCGACGTGGACGCCGTCGCCGTGGCCCTGCCTCCTGACGTGCAGGCCGAGGTGGCACTGCGAGCCGCGCGGGCGGGGTGTCACCTGCTGCTCGACAAGCCCCTGGCCGCGACGGTGGCGCAGGGACAGGCAGTGGTCGACGCCGCGCGGGAGGCGGGCGTGGCCTCGGTGGTCTTCTTCACGACGCGTTTCCAGACCGAGACGGAGGCCTGGATCGCAGAACAGACCGGCCTCGGGGGCTGGTTCACCGCGCGGGCGCAGTGGCTGGGCGCGGTGTTCACCGGCGACAGCCTCTTCGCGGCCTCGCCCTGGCGGCGGGAGAAGGGCGCTCTGTGGGACGTCGGGCCGCACGCACTGTCCGTGCTGCTGCCGGTGCTGGGCGACGTGAGGCGGGTGGCAGCCGCTGCGCACGGTCCCGCGGACACCGTTCATGTGGTCCTCGACCATGTCGGCGGCGCGTCCAGCACCATGACGCTGAGCCTCACGGCGCCGCCCGCGGCGGCAGGAGCGGCCGTCGAGCTGCGCGGAGAGGCCGGGGTGGCGTTGTTGCCGGAGAGTTCAGGCGGCGTGGTCCCGGTCCTCGGCCGGGCGGTGGACGCCCTGTGCGCCGCCGCCCGTTCCGGCCGATCACATCCCTGCGATGCCGCGTTCGGTCTGCGGGTGACCGAGATACTTGCGGAAGCCGAGTACCTTCTGCGCCCGTCCGCGGGGGACGCTCCCGGGGACGAGCGGTTCGTGCGCGGTACGCCGCCGACGCAGCGCTGAACTTCGTCATGAGCTTTCCCGCCGGACTTCGAGCGATGGAGCGGAAGGGCTCGAAGTACCTACAGCTCAAAGACGCTCTCTGGCGTAAGTCGGTGTTGTCGCTCAGGCCGGCGTGACGTTCTCGGCCTGCGGCCCCTTCTGCCCCTGAGTGACGTCGAAGCGGACTTTCTGGCCCTCCTGCAGTTCCCGGTAGCCGCCACCCGTGATGGCCGAGTAGTGGACGAACACGTCAGGGCCGCCGCCGTCCTGCTCGATGAAGCCGAAGCCCTTTTCCGCGTTGAACCACTTCACCGTGCCCGTGGCCATGTCGGTCTCCCTCATCAATCGTCGGGCGGCGCAGCACCGTGCCACGCGGCCGTAGGTTGGATCATCGCGGACCACCCGGGCGCAGGAAAGGAGAAACGCCCGGGACGCACCCTGCGTCTCGGGTACCCGGAACCCACACCACGTGCTTGCGGGCACGGGCATCCGCCGACACGCCGACATCACTCAGCCGGTTTGCGCTCTACGGGTTGCCGCAGAATCGTCCTGAGCTTGGCGGGAGCAGTCCTGCGCGGGTCGCAGTGGCCGCAGCAGCAGCGGGACGCCGACACGGCCTTGAAGTTCTTCGCGACCGCTGACTTTCCGGCCCGCTGATTCTCAGGGTCTGGCTGCTGTCGCCATGTCGCCGCCGAGATGGGCATCTCCCGCACCACAGCGCACAAGGTGGTCGGCGAAGCCGCGCAGCCAGTGGTGTCGTCGCCGTCACCGAGGCGCTTAGTACGGCTGCCGTTCAGGGCGACATGACGGCAGTGCGCCGGATCAGCGCCGGGCACGGGCCTGCCGCCTCTCCTCGAGGACGGCGATCGTATGCGTGCACCAGTCACGGTTTTCCTGCTCGAAGGCCAGGCCGCGCAGGCAGGTCAGGTAGGGGCCGATGCGGTCGCCGTGGCGGAGGAACTCCTTCTCCGTACGGTCGCCCCGCAGGCGGCGCAGCAGTTGGCCGAAGAGGTCGATCTTGGCCTGGGCGGCGGTGGCGCGTTCGGCCAGCTCGGCGATCAGGGCGTCGGTGTCGACGCGGTCGGCGGCCTGGACCTTGACGAGCAGGTCGTCGCGAATGAAGGCCGGCTTGGTGGAGGCGGCCGTGAAGTTCTCCAGCTCGGCCAGGCCGGCGTCGGTCACGTGGAACAGTCGCTTGTTCGGCCGGCTCTCCTGCACCACCTCCCGGCCCGCGACCAGCCCTTCCTTCTCGAGCCGGGTCAGCTCGGCGTAGAGCTGCTGAGGCTGGGCGTACCAGAAGTTGGCCACACCGACGTCGAACGCCTTGGCCAGCTGGTAGCCGCTGAGCTCGCCGTCGAGCAGCGCCGCCAGCACGGCGTGCCGTAGTGCCATGGAGTCCACTCCCCACATACCTCTGTCGCTGTACCGGTCGCTCATGATAGTCATAAAAATGACTAATCACGTTCATGACTATGGAGGGGTGGGCCCGTGAACGCCGCAGCCCGTTTCCGCGCAGCCGTCGACAACCAGGACCTCGCGGCCCTGGACGACCTGTTCACCGACGACATCCGCTTCTACAGCCCCGTGAAGTTCACGCCCTTCGAGGGCAAGCCGATGGTGATGGGACTTTTCGGGGTCCTCCTGCGCACCTTCGAGGACTTCCGGTACATCGGCGACCACGTCGGCACTGCGCAGACCAGCACCGACGCCAGTACCGCGCCGTCCACAGTGCTGCTCTTCCGCGCCAAGGCGGGCGGCAAGGAGATCCACGGCATCGACCTGCTGCATTTCGACGACGACGGCCGGATCAAGGAGTTCACCGTCATGGTCCGCCCCCAGTCCGCCGTGCACGCCCTCAGCGAGGCCGTCCTGGCCGGCCTGGTCGCGGACGGCTTGGTCCCCGCCCCTACCCATCCGTAGACGACCACGGGCCGGAGACCGTCTGCCCGGACCCGGCCGCCGGCCCGACGGCGGTGGCGATCGCGCGAGTCGGCAGTCGGCGCTGCGCTCCAACGACATCGGCTCCTGGCACGACTTCACCGCCGACCAGGACCGCAGGGGCGCGCACCTTCGCCTGCCTGCTCTACACGCCCGACCGGCGCGCCCCCCCGTATCGGTGGATCTTCGCCGCCGGCGGGCGCAGACCCGCATGCGAACGAGCTCAGCAGCCGTCCCGCAATGAGTGCAGCGGGGTGTCGGGGACCGGTCGTCATGCCTCCTGGTAGAGGTTGACGATGTTGCCGTCCGGGTCACGCAGCCACACTGAGCGGCGTCCCCACGGCTGGGTTGTCGGCGGCTTGAGGATCTCAACGCCCCCGGCCAATAGTCGTTCGTGGCGTGCGTCCACGTCGGTGACCTGGAACTCCAGGGTGAATCCTCCACTCGCAGCGGCGGCCATCGATCCGGGCACCATCGACTCCATGCCATGTGTGGAGAAGATGGACAGGACGGCACCGGGGACCGTCACCCGGGCGAAGGGGCCGCTCCCTTCGACATCCGCGTCCAGGACCGCGGCGTAGAAGGCGGCGAGGGCTGGTGCATCGTCGGTGATCAGGGCGGTGCCGGTGAAGTGTGGCTGCATCCGGGCATCGTAGGGTCGAGGGCCGGACGCGGGCCCCGGAACGGGGGAAGTCTGCCGGTCACGGCCGGCCCTCTGGTCCCCACCCACGACCGACGATGAGCAGCTGGTGCGCGGCCGGGTGCACGGCACCGACCACGGGCTCGCGCCCGGGCCGGACGTACGTCGAGCTGATCGGCGGCCCGCTGGACGGGCTGTGTGGTTCAGCGCATCCGTGACGAGGCCGCCGCCCGGTTCGTGGACTGCTGTGCCCAGACGGTCTTTCCCCCTTCGTGGTAGCGGGTGCCCCAGTGATCGGCGAGGCTGGCGATGATGAACAGCCCGCGTCCGCGCTCGTCGACAGTGCGGGCGTGCTTGACATGGGGGGCGCTGGGCACTGCGTCCCTGACCTCGCAGGTGAGTACCTGGTCGTGGATGAGGCGCAATTGAAAGGGTGGGGACCCGTAGCGGATGGCGTTGCCGACGAGTTCGCTGGCGATGAGCTCGGTGGTGAAGGCGGTTTCCTCGTCGATGTTCCAGGTCGCTAGCCGGTCACGTACTGCGGCGCGCGCGAGGGGTGCGGCCTCCGGGCCGGCCGGGAGGGGGCAGGTGAGGACGTCGTCCGTCGGGATGGCTCGGACGCGGGCGAGAAGCATGAGGGTCTCGCCTGTCGGCCGGTTGTTCGTCAGCGCGTAGGCGATGTGGTCGCACAGGTCGGACAAGGTCCGGTCTCTGCTCTCATCGAGGAGCGAGCGCAATGGCGCGGACGGCGTGAGCACTTTTTCGGCGAGGGCGGCTGTGCTGACGGCAAGAGTGCTTCCCGCCGGGAGGTCGACGGTGGTGGCGGGGAAGGGGGCGTTGCCGGTGTCGGCGAGCGGCGGGCCCGCAGGGACGGGGAGGGTGGTCGACGTGCCGTCGGGCAAGAGTGCGACGGGCTCCGGAAGTCCGGCGCGGACGATGGTGCAGGTCAGTTCGACCGGATCGTAGACCGCGATCAGGCAGCCGGCGGTGAGCGGCTCTCGGTGCAGGGGGTCGCCGGGGGGCAGCGCGGCGCGCTCGGTCGCCAGGCGGGCGGCGGTGTCGTCCAGCCGGGCCATCATCTCGTCCGGTGCCAGGTCCAGGGCGGCAAGGGAGTGGATGACGGTGCGCAGTTGTCCCATGGTGGTGGCCGCTGCCATGCCCCGCCCGGCGACCTCACCGACGATCAGGGCTGTGCGCCCTCCGGCGAGTGGGATGGCGTCGAACCACGCGCCGCCGCCCTCGGGGCCGGGAAGGTGCAGGTGAGAGATGTCCACCGTGGCCAACGCGTGGGGTCGTTGGGGCAGCAGCCTACGCTGCACGATCGCTGCGATGGTCCGTTCGCGGGCGTAGCGTCGGGCATTGTCGATGCACAGCGCCGCATGTGCGCACACGTCGGCCGCCACCGCGATGTCCTCCTCGCCGAAGGGCTCCTCGTCCTCGTGCCGGTAGAAGCTCACCACGCCGAGGGCTTCGCCGCGCAGGGCCAGCGGAGCCACGATCAGGGAGTGGGCGCCGGAGCGCCTGATGGCATCCCTGCAGGCCGGATCGGCCGCCAGCCACAGGCTGTCCTCGTCGACGGACAGCAGCCTCGGCCGCAGGTCGGTCAGCACACGCGAAAACGGAGTGCCGAAGGGCAGTAGCCGAACGTCACCCGCCGGGTACGCCGACAGACGCCCCCTGAAAGCCGCCCGACGCACCGGAACATCGCGTTCGATGGGGACAAGTGGTGGTGCCTCACCGCGCACGACGTCCTCGATGACTTCCACCGCCGCAATCCCGCAGAACGCCGGCACCACCGTATCCACCAGTTCCTCACAGACGGCGATGACGTCCAAGCGTTCACCCACCCGCTTGCGGACCTCCTCCAGAACCGACAGCCGCCACAGGGCGCGCTCACGATCGGTGACGTCGGCTCCGGAGGCGAGCACCCCGAGTACCTCCCCGCGCGGGCCTTCCAGACGTACATATGACACCGAGTAGACGTTGCGTCTGCGCCTGGTCGGCCCTTGCACCGCGCGGAACAGACGATTCATTTCCGGGCGACCGGTGTCCAGCACCCTGCGCGCCGCCGCCTCTTCCTCTGCCGGATTCTCCAGCGGATACACCTCGGTGAACACCCGGCCCAGCAGCTCGCCGACCGGGGCACGGCTCGCGGTCACTGTTGGGCGTACGACAGGATTGATGTAGATGATGCGTAGTTGGTCGTCCAGGACCAGCAATGACATCGGGGCCCGGGTGAACATCGTCTGCAGAATCGTCAGATCATGGCCTGAAGCAGCCGCAGCTGTCGCACGCACCTCCCACACCACCGAGGCGTCCGTCAGCACGGGCTTCACCAGCACCGGACCCACATCGTCGATCCGGCGCCGACGCCACGGATCCTCGGTCGCGGCCTCGCTCACCAGGGCGGCGACCGGCTGCCCGACAGCATCATCCGCGGACCACCCGAAGAGTTCCTGGGCTGAACGACACCACTCGACAACCCGGCCGCTCTCATCGATCCGCATCAGCACGTCACCGTCGAGCACTGCGACACCTCCGCCCCATCCATGCCCCCGCACAAGGACAAGTGGGCTGCCTCGCACCAACCAGCCACCGATCGGCGCAACGTCGGGGCCCTTCTGCGGAGACCTGCGAACGGTGACCGCCCCTTCGCCGACAGCGTCAGCGCGAAGCCCGAGCGCAGAACCGCCCGTTGGTGTTCCTGGTGGGTTTCGGGGTCGGTGGCCGTGACGTCCGCGCCGGACACTCCGGTACCGCCCTCATACGCCTGCCGGGCGGTCATACCGCAGCAGGCCGGGAAGTCTGCAGAGGCGGTATCAGATATGTGGGCGTCGCGGCGCTAGGGTTGTGACTGCCGGGGCGCCGCAGGGAGGGACCGCAGGTGGTCGGCGTCGTTGGTGCCGCATCTTCTTGCGAGTGCGGCACCGGCCCTGTCCGGGTCCCTGGCAGTGTTCCCGAAACGAAGGTGCCATGCCCGCCGAGAACTCGCCCGCCGGTAACCTCGACGACGAGGACTACCCCGCCTTCACCATGGGTCGCGCTGCCGACATCCTCGGCATCACCCCGGCCTTTCTCCGGGCCATCGGTGAGGCCGAGCTGATCACTCCGCGGCGCTCTGAGGGCGGCCACCGCCGTTACTCCCGCCACCAGTTGCGTCTCGTCGCCCGCGCGCGAGAGCTCGTCGACCAGGGAACTCCCGTCGAGGCCGCGTGCCGCATCATCAGCCTTGAGGACCAGCTGGAAGAGGCCCGGCGCCTGAACGAGCAGATGCGCCGCAGGCTGGGCGCCTCCGGTATGGGTGACAACCGTGAGCTGAGCAGTCCGCCTGAGTGAATATCTGTCACCGCCGTTGCAGAATTAGCCACCGAATCGCCAAAGCTTCTTCATCTCCGCGAGAACAGAACGCTGCCCTCGCTGAATCAGGATGGAAGGAGTCGCGGGCGTTCCGTGTGCGCCTGTGTTAACGTGACAGCAGTTGCGGCTTTGGTTGCCGGAGATTTTTTATGAGAAATCCTCCTGGTTTTCCGGTATCCCGGATGAGTGATCATCGCGGCGACTCGGGTCTGCGCAGTGCGGATCCCGGCATTCCCTAGGGAGATTGAATATGGCATCTGGCACCGTGAAGTGGTTCAACGCGGAAAAGGGCTTCGGCTTCATCGAGCAGGACGGCGGCGGCGCCGACGTGTTCGCGCACTACTCGAACATCGCCACCTCCGGCTTCCGCGAGCTTCAGGAAGGCCAGAAGGTGACCTTCGACGTGACGCAGGGCCAGAAGGGCCCGCAGGCGGAGAACATCGTTCCTGCCTGACGCTGACACGCGTATGACGTGGCTGGGGTCCGCGCTCTTGGGGCGCGGGCCCCAGCCCGTTTACCCCTCGTTTCTCACCTTCCCGTCTTCCCGCCTTTCTGATTTTCCTTTCGGTTCATTCTTGCGAATTCTGCCGCGATTCCTCGCCGCCGAATGTGATTCATCCGGCCCCAACCGGCCGTGGGTATCCGCGTGACCATCGCCTGCAGGGCCCATCCGGTCAAGCAAGTCGGGCAGGTCATCACCAAACAGGACCGTCGCGATTTCACGGCCGCCGAGGTGAGCAGGGCACTGGCCGGGCTCGGTTTCACCTGTTGAGAGGCGCCGTCTGTCCGCCCACAGGGCCACCCCCGACCCTTCGTCCCTTCCCTGGGCATGCCCGGGCAGCGCACGGACGCGCAGCCGGAGGGCACATCCAGGGCAAGATCGAACTCACGGTCGCTTGGGAACGAGCCGTTTACCCGAAGCGTCCGGCGCCCGTCCGCGGGGCACGGCGGCCATCGAGACGCCGACGCGGAGAGCTCGGGGCGCGTCTGGCGACCAAGGCGGTCGCGATGCTCGCTGATGCGGACCGAGCCGACCGCACGGGTCGGCTCGGTGCACCGCAGGAGATCGCCGAGACGGTCGCATTCCTGATGCCGGCGGAACGGAGACATCACCGGCCGGCACATCACCGTCTCCGGCGGCAGCGGTCCGGCGTTCCGACGGTGGAGTGGTCGGTCGCAAGACGGCGCGCTGCTCACGTCGCGCCCTCCAGTTCGTCGGTCTCGACAACGGCGCTTGAAGCCCGGCGGCCGACCAAGCCCAGCCTCCACTTCTCCCGGACCAGTCGGTGCAGCGCGACGCGGGGCGCACGCGCCTGCGGGATTCCGCGTCCCCGGGGGCCACTTTGCGGTCTCAGCAAATCTGCTGGGTGTCGATCGTCGTCCGGACCGAGCATGACCGGCAGATGCTCCCGGATGCGAGAGGTACGCCGTGGTCGCTACGACTCACCCTGTTCAGCCCCTTCTCAGTGCGCGCAGACGCTGGACGGTGCTGGCCGTCTGCTGCCTGAGCATGTTCCTGGTGGGGCTGGACACCACCATCGTCAACGTGGGTCTGCCGGCCATCGGGCGTGGTTTGGGTGCGGGGACCCGCGATCTTGAATGGACCGTGGACGCGTACACCCTCGTCCTGGCCAGTCTTCTGATCTCCTCGGGTGCGTTGGCGGACCGGTTCGGGCGCCGACGGGTGTTCCAGTGCGGTCTGGCCGTCTTCGGTACGGCGTCGCTGCTCTGCGCGCTGGCCCCATCGGTGGGCGCGCTCATCGCGGCCCGTGCCGTCCAGGGGATCGGCGCCTCGATGCTCAGCCCCGTGGCTCTCGCGATCGTGGTGAACGCGATGCCCGACCCGAGGGAGCGAGCACAGGCGATCGGTGTCTGGGCCTCGGTCTTCGGGCTCAGTATGGCCGCCGGCCCGGTCACGGGCGGCGCTCTGATCGCGGGGTTCGGCTGGCGGTCGGTGTTCTGGGTCAACGCGCCGGTCATCGTCGCCGCCCTTGTGCTCAGCGCCCTGTTCGTGCCGGAGTCCCGTGGGCAGCGGGCGCGGCGGCTCGACATCCCGGGTCAGACCCTGCTGACCGTAATGATCGGCGTCCTGGTCGGCGTCCTCATCGAGGGGCCGCGCATCGGATGGACATCGCCCGCGGCGCTGGCCGCCTACGTGGTCACCGGTGGGGCGACGGCGGGATTCATGGGGGTCGAGTGCCGTCGAAGCGAGCCGCTGATGGATCCGCGCCTCTTCCGGCGTCCGGTCTTCAGCAGCGCGGTCCTGGGCGCCGTGGCGGTCTTCGTCGCCCTGAACGTGACACTGCTGCTCAACACCCTGTACTTGCAACACACTCGGGGGTGGACGCCACTGGCCGCCGGGGTGGCGACCTTGCCCATGGCCGTCGGAGCGACCGTCTGCGCCCCGCTGTCGGGCCGGCTGGTCGGGCGCAGCGGACCGCGGCTGCCGCTGGTCCTGGCCGGCGGCTTCATCACGGGGGGCGGACTGTGCCTGGTAGGACTCGACCAGCGTACGAACGTGCTCCTGCTGCTCTTGGCTTACTTGCTCATAGGCATCGGGTTCGGCTTCGCCAACGCGCCGATCACGAACACCGCGGTCAGCGGGCTTCCTCCGGCCCGTGCCGGCGTTGCCGGAGCGATCACCTCCACCGCCCGTCAGGTCGGCTCGGCACTCGGTATCGCCCTCGCCGGCGGGCTGGTTGCGGGGACAAGCCCGGCGGGGCTTGCCCACGCGTCCCGTCCGGGATGGATCCTGGTGGCCGCCTGCGGAGTCCTGCTGTTCCTCGTGGTTCGCGCATCGCGGCCGAAGACACCCGCGACCGCGGCTCGATGAGCCCGCGGACGACCGCCAGGGCTGTTGCGCAACTCCCGTCGTCCGCCCGAAGGACGGACCCCGCAGCGTCCGGAGCGTACGATCGCGGGGCGGAGGGGCGCACGCGTAAGCAGCCTCAACCCGGGGCCGCAGTCGCGGCGCCCCGCCGGCAGGCCGGACGCCGCTACCGCTCACATCAGGCCGGCGAGGTCACTGCTCGGCCGAAGTGCCGGGCGAAGAACCGGACCGCGCTGTCGGCCTCGAACCTGGGCAGCTCCTTGTGCCTGCCCGCGTTGGCGTGCAACGTCTTCTCCTTCGAGGCGAAGGCGTCGAACAGCGCAAGACCGGCCTCGCGCGGGATGTGCTCGTCGTCCCACTGCATGTCGAACTCGATCGGGACGGTGATTCGCTTCGCCTGCTCAGCCAGGACATCGGGCCAGTGCAGACCGAACACCGCGGCAGTGATCCTGGGTTCGATCGCCACAAGTGGCACGCCGATCGCGGTGCCCATGTTGATGCCGAAGTAGCCGACCGGCCCGTCGGTGCCGATCTCCGGAAGTTCCTGCAGGGCGTCCAGGGTCGCCTGCCACTCGGGCACGGCGCGCTCGGCCAGGTGGGCGTTGTAGCGGACGACGATCGGGCCTTCCGGCTCGCCCGCCGCCCTCGCCCGGTACAGCGCGGCGATCTCTTGCTCGTCGTGCGCCGTGCGCGGTCGGTCGCCATGACCGGGCGCGTCGATGACGGCGACGTGGAAACCGCAGCCGGTCACGAGGCGCTGTGCCCGGCCGGCCATCGCGGGTGACTTCTTGTGGTTGCCGCCGCCGTGGCCCATCAGGATCAGGCGGGCGCGATCGGTCGCGCCGGAAGCCGGCGACCAGAGCACGCCGGGGACGTCGCCCACGGTGAAGTCGCGCTCGACCATGCCGTTCGACGACGACTCGGCGGTGAACTGCAGAGAGTGCACAGGTGGTGCCTTTCGGGAGTGCCTTGTTGTCGAGGCGCTCCCGGCGACACCTACGTCAATCGCCCGGCCGTGACGGGAAGGGGGAGCACCCACATCGATACAGCGTTCATGGGTCTCACCTCCTCGGGCGGTGTCACGGGCAACTGCAAGCTATCAGTCTGATCATCATTCCTCATCCCTTTTCCGTCATGCGATCCCAACGCCGGACAGGTCCCGCGGCGTCGTCACCTGGGGCCCACCCTCCCCGGCAGCACTGCGTCGCCTGACCGCAACGGCCCGCTGAACGACCGAGTCGAGCAGGCTGCCCTCACCGACGTGCGTCGCCCGGCGCTGACCTTTGCTCTCAGGCCGAGAGCGCCGATTCCTGCCAGTCCGGATCGTGTGCGCAGGCGGCCGCCATCTCGTCCAGGGAGACCTGGAGGGCGGCGGCCAGAGCTGCGACGGTGAAGAAGGCCGGTGTGGGAGCCCTGCCTGTCTCGATCTTGCGCAACGTCTCTGCGGAGACTCCTGCCGCAGCCGCCACCTCCGTCATGCTCCGGTCGCCGCGTGCCTGACGCAACAGCGCGCCGAACCGCTCGCCGCGTTCTCGTTCCCACGGGGTCAGTGGAGTCCTCACCATGACCGTGATACTAATACCGGTATAAGTATTGGGTCTTCTCGGGTTGGGAATCAAAGCACATGGTGGAGATCAAGACCGATGCCGCGCTGGACGCGATGCGGGAAGCCGGACGCGTGGTGGCCCGGGCTCTCGCCGCCGCCCGGGAAGCAGCCCGGGTAGGGGTGTCCCTGCGGGAACTCGACGAGGCGGCCCGCGCCGTACTGGCCGAGGCCGGAGCCCGGTCGCCCTTCCTCGGATACCGGCCGTCCTTCGCCCCCACCCCCTTCCCCGCGGTGATCTGCACCTCGGTCAACGACGCCGTGGTCCACGGCATCCCCACCAACTACCGACTGAGGGACGGCGATCTGGTGAGCATCGACTGCGGCGCCCAGCTCGACGGCTGGACGGGCGACGCCGCCATCACCTTCACCGTCGGAACACCGCGCCCCGCCGACGTGGACCTGATCGACGCCACCCGGCAGGCCCTGGACGCCGGCATCGCCGCCGCCCAAGTCGGCAGCCGCATCGGCGACATCTCACACGCCATCGGCACCGTCGCCCACAAGGCCCGCTGCGGGATGCCCACCGACTTCGGCGGCCACGGCATCGGCCGCCGTATGCACGAAGACCCCCACGTGCCCAACCGGGGCCGTCCCGGCCGCGGTTTCCCCCTCCGACACGGCCTGGTCCTCGCCATCGAGCCCATGCTCATGGCCGGCGGACAGGACACCTACCGCACCGATGTGGACGGCTGGACCCTGCGCACCACCGACGGCAGCAGGGCCGCCCACATCGAGCACACCGTCGCCATCACCGACCAGGGCCCCCGCATCCTCACCCTGCCCTGACCCCGGCACCCACCATCAGACGGGCCGTGGTCTCCGCCCAACCGCCGGACGGAAGCGCGCCGAGTCGGGGCCCGGCACGGGCGTGCACACCGGGGGACCGGATCGTCGTGCCGTCTGAGGAGGCGGGTCACGCCCCCGCGCTAGGCGGCGGTCTGGGAGGCGGCGGCGTCGGGGCGCAGGTCGTCGAGGCTGAGCCGGTGTGCCGGGGCGTCGGGCAGGATCATCCGGTGGGTGGTGTGCAGGTCGGGGCCGACGTGAAGAAGCTCGCCGGGCTGCATCTCGCGCCAGTAGGGGTTGTCGTCCATGCGTTCGCTGGCTACGACGACGGAGGGGTGGTCGGTCAGGCGCTCGCAGTGGATGCGCATGCGGCCGTGGCTGCCGCTGTGATCGAGATGCCGGCTGCCGTGCTGGCCGCCCGCCCGACGCTCGAGGACGTACAGATCATGGGTGTCCGGATAGCGCAGCGCCCACAGCTGGTCGGAGGTGACGAGGATCAGGTTCAGGGCGTAGACCGGCAGGTTCCCGGCGATCCACCGGGCCGCCTGCTCGATACCCGCAGAGACGTCACCGTCGTACTTGCGGGTCTCCCGGGAGATCAGGGCGAAGAACCGCTCGGAATCGGTGTCGCCCTGGACCAGCGACCTGTCCTCGCCAAGGTGGTCATCGAGCTTGTCGAGACCCTCGATGACCCCGTTGTGCGCGAAGAGCCGCCCGTCCTGCTCGAAGGGGTGTGTGTTGCGGGTGTCCAGGCTGCCGGTGGAGGCGAAGCGCACATGGGCCAGGAAGGTTGCCGACTCCTCCCGCCTGGCCTCCTGGGCGAAGGCCCGGTCCTGGTACGCCGCGATGGGTGCCTTGTCGACGCGCGGGGTGCCGTCGGCGGCGAAGTACCCCAGGCCGGTGCCGTCCGGGTCGTGATGGCTCTGCCGGCTGAGACTGTCGGGGGCGTCCAGCAACCAGAACGTGGCGTGGGCGCGCCGCGGAGCACAGCTGAGACCGAACAGGCGGCACATGGGTTCCTCCTCGAAGCGGCGGACGGCGGCCCGCCGCCGGTGTCGGGTGGTCGGCGAACAGGTTCGGGAATGTGCGGACCGTGGTCAGTGACGGCCCGGGCGCCGGGGGTTCTTGGTCTCCGCGCCATGGGCGAAGCCGCCGGCGTCGTCGGCGTCGCGGTGTGGCTCACCCTGCTTGTCCAGGCGGGGCAGGACGCGGCGGAGGTCCTCGATGAGCAGGTCGGCCAGGTCGTGGCTGAAGCCGTTGCGGACCACGATGCGCAGGACGGCCAGGTCGGTGCGGTTCTTGGGGAAGGTGTAGGCGGGCACCAGCCAGCCGCGTTCGCGCAGTGCGGCTGAGACGTCGAAGACACTGAAGTGGTCGATGCTCTCGCGTACCCGGAAAGCGAAGACCGGGATGTCGCTGCCGTCGGTGATCAGCTCGAACGGGCCCAGCCCCGCGATCTCACGGGCCAGCCGGGTGGCGACGTCGCGGCACGTCTGCTGGACGCGCCGGTAACCGTCGAAGCCCAGGCGCAGAAAGTTGTAGTACTGGGCGACGACCTGGGCGCCGGGACGGGAGAAGTTGAGCGCGAAGGTCGGCATGTCGCCGCCGAGGTAGTTGACGTGGAAGACCAGGTCGTCGGGGAGGGCGTCCTTGTCACGCCACAGGGCCCATCCGACACCCGGCATGACCAGGCCGTACTTGTGGCCGGAGGTGTTGATGGAGGCCACGCGCGGGAGCCGGAAGTCCCACTCCAGGTCCGGGTCGAGGAAGGGAGCGATCATCGCTCCGGACGCGCCGTCCACGTGGATGGGGATGTCCAGACCGGTACGGGACTGCAGGTCGTCCAGGGCCGCGGCGATGCCGGCCACGGGCTCGTAACTGCCGTCGAAGGTGGAGCCGAGCACGGCCACCACGCCGATGGTGTTCTCGTCGCACAGTTCGACCGCCGTCTCGGGCGTGAGGTGGTAGCGGTCACCCTCCATCGGTACGTAGCGGGGCTCCACCTCGAAGTAGTCGGCGAACTTCTCCCAGCAGATCTGCACGTTGACACCCATCACCAGGTTGGGCCGGTCGGTCGGCTTGCCCTCTGCGCGGCGCCGGTGCTGCCAGCGCCGCTTGAGCGCCAGCCCGCCCAGCATGGCCGCCTCGCTGGATCCGGTGGTCGAGCAGCCCGTCGCCTGACGGGGATCCTCGGCGTGCCAGAGCCTGGCGAGCATGTGCACGCACCGGGTCTCGAGCTCCGCGGTCTGCGGATACTCGTCCTTGTCGATCATGTTCTTCTCGGCGCACTCGGCCATCAGACGCCGCGCCTGGGGTTCGGCCCACGTGGAGACGAACGTCGCCAGGTTCTGCCGGGCATTGCCGTCGAGCATCAACTCGTCGTGCACCACCTGGTAGGCGGTGTCCGGTTCCATCTCCCCGTCCGGCATCGCATACCGGGGCACCCGGATGGGTTCACGGCTGAAGACCGGGTTGATCGCCAGGTCCCTGCTCTCACCGCGGTCATGATGATGCACCGGCATACGCGCTCGGCCCTCTCTGCATCGGTCGGAACGGCCGCAGCCAGCGTTCCCCCACCGGGGAGCCGCGAACCAGGCAGATCGGCGGCCGGGACAGGTCGGCGCCTGCGGCGCGGGTGATGGCCTGGCGGTGGGGATGTTCAGCACCGTGCGGCCGTAGGACCACGGCCGCACGGGCGGCGTCGCGGTATCCCAGACCCTCCAGGCCTGGGGCGGTGACTGTGGTGTGGGGACGGGTGAAGCGCGGCAGGCGGTGGCCGAGCAGGTCCTGAAGCATCCGTACGTATCCGGCAGTGTCGATGATGATGCCGCGCTGCATCGGATACATCGTGTCGGTGCCGAAGGTGACCGTGGGGACGTCGGTGATCAGTCCCCTGCCGGCGGTCCGGGCGCGGGTGCGGGCGCTGCCCCTCTCCAGGGCGATGCCGCATCAGCGCCGGCACGTCGGCCAGGGTCGGTGCCGGGTGGCGTCGGTGCGCAGAGGGGGTTGCCGATCACGGGATCGCCTGCCTGATCCGCTGGCACGGGGCGCAGTGGCGGACCTGCGGCACGATCATCAGTCGTTCCCGCTCGATGGGACGCCGGCACAGGTGGCAGGCGCCGTAGGACCCCTCTTCCATGCGTTTGAGGGCTGCTTCGACGTCGGCGAGGACCATGCGGGCGGAGGCGGCGAGCTTGACGTGAACCTCGACCTGCCCGGCGGCGCGCTGCTGGAGCCGGTCCTCGGCGCGGGAGGTGACCGGGCCGGCGAGCTGCCGCAGTTGCTCCTGGCGGAACAGGCGCTGCTCATGCAGGTTCTCGCGCAGCGCCGCAAGATCTTCGGCCGACAGATGCGTCGTACTCTCGACGATGATCCGGTGGTTCACCACGTCACCCCTTCGAGGCAGGGCGTAGGAGGCTGTACGGGCGGTGGTCAGGCGGCGCGGCGCCGGCAGGCGACGCAGTGGCGCGTGTAGGGCAGGATCTCCAGCCGCTGCGCGGGGACGGCTCTGGCGCAGCCCACGCAGGTCCCGTAGGTGCCGTCCTCGATGCGGGCGAGAGCTTCATCGATCTCCTTGAGGACCCGCTCCATCGCGGCCCTCTGCTCGGACAGCGGGCAATCGTCCGCGGTCTGTCCGACCTCGTCGAGTGCCTGCAGCTGCGCCAGCCGGGAGGTGCGGGCGTGCTCCAGCCGTTGACGGGCCTCATCCAGGTGGGGATCGGCACGAGTGACATCCAGTGACATGATCGTTCCCTTTCGCGGCGGGCGGCACGCGTGCCATCGCGCGGGACGGGCCGAGGGCGGCCCGGAGGTGTGGCCGGGGCCGCCCGCCGGCTGTGGGGTGGTCGTGTGCCTTCCACCTTCTCCGGGTCCGTCGCGGACACCTATCGGGCTGGGGCCCCATTTCCGCCGGTGTGAGGGATCCATGCGGCCGCAACATGGGTAGTGCGGGCCCGGGGAAATGGGGGCCGGGTCCCATCGACGGGGCACTCGGGAAAGGGGCAGGCTGGCAGCAGCCCCACCGAGGCACCCCCGGGTTGGCGAACAGAGGCTGTAGAAGGAGAGGCGCAGGTCCTGTGTCCTTGTTCTGGCGGATCTTCGCCCTCAACGCCGTGGTGCTGGGCACGGCCACGGCGCTGCTGCTGTGGGCTCCGGTGACTGTTTCCGTGCCGGTTCTGCTGACCGAGGCGATCATCCTGGTCGGTGGTCTGGCCGTCATGCTGGTCGCCAATGCCGCGTTGCTGCGATTCGGCCTGGCTCCGCTGGACCGGCTCACGAAGCTGATGGCCACCGTGGACCTGCTGCGGCCCGGGCAACGGCTGCCCGCTTCCGGCGGCGGCGAGGTCGCCGAGGTGATCCGTACGTTCAACGCCATGCTGGAGCGGCTGGAACAGGAAAGGGCCACCAGCAGTGCCCGGGCCCTGCTGGCTCAGGAGGCCGAACGCCGCCGCATCGCCCAGGAGCTGCACGACGAGGTCGGCCAGAGCATGACCGCCACCCTGCTGGGACTCAAGCGCGCCGCGGACCACGCACCGGCGCCGCTGCGTGAGGAGCTGCACGAGGTGCAGGAGATCACCCGGGAGAGCCTGGACGAGGTCCGCCGCCTGGTGCGCCGACTGCGGCCCGGGGTGCTGGACGATCTGGGCCTTGTCAGCGCGCTGACCTCGCTCACCGAGGACTTCGCCGCTCACACCGGGCTGCAGGTCACCCGTCGCTTCGATAGCGAGCTGCCCGCCCTTGCGCCCGAGACGGAACTGGTCCTCTACCGCGTCGCCCAGGAGTCACTGACCAACGCCGCCCGCCACGCGGACGCCGAACGGCTCACCGTCGCCCTGCGGCACACCGACGACAGCGTGGTACTGGAAGTCACCGACGACGGCTGCGGCATCGGAGCGCCGCGCGAAGGAGCCGGCATCCGCGGCATGCGCGAGCGGGCCCTGCTCATCGGCGCCACCCTGGACATCACCTCCGCACCTCGCGCGGGCACCCGGGTCAAGCTCACCGCGCCCTTGCCCGGAAAGCAGTCGTGACCGTGCCCGAGACGTCCACGATCCGCATTCTTCTGGCCGACGACCACGCGCTGGTCCGCCGCGGTGTGCGGCTCATCCTCGACCAGGAACCGGACCTCGAAGTGGTCGCCGAGGCCGGTGACGGCGCCGAGGCCATCGAGCTGGCCCGCACCCACGACGTCGACCTGGCCGTGCTCGACATCGCCATGCCCCGCCTGACAGGCCTGCAGGCCGCTCGGGAACTGGCGGCCCTCAAGCCGGATCTGCGGATCCTGATGCTGACCATGCACGACAACGAGCAGTACTTCTTCCAGGCCCTGAAGGCCGGTGCGAGCGGCTATGTGCTGAAGTCGGTCGCCGACCAGGACCTGGTCGCCGCCTGCCGGGCCGCAATGCGGGACGAACCCTTCCTGTATCCCGGCGCGGTGACCGCTTTGATCCGCAACTATCTCGACCGGGCCCGCCACGGCGAGGAGACCCCCGACCAGGTCCTCACCCCCCGCGAGGAAGAAGTCCTCAAGCTGGTGGCCGAGGGACACTCGTCCAAGGAGATCGCCGAGCTGCTGTTCATCAGCATCAAGACGGTCCAGCGGCACCGGGCCAACCTGCTGCAGAAGCTCGGCCTGCGTGACCGCCTGGAACTCACCCGCTATGCCATCCGCGCCGGCCTGATCGAACCCTGACCTCACCTCCTCGCGCACCGACTCCGCCTCGGCCCTGCCCATCGGCCTCGCAGTCGCGCTCCTTCAGCGTCCATGGGGCACTACGGACCCGCTCCCTGCCGCCTCCTTCCCAAGACGACTCGTGGAGCGCCCATGTGCAGTGCATCCAGCGGGCCAGTCCGGGACCCACGACCGGTCGGCACCTGGGTCGCGCGCGGGGCCCGTGGCCCGCCCCGTGGCTGCCCTTCGCCCAACTGTTGGTTATCGCAGGTCAGTTGGCCGACGACCCGGACGAGCGCTTCGACGGCGGCGCGGAGTCGGCCTTGCCGCCTGCTGAATCGCGGTAGCGGATCGGCGCACCGGCCAGGCCTACCAGTCAGCGGCGGGGGTGGGTGCGGGCCAGAAGGAGGGCGATGTCGTCGTCCACTGGTCCGTCAGGGGCCAGCGTGTCGACGACCGATGCGCACAGGTCGTCCAGACTGGAAACGGGGCCTGCGAGTGCGGTGCGCAGCCGCTGCAGCCCCCGGTCGACGTCGTGGTCCATCTCGATCAGACCGTCGCTGTAGAGCCCGATCACGCTACTGTCCGGCAGCTCCACCTCGGTCGATTCGAAGGAGCCCAGTCCCACGCCGATGGGTGCACCAGGAGGTACTTCGGCGAAGTCGACCGATCCGTCCGGGGAGATGATCGCGGGTGGGGGATGGCCCGCGCTGGACATGGTGCATCGCTGGGACTTCGGGTCGTACACGCCGTAGAGGCAGGTGGCTCCGACAGCCGATGGTGTGGAGGTGTCTTCGTCGAAACGGTCACGGGCGCTGTCGACGACGAGTTCGTCCATGAGACGTAGCAAGTCGTCGGGCGGCACTTCCAACTTGCTGAGCGCACGGGTCGTGGCGCGCAGGCGTCCCATGGTCACGGCTGCGTTGATGCCGTGACCGACAACGTCTCCGACGACCAAGGCGACGCGGGCATCGGACAGTGGGATGACGTCGAACCAGTCGCCGCCGACGCCGACGTGCGTGTCGGCGGGCAGGTAGCGGGTGGCCACCTCGAGTGTGCCGCCGCCTGACAAGTGGTGCGGCATGAGGGCGCGTTGAATCGCGAGCGCGGCCGTTCGCTCTCGCGTGTATCGCAGGGCGTTGTCGATGATCAGTGCTGCCCGGGCCGCGAGTTCCTCGGCAAGGCTGAGGTCCGCCCTGCTGAACGGGACCGGGTTCTGGCTGCGCACGAAGACGGCGATGCCGAGCATCGCACCGCGGGCCTGCAGGGGGACGATCATGAGGGAATGCATTCCGGTCCGGCGAATGACCTGAGCCCGATCCGGGTCGTCGTCGAGCCAAGTGCCGGGGGAGATGTCGATGACAGGCTCGAAGTAGGACCTACGAGTCTTGAGTACGGCGGTGAAAGGAGATGCAGCCGGAACGTAGACCGGCGTCCCGCGCACCCAGAGAGACTCGCGAAGATCGTCGTGAATGGAAGCGGCGCCGGCGCGGTAGAAGCCGGGGATGCTCGTGTCGGTGGACTTGAGGCGTCGCAACGGCTCCTTGTCCAGCGGCACGGCCTCGACGAGGTCGATGGTGACGTAGTCGGCGAGGTTCGGTACCGCTGTCTCCGCCAGCCTCTGGCTGGTGACCAAGGGGTCCAGATCTGTGCCGATGCGGCTTTTCGCTTCATTGAGCAAGCGAAGTCGTCCGTGTTCCTGCCCGGTGCCGACCTGCACAGCCACAGAACAGACGCCGAGTGGTCGACCGTCGGGTCCATCGAGACGGATCAGGGCGACGCTGTAGTAACGGTCCTGAGCCCGAACCCCGGCAGGCCACAGTTCGTGCCCGAGCAGCGGCACGCCGCTGGACAAGACGTGCGCCATGGCGCATTCCAGAAACTCCGGGTGACGAGCACGGACCACGTCGGTGACATAGCCGCCCAGCTCAGGATCGGAGCTGTAGATGTCCTGATTGTGAACGCTTCCGTTGAACCAGACACAGCTCAATTCCCGGTCCCAGATGGCCAGACTGATCGGCGAGTGGTGGAAAAGCGCATCCACCGCAGCCGGATCCAGGCCTGGCCGGCCAAACGTGTTCGGCCCCCATACGAGCCACCCCGCGCCGCCGTCAGCGTCCAGAGGAGTGACCCGCAGATCCGCGGTCGCCTCATGGCCGTCGCGGCGGCGGATCCGCACCCGCCCTGACCAGGGGCTGCCGGCGAAGACACGGGCACCTTCCGGAGCGCCCGAAACCAGCAGCCGCTCGGCGGGACCATGGAGCACCTGGTCAGCCGAATAGCCCCATAGGCGCTCGGCGGCGCCGGTCCACACGGACACGCTCATGTCGGCGCTGAGCACTGCCAGGACGTCACCCGGTTCCACTGCCCACTCTTCAGTTGAGGATCTTGCAGAACCATCAGTGGACATATTGCAACTATGCCGCGTATGTGCCGGCCCCTCCACGGCAGGAGGCCACGCTGTTCCCGCCTCGAAGCCATCGGATGCCCGACGCGCTCAAGGGGGGCTCTCCGAGTAGCGTAGGACGCACGACGTGCCATCGGCCGCCTTCCGCTGCCGGCCTCTCCGTCGCCCCCGATGTGCGTCCGCTGCTGGTCGTGGCGTGACATCCCAAGTGTGGCTCGGGCACTGAATTCCACACGGTGCGGAATTCCGGACAAGCGCTAGAGAGGCAATCATGGCCTTTGCCACTGCCAAGGACGGCACACAGATCTACTTCAAGGACTGGGGATCGGGCCCGCCGGTCGTCTTCTCCCACGGCTGGCCATTGATCGCGGACGCGTGGGATCCGCAGCTGAAGCTGATGGCGGACAACGGCTTCCGGGTCGTGGCCCACGACCGGCGCGGGGGTGGACGCTCGGGCCAGCCCTGGCAGGGCAACGACCTCGACACGTACGCTGAGGACCTGGCCTCGGTCATCGAGGCCCTCGACCTTCGTGACGTCATCCTGGTCGGTCACTCGACCGGTGGGGGAGAGGTCACGCGCTATGTCGGCCGACACGGCGCGAGTCGTGTCACCAAGGCGGTTCTGCTCGGCGCGATCCCCCCGTTGATGCTCAAGACGGAAGCGAACCCGGAGGGGCTGCCGATCGACGTCTTCGACGAGATCCGCAAAGGCGTGCTGACGGACCGTTCCCAGTTCTACAAGGACCTCAGTGCTCCCTTCTACGGCGCCAACCGCGAGGGATCGACCGTTTCGCAAGGCACTCGCGACGAGTTCTGGCTCTGGAGCATGACGGTGGGCATCAAGGGCGCCCACGACTGCATCAAGGCGTTCTCCGAGACCGACCTCACCGAGGACCTGAAGAAGTTCGACATCCCCACGCTGATCATTCACGGCGACGACGACCAGATCGTTCCCATCGTTGCGTCCGCGAACAAATCGTCAAAGCTCGTCCAAGACGTGACCTTCAAGGTCTACCCGGGTGCTCCGCACGGCTTGTCGATGGTTCCCGAGTTCGCGGATCGGTTCAACGCCGACCTGCTCGCATTCGCACGCGGCTGACCGGCAACGGGGTCATGTGGTCTTGGGTTGGCCGGTCCCGCGGAGAGCGACGCCCTCTGACGGCCGCGGGCACGCCGATGGCCGTGATTCATCGCATGACGTGGTGCCGCGGGCGTGCCGGTCACTTGGGCCAAGGCGAATCAAGGATGCGCTCCACCATGGTCGTGCGCCGGAAACCCGGAATGAAATGTTCCAGCACGTCCTGGTTCACGGTTCCGTACGTGGTGTCGGGACGGTTTTTGAGGCCTTCGACGAAAGCCTGCAGAAACTCGTTCTTGAAGTCACCCCGCGGATGGACGGCGGTGATCTCCTCCACCTCGCCGGGATCCCTCCCGCCCAGCCCCAGGCCCACCACATCGGTCAGTACTCCGTAGTTCGTGGCGGCGATCTCCGGTCCCAGCCGGCCCGGAATGCCGGGCGTCGTGTGCAGTGCAATCGCCATCCACACCGTGTCGGTGGCCACGGTCGAGAAACCATGGTCGAGCAGAAACTTGCGCGCGTGGTCGGCGCCGTCCAGTTCGAACCGCTGCTCCTTTTCGGAAAACGGCCTCAAGAGGCCGGAATCGTGGAAAAGAGCCGCCAGGTAGAGCAGCTCGGGGTCCGGTTCCAGGCCGAGCTCGCGAGCGTGAATCGCGGCGAAGAAGAAGACGCGCCGGGAGTGGTGGAAAATAAGGGGGCTGCTTCTCTCCTGGATGAGCCGGGTGGCTTCGGCGGCCGCCGGGGTCTCGGGAACCTCTACGCCCGCGACGATTTCGGTCATGAGCTCTGTGCCCCTTCGGGTATCTTTTTCGTGCTGCACTGGACGGATGCTTTCTTCGACGATGCCGACCACCCGGCCTTCCGCGCCGCCTCGGTCCGGCCGTGAACCACCCGAATCCAGACACGCAAGGAAGGTGACGATGAGCTCCCACACACATCGGGTCGCGATCCTGGTGTACGACGGGGTCAAACTGCTGGATGTCGCCGGCCCCGCAGAGGTGTTCACCGAGGCGAATCGGTTTGGTGCCCACTACCGGATCGTGCTGGTGTCACCGAACGGTGCGGACGTCGTCTCATCGAACGGGATCCGGATCGCGGTCGACGGCGACACCGAATCCGAACGGGACCCCCACACGTTCCTTGTGGCGGGCGCGGACGTCTACCCGAGTACCCCGGTCGCCCATGATCTGGCCCGGGCCGCTCAGACCCTGTCCGCCCGAGCGGCGAGGACCGCCGCCATCTGCACGGGAGCCTTCGTCCTCGGCGCGGCTGGTCTCCTGGAAGGCAAGCGTGCCACCACGCACTGGAAGGTCACTCACCAGCTCGCCGCGCGCTGTCCGACGACCCGCGTCGAACCCGACGCGATCTATGTGCGAGACGGCACCACATACACCTCGGCGGGCGTCACCGCCGGCATCGACCTGGCACTGGCGCTCGTGGAGGAGGACCACGGCCCCGACCTCACTCGCGACGTGGCCCGCGCCCTGGTGGTCTACCTGCAGCGCTCGGGCGGCCAGTCCCAGTTCTCCGCCCCGCTGCAAGGACCACCACCCCGCACACCGGCGCTCCGTAAGATCACCGACTTGGTGACGGCGGATCCCCCAGGGAACCACTCACTCGGTGAACTCGCGAAGCACCTCAACCTGAGCCCTCGCCATCTCACCCGGCTCTTTCGCGACGAGCTGTCCACCACCCCGGCCCGCTTCGTGGAATCGATACGTTTCGACATGGCGAAAGCCCTGCTCGACCAGGGGCACACCGCCACGCAGGCGGCCGCCCTCGCCGGCTTCCCCAGCTACGAGAGTCTGCGGAGAGTCTTCGCCAGGGAGCTGTCGATCAGCCCTGCGGCCTACCAGCGCCGCTTCGCCACGGCGCGCCGCGGCAACGCCGGGTAGAACCACGGGCCCAGGCCTGGCCGAGCCGGTCAGCCGTGGAGGGCGTCGCGGAGGGTGGGGTAGCAGTTGATGATCGTGTCGAGTTCCACGATGTGCAGGGTGCGCAGGACGGAGTCCTGGGCGCTCGCGAGGCGCAGCCAGCCGCCTGCCTGTGTGGTGGCCTGGTGCGCGGCGACGAGCAGGTTGATGCCGGCGGAGTCCATGAAGGTGACCTGCCGCATGTCGACCACCACTCGGGGAGGAGTACCCATGTGGGACAGATCGAGGGCCCGCTGGAGGGGCGGGGCTGTGTCGTGGTCGATTTCACCTGCCACGGTGAGCACGTGGACGCCGTCGGTGGAGGTGGTCACGACCGACAGATGGTCGGGCTGGTGCGCCTCTCCTCCGCCACGCTTCCCCCCACGCTGTCGGATACTTCAGGCCGGTTCTCCCGGCGGGCCGACCTGCATCCTACGGGCCGGCCCTGTGAGAGGTTGAGTCAGGCGGCGGGGCGAGGGCGCATACGGACCACGAGGGAGGTGTCCTGCCGGGTGGCAGACAGCCGGGTCGTCAGTATTCTCCGGTTGCGCTGCGCACTGGCGTGATGATCTCGTCGACGAGCCACCGTGCGGCCTGTGAGGGATAGGGGCTCCGCAGGCTCAGCACGATGTGCGTCACGCCCGCTGCGATGAGCTCCGTGATGGCCTTGCGGTCGGTGGCCGGGTCGTCGTAGGAGACGATGTACTGCACGGAGCGGGTGATCGTCCGCGGATCACGGCCGATGGCGGCGCAGTGGTGGTCGAGAACGGCATTGCGCTCGGTGATGTAGTCCAGGGTGTTGTGCGGCGGCCCGGGGATGTTCCAGATGTCGGCCTGCTCGGCCACCAGTCGGAGCGTCCTGTTTCCCCAGCCGCCGATCAGCAGGGGCGGTCCCGACTGCTGCACAGGTTTCGGCTCGTTGCGGTTGCCGGTCACGCTGTAGTAGCGCCCGTGGAAGTCGAACACGTCCCGCGTCCACATGCTGCGGAGGATGGTGATGGTTTCCTTCAAGCGGGCGATGCCTTCGGCGGGCGGGACCAGTGTGAGGCCGTAGGCCGCGTACTCCGCGACGGCCGGGTTCTCGCCGGCGATGCCGCCCGCGTCGGGTGGCTGCGTGGTGCCGCCCACGCCGAGGCCCATGATCAGGCGGCCGCCGGAGATCACGTCGACTGTTGTGGCGATTTTGCCGAGGACGGCGGGTGGCCTGATCCGGTTGCTCGTCACAAGCAGGCCCAGGCGCAGCCGCCGGGTTCTGGCGGCCAGGGCGCTCAGCAGCGTCCATCCTTCGAGGATCTGCCCGTCCTTCGGGCCGGCGATCGGCATGAGGTGGTCCCACAGCCAGGCGTCCGCGATTTCGGGCAGGTCGTCGGCCTCCTGCCACACGCGGAGGATGTCCTCGTAGGGAACCCGCATCGGGGTGGTCTTGATTCCGAATGTCAGGGAGGGGAGTTGCTGGTCGGACATGGTTGCCACGCGCCCTTCGAATCGACGCGTCACCGTTGACGGCGACGCAACCGTCAACATAGCGGATCATCAGTGTCGCTGACTATCAGTCTCCGGATATGCTGCGGCCATGACCCGTGACGCACCGCCCGAGGTCCTCTCCTCCCGCCTCGGTTATCTGCTCAAGCACGCGTACCTGCGATTGACCGAAGAGTCGGCGCGGGCCTTGGCGCCGCACGGGATCGACGGCCGTGAACTGGCGGTTCTGGCCGTCCTCGACGCGTATGACGAGCTGTCTCAACTGGAAGCGTCGGGCAAGCTGGGCATCGACCGCACGACGATGGTGGCCCTCGTCGACGCTTTGGAGGGCAAGGAGCTCGTCGAGCGGCGCCGCAGTCCGCAGGACCGACGCAAGAACATCGTGCAGCTGACGCCGACCGGACGGGAGCGCCTTCGCGACGCCGAATCCGCCCGCCAGGAGATGGAACGCCGGTTCCTCGCCCCGCTCTCCGGAACAGACGCCACGTGCTTGGTGCGTGCCCTGCAGGCCGTCGTCGGTGCCCCGACGAGAGATGGCCAGGCGTCTGACTCGGCATGACGGACGGCGGCGGCCCGCATCCCCAGCCGTCCGCAAAGGGTGAGACGGGTCCCCAACCGCCTCGGGTCACGCTGCGTCAGTTCTTTGGACGCATGGCGTTCGACGAGTTGACACCGTTCAAAAGGGCCCCTGGTGCGGACGCGGGCGGAGCTCCGGGCGGCCAAGTCCCGTAAGCCGTCCGGCGGCTCACCCCCAGCAGCCATACCCTGAGCCCGCGCGCCCGTTAGAGTCCGAACAGGTCTGCTGCGTTGTCGTGGCACACGGCCCGCAGCCACTCCTGCCCGAGTTCCAGCCGTTCCAGTGCCTGGAGTTGGTGCAGGTAGGGGTAGGGGATGTTGGGGAAGTCGGAGCCGAGCAGGATGCGGTCGCCGAGGTCGGCGAGCCGGGGCAGGGCCTGGCGGGGGAAGGGCTCGAGTTCCTCGGCGAAGTCGGTGAACGTCATCGTCGTGTCCAGCCGTACCTGGTCGTACCGCTCGGCGAGGTCGAGGAACTCCTGGTACTCGGGCATGCCCATGTGCGCGACGATCAGCCGCAGCTTCGGGTGGCGGGCCAGTACTCGCGCGATGGGTTCGGGGCCGGTGTGCTTTCCGGGTGCGGGCCCTGAGCCGCAGTGCATCACCACGGGGACGTGGGCCTCGGCCAGCAGTCCCCACGCCTGCTGGAGTCGCGCGTCCGCCGGATCGTACGCCCCCACCTGCACGTGTGCCTTGAACACCCTGGCCCCGGCTTCGAGAGCCTCCCGGACGTAGGTCTCGACGTCGGGTTCGGGGTAGAGGGTGGCGGTGTGCAGGCAGTCGGGGGTGCGGCGGGCGAAGTCGGCCGCCCAATCGTTCAGCCACCGGGCCATGCCCGGCTTGTGGGGGTAGAGCATGGAGGTGAAGGCGCGCACGCCGAACTCCCGCAGCAGGGACGTGCGTTCCGACTCCTCCTTGCGGTAGGTGATCGGCCACTCCAGGCCGCCGATCAGCGGGCCGTTGGTGTCGAAGTAATCCCACACCTTGTGCAGGACACGCTCGGGCATGAAGTGGGTGTGGACGTCGATCAGCCCGGGCAGACCGAGCCCGCTCCAGAAGCGACGGACTTCACCTGCCTCCTCGCTCACGACCGTGCGGGGGGAACTCACCTGGTACTGCCTCTCTCTCGAACGGCCTGCGACTGCCACCGGCGTCAGGGCGCTGAAACGAGCCCGCCACCCTCGGGTATCAGAAGCCCTGGAGGATGGCTTCGGCAAGGAGGGTGAGGCCGACACAATCGTGGTGATGAGGGCGTTGTCGATCGCTCCACGAGACGCGTCACTGCGTGGGGCTGACGCGGATCAGCGTCTGCTGCCCGCTTGCGACGAGCTTGCGTTCGCCGTCGTCCCGGACGCCGAATACCTCCAGCCGGCACACGGTCAGGGTGCGGCCGGCCCTCACGACGGTCCCGATCGCTTCGATGTGGTCGCCGACGGCGGGCGCGAGGAGGTTGATCTTGTATTCGACGGTGAGGACCTCGCAGTCCTCGGGCAACAGTGTCAGCGCCGCGTAGCCGCCGGCGCTGTCCGCGACGGCGCTGGTGGCGCCGGCGTGAATGTAGCCGTGCTGCTGCGACACCTCGGCGCGGGCGGGGAGCACGATGTGGACGCGGCCGGGGCCTATGTGCGTGATCCGTGCGCCGAGGTGGGCCATGAGGCCCTGCCGGTCGAAGCTGTCCTGGACGCGCTTGCGGACCGCAGGGCTCGCCTGTTCCACCTGCGTCGGGTCTTCCATGAGACGGTCCTCCTTCATGTCGGTATCGGATGGAGCGAGCAGGCCGGTCAGGCAGCCAGGCGTTCCACGAGCAGGACAGCGCCGATGATGATCATCATGGCACCGGAGGCGCGGGTGATCGCCCGGGCCGCGGAAGGCCTGGTCTTCAGGACGGTGCGGGCGAGGAGGCCGACGGTGAGGTAGGCCGCCGTGCAGGCCGTCATGTGCAGGGTGCCGAACAGTCCGGTCTGTGCGGCGACGGGCCAACCGCAAGGTGGTGTCGATGAATTGCGGGAACAGCGAGAAGTACAGCAGCAGCGCCTTCGGGTTCAGGCCGCTGATGCCGGCTCCCTTGAGCATGACCTGCATTCGTGAGGAGCCGGCCGACTCCTCGGAGGCCGCCAGAGTGGCCGGCTGCCTCAGCACGCTCCAGCCCAGCCACACCAGGTAGCCGGCACCGGCGACGGTCAGCGCGGTGAGCACGGCCGGCGAACTCGCCACTATCACCACCAGGCCCGCGACCGCGAGGAGCGTGTAGCCCGCGTATCCGGCGATCAGGCCGGCCACCGCCGGCAGGACCGAGCGCTCCCGCAGGCCCGCCGAGATCGCGAAGGCCCAGCGCCTGTTCGGCGAACCCGACTACCTCCTGCGGGTCGCCACCACCGACCTCGCCGCCTACCAGCGCCTCTACGACCAGCAGCTCGCCCGACTGCCCGGCGTCCAGCGCCTGACCTCCACCCTCGTGATGAAGAACGTGGTCGACGACCGCCCCCTGCCCGCGTAACCGACGACCGCCCCTGCCCGCGTAGCCGACGACCGCCCCTGCCCGCGTGGCCGAGTCGGCGCCCGCGGGCGGCCACCCCCTACTTTTTAGGTAGACTGACCTACCTAGTACGGAGAGGGAGTGTGATGAGCGAGACCGGAACGGCGGCAGAGCGCCCCGGCAGGCGGCGGGGGGCGGCGCGCGAGAAGCTGCTCGCTGCCGCGGCGCGCCGCTTCTACGCGGACGGTGTGGCGGCGACAGGGATCGACACGATCACCGCCGAGGCGGGTGTGGCGAAGATGAGCCTGTACAACAACTTCTCCTGCAAGGCCGATCTGGTGATGGCCTACCTCGATGCACGGCATGAGGAGTGGTTGGGTCTGTACCGGCGGAGGCTGGGGGAGGCCCAGGGTGGTCGCGGCGGCGTGCTGGCCGTATTCGACGCCTACGCCGATCACGCGGCCTTCGCGTACGAGCGCGGTTTCCGGGGCTGTGGCCTGCTGAACGCGGCCGCCGAGCTGCCCGCCGGGGATGAGGGCCGGGACGTGGTGCGGCGGCACAAGGAGGAGGTCGAGGACCTGCTCGCCGGGCATCTCGAGGAGATGCTGCCCGGACGGCCGGAGGAGGTGCGCGCGGTGGCGGAGCATCTGTCGTTCCTGCTGGAAGGCGCGATGGCGCGCGCCGGCCTGGAAGGCGCGGGTACGCGTCTGGAGCATGCCCGGGCGATGGCGGCCGACCTGCTGGACCGGCTGTGACGCGGCCCGCAGCACACGCGGCAGACTCGGTCGGCGTGGGCGCGACGTGCGTGCTGATGGCGTCGGTGCTGTGGGGCACCACGGGCACCGCCGCGACCTTCGCCCCAGCGGTGGGACCGCTCGCGATCGGGGCTGTCGCCATGGGGCTGGGCGGGCTGCTCCAGGCCCTGATCGCCGCCCCCAGCATCCGCCGGGAGGCCCCTAGGCTGCGCGCGCACAGGGGTGTGGCGCTGCTCGGTGCACTGTCGGTGGGGGCCTACCCTCTGGCCTTCTACACCTCCATGCACCTGGCCGGGGTCGCCGTCGGCACCGTGGTGTCGATCGGCTCGGCCCCGCTCGCCTCGGCCCTGATCGAGCGCGTCGTCGACGGGCGCCGCCTCACGCACCGCTGGATGGCCGGGGCCGCTCTGGGCCTGTCCGGGACGGTGCTGCTGTGCACAGCCGAAGCCGCCGACGCTCACTCCGGGCCCGGTGCCCGCTCCGCAGGGGAGACCGTGCTCGGGGTGGGACTCGGCCTGGTCGCCGGGCTCACCTACGCCCTGTACTCCTGGGCGGCACACCGCCTGATCAGCCGCGGTGTCACCTCCGGCGCGGCCATGGGAACCGTTTTCGGGCTGGGCGGGCTGCTGCTGATGCCGGTGCTGCTGGCCACCGGCGCCCCGCTCCTTGCCTCCTGGTCGAACGCGGCCGTCGGCGCCTACATGGCCCTGGTGCCCATGTTCCTCGGGTACTTCCTGTTCGGCTGGGGCCTGGCGCACGTTCCGGCGAGCACCGCGACCACCCTCTCCCTGCTCGAACCCGCTGTCGCGGCCGTCCTGGCCGTACTCGTCGTCGGTGAACGCCTGCCCCTTGTGGGGTGGGCCGGCATCGCCTTGGTCGTCGGCTGCCTGGCCGTGCTCACCACGCCCACCCGGACGACTCATCGACCGCGCGGGCTCACGACGGACCAGAGCACCGGCGCAGAGGTATCCGGCTTGGCCGACCCAGGCCATGGCCCGGAGAAGGTCGGCACCGGCTGAACTACAGCACCGTGCGCGATGTCCGAACCGCCCCGCATCGCGTCGAGGGGGTTCACGGTGGCGGATCGGAAGTGCATGGCGAACGGGGGCACAGCCCCCACCACAACGATTCGACCTTCCCCAGCTCGGTCGGCAAGCGCGGCGCCGAACGCCAATACCGCTTCGGCGACCTGAGCACTGGTCACGCGACCGGCCCTTCGGCCGCGGCCGACACCACCGACCTGGACTGACCGCACCGGTCGGGCGCGCCGGGCGACCGCCATGCTGCCCGTGGCTGGTGGCATCGGCAACGAGGCGGACCTGAGCCAGGTTTGAAGGACAAGCTCAGGCCGGGAAGCCGTAGTTGTAGCCCTGAGCGTCCAGCTGGTTGAGGAGTCGGGCGAGCGCCTGCACCGTCTGCGAACGGTCACCGCCGCCGTCGTGCATGAGGATGATCGCGCCGGGGCGCAAGTCGTGGTTGATGTTGCGCAGGATGCCGTCCACGCCCGGGCGCCGCCAGTCGTTGGCGTCGTCGCTCCAGCCGAGCGGCTGCAGGTGGTTGGCGCCGGCTATCGCCCGGATCGTCGGGCTCCAGTCCCCGCCGGGCGCCCGGTAGTACATCAGCTTCGCGCCGTCTCCCGCGGCGTTGGTTATCTCACGCTTGGCGTCCACGATCTCGTGGACGTTGTACTCGACCGGCTTGCGGCTCTGCTGCTCGTCATGGTGGACGGAGTGGTCGCACAGCCGGTTCCCGGCCGCGACGATCGCCTTGGTCAGGTACGGGTGGCTCTGGGCGAGCGGCCCGACCTCGCAGAAGGTGGCCTTCGCGTGGTGCTGGGCGAGGAGCGCCAGCACCTGCGGGGTCCACCGCGGGTCCGGTCCGTCGTCGAAGGTGAGCGCTACGGACTTGCCGGTGCCCTCCACCCCGTGGCCGACCAGCACGTCGGAGCCCGTCGGGGTGCTCGGCAGCCGCCTGAAGGCGTTCGCCGAGCCGGACTGCGAAGCGGGCCCGGACGGATTCGCGGTGGCGCCCCCGTGGCGGTCGGACTGCGTTCCTCCTGCCGCGCGGCCGGATGCCGACGCGGACGGGGAAGCGGACGAGGGCGACGGCGCCTGGGACGACGAGTGCGCCCTGGGGGAGGAGGGCTTCGTCGAGGGAGTCGCGCTGCTGGGAGAGCTCTGAGGTGTGTGGCCGCCGGTGTGCGGCCCGCACGCCGTGAGCACGGTTCCCGCGATCGCCGCCGTGAGGGCGGCTGCCGTCGCCCCTTTGAGTCTGGCCAATGCCACAGATCTTCCTCCTGGGCACCACTAGGTGCCCGAATCGGTGCTGGTACTGGTCACGCGGACGCGCGCAGGGCTGGACGCAGGCGCGCCGCCGGGCCGACGGCGCGCCTGCGTCCACCGGCAGGGTCCGCTGGAGATCTGCGTCCCTGCGCATCAGTGCCCGGGGGTTACCGGTCGCCCCGAGTGCTCCGGGGGTCGTTCACGGGGCGGGCTCCATCGCCCGCCGCGGATCCCTGGTCCCGATGGCGGCCAGTACATCCGTTTTGCGCCTGATGTCCGACCACCATAAAGGCCTCGGTCGCCCTGCTTAACAATTTCAATGCGTGATGAATGTCGCATTGCTTCCTGAAGTGGAGGGGCGCGAGGTGAAAAAGCCGCCCGCGTGATACCGGGCAGTGGCATCCGTGCGCAACGGGAGAAGTCAGGCCCGCACTATTCTGTGACGACTTGACCGGAGAGTGAGTGCGTCTTCACTCGCTTTGTCGCCGAGATGGTGCCCGCGTCATCGAAGTACGAGCAACTAGTCCAGAGTGCGTCTCTTCGATCAGTGATTCGTTGATTCGTCGTTCTGATCATGCTCAGCAGGGGGATCTGAGCTCGGTGCGGCCGGTGGCGTGATCACAGGCAGGTGATCAATGGGATCATTTCTCGGCTCCGGCGCTGGCTGTGAGCGCCGCAACCTCCCGAACGTTTTGCCGTCACACCTGTCGCACTCCTCATCTGGCTCCGCTCGTGATCGAGGAGTCAAGGCACTGGGCGTCCCGGTACTTGTCCCGGACCTCGGGGCGTTGCTGAAAGCCGGCTGACCTATAGGTGGCGACGGCGCCGACATTGGAGCTCGGGGTACAGACGATCGCGCTCGACGAGCCCAACTCCTGGAGTGCGACTGCCGCGGCGACGGTGATCGCCTTGCCATAACCGTGACCGCGATGTTCCGGGTGCACGCCCATCGGTTCGAGCAACCCGGGCCTACCCGGACCGGCCGACCACGCCGTCACCGTCGCCACCGCGTTGCCCCGGTGGTCGTACGCGATCAGAGACCGGGCGTCGATGTACGGCGATCCGGCCGCCATCGCGTGCCAGCCCTCGTCCGTGAACCTGGACCCGTTGAACGCTGCGCGATGTACGGCGGCGAATACGTGCGCCTTCTCCGGCCCGACCACCTCGATCCGCACTCCTGGGTCCTCCACCGGCTCCGTGAGGTCGCGTCGCAGCGGCGTCCACGGCTCGTCGGCGTTCCAGCCGTCCTCCGACAGCAGATCTTGGATCAGTGCACCCATCGGCGCCTCGATGTTCGCCTTCCCCGCACGCAGCACGCCGCGTTCCGGCTCGGTCACGTCTTCGACCAGCTGCTGCGCCAGCTCCGCGTCCCGATGGGCGTCCGGCGCGACAGTCAGCCGCAACAGCCCGGGACCGTCCAACAGTCCCACGGCGAGAATCTGTCCGTCCCGGCTCCACGTCCTGACCGCCGCGGCAGTCGCTTCCGCACCTGACCGCCAGAACCAGCCCAGGTCCCCCGGATGCAGTTGCATCGGCGTCCCGTCGTACTGCCACTCCCGCAGTACGCCCACTGCCTCGCTCAGCCCGTCGACGCCCGGCTTGCCCAGCTCAATCGCCATACCCCCGATCACACACCACGGCACGGACAGTCCGCACCCGGTTTCCGACCGGCTCGCGTGGTGCGGGATCGGGGACTCGGGAAGGCGGCTGATGATCGAAGAGACACGGCCTGAACCAAGAGCTGTCCCGCAATGATCGTGTGCAACGGCGTGGCGGGCGGCTGTCGATCGGCCGTGGTCGCAGCGGCGACCGCGCGACCCTGCTCACCCGCTACGAGGACGTCAAGCACGCGCTCTCCGACCCGCGCCTGAGCCGGGAGGGTCTGGCCCGGCCGGACGCGGCCCGGATCACCGCCAGTGAGGCGGGCAGCATCTTCGACAGCCCGATGGCCAGGGCGCTCAACGCCGAGGGACAGCAGCGCTGGCGGCGGATGGTGGGAAAGTGGTTCACCGCCAAGCGCATGCAGGCGCTGGTGCCCAAGATCGAGGCGACGGCCGACCGGCTCATCGACGGCATGCTTGAGCACGGCCAACCGGCCGACCTGGTGCGGCACCTGGCCTTCCCGCTGGCGGTGTACGTCATCTGCGACATGCTCGGCGTCCCGGACCGTGGAGGAAGTACTCCGCTTCGAGCCCTACACGGGTTTCGGCATGCTTGGAGCTGCTGCGCTTCCTGACCATCGCCCACCTCGGGCGCCGCCGCACCGCGCTGGAGGACATCGAGCTCGCCGGGCGCACCATCCGCCAGGGCGAGGGCGTCATCATGCTCGGCGAACTCGCCGACCGGGACGCCTCCGTCTTCCCCGACCCGGGCCGACTGGACATCACCCGCGACGCCCGCCGGCACCAGGCCTTCGGCGCGGGCAACCACCACTGCATCGGCCAGCCGCTGGCCCGGAGGGAACTGCAGGTGATCTACCCGACCCTGTTGCGCCGCATCCCGACTCTCCGTCCGGCGACCGAGCTGGACCAGGTCCCGTTCAAGTACGACGCCGTTATCTACGGCGCCCACGAACTTCACGTCACCTGGTGACCGGGGAACTCTGAGTGGCTGGTTCGTGAGTCTTTGAGTGGATTTGCTGTCGCCTGATGGTGTGGCGGCGGGGCGGAATCCGCCGGCCCACGGTTGTTGATCTGGTGATGTGTTCGGGTGAGTGAACGCAAGCCGTACCCGAGTGACTTATCGGACGAGCAGTGGTCGTTGATCGAGCCGGTGATCACCGCGTGGAAGGACCGGCACCGCTCGGTCAGCGGCCACCAGGGCGTCTACGACATGCGGGAGATCGTGAACGCGATCCTCTACCAGGGGCGAACCGGCTGCCAGTGGGCCTATCTCCCGCACGACCTGCCGCAGAAGAGCGCGACGTACTACTACTTCGCCGCCTGGCGGGACGACGGAACCGACCAGGTCATCCATGAACTCCTGCGCTGCCAGGTCCGTGAACGCGCCCGCCGATTAGAGGACCCGACCTTGGTGGTCCTGGACACCCAGAGTGTCCATGTGGCCGCCGGGGTCCCCGCCACCACGAGTGGCCACGATCCGGCCAAGCGGGTGCCCGGCCGCAAACGCGGCCTGGCCGTGGACGTCCTCGGCCTGGTCATCGCAGTCGTCGTCCTCGCCGCGAACACCCACGACAACGCCGCGGGCATCATCCTGCTGGACCAGGTCGCCGAGCACGCCGGCGGAACCGTCCGCAAAGCCCTGGTCGACCAGGGCTTCAAGAACCAGGTCGTCATGCATGGCGCCGGCCTGGGAATTGATGTCGAGATCGTCGCGCGCAACCCGCAGGACAAGGGGTTCGTGCCGCAGCCGAAGCGGTGGAGGGTCGAGCAGACCTACGGGATCCTGATACTGCACCGGCGCCTGGTCCGCGACTACGAGCACCGCCCCTCCTCCTCCGCCTCCCGCGTCTACTGGGCGATGACCCACGTCATGACCCGACGCCTCACCGGCGCGAGCGCCCCCTCCTGGCGCGCGGCGCAGGCGGTGGCAGCGTGAACATCCGGCCCCTGCTCGATGCCCTGGACCTCCAGGAAGAAGCCGCCCGGGCCCTGGCCGACGACCTCCGCGCACAGATCGACGACCTGCAGACCCGGTTGCGGGAGGCCGAGACGCACCTGGAGCACCTCACGATCACCCGCAAGACCGTCATCGGCCTCGCCGACCGGCTCCCCGCGTCCGCGCCGGACCTGCCGAGCACCCGGACTACCCCCGCATCCTCGCCACCTTCAACCACGCGACCGGGCCGCTACGGGCCAAGGACGTCTGCGCAGCCCTCGGCCACGAACTGCTGCCGAAGAACGTCGAAGGCACCCGCGCCAAGCTGAAACGCCTGGTCAAACTCGGGATCCTCACCGAGGCCGACACCGGCAACTTCGCCAGGAAGCAATAGCCAGCAGAACTTCCACCAGCGTCCTTGCTCCCACCTCAGCCAGAAACGGACATCGCCTTACGAACCGCCCACTGAGAACTTTCGGGCGGCCAGGACCGAAGTCCTGGCCGCCCTCCGCACAATCACAGAAGTCATCTCTGCCAACTCGTCGGCTCCAGTGCCGCAGGCAATGTTCGCCCTGTCGGACGGTCTGCGACGATGGGCTGTATGGACGAGGAAGTCATTCCCATTCTTCATGTCGTGGATGCCGCGGCCGCCGTTCGGTGGTACGAGCGACTGGGCTTCGTCAAGCAGTGGGAGCACCGCTTCGAACCGCGACTTCCCGCGTTCGTCGAAGTCGCCCGGGGCAGGGTGCGGTTGTTCTTGTCGGAACACCAGGGCGATGCCCGCCCCGACACGTTGGTCTACCTCCGCCTTCGTGATCTCGATGCCACTGCTTCCGAGTTCGGTGTGCAGGTGAGGGACGCTCCCTGGGGACGTGAGATCGAGCTGCGCGATCCTGACGGCAACCGGCTTCGGATCGGCACGCCGACGGAATGAACTCTCGTCCGCGCTATGGACTCCATCAGCAGCGGCGGCATCTTCCGACGAGAGCCACCATTCGAAGACATTTCCGCTACAAGGACCTTCACCGTGGGCCGGACGGACTCGCTGAGGCGGGCTGAGTGGCCGTTCCGCCCTGAGCGTGTGGTTCATGACCGGCGGGGCGGCGATCATCCTCGTGACGGCCATCCTGCTTTTCCACACAGGGCACCGTGATCACGGTTACGTGCCGCTCGTGACAACGGGCGGATCGGCACGCTGATGCAATCCATCTGACGCCACGTCAGTTGATGACTCCGCAGTGTTGCAGACGGCGATCGAGCGCAGGCCGCACCAGGCTTCGGGGGTGTGGGCCTCGGCCGTCGGCAGGGTGCTCCCGGTGACGACAAGCACCCAGGGGGGGATCCGCGAGGGCTCGCATTGGATTGCGTTTTCCGCCTGAAGCCACGTCCGGCCGTGACCGGCCTGGTGATACCGAGCCCCGGATCGACCGGAGCCTTTGGTGTCTCGGGAACGTATGGCAGCGGCGAAGTACAGCAATCGCGTTCCCGCCTGTCGCCCGGTCGCGTCGGACAGCTTGCCGATCGCGGCATGTCTCTTCCCTGTCGCGGCGTGCCTCTGTGGTCGAGTGGCCCGTGCCGCCAGGGGTGTCGCCCGGCTCCGGCGGAAGTGACCAGGAAGCCTTCTGGCTGACGGTGAGTCAGGTAAAACCTGTGGAACCGCTCTGAGAGCCCTATTTCAGCGGTGTGTGCCGTGTCACGCATTTCAAGGGCTACCTAAGTTGTCTGCATCACAGCGCAAATGTCCATTTAACGCTCATGCTCGAAACGGATGCCGACTCCCGAAGTAGGGCTAGTCGGCAATTTCTTGGGCGCGCATTTCCAAAGTGACCCATGACACAGCACTCGTGACATTCCTCTTTGTTCCCTCGGAAAGGTGCCGCATTATGACCGCTTACGTCTGTCCTCCTGCCGTGATACACGGCGAGCACGCCGTGGAGACCAGCCAGATCGTGGCGGAGGTGCGCGGCCGGCACCCGCACGCGGCGTGGGCGCCGCGGATCGACGGCATCGCGGCCAGTACGGGCATCGAGACCCGCGGGTGGATGCTGCCGCTGGAGACCGCCGTCGCGCCCGGCAACGGCGGGGGCCTGCGGACTGTCGGCATCGGGCCGGCCCGAGAGGCGCTTGCACGCGACGGGTTCACTCAGCAGGACGTGGACCGCGCGATCGCCGCCCTCGAGGCGATACCCGCGCCGCAGACCGTCCAGGAGCGCACCGCGCCGGCCTGGGAGGCCGTGCAGTCCTACGGGGAGCGCGCGGCGCGCGGGGCCCTGCAGATCGCCGGGTTGGACGCGGCAGACATCGACTGCCTGATCACCAGTAATTCCACCACCCCGGCGCTCCCGGGTCTGGACATCGCCCTGGCCAACAGGCTTCCGCTCCGCAACGACGTGATGCTGCTGCCGGCCACACAGTGGGCCTGTATCGCGGGGACCCGCTCCCTGGCGCTGGCGGCGGATCTCGTGGCCGCGGACCCCGACCGTGTGGTCCTGGTCGTGATCGCGGAGGCGCTGAGCACGACCTACCAGCCCGCGGACGACACTCTCGAGTCCCTGATCGTCCGGTTGCTGTTTGCGGACACGGCAGTCGCCGCGGTGGTCACGGGCCGCCCGAGGCGCGAGTCGATGCTGCGGCTGGACGCCGCCTGGCACCACACCCTGCCCGGCACGCAGGACCTGCACCGTCTGGAAACGCGGTCGGACGGAACCCACTTCGTGATGGACCGGCGCGGGCCGCGCGCCGTACAGGAGACGGTCACCGCGATGTGGGAGTGGCTGCGCGTCCGCTACCAGGACCACCCCGACGCCTGGCACCCCGACGTGCTGCTGGCGCACCCCGGCGGGACCAAGGTGCTGGAGTACATGGAGCAGACGATGCCCGACGCGTGGCCCTCGGGGCTGCTGGACTACAGCCGGGACAGCTACACCGGCGGCAACCGTGGAGGCGCCGCCGTGTTCGACATCATGCGGCGGGCCCACGACGCCGGGCAGAAGCCGGGCAGTCGCGCCGTCCTGTACGCGGCGGCACCGGGCCTCTCCGCCACCGCCCTGGATGGGGAGTGGCTGTAGTGCGCGCCCGCGCCGCCCGTACCAGCGAACCGGCCGTCCGCGTCACCGGTACCGCCGAGGGCACCGCCCGTACGTCGGCGGCGCCGGGTGACGCGTACGGCGCCCGTACCCTCACCGCGCTCCCCTTCGCCGGCCGCGCCTCCGCCCGCAGCCGCGTCACCTCGTGAGTTCCGCCCAGACCACCTTGCCGGTGTCCGTCCACCGCACCCCCCACCGGGTAGTGACCCTGTGCACGATGTGCAGGCCACGACCGCCGTCGTCGAGGAGGCCGCCCCGGCGCAGACGCGGCCTGCCGTTGCCGGTGTCACCCACCTCGCACAGCAGGCCGCGACCGGCCCTGATCAGCCGTACCGTGATGGGACCGGTGGCGAAGCGCACCGCGTTCGTGACCAGCTCGCTGACCAGCAGCAGCACGTTGTCCCGGGTGTCGTCCCTGGTGCGCCATTTCCGCAGCAGCGCGGCGACCTGCGCGCGGGCACGGGCGGGGGCGTCGTCGCGGGCGGGCAGCCGCCAGGTCGCGGTGTCCCCCTTGCGGTAGCCGATCATGCGCGCGAGCAGCAGGGTCACGTCGTCGCGCTGGTGCCCGGGTGCCAGCGCGGAGACGACGTGCCGTGCGGCCTGCTGCAGGGTGTCCCAGGGGTGCACCGTGGACACGACCTCCGCCAGCCTGCCGATGCCCTCGTCGATCGACATGCCCGGATCCTCCACCAAGCCATCGGTGTAGAGGGCGAGCAGGGAGCCTGGGGGTGCGCCGAAGGTGTGCACGTCGAACGGCTCCCGCAGAGCGAACTCGGCGCCCAGGCCGGGATGCGGGCGGACCGCGAGCGGACCCGCGTGCCCGTCCGGGGACACCAGGACCGGGGGGAGGTGGCCGGCGCTGGACAGCGCCACGCGGTGACTGACCGGGTCGTAGAGGGCGATACAGCAGGTCGACCCCAGGGCGCTGTAGCCGGCCGTCAGCCCGGACTCCGCGTCGTCCAGCAGCGTCACGGTGTCGTCCAGGCGCTCCAGCACCTCGTCGGGTGCCAGCCCCGCGGACAGCAGCGCGCGGGCCTCCATGCTCAGCTGGCCCATGGTCGCCGCGGCTCCCAGGCCGTGCCCGACGACGTCACCGACCACCAGCGCGGTCCGGCCGTCCGGCAGCGGAAAGCTGTTCACCCAGTCGCCGCCGACGCCTGCACTGTCGGGGGTGGCGGGCTGGTAGACGCTGGCGATCTCGACGGTGTCGCCGCCGGTCCGGGGCAGCAGTCGGCGCTGCAACGCCAGCACCTGCGTGTGCTCGCGCTGGTGCTGACGGGCCAGGTCGACGTGATGGGCGGTCCTGGCCACCAGTTCCTGCAGGTCGAACAGCTCGCTGTCGCGGAAGGGGCAGTCCGACCGCCGCCAGACCTCCGCCACGCCCAGCACGACGGGCGGCGTGCCCTCCAGGACCAGCGGAATGCACGCCACACCTGCCGACCGGTCGCCGGGCACCAGGGCACGCATCACTCGCGGACTGCCGAGTACCCGCTCGACCGCCTCCCGGTCGGGCATGACGATGGCCTGCGGGGCGTCGTCCCGCCGTACTGCCTGCGCAAGCAGACGACTCGCGTCGCTGGGAAGATCGTCGCCCGGAGTCACGTAGCCGTCGGGCCACGCCCGGTCCGGCACCAGGGCCGCCCGGCGTAGCCGGATGCGCCCCTGCGCCTGCCCGGTGACCCCCTCGCCCGTCCACACGGCGAAGTCGAGGTCGACGGCTGCCACGTCTCCCCAAGCCAGCAGGGACTCCGCCAGCGACTGCGCGGTCTCGCAGATGTCCAGCGAGGTGCCGATCGCGGTCTCGGCGGCGAACAGATGCAGCCTCCTGGCCATGGCGATCAGGGAGACGGTCAGGCCCTCGTGAGGCACCGCGGCGGGCAGGATGCTCAGCGAGACCACCAGCTCCGACCCGTCGGAGCGCCGCAGGCGCTGGATCCGGGCGACATGCGCCTCACCGGTCGACAGGACCTGCCGCAACCGCCGTGTGACCGTCGGTACGTCCCCGCGGGGCAGGAGATCGACGAAGGGACTCCCGGCCACGGCGTCCAGACCCGCGAATACAGGGGCGTCCAGATTGCAGCAGGTGATCCTCAGGTCCCTGTCCAGGTTGACCACGCCGAGAATCTGTTCCTGACCATCGGCTGCCGGGTTGTCGGGTACGCGTTGGCGGCCGGTGCGGTCGCCCTGCGCGTCGGCAGGACCGGCGGGCGCTGCCGCTCCGCTGCGCGGGACGTAGCGCCCCAGGGCGCTGCTGACCAGGCTGAACGGCGAGGAGGACGAGGAGGAGGGTGTGGAGTCCATGCGGCTCTCTCAGCATTCCCCGGCGCAGCGCCGGGGCCGTACTCGAACCCATGCGACGGGACCCCGAGATCCCTGACCGCACACCTCATTCAATAACACCGGTGGTCGCTTCGCCCACACCAGCGGATCGCGCGGTGAACGCGGACAGTGACGGAACACCGCGGTCGGTGGGGGCCGTGCTCACCTGGCAAGGGGCCGCCGCCCGCCAGGATGCGACGACCGCCACAGGACCACTGGACGCCGACGCCGCCGGCTCCGGTGAGTTCCGGGCACATGGCACATGCTGCTGTGCCGGGCGATCGTCGCCTGGGGCTTCGTCTTCCAGCGGCCCCTCACCGGTGCTTGCCCTGGAGCTGTCGTTGCGGGAGCCGGGGCGCAGGTCGGGGAGCCGCTGGGTCCGGGTCGATCACCCGGCCGTGACCGTCGAGACGGTACAAACCGGCGGAGGACCGCAGCGGGGATGTGGTGGTGCGGCTGCACGAGTCCCGGGGCGACCGGGTGCGGGCCGCCCTCACGCCCCGGTTCCCGGTGGGTCGGGCCGAGGTGACGGGCCTGCTGGAACGGCCGCTGCGCGACAGCGACTTGCCTCGAGCCGCGACCGTTCCGGATTCGCACGCTGCGGGTGCGACCAGGGTGACTACTTGCGTCCCACGCCCTTCTCGCCGATGTGGAAGATCCTGTGGCTGTCGCGGGTCATGTCGACGACCAGCTTGGTGGTGGTGTCGCGGCTCCAGGTGAGGGTGACGACGGCCTCCGTGTAGTTGCGGGTGGTGCCGTTCTCGGTGACCTTCCAGGCGAGCGGGACGTTCTGCGCGCGCAGGACGCCGTCGGCGTGCTCCCGGTCCTCCCAGGCCGCCAGCTCCTTCTCGAAGGCGGGCGTGAGGTAGTGGCTGCGCAGGACCTGTCCGAGGTTGCCCCTGTCTTCGTCGATCACCGCGTCGATGTAGGCGCCGTAGAAGTCGGCGATGCGGGTGATGTTGTCGGATGGTTTGCCGCTGACGCTGCGCGGGGCGCCGGCGGAGGCCTGGGCGGTGGCGCCGACGCCGAGGGCGACGGCGAGGACGCCGGCAGTCAGGACGGTGCGGGACTTGCTGCTCATGTGTGTTCCCCGTTCTCCGAGTCGTGATGAATCGCGCCGAATGGCGCTGTCGGTGGTTGATGGGCAGCCCTCCCCACCCCCGTGGCGGAGGGCGGCCCCGGTCATGCGGTCAGTGGAGCTTGTGCACGGCCGTGACGGTCGTCTTCTTGAAGGCCTTAACCGGCGCGTCCCTGAAGCCGCCGAGCTGACCCCGGTCGACGACCGTGACGGTCCTGCCGTCCCGGCCGACGGAGAGCAGACGGATGTCGGAGGCGCCCCAGAGGGTCACCGTGTGCAGGCCGTAGACGTGGGCGCCCTCCTCGGCAGGCAGCGTGCCGTAGTCCTTCAGCGTGGCCTCGGCTTCCGGGTCGGCCTTCTCGATGCGTACCGCACAGGACTTGATGTCCTTGTTCAGCCGTGAGAACCGGCCCTTCGCCGCAGCCGTCGTGGACGACTGCACGCTGACCTGGCGGGCGCTCGTGTCATGGTCGGTACGGAACTCCCGGTACCAGGTGTCCGAGCCGCCGCCCAGCGCCATGCTCAGGCAGCGGTCCTGTTCCACCGCCTCCGGTGCGCCGGCGGTGACCTTGCCGGCCGTCCAGGACGAACTCGGGTGCGGCGGGAGGTCGGCCGCCGCGAGGAAGCCGGGCGCCTTGGCTGCCGCGTTCGCCGGTGTGGGGAGCGTCGCGCCGAGGGCGAAGCCCGTGACGGCGAGTGCGTGGAGCGCGCCTGCTCCGGTGCGCTTGGGCATGGGTGTCCCCCGTGGATGAGTGCATGGGTGTCGTCTGTCGTCCGCCGCCGGCTGGTCGGTCCGGCCCTGGTCGGTGCGACACCAAGAGCATCGGCCGTCACGGCGGCCCGGTGCAATGCCGGACGCCCGTCCGGCGACGGTGGAACCGTCCCAGCCCGTCTGACGTGCAGGTATATGGACCGCCTGGGATACGGGGACACGGTGGAGGACGGGGGAACGGTGTCGACCGGGGACGACGTCGAGCAGTTCGCGGCGCTGCTGCGCCGACTGAAGGACCGCACGGACCGGAGCTACGGCTCCCTGGCCCGGCGGCTCAACATGAACACCTCCACGCTGCACCGCTACTGCGCGGGCGAGGCGGTCCCGCAGGACTACGCCCCGGTGGAGCGCCTGGCCGCCTTCTGTGGGGCTGCATCGGAGGAACGCCTCGAACTCCACCGCCTGTGGCTGCTCGCGGTGACGGCACGACAGCGGCCGAGGGCGGGTGAACGGGGCGCGGGGGAGCAGGCAAGTGCCGAGGAGGCAGCGGAGGCGATCGGGTCCAAGGGGGCGCTGGAGCCGACAGGGGGCGAGCGGGCTTCGGGTCCGGACAGCCGGACGGCGCGGGGCGGGGGTGCCGGCGCGGACGGCGTCGGTGGTGATGGCGGTGGTACGAGCGGTGCACCGCTGCGACTCTGCGCGGGCGCACCCGACGCCGGGCGACCCGCTCGCCACGCTCATGGACCGGGCAGTCCCGAGCCGACGGCCCAGTGGGATGTGGCCCGCTCGACCGGACGGCCCTGGTACCGCCGTCGCCGCACCGTCGTCGGAGCCGCCGTGGCGACCGCGCTGCTGGTGACGCTGGGCAGTCTGTCGGCGCTGTCGGCAGATCGGTCCGACGACGACTCCGCCAGAGCCCCCGGTCAGTCCCGTACGGCAGGAGCCGGTACGTCAGGCCACCTCTCGGCCACTGCGACCAGTCCCTCTCCCAGCCGCTCGTCGGCCTCTCCCTCCGCAGGAGTTCGGGCTTCGGGGCGCACCGAGTCGAAGGGCGGACCGTCGAACAGGAAGAGCGACGCCCCGGTGACGACCGGTGTGCCGCTCGCCTGGACCGCCGACTCGCAGATCTGGCAGGGCGGTTGCGGACACGACTACGTCATCGCGAAGAAGCCGACCCAGGTACCCCCGCCGCCGGTGCAGCAGGACGCCGGGGCGTGGGCGGCGACACAGGGGGCGGTGCACGGGGGGCAGACGATGGTGCAGATCTCGGTGCAGGGGAAGTCGTCCACGGCCGTGGTCCTGCAGGCCCTCCGGGTTCGTATGGTCAGCCGTGGCACCCCGGTAACCGGCAATGTGTACGCCATGGACCAGGGCTGCGGCGGAGACCTGACGCCTCGTGACTTCTCCGTGAACCTGGACGTCAACCGCCCGATCGCCCGCGCACGCCCCGGCAACGACAGCGGAAAGCGCCTCCCCGCAGTTCAGTTCCCCTACCGCGTCTCCGCCGAGGACCCGGAGGTGCTGCTGGTCACCGCGACGACGAAGGCCTACGACTGCAACTGGTACCTGGAACTCGACTGGTCCTCCCAGGGCAGCACCGGCACGATCCGCATCGACGACCACGGCCGCCCGTTCCGCACCAGTAGCACCCAGGGCCTGCCCCGCTACTGGTACGGCGCGAACGGCGACGGAGTGCGTCAGTGGGTGCCCGCCGACATTAGAGGTCCTGACAAAGGCGTTGGACGTGACGGTGGGTGATGAGCAGGTGGCGAGGCCGAGGAATGCTTCGTGGGTGTCGTCGCGTCGCTCCCAGCGGATACGCAAGCGGCGGTCCGCCGGTCGGCGACACCGCGAGCGGGATGCCCTGCCCGTCGACGACGACGTGGTGTCAGGTGTCCCGTGGGGTCAGTCGAAGAGGGCAACGACTCCATTCACCCAGATCGCGAGGAACGCAAGGGCCCCCACCATGCAGCCGACGCCCGCCAGTACACCGCCGACCGTCCACGGCTCGGAGGGCGCCTCGTACTCCTCCTCCAGGCCGTCCCGGTGGGAGGCGGGGTCGTCCCAGTCGACGGGGTGCCCCAGCTCCTCGGCGCAGGCGGTCCGCACTGCGACCAGCTGCCCCTCCGCGAAGGCGGTGCCGGCCATCGCCTCGGGGCCGCGCCAGGCGAGGGCCTTCATCCGCCACCCGGGAGACCCGTACCGCGCCTCGAAGGCGGCGGTCTCGTCGGCGTTGCGGTCCTCTTCGAGGTACATCCAACGTCCGGCCTCGGCGGCGTCGCCGTAGAGCCGGTACACCTCGGCCAGACGCCGACGGAGCGTCAGGTCGTACGGGATGGATGAGACGAGACCGCGCAAACGCTGGCGCGCGACGGGAACCCGGCCGGCGGCCAGGTCCGCGTCGACTCGGGCAAGGGTCTCACTCAGGGGCATGAACACATGATCGGGTACCGCACTGATCCACGTCGACGTGGTTTGTCGCACGCTCCCGTTCAGCGGGGCACAGGAGTTGATCAGACGGTGGCCTGCTGGAACAGCGTCTTGAGAGAGAGCTGCTAGAGGCGGTCACGCTGGGTGTCGGCTGGTCGCCCCAGGGCGCCGGCCGGGGGAGTGGGTAGTCATAGGGGGCTGCCGACCATCGCGGTGCGGGGTTTTACAGCCCGAGGTCGGACAGGCCCGGGTGGTCGTCGGGGCGGCGGCCCAGCGGCCAGTGGTACTTGCGCTCCTGCTCGGCGATGGGCATGTCGTTGATGCTCGCGTGCCGCGCGCGCATGAGGCCGTTGTCGTCGAACTCCCAGTTCTCGTTGCCGTAGGCGCGGTACCACTGGCCGGAGTCGTCGTGGTATTCGTAGGCGAACCGCACCGCGATGCGGTTCCCGTCGAACGCCCAGAGCTCCTTGATGAGGCGGTAGTCCAGTTCCCGGTTCCACTTGCGGGTCAGGAACTCCACGATCTCGTCGCGGCCGGTGACGAACTCCGCGCGGTTGCGCCAGCGCGAGTCGGGCGTGTAGGCGAGAGCGACCTTCTCGGGGGCGCGGGTGTTCCAGCCGTCTTCGGCCCGGCGGACCTTGATGATCGCCGTTTCCCGGGTGAACGGCGGGAACGGCGGGCGCTGCTCGGACATGACGCACTCCTCTGGGAAGCCCTGCGGCACTGAGAACGATCGTTCTCACGGTGTCGTCTACACTAGGAGAACGCTGGTTCTCATGCAACGGGCAGGAAACGTGGACACCGATCTGGCACGTGAGCGCATCCTGGACGCCGCCGAAGACCTCTTCTACGCCCGAGGCATCCAAGCCGTGGGCATGGACGTGATCCGCGACGCCTCGGGCGTCACGCTACGGCGCCTCTACCAGCTGTTCCCCTCCAAGGGCGACCTCGTCGAGGCCTACTTGGCCCGCAGGGACGTCCGTTGGCTCCGAAGCCTTGCCGCCCACGTCGACACGGCCGCGGAGACTCCGCAGGAGCGGCTGCTCGCCGTCTTCGACTGGCTGGAGGACTGGTTCACCCAGCCCGACTTCCGCGGGTGCGCCTTCATCAACTCCTTCGGCGAGCTGGGCGGCACATCCCCCCGGGTCGGTGCAGTGGCTCGACACCACAAGGACACCTTCCACGCTTACGTGCGAGAGCTGGCGACAGCTGCGGGAGCGGCAGCGGATACCGGCACCCAGATCGCCCTACTGGCCGAGGGGGCCATGGCCACCGCCGCCATCTCAGGCACACCCGCAGCGGCTCGCCAGGCCAAGCAGGCGGCGCAGCTCCTGCTGACGCTCGACACACGCCGCGTCAGCTCTGACCTCCCTTCGTAGCAGGAGTCGTGGGCGCGCCTTGCGGGCGGCCGCCGGCTCGGCTCGGGCGGAGCGGGGGCCGCCCTCGGGCACGCCTTGTCCTCCTGTGCTCCGAATCGGCGACGAGCCGATGGCTCGGGCTCCCTGTCGACGCGATCAGGAGGCTCGGCCTCCGCCCGATCGCTGCCGCCCCTCCTGGGCTGGGTGCCGCCAGGAGGACCAAGTCGGGCCGCACCAGGGGGACGTCCAGGGCTTCCCTGGTACCGCACTATGCCGATACGCGGTTGATGCCGGCGAGCAGAGCGCGTAGGGGCGCGGTGTCGGGAGTGTCCGCAACGGCCGCGTCGACGGCGTCGTCCATGGCTTTCTCCCAGTCCTCCGGCAGGGCGAGTCCGGACGCCCTGACCACCCGCTCCGAGAAGACCGCCACGACCCTCCTTGCCGGCCTTCACATCGTCGGCGTCTTCCTTTCTGAGGCCGCAGGTCCAGGCTTGCGCGGACCGATCACACCGCTGACCGCGTCGGCTCAGGGCAGTGGGGATTGGGAAGGCGGCGAGGCACGCGAGGTCGTACGCCGTACCCTCATGGACATGTCGATCGTCGCTACTTGTGCGGTGCTGGCCATAGCCGTGCTGCACCTCTACATCCTGGTCCTGGAGATGTTCCTGTGGACCACGCCCCGGGCCAGGGCCTCCTTCGGCACCACGGAGGAGTTCGCCGCCTCGACGAAGACTCTGGCTGCCAACCAGGGCCTGTACAACGGCTTCCTCGCCGCAGGCCTGGTGTGGGGCGCAGTTGCCGCCGATCCGGCCGGCTTCCAGGCCAAGGTGTTCTTCCTGGTGTGTGTCGCGGTCGCAGGGGCCTACGGGGCGGCAACCTCGAGCCGCCGGATCCTGTTCGTCCAGACGGTGCCTGCGCTCGTCGCACTGGCACTGGTGGTCGCCGCCCGCTGAGTCCGTCACGGGCCGAGGACCGGTGTGGAGGGGGATGTCCGGCCGAGTAGTGGTTGATCAATCGGGGCGGAATGAGGGGGTTTCGCCTCGGCCTGGCTTACCCGCTGCACCCCATCCGATGGGCCAGGCTCCCGATCTGGCACCAAGTGCCTGATCCCATCGGGGATTTGGGTGTTATCGTCCCTCGCATGGCTGAACTGATCGCTCCCACGGAACGGCTGCATTCCTCGTGGCTCGCGGCGCGTGACGAGTGGCAGCCTGGCGCTCACCAGGACGGGGCCGGCCTGCGTCTGGTTGGTGACGATGACCTCGACAGTCCGGAAGGGTTCGCCTCGTGGGTCGAGCGCCTGCGGCAGCAATCGGACCGGTCGCTGCCTGTCGGGGAAGGACGCGTCCACGCCACCCACTGGTGGATCGTCGACGGCGAGACGTACCTCGGGGCCATCGACCTTCGGCACTATCTGAACGCCTTTCTGTTGGAAGGCGGCGGAAACATCGGCTACAGCGTTCGGCCTTCTGCCAGGAGACGCGGACTGGCCACGTGGGCGCTGGGAGCGGTTCTGCTCAAGGCGCCGGCGCTCGGTCTGGACCGGATCCTCCTCACCTGTGACGATGGCAACGTCGGCTCGGCGCGCACCATCGAGAGCAATGGCGGCGTCCTCGAAGATGTGCGCAGCATCGAGACCGGGGTCAAGCGCCGCTACTGGATCACTCTCGATCACGCTGGTCGCAGCCATTCATTGGTGGCCGCGACGAGGACGATCGCCTCGTAGCGGACGGCTGGTTCGTACCTCGTGGCCAAGGGTGGTGCCTTTTGAGGCGATTGATGCCGCACTCGACGGCGTGCCGAGCCTTGGAGTCCTGCGGGCCGTGGAGTCATGTGCACCGCTCAGGGGCACGTCGGTGTCCCGTTCTGTCTCACCTCGCCCGCTCGTGTGTCGGCGTGATGCCGGAAAGGGGCCGTGGGCTGGTCGGGCGGGTGTTGTCCGGGGTGGTCACTCGCGCCGGCCTGCGCGGTCGCCGGTGAGGCGGGCCTCGAAGCCGTCGAGGAGGGACTGAAGGCCGAACGCGAAGGTGTTGTCGGGCGCTTCGGCGTACTCCGTGGCGGCCGTGGTGCCGAGGCGTTCGCGCAGGCGCGGAAATTGCATGGCGGTCTCGGTGGCGCGTGTCATGGCGTCGGCCATCAGTTCCTCCGCGTCTGCGCTGTTCTTGCTCAGCCGGCGGTTCAGCGAGACCTGGGCGGCAGGGCCGAGCGCGCTGCCGAGCACGAAGGTGAACACGGTGGCGGCCGCCCGGTCCGCGTCGGCGGCGGCGAAGCCCGCCTTTTCGTAGATGGCCAGGCTGAGGTCGTTGTGCTGGGCCTGGCCGGGTCCGTGCAGGAGGTGGCTGCCGAATGCCTGGACGAGCCAGGGGTGCCGGGTGAGCATTGCGTGCATGCCGGTGGCATGGGCGGTGGCGGCGGTGCGCCAGTCGGTGGCATCGAGATCGGGCGACTCGACCTCGTGCCAGATCGCGTCGCTGGCGAGTCGGACCAGGTCGTCCTTGGTCTTGATGTGCCAGTAGACGGCCGTGGCGGCCGAGCCGAGCCGTTTCGCCAGGCTCCGCATGTTGAGGCCGTCCAGTCCCTCGTCGTCGAGCAGCTCGATTGCCGCACGGACGATCCGGTCTGCGGTCAGTGTGTCTCGCGGCATGGCCACCACCCTACTTGCACTTAGTTCGTGACGAGTCTTGAACTTTGTTCGAGGAGCGGTCTACGCTGCCTCTCGTACTTAGTTCAAGTACTCGAAGGGGGAGCAATGCTGCAGGACAAGCTGTCGGAGTTCGTCAAGGCGCAGGCGACGGAGTTCGCCGTGCCAGGCGTTGCCGTCGGGGTGCTCCTGGACGGCCAGGAGATCTACGCCTCGCACGGCGTGACGAGCCTCGGCAACCCGCTGCCGGTCGACGAGAAGACGCTGTTCCCTCTGGCGTCGGTGTCCAAGACCTTCACGGCGACCGCGCTGATGCGCCTGGTCGCCGAGGGGAAGGTGGACCTGGACGCGCCGGTGCGGCGCTACGTCCCCGAGCTGAAGCTGGCCGACGAGCAGGCCGCGGCGCAGATCACCGTCCTGAACCTGCTCAACCACACCGCGGGCCTGGACTGGAACCTGATCGACGACGGCGAGGGCGACCGCTCCCTGGCCGGGCTCGTGGCAAAGCTGCCCCAGCTGCCGCTGATCGCACCGCCCGGTGCCCGGGCCTCGTACAGCCAGGCCGGTTACAACCTGGCCGGGCGGATCGTGGAGAAGGTCACGGGCCTGCCCTTCGAGCAGGCCATGGCCTCGCTAGTCCTGGAGCCGGTGGGCCTTGTGGACACCGTGTACGGCCTGTCCGAGGTGATGGTCCGCAAGTTCGCCGTGGGCTACAACCGCGGCGACGACGGCGAGCTGCACCCCGCCCGGCCCTGGGGAGCGTTCAAGGAGGGCGCACGCGGCGACAACCCCGGTGGCGGCCTCGCCTCCTCGGCGAGCGATGTGCTGCGCTGGGCGCGGTTCCAACTCGGCGACGGCGGTGGCGTCTTGCCCGCCGCAGAGCTGCACCGCATGCGGGAGCAGACGGTCGAGCTGCGCGCCAGCACGCTCGGCGACGGCTTCGGCATCTGCTGGTTCCTGCACGACCTGGACGGCCTCCATGGGATCGGCCACGGCGGTTCGGGCAACGGCCAGTTCGCCGAGCTGCTCATCGTGCCCGAACGCGACTTCGCGGTGGTCTCCCTGGCCAACGTCGGCCCGGACGGCTACCCCTTCAACCAGTCCGTCGTGCGGTGGGCGCTCGAGCACTGCCTCGGCGTCGTCGAGAAGACGGCAGAGCCGGTCCCGTACGACGAGGGACAGGCCCAACAGGTCGTCGGCCGCTACGAGATCGACGCCATGAACCTCGACATCGCCACCGACGGCACCCGTCTCACCCTGGCGGTCGGGATCAAGCCGGAGATCCGCGAGGCATCGGACGAGGAAATGCCCCCGGACCACCCGGCCGCGGACATAGGCTTCCTTCCCGGCGACGGCGACGAGTACATCGTCACTGAAGGCGGCCTCAAGGGGCAGCGTGGCTACTTCTCCCGCGACGTCAACGGCTCGGTCACAGGCGTCGACCTCGCCGGCCGACTCTTCAGCCGGGTCGCGAAAGCATCCTGATCCAACGCAGGAGGGGCGGTCCCGAGCGGCCGCCCCTTCCGGCATCTCGAACCGACGACAGTCGGCTCACGGACACGACCCTTTTATGCGAACGAACCTCAGCCCCGCCGAGGGCACCGAAAACCCTGTGCGCCAGGTGCGTCTGTCGCTGTCCACGCGCACCCTCACCACCGTCGCCGACCTGCTGTGCGCTCAATGGTCCGAGAACGGCACGAACGCGTCCGGGACCTGGCGGCGCTGACGCGGCGCACGCTCACCGCTCAGACAGGCATGGATCGCCGCCTGATGCTCAGGGCCTGCCGTCGGGGTCGTGCCGGGTGATCGTCGTTGGATCAGTGCGGGCGGTCAGGGTGGAGAGGTAGTCGTCCAGGAGCCCGACTTGCCGCTGCGGCGGGAACGCCGCCGGGTCGAAGAGGGTCTGGACCACCAGGCCGAGAACGAAGGCCTGAGCGCCGACCGCGATGTCTGCGGGGTCTCCGGGGGGAAGTTCGCCGAGTTCCTGGGCCGCGGCCACCCGTTCGGTCAGCCTGTCGCGGCTTTGGGCGTACTTGCGGGCGTAGTCGGTGCTCAGGGTCGGGTCGGAGAGTGCGGCGTCCCAGGAGGAGACCCAGATCCGGTTGCTGTCGGTGGCCTCGGCGGTCAGCGGCAGGATGTCCAGCAGTGCGTCCCTGAGGGCCGCCAGACCCGCGCCTCCATGACGGCGGGGGCGGGCGATGGTGCGCTGTTCCAGCAGGTCGAGGGCGTACTCCACCAAGGCGCGTTTGCTGGGGAAGTAATGCGTGAGCAGGCCGGTGGTCGCGTCGAGTTCGGCGGCGACGGCGCGCAGTGTCAGGCCGGCGAAGCCGCGTGTGGCCATGACCTGCCAGACCGCTTCGGAGACGTCGCGTCGGCGGGCCTCGTGATCTCCCTTGGTGCGTGGCATGCTGCCACGGTACATTGTCATAACACTTGTTATGTGAATGGGGGAGGCCTCATGTTTTCGCTGTCCCTGGGCGAGGGAGCTCACCTTGGACCGTTGGAGATCTGGCATGCCGAGGAGTTCGCGGACCATATGGACCGGGCCCGTGAGCACATCCGTCCGTGGGTCGGGCCCGCGTTCGTCACCGACGATGTGGAGGGGGCGCGGGCCACGCTCAAGAGGTATGCCGAACGGCAGGCCGGTGACGGTGCCCGCCTGTATGGCATCTGGCGGGCTGGATTGCTGGTCGGCGGTGTGATGTTCACCGACTTCCAGGCTGCTTTCGGCTCTTGTGAGATCGGTTGCTGGCTGGAGCCGTCCGCCGAGGGCCACGGTCTGATCACGCGGGCATGCGGCGCGTTGTTGGACTGGGCGTTCACCTCCCGGGGGCTGCATCGAGCCGAGTGGCACTGCCGGGCCGACAACGACCGCAGCTCAGCTGTGGCCGAACGGCTGGGCATGACGCTGGAGGGCGTGCGACGCCAGGCGTGGCCGTATGGGGGCGTGCGCTACGACAAGCAGCTGTGGGCGCTCCTCGCCCCGGAATGGCGGGGCCTGGGGCAGTGACCGGCGACCAGCACCTCCAAGCGCGCCTCCGCTCATGAAGGCCGCTTCCCGACCAGCCCGCCACCGAGGCGCGCAGCGCTCGATCCTTGGCTTGCTGCGGTCGCTCGGGTACGGGAGCGGAACACACGGAACAGCCACGCAACCCAACGGAGTCCCGCTTCGCGTCTGTCTCTTGGGAACCACGGGGCGGACGAGGCGTGGAAAAGCATTGCCATTCGAGGGGTATTGACGGGCCTCGCCGACACCTTAAGATCCCTGCTGCTCGAAGTAACGATCAGTGTACGGCATATCGAACGAGGTCAGCCGGCAGCTCGGACAAGCTGCCCTACTCCGGCCGGTACGCAATGCAACGATCCGTCACAAAGGAATGAGCCGCATGCCTTCAGAAGCCGGAGTGCCCCGCAGAACCGTCCTCACCGCCCTGGGCGCCGCCTCCCTCGCCGGGACCCTCGCCGCCGCCACTCCCGCCGGCGCCGCCGCGCTCACCGGCACAGCCCCAAGCGCCGCGGCCGCGGACCTCCCCGCCGCAGCCGCCCACTGGACCTTCGACGAAGGCTCCGGCACCTCCGCCGCCGACTCCTCCGGCAACGGTCGCACCGCGACGCTCCAGGGCGCGGCCGGCTGGGACACCGGCAAGGTCGGCGCCCACAGCCTGAGCCTCACGGCAGGCGGCAACGCCGCGGCGTCCGGGCCGGCCCTCGACACCTCCAAGGGATTCTCGGTGGGTGCCTGGGTCAACCTCGCTCAACTCGGCGGCTACCAGACCGCCGTCAGCATCGACGGCAAGGTCGTCAGCGCCTTCTACCTGGGGCTGCGCGATGACACCGGCACGTTCGCCTTCGCCCGGCTCGACTCGGACGCCACCCAGAGCGCCGCGGTGGCGGCCGCCGCTTCAGCGCCCACCACCGGCACCTGGACCCACCTGGTCGGCGTCAGCGACCCGGCCGCCGGCGTCATTCGCCTCTACGTCAACGGCGTGCTGGAGGGGGAGACCGCCTACACCGCGGGCTGGGCCGGCAGCGGCGACACCGCCATCGGCCGTGCGCTCTACGGCGGTGGGCACGTCGACCAGTGGCACGGCCTGGTCGACGACGTGTGGATGTTCCCGTCCGTCCTCACCTCCGACCAGGTCGCGGCCTTGGCCGGGGTCCCTGTGGAGACCACGACGCCGCTGCTGAGCGTGGACGTCGGCACCCCCGCCCACGCCGTGTCCCCCATCCTCCCGGGCTTGATGTTCGAAGACATCAACCACTCCGGCGAGGGCGGCATCTACGCCGAACTGGTGCAGAACCGCTCGATGATGGCCAGCGACACCACGCCCGTCCACTGGTCCGCCGTCGGCGGAACGACCCTCGCGCTCGACACCGCCACCCCGCTCAACGCCGCGCTCAACCGTTCCCTCAAGGTCGCGCTGCCGAGCAGCGTGGGGGCCGGAGACCGGGCCGGCGTCGCCAACGACGGCTTCTGGGGCATACCGGTGCGGCCCGGAACGGCCTACACCGCCCGACTGTTCGCCAAGGCGTCACGACGCATCGGCCCGCTCACGGTGGCCATCGAGTCGGCAGACGGTGCGACGGTGTACGCGTCCGCTCACGTGTCCCACATCGGCACCGCCTTCCCGGACCGCCCGTTCGAGCTGACCCTGCGGACCGGTTCGAGCACCCCCGTGGTCGGTGACGCAAGGCTGACCGTCACCACGGCCGACCCCGCCGCCGCGGGCGAGACCCTGTGGCTCCAGCATGTGTCCCTCTTCCCGCCCACCTACAACAACCGGCCCAACGGCCTGCGCATCGACCTGATGGACAAACTGGTCGCTCTGAAGCCGAAGTTCCTGCGCTTCCCCGGCGGAAACTTCCTCGAGGGCAACACCATTGCGACACGGTTCAACTGGAAGAACACCATCGGTCCGGTCTGGGAGCGCCCCGGCCACATGGACGACGCCTGGGGCTACTGGTCCACGGACGGCCTCGGCCTCCTCGAATACCTGGAATGGGTCGAGGACATGCACGCCCAGCCGGTCCTCGCCGTGTTCGCCGGCTACTCACTCAAGGGCGAACACGTCACCGGCGACGCGCTCAAGCCGTTCATCCAGGACGCACTCGACGAGATCGAGTACGTCACCGGTCCTGTCACCAGCACCTGGGGCGCACGACGTGCCGCCGACGGACACCCCGAGCCGTTCCCGCTGGAGTACGTCGAGATCGGCAACGAGGACTGGTTCGACTCCTCTGGGTCGTACAACGAGCGGTTCGCGGCCTTCTACGACGCGATCAAGGCGAAGTACCCGCATCTGAAGCTGATCGCCTCGACGTCCGTGACGAGCCGCACGCCGGACCTGATCGACGAGCACTACTACCTCGCGCCGTCCGCCGCCCAGGCCTCCACCCACAAGTACGACAACCGGGACCGCAATTCGACGAAGGTGTTCGTCGGAGAATGGGCCGCACAGGAGGGCCGCCCCACACCCGACCTCAACGCGGCGCTCGGCGACGCCGCTTGGCTGGCCGGGCTGATCCGCAACTCGGACCAGGTCCTCATGGAGTGCTACGCGCCGCTCTTCTCGCACGTCAAGAACAACGTCTGGGCCACCAACCTGATCGCCTACGACAACCTCACCAGCTATGTGTCGCCCAGCTACTGGGCACAGCACATGCTGACGAGCAGGCTCGGCAACACGGTGCTGCCGGCCACCGCACGTGCACTGCCCGGCCTCGCCACCGTGGCCACCCGCTCCGGGAACCGCCTCTACCTCGCGGTCGTCAACTCCGGGACGGAGAAGCTGAGCGTGCCGGTCGAGCTGAAGGGACTGGCCAAGGGGGTCAAGAGGCAGGCCACCGCGACGGTTCTGACCGGCCCCTCGCGCACCACCACGAACACGCTGACAGAACCTGACACATTGGTGCCCAGGACGAGCACCGTCACCGGCGCGGCAAAGTCCTTCACCAGCACCGTGCCGCCGCTCTCGGTCACCGTACTGGAGCTCGTCCTGACCTGAGGCGATGGCCGGGGCGGCAACTCGCGCAGGTGCTGATCCAGCCTCGCTGCATCATGACGCGCACTCAAGTGAGGGCGGCGCCCCTGGCGCCGCCCTCTTCGTCAGGCCTCATACGTCACTTCCGGGCACACCTGATGATGGTTCGCGAAGATCCCCAGGGCGGAGCCTTGGCGAAGATATTTGACCGTTCGTTTCAATATCTTCTAGGGTTCGAGTGTGGCCAGAACCAAGGAATTCGACCCGGACGCCGCACTGCAGTCAGCCCTGGAGTTGTTCTGGCGGCGCGGCTACGAGGCGACCTCGATGGCGGACCTCGTCGAACACCTCGGCATCGGGCGCGCCAGTATCTACGCCACCTTCGGCAACAAGCACGAGCTGTATCTGAGGGCGCTGGACCGGTACAACGAGAACCGCGACCCGGTCCTTCTGCGCGAACTGTCCCAGCCGGGTCCCGCGCTGCCGGCTGTGCGGACGGTGGTGCGGCGATTCGCTGCCGAGGCGAGCTCCGATGACCAGCGTGGCAAAGGGTGCTTCGTCACCAACACGGCCGCCGAGCTGGGCGCGCACGACACGGCGGCGGCCCGCAGGGCCGAGGCGAGCTGGGACCACATCGAGACCTTGCTGCACTCGGCGCTGGTGCGCGCCCACGCGCAGGGCGAACTGCCCGCGGACCGCGATCCGCAGGCGCTCGCACGGATGCTGCTGGTGCTGATGCAAGGCCTGCGGGTGGTCGGCAAGGCGTCGAACAACCCGCGTCGCGTGCAGGATGCGGCCGAACAGGCGCTGAGGCTGCTGGACTGAGCAACACCTCCGACGGAGGGCCTCCACGGGTGGATTGTGAAACGGTTGGTCAAATATATGCGTGAGGAAACGGCCGTTACGCAGAGCTGGAACACCACGACCGCAGACACCCCGATCGCGCCTGCGCCCGGCCCGGTGGGCCACTCGCCCTCGTCCTCGCACCGCGGCTGCCACCCGCAACCCCGGTCGGGGACGGCTGCTCCCTCGATCTGCCGGGTGCACTTCTCGCCACTGCCGTGATCGCTGAGCGCCGCGCCCACGACCCTCTGCCCCTCCTGGAATTCCTCCGCGACCACCGCCGGGCCCTCGCGCCGGCCTTGCTCAATGCCCACATCAAGTGACCGAGTTCCGACCAAGGGAGTCATCGCCATGGCCGCACGCTTCAGCGGTAAGACCGTCCTCGTCACCGGCGCAGGCTCCGGCATCGGCCGCGCCGTCGCGCTAGCCTTCGCCGCCGAGGGGGCCTCAGTGGTCGCGTCAGGACGTACCGCCGTATCGCTCGACGAGACAGTCGCACTGATCGAGAGCGAGGGTGGTACGGCGGCCGCGGTCACCGCAGACGTAACCCGCTTTGAGGACGTCAGGGCTCTGGTCCGCCGTACCGTCGACCACTTCGGCAGCCTCGATGTCGCCGTCAACAATGCGGGCGTCTTCCGGGGCGGCGCACCCGTAGCCGATCTCCCGGAGGAGGACTGGCGTGCCTTGCTCGACATCAACGTCACCGGTGTCCTGTTCAGCCTCCAGGCCGAAGTCGCCCAGATGCGCGACCAGCCCACCGGCGGCACGATCGTCAACATCGCCTCCAACCTCGGTGCGCACCGCCGTACGCCGGGCCTGGCCGGCTACATCGCCAGCAAAGCGGCCGTCTCCGCGTTGACCCGCGCCGCTGCTCTGGACCACATCGCCGATGGGATTCGCATCAACGCTGTAAGCCCAGGCCCGTCTGCCACCACCATGTCGCTGCGACCCGGCGAGACCGACGCCGACCGCGCCATGCGGATGAAGAGCGTGTCCCCGCTGGGGCGTGTCTCATCCACCGCCGAGATCGCAGCAGCGGTGCTGTATCTGTCCTCGGCGGACGCCGCCTCCGTGGTCGGCACCGACCTGGTCGTCGACGGCGGCGCCGCTGCCTGACCGCGGCTGCGGTGATGGGCAGGCGGCTCGACCTGGCGCCGGCCGCCGCCGTGCCCCGCCCACGTACCGCGACGGACGGTTCCGGACTGGAGATCGTCAAGCAGTAGGCTCCTTCCGCAACACGACGCAAAGGGGAGATCGGTGGCGCGGGTTGCGGTGATCGGTGGAGGTATCAGCGGGCTGGGGACGGCGCTCATGCTTGGCCGACGGGGCCACACGGTCACGTTGTTCGAGCAGGACTCGCGGCAGGCGGGAGAGGACCTGGAGCGGGACTTCTTCCACTGGGACAGGCCCCGGGTCCCGCAGGCCGTCCAGCCCCACTCGCTGCTCGCGCCCGTGCGCACCGTGTTGCGCGCCGAGGCCCCTGACGTCTACGCGGACCTGCTGGCACGCGGAGCCCGGGAGTACCACGAGTTCGACTGGTTCGGTGAGCATCCGCCGCGTCGGGCAGGTGATGAGGACTTGGTGACCCTGCGAACCCGCCGCATCGTGCTGGAGGCCGCCCTGATCGCGGCGGTGCGTCGGGAACCCGCCGTTGAGGTGCGCCGAGGCTGCCGGGTGCGCGCCCTCACCCTCCGGGAGGGCCGTCCTGCCCGCGTCACGGGCGTGCAGGTGGGTGCGGAAGTCCACCGGGCCGACCTCGTCGTCGATGCTTCCGGTCGTCGCTCGCCGGTGCCCGCCTGGCTGATCTCGGCCGGCTGCCGCCCGCCTCTGGTCGACAGCCATCGCACCGGGATCGCCTACCTGTGCCGTTGGTACCGCCTGCGGACCGACGGCCCGCGTGACCCAGGGCGAGTGAAGACGGGCTCGGCAGCACCGTTCGCGCTCGCCGGCGTCTTCCCTTCCGACAACGACACCTTCGCGGTGAGCCTGGTCCTCTCCACGGATGATCCCACCCGCGGCGCGCTCACCGACCCTGCCGTGTTCGAGGCCGTCGCTCGCCGCTTCCCCGCGACGGCTGCCTGGCTCGACCTTGCGCCCGAACCGCAATCCGCCGTCTTGGCGATGGCCGGCCTGCACAACCGCTGGACCTCCCTCGCCGACGACGACGGGCCTGTCGTCACCGGCCTGGTCAACGCCGGAGACAGCCTCATCCACACCAATCCCACCTTCGGTCACGGCGCGGCCCTCGGCCTGCGTGCCGCCCAGTACCTCGCCACCCATGCCGACCAGATCGCCGCGGACCCCGTCGGTTACCACACCTGGACGGCACAGGCCCTCCGCCCGTGGTTCGACGCGCAGGTGAAGGCCGACCGCGCTGACGAGCAACGCCTCGCCGAGGGCTCACCACCCGCAGATCGACGGGCTGCGGCCCTTGCCGCTTGCGCCTTCGACGATCCCGTCGTCATGCGAGCCCGAGCCCAGGTGCGCCATCTCCTGCAACTGGCCGAGGACGCCTACGGCACCGACGAGGTGGACCGACACGTCACCGCCTGGCTGACCGCCCACCCGGACTTCACGCCGAAACACGACGGCCCGACCCGAGATCAGTGGGATGCACTCATCCCAAGTTGAGCACTTGCCCGGCACCTCACCTTCGGCGCTCAGTGTCGTCTTCTGGTCTGCGGCCTTGCGACCGTGCGGCTTGGTTGGCGGTCAGAAGGGTGATGACCGCAGGCCGGAAGCCCAAACCGGCATAATGCTGCGCCGGACTGCTCGACCGTGCCGTCCGCGGCCAATTCCTCAGCCACCGCTGACAGTTCCGCGAGGCCCGCGAGGCCCACCCCGGTGCCGGGCTCGGCGAAAGCCGAGCGAGGGAGAGCGAGTGCCTTGGGCAGGGCCGGGTCGTCGCCCGTCAGCGCGCGGAGCGTGACGCCGTCCGGCAGGGGCGGCCCGGAAGCACCGAGCGGTACGGGCACGCAGCGTCGGAGCTGCCTCGGCCAGCCACACCTGGAGTTCCGTCTTCTATGGGGACGTCGTCTTCGTCTCGGACATCGTGCGGAGGCCCCTGCTGAAGGTGGCCGCCAGCGCGGCGGCCGTGACGAGCATGGGGAAGACCAGCATGGCGCGGCTGGCGGGTGCGTGCGCCAGCAGTGCTCCGGCCAGGGCGGGAGCCGGGGCGGCCGCCGAACCCGCTGCCAGGAGCAACACGCTGACCACGCGCCCTTGCAGATGGTCCGGGGTGACGGCGGCCTGGTGGCCGAAGAGGGCGGCGTTCGCGCTCGGCCCGAGGAACACCGCGGCGGCCAGCGGCACGGCGGCCAGGACGGTACCGGCCAGCAGCGCGCCGGCCGTCATCAGTACCGCGGTCACCCAGCAGAGCAGCGGGATCAGCACGGGCAGGCGCAGCCGCCGCTGCAGGAGCGGGGCGGCGAAGGCGCCGAGGAAACCGCCCAACGCGAAGATCGTGCCGGCGAGGCCGACCACGAACGGTGACACGCCGGAGCGACGGAGCGACAGCGTCATCGCGAAGATCATGCCGGTGAAGGCCATGTTGAGCGGGACGGCGATCAGCAGCAGGGACCGCAGGAACGGTTGGCGCAGCAGGAAGCGGAACCCCTGGGCGGCGGACGCGCCCACCGTCTGGGCCGGCTCGTGCCGGGGCTGTTGCAGAGGCCGGCGGATGCACAGCACGGCCATCAGCGACATCAGGAAACTCAGCGCGTTGCCGAGGAACGGCAGGGCCCGGCCGATGCCGAACAGCAGGCCGCCCAGCGGCGGCCCGGCCAGCGAGACCCCGTAGGTACGTGCCTCGTTACGGGCGACGGCGGTGGCGATCTGGTCGGTGCGCACCAGGCTGCGCACGGCAGCGTGCTCCGCGGTGCTGAAGACGGCCGTGGCGGCGGCGCCGACGGCCACCACCGCGAGGACCAGGGGCAGGCCGCCCGGCCGACCACCACCGCGCAGACGAGCAGGGCGTACACCACGATCCGGACGCCGTCGCAGGCGATCATCAGCCGGCGCCGGTCGAACCGGTCGGCGAGGACGCCGGCCGGCAGGCGGCAGACCAGCGCGGCGACGAGCCCGGTGGTCCCGACGAGCCCGGCCCGCGCCGGGGAACCCGTCTGCTGGAGGACCAGCAGCGGCAGGGCCAGGTCCGTCATCGCGCCGCCCAGGTCCGACAGACACTGGCCGGCCCACAGCAGGTTGAAGTCACGGTTCCGCCACAGGTCCGGCGCCCGGCCGGTGTCCGGTGACCCCGCGTCACCCTCTACGACCGGCACCTGCCTCACGCCGGGTCCCCGGCCGACGCCGAGCCCCCCACGGGCGCCGCCGGCGCCGTTTCCGTCCGGGCGGTCGCATCCGCCGTGGGAACACCCTCGGCGGGTCTTGTCGGGATGACCAGCATCTTCGTCACGGAGCCGTCGTCGGCGACGACGTCCCGGAGGTGGCGGAATCCCAGGCGGCGGCACATGGCGAGGCTGGCGGAGTTGTCGGCGCCCACCATGCCGTAGGCCTCCGTCAGGCCAAGGCCGTCGGCGGCGTGGCGGAGCAGGCCGCGCACCACCTCACCGCCCAGCCCTCGCCCCCAGTGCTCGGGGGCGAGGGCCGTGACCAGCTCGTGGCCGGCGACGTTGCCGGTCTTCTTCACCTCGGCGTGGCCGACGTACGTGCCGTCGAGCCACAGGCCCCACACGTCGAAACGGTGCTGCGGGTAGACGTCGGTGAGGATGGCGCGGAACAGCGCGCGGATCTCGGGTTCGGGTACGCGGTCCTGGCCCATCCAGCGGCACACCTCCTCATTGCCCAGCAGAGCGACGAAGACGTCCTCGTCCTCCGCTCGGTAGGGGCGGAACTCCAGGCGTTCGGTGTGCAGTACGGGGGTCATGCGGGCTCCTCGGGAGGGGCACGGTGCGACGGGACCGGGGGCGTGGGCGCCGGGACGGCGGGCCGTGTGTGAGCGGGTGAGGGCGGCCGGGCCGGCAAGGTGTGCCGACCCGGCGTAGCGGTACTGCGCCGGTCAGGCTCCGGCGTTCTCCATGCGCTCACGCAGGCTCCGCGGGCGCATGTCGGTCCAGACCTCGTCCACGTAGGCGGAGCACTCGGCCTCGGTGCCCTCCTTGCCGACGGGCTGCCAGCCCGCGGGCACCTCGAGATCGGCCGGCCAGAGGGAGTACTGCTCCTCGTCGTTGCGCAGCACCTGGTATCGGGTGTTCTCGTCCATGTCGGGTTCCTTCGTCGTCACTGGGTCGGATGGGTCGGATGGGTCGGTCGGTCGGACGGTCGGTCGGACAGGTGGAGGGGACGTGCAGGTCGGGCCGGTGGGCGGGGTGGTGCACGGGGTGACCCCCGCCGGAGTGGGCGGTTCGGTGCGCGGGGTGACCGCGGGCCGCGCCGGGCCGTCCGGGACCGGCGTGCCTCACGGATTCGGTGGGTCGTCACCGGCCTCCCCGGGTGTGGCGGGCGATGTGCCGCAGGGCATCGGCGAACTCGTCGGCAACCCGCCGCACGGTCGCGGTGTCGTGGATGCCCGGCCGGTGGTGCCAGGTGAAGGCGAGCCGGCCGTGCTGCACCGCGCCCACCACCTCCACCAGGTGGGAGCCGGGGTCACGCGGGTCGTGGTCCTGTCCGAAGGAGCCGTGCTCGGCGCGGACCAGGCCGCCGGCCGTGGTGTCGGGGCGGGCGTCCCACTGGCCGAGGTAGTTGAAGACCACCTGCCCGTCCGCGCCGGCACGGAGGCGGTCGCGGACCTCGGGCGGACCGAAGGTGCGCAGGGCGCCGAAACCGATGCCGTTGCCGGGCACCGCGCGCAGCTGCCGGCGCACCGATTTCACCAGGGACCGCCAGTCCCGGCCGGCACCGAGGTCACCGGGGTCGGGCACCTGAAGGGCGACCGGGTGCACGGTCGTGAACCAGCCGACGGTGCGGGAGAGGTCGACACCGTCCAGCAGGTCCTCGCGGCCGTGGCCCTCGAGGTCCAGCCGGACCCGGTCGTGTCCGGTCCAGCGGGCCAGGGCCAGGGCGAGCGCGGCCAGCAGCACGTCGTTGACCCGGGTGCGGTACGCCGTCGGGGCGGCGCGCAGCAGGGCCTCGGTGTCGTCCTCGCCGAGTTCCACGTTCACCACGGCGGTCTTCGCCGCCTCGGCGTCCGGTTTCGCGTCGGAGGGTGCGGGCCGGGCGCGCACGGCCTCCTCCCAGTAGGGGAGTTCGTGATCGAGGCCGCCGTCGGCGACGTGTGCCGCCAGTTTCCGGGACCACGCGCGGAAGCTGGTGCTCCGCTCGCCGAGCGTGACCGTGCCGCCGTCGGCGGCCTGCCGGTAGGCCGTCTCCAGGTCGTCGCGCAGGATGCGCCAGGAGACGGCGTCGACGACCAGGTGGTGGGCGACGAGGAGGAGGAACGCCGGCCGGTCCGGGCCGGCGGTGAACAGCGCCGCGCGCAACTGCGGCCCGCGGGCCAGGTCGAATCCGGCGTGCAGGTCGTCGGCGGCCTTCTCCATGGCCGCGGCGCTGTCCTCCGAGGACACACCCGCCAGGTCCTGGTGCACGAGTACGTCGTAGGCGCCCGCGGGCGGCGGGTTGAACTGCCGCCAGCCGTCGCACTCCCGGGTGAACCGCATCCGCAGGGCGTCGTGGTGGTCCAGCAGAGCGTCGAGCGCGGTCCGCAGCGCCGTCAGGTCGGGGGTGCCGTCGAGTTCGAGCAGCGCCGACTGGTTGAAGTGGTGGTGGGCGGAGCGTGGGGTGGTCAGGAACCACTCCTGGATCGGGGTGAGCGGTACGTCGCCGGTCACCGGCCCGTTCCCGGAACCCTGCGGCGTGTCGCGGACGACGGTGGCGAGTTCCGCCACGGTCTGGTGGGCGAACAGGTCCCGGGTGGCCAGGTGCAGTCCGTCCCGGCGCAGTCGCGAGACGACCTGCATGCTCAGGATGGAGTCGCCGCCGAGGGCGAAGAAGTTGTCGTCCACGCCGATGCCGTCGACGCCCAGCACGTCGGACCAGACGCGGGCGATGCGCCGCTCGGCCACGGTGCGCGGTGCCGTGCGAAGTCCGCCGACCGCCTGGGCGGGGCCGGGGGCGGGCAGGGCGCGCCGGTCGGTCTTGCCGTTCGGGGTGAGCGGCAGCCGCGGCAGCGGCACGAAGACCTGCGGCACCATGTGCGGCGGCAGCGACTCGGCCAGATGCTGACGGAGTTCGGCGACGGACAGGGCCTGTGCTCCGCCGGACGCCAGGGACTGCGGCGGTTGGCCGCCGCTCCCGTGCTCCACCAGCACGGCGGCCGGGTCCGCCGGTACGACGTAGGCCACGAGCCGGGCGGGCCCGGTGGCCGCGCCCTCCGCCGGGGCGTCCGCCCGTACGACCACGGCCGCGTCCCGCACCAGCGGGCTGCGACGCAGGGCGCTCTCGATCTCACCGGGTTCGATGCGGAAGCCGCGCAGCTTCACCTGGTCGTCGGCGCGTCCCGCGAACCGGAGCTGACCGTCGGTGCTCCAGCGCGCCAGGTCGCCGGTGCGGTACATCCGCTCCCCGGGCGCGCCGAACGGGTCGGCGAGGAACCGCTGTGCGGTGAGTCCGGGCCGGCCCAGGTAGCCGCGGGCAAGGCCGGGGCCCGCCACGTACAGCTCGCCGGTCACTCCGGGCGGGACGGGTCGCAGCGCGGCGTCCAGGACGTACGCCCGGGTGCAGCCGGCGGGGCGGCCGATGGGCGGGGCTCCGGTCCCCGGGGCCAGCGGGCCGGTCCAGGTGGCGACCACTGTGGCCTCGGTGGGCCCGTAGGAGTTGATCATTCGGCGTCCGGGTGCCCAGGTCTCGACCAGGTCGGCCGGGCACGCCTCGGCGCCGACGATCAGTGTGCGCAGCCCGGGCAGGGCGCCGGCCGTCTCCGGAGGGACGGTGGCCAGCGCGGCCGGGGGGATCAGCGCGTGGCTGATGCCGCGTCCGGCGAGCACCTCGGCCAGCCGTTCGCCGACCAGCGGACCCTCCTCACCCGTGACCAGGGCGGCCCCGCTGAGCAGGGAGACGCACAGCTCCAGCACGGAGGCGTCGAAGCTGGGCGAGGCGAACTGCAGCACCCGGTCGCCGGGGCCCGCGGCATAGCGCTCGGCGGCGGCCGCGGCGAAGGAGGCGAGGCCCCGGTGGGTCACCACCACGCCCTTGGGCGTGCCGGTCGAGCCGGAGGTGTAGATCACGTACGCCGGGTGGGCGGGCACCAGTGCAGTGGTACGGTCCGCGTCCGTGGGGGCCGTCTCGGCGCCCTCGGCGGCCCACACCTCGGCCGGGTCGTCCAGGATCATGTGGGCACCCGCGTCCCGGATCATGAACTCCCTGCGCTCCGCGGGGTAGTCGGGGTCCACCGGCAGGAAGGCACCGCCGGCCTTGGCGACGGCCAGCTGGGCCACCACCGAGGCCGCGGAGCGGGGCAGGGCGAGGGCCACGACCCGCTCCGGCCCCACACCCACCCGGATGAGCCGGTGCGCAAGCCGGTTGGCCGCCCGGTCGACATCGGCGTAGGTCAGCTCCCGGTCGCCGTCCACGAGCGCCACCGCGTCCGGGGTACGGGCCGCCTGCCGCTGGAACAGATCGGGCAGGACGGTCTCGGGCACCGGGCGGAAGGTCCCGAGTCCCTGGTCCAGCAGTGCCTTCCGTTCGTCGTCGCCGGTCAGCGGCAGGGCCCCGAGGGGGCGGTCGGGGTCCTCGGCGACGGCGGTCAGCAGGGTGCCGAGCTGGCCGGCCATCCGCTCGGCCGTGGCCGGGTCGAACAGGTCTGTGTTGTAGGTGATCAGGCCGTGCAGCGCTCCGGTACCGGTCTCGGCGAACTCCAGGGTGAGGTCGAAGGCCGCCTGCCCGGAGTCGGGTTCCACGTCGTCGACCTCGAGACCGGGCAGGTCGAGGCGGGCGGCCGGGGTGTTCTGCAGGACGACCATGACCTGGAAGAGCGGGCTGCGGCTGGTGTCCCGGACCGGCTGCACCTCGTCCACGACCCGCTCGAACGGCACGTCCTGGTGGGCGAACGCGTCCAGGACGGTCTGTCGCACCCCGGTGAGGAACTCGGCGAAGGACCGCCCGGCCTCGATCCGGGAGCGCAGCACCAGGGTGTTGACGAAGAACCCGACGAGGGCCTGGGTCTCGGCCCGGTCGCGGCCGGAGGTGACGGTGCCGACGGCGATGTCCTGCCCGCCCGACAGCCGGGCCAGATAAGCCTGTGCGGCGGCGACGAGCGTGGTGAACAGGGTGGTGCCCCGGCTCCGGGCCAGCCGATTCAGACGCCGGGCGGTCCGGGCGGGCACCAGCAGCCGGGTGGCCGCCCCGTTGCTGGTGCGCACCGGCGGCCGGGGTCGGTCGGTGGGCAGCTCGAGCGGCTCGACGTCCGCCAGCGTCTCTTTCCAGTACGCGAGTTTCTCGTCCGTGCCGGTGCCGCCGGCCGTGCGCTGCCAGTGCGCGTAGTCGGCGTACTGGACCGGCAGCGGCGGCAACTCCTCGCTCTCACAGCCCAGTTCTGCCCGGTAGAGATGGGCGAGGTCGCCGAGCAGGACCGAGGTCGACCAGCCGTCGGTGACGATGTGGTGCAGGGTGAGCGTCAGGACGTGCTCGTCCTCGGCCAGCCGGACCAGGCCCGCGCGCAGCAGTGGCCCCTGGCGCAGGTCGAACGGACGGCTGCGTTCCGCGGAGAGCAGCCGGCGCAGCGCCGGCTCGCCCTCCCCGGGCGGAAGGTGGGACAGGTCGTGCAGCGGCAGGTGCACCTCGCGGGGCGGGTGGACTATCTGCACGCCGCCACCGTCCACGCTGTCGAAGGTGGTGCGCAGCGACTCGTGCCGCGCGACCAGGGCGTCGAGCGCAGCGCGGAGCGCGCCGGCGTCCAGAGTGCCGCGCAGCCGCAGGGCGAGCGCGGTGACGTACTCGCTGGCGCCGGGCGCGAACTCCTCCAGGAACCACAGGCGTTGCTGGGCGTACGACATCGGCGCGACCGCGTCCCGGGCGACCGGGACGATCGGCGGGCGTCCACCGGCCTGCTGCTCCGTGAGCAGGCTCGCCAGGCCGGCTGGTGTGGGATGGGTGAACACCGCGCGCGGCGTGAGATCGGCGCCGAAGGCCTCGGCGAGGCGCGAGGCGAGGCGGATGCTGAGGATGGAGTCGCCGCCCAGCCCGAAGAAATCGTCCTCCACGCCGGGCGGTTCGATGCCCAGGACGTCGGCGAACACCTGGGCGGTACGGCGCTCCGCCTCGGTGCGGGGCCCGACGCGCTCCCGCCCGTCCAGGGTCTCCGGGACCGGCAGGGCCGCCCGGTCGACCTTGCCGTTCCCGCTCAGCGGCAGGGCGTCCAGCCGTACGAAGACGGCGGGGACCAGGTAGTCGGGCAGGGCGCGGGCGGCGAAGTCCCGCAGCTCGTCGGGGTCGTCGCCGGCCGGACCGACCACGTAGGCCACGAGCCGCTTGGCACCCGGCCGGTCCTCGCGCGCCAGCACGGCCACGTCCACGACGTCCGGGTGGGTCGCGAGCGCGGCCTCGGTCTCGCCGGGCTCGACCCGGAACCCGCGGATCTTCACCTGGTCGTCGGCACGTCCCAGGAACTCCACTGTGCCGTCCGGCCGTCGCCGGGCCAGGTCGCCCGTGCGGTACATCCGGGTGCCGGGCGGACCGAAGGGGTCGGCGAGGAAGCGGGCCGCAGTGTCGCCGGGACGCCCGAGATAGCCGCGCGCCACGCCCTCGCCGGCGATGTACAGCTCGCCCGCCCAGCCCGGCGGTACGTTCCTGAGCCGGGTGTCGAGGACGTGGACGCGCATGTCGTCCAGTGGATGGCCGATGGGCACGGTGCCGGGCACCGTCGCCGGGTCGCCGAGGGGGAAGGACGTCGCGAAGGTCGTGGTCTCGGTGGGCCCGTAGCCGTCCACCACGGTCAGGCCGGGGCACGCGGCCAGCACCCGGCGCACCGCCTGGGCGGGCACGACGTCACCGCCGGTCCACACCTGGCGAAGGCCCCGGAAACAGTCCGGCGCGTCCTGGGCGAGCAGCCGGAACAGTCCGGCGGTCAGCCACAGCGCCGTCAGCCCGCCGTCGGCCGCCAGCCGTCGTACCAGTGCCGCGTCCACGTTCTGGCCGGGCGCCACGACGACACAGCCTCCGGTGAGCAGCGGTGCCCACACCTCGAAGGTGGCGGCGTCGAAGGCCACCGGCGAGTGCAGCAGCACCCGCGCGCACACGCCGCCGGCGAAGCGGCTGTCGGTGGCGAGCGCGGCGATGTCGCGGTGCCGTACGGCCACCGCCTTGGGCCGCCGGTGGAGCCGGAGGTGAACATCACGTACGCCAGCCGATCCGGGTCGGCGGCCTGGGCCGCGGGCGTCGGCGGGGCCGTGCGCGCGGCGGTGACGTCGGCCGCGGTGAGGCGGAGCGTGGCGCCCGCCTGGGCGAGCAGGGCCCGGCGGCGTTCTTCCGGGGCCCGGGTGTCCACGGGGAGGTAGGCGCCGCCGGCGACGAGGACCGCGAGCTGGGCGACGACGAGTTCGGCGGAGCGGTCCATCAGCAGGGCGACGCGGTCCTCCGCCGCGAGGCCGTCGGCCAGCAGCCGGGCGGCCAGCCGACCGGACCAGTCGGCGAGTTGGCGGTAGGTCAGTTCGCGCTCGCCGTCGCGCACCGCGATCGCCTCCGGGGTCCGGCGGGCCTGCTCGGCGAACAGGTCCACCGGGCTGCGCGGGGCCGCCCGGCGGGCGGTGGTGTTCCAGGCCGCCAGCAGCTCGCGGTCGGCCGCCGTCAGCGGATCGAGGTCGTCCACGTCACCGTCGATGCCGTCGGCGAGGGCGGTGAGCAGGGCGGCCAGCCGGTCAGCGGCCTGTTCCACGGTTTCCCCGTCGAACAGGGCGGGGTCGTAGGCCAGGTCGAGGCCGAGCCGTTCACCGAGGTGCGCGCGCAGGCACCAGGGGAAGGTGGCGGCGTCGTCGGCGCGCACCTCTTCGACGCGGACGCCGGTGCGGGCCGTGGCCGACTCGTCCACGGGGTAGTTCTCGAACACCAGCATGCTGTCGAACAGCGGCTCGCCGGACGGGACGTCGCTGACGGCCTGGATGCGGGGAAGAGCGAGGAAGTCGTGGCGTCGGGCGTCGCTCTGCTGCTCCTGCAGACCACGCAGCCAGGGCAGTACGGCACCGCCGGGAATGCGGACGCGGGCCGGCACCGTGTTGATGAACATGCCGATCATGCCTTCGACGCCGGGCAGCTCGGCGGGGCGGCCGGAGACCGTGGTGCCGAACACCACATCGTCCCGGCCGCTGCAACGGGCCAGCAGCAGCGCCCACGCGGCCTCCACCACGGTGTTGACGGTGAGTCCGGTGCGCGCGGCCGTCCGGCGCAGCCGTCGCGAGACCTGCTCGTCCAGCTCGCGGTGGACGGTCGCCGAGGACCGGGCGCGGTGGGCCTCGGCAGGTGTGCGGTCGTACGGCAGCGGGGTGCGGGCGGTGAACCCGGCCAGGGCGTCGGCCCAGTGGTTCTCGGCCGCCGCGGTGTCCTGGTCGCGCAGCCAGCGCAGGAAGTCCGCGAAGGGCCTGCGTGCCGGGGGAGGGGTGTCGGGTCCTCCGGTCAGCGCGGCGTGGCGTTCGCAGACCTCGGTGAGCAGCTGCCCGGTGCTCCAGCCGTCCAGGGCGATGTGGTGGGTGGACCACAGCAGCAGCACCTCGTCGCCGGGCAGGGCGGCCAGGGTGAGGCGGGTGAGCGGTGCGGTGGTGAGGTCCATGCCCGCGGCGCGGTCCTCGGCGAGCAGCCGCTCGGTCGCCTCGGCCCGCTGCTGCCGGGTCAGGGCGCGCCAGTCCAGGTGGGTGACGGGCAGCTCGGCACTGCGGTGGACCACCTGGACCGGGTGCGGCAGGTTCCGCCAGTGCACACTGGTGCGCAGCGCCGGGGTGCGGTCGGCGACCTGCTGCCAGGCCGCCGCGAACGCGTGCGGATCGGCGACACCGGACAGTCGTACCGCCGTACGGTCGAAGTAGGCGCCCTCGGTGTCGACGAGCCCGTGGAAGAGCATGCCGGACTGGAGCGCGGTGAGCGGCAGGACGTCCTCGACGTGCCGGCCGTCGCCCACGAGCCGGTCGAGCTGCTCCTGGCCGAGGCCGGCGAGGGGGAAGTCGGACGGGGTCCGGCCACCGGCGCCGGGGCGGGCACAGTGGGCCACGAGGTCCCGCAGGGCCCCGGCCGTCTCCTCGGCCAGCTGCCGAACGGTGGCCTGGTCGTAGATGCCCGTCGGATACGTCCAGCCGAGTTCCAGCCGCCCCTTCTGCACCACGCCGGTGATGTCCAGGAGGTAGGGGCGCGGTTCGTCCGGGTCGGTGTCGCGGCCGGCCGGCGGCAGGGAGCCGCGCAGGAGCCCGCCGGCCTCGGTGCCGCCCGTGTCCCACTGTCCGTGGTAGTTGAACCCGACCTGCGGGGCCGGATGGTCGGCGAGCCCGCTGCCGGGCGGCAGGTGGCGCAGGGCGCCGTGGCTGAGGCCGTGCAGCGGCACCGCGCGCAGCTGCTCCTTGACCGAGCGGAGCGTGTGGTGCCAGCCGGCGTCGGGATCGACCCGCAGGGCGAGGGGGAACTCGGCGGTGAACCAACCCACGGTCCGCGACAGGTCCACATCCGGGAAGAGCTCCTCCCGGCCGTGCCCCTCCATGCCGATCAGCACGGTCTCCCGCCCGCACCAGCGGACCAGGGTGCGGCCGAGAGCGCTGAGCAGGACGTCGTTGACCTGGGTGCGGTAGACCTCGGGAACCCGGCGCAGCAGGGCGTCGGTCGTCTCCGCGTCCAGAGTGACGGTCACGGTCGCGGCGGCGCCGTGGGTGTTGCGGCCGGGGCGTCCGGCGGGCAGGCCTGCGGGGGCCTTCGCGGCGTCCGTCCAGTACGGCAGGTCGGAGTCGAAGGCGCCGGAGCGGGTGTGCTCGTCGAGCCGGGCGGCCCAGTGGCCGTAGGAGGTGCTCGCAGGGGGCAGTTCCACGGGCCGTCCGGCCGCGGCCGCCCGGTACGCGGTCTCCAGATCCGCGAGCAGGATGCGCCAGGAGACGCCGTCGACGACCAGGTGGTGGGCGGTCACGACGAGTTGGCCCGCCTGGTGCGGGCCCCGGTCGAAGAACAGGAGGCGGGCGACCCGCCCCTCGGTGGGATCGAGGGCGGCCTGCGCCTCGTCCGTGATCCGCTGGACCTCCGCCTCCAGGGTCGTGACATCCAGCCCGGACACCTCATGACGGGTGAAGACGGTGTCCGTCGCCTCGGCCAGGACCTCCTGACGCCAGCCGTCGTCGGTGTGCCGGAACCGGGTGCGCAGGGCAGCGTGATGGCGTACGAGCGTGTCGGCGGCCCGCCGCAGGGCGGACGGTTCGGTGCCCGGGGCCAGTTCGAGGCGCTGCGTCATGGTGAAGCGCATCCGCTCCCCGGGGGCCCGCCCGTCCAGGTACCAGTGCTGGATCGGGGTGAGCGGTGCCTCCCCGGGCGGGGTGTCGCCGGCGGTTGCCGGAGGAGCAGCGGACTCGTCGGCGCGCAGGGCGAGTTCGGCGACCGTCTGATGGCGGAAGACGTCCTTCGTGGTGAGGGCGAGCCCGGCCTGGCGGGCGCGGGAGACGATCTGGATGCTGAGGATGGAGTCGCCGCCGAGCGCGAAGAAGTTGTCGTGGGCGCCGACTCGTTCGACGCCCAGTACCTCGGCCCAGATGGCGGCGAGGCGTGCCTGCGTGCCGGGCCGCGGGGCGACGTACGAGGTGCCGCTGTCCGGCTGGGCGGGCGGCGCGGGCAGCGCGCGCCGGTCGGTCTTGCCGCTGCTGGTGCGCGGAATGCGGGCCAGCGCGACGAACGCGGTGGGCACCATGTGGTCCGGAAGGGTCCGCCGCAGCGCCACCCGGAGGGCGTCGGCCGACAGCATCGTGTCACCGGCCGGCACCACATGGGCGACCAGCATGAGGCGGCCCGCCTGTTCGCGGGCGGAGACCGCGGCGTCGGCGACGTCCGGAAGGGCGAGGAGGGCCGCCTCCACCTCGCCGGGCTCGATGCGGAACCCGCGGATCTTCACCTGTTCGTCGACCCGGCCCAGGAACTCGAGCAGCCCGTCGCGGCCCCAACGGGCCCGGTCGCCGGTGCGGTACATCCGTTCCCCCGGCGCCCCGAACGGGTCGGCGAGGAAGCGGGTGGCGGTCAGGCCGGACCGGTTCAGGTAGCCCCGGGCCACCTGCGCCCCGGCCAGGTACAGCTCGCCCGGCACCCCGGGCGGCACCGGACGCAGGGCGCCGTCGAGGACGTAGGCCCGCAGGTTCCCGCCGGGGCGGCCGATGACCGGCCTGCCGGGGCCCTGCGTGACGCGGCCGTAGACGGCGTCCACGGTGCACTCGGTGGGCCCGTACATGTTGTACACCGCCACGCCCAGCTCCCGTTCCGCGGCGGCGAGTTGCCGCCAGATGGCCGTGGGCACGGCCTCGCCGCCGATGAGCAGCAGACGCGGGTGGCGGCGGCCGGGGGCGAGCAGTCCGGCGGCGAGGAGTTCGCGCAGGAACGACGGCGTGACGTTGACCAGGTCCAGCCGGTGTTCGGCGACCTGGGCGCAGAACGCCTCCGGGTCCAGGCGTGCGTCCTCGTCGATCAGGTGCACCTCGTGGCCGAGCGCGAGCAGCAGGGGCCCTTCCCAGGAGGTGTCGAAGGAGAAGGAGGCGCTGAGCGCGGCCCGCAGCCGCCGCCCGTCGGCGGTGTGCGGGGCGAGCAGGCCGGCGCGGTGGTCGTGGCAGAGGTTGACCAGCTGCCGGTGCTCGCCGGCGACGCCCTTCGGGCGGCCGGTGGAGCCCGAGGTGTAGACGACGTAGGCCGTGTGCCGCGGCAGCAGCGGCCGGTGCCGGTCGGCATCGGTCGGGTCGTGGGCGGGCAGCCGGTCCCAGGGCACCTCGCCGAGGCCCGTCAGCAGCGTGTGCGGCCGGGCGTCGTCCAGCAGCAGACGGACGCGCTCCTCGGGAAGGGCGGGATCGAGGCAGAGGAGGGTCGCGCCCGCCTTGAGGACCGCGAGCAGCGCCACCACCAGCTCGGACGTACGCGGCAGCCGTACCGCGACGATGTGTTCGGGACCGGCCCCGAGCGCGATGAGATGGTGGGCGAGCCGGTTGGCCCGGCCGTTCAGCGCGGCGTAGTCCAAGGTGGCGTCCTCGGCCGCGAGGGCCGTGCGGTGCGGCGTGCGGGCGGCCTGTGCCTCGAAGAGGGCGGGGAAGGTGGACTCCGGCTCGGGCAGCGGGGCGCCCTGCCCCTGCCGCAGCACCTGGCTCCGCTCGCCGTCGGTCATCAGCGGCAGCGCGCCGACGGCACGCCGGTCGTCCTCGGCGACGGCCTCCAGCAGGACCTGCAGCCGGTCCGCGAGGCGTTCGGCGGTGTCGGCGTCGAACAGCCGGGTGTTGTACTCCAGGTGGCCGGTGAGACCACCGTCGCGCTCGACGAAGTCGAAGGCGAGGTCGAAGGTGGCGTTGCGGACCGGCGGAGTCACCGGCTCCACCTGCAGATCCGGCAGCCGGGGAGCCTCCGCACTCAGGTTGTGCAGGGCGACCATGACCTGGAACAGCGGCGTGCGGCTGGTGTCCCGCTCGGGCTGTACCGCGTCCACCACGCGCTCGAAGGGCACCTCCTGGTGGGCGAAGGCCTCCAGGACGGTGGTGCGCACCTCGGCCAGCAGCTCGCGGAACGGCAGCTGCGGACGCACCCGGGCGCGCAGCACGAGCGTGTTGACGAACATGCCGACCAGGTCGTGCAGTTCCGGTCGCTCGCGGCCGGCGGTGACGGTGCCGACGGTGACGTCCTCCTGACCGGCCCAGCGGGCGAGCAGTACCTGACAGGCGGTCACCAGAGTCATGTACAGAGTGGCGTCCGTCTCACGGCCGCGGGCGCGCAGCCGCTCGGTCAGCGCGGCGGGCAGGTCGAAGGTCACCAGGGCTCCGTCGCGGGTGCGGACGGCCGGGCGCGGCCGGTCGGTGGGCAGCTCCAGCGGCGTGACGCCGTCCAGGGCTCTGCGCCAGTGAGCGAGCTCGGCCTCCGCGCGGTCGGCGCGGGAACGCTGCCAGACTGCGTAATCGGTGTAGCGCACGGGCAGGGCGGGCAGCGCCGGGCGCCGGTTGTCATGGGCCGCCGTGTACAGCTCGCCCAGGTCGCGGCCGAGGACGCCCATGGACCAGCCGTCGGTGACGATGTGGTGCACGGCGAGGACGAGCACGTGCTCGTCGGCGGTGAGCCGGGCCAGCCGGGCCCGCAGCAGTGGCCCGGTGGTCAGGTCGAAGGGGGTGGCGGCCTCGCGCTCCAACAGGGCGTCCAGGGCGGCGGAGTCCGGGCAGTCCTCCAGCGGGAGGTCCACGGGGCCCGGCGGGTGGACGACCTGCCGTGCCTGGCCGTCCTGCTCGGCGAAGGTCGTGCGCAGCGCCTCGTGCCTGGCCACCAGTCCGTCCAGCGCGGTGTGCAGGGCACCGGTGTCGAGCGGGCCGCGCAGCCGCAGGACCGACAGGGTCGTGTACTCGGTGCTGCCCGGCTCGAACCGGTCCAGGAACCACAGGCGTTGCTGGGCGTACGACAGCGGCGCGGGGGCGTCCTCGGCGGCGGCCGGAACGGCGTCAGCCGGGGCGGTGTGCCCGGCCGGCGGCTCAGCCAGGGCCGCCGCGAGGTCGGACAGCGTGGAGTGGGTGAACAGCAGCCGGGGCGAGACGTCCGTTCCGAAGGCGCCGCGCAGCCGGGAAGTCACCCGCACGGCCAGGATGGAGTCGCCGCCGAGGGCGAAGAAGTTGTCGTGCGCCCCGATCTCACCGGTGTCCAGGACGTCCGCCCAGGCCGCGGCGACCAGCCGTTCGGCGGCCGTGCGCGGGGCGGTGCGCTCGCCGTCGGTGGCGAAGCCGTCCGGACCGGGCGCGGGCAGGGCGCGCCGGTCCAGCTTGCCGTTGACCGTGAGCGGCAGCGCCGCCATCGGCACATAGGCGGCCGGCACCATGTGCGCCGGCAGCAACCGTTGCAGGTGGGCGCGGAGTTCTGCTGCGGGCGGGGGCGGTACGGCCCGGTCGCCGCTTCCGGTCCCGACGACGTGGGCGACCAGCCGGCGGGTACCGGCGGTGTCGTCGTACACGCCGACGGCGGCCGCGCCCACGCCCGGGTGGGTGTGCAGGGCGGCCTCGATCTCGCCGGGCTCGATGCGGTAGCCGCGGATCTTCACCTGCTGGTCGGCGCGGCCCAGGTACTCCAGGGTGCCGTCTGCCCGCCGACGGGCCCGGTCCCCTGTGCGGTACATCCGGCTGCCGGGGCGGCCGAAGGGGTCGGCGACGAAGCGGGCGGCGGTCAGGCCGGGCCGGTTCAGGTAGCCGCGGGCCAGGCCCTCCCCCGCGACGTACATCTCACCGACCGCGCCCGGCGGTACGGGCTGCAGCCTGGCGTCGAGGACGTGTACGCGCAGGTCGGGGATGCCGGTGCCGATGGGGCTCCCCATGCCGGTGGCGGCGGTCGTGCGGTCCAGCGGGGCGTAGGTGACATGCACGGTGGTCTCGGTGATGCCGTACATGTTCACCAGGCGGGGCGCGGTGTCCGGGTGGCGGGCGTACCAGTCGGCGAGCCGGGACACGTCCAGCGCCTCGCCGCCGAAGACGACCGTGCGCAGCGCCAGGCGGGCGCCGGTCTCCGGGTGTTCGGCGTCGGCACGGACCAGCGGGTAGAAGGCGGACGGCGTCTGGTTGAGGACGGTGACGCGTTCGTCGGCGAGCAGACGCAGGAACTCCTCGGGGGAGCGGGCGGTGTCGTCCGGGACGACCACGAGCCGGCCGCCGTGCAGCAGCGGGCCCCACAGCTCCCACACCGAGAAGTCGAAGGCGTAGGAGTGGAACAGCGTCCACACGTCGTCCGGGCCGAAGCCGAACCACTGCCGGGTCCGGGTGAACAGCCGCACCACGTTGGCGTGCGGGACGACGACACCTTTGGGGCGGCCGGTGGACCCGGAGGTGTAGATGGCGTAGGCAGGGCTCTCGGGCAGCGGGCGCAGACCCGGGTCCGCCGGGCCGCTGACCGGGCGCCGGGCCAGGTCGGCACGCACGCCGGGGTCGTCCAGCAGCAGGACGGGCACGGTGGTGTCCGGGGCGGCCTGCGTGGTGGTCACCACGGCCACCGGCCCCGCGTCGGCGAGGAGATGGGTGACTCGTTCGGCCGGCAGCCCGGGGTCGAGGGGCAGGTAGGCGGCGCCGGTCCTGAGCACGGCGAGGACGGCCACGACCAGGTCGGCGGAGCGGGGGAGCGCGAGCGCCACGAACTTCTCCGGCCCGGCTCCGAGTTCGGCGAGCCGGTGGGCGAGCCGACCGGACCGCGCGTCCAGCGTGGCGTAGTCGAGGCGGTCGTCGCCGCAGGTGACGGCCTCGGCGTGCGGGGTGCGGGCGGCCTGCGCCGCGAAGAGGTCAACCAGGGTCTCGGTGGGCCGGCCCTCCTCGGCGCCGTTCCACTCGGCCGGCATCCGCCGCCGCTCCTCGGCGGTGGTCCAGGCGAGGGCGTGCAGCGGACGGTCCGGCTCGTCGGCCAACTCGGTGAGCAGCAGGCAGAGTCGGCCGGCGAGAGCCCGTACGGTCGTGGCGTCGAACAGCTCGGGGTCGTAGGCGAGGTCGAAGCCGAACCGCTCGCCCTGATGAGCACGCAGGACGAGGGCGTAGTTGGTGGCGTCGTGCGATGACACGTCGGACACCCGGATCCCGGACGTGGCCGAACGCGCCTCGTCGAAGGGGTAGTTCTCGAAGGCGACCATGCTGTCGAACAGCGCGCCGCCGGACGGCACGTCGCTCAGGCCGGTCAGCTCGGCCAGGGACACGGTCGCGAACCGCCGCGCCTCGGCCTGTGCCTCCTGCAGCTCCCTGAGCCAGGCGGTGGCGGTGCGCGCGGGATCCACCCGGACGCGTGTGGGCAGCGTGTTGATGAACATGCCGACCATCGACTCGACGCCGGGCAGGTCGTCGGGGCGGCCGGAGACGGTGGTGCCGAACAGCACGTCCCGTTCGGCGCTGAAGCGGGACAGCAGCAGCGCCCAGGCGCCCTGCACCACGGTGCCGAGGGTCAGCCCGGCCTCCCGTGCGCGGCGCGCCAGCCGCGCCGACACCTCCTGCGGCAGCCCGGCCGTGTGCACGCCCGCGGAACGCGTCTCGTGCCCGGGCCGCCGTACGCGGTCGGCCGGCAGCGGTGTGGGGGTGGCGAACCCCGCGAGGGCGCCCCTCCAGTACTCGCGGGCGGCGTCGGCGTCCTGGCCGGCCAGCCAGCGCACGTAGTCACCGAAGGGCCGCCGCACCGGCGGCCGGGCCTCGGTGCCGCTCGTCAGCGCGGTGTACTCCGCGAACACGTCGGTGAGCACCTGGGCCAGGCTCCAGCCGTCCAGGATCAGGTGGTGGGAGGTCCACAGCAGGTGCAGCCGGGCGCCGGGCAGCCGGACCAGGGTCAGCCGCATCAGGGGGGCCGTGCCGAGGTCCAGCCCGCGCGCGAGGTCGTCGGCCCGCAGCCGGGCCAGCCGTTCGGCGCGCTCCCCGGGGGCCGACTCCCGCCAGTCCAGCTGGGTGACGGGCACGTCGACGTCCCGGTGCACCACCTGGAGCGGTACCGGTACGCCCTCCCACACCACCGAGGTGCGCAGCGCGGGTGTGCGGTCGGTCACCCGCTGCCAGGCGACGGCGAGCGCGTCCGGGTCGTTCACGCCCTCCAGCAGCAGTGCCGCCTGGTCGACGTACACGTCGTCCGGGCCGCCGACCAGGCGGTGGAAGAGCATGCCCTCCTGCAGCGGGGTGAGCGGCAGCACGTCCTCCACGTCCCGGCTGTCGCCGACGAGGCGGTCCACGCCGGCCTGGTCCAGGTGGGCCAGCGGGAAGTCGGAGGGGGTGCGGCCGCCGGCGCCGGGGCGGGCGCAGTGCTCGACGACGGCGCCCAGCGCGCGGACCATGCCGTCGGCCAGCTCCCGCACGGTGTCGGCCCGGTGCACCTGGTCACTGTAGTGCCAGGTGATCTCCATCTCGCCGTCGGTCACCGCGGCCGAGACGTCCAGGAGATGGTCCAGCCGTGCGCCGGGATCCGTGTCCCGGCCGGGCACCTCGGCGGCAGGCGCGAAGTCAGCCCCGCCGGGCGCCTCCCACTGGCCGTGGTAGGTGAAGCACACCTCGGGCAGCGGCAGATCGCGCAGGGCGCGTGCCTCCTCCCGGGAGCCGAGGTGGGCCAGCGCCTGGTAGCTCAGGCCACGCCGGGGCACGGCGCGCAGCCGCTCCTTGACGGCCTTGAGGGTCGCCCCCCAGTCGGGTGCCGCGGCAGGGCCCACCGGGGCGAGGGTGACGGGATACTGGCTGGTGAACCAGCCGACCGTGCGCGACAGATCGACGCCCTCGACCAGATGCTCCTCCCGGCCGTGGCCCTCCAGCGCGACCGTCACCCGGTCCGCGCCCGCCCAGTCCGCGAGCACCCGGCCCAGCGCGCTCAGCAGCACGTCGTTGATCTGGGTGCGGTAGACGCCCGGCACCCGGCGCAGCAGCGCCTCGGTGGTGGCGCGGTCCAGCCGGGTCCGTACGGTGCGCACGGACCCGGCGAGCGGGCTGCCGGGCAGGTCCACGGGGAGCGGAGTGCGCGGTACGGCGACCTCGGCCGTCCAGTACGGCAGATCGTCGTCCAGGTCGCCGGCCCCTACCCGCTCGGCCAGCTGCCGTGCCCAGTGGGTGAACGGAGTGTGCTCGGGGTCGAGCCGGGGCGGTCCGCCCGCCGCCGCCTGCCGGTAGGCGAGTTCGAGGTCGGCGAGCAGTACGCGCCAGGAGACGCTGTCGACGGCCAGATGATGGACGGCCAGGAACAGCCGGGGGCGCTCGCCGCCGGTCAGCAGGGCCGCGCTCAGCAGCGCTCCGGTGCTCGGGTCCAGCAACGCGCGGGCGGCGTCCGCCGCCTCGGTGGGCGGGGTCCCGGGGGCGGGGCGGGTCAGCGGTCCGGTGGCCGGGCCCGGTCCCGGTTCCTGCCGCCAGGTGTCTCCCGACCGGGTGAACCGGGCCCGCAGGGCCGGGTGCCGGTCCACGAGCGCCTCCAGCGCCTGCTCCAGGGCACGTTCGTCCAGGTCGTGGGGCAGGTGGAGCAGCATCGACATGGTGAAGTGCCGCAGCGGGCCGTGAGCAACGAAAAACCACTCCTGGACCGGGGTGAGCGGGGCGGGTCCGTCGTCCCGCCGGCGCCGGGGCGGGGCGGTGGTGCGGTGGGAAGCGGCGGCGGCCAGGTCGGCGACCGTCTGGTGGCGGAAGACGTCCTGCGAGCCGATCCGCAAGCCGGCGGCGCGGGCCCGGGAGACGGCCTGGATGCTCAGGATCGAGTCGCCGCCCAGTTCGAAGAAGTTTTCCGTGACGCCGACACGGCTCACGCCGAGCACCTCGGTCCAGATCCCCGCGAGTGTCTCCTCGGCCGGGGTGCGGGGGGCGACGAACTCCCGTCGCCGCTCGACGACTTCGAGGTCGGGGACGGGCAGGGCGCGGCGGTCCAGCTTGCCGCTGGTGGTCAGCGGCAGCGCGTCGAGCGCGGTGAAGGAGGACGGCACCATGTGGTCGGGCAGGACCCGGCGCAGGGCGGAACGGAGGTCCGCGGGGACGGGCCGCGGTGCGCCCGGTGCGGGGACGACGTAGGCGGCCAGCCGGGTGTGGCCGTGGGCGTCGGGGACGGCTACGACAGCCGCCGCCCCGATGTCCGGCAGGTCGAGCAGGGCGGCCTCGATCTCGCCCGGCTCGATGCGGTGGCCGCGCACCTTGACCTGGTCGTCGGCGCGTCCCAGGTAGTCCAGCCGGCCGTCGGCGGTCCAGCGGGCCAGGTCCCCGGTGCGGTACATCCGCGTCCCCGGCGGCCCGAACGGGTCGGGCAGGAAGCGCGAGGCGGTCAGCCCCGGCCGGCCGGCGTAACCCCGGGCCAGTTGCCCGCCCGCGAGGTACAGCTCGCCGCCGACCCCGGGCGGCACCGGCCGCAGCCGGGCGTCCAGGACGTAGGCCCGTACACCAGGCAGCGGACGGCCCACCAGCGGGCGGTCCGCGGCCTCGATACGGCAGGCCAGGGCGTCGACCGTGCACTCGGTGGGGCCGTAGAAGTTGTAGGCGGCCACGTCCGGGAGCGCGGCCAGCTCGCGCCACAGGGCGGGGCCGACGGCCTCGCCGCCCAGCATGAGGACCCGCGGGCGGTGCCGGGGATCGGTGAGCAGCCCGGCGGGCAGCAACTGCCGCAGATAGGAGGGAGTCACGTCGAGGAAGTCCACGCGGTGCTCGACGACGTACTCCACCAGGGCGGCCGGGTCCATCCGGGTCACCTCGTCCACCAGGTGCAGCGGATGGCCGTCGGCCATCAGCAGCACGCCCTCGAGGGAGGTGTCGAAGGAGAACGAGGCGGTCAGGGCCACCCGCAGCGGGCCGCCGCCCGCTTCGGCGACGAAGCCCGCCCGGTGGGCGGCCAGCAGGCCCGCCACCGAGCGGTGCGTCACGGCGACGCCCTTGGGGCGGCCGGTGGAGCCGGAGGTGTAGATGACGTAAGCGGTGTGCGCCGGGTCCGGCGCGGTACGGCCCGGGTCGGTGTCCAGGGCGATGGCGGGCACGGCCCGCAGCGCCACCTCGTCCAGGACCAGCGCGGGCCGGGCGTCGTCCAGCAGATGGCGGACACGTTCCTCGGGCAGGGCCGGGTCGAGGGGAAGGTAGCCCGCCCCGGACTTCCACACGGCGAGGATCGCCACGATCATGTCGGCGGTGCGCGGCAGCCGCAGCGCCACCAGCCGTTCGGGGCCGACGCCGCGGGCGATGAGGTGGTGGGCGAGCCGGTTGGCGCGGGCGTTGAGGGTGGCGTAGTCGAGGCGTTCGGTTCCGGCGACGAGGGCGAGGGCGCCCGGGGTGCGGGCCGCCCGGCGCTCGAAGAGCTCCGGGTAGGTGGTGTCGTCGAGATCGTGGGCGGCCGGGTTCCAGTCATGGACGACCCGCCGCACCTCCCGCTCGGACATCAGGGGCAGCGTGCCCAGCGGGCGGTCGGGTTCGGCGGCTGCGGCCTGAAGCAGCCGGAGCAACTGGTCGGCCATCCGCTCGGCCGTGGCCGGTTCGAACAGGTCGGTGCGGTACTCCAGCAGACCGGTCAGGGCCTCCCCGTCCGGCACGAACTCCACGCTCAGGTCGAAGGTGGCCGCCTGCCGGGGCACGGTGACCGGGGCGGTGGAGAGCCCGCGCGGGGCCGTGGCGGCGGGCGGTTCGGGGTGCAGCAGCACCATGACGTCGAACAGCGGATTGCGGCCGGCCTCGCGGGAGGCGCCCACGGCCTCCACGATCCGCTCGAACGGCGTGTCCCCGTGCGCGAAGGCACCGTTGACCGTACCGGCCACCTCGCCCAGCAGGTCGCGGAAGGACCCGGCCGGCTCCACCGGTGTGCGCAGCACCACGGTGTTCACGAAGAAGCCGACGGCCCGCTCGAGGTCGGTGCGGGACCGGCCCGGGGTCAGGGAGCCGACGCTGATGTCCTCCTGCCCGGACCACCGGGCCAGCAGCGCCTTGGTGGCGGCGACCAGGGTGGTGTACAGAGTGGTGCGCCCTTCTCTCGCCAGGTCGCGCAGCCGGGCCGTGAGGTCCGCGGGGACGGTGAAGGTGAGCACGGCGCCCGCGCCCGCCTCCTCGCCGTCGCGCGGCCGGTCCAGCGGGAGCTGCGGGGCCACCGCCCCCGCCAACCGCTCCTTCCAGTAAGCAAGATGACGCTCCGGACGGGGCCCGGAGAGCTGCTCGCGCTGCCACACCGCGAAGTCCGGGTACTGGGCCTCGACCGGCGGCAGGTCCACGGCGACACCCCGGGCGAGGGCGTCGTACGCGGCGCACAGCTCGTCCAGGACCACACCCATCGACCAGCCGTCGGTGACGATGTGATGCGCCGTCAGCAGCAGGACGTGGGAGGTGGCCGACTCCCGCAGCAGCAGGGCGCGCAGGAGAGGGCCGCGCCCCAGGTCGAACGGGCGGGCGTACTCGGCCCGCAGCTCCGCGTCGAGGTCCGTGACGTCCCGGACCGGCAGCGGCACCGGCCCGGCCGGGTGCACCGTCTGCACCGGCCTGCCGTCGGCCTCGTCGAACGTGGTGCGCAGCGCTTCGTGGCGGGCGACCACGACGGCCAGGGCCCGCTCCAGCACCTCCCGGTCGAGCGCCCCGGCGAGCCGTACGGCCACCGCGCTGTTGTAGCGGGCGTCACCGGGCCGCAGCCGGTCCAGGAACCACAGCCGCTGCTGGGCGAAGGACAGCGGCAGCGGCCGGTCGCGGTCCGCGCGCGGGATGCCCTGCCGGGCGTCGGGGGCCGCACCGCCCGCACCGCCCGCCCGTCCGGCCAGTCGGCGGCGCAGCGCTTCCCGCAGCTCCTCGGGCAGGGCCTCGGCACGGTCTCGCTTCGAAGGCTTCGAGGACGTCATGGTCGTCGGATCCTCACCGTTCGTCGTGGTCGTGGCCGCCGGATGCGGCGTCTTCGAGTTCGCTCAGCACCTGCTCCTCGACCAGTTCCGCCAGGGCGGCGACGGTGCGGGAGACCAGGACGTCGCGGGGGGTGAGCGTGACGCCGAACGCGTCGTTCGCGCGGGAGGCGATGAGCAGGGCGCGCAGTGAGTCGCCGCCCAGCAGGAAGTAGTCGTCCTCGGCGCCCACGGGACTGTGGAGTGCTTCCTCCCAGATGGCCGCCAGGGCCTCCTCGGTGGGCGTCCGGGGTGCCACGTGGGCGGCGCTTTCCGGCTCCTCGGCCGCCGGTGCCGGTGCGGGCAGCGCGGCCCGGTCGGTCTTGCCGTTCTCGGTGAGCGGGAAGCGGTCGAGGACGACGAATGCCGTGGGGACCATGTAGCCGGGCAGCGAGCGGGCGGCCAGGTCCCGCAGCCCGGCCACGGTGGGCGGTTCGGCGCCGGGTGCCGTGAGCAGGTGGGCGACCAGGCGCTGCAGGCCCGGTTCGTCCTCCCGTACGGTCACCACCGCGTCCAGCACACCCGGATGGCGGACGAGTGCTGCCTCGACCTCTCCCGCCTCGATGCGGTGGCCGCGCAGCTTGAGCTGGTGGTCGGTGCGGCCCAGGTAGTGCAGTTCGCCGCGGGCGTCACGGCGTACCAGGTCGCCGGTCCGGTACATGCGCGTGCCGGGCGGTCCGAAGGGGTCGGCGACGAATCGGGTCGCGGTGAGTCCCGGCCGGTCCAGGTAGCCGCGGGCCAGGGCCGGGCCGCTGAGCCAGAGTTCGCCGACCGCGCCGTCGGGTATCGGCCGCAGCCGGGCGTCGAGGACGTAGGCGCCGGTGGCGGGCAGCGGACGGCCGATGGCGGGGGCGCCGCCGTCGGGTACCAGGGGCGCGGACCATGTGGCGACGACGGTGGCCTCGGTGGGGCCGTAGGAGTTGACCATGCGGTGGTACGGGGCCCAGCGGGCGACGAGTTCGGCGCTGCACGCGTCGGCGCCGACGATGAGCGTCTTCAGGTCCGGCAGTGTGCCCGGGGTGTCCGCGGGCACGGTGGCGAGCGCGGCCGGCGGCAGCAGCGTGTGGGTGATGCGCTCGGCCCGCAGCACGCCGGCCAGTTCGGCGCCGAGCAGGGGACCGGGCGGGGGTACGACCAGGCTGGCGCCGTGCGGCAGGGACATGCACAGCTCCAGCACGGAGGCGTCGAAGCTGGGTGTGGCGAAGGCCAGCACGCGGTCGCCCTCGGCCACCCGGTAGTGGGCGGCCTCGGCGGCGGAGAACGCGGCGAGCCCGCGGTGGGTGACGACGACTCCCTTGGGTGTGCCGGTGGAGCCCGAGGTGTAGATGACGTAGGCCGGGTCGTCCAGGTGCAGCGGCCGGGTCCGGTCGGCGTCGATGGGCCGGTGCCCCGGCACCTCGTCGGGGGGAGCGGCGAGCAGCCCCGCGATCTCCTTCGCGTCGAGGGTGAGGGCGGGAGTCGCGTCGCGCAGCATCAGCGCGATCCGCTCCTCCGGATAGGCGGGGTCCACGGGCAGGAACGCGGCGCCGGCCTTCGCCACCGCAAGCTGGGCCAGCACCATGTCCGCCGAGCGCGGCAGCAGCAGTGCGACGAGGTCACCGGGGCCCGCGCCGCGGGCGATGAGCCGGTGCGCGAGCCGGTTGGCATGCGTCTCCACCTCGGCGAAGGTCAGCAGCCGGCCCGGGGCGCCGAGCGCGGGTGCGGCCGGCCACCGGTCGACGGCCGCCTCGAACAGTGCGGACAGGGTGGCCGGGGCCACCTGGCCGAGTGCCGGGCGGACCGGTCCACGCAGCAGCCGGGCCCGTTGCTCGGGCGGCAGGACGTCGACGGCGTCGAGGCGGCCGGTGCCGTCCGTGCCCACCAGAGCGCGCAGCGTGTGCAGCAGCTGCCCGGCCAGGGAGCCGGCGGTGGCCGCGTCGAAGTACCGCGGGTCGTAGCCGAGTTCGACGGCGAGCCGGTCGCCGGGGGAGACGACCACGGTGAGGGGGTAGTTGGTGGCCTCCCTGGCGTCCAGGTCCCGGAGGGTCAGGCCGTGCGCGCCTGCGGTCGCGTCGCCCACCGGATAGTTCTCGAAGACCACCAGGGAGTCGAAGAGCGAGGTGCCGGGCGGCAGTTGTGCGAGCGTGTGCAGCTCGTTCAGGGGCATGTGGTCGAAGCGGCGGTCCTCGGCCCGCGCCTCCTGCACCGCGCGCAGCCAGTCGGCGCAGCGGGCCGCGCCGTCGACGGTGATCCGGGCGGGCAGGGTGGTGATGAACAGGCCGGTGATGGTGTCGGCGCCGGGGAGATCGGCGGGCCGCCCGGAGACGGTGGTGCCGAAGCACACCTCCCGCTCTCCGCTCCAGCGCGACAGCAGCACGGCCCAGGCTCCCTGGACCAGCGTGTTCAGCGTGAGACGGTGCCGTCGGGCGAACTCCTGCAACCGGTGCGTCTCCTCGCTGCCCAGCCGCTGGGACAGCCAGGTACCGGAGCGCGCCGTGCCGCCGGGTGCGGGCCTGCGGTCGTACGGCAGCGGGGTCGGCGTGGTCAGGTCCGCGAGGACGCCGCGCCAGTGCTCCGCCGCACGGCCGGTGTCGCGGGCGGCCAGCCAGGCGGCGTAGTCCGCGAAGGGCCTGCGCTCGGGCAGCCGCGGACGCTCACCCCAGGCCAGGGCCGCGTGCGCGGCCATGACGTCGGACAGGACGTGGAAGACGCTCCACCCGTCCAGCAGCACATGGTGGAACGTCCACACCACCCGCACGGCGTCCGGCCCGAGCCGGACCAGGGCGAGCCGCAGCAGCGGGGGCCGGTCCAGGGCCACGCCCCGGGCGCGCTCGTCGGCGAGCAGCCGTTCCAGTTCGGCCTCGTGCCGGCTGGCCAGCAGGGCGCTCCAGTCGTGCTCGGCGACCGGCAGGGTGGCGCTCCCATGGACGACCTGGAGCGGCACGGGCACCTCGCGCAGGGCGACGGACGTGCGCAGCACGGGTGTGCGGTCGACCACGTGCTGCCAGGCCGCGGCCAGCGATCGGGGATCGCGGGCGCCCTCGACCACGAAGGTGATCTGCTCCACGTACAAGCCCCCTCCGGCCTCGTCCAAGCCGTGCAGGACCATGCCGGCCTGGGTGGGGGTGAGCGGATAGACGTCCACCACGTCTTCTCCGGTGCCGACGAGGCGGTCGACGGCCGCCTGGTCCAGCGGCGCCAGCGGAAAGTCGGACGGCGTGCGGCCGCCGGCACCGGGCTCGGCGCAGTGCCGCACGATCGCCCGGAGTTCGTCGGCCAGCTCGGCCGCGAGACGGGCGACGGTCTCCCGCCAGTGCACCTCCCGGGAGTACGACCAGGTGAACTCCAGCCTGCCGCCCGTCACCTGACCGAGGACGTCCAGCAGGTGGGGCCGGTCCGCCGAGCGGTCCATGCCGCCGCTGAGGCCGCTGCCGGGCGCGTGCAGCAGACCGCCCGGCCGGGCGGCGTTCCAGTCCTGCTGCCCCAGGTAGTTGAAGCAGATCTGCGGCAGGTCAGGCAGATCCGGTCCGGCCGTGGGGTGGAGGTGGCGCAGCGCGCCGTAGCCGATGCCTCCGCTCGGTACCGAGCGGAGGTTCTCCTTGACGGCCTTGAGCGCGGTGCCGGTGTCCGCGTCCCGCGGCACGTCCAGGGTGACCGGGTACATGCTGGTGAACCAGCCGACGGTACGGGAGAGGTCCACGCCGTCGAAGATTTCCTCGCGGCCGTGGCCCTCCAGGGTGACCGCCACCCGGTCCCGGCCGGTCCAGCGGGCCAGGACGCGGCCCAGCGCGCACAGCAGGACGTCGTTGACGCGGGTGCGGTACGCCTCCGGAACGTCCTGGAGGAGGCGGCGCGTCTCCTCGGCGTCGAGGCCGGCCGTCACGGTCTCCTCGACGGCGGCCGTGTTGGCGCCGCCGCTGTGGTCGGCAGGCAGGGGAGTGCCGGCACCCAGACCCCGCCAGTGCGCGAGTTCGCCGTCGAAGCCACCGGCCCGGGTATGGGCGGTGAGCCGCTGGGCCCACGCCAGGAACGACGTCGTCTTCGCGCCCAGGTCGGGCCGCTCACCGTCGCGCAGGGCACGGTACGCGGTGTCCAGGTCCTCCAGGAGCACCCGCCAGGACACCGCGTCCACGACCAGGTGGTGCGCGGCCAGCAGCAGCACCGGCCGTCCCGCGTCACCCGGCCGCCCCGCGTCACCCGGTCGGCACAGTGTGGCCCGCAGCAGCGGCCCGCCGGTCAGGTCGAAGGCGGACGCCAGCGCCTCGGCCACCTCCTCCGCAGGAACGCCGTGATGGACCTCCAGGTGCGGGGAGCCTCCCGGTGCGGTGCCGTGCTGCCGCCACTGCCCGTCGCCGGCCGCCTCGTAACGCAGCCGCAGCGCGTCGTGGTGCTCCAGTACGGCGGCCAGGGCGGCCCGCAGCAGCGTCTCGTCGGTGTCGGGGTCCGTCTCGAAGGAGACGGTCTGGGCGAAGTGGGCGGGGTCGCCGGGGAGGGTGTCGAACAGCCAGTGCTGTACGGGGGTGAGCGGGGCGTCGCCGGTCACCGGGCCCTGTTCGGCGGCGGCCGACGGGGCCGGCACCCGCTCCGCCGCGGAGGCGAGTTCGGCGAGGGTCTGGTGCGTGAACAGCTGCCGGGGCGTCAGGGTAAGGCCGGCACGGCGGGCGGCCGAGACGATCCTGATGCCCAGGACGGAGTCCCCGCCGAGCATGAAGTAGTTGTCGTCTGCGGCGACTTCGGTCACCCCGAGCACCTCGGACCAGATCGCCGCAAGGGTGATCTCGGCCTCGGTGCGCGGCGGCCGGCTGCCGCTGGCGGCCGGGGCGGCCCACACGGGGGCGGGCAGCGCCTTCCGGTCCAGCTTGCCGGTGGCGCCGAGCGGCAGCCGCTCCAGGGGCACGACGAGGGCCGGGACCAGGTGGTCGGGGAGGCTGTGGGCGAGGAAGGCGCGCAGCTCGGCCGGATCCGGAAGCCCGCCCTCGCCGGGCACCGCGTAACCGACCAGCCGGCGGTGGCCGTCGTGCTCGACGACCCGGGCCGCCGCCTGGGCCACGGCCGGGTGGCGGGCCAGCGCGGCCTCGACCTCGCCGAGTTCGATGCGGAAACCGCGCACCTTCACCTGGTCGTCGCCGCGGCCGAGATAGACGAGGTCGCCATCGGCCGTCCAGCGCACCAGGTCGCCGGTGCGGTACATGCGGCTGCCGGGCGAGCCGAACGGATCGGGCAGGAAGCGGGACGCGGTCAGGCCGGGCCGGCGCAGATAGCCGCGGGCCACACCGGTGCCGGCGAGGAACAACTCGCCGGGGGCACCGACGGGGACCGGGCGCATCCGGTCGTCCAGGACGTAGGCGCGGGTGCCGCCGAGCGGCCTGCCGATGGGCGGGTCACGGTCGGGGTCGGCCGGGTCGCAGGTGAAGGAGGTGGCGTAGACGGTGGCCTCGGTGGGGCCGTAGATGTTGCGCACCCGGCATCCAGGGATCGCCGCGCGCGCCCGACGGACCGTGCGGGCGGGCAGGCCCTCGCCGGCCAGTACGACCGTGTCGGCGGTGACCCGCACGGCGTCCTCCGCCAGGAGTCGGTCCAGGGCCGAGGGCACCGCGCTGAGCAGTCCGGCGCGCCACGGTCCGGGACGCTCCGCCAGGGACAGCAGGTCGCGGACCACCTCCACGCAGCCGCCGGACAGCAGCGGCGAGAAGATCTCGAAGACCGACACGTCGAAGTTGAGGGAGGTGGAGGCCACCACGTGCTCCAGTCCCCGGCCGGTGAACTCGGCCGCCGCCCAGTCGGTCAGCGCCAGCACCGAGGCGTGGCTGACCACGACACCCTTGGGACGGCCCGTGGAACCGGAGGTGTGGATGACGTAGGCGGGGTGGCCGGGGAGCAGGGGGCTGCGCCGTTCGCCGTCGCCGACGGTGGCGGTCGAGGCGCGGCCCGGGGCGTCCAGCAGGATCCGGGTGAAGTGCCCCTCGGGCAGGCGCTCCTCGGTCTCTGCGCAGGTGATGACCGCGTCGGGCCGTACGTCCTCGAAGAGGAACGCGACCCGCTCGGCCGGGTACCGGGGGTCCACCGGCAGATAGGCGGCGCCACTCTTGAGAACTGCCAGCAGCGCCACGATCAGGCCGGCGGTGCGCGGCAGGCAGAGGGCGACGAAGCGCTCGGGTCCGGCGCCGGCGGCGATGAGCAGACAGGCCAGTTCGCTCGAGCGCTCGTCCAGTTCGCGGTAGGTGAGGCGTTCGGCGCCGCAGCGGACGGCCTCGGCGTCGGGCGTGCGCCGGGCCTGCCGCGCGAACGCCTCGGGCAGTGTGCCGTACGGCACCGGTACGACCGCTCCGCCGAACCGTTCCACCAGGTCACGGCCCGCGCCGGCATCCTGGAGGGACAGGTCGGCCAGGCGGCGGTCCGGGTCGGTGGCCATCCCCGTCAGAAGGGTGCGCAGGCTCTCCCCGAGGCCCTCCACCGTCTCGGCGTCGAACGCGGTCGGGTCGTAGTCGAGGTTGACGGCGAGGGTGTCCCCGGGCGCGACGACCACGCTGAGCGGGTAGTTCGTCGGCTCCAGATCTCGCTCCTGCTCCATGGCCAGGCCGTGCCGGCCCAACGCCCCCTCGTCGAAGGGGTAGTTCTCGAAGACCACGATGGAGTCGAACAGGCTGGTGCCGCCCGGCAGCTCGCTCCACGCCTGTACCTGGGCCAGCGGGACGAAGTCGTGGAGCCGCGCCTCCGACTGCGCGGCCTGGAGCTCGAGCAGCCACTCCCGCAGCGGGCGCCGTCCGTCGATCCGGACCCGCGTGGGCAGCGTGTTGATGAACAGGCCGACCATCGAGGTCACGCCCGGCAGTTCGGCGGGCCGGCCGGAGACGGTCGTACCGAACACCACGTCGTCACCGCCGCCGTAGCGGGACAGCAGCAGCGCCCAGGCGCCCTGCAACACGGTGTTGACGGTGAGGCCCGCCCGCTGGGCGGTGTCCCTCAGCCGCGCCGACACACCGGCGTCCAGGGTCACCCGCACCGACCCCGACGAGGAGCTGCGGTGGGCGTCGGCGGGCCGCCGGTCCCGGGGCAGCGCGGTGGGTGCCGGGAACCCGGCGAGGGTCGTGCGCCAGTACTGCTCGGCTCGGGCGGTGTCCTGCCCGGCCAGCCAGCGCAGGTAGTCGCCGAACGGCCTGCGCTCGGGCAGCTGCGGGCGGCGCCCGGTGGTCAGGGCGGCATAGCGCTCGCACACCTCGTCGAAGACCTGGGCCGCGCTCCAGCCGTCGAGCAGGACGTGGTGGAAGGTCCACACGATCCGCACCCGGTCCGGCGACAGTCTGATCAGGGTCAGCCGCATCAGCGGCGCCGTGGCAAGGTCGATGCCCATCCGCCGGTCCTCGGCGAGCAGCCGGTCCAGCTCCCGCGCGCACCGCTGCGCGGACCACCCGGACCAGTCGTGGTGGGTGACGGGCACCGTGGCCCGGTCCTGCACCACCTGGAGCGGGTCGGGGGTCTCCTGCCACACCAGCCGGGTGCGCAGCGCCGGGTTGGCGTCGGCGGTGCGCTGCCAGGCCTCGCCGAGGGCCCGCGGGTCGTTGACGCCGGACAGCACCAGCTGCACCTGGTTGACGTAGGTACGGACGTCGGGGTCCAGCAGGCTGTGGAAGAGCATGCCCTCCTGCATGGGTGTCAGCGGGTGGACGTCCGCGATCCCGCGTCCGTCCCCGCAGACCCGGTCGACGGCCGCCTGGTCCAGGCGGGCCAGCGGGAAGTCCGACGGCGTACGGCCGCCCGTCCCGGGCCGCCCGCAGTGGGCGACGATCTCCTCCAGCGCCCGCAGCATGCCCTCGGCGAGCCCGCTGACGGTCTGTTCCCGGTGCCGTCCGCGGCTGTAGTACCAGGTGATCTCCAGCCGGCCCTCCTCGACGCGGGCCACCACGTCCAGCAGGTGCGCCCGTTCGGTGCCGGGCGCCTCGGCGCCGCCGAGTCCGCCGGGCACCGCGCCGATCAGGCCGCCGCCGTCGGCGCTCCAGTCGAAACGGCCCAGGTAGTTGAAGCTGACGCCGGGCGCGGGCGTGCCCGTCAGCCGTTCGTCGCGGGCCAGGTGGCGCAGGGCGCCGTGGCCGAGGCCCCGGTCGGGCACGGCCCGCAGCTGCTCCTTGACCGATTTCAGCGCGGTGCCCCAGTCGCCCGCCGGGACCCGCAGGGCGACCGGGAAGAGGGAGGTGAACCAGCCGACCGTGCGGGACAGGTCGACGTCCTCGAACAACTGGTCCTCGCGGCCGTGCCCTTCCAGGCCGACGGCGACGGTCTCGCGTCCGGTCCAGTCGGTGAGGACCCGGCCCAGCGCGGTGAGCAGGACGTCGTCGATGCGGGTGCGGTAGACACCGGGGACCCTGCGCAGGAGGTCGTCGGTGCCGTCCCGGTCCAGGTGGACGGTCACCTGACGCACGTCGGCCATGGTGTTTCCGCCGTCCCCGTCGACGGGCAGCGGAACGGCGCAGTGCCGGGCGGCCTCCTCCCAGTGGGCGCGCTGGTCGGCGAAACCCCCCGCACCGGTGTGGTCGCTCAGCCGGCGGGCCCACTCCTGCACGGAGGTCGTACGGCCGGGCACTTGCACGGGCTGCCCTGCCGCGGCCTGCCGGTAGGCGGTCTCCAGGTCCTCCAAAAGGATCCGCCAGGACACGCCGTCCACCACCAGGTGGTGCACGGCCAGCAGCAGCCGGGTGGGCCGGGTGCCGTCGGTGGTGAACAGGCGGGCGGTGAGCAGTGGGCCGGTGTCCAGGCGGAATCCGGCGTGGGCGGCGGCCGTCACGCGGGCCTCGGTCTCCTCGGCGGTCCCCGCCTCGACGGGGCAGACCTGGAGCAGCTCGGGCACCGGGGCGTCCGTGGCGGTGACGTACTGGCGCCAGGTGTCGCCGTCGAAAACGAACCGGGAGCGCAGGGCGTCGTGACGGGTCCACAGGGCGGCCAGGGCGCGGCGCAGGGCGTCCGGGTCGACGTCGCCGGGTGTCTCGACGACGACGGACTGGTTGAAGAACCCGGCGTGCGCGGGACGCGGGTCGAGGAACCAGTGCTGGATCGGGGTCAGGGCGGCCTCTCCGCTGACCGGTGCGGTGCCGGCGGCGGATGCGGCACTGCCGCCGGCGGCGGCCGCTTCGGCCACCGTGGGATGGCGGAACAGCTCGCGGGGCGTGAGCGCGAGGCCCGCCGCCCGGGCCCGGGAGACGACCTGGATGCTGAGGATGGAGTCGCCGCCCAGCATGAAGAAGTTGTCGTCGACGCCGACCCGCTCCACGCCGAGCAAATCGGCCCAGATCTCGGCGAGCACCCGCTCGGCCTCGGTGCGCGGGGCGCGGTAGGCGGTCTCGTCGCCCGCGGACCAGTCGGGGGCGGGCAGGCGCCGCAGGTCGACCTTGCCGTTGGCCGTCAGCGGCAGCTCCGGCACGGTGACGAACGCGGCGGGCAGCATGTAGTCGGGCAGCGCCTGCGCCAGGTGGGCGCGCAGCTCGGCGGCGGGCGGCAGCGCCGCGCCGCCGGCCGGTACGACGTGGGCGGCCAGGCGCTTGCGCCCGCCGTCCGTGCACAGGGACACGACCGCCTCGGCGATGTCCGGGTGGGCGGTGAGCCGGGCCTCGATCTCGGCGGGTTCGATCCGGAAGCCGCGGATCTTGATCTGGGCGTCGGCCCTGCCGACGAAGTGCAGTTCGCCGTCGGGGCTCCAGTGCACGATGTCGCCCGTGCGGTACATCCGCTCGCCGGGCGGCCCGAACGGGTCGGCGACATAGCGGGCGGCGGTCGCGCCGGGCCGTCCCGCGTAGCCCCGGGCCAGTCCGGCGCCGGCTATGTACAACTCGCCGGGAACACCGGGCGGTTGGGGCTGGAGGGCGTCGTCGAGGACGTACACGCGGGTGTTGTCCAGGGGGCGTCCGATGGGCAGCACCGCGGGCAGCGGGTCGCCGGCGTGGAAGACGCGGCGGGTGGCGAAGGTGGTGGTCTCCGTGGGACCGTAACCGTCCACGACGGTCAGTCCGGGGCAGGCCTCCAGGACCCGGCGGACGACCGCGCCGGGCACGGCCTCGCCGCCCGTCCACACCTCGCGGGCACCGCGCAGGCAGGCGGGGTCCTCCTGGGCGAGGAGGCGGAACAGCCCCGCGGTCAGCCACAGGCATCCGACTCCCTGTTCCGTGACGGCGCGGCGGACCTGGGCCGCGTCGAGGTCGGCCGGTGGCGCCAGCACGGCCGTACCGCCGCGCAGCAGCGGCACCCACACCTCGTAGGTGGCCGCGTCGAAGGCGTGCGGGGAGTGCACGAGTACCCGGTCGTGCCCGCTGAACGCGCGGTCCCGGGCGAGCGCTGCGACGTCGCGCTGGCGCACCGCGACCCCCTTCGGGGTGCCGGTGGAGCCGGACGTGAACATCAGGTACTGGACGTTGTCGGGGTGCACGGCGAAGGAGGCGGTCCGGTCGGTGCCGGGGCCGGGCCGCGTGCCGTCCGTACCGCCGCTCGCGGGACCGTCCGCCGTGCGCTCGTCGACGCGCACGACGCTGTCGCCAGGCAGCACGGCGTGGGCCGTCTCCTCCCAAGCGGCGTCGGTGAGCAGCAGGTCCGCCCCGGCCTCGGTCAGCATCCGGCGCAGCCGCTCGCGCGGCGCCCTGCCGTCCAGGGGCACGTACACCCCGCCGCAGCGCACGAGCGCCAACTGCACGACGATCAGCTGCGCTGAACGGTCCATCAGCACCGCGACCGGACGTTCCGTCCGGACCCCGAGCGCGGCCAGGCGCCCTGCCAGCCGTGCTGCCCGCGCGTCGAGTTCCCGGTAGGTGGCGTGCTCGTCCCCGTCCTCCAGGGCGACGGCGTCGGGGGTACGGCTCACCTGGGCGGCGAAGAGGTCCGCAACCGTCGCCTCGGGCAGAGCGGTGGCCGTGTCGTTCCAGGTGCGCAGCACCTGTTCGCGGCGGTCCGTGGTCAGCAAGGGCAGCCGGGCGGACGGGTGCTGGGCGCCGGCGGCCATGCCGCTCAGCAGGACGGTGAGGTACTCGGCCATCCGGTCGGCGGTGGCGGCGTCGAACAGCTCCGGGTCGTAGCCCAGGCGCAGGGTCAGCTCGGAGCCCGGGTAGGCGACCAGGCTCAGCGGGTAGTTGGTGGTCTCGACGCCGTCCAGGTCGCTCAGGCGCAGTCCGTGGGCGGCGGCGAGGCCGTCGTCCACCGGGTAGTTCTCGAAGACGACGATGCTGTCGAACAGTGCGGCTCGCTCGGGGAGTTCGGTGAACGTGCGCATCCGGGTGAGCGGCAGCTGGTCGAAACGCCGGTCCTCGCTCTGGTCGCGCTGCAGTCGGCGCAGCCAGTCCAGCAGGGTGCCGTCGGCCGGGACGGTGACCCGGGTGGGCAGAGTGGTGATGAACAGGCCGGTCATGGACTCGGCGCCCGGCAACTCGGGCGGCCGTCCGGACCCGGTGGTGCCGAACACCACCTCACCCCGACCCGCCTGCCGGGCCAGCAGCAGTGCCCAGGCGCCCTGGACGAGGGTGTTGAGGGTCAGGCCGGAGCTCCGCGCCATGTCCCGCAGCGCCCGGGTCGTGGCAGCGGGCACGGTGGCGCGGACCGCCCGCGTGGACTCGGCGCGGTGGGTTTCGCGCGGCTCGCGGTCGTACGGCAGCGGCGTGGTCTCGGCGAGCCCGGTCAGGCGGTCCCGCCAGTGCCTTTCGGCCGCGTCGGTGTCGCGTTCACGCAGCCAGGCCACATAGTCGCGGTAGGGGCGGCGGTCGGGCAGGGCGTCGGCGGTGGCCCCGGCGTGGCAGGCGAACACGTCCGACAGGACCTGGAACAGGCTCCAGCCGTCCAGGAGCAGGTGGTGGAAGGACCACACCACGCGCACCGCGGTGTCGGAGACGCGGGCGAGCCGCAGCCGCTGCAGCGGGGCCCACGTCAGGTCGATGCCGTCCGCGCGGTCGCGTTCCAGCAGGGTGCGCAGCCGGTCGCGGCGCTCGTCCTCCGTCAGGTCGCGCCAGTCCAGGTGGGTGACCGGCACGGTCGCGTGCCGCTGCACCACCAGAAGCGGCTCGGGTACGTCCTGCCAGACGGCCCTTGCGCGCAGAACATCGGTGCGGTCGGTCACCCGCTGCCAGGCCGCGGCGAGAGCCGCCGGGTCGGGGACGCCGTCCAGGACGAAGGTCAGCTGCTGGAAGTAGACGCCGCGGTCGTCCTGCGCGACACCGTGGAAGAGCATGCCGGCCTGGGTCGGCGTCAGCGGCAGGACGTCCTGCACCGCCGCCGGGTCCGCTCCCGCGATCCGGTCCACGGCGGCCTGGTCCAGACGGGCCAGCGGGAAGTCGGACGGGTGCGCCCGGCGGCGCCGGGCCCGGCCGCGTACCGGGCGAGGTCCGCGAGCTCACGGGCGAAGCGTTCCGCCAGGGCGGCGACGGTGTCCCGCCGGTGTACCTGCTCCGAATAGAACCAGCTGAACTCCAGTGCGTCGCCGTCCAGTCGGCCGACGACCTCCAGGGGGTGCGGACGCCGGGCCGCCGGGTGGGCGTCCAGCTCCAGAGCCCGGGCGATGCCCCGGTACAAGCCGTCCGAGCTCTCCGACAACCCCATCCGGCCCAGGTAGTTGAAGCTGACCTGTGCGGCCGGGGTCTGCGGCGCCGCCGACGGCCCGGGCAGTCGGCGCAGCGCGTCATGGCCCAGGCCGTGCCGGGGTACGGCGCGCAGCTGCTCCTTGACCTGTTTCAGCACGGTGTCCCAGCCGGCCTCCGCCGGGACGGCGAGGACGACGGGATAGCGGGTGGTGAACCAGCCGACGGTGCGGCTGATGTCCAGTTCGGGGAAGAGTTCCTCGCGGCCGTGTCCCTCGACGTCGACCACCACCCGGTCCCGTCCGCTCCAGGCGCACAACACCCTGCCGAGGGCGCCGAGCAGCACGTCGTTGGCGCGGGTGCGGTAGGTGTCCGGCAGGGTGCGCAGCAGGGCCGCGGTGTCCTCCGGGTTCAGACGCACGGTCACCGCGCGGGCCGAGGCGTAGGTGTCGGGGCCCGTCAGGTCGGCGGGCAGGCCGGCCGCGGCGTCCGGGACGGCCTGCTCCCAGTACGCCCTCTCGTCGGCGAAACCGCCGTCGTCGGCGTACGCGCCGAGCCGACGCGCCCACTGCCGAAGCGCCGAGGACTTCGCGGGCAGGGCCGCGTGACCGTCCCGGCCGGCGCGGCGGGCCCGGTAGGCGCGGTCGAGGTCCTCCAGGAGCAGCCGCCAGGAGACCCCGTCGACCACCAGGTGGTGGACGGCGAGGTGCAGGACGCACGGCCGGCCGGGGCCACGGTCGTGCAGCACCGCCCGCAGCAGCGGCCCCCGGGCGAGGTCGAACGGGCCGAAGTGCGGGGTGTCGGTGTCCGGTCCGGTGTGGCGGGCCAGGCGCAGCCGGGGTGCCTGCTCGTCGATGTGCCAGCGGACCTGTTCCCCTTCGCCGGCGACGAAGCGGGAGCGAAGGGCGTCATGGTGGACGGCCAGATCGTTCAGCGCCGCCTCCAGCGCCGCCGCGTCCAGGTCCTCGGGCACCTCGACGGACACGGCCTGGGCGAAGTGACCGGCGCGCTCGGCTAAGTCCTCGAACAGCCAGTGCTGAATGGGTGTCAGGGGAGCCGCCCCGGTGGCGGCCTCCGGCGCGGGGCCCGCCGCCCGCAATGGCCCTGTGGCGTCGGCGTGGCGGGCCAGCGCGGCGACCGTCTGGTGCCGGTAGACGTCCCGGGAGGTCACCGCCAGCCCCTCCTGCCGGGCCCGGGACACCACCTGGATACCGAGGATGGAATCGCCGCCGAGTTCGAAGAAGTTGTCGTCGACGCCGATCCGCTCCACGTCCAGGACGTCCGCCCAGATCGCGGCGAGGGTGCGCTCGGTGGACGTACGGGGCGCGACATGCCGTGTCGCGCGCACGGCGGGGCCCGGGTCGGGGAGCCGGCCGCGGTCGAGCTTGCCGTTAGGGTTGAGCGGCAGGGCGTCCAGCACGACGACGGGCGAAGGGACCATGTAGTCCGGCAGCGTGCGGCCCAGTTCCCGGCGTACGGCCTCCGGCTCCACATGCTCCCCGGGGGCGGGGACCACATAGCCGACCAGGCGACGGTGGCCGTCGCCGTCGGTGGTGGTGGCCGCCGCCTCGGCCACGCCCGCGCAGCGGCGCAGCGCCTCCTCCACCTCGCCCAGTTCGATGCGGAAGCCGCGCACCTTGACCTGCTGGTCGATCCGGCCCAGGTACTCCAGTTCGCCGTCCGCGCGGCGGCGCACCAGGTCGCCGGTGCGGTACATGCGCTCTCCCGGCGCGCCGAACGGGTCGGCGACGAACCGGGCGGCGGTCAGTCCGGGGCGGTTCAGGTAGCCGCGGGCGAGGCCGGCGCCCCCGAGATACAACTCGCCGGTGACCCCGACGGGTTGGGGGCGCAGGGAGCGGTCCAGGACGTAGACGCGGGTCCGGGCCACCGGTCGGCCGATGGGCGGGGCCTGGTCGGGCAGCGGGTCGCCGGCGAACCAGGCGGTGGCGTACACGGTGGCCTCGGTGGGGCCGTAGATGTTGGCGACCCCGCAGCCGGGCATGGCGGCGCGCACGTCGTGCACCGTCTGGGCGGGCAGCGCCTCTCCGGCCAGGACGACGGTGTCCGCCGTCACCGGTGCCGTGCCTCCGGCGACCATTCGGGAGACCACCGAGGGCACGCCGCTGAGCAGCGCGGCGTGCCGTGGGTCCGGCGCGTCGGCGAGGGCCGGCAGGTCGGCCACCACCTCAACGGTTCCACCGGCCGTCAGCGGGCACAGCAGCTCGAAGACCGACACGTCGAAGTTGAGGGAGGTGGAGGCGATCACATGGGCCGGCCGGCCCACGCCGAAGCGCTCCCGCGCCCAGTCGGCCAGCGCCGCAACACTGCGGTGGGTGACCACGACACCCTTGGGGCGGCCGGTTGAGCCGGAGGTGTAGATGACGTACGCCGGATGGTCCAGCAGGAGCGGCCCGATCCGGTCGGCGTCGGTCAGCTCGGTGTCGGCCACGGCCGCCTCCGCGCAGTCCTCCAGGATGAGGGGGTCGCAGTCCTCGGGGAGGGCGGGCGCGGTCTGACGGGTGGCGACGACGAGGGCGGGCCCGGCGTCGGCGAGCATGAGGCGGATGCGTTCGTCCGGGTAGGCGGGGTCGACCGGCAGGTAGGCCGCCCCCGACTTCAGCACCGCCCACAGCACCGGTACCAGGTCGGCGGTGCGCGGCAGGCACAGCGCGACCAGGGTCTCGGGACCGGCGCCGTGCGCGACGAGCAGCCGGGCGAGCCGGTTGGCGCGCCGGTCGGTCTCGGCGTAGTCGAGCCGGACGGGGCCGCAGACGACGGCGGTCCGGTCGGGGGTACGGGCCACCTGCGCGCGGAACAGTTCGGGGAGCGTGACCTCCGGGGTGTCGCGGGTGCGCCGGGCAGGCGGATTCCCGTCGTGCACCAGCGTGCGCTGCTCCTCGTCGGAGAGCATCGGCAGTTCGGCCAGCGTCCGGCCCGGCCCGTCCGCCATGCCTTCCAGCAGGCGGTGCAGATGGCGGGTGAGCCGCATCACGGTCGCCGCCTCGAACAGGTCCGTGTTGTACTCCACGGTCAGCGCGCAGCCGCCGTCGGGGTGAGGTGTGAACTCCAGCACCAGGTCGAAGCGGGCGGCCGGGCGGGGCAGTGGGTGGTCCTCGAAGCGCAGGCCACCGGAGAGGTGCGGCGGGGCGGTGGCGGCCTGCTGGACGACGAGCGCCTGCACCAGAGGGGTGCGGCTGGGGTCGCGGGGCGGCGACAGCTCCTCGACCACCCGGTCGAACGGCACCCCGTCATGCGCGAAGGCGTCCAGCACCGTCGCCCGCATGCTCTCCACGAACCCGTCCACGGTCGCCCGCTCGTCCACCTCCCCGCGCAGCACCACGGTGTTGGCGAAGAAGCCGGGCACGTCCTCCAGGTCCCGGCGGGCCCGGCCGTTGGTGACGGTCCCGAACGCGACGTCCCGCTGCCCCGAGTACCGGGAGAACAGCAGCGCCGAGGCTCCCGCGAACAAGGTGAACAGCGTGGTGCCCCGCCCCCCGGCCAGGTGCCGCAGGCGGGCCACCAGTTCCGCCGGGAGGCGGTGCCGGTGGGCCGCGCCGGCGGTGGTGCGCACCGGTGGCCGGGGCCGGTCCGTCGGCAGGTCCAGCTGCTGAAGGCCGGCCAGGTGCCGCTTCCAGTAGGCGAGGTCGTCCGCTTCCGTCTCCGTGGCCCGCTGCCGCTGCTCCCAGAGGGCGAAGTCCGGATACTGGACAGCCGGCCGGGTCAGCCCGTCGGGCTCTCCGGTGACCTCCGCCCGGTAGAGGGCGGCGAGTTCACGGGTGAGGATGCCCACCGACCACCCGTCGGTGACGATGTGGTGCTGGGCCAGCAGCAGGAGGTGGTCCGCGCCGGTCAGGCGGACGAGCAGCGCGCGGGTGAGGGGACCGGCCGCCAGGTCGTAGGGGCGGCCCAGTTCCTCGGTGAGGAGGCGTTCCGCGGCCTCGGCGCGGCGGTCCGCGGGGACGTCACCGAGGTCGGCGATCCGCAGCGGAAGATCGCCCTCCGCGTCGACGCGTTGGACACCCTGCCCGCCGACGGTGGCGAAGGTGGTCCGAAGGGAGTCGTGGCGCGCAGCGAGGCGGTGCAGGGACCGCTGCAGGGCGGCAGTGTCCAGGGCGCCGCGCAACCGCAGGGACACGCCGGTGTTGTACTCGGTGCCGCCGCCGGTGAGGTCGTCGAGGAACCACAGCCGCCGCTGCGCGCTGGACAGCGGCAGGGCGCCCTCCCGCGGGGCGGGCGGGATCGGCTCCTGCGGCGCGGTGCCGGACGCGGAACCGAGCAGGGGGGCCAGGGCGGCGATCGTGCGCGCGGTGAAGACGTCCCGTACGTGCAGCCGGACGCCCAGGTCTTCCCGGATCCGGGCCAGGGTGCGGGCGGCGAGGATCGAGTCGCCCCCCAGGTCGAAGAAGTCGTCGGCCGTGCCGATCGGGTCGACGCCCAGGACGTCCGCCCAGATGACGGCCAGCGCCCGCTCCTCGGCGGTGCGGGGCGGGACGTGGCCGGCCGCGGCCGTCCGCTCGGGGGCGGGCAGGGCCCGACGGTCGATCTTGTGCTGCGCGGTGAGCGGCAGCCGGTCCAGAACCACCACGGCGGAGGGCACCATGTGGGCCGGCAGCACGGCGGCCACGGCCGTCCGCAGGGTCGCCGGGTCCGGCCTCCGTTCGCGGGCGGCGGGGGTGACGTAGCCGACGAGGCGTGCTCTGCCCGGCTCGTCCTCCCGGACCACGACCACGGCCTCGCCGACCCCGGCGTCCCGGCGCAGGGCCGCCTCTATCTCCCCGGGTTCGATGCGGAAGCCGCGTATCTTCACCTGGCGGTCGAGCCGGCCGAGGAACTCCAGTTCCCCGTCGGTCCTCCAGCGGGCCCGGTCGCCGGTGCGGTACAGGCGCGCACCGGGCGGCCCGAAGGGGTCGGCGACGAAGCGGGCGGCGGTCAGTCCGGGGCGGTTCAGGTAGCCGCGGGCGACCGCGTCGCCGCCCACGCACAACTCGCCGTCCACGCCGGGCGGTACGGGCTGCATCGCGGTGTCGAGTACGTGCACCTGGGTGTGGGGCAGTGCCTTGCCGATGGTCGGCGTGCCCCGGCCGGCGCTGAGCGGTCCGGTCCAGGTGGCGACGATGGTGGCCTCGGTGGGGCCATACGAGTTGATCATGCGGCGACCGGGTGCCCACCGGTCGACGAGCGCGGCCGGGCAGGCCTCGGCGCCGACGATCAGCGTGCGCAGGTGGCGTGCGGTGCCGTCGGCGGGGTCGGGCAGGGTGGCCAGGGCGGCCGGCGGGATCAGGGCGTGAGTGATCCGGTGCCGGTCCAGGACGGTGGCGAGTTCGTCACCCAGCCAGGGGCCGTCGGGCGGTACGACCAGGGTGGCGCCGGACAGCACGGAGACGCACAGCTCCAGGACCGAGGCGTCGAAGCTGGGGGAGGAGAACTGCAGCACCCGGTCGCCCGGACCCACGGCGTAGCGCTCGGCGGCGGCCGCGGTGAAGCCGCCGATGCCGCGGTGGGTGACCGCGACGCCCTTGGGGGTTCCGGTGGAACCGGATGTGTAGATGACGTAGGCGGTGTGGCCGGCGTCCGCGCCCAACCCGGGTACCGCGCCGTCGCCGCTGTCCATCAGCTCGCGGACCTGCCGCAGGTCGTCGAGGGTGACCGTGGGCGCGGCGTCGGCGAGCATCAGCGCCCGCCGCTCCGCGGGGTAGGCGGGGTCCACGGGCAGGAAGGCGGCGCCCGCCCGGGCTACGGCCAGCTCCGCCGCGACCAGTTCCATGGAGCGCGGCAGGACCAGGGCGACCACCCGTTCCGGTCCGGCATCGTGCCGCAGGAGATGGGCGGCCAGCCGGTCGGCGCGCGCCGCCAGTTCCCGGTACGTCCAGGTCCGCCGGCCGTCGGTCAGGGCCGGCGCGTCCGGGGTGCGGGCCACCCAGGCGGTGAACAGCGCGCCGAGCGTCGGATGGGGCCGAGCCGGGGCCGCGGCGCTCGCTGGCGCCCCGTCGGCGAGGCCGTCCTGCGGCTCGGAGGCCGCCGGTGCGGGCTTGTCGTGCAGGTCCGTCATGGGTGAAGTCCTTTGGAGAGGGACGATGCGGAGCGGGCGGCCCTGGGGCCCACCGCGGAGGTGGGACACGCGGGCGTCACGGGCGCACGCGGGTGCCGTGGCGTTGGGGGCGGTCGGCGGTGCCCGGCGCCGCCTCGGCGGGGGAGGAGGCTCGCGCGGTCCACCCCGCACCGGCGCGAGGCGGTCCGCCATCGGCCGACCCGGCGCCCTCGGCGGTGTCACCCGGGCCCGGCGGAGCCACCGGGACTCGGCGAGGCGTGGACAGCTCGGCTGGCCGCCGAGCGTCGGCGGCTCGGGCGTCGTGCCGCTCGACGGACCGGCCGCCGTACCGCCGATGGCTCGAACGGCGTGCCGTGCGGCTCGGCCGCCGAGCCGTCGAGGCACCGCGACCCCGCCGTCCGGTCCGGCCGTCGAACCGAACTCGGCGCCCCTGCGGACGGATCAGCCGTCGTCGGTGCGGCGCGCGGTGCGTCCGGATATCTGCACCCGGCTGACCCTGCCGGTGGCCGGATCCCGGTGGAATCGGCCGCCGGGTTCCAGCCGACCGCCGGCCGGGTCGAGCAGATCGCACGACAGGTCGTCGTAGCAGACCAGCGGGATGGGCAGGTCGCCGTCCACGGACAGAGCCGGCATGCCGTCCGGTCCCGGCGCCACGGTGTACACGGTGCTGCCGTTGCGGTAGCTGCCCAGGCAGTCCGGCACGACGACGGGACGGCCGCGTTCCGCCGGTGGGACGGTGGTGGGCACCCGTACGCCTGTGATCCCGGCCAACTCGGCGGCGAGGTCGCGCCAGAGCGCGGTGGCGCCCGAGGCGTTGCCGGTGAAGGCGATCACCACGCCGCTCTCGGGCTCTGCCCGCAGATGGCAGGATGTGCCCTGGGCGTTGCCGTCGTGCCCGCACCACAGGCGCTCGTCCTGCCGGTACAGGGCCAGTCCCGGGCCCCAGCCGTCGGCGAGTGCGCCGGGGCGGGCGGCTGTCTCCGGTCGGCGCATCTCCTTGGCGACGGCAGGCGGCAGGACGTCGCAGCGGCCGATCAGGGCGTTGCCGAACGCGCAGAGGTCCTGCGCGCTCGCCAGCAGGGCACCGGCCGGAGCCTCCAGCGGCGCCAGGTTCTGCCGGGCCGGACGCGCCAGGCCCGTCGCGGTGTTGAACGCGTGACCGGTGGCGACCGGGCGGAGGGAGGCGGTGTCGCCGACGAACGCGGGGACGGTACCCAGGGGTTCGAGGAGCAGGGCGCGGACTGCTTCCCGCCACGGCATGCCGGTCACCGCCTCGACCAGCCGGCCGGCGGCGACGTAGCCGGCGTTGGAGTAGGAGAAGTCGGTGCCCGGCGCGAAGAGCGCGTCTTCGGCGGTGCAGACGGCAGCGAGATAGCGCGCTGCGGTCGTTGCGGCGGCGGTGTCGGAGTCGGGCCCGGTGGGCAGTCCGGCGGTGTGACTGAGCAGCTGGCGGACCGTCACGTCCGGTGCGCCACGTAGCTCGGCAAGGTGGTCGGCGGCGGGCTCGTCCAGGTCCAGGTCGCCGTCGTCCGCCAGGAGCATGACGAGGGCGGCCGTGTAGGGCTTGGTGAGCGACCCCAGGGGCACTGCCGTGTCTGCCGTCAAGGGGGCGCCGGAGGCGGCGTCGGCCGTACCGGTGTGCAGCACTAACAGGTCCGAACCGGTGTCCAGGGCGAGTTGGGCGCCGGGCACCCGGTGGATCCGGGCCAGCGCGTCGAGTCGGTCCTGCAGCTCCTGGCGGACCAGGGCCGGCGCACAGGAGGCGGCCGGAGCGGTGGGGACGGTGTAGGGCATGAGAAGGGGACTCCCGTTGGTGGGTCTCATGTGCGGGTGTGGTACGGCCCGGCCCCAGGAGTGAGCGGTGTCCGGGGCAGGCCGGGCGCGGGCACGCCGGCGTTACGGTCTGCTGACCTCGACGGGCAGCCGGCGTACGCCGATGATGACGGCCGGGTTCTGGAAGGCGATGTCCTCGTAGGAGGGCACCGTCAGGGTGCGGAATCGTTTATGCAGCAGTTGCAGGGCGATCCGTGCTTCCAGCCGGGCCAGCGGCGCGCCGAAGCAGAAGTGAATCCCGTGGCCGAAGGTCAGGTGCGGATTCGGGTGTCGGCCCACGTCGAAGACGTCGGGTGCGTCGAAGTGGGACGGGTCCCGGTTCGCGGCACCGAGATGGACCATCAGCAACGTGTCGGCGGGCAGTTCGTGCCTGCCGAGTACCACGGGCCGGGCGACGCGGCGCCCGAGTTCGGGGAAGGGGGGCAGCCAGCGCAGCACCTCCTCCACGGCGGCCGGGATGCCTGCCGGGTCGGCGCGCAGTGCGGCGTCCGTACCCGGGTGCCGGTCGAAGGTGACGACGGCGTTGCCCAGCAGCGCCGTGGTGGTGATGTGCCCGGCGACCAGCAGCAGGGCCACGAATCCGACCATCTCCTGGTCGGTGAGGCGGACGCCGTCCACCTCGGCGGCGATGAGCCGGCTGGTGAGGTCGGTACCGGGATGGGCTCTGCGATGGCGGATGTGGTCCAGCATGTAGCCGTTCATCTCGCGCACCGTCGGGGCGATGGCCTCCAGGGCCCGTTCCAGGTCGGCCATGTCGGGGGCCTCGCCGAGCTGGTCCCCGCCGAACAGCACGCTCGCCCATTCCTGGAAGAGCCGGTGTTCCTCCGCGGGGATGCCGAGCAGTTCGGCGATCACAATGATGGGGAGCGGATAGGCCAGGGCATCGACCAGGTCGAACCGGTCGCGATCGGCGACGGCGTCCAGCAGCCGTACGCACACGGCCTCGATACGGGGCGCGAGCCCCTGAACGACGCGCGGGGTGAATGCCTGGCTCACCAGTGTGCGGAGTTTGCGGTGCTCAGGCGGGTCCATGCCGACGAAGTTGCCCTGCCGGAAGGTCTCGAAGTCTGCCTGGGTGGGTGTGAGGGCGGACAAGTCCGAGGAGTAGGTCGCCGGGTCGGCGAGCACGGTGGCGACGGTCTCGTGGTCCAGGACCTGCCACACGCCCTGCGCCTCGTCGTACCGCACCGGCCCGGCGTCGCGTAATTCCCGCCAGCGGTGGGGTAACACCTCCAAGAGGAGCGGTTCACCTGCCAGTTGATTACTGATCACCATTTCTCCTTGGTAGCGGCGCGCGGGCACGGAGGGCGAGGTCCACGAGAGGGGTGTGGGCCGATGGCGGCGCTCGGCGCAGACGCCAGGGGCGGCCGGGCACCGCTCGCCACCGCTGTTCGGCGGCCGGGACTGCCGGTGGCGCGGTTGAGCGGTGGCCTCCGCGTGGCTTGCCGTGCGTGGCGCGACGGTCAGGCGTCGTCGGCCGGGCGCCGGGCGGCCCGAAGCGGCTCAGCACGTCCGGCGCAGGGCACTGCGGTTGCGCGACCGGCCACGGCCCCGCCGCGCACCCTGTCGTGCAGTGCACAAACCCGGCATGACACGTCCCCCTCGGTGACACCTCCCGCGCGACGGCCACGCGGGGTCCTCCCGGCTCCGGAGCGGACAGCGGGGTCCGCAGACCCGACCGCTCGAAACGACGTCTGAGAATATGCAGTCGCGGGTTCCTGTCGCCTCACGATTGGCATGAGGCGCAGGCCGGTGACCTTCGTTTCGATGGAACTCAGCCACAGTTTTCACGTTCCGTCACCTTGAAGCAACCCCCAAAAGTTGAACGCTGAGTATGCAGGCGGTGCATTTGCGTCACCGCCGGGCCACTTCGGCGGGGACTCTGGCGGGTGCAGCGCTCCGGCCGGAACGTCGCTCCGCGTGTGCCCCGGGCTTTCGCCGGCAAACCAGGCACGCCGGAAAAAGTTGCCGTCGGGGCGCTCAGCGGCCGCCGGCCGGCCCCGCGCGCGGCCGTCCCGGGGCCGACCGCCGCTCCGATCGGCAGATGACCTGAAACCACCGCTATCAGGGGAGAGTTGTTGCAGTCACCGGGCGGGATCCGGACGGGCGTGAGGGAGGGCGAAGAATTGCGCCACCTGTGCACGCTTGTACGTCGGTGACCGCGGCCCCGCTGGGGGCGGAGCCGCAGCCCCCGAACCGCCGTGGCATCGATGCCCCGAGCCGCTGCCGGAACGGTGCCGTGGACGTGGCGGGACGCGTTCTGACCGTCTCCGAGTGGGGGACCCAGGGGAGTGCGGGGAAGGACGCGGTCCTGGGCGTCGCATCCAACCCGCTTCAAGGCGCCGCCAGGACAGCTCGGCGGGCGAGATGAAGAACCCGACCTCGGGGAAGACCGGGTGGTCGGGGCCGTCGTCCAGCGCTACGAACACGCCGAACCGTTCGATCGCCGGGACAGTGGCGGAACGGAGGTCCACGGAGCAGTGATCACGCTGGCGCCCTGCGCCACCGGCACCGCGAAGTTCGACGCGACGCCCGCTGTCGACGAGACCCCGGGCGGAGGGTTCGACGGTCACCTGGAGCACCACGCCGCCCTGTGCGACGAAGCGGCCGCCCGGCGCGTGGTTGAGGACTACCTGGGGATGCTGGACGAGGTCGTCCGCGACCCGGACCACCGGGTGGTGGTGTACCGGGTGGCGGGGTCATGAGCGCCGTGGCCTCAGGGCGCGCCGACGCGCGGCGGGAGACGGGAGCCGATGTGCTCCAGCAGCGCCTCCTCGTGCTCCCGAAGATAGAAGTGTCCCCCGGAGAAGACCACGGTCTCCTGGCCGGTGTCGGTGACCTCCGCCCAGCTGTCCAGGTCCGCGACCGGGCAGGCCGGGTCCCTGTCGCCGCCGTAGACCGTGACCGGGACCGACAGCCGCTCGGTCGGCGGGCCGGGGCGGTAGGCGCCCAGCAACCGGTAGTCGGCGCGCAGCGACGGCATCAGGACGTCGCGCAAGTCCGGGTGCTCGTACGCCGCCGCATCGGGTCCGGCCAGCCGCTTCACCGACTCCAGCAGCCGTACGTCGTCGAACGCGTCGCCGGCCGAGGTGCCGTGCAGGTGGGGCGCACTCCGAGCGGACACCAGCAGTGCGACGGTCTCGGCACCGGCCGTACGCGTCAGGCGTCGCGCCACCTCGTAGGCGACGGCGCTGCCCATGCTGTGCCCGAACAGGGCCACCGGCACGTCGAGATGGGGGACCAGCGCGGCCGTGACGGCGTCGGCCAGCTCCGTCATGGACGTCGCGCACGGCTCGGCGAGCCGGTCCTGCCGCCCCGGGTACTGCACCGCGAGTAGCTCCGTCCCCTCCTCCAGCCGGGACGCCCAGGTCGCGTACAGGGTCGCGGTGCCCCCGGCATGCGGGAAGCAGACCAGCCGTAGCCGCGGACGTTCGACCCGGTAATGCCGGAACCATGGATTCCGGGAGTCGACCCGTGCTCGTCGTGGACCCCGTGAGTACATCGTCATCCCCCACCGCGCCGGCAGCTCGGGCGGCCGTCCGCCCGGCACATGTCGATCGACCGCGTCAGCGTACCAACCGTCCCACCTCGGACATCGCCCGTTGGAGTCCCAGTGGCCTCCCCCCACCAGCCGTTCCTCATAGCTCAGCAGTGAGTCCGAGCACGGGAACGCAAGGGCTCAGAACATGCCCACACCGGTGGTGGGCGTGGCTTCAGCCGACCCAGGGGCCTGGGAGTTCTTCACGGATGGTCTCAAGATCGGAAATCGTGTGCCCACGCGCGTGGATCCAGGACTGGTCCTGAATGCCGTCCCGGCGCAGCAACCGGCCGGGAGCCGCGTACCAGCGGACCGGCGAGTCGTCCTCGCTCGCCCACATGGGATGGTCGGGCAGGCCGACCCGGGCATAGCGGGCGTGGAGATCCGGCATGAGCGCGTTGGGGAGCTCGCAGGCGTCATAGAGACTGTCCGCCGCGAAGAGCGACTCGCTCAGCACCAGTTCGACCCACGCAAGGGACATCCGGTCGAGAAAGGGAATCCAACCCTGATGTGATGCCACCACCACCGGTGGGTCGTCCTCCTCGATCTGGGCGAGCGGAATTCCCCAGAAGGCGCAGTCCTGGTTCTCGCGGCGGAAGACCAGGACGCCGCCGAGGGCGTCATCGATGTAGAGGCCAGTTGGCTTGACCAGAGGGTCCTGTTGCCGGGTCAGGTCGTCCCGACGGCCGATGAGCGCGTACCCCTCACTCAAAGCGGCCGGCAGCTCGAAGCCGAGATCAGCCTCCACAGCCGCCAATTCCTCTGCGGTGCAGCCGTCTTCCGGCACCACCGGACGGCTCGTCCATGCGTCGGCGAACCAGCGCACGAACTTCCAGGTACGGGAGCGAGTACACACTCCGCCTCGCAGAGCCACCGACACATCAGGACCGTCCAGCATGCCGAGGACGCTACCGCCTCCCTCAACCGTGCGGCGAAGCACAGGAGCCCCGGCTCCCGATCGTCGGCGGCTCAACTCGACCCGCCGACGACATGAGATGTCCGACGTTTCGGCCGCCGGACCCCGAGGGCGGATCGCGAGCCCGCCAGGTGCGGGACCCGGCCTGGTGGCGTAAGCACGAAGCCGGGTGCTGTCGCAGCGGTGAGTCTGCCGGCGCGCACAGGTCCACCTCCCGACCGAGACAACCAACTCATCGGGAGCAAGGCGATCTCGGTGCCGTTTCTTTCGTCGGCGGTTGATCCGCCAGGTCGCCGCCGTCACGCAATGGTGCGACGACAGCGGCGCCCCGGACCTGCCCTTCCACGCCGAGCTGCCCACCTCCGGCAACTGGTGGCAAGCTGGTCCGGCGAACGCGCACCCACAGAGGGCGTGTCTGTGGGCGGCGGTCCGCACCTTGGAAGGAAGGCTTCACAGATGCACGCCGTACTGCACGCACTGTCGATTGCCGGGTCCATGACCTGGGAGATCACCTGGGCCCTGGTTCTGGGCTTCGCGCTGTCCGCTGTCGTCCAGGCCGTGGTTCGCAAGTCCACCGTGGTTTCGCTCCTGGGCGATGACCGGCCCCGCACACTCGCCGTCGCCGCCGGACTGGGCGCGGCCTCTTCATCCTGCTCCTACGCAGCCGTCGCGCTGGCCCGCTCACTGTTCCGCAAAGGCGCGAATTTCACCGCTGCGATGGCTTTCGAGATCGCCTCCACCAACCTGGTCGTCGAGCTCGGCGTGATCCTGGCCCTGCTGATGGGCTGGCAGTTCACCGCCGCCGAATTCTTCGGCGGCCCGATCATGATCATCCTGCTGGCGGTCCTGTTCCGCCTCTTCCTGCGGGACAGACTCCTGCACACTGCCCGCGAGCAGGCTGAACGCGGGCTGGCCGGCTCGATGGAGGGCCACGCCGCGATGGACATGTCCGTTCACCGTGAGGGCTCCTTCGCCCGGCGCCTGTTCTCCCGCGAGGGTTTCACCTCGACCTCGCATGTCTTCGTCATGGAGTGGGCGGCGATCCTGCGCGACCTGATCGTTGGCCTGCTCATCGCCGGTGCCATTGCCGCCTGGGTTCCCGATTCCTTCTGGCGCGGCTTCTTCTTCGAAGGCCACCCTCTCGCTGCCAAGCTGTGGGGCCCGATCGTCGGCCCGCTGGTAGCGATTGCCTCATTCGTGTGTTCCATCGGCAACGTGCCGCTGGCGGTGGTGCTGTGGAAGGGCGGCATCAGCTTCGGCGGCGTGGTCGCATTCATCTTCGCCGACCTGCTGATCCTGCCGATCCTCAACATCTACCGGAAGTACTACGGCGCCAAGACGGCCGCCTTCCTGCTCGGCACCTTCTACCTCGCGATGGTCGTCGCCGGGTACATCGTCGAATTCGCCTTCGGCGGGCTCGGCCTGATCCCCGACCAGGCCGACGCGAAGATCCCCACGGAGGGCGTGAGCTGGAACTACACGACCTGGCTCAACATCGCCTTCCTCCTCCTGGCCGCAGTGCTCCTGGTGCGCTTCCTGCGCACCGGCGGGCTGTCCATGCTCCGCATGATGGGCGGCCCACCCGACACCGGCCACGATCACACCGGTCATCTGCAGCATGGGCACCCGGCAGGGGACACGCACGGCGGGAACCACCACTGAAGTGCGGCCTCCACCCGTGGGTGGAGGGCCGATTCTGCCCACGGGCCGATCCGTTGACCGGGGTCGACATGCTGGAGTAGCTCTGTGACTGCCATCTTGCCGCGCGTCCTGCCCAGCCCGGACGGCAAACCGGTTCCGCCGCCCGGCACCGCCGACGTCTTACGGGCCTTCGCCCATGACCTGGCTGCCGGACGGCGGCCCTGGACGGCTGAGACAGCCCAGTTCATCGCCGCGCAGTTCGACCAGCTCGCCACCGACTGGGACACCACCCGCGCCACCGGCCGCGACGACCCCCTGCGCGACGCGCTCACCCGTGGAGGGCCACTGCCTACGGGCCCCTGCCTTGAACTCGGTTCGGGCACCGGCCTGTTCACCCCCCTGCTGAGTACCGTCTTCCCGCAGGTGATCAGCGTGGACCTGTCGCTACGCATGTTGCAGGAGGCCCATGGCCGCTCACCGGTACGCGTCCAGGCCGACGCGAGCGCACTGCCGCTGCCGGACTCCTCCGTCTCCGTCATCGCCGCGATCGACATGCTGCTGTTCCCTGCCGAGACCGCCCGCGTCCTGACACACGACGGAGTACTGCTGTGGATCAACCAGCTCGGCAGCGACGGCCCGCTGTACCTTCCCGCCACTGCCGTCGCCACAGCCCTGCCCGGCGCCTGGCAGGCGACCGAGTCCGAAGCCGGCTGGGGCACATGGGCCGTCCTGCGCAGCACCCGCTGACACGCCTCCGGCCCGCCAGCGAACCACCGCCGGGCAGGTCATCGGATGACGCCCCGTTCATCGCTGACATACAGCCCGACCCAGTCACGCCAGGTGCCGGGGCGGTCGTCTCGTCGGCCCAGTCCCCGGTGACCGCCGGGCCGCCCGCCTCGAACGGGGAGGCGGACCATGTGGTCACGGCAGCCGTTCCAGGGCGCGGGCCCCGGCAACTGGGACCGCGAACGTGAAGGCTTCGGCGCCTGAGACTTGTCCCGTAACTGATCTTCGACTGCAGCAGGTGGATCCCCCTGCACTTGGGGAGTCATGCGGCCGAGAGCGGTTGTGTAGGCGGGCGGTGCCAAGCATGGCGTGGATGCCGTCGTCCTTGACGTGGCGGTCGCGCGGGAACCTGGGCTTGGGTCGCGATGCTGGGCACTTGCCGGCTGGCGCTGCTGCTCGTGGGGGAGCGGAGCCTCAGCTGTTCTGGATGCGCCGGGCCGCAGCCACGAGTTCGGCCGGCAGCGCGGGACCAGCACACGCGTGATCAATCAGCAGGTCCCGGTACGAGTCGTTCGGCAGATTCGGCGCCAGTTCGATGAGTTCGCTCAGATCGGCACGCGAGCCGGTCAGTCGTGCACGGTAGGCGGCCCCGGCCGCGCGAAGTGAGAGCTCAGCCGGCTCGTACGTCGTCCCCTGATCGATCAGCCGGACCGCAGAGGTGAAGTCGCCCTGCTCGGCACGCACATCGGCCAGGTCGAGATAGAGCGACCAGTTGGCCGGTTCTAGGGCAAGAGCCCGCTCGAACGCCGCCACGGTCTGCTGAAGATCCCCCAGCTTGCGCCACGTGCCCGCTCGCACTACTTCCGTCAGCATGATCCGCTCAACGGAGTCCGCCTGGTCGCAGAGGGCAAACGACGCATCGGTGAGACCGCATGCCCGGAGCAAGATCGCCATCTTGGCCAACGCCTCCGGCACCGGCTGGCGGGCAGAGACCACGTCGATGGCTTCGAACCAGGGCCGAAATCGTTCCCGCATGCTTTCGGTGTCCAGATCACGGCCATAGTCCATCGTCCGCATGGCGGCCTCGGCCAGAGCATCGGCACTGACCACACCGAGAAATCGTGCATCGCTGAACCAGGGGGCTTTGGCCCAGGCGATGTCGGGCCGCACACCCGTGACCGATCCGATCGCCAGCGCCGCGCCGTCCATGTCGTCCCGAAGGAAGCTGATGTACGACTGCGCCAGTACCGTCCTCAAGGAGTCGGCACCCTGGACGACTTCGGCCAGCTCTGACGGCTTGTCCCTCCACAACTCGGCAAGAACCGCATAGGGCTCGGGGTTCTCAGGAGCGGAGGCGATGGCACCCGCCAGATAGTGCACGGCTGCTGATGGGCTGCCCCCGCAGTGCGCCATCACCCGTGCGAGACCTACTCCAGCTGCTACCGCCCGATTCGACATCGTCCGAGGGTATCCCCGGTCCGGCCTCTGTCGGCTGCCCCCCATGGCTCGCTGGACACGATGCCGTGATCTTTTTGTGGCAGGGCGCGGACCCGGTCCGCAAGGGCCGGTCCTGTGGGCTGCAGTTGGAGGACCGGGTTCTGTTGGCGGCATCGCCCACCTGCACAACCTCGCCCTCGCCGGATGGACGAGGGTGCCGCACGGCGACCGACCTGGGCCATGCCCATTCGAAGACCAGTTACGGGACAAGTCTCAGTACGCCGCTGAGATCAACCGAGTTGACCCGACCTCCAGGGCGGAGGCGCATTGGGGAACCTGATAAGTTGTCTGTCAGTAGTCAAGCCTTCCCGGCCGGGCATCGCCCCCGCCAGGGAGGCTTTTTTCATGTCCGGGCTCGCCCACCGACGCAACGGGCACCCTCCGCGATCGTGCCGCACTCGCCGAGCCCAAGAGGGCCCAAACGCCATGGAACATGCAACCTGAAGGAGACTCATGACCGACGTATCCGTGCGCCTCGCCGATGCGGCCGACCAACCGATACTGGAGCGTCTCTGGTTGCTCTTCCGACACGACATGTCGGAGTTCAGCGGTGCTCTGCCCAACCCCGACGGAACCTTTCGGAGCGATCGGCTCCAAGCCGCATTCGCGCAGGCCGACTGGGCGCCCTATCTCTTGACCAGTGGCGCATCCCCCGTTGGTCTCGCTTTCGTCCGCAGCCTGACTGCTCCGACGCGCGTGCTGAGCAGCTTCTTCGTGGTCCGCGGCGCACGCAGGACGGGGATCGGGCTGCGAGCCGTTCAAGAGGTCGTGGCGAAACATCCGGGGCCGTGGGAAGTCGCCTTCCAGGAGAGCAATGTCGCCGCAGTCGGATTCTGGCGCCGCGTTGCTACCGAGATCGCCGGCGACGTATGGACTGAGGCGCGCAGGCCGGTACCGGAGCGCCCAGATCTGCCACCTGACACCTGGATCACGTTCAACGTACCGGCTGAGGCTCAGGGCTGAACCCTGACGTTTCCTTGCTGCCGGGCACGACTCGGCAGCAACGGAGACGGACCTCCGCGCCAGGAGGCTTTCCTCAAGCTCGACCGACTGGGGCCGAAGCTGGTCCAGGCGGCCGTCCGCCACGGTTACGCCTCGGTCTCCTGGCCGGCGGCTTCCTCCACGGCGTGCTTGCGGGAGTCGCGGGCCGCGGGCGCTCGAGGAGCAGACGCTCCCGGCACTGCGATGGCAACACCAAGGTCATGCAGTGGTGGCGGCGCAAGTTCGCACGGCCCGTGGACAACGGCCCGACCTCGCTCGCATCCGGCAGGAGTTGAGCGTCACGCCGGCGGCCGGGTGAGCTTGGCGGCCACGGCGTCGAGGACCCAGTCCAGGCCGGTCGCGAAGGATGCCTCGGCGTCCACGTCCGTGCCGTCGTACACGGCCCTGGCCAGCGCCGGGAAGCGGCCCGTGGCCAACATTCGCGTCACATGCGGGCCGTGGGCGCGCTGCCAGTCGCGCTTGGACAGGCCCGTGGCGCGCTCGGCCCGCAGGTTCGCGATCTCACGCCTGATCGCGCCGGTGAAGTAGGCGCTGACAGTCTCCACGGCGCGCATGACGGTGTCGATGTCGGCGAGGCCGTCGAGGGCGGCCAGGGTGGCCTCGGTCACGGCGAGGCCGTTCGGGCCCAGGCTCGGGCGGCCGCCGAGCAGGTCGGCCAGCCATTCGTGACGGAGAACGGCCTGCCTGGTGCGGTGGGCGAGGATGCACAGCGCCTCCCGCCAGTCACCGGGCTGCTCCTCGGGGAGGATCTCGGCTTGGACCTCGTCCACCATGAGGTCGAACAGCTCTTCCTTCGTGGAGATGTATCCGTACAGCCGCATCGGGCCGGCGTTCAGCCGGGCGGCGACCTTGCGCAACGACACCGCCTCCAAGCCGCCCTCATCGGCCAGCGCGATGGCGGCGGCGACGATCCGCTCCCGGTCGAGCGGCACGGGGCGAGTCGGCGGCTCCGGCCGGTCCCACACAGTCATGGTGACATCGTACTGTTGCGATACACTGTAAAGGAGAAATACAGTGTATCGACATGAGACACCGCATCGCAGTGGTCGGGAGCGGCCCCGGCGGCCTTACCTTCGCCCGCGTCCTGCACCGCCATGACTACCCCGTCACCATCCTCGAACGTGATCCCGCCCCCGACGCCCGCCCCCCGGGCGGCACGCTGGACCTGCACGAAGGGCTGGGCCAGCTCGCACTGGACAAGGCCGGGCTGCTGGCGGAGTACGAGGCGCTGTCCCGTCCCGAGGGGCAGGCCATGCGCATCCTGGACACGGACGGGACCGTCCTGCGCGACTGGCGACCCCGTCCAGACGACCGGGCCAATCCCGAGATCGACCGCGGGCAACTCCGTGACCTGCTGCTCGGCCCTCTCGACGTCCAGTGGGGGCGTGGCGTGACAGAGGTGGTGCCGGGGACCCGGGACGGCGTACTCGTCCATTTCGCCGACGGGCGACAGGAGACGTTCGACCTCGTGGTCGGCGCGGACGGCGCCTGGTCCCGGACCCGCCCGGCAGTCTCATCGGTGACGCCGCACTACACCGGCGTCACCACGATCGAGACCTCCCTCGACGACGTAGACACCCGCCACCCTCACCTCGCCCGGTTGATCGGCGACGGCTCCGTGGCTGTGTACGGCGTGAACCGAAAGCTCGTCGCCCAACGCAACAGCGGCGGCCACGTCAAGGTGTACGCCCAGTTCCGCGCTCCGCTGGACTGGCACGCGAACCTGGACCTGGAAGACGCCGAGGCCGTGCGATCGAGTCTGCTGGCACTGTTCGACGGCTGGGCCGCGCCCGTCCTCGACCTCCTCCGCCAGGGCACCGCTTTCGTCCACCGCCCCCTCTACGTCCTGCCCGTGTCCCACACCTGGGCCCACGTCCCCGGGGTGACGCTACTGGGCGACGCCGCCCACCTGATGCCCCCATTGGGGGCGGGCGCGAACCTCGCGATGCTGGAAGGCGCCGAACTCGCCGAGTCCATCGCCACCTGCTCTGGAGATCTGGACAAGGTCGTCCGCGACTTCGAGGAACAGATGTGGGCACGGGCCGGCAGGTGGGCGAAGATCACGACGGCTGGTCTGGAGCGCCTGGTGAGCCCGGACCCCGCCGAAGCCCTCGCCCTCTTCGACCAAGTCCAGCCATCCTGACTGCCAAGCACGAGATGGCGCACGAGTTTGCCGTGTTGCCGGGGACGGCTCCTACCGGTCGGCCGCAGCCGAGCTGCGCGATAGAGGCGAAGAGCCGGTGGGTCCGTGGTCCGACCTCGCCAAGATGAAGACGGTTCGCGTGAACGCCATGCCAGGGGAGGGAGCGGTGGCGTCCCACCACGGTGCGAGACCGCCGCCCATCCTCCATCCCGGGCCCCTTGCTTTCAGCTATCGAGATTCGATAGATTCCCATCGCAATTCGATGGGAGGATGGGTCATGGGAAAGCTGACAGTGGGTGCGCTGCGCGCCGTGCTCGTGGTGGTGCTCGCCGGCACCGTGTTCGTGCAGGCATCGATGGTGTGGGCGTTGGCCACCGACCCGGAGGACGGGTCGCTCCCGCTGACTCCGCTGCGCCTGATCACGATTCTGGGCATGGTGTCGGCCCAGGTCGTCGTGGTCTGCGTATGGCGGCTGGTGACGATGGTGCGACGCGGAACCGTGTTCTCCCACGCCGCCTTCCGGTACGTGGACGTCGTGATCGGCGCGATCGTGGCGGCTGCCCTCGTGTGGTTCGCGGTCACGGTCATCAATGCGCCGGGCCAGCGGGACGACCCGGGCGTCACCATCATCATGGGCGGGGTTGGCGTGGCCATCCTGGGAGTTGCTCTCATCGTCCTCGTGCTGCGGATGCTGCTCGCCCAGGCCGTCGCGCGCGACGTCGAAGCGGCGCAGATGCAGGCCGAGTTGGACGAGGTGATCTGATGCCGATCGTCGTCGACATCGACGTGATGCTGGCCAGGCGGAAGATGTCCGTGGGCGAGCTCGCGGACCGCGTCGGTATCACGCCCGCCAACCTGGCGGTACTCAAGAACGGCCGCGCCAAGGCGGTGCGCTTCGCGACGCTCGCCGCGCTCTGCGAGGTGCTCGAGTGCCAGCCGGGCGACCTGCTGCGCTGGGAGCCCGAGACGCCGCGAGCGGATACCGTGCCCCAGGGCGGGCGTGAAGACGCATGGCGCCACCGGTGAGCTCCGCCTCGGACCGCTCAGTCAACGCGTCCTTCAGCGGATGATCGAGGTCAGCGCGTCCACGCCCAGGTGCATGAGGCAGTCGGTGTCGAGCCGGCGGTAGACCACCTGGGCGGTTGCCTCTCCCTGGTCCTGACCTCACGGGAACCCGCAGCGACGTTCCCCAGCGCCCAGGAAGCAAGAGATCCCGAAAGGACGACATCCCCCCACCAGGAGACAGGGGCGCCACCGGCTCGCCGACGGTGGCGACCTCGTCCGGCGGCGATCACCAGCCCGGCGACACCAGGCCCGGCGCACCTCGTCGGTGCTGCCGACCTCAACGCGATCCGGACGGCTTCCTCGCGGAAATCCGGCGATTACTTGCCGGGTGGCGCCACTTCTTCCTCGTTTCCGGTCCAGGACGACCCTAATCTGCACGGCATGATCGACTCATACGCGAGTTCCGACGATGCTGCGGTCGCGATAGCCGGGGCGCGTGCTGGTGCGGACGTGGTCCGCGCGATGTACGGCCAGCGGCTCAACCGCATCGACAAAGGTTCCGGGGACTTTGCCACCGCCGCCGATGTGGAGGCCGAGAGGACGATCCTCGGCGTCATCCGTGCCGCACGGCCCGATGATGCGGTGCTCGGCGAGGAAGGCGGGCAACAAGGTGCCCCCGATGGTGTACGCCAGTGGTTGGTGGATCCTCTGTGCGGCACGTTGAACTACGCCGTCGGCAACATGCTGGTAGCCGTCAACGTGGCCTTGCGCGATGGGGCGGCGGCGGTGGCCGACCCGTTCAGCCGCGAGGTCTTCTTCACCGACGGCGAGACCGCCTGGGTGCGGCATGACGGGGCCGACGACGCACTACTGACGCCCTCGCCCGCTACCCGATTGGTGGACGTCAACCTGGATCCGCCGTTCCCCAACGCGCCCGGCTTCCGAGCCGTGGAGCTGCTGGCCCGCCCTGAGTTCGTCGAACGTTTCCGGCCTCGCGTCGTATCCACGACGCTGGCGCTGGCCTGGGTCGCTGCCGGCAAGCGCGCCGCGTATGTCACCGATGGAAGCGGCCTCTCCAGGAGCGTGCATTTCGCGGCCGGCATCGCTTTGTGCCGTGCTGCCGGCTGCGTCATCACCGGGATCGACGGTGCCCCGATCGGTGAGGCGGGTCGTGGGCTGGTGGTCGCCGCCGACGACGAGACCCACGGGCTGCTGATGTCGATGATGCGCAGCTGAAGCCAGTGCCCCAACAGGCAACGTTTCGGCGCACCTGTCACCCGCTCGTTGGTCGCCTACGACCTGTGAGCCACATAGGGACTACTCGTCCACCTGTTCTGCCGTCGAGTTTGACATGGCTGCCGGACATCCACCATGCTTCCGTTAATTCATTAATACAAGCCTGGTGGAGCCGAGGAAGGCGACGTGATCGACTACCGGATCGACCGCGGCAGCGGCGTGCCGGCCTACGTGCAGATCGTCGAGCAGACCGAACGGGCGCTCCGGATGGGCACCTTGCAGGTCGGGGACAAGCTGCCCACGGCCAGGGAGGTGGTGGCGGCGACCGCCGTCAACCCCAACACCGTGCTGCGGGCCTACCGCGACATGGAGCAGGCCGGTCTGGTCGAACTGCGCCGTGGCCTCGGGACCTTCGTGACGCGGTCGCTCGCCCGGCCCGGCGCGGAGAACGACTCCCCGCTGCGCCGGGAGGTCACCGACTGGGTGGCCCGCGCGCGGGCCACGGGACTGGAGCGGGCCGATGTCCTCGCCCTGGTCACAGCCGCCCTGGACGCCTGCGAGAACGGGCACGACAGCAAAACCCCGGGCGACCGGGAACGAAAGAAGGAGGACGCATGACCGGGCCTGACGCGTCGGCCGCGCTGTGCGCCACAGGACTGGCATTCCGGCACCGGAGGCGGGGCGGCTGGGCCCTGCGGGACTGCGAGTTCACCGTGCCCGGCGGTCGTATCACCGCACTCGTCGGACGCAACGGCGCCGGTAAGAGCACACTGCTGCACCTGGCCGGGGGCCTGCTGCGGCCCGCGTCCGGGCAGCTGCGTGTGCTGGGCGCCGTACCCGGCACATCGGAGGCCCGCGCCCGCGTCGCGCTGCTCACCCAGGACAAGCCGCTCTACCCGCGCTTCACCGTTGCGGACACCCTGCTGATGGGCGAGAAGCTGAACTCCTCATGGGACCGGACGACCGCCGAGCGGATCGTCCGCGAGGGCGACATCCCGCTCCACGCCCGCGTCGGCGAGCTGTCCCCCGGGCGGCGCACTCGGGTCGCGCTCGCCCTGGCACTGGGGAAGCGACCCGAATTCCTGCTTCTCGACGAGCCGTTGGCCGACCTGGACCCCGTGGCACGAGGCGAGATCATGGCGCAGCTGATGGCCGAGACCGTGGAGCGCGGCATGAGCATCGTGCTGTCCTCGCATGTCCTGCCCGAACTCGAGGAGACCTGCGACTGGGTGCTCGTACTGCGGGACGGCCGCGTCGAGCTGAGCGAGGACGTCGAGGTACTGCGCGGGAGCCATGCGGTGCTGGTCGGACCCGCCGGCCAGGCCGACACCCTGGCCGGACAGCACACCGTCGTGCGGAGCCGTACCGGCGGCAGGCAACTGACCGCTCTGATACGGCAGCGTGGACCGTTGCGCGGCGACTGGCACGTCGAACGGCCCGGCCTCGAGGACATCCTGCTCGGCTACCTCCAGGCCGGTGAGCCGGGTCACCGAGCCCCCGCCGATTGGACGGAGGCGGCGGCGTGAAGGGCTCCCTCTGGCTCGCATGGCGCCAGCAGCGCGTGTCGGCCGGCATCGGGGCGGCCGCCCTGGTCGCCGCTGCGGCAATCGCCGCGTACTACCGCTCGGGCATGCTGGACGCCCTGCACAGCGGACTGTTCGACCACTGCGCCACCGGGCCGCTGTACTGCACACGGTCCGACACCGGTCTGCCCCTGCTGCTGGACGTCGAGCCGCTGAAGTACCTCGGGGCGTTGAACATCGCCCTGCCCGTCGTCATCGGTGTCTTCTGGGGCGCCCCACTCCTGGGCCGCGACCGGGAACTGGGCACACACCGCATGATCCTCGCCCAGGGCGTGAGCCGCGGCCAGTGGTTCGCCTCCCGATTCGCCCTGGCCGCGGTGACCACGATCGTCCTCTCCGGCCTGCTCGCGGGAGTGTTCGCCTGGTGGTGGCGACCGGCCGCCGACCGGAGCTACGGCCTGTTCTGGTACGACAACACGGCCCTGAGCGGCTCGGGCCCCCGCGTCGTCGCGGCCGCCCTGTTCGGCCTGGCGGCCGGCACCCTGCTGGGTCTGCTGGCCCGCCGGGTGCTTGCGGCGATGGTCCTGACCCTGCTGGTGACGGGGCTGATGACGCTCCTGCTGGAGTGGACGCACCGGGCCCGGCTGCTGGTCCCGCCGGACACCTACGTCAGCGCCGGCAGCACCCCCAAACCGCCGATGGGTGAGAAGTGGTCGACCGGCGACTACGGCCTGATCACCGCCACCGGCCGTCACGACGACGTACTGAACTGCCCCTTCCCGTCGGGCGCCCAGCTCAAGGAGTGCATGGCGGCACACGGGTACGTCGCCCGCTTCTACGAGGCCAACCCGGCCGGTGACTACTGGACCTTCCAGTGGACCGACACCGCCGTCCTCGGCGGTCTCGCCGCTGTGCTCACGGTCGTCACCGTGCTGCTCCTGCGTCGCCGGGTCTGACCTCGGCGACCCCATCGGGGCACTTCGCCTTCATCCCCTTTTTCTCCCTTCACCCCTCACGGGGATCCCCTTTCGCACGGAGGTCGCTTCGCCATGCCCGCCGACGCCAAGTCACCGAAGAAGCTGCGCAACAACCGCGCCGCCCTCACCCACAAGACCGGTTACGCCCTGCGCCACCCCGGCCGTGTCATCCCGTACCTGCGCCGGGCCGGCCGGGACGCGTGGCTGCGCCTCAAGCACCCCGATCACGTCGGCTACTACCGCGCCGTGATGGCTTCGGACACCCGCCGCAACCCGGAAGCCGCGGTCGGCAGCAAGACCCACGACCGCTGGCTGGCGCTCGGGCAGATGCAGTTCGACTACCTCGTCGAACACGGACTGCGCCCCGACCACCGCATGCTCGACATAGGCTGCGGCAACCTGCGCGGCGGCTGGCGCTTCATCAGCCATCTCGACACAGGCAACTACTACGGCATCGACATCTCACCCGACATCCTGGTGGCCGCCAAGAAGACCCTCGTCGAGCGCCGTCTCCAGGACAAGCTGCCGCATCTGACCATCACCGGCGACCTCACCCTGGACTTCCTGCCCGATGACCACTTCGATGTCGTCCACGCGCACAGCGTCTTCTCCCACTCGCCGCTGGAGGTCATCGACCAGTGCCTGGCGCACGTCGGCCGCGTGCTGACCGACACCGGGTTCTTCGACTTCACCTTCGACCGCACCGAGGGCACCGAACACCAGGTACTGCGCGAGGATTTCTACTACCGCACCGAGACGCTCCTGGATCTGGCGCGGCGGCACGGTCTGCACGCGCGGTTCATGGAGGACTGGGAGAAGCGCCCGCACGGCCAGTCGAAGATACGTGTCAGCCGCTCGCCCCTGCCCACCGACTGAATCAACTTCGCGCCGCTTCTGCATGAGATCAGGCGCTACGGCTGGCTCGGCGTCGAGTTCTTCTTCGTCATCAGCGGCTTCGTCATCTGCATGAGCTGCTGGGGGCGGACTCCCGCACAGTTCACCGTCTCCCGCATCGCACGGCTCTTCCCGGCCTACTGGTACGCCGTACTCCGACTGCCCCCGTCCGTCTTCTGCGTGCTGGGGCTGTCCCTGCTCATCCACGCAACGGTGGAGCGTCGGCTCGGACGGCTGCTGAGGCATCGCCTGACCCTCGACATGCGGCTTCAGGACCCCGCCGCGAGGCCGGCTCCCGCCCACACGCGGTAACCCGGGAACTCCATCCGAAGAAGGATCTCGCATGCCCTTCATCACGCGCACAAGACGCTCTCGCCTGCTCATCGCCGCCCCGACAGTGGTGGCCGCCGTGCTTGCCGTCGCGCTGACTCTGGCCCTGACGGTCACGACCTACGATCACACCTCGCCGCGCGCCGCCCGAGCAGAGGCGTCCGGATCGGTGGCCGCAAACGTCGACTGCCGCAAGGCGAAGTGCGTGGCCCTCAGCTTCGACGGCGGCCCCAGCCCCACGACCCCCAGGCTGCTGGACATCCTCAAACTGGACGGGCTGCACGCCACGTTCTTCGTTCAGGGCAAGGGCCACATCGCGAGGTACCCCGACATCCTGCGACGCATCTCGGACGAGGGGCACGAGATCGGCAATCACACCTGGAACCACAGGAGGCTGACAGACCTCGACGAGGACGACGCCCGTCGGGAACTGACCCGTACACAGGACGCCATCGAGAGGATCACAGGCACCAGGCCCGTCCTGATGCGTCCGCCGGAGGGCCGCACCAACCGCAAGGTGGCCGGGCTCTGCCGGGACTTGGGGTTGGCGCAGGTGCTGTGGAGCGTCACGGCCAAGGACTACGAGACGACCGACTCGGCTCTGATCACCAAGAGAGTGCTCGACCAGACGCACCGCGACGGCATCATCCTGCTGCACGACCTGCACAAGGGCACCGTGCCCGCCGTACCGGGGATCATCAAGGCGCTCGAACAGCGCGGCTACACCATCGTCACGGTGTCGCAGTTGCTCGCCCCTGCCAAGCCCCGGCCGGGTATGGTCTACCGGCCGTGAGGGAGCGCCGCGAGCGCGCCCCGGAACCGGGCGATCGAGCATGCATCCCACGGAACCTGCACCCGGATCAGGTTCCGTCGGCTTCGGCGAGAGTGTGGGCGACGAGGGCGTTGGCGTGGCCATGGCCGAGTCCGTGTTCGGCCTTGAGCCAGGTGACCAGTTCCATGTGCTTGGTCAGGGGCGAGGCGCGGATGAGGTCCTTCCACTCCGCGATCGGGCGGCCGTACTTCTTCTCGATCGAGGGGAAGTAGCTGGCGGGGCCCTTCACTGGTGCAGTCATGTGCGATGTTCTGCCTGTCATGTCGTAGTGATCTTGCCTGCGTGCTTCCAGCGGGTGTCACGTCCGGAGACGCGACGGCAGGGCGGGTGTGGGTGCCTTGTCAACGGACGACATCGAATACGTTCTTCTGCAGGCCGTTGGCGTACGCCTCGTGCTCGACCAGCTTCAGCTTCTGGGTGTCCTTGTCCGTAGCGCTGAACAGACGCTTGCCCGCGCCGAGCAGGAGCGGGAAGACGAGCAGGTGGTAGCGGTCGATCAGGCCGGCGTCCGAAAGGCTCTGGTTCAGGGTGGCGCTGCCGTGGACGATGATCGGGCCGCCCTCGGTCTCCTTCAGCGCGGCGACCTCGTCGAGCGAGCGCAGGATCGTGGTCTCGCCCCAGTTCGACACCAGGTCGTCCTCGGTGAGCGTGGTGGAGACAACGTACTTGGGCATCACCTTGTAGTCGGCGAAATCCTCCATGTTCGGCCATACCGGGCTGAACGCCTCGTAGCTGACCCGGCCCATCAACATCGCGCTGGCTTCCTTCTGCTCCCGGCCCTTGATCTCGAACGCCTCGGCCAGGAAGTCGACGTTCTTGAAGGTCCAGCCGGAGTTCCGGTAACCGGGCTCGCCGCCCGGAGCCTCCACGACGCCATCGAGAGAGATGAAGGCAGTGCTGATCAGGGTGCGCATCTAAGGTTCCTCCGTCACTCGTGGTTGCTTCACAGTGTCAGACGGGGCACCGCGATGGAACTCATCGCCTTCGGACGGAGATCTCCAAAAAACTTTCGGCGGGCTGCGCGGCAGGCGACGAGCGCGTCGAGCGCCCACTCTCGAGGCCCTGACCTCCAAGCGGTCCGCAGGCGGCAGCCGAGGTGGCCCGGGCCGTGCCGTGGCGTCCTGGCCCGCGCCGCCGGCGAAGCCTTTGCCGGGCTGCCGGGCTGCCGGCGGAGGTCGAGGTCCGCAACGAGGCTCGCGTACATCTCTGGTAAGAGCAGAAGTAAGAACGGTCCTTCCAGCCCAGCCGTGGTCCATGCCAGCCACTCGCGCGCGGTGTCGGGGTCGGTGGTCGATGGGTACGCGCCGCCTCGGCGCCAAGCACCGCGAACCGCGCACCCTGACCGAGTACGCCCCAACGGCTGTGCTCCGACGGGCTGTCGGATGACCCGTGGCTGAGCGTGCACGCCCGCGCCGGCGCTGCCATCGACTCCATCGCCCGGCCTCCATGACGCTCGGCGCCTCGCTGCCAGAGGGGTGCCCCCTGGGCCCGGGCTGACCGGACGGGGCCGCGGAGACGGAACCGCACACTTCACATCGATCACCGAAGAATGAAGAAAGGATCCAGGATGTGTGACGGTCAGGCAAAGCGGTTTACAAGTTGCGAAGGGGCGCCGAACAGCAAATCGGTCAGGTTCGGCAAGGATCGGTCAAGCTCTGCACAAGATCAGCTCTTGAAAGCGCCCACAGGTCGTTCACGGAAGGCAAGATCAGAGCGTTTTTATGTCGCTCTTAATAACTGGAGTCCTAGCCGTGCCTCTGTGGCCGCCCAGCCGCCGTCTACGCCCCCAGCGCACCGCGCGGCCCGCACGTCGTGCCCGTAGGGCGCGGCGCTCCATAGCCGTGCTGGTGCTCACCGCGCTGGCGCTGATGCTGACCACCGATCAGGCCCTCGCCGAAGGCATGGAATTGGGCCGGATCCAGCTGCCCAGCCTCAGCCTGTCCTCACTTGCGTCGTGGTTCACCGACCCGAACTGGGGCAAGCTGCCGCACCAGCAGTCCGGCACCGCGGCCGGCCGGCGCCACCATGTGTCGGCCGCCGCGACCGAGGCGCACCGTGGCGCGGGCCACAAGCCGGGCAAGGGCCGCGGCGAGCTGGCCGCCTACCAGGCGCACCGGTCCACGGTGAAGGCGGGCAAGAGCGCCTCGTTCCGCGGCTTCAACGCCCGGACGAGCAAGCGCGTGGCCGCCAAATCGACGGCGCACTCGACGTACTACCGCAACGCCGACGGCTCGTTCAGCCGGAAGGTTTCGCCGTTCCCGCTGAACTACAAGGACTCCAAGGGCGACTGGCAGCAGATCGACACGGACGTCGCCCGCGGCTCTGACGGCCGCTTCGACGAGAAGTCCAACGCCATGGACGTCGCCTTCGCTCCGAAGGCCTCTGACCAGAAGCTCGCGTCGTTCGACAAGGACGGCAACAGCATCGCGTTCGGGCTCGACGGCGCCGCGTCGGTCGCCGGTACCGCCAAGGGCTCGACGGTCTCCTACCCGAAGGTCCTCCCCGACACCGACCTGCAGCTGACCTCGACGTCCGTCGGTATGCGCCAGGAACTGGTGCTCCACTCGGCGACGGCCGCCAACTCCTGGACCTTCCCGCTTCAACTGAAGGGCCTGACGGCCGAGCTCAACAAGTCCGGCGGGGTGGACCTGCGCGACGCCCAGGGCAAGGGCGTGGCGTCGATCCCGTCGGCGTACGCGTTCGACTCGAAGATCAACAAGGTCTCCGGCGAGCGCGCCACCACCCACGCGGTGACCTACGAGCTGATCACCGAGCACGGCAAGCCGGCGCTCCGGATGACCCTCGACAGCGCCTGGCTGCACGCCAAGGCCCGTAAGTTCCCGGTGACGGTGGACCCGGACACCTCGGTGTGGGACTACGTCCACACCACGTACGCGGAGTCGGGCTACTCGCCGGTGGACCGTTCGCAGGAGCAGACCATGAAGGTCGGCTCCTACGACTCCGGTACGCACTCCGCGGTCTCGTTCGTGCAGGACTGGCGGACCAGCTTCGACGGCTCCGGCGTGACCATGGTCTCGGCGAACCTGCACCTGTACGACATCTGGGCGTCGACGTGTACCCCCGAGTCGTTCAACGTCGCGCAGGCGTCGTCGGCGTGGGACCCCACGGACGCCATGACCTACCCCGGTCCCGCGCACGGCGCGTCGATCGGCAGCGTGACGCCCTCGGTGCCCCACGCGTGCGCGAACACCACCAGCAGTGCCACCGGCGGTGACTGGGTGACGGTGCCGCTGGACACGGCGTCCATCCAGAAGTGGGCCAGCGGCACCAGCGCGGACTACGGTCTGGCGATCTACGCCACGACCACGGACAGCCTGCACTGGAAGCAGTTCGCCTCCATGGCCAACCCGGGCGACGAGCCGTACATCGTGTACGACTACACCGGTGACATCGCGCCGATGGTCGAGGCGACCTTCCCGGCGAACAACTCCTCCGTCTCCACCGTCACGCCCGAACTGCAGGCGTTCGCGGACTTCCAGCAGAACCCGGTCGCGCAGCAGTACGACTTCAAGGTCTACAACTCCGCGGGCACGCTGGTCGTGGACTCCGGCTGGGTGACGACCCCCAACTGGACCGTCCCAGCGGGCAAGCTGACCTGGAACACCACGTACAGCTGGACCGCCCAGGCCTACGACGGCACCAAGTACTCGACCGTGTCCCCGGCGTCGGCGCTGACCACCGAGGTGCCGCAGCCGTTCATCACCTCGGAGCTGTCGCAGAACAGCAGCGACCACGGCTACGACGCGACGATCGGCAACTACACGACGTCCGACACGGACGCCTCCATCTCGACCGTCGGCCCCAGCCTCGACGTCGAGCGTGACTACAACTCCCGTGACTTCCGCACCTCGGGAGCCTTCGGTGCCGGCTGGTCGAGCATCTTCGACGCCAAGGTCACCGAGCAGAAGAACGCGAGCGGCACCCTGACCGGTGTCGTGATGACCTACCCGGACGGCTCCGAGGTCGGGTTCGGCAAGAACTCCGACGGTACGTTCTCCGCGCCCTCGGGCCGGTTCGCGATGCTGCGGTCGGTGACCTCGCCGACCGGCTACACGCTGACCGACAAGGACGACACCGTCTACACCTTCACCCAGTCCGTGGGCACGGGTGTGTACGGCATCACGTCCGTGAAGGACGCCAACAACCGTTCGGTCGACTTCACCTGGACCTCCGGTCACGTCACCAAGATGAAGTCCGCGGTCTCCGGCCGCTCCCTGAACCTCACCTGGTCCACGCCCAGCGGCGCGACGTCCGCACACGTGGCCACCGTGGTCACCGACCTGGTCGACCCGAACAACGTCAACAGCGCCCAGACCTGGACGTACGGCTACACCGGCGACAAGCTGACGCAGGTCTGCTCGCCGCTGTCCACCACCAAGTGCACTGCGTACGGCTACGCCAACGGCTCGCAGTTCCGCACCGAGGTGGAGAACGCCGGCGCGTCCTCGCTCTGGCAGCTCAACGAGTCCAGCGGCACCGTCGCGGCCAGCTCGGTGGGTGACAGCGAGGGCACGGACAACGCGACGTACAACAACGTCACGCTGGGCCAGAGCGGCCCGCTGGCCGGGTCCACCGCGACGGCGGCCCAGTTCAACGGCTCCTCTTCCTACGTCGAGCTGCCGCCGAGCCTGGCCTCCAGCTCCACCCAGCTGACCCTGTCGATGTGGTTCAAGACCACGGCGGCTTCCGGTGTGCTGTTCTCCTACTCCACGCTGCCGATCAGCAGCAGCATGACTCAGGGCCAGTACACCCCGGGCATCTACGTCGGCAGCGACGGCAAGCTGAACGCGGAATTCTGGAACAGCAACGCCGTCCAGCCGATCGTCAGCACCACCGCCGTCAACGACGGCGCCTGGCACGAGGTGGTCCTCTCGGGCGCCGGCTCCAGCCAGACCCTGTACCTCGACGGTGCCAAGGTCGGCTCGCTGTCCGGAATGATCTCCTACAGCAACGGCTACCACAGCGCGCTGCAGAACCACACCTACATCGGCGCCGGCTTCCTCGGCGGCACCTGGCCGGACGAGCCGCACTACTCGAGCACGGACGACACCGGCTACCCGACCTACTTCAACGGCACCATCGCTGATGCCGCGTTCTACCCGCGCGCGCTGACCGCCGACCAGGTCGCCCGGATCCACACCGCGGCCACCAAGGCGTCGCCGCTGCTGACGTCCATCACCCGTCCGTCGGGCAAGGCGTTCGCGGGCATCACCTACGACACCAACGCCGCCCGTGTCACCCAGCTGACCGACGAGAACGGCGGTGTCTGGAAGCTCAACCCGCCGACCATCGCCGGTTCCAGCAACACCTACCGGGGGGCGGTGCTGGGCAGTGCCCCCAACCAGTACTACCGCTTCGGTGAGTCGGCGGGAGCCTCGACGGCACTCGACGAAGTGCACGGTGGCCAGGGCACGTACAACGCGGTGACGCTCGGCGCGAGCGGTGTGTTCAGCGACCACACCACGGCGTCGTTCAACGGCACCAGTTCCGACGTGGCACTGCCCAGCGGCACCGTGCCGGGTTCGGGTGCCGAGTCGGTCGACATGTGGTTCAAGACCTCGACAGCCAACGGTGTGCTCTTCGCCGCGTCGAAGGACCCGTTGACCGGCAGCACCACACCCACGTCGTACACGCCGATCCTCTACGTGGGCAGCAGCGGCAAGCTGTACGGCGAGTTCTACTTCTCCGGCGGCTCCCCGAAGCCGATCGGGTCCGCGTCCGCGGTGACCGACAACAAGTGGCACCACGTGGCCCTCGCCACGTCCGCCACCAGCCAGTCCCTGTATCTGGACGGCAACCTGGTCGGCACCCAGACCGGCACCGCCGCCATGAGCGGTCAGAACTACACCTACGTCGGCGCGGGCTTCCTCGGCGGCAACTGGCCGGACGAGGCGCACCACAGCACCACCGACAACACCGGCTACGCCACCTACTTCAAGGGCTCCATAGCCGAGGCGGCGTTCTACCGCTCGCAGCTGTCCTCCGACGACGTGGACGCCCACTTCGAAGCGGCGCAGAACTCTTCCGGCCTGCTGCCGGTGAAGACGGTGACGGTGACCACGCCGACCAACGCGACGCTCACCTACACCTACGACGTCACGCACGGCAACCGCGCGCTGACCGAGACCGACGCCCTGGGCAACAAGACGAGTTTCGGCTACGACACGGCCGGCTTCGAGCACACCGTGACCGACCCCAACGGTTCGATGACCGTCACGGGTCACGACGTGCGCGGCAACATCGTCTCCTCGACGTCCTGCCAGGACCAGGCCGCGAACAAGTGCAACACCGAGTACTACACGTACTACCCGGACGACACCACGGCCCAGCTGACCACCGCCGACCCGCGGAACGACCAGCTGCTGACCGAGCGTGACGGCCGTTCCTCGTCCGCGACCGACAACACCTACCTGACGTCGTACACGTACGACTCGGCGGGTAACCAGACCGCGATCACCGGTCCAGCCGTCCCGGGCTTCCCGAACGGCCGTACCACGTCGACCGTCTACAGCGACGGCACCAGCACCTACCCGTCTGCCGACGGCGGCGTGGTGCCCGCCGGCCTGCCGGTGAAGACCATCAGCCCCGGTGGCGCGGTCAACCAGGTCTCGTACTTCAAGAACGGCGACGTGGCCTCCACCACCGACGCCATCGGCCTGGTCACCCAGTACACCTACGACGGCCTGGGCCAGGTCACCACCCAGAAGGTGGTCTCCGACACCTACCCCAGCGGCCTGACCACGACGTACAAGTACGACGCGGCCGGCCAGGTGACCGAAGAGGACGACCCGCAGCTCACCGACCGCGTCACCGGCGCCACGCACGCCGCCGTGACCAGCACGGTCTACGACGAGGACGGCAACACCTCCTCGCAGACCGTGGCCGACGCCAGCGGCGGCGACCGCTCCCGCACCCAGACGTGGACCTACGACCAGTACGACCACGTGGCGACCGAGTCGGACGCCAATGTGGCCGCAGGCGCGTCCTACGGCAACACGACGACGTACACCTACGACTCGTCCGGCAACAGGACCAAGGAGGTCACCAGCGCCGGCAACGAGACCCAGTACACGTACGACGCCGAGGGCAACCTGCTGACCCAGGGCCTCATGTACAAGGGTGACCCGGTCAACCCGGGGACCCCGAGCCTGCTCATCGAGTCCTCCCGGGCCTACGACCCGGCCGGGCGCCTGGCGTCGGTCACCGACGCGATGGGCAACACCACGTCGTACACCTACACCGACGACGGTCTGACCTCGACGGTGAAGCGGACCAGCGCCGACGGCCAGAGCACCTACGTGCTCGAGTCGGACAGCTACGACGCGGCCGGCAACCTGCTCTCGCAGACCACGGACAACGGCGAGAACGTCACCAAGTACACGGTCGACGCCGCCTCCCGGACCACCTCCACCGAGGACGACCCGACCGGTGTGGACCGTGTGACCACCGTGTCGTACACGCCGGACGACCAGGTCGCCACCGAGAACGACCACGACGCCTCGGGCTACGACCGCACCACCACCAACACCTACGACGACATGGGCAACCTGCTCAGCGAGACGCTGTACGGGGACGCCTCCGGTCACCCCGCGGGCTGGTGGAAGCTCGACCAGTCGTCCGGCACGTCCGTCACGGACGCCTCCGGCACGGGCAACACCGGTCAGGCCACGGGTGTCACGTGGAGCGACAGCGCCGCGACCTTCGACGGCACGACCTCCACGGGGATCGCCACCAACGGTCCGGTCCTGGACACCACCACGTCGTACACGGTCTCGGCGTGGGTGAAGATGAGCTCGCTGCCGACGCACAACGCGGCGGTGGTCGCACAGACCGGCACCACGAACAGCGCGTTCATGCTGCAGTACAACTACGCGCACACCAACGCGCCGCTGTGGGGCCTCGTCGACACGAGCAAGGACGCGACCAGCCCGACGTTCCCGGCGGCGTACTCCTCCGGCGCGGCGACCAGCAACACCTGGACGCACCTGGTGGGTGTCTACGACTCCACCACCAGCGCGATGAAGCTGTACGTCAACGGCACCCTGTCCGGATCGGGTGGCACCAACACCACGCCCTGGGCGGCCACCGGCCCGCTCACGATCGGCCAGGACAAGTACGCCGGCGCCACCAGCGACGCGCTGCCCGGTTCCGTCTCGAACGTGCAGGTCTACCAGCGCGCACTGTCGGCCTCCGAGGTCTCCTCGCTGTACGGCAAGGGCCGCACCGGCGGCACGGTCGGCTCCTCGGACGCGCAGACCACGAAGTACACCTACGACAAGAGGGGCCTGCCGACGTCCATGACGGACGCCGAGCAGCACACCACCACCTACTCCTACGACGAGGCGGGCAACCTCGCGGTCACCACCGCGCCCGCCGTCCAGGCCGAGCCGGACGGCACCACGGCCTCCACCGTGCACCCGGTCACCACCAGCGGCTTCAACACCTTCGGTGAGGCCGTCGAGGAGCAGGACCCGAACGGCCTGGTCACCACCACGGCGTACGACGCCGAGGGCAACAAGGTCTCCGAGACCCTGCCGCCGTACACCCCCGCCGGCGGCTCGACCGCCAACGCGGGTACCACCGTGTACACGTACGACAGCGAGGGCAACCAGACCTCCGTCACCACGCCGGGCGGCAAGACCACGTCCTACCTGTACGACCAGATGGGTAACCTCGCCCAGACGACCGCGCCGGACGGGACGAAGACGCACGCGACGTACGACGCGGACGGCGACCAACTGTCCGCGACGGATCCGACCGGCGCGCAGACCCAGGCCACGTACGACTTCCTTGGCCGGCAGTTGACGCAGTCGACGCTGGAGCGCTACCCGTCGACGAAGACGCTGACGACCACGAACTCCTACGCGGTCACGTCCGGCAACCCCTTCGGAGCACACCTGGCCTCGACGACGTCGCCGGGCGGTGTGACCACGTCGTACGGCTACAACCGGACCGGTGACATCACCTCGGTCACGGACGGTGCGGGCAACACCACCCGCTACACGTACGACTTCATGGGCAACCGTCAGAAGACGATTCTCGCCGACGGCACGTACACCGAGACTGACTTCAACGCCTCCGCGGACCCGGTCGTGACGAAGCAGTACGACGCCAGTGGCACGAAGCTCTGGGAGACCGACCAGCAGTACGACGGTGTCGGCAACCTGACCGCCTCCACCGACGCCAACGGCCACACCAGCCACTTCACCTACGACGCGGCCGGTACCGTCACCCAGGAGACCCAGCCGGTCGACGCCTCCACGTCGATCACCACGACGTTCGGCTACGACGCCGCGGGCAACCGCACGCGCTTCACGGACGGCCGTGGCAACTCCTGGCGGTACTCGTACACGCCATGGGGCCAGCAGGAGAAGGTGATCGAGCCGACCACCGCCAAGTACACCTCGGCGGCCGACTCGACGACGACCTTCGCCTACGACGCGGACGGCCAGCTCACCAACGTGACGCTGCCGGGTGGCGTGACGACGTCGATGACGTACGACTCGCTGGGTCAGTTGAAGTCGATGTCCGGCCAGGGCGCCGACGCGGCCTCCGCGACAAGGCACTTCACCTACGACGCCGACGGCCGGGTGCTGTCCGCGGACACCGACGAGGCGGGCATCGCCGGAGCGGTGGACCACCAGGCGGCCACGCACGACTCGTTCACCTACGACGACCGCAGCGATGTGCTGACGGCGTCGGGCTCGGGCGGCTCGTCCAGCTTCGCCTACAACAACGACGGTCAGATGACGTCCCGCTCGGACGCGGCGGGCACGACGGCGTACGGCTATGACACGGCCGGCCGCTTGTCGTCCCTGAACGACGCCACGACGGGCACGCAACTGACGTACAGCTACGACAACCTGAACCAGCTGAAGACGATCAAGTACGGATCGACGGGGCAGACCCGCACCTTCGGCTACAACAGCGCGCACGAGCTGACCAGCGACACCCTGGTCCAGGGCGCAACGACCCTGGCGAGCTTCGGCTACGGCTACGACAACAACGGCAACCTGACGTCGAAGACGACGACGGGCGTGTCGGGTGCGTCGTCGAACACCTACACCTACGACTGGGCCAACCGCCTGACGTCGTGGAACAACGGCACGACGACCACGCAGTACGCGTACGACGCGTCGGGCAACCGCATCCGCAACGGCTCGAACGTCTACACGTACGACGAGCGTGACGAGCTGACCTCGGACGGAGTGCACAGCTACGACTACTCGGCACGCGGCACGATGACGCAGGAGTCGTCGGCCTCCGGCACGGTGGCGTACAAGACGGACGCCTTCGGCGGCCAGGTCGTCGCCGGTGAGCAGTCGTACACGCTGGACGCGCTCGGCCGGAACGTCTCCGACCGTGACACGGGCACCGGCTCCACCCGGACCTTCGCCTACTCCGGCGCGGACAACACGATCGCCTCGGACGGTGACTACACCTACAGCTACGACCCGGCGGGCGGCATCGTCGGCATCAAGCCGACGGGCGGCAGCGGTGTCCTGGCCCTGACGGACCAGCACAACGACGTGGTCGGCACCTTCACCTCGGGTGCCACCTCGCTGGCCGGCTCCGTGTCGTACGACCCGCTCGGCAAGGTGGTCTCGCCGACCAACACGATCGCCGGCCACCTGGGCTTCCAGTCCGGCTGGACGGAGCCCGGCACGGGTGACGTGGGCACGGCGTCACGCTGGTACAACCCGGGTACGGGCCAGTTCCTGAACAAGGACAGCGTCTCGCTGGACCCGGTGCCGAACTCGGTGGCGGCGAACCCGTTCGCCTACGTCGACGACAACCCGCTGGCGGGTACGGACGACTCGGGTCACTGCTCCTGGTACGACGTGGTGTGCGGGGCCAAGAAGGTCGCCCACCATGTGGCGCACGCCGTCAAGCACGCGGTCCACAAGGCCTACCACGCGATCAAGCACGTGGCCCGCAAGGTGGTCCACGCGGTCAAGCACGCAGCGCACAAGATCGCGCACCGGGTGCGGGACGTGTACCGCGCCACCGTGCGAGTGGTCCGGCGCGTGTACCACTACGCGGCCAGACACGTCAGACGCATCTATCACCGAGTGGTCCATGCGGTTCACTCCGCGTACCACAAGATCTCGCATGCGGTGCACCGTGTGGTGCACGCGGTGAAGAAGGCGGCGAAGAAGATCGCCCACGCCGTGAAGAAGGCCGCACACGCGGTCGCCCACGCGGCAAGGACGGCCTACCACGCCACCGTCAAGGCCGTGAAGTCGGCGGCGAAGTTCGTCAAGCACCACGCCGCGGCGATCACCTCCTTCGTGGTCTCCACTGCGGTCTTCGCCGGCTGTGAGGCGATCACCGGCGGCGTCGGCTCGATCGGCTGTGCGGCCGCCGCGGGTGCGGCGGGCTCGCTGGTCGAGCAGGGCTTCAAGTGCGCGGAGAACGGCGGCGGCGACTGCAGCGTCGGTGCGTTCGCGGGCTCGGCGGTCACGGGTGCCGTGGCCGGCGCGGCCGGCGGCATCCTCGGCAAGATCGGCGGCTCCCTGCTGGCCAAGGCGGCCCCGAAGGCGATGAAGGTCGTCGGCGGCCTGTTCGGCAAGGGCGTGACGGACGCCGGCGAATCAGCGGCGGCTGATGCCACGGATGGAGCGGCATCCGCTGCGGAAGCGGAGGAAGCCGGGACTTCGGCTCAGTCGCATTCCGACGGAGCGACCTGTCACAGCTTCACTGCAGGTACTCGGGTGCTGATGGCCGGCGGCACGACCAAGGCCATCGACCAGGTCAGAGTCGGCGACACCATCGCCAACTCGGTTCCCGGCGTCGCAGGTACGGAGTCCCACAAGGTCACCGCGGTGATCGTGACCCACACGGACCACGACTTCGTGGACCTCGAGGTCAAGGCCGACGGCAAGTCTGCGGGCAAGCAGTCGGTGAAGGCCGACGTGAAGACGCTGGCCCGCAAGGCGGCCCGCAAGGCGGGCTTCGGCCTGGCGGCATCGGCCGCGATTCTGGGCGCGCTGTCGGCCAGTCACGGTCACGGCGACGCGCACCAGCCGGCGACGGCGCCCGTGGCGGCTTCCAGCCCGGTGGCGAGGGGTTCGCACGACGCACACCTGACGACGACCTTCCACCACCCCTTCTACGACGAGACCCAGTCGGCCTTCGTCGAGGCCAAGGATCTGAAGGCGGGCGACGTCCTCCAGACGCCGACCGGCACGGCCCAGGTCACGGGTGTCCGCCTGTACCACGCGAACACCACGACCTACGACCTCACGATCGGCACCCTCCACACGTACTACGTGGAGGCCGGGACGGCTGCCGTCCTGGTCCACAACTGCGATTACGAGAAGGAGGCGTACGACCGTGCGACGGAACTGCACAAGGGTCTGTGGAAGGGCCCGGAGGACGGCGATGGTGGATACGCCTACAAGAACGACACCACTGCCGTGGTCAAGGCGGTTGATGGCGAAGGCAATGTGAAGACCGTCGTCGCCTCGAACCGACGTTACGTCCCTCGGGCCATCAAGGATCAGCTGGGCGAGGGTGAGGTCTACGCCAACGGCAAGGGCCATGCGGAGATGACGGCCCTCGACTACATCGACAAGCAAAATTGGACGGTATTGGGGGGTGCTGCGAACCGAAACGTCTGTGCCTACTGCGAGAATTCGCTCAGATCGCGCGCGATGGCTCTGGTGGGTGAGACCTTCAAGGGCTGGGTGCAGACAGTGAACGGACGATTCCAGTACATGGGTGAGAGGATGTTCAGGCCATGAGCGAAGCAGAGGACCTCATGACCCGCGTGGCACGGCTGGACGAGGCAGGCAAGCAGACCATGGCGGCATTGCTGCTCGTCAGGTACTGCAGCTGGCACACCGACCCCAAGTTCCAGCAGTGGTTCGGGCAGGCCCGGGACGCGCTGGCACACGCCACGTCAGCCGCTCGTGCCGTGCTTCAAGGAGAGGCTCCTGACCTTGCAGGCCTTCGGGACGAGGTCAGCGAGGCGCTGGAGGCCTGTGATCCGGACGGACCGCCCTTCGAGGCGGAAATCACGGATCACTTGGTGTTCGCCACCGAGGTGCTCGACTTCCTTCTCGCGCCCGGGGAGACAGATGCGCTTGCCCAGGCCTTCGGACGTGCTGACGAATTGGCAGAGGCGCGCGGCGAAATGGCGCAGGAGGAACTGCCCGAGGGCCATGAGTTGGCGACGGTCGACTTCGAAGGCCTGGAAGCCGATGCTCGAGAGGCAGACAGTGCAGTGCCTTTGAACCAGCGTGCGGCTTTGCAACGCAGCGAGGAATTCGCCGACCTGTATGCGCGCGTCATCGGGCTGAGCTACTCCGAAGAAGATGCCGGGATGAGCGACTGACCTCGCTCCACACGCGTCGGGGATGAGTACCAGGTGAGGGCGATCCGCGGGTAGCGGTATCGCCCTCACCTGCGTGTGCCCTCGGCATGGTGAGCGTGATCATGGCCTGATCATGGCCTGGTATTGACGGGCGTGTTTGTCGTAGCGGGTGGCCAGGGCTTTGTTGTGCTTGACGAGCCGGTAGGAGTCGGTGCTGGTCGCGATGATGGTGCCAGCGCACGCCGCCAAGGGCACACGACCGTGACGCTCGTCGCAGCGTCGCCCGTCGCCGCCTCGCTCGGCGTCACCAGCGGCCCCCTGCGCCTCACTCCGGGGCGACCCGGTGGAGCGCCAGCGCGTCCCGGCGGTGCGTCCTCGCGTCGGAGGGGGCACACACCAGACGCCCGACTGTGGAGGGAGCACCGGGCAGCGGGTGCTCGCCGCGCAGCGCGGCCTCGACGAACAGGCGCAGCCGTTCGGCACACCTGCGATAGAACCGTAGCTGGGTGCGGCGGCCGAACAGGCGCCAACCGAGGAAGGTGATCCGGTCCAGGGTCGGGGCGCCCTGCGAATGGCATGAGACCACGAACAGCACCTCACCGGTGTCCTGCCGCTTCACGACCTCGTAGGTGGCCTTGCCGCGTTCCAGGTGGCCCTCCAAGGTCTCGTAAGCCCATCCCCAGACGCGGTCGGTCCCGGCGCGGGTCTCGTCCACCACCTCGGTGACGCGCACACCGCAGTAGAAGCGCATGCCGTGGAATCGTGCCTCCAGCAGCATGTCGCGGCCGAGCAGCGGTGCGGCCGGGTCGTAGAGCGCTCGCACGATCTCCGGCGGCGAGAACTCGTAGTCGCGGACCAGGCGGCAGGCTTGTTCCCATGGGCCCGCCGGCTCAGGCGGGCCTGGTCGCTCCTCGGGCAGCGCGGTGCGGTGGACGTCGATGTTCCAGGTCGGCCGGCGTACCTCGTCGGTCGAGTAGTTCACGCGCGCGTCGGTGAGGTTTCGCCACACCTCTACGGCGTCGAGCCGTCCGAAGGCCCAGTCACCCAAGGAGATCACTCGGACTTTCGAGCGAGTCGCCGATCAGCCACAGCGTCGGCGGCCACAGACCCACGAAGAGCGCGCGCCGCTCGGCGTTCCCACGTTGCTCCTGGTCGACGGTCTTCGCGCGCACCCACAGCGTCACGCACAGGCCGACGGTGGCGAGCGAGGCGAGGTGCAGATGAGCACTCCGCACACCCGCGCGGTGCAGGAGCTGGACCACCATGGGGGCCTCCGGGGGCAGCCTTCTTGTGCCGACATCACCATGTTGAGTACCCGTTTATCCGGGTAGGCACATATTGATGGTTCTTTATGGTAGTTCGCCAGGCTAAGGGCAAGGGATGACGCGCACGCACTGTCCTCGGATGCTCACCGTGCTCGTGCGGTGGTTCCTGGGCACGCTGCTCGTGACGTGGCGCTATCTGTGGGAGACGACGCCTCTGCACCGGGGCGGCGAGTGCCGGGGGGACGCGACCGACTTTCCACCGCAGCTGCCGCCCGAGGCGGTCGACAGCCGGGTGCAGCTGGCGCAGAACGGCTGCGGGCCCCTGTTCCACCGTCTTTTTCGCGTGCGTATCGCCGATGCCGAGGTCGGTCCGGGCCGGCTCATCGAATGGGTCTGCTGCGATTTCAAGCGCTTCGTGCCCTCCGAGGTGGTCGACATCCACACCGGTGAGGTCGGCGACCACGGCCTGGACGTCGCGGACGAAATGCTGGTGGAGATGCCAGGACCCTGGAACGGGCCCGTCAAGGTTGTGCACCGCGACGTCGATCGTCTGCACCTGGTGACCCTGCGCGGTCACATGGAGGCCGGCCAGGTGCAGTTCCGTGCGCGAGAGGACGACGGCCTGCTGGTGTTCGAGATCGAGCTCTGGGCTTGCCCCAGCAACCGTTTGGTGCACCTTCTGTACTCGCACCTGCGCCTGGCGAAGGAGGCTCAGCTCAATATGTGGGTCCGGTTCTGCCTGTCCGCCGCCGCGATGTCGGGGGGCCGACCGGTCGACGGTGTGCACATCCGCACCCGTTGGCTCGAACCGCCCGGAAGGACACCGGTACGTCCCCTGGCCTCAGCCGGGAAGAGCTCTCCGGGCGGGGCTCAGAGCCAGCAGGCTCCGTCGTCGGGAGGGTTCGGTGAGCCAGGCGCGAGCCGGGACCACCCATGAAGGGACAGCAGGTGACGGGCAGCCCGCTTCAGGACCGGACGGTCGTGATCACCGGAGCCGCGCGCGGGCTGGGAGCGGCACTGGCTTACGAACTGGCCCGGCGCGGGGCGCGCCCGGCACTTCTCGGCCGGCCTTCGCGGAACGGCTGCTCGCGGACCCGGCCGCGGTGCGGGCGCGGGTGCGCCACACCCCGCATCGGGGCGGCACTCGCGTCGGTCTCCGGCGCGGTCACCCTGGCACCGGGCGGCGACTGCATCGTCGTGGACAAGGTGCAGGACAAGGCGACCGCCGCCCGTGGCGCCGGGGTCACCTTCATCCCCAGCGTCTTCGGCCGCCCGCACCTGGTGGCGGTCCACGCGCCCGGGTGGCATCCGGTGGTGCAGTACCCCGTCGCCGAGCCGAGTCCGTCGGAGCCGGTCTCTCTGGAGACGGTCACCCTCCGGCTGGAGGCGCTCGCGCATCCGGTACGGCTGCGGCTGCTGCGCACACTGGCCCGCGGCCCGCACACCACCGGCGAGCTGGCCCACTTCTGGGAACTCTCACCCCCGGAGGTGTCCCGCCACCTCGCCGTCCTGCGCCGCGCGGGCCTGCTCACGGCTCGGCGGCACGGTCGTTACGTCCGTTACACCCTCAAGCTGCCCGATGTGACGGCGCTGGGCGCCGACCTGCTGGCGGCAGTACTGCGCTGACCGGCTTCCGTCTGTCGGAACGCCCCGGGTGGTGCCCTCGGCGTGTGGCCGGGCGAGAGGGTGCCTTCCGCGACGCCCGCACCGTCCACGCCCACCCTCGGCCGTCGCACGCATCCCAGTCGCGGCGGACGCCTACGGCCTCAAGGTGTACGGCGACAGGGGTGGTCCTGCCACGCTTCTGACGGGCCGATCGACGTACCGGGACAGCGATGCGCCGAAGGTCACACCACCCGTGCCGCGGCGATCGGCCGGTCGGTGACCGTCAGGTTCTCCGCCGTGGTCTTGCTGGTGTTGACGCTCCACCGATAGCGCGAGAACTCCCCAGTGGCGTCGGAGGCGTAGAACATCATGTGACCGATGCCTACGCCCTGGAAGTTCTCGCCGGTGACATTGCTGACCATGCGGCTGTCGGGGTACGCCGGGTAGTTGGACAGGCCGTACACGCCGTGCGGGTCGGAGGTGCAGTCGATGATCTCGACGGCGTACTGAGTCTCCCCGGTGAAGTCGGCGGTGCCGGTGAAGGTGCCCTTCACCTCGCGGACCATCACGATGTGGCCGGTGTTGTCCGCGACCTGACCGTTGTAGTCGATCGCGATCAGGTCGCCGGGCCGCAGGTCGGTCACCTTGCGGATGCGCCGGAAGTGGGGCCCGGCCGTGCCGTCGGCGAAGGCTTTGCGGTAGTCCGCGGCCTCCGGGATGGTGTCCTGGAAATACTGCGTGAAGTAGTCGTCGGTCGCCCAGCCGTAGGTGTGCTTCAGCACCCGCGTGAGGAAGGACGAGCAGCGGGCGTGGGCGATCCACGTCGTCGGGTCGTCGGGAGTGCCCCATGTCACGGACGACGGGGAGCCGATCAAGTAAACGTTGTTGGCGCGGGCCGTCCGGCCGCTGATGACGGCGACCTCGTCGGCGGTCAGTGCGCGGCCGTAGGCGCGAACGTCGTCGATGGCGCCGTTGAAGCGGTTCGCCGGGGCGCTGTTCCACTTGGCGCGCCCGATGTTGAAGCCTTCCGTCGCGGCCCAGGACAGGGTCGAGTCCGCGCTGCCCTCCAGCGTGCCGTTGACGTAGAGGTGGATCTGCGCGCCGTCCCAGACACCGGCCAAGTGTGTCCAGAGGCCCAGTGTGGCGGGGTTGGCCGCCAGCGCGGAGACCTTCGTGCTCTGGTCCGCGCTGCGCACTTTGAATGCCCATGTGCCGGCTGCGTCGTCGTACTGGAGGAGGAAACGGCTCACCATCGAGCCGTCCTGGCTCACCGCGGTGTACATGGTGGAGAGACTGGCCGCGTCCGACAGACGCACCCACGCCGAGACGGTGAACGGTGCCGTCGTGTCGAGGACCGAGCCCGTGGCCGCGTACGCACCCGACGTGCCGTCCAGACTCAGCTCGCCGCCGGCCCGCAGCGTCGTCCACGTCGCGCCCGAACCGAGGGTGACGGGGTGTTCGTAGCCCGACCGGTCGGCTGCCGTGCCGTCCAGCGGCCAGTGACCGACCAGACCGTCCGGCAGGTGACCGGCCGCCAGCAGACGCTGGTACTGCACCATCTGCTCGGCCTGCAGTAGATGCGGCGCCGACACCGGCGTGAACGGAGTGTCCAGTGGTGCCTCGGCCACAGCCGTACCGGCGCCCTGTACCACACCCGCCAGCGCCCCGACTCCCACGAGCGCGGCCCCGCCCAGCAATCCGCGTCTGCTGACCACTCCGGCCATTGCGTCCCCTCCCCTAACAGGCCGATCGGCTATGACCGGCCCGCCTTTTGAATCATCGGGGTGAGTCTAACCAGGTGGGCGAATACCTGGTTGACCGGCCATCAGCTCCTTGCCACCGACAGGCCATCGCCGGCGACTGGAGCACTGCCCTGTCCAAGCTGGGCCTGCACTGACCCGCTCGGGCGGGCACCGGCACCGAAGCCTTCGCGTTCACCGGGCCCGCTCGGGATGCCGCCTCGCGGATGGGGCCCAATCAGCGCGTTACACGTCCGCCTTCTGAAAAGACCGCGCGAGTACCGGGCATGTGGCACCGTGGACGCGAGCTCGGCCCGTCGCTGTCCTCGTGGTGGTGGGCCAAGCTTCATTCAGCAGGCCAGAGCGCCTTCGAGGACGAGTTGGGACACGCACGCCGTGGCATCCCCGTCCTTGAGGAAGCCGGTCAAGGACCGACGGGCAACCGCTGCCACCGGTTGGGCGATCCCCGGTTGACGCCGGCTCGGTGGCCGAGCCGGCGTCAAGGGCCCGGCACGTGTCACACGGCGTCCAGCTCGGCGATTTCCTCGTCTGTCAGCTTCAGCTCGGCAGCGGCCGCCGAGTCACGGATGGTCTCCGGCCGGCTGGCGCCGGGGATCGGAACGACGATCGGCGACTTCGCGAGCATCCAAGCCAGGCAGACCTGCTGCGGGCTCACGTCGTGAGCCTCGGCTACGCGCGCGAACGGTGCGTAGGCAGAGCCCAGTTCGCGCGCACGGGAGATGCCGCCCAGGGGGCTCCACGGCAGGAACGCGATGCCGAGCTCGTCACACAGCTGAAGTTCCGGCTCGCTGGAACGGAAGGCTGGTGAGAACTGGTTCTGGACGGAGACCAGGCGGCCGCCCAGGATCTCGTCCGCCTGCCGGATCTGGTCCGGGTCGGCGTTGGAGATACCGGCCATGCGGATCTTGCCCTCGTCGAGGAGTTCCCGCACCGCACCGACCGATTCGGCGTAGGGGACCTTGGGATCGGGACGGTGGAACTGGTAGAGCCCGATGGCCTCCACGCCAAGGCGGCGAAGGGAGGCTTCACAGGCCTCCTTGATGTGCTTGGGGGAGCCGTCCTGCGTCCAACTGCCGTCCCCGGGACGCAGGTGGCCCCCCTTCGTGGCGACGAGGACATCCCCGCCCAGCGCGTGGGAGGCGAGAGCCTTGGCGATCAGGGTTTCGTTGTGACCGACTTCACCGGCGTCCCGATGATAGGCGTCGGCGGTGTCGATCAGCGTCACGCCGGCGTCGAGCGCGGCGTGAATGGTAGCGAGGGAGCGTGCCTCCTCGGGGCGGCCCTCGATCGACATGGGCATGCCGCCCAGTCCGATCGCGCTGACCTCGACGTCACCGATGCGGCGAGTGTGCATGTGCTCGAGACCTCTTTCGGCTACGGGGAACTGATGCTGGCCGACACCTGCGGCAGGGGCCCGCGGCAACGCGGCACAACCCAGCGTCGTGGAGCAGCGGCCAGGGGTCCAATAGAAGAAAGCGAACGCATTCAGCAGCGAGTCATCTGAATGGGGCGACCTTCACAACGCTCGCCGATGGCAGCGCGAGCCGGACCGCGCGCAACGACCATGTCGCTGGGCGAGGGTCCGACATCCCGGAGACCTGGGCGGAAGTCCCGCGGCAACGCGGGTGCGTGCCTGGCTGCCCGTCAGACGGTGCTGTCGGCCAGGGTCTCGCGCACCACGATCGCCGCGCGCTCCGCATCCTCCCGCGAGACGTCGAGGTGGAACACGAACCGGAACTGCGGTCCGCCCGTGCAGAGCACACCCCTGGCGGCCAGCCGCTCCACCAGATCCTGCGGGGTGACACCCGCGACGGCCCGTGCGAACACCATGTTGGTGCGTGCCGCGCCGACCTCGATTCCCGGTACGCCGTCGAGAGCTTCGGCGAACAGCGCGGCGTTGGCGTGGTCCTCGGCCAACCGCTCGACGTGGTGGTCCAGCGCGTACGACGCGGCCGCCGCCAGTACCCCCGCCTGCCGCATGCCTCCGCCCAGAACCTTCCTCCACCGCCGGGCCTCACTGACGAGTTCCCGGGAGCCGAGCAACACCGAGCCCACCGGTGCCCCCAAGCCTTTGCTGAAACACACCGACACGCTGTCGAAATGCTCCGCGATCTTTCGCGCTCCCGCGTAGGGATCGCCGCCGCCGGCCACCGCGGCGTTGAACAGCCTGGCCCCGTCCAGGTGCGTCGCCAGTCTGTGCTTGCGGGCCACGGCCGTGGCCGACTCCAGATACTCCGGAGGGATCGCCATGCCTCCGAACGTGTTCTCCAGACACAGCAGCCGGGTCCGCGCGAAATGCGGATCGTCCGGCTTGACCGCCGCCTCGATGTGCGTGAGGTCGAGTGTCCCGTCCTCCTGGTGCGGCAACGGCTGCGGCTGAATCCCGCCGAGCGCCGCCGCCCCGCCGCCCTCATGGGAGTAGACGTGCGCGTTCCACCCTGCGATGTACTCGTCACCACGCCCGCAGTGACTGAGCAGTGCGCACAGATTGCTCTGGGTGCCTGACGAGACGAAGAGCGCGGCGGGGAAACCGAGCAACTCCGCCACCCGTTCCTGCAAGGCATTCACGGCCGGATCGTCACCGAACACGTCGTCCCCCACCTCGGCCCGCGCCATGGCGGCACGCATCGGATCGGTGGGGCGGGTGACGGTGTCGCTCCGCAGGTCTATGACGTTGTCCATGCCTCCTTCCTACCCGGCCACCGTCCGGGGAGCGTCGGCGGGGCGGCCGATCCGCTTCACGTACTGGCCCCCCGGAGACCCATGCGGCGCGGCAAGGGGCGCGGTGCGGGAGGACGTCGTGCGTGTGCGGGCGGCCGGGCACCGGACGTGAGTCCCAGGCGTGCAGAGATTGCACCTGTGCAACTCGGCGTCGCCGCGGGCGCGATGTACGGCTTCACCATGTTCCGCCTGATCATCACCGAGCAGGAACGAACCCCGGTGACCTTCTGCGTACCTTCTCCATTCGATCTTGTCGCCGACGGCATGGTGAGCTGGTGACACCGGCGCGTCACCCCCCAACCGGGTTGCTCACCGGCTACGGGCGAACGGCGATAAAATTACCCAAATCGGTGGCCGGGCATCCGTACCTTAGGCTGCCGCTCGACCTGTGTGACCTTGGGGAGCGGCACGGTGGCGAGGTCTCCTGAGGAACGCGGAGTCACGCACAGCGGTGGTGTGCGAGGCAGGTTGCTGGCCGTGCTGCCTGCTCTGCTGCTGTTCATCGGCCTGTTCGTCGGCCTGTTCACACCCCGCGATGTCAGGCCGGACGCCTTCCTCGCCACGGCCATGGTTTCCGCCGCCGCGCTGCTGCCCCTGTGGGGGACCGTGCTCATCGGAGTGGGCGCGTGCGCCGTCTTCGTCGGCCTGATGGTGGACTTCGATTCGCTGCGGGATGCGACCGCCTACTCCGAGCTGGCCACCCTCGCGGCGATCGCGGCATTCGCCGTCTTCTTCAACCGCCTGCTCGGCCGGCGCGCCCATCAGCTGGTCCAGGTCCGCTCAGTGGCCGAAACCGCCCAGCTGGCCGTGCTGCATCCGGTCCCGCGACACCTCGGGCCCGTCACGCTCGAGAGCCTGTACCTGGCCGCTGCGGCGGAAGCCCGGATCGGTGGTGACCTGTACGAGGCCATGCACACCCCGCACGGCGTGAGACTGCTCATCGGCGACGTACGCGGCAAGGGCCTGCTCGCGATCCAGACGGCCGCGACGCTGCTCAGCGCTTTCCGGGAAGCCGCCCACGACGCGCCCGACCTGCCCCACCTCGCGCGCCGCCTGGAGACGAGCATGAGCCGCCATGCTTCCCAGTACCCGGGGTTCCCGGGCTCGGAGATCGCTGAACGGTTCATCACGGCCCTCCTCGCCGAGATCCCGGACGATGAACCCGTCGTCAAGACCGTCACCTGCGGCCACCCGCCCCCGCTGCTGCTGCACCGCGGCTTGGTCCGGGAGGTGCAGCCCGCCGATCCCTCGCCGCCGCTCAACCTGGGCATGCTGGTGAGCGACGGATACCACGTCGACCTCGCCCCCTTCCACCCCGGAGACCAGATCCTGCTGTACACCGACGGGGTCACGGAGACCCGCGACCGCTCCGGCGCCTTCTATCCCTTCGCCGCACGCATCCGCTCATGGAGCGGCGAGGCGCCCCACCAGCTCCTCGAGCATCTCCACCGCGACCTGATCGCCTACAGCGGCGGCGAGCTCGACGACGACATCGCCGTCCTCGTCGCCCGGCGGCGCCTGAGCACCTGAGACGAGGCTCTGACCTGCGCAGGTTTGCCGGAACTCGTGGGGAACGGTCGGTCAGCCCGGCTTTCCCGTCAGCCCGCCGGAGGCGCATGCACTTGTGCGCTGCGGTGCGGGACATGTCCAACCCGGCGGCGACATCGGCGCCGGGCCCGGCCGGATCCAACACGTCGGGACGAGCAGCCGCCCGCCGTGAACGGTCAACCGGGCATCACCGTGAGACAGGACACGGAGACCTCCGTGCGGTTCGTTCCTGGACAGCTCCGTCAAACCAGAGGCCTCAGCCATGATGAACCCGGGGCGGTGGAACTGGGCGTCAAGGAACCGGTCCGCCGGGTGTGACCCGGGCACTCCGCCTGGGGTGTCCAGCCGTGCCGGGTCCCCTCTCCACTTCACCGCCTCGGCCGCCATCGGGACGGTGACATGGCGAGCGTTCACGCCATCTCGGCAAGGACTTGGCGGATCTACGGGCGGCTCAGGCCACTTCGCCCCGCTATGCGTGCGCAGGAGCGGTCACTTCCGCTTTGCCTGTCCCACCTGCACCGTAAGAGCATGTTCGCGTCATGCTGGGCTCGAGCAGAGAGACACCGGTACATGAAGCACGCTGCGCGCCACAGATGGATGGCTCTCCTTGTGCCCGCCGCGGCCCTCGCAGCCGCCGCGCCGTTCGTCGTCCCGGCTCTGGCAGGCGCCGTCCCCGCTCCGGCCGCACGGGCAGCCGCGCGGATCGACGACCGTCAGCAGGTACTCGACGCCGTCGCCGATCAGATCACTCAAGGGTTCTCCGAGTCCGACCGGGCGCGAATACCCGGCTTCGCCGACATAGAGGTCGACCCCGACCACAACCACCTGCGCCTGTACTGGAAGGGCACCCCACCCCAGCGGGTCCGGCACATCCTCGCCCATCTGCCCTCCGGGGTGACCGCCGAGGTCACCCCCGCCCGCTACTCCAAGGCCGAACTCCACGCGGCCCGCACGAAGTTGCTGCGCGGTCGCTCGTCGATGAACCTGCGGATCGCAGGGGTCGCGGCCCCCGTCCACATCACCAGCATCGCGCCGGCGGTGGACGGCAGTGGTCTGGAGGTCGGCTATGACAGCACAGCCGGTGGGGCGAACAGCCCCATGGCGGTCACGGAGGGAAACGTCTCCCGGCGGGTCGCGGCGGCCGCCGACCGGCTGGCGGGGTTGCACACCGTCGCGATACACCGGTTGCAGAGCGTGGACCTGAGCTCCCGGCAGCACGATCGCTCGCCCTGGACCGGAGCGTCGGCGCTGAGCAACCCCACCGGCGGCATCTGTTCCGGCTCCTTCAGCGTGAAGAACGCCGCGGGTCGGTACATGCTGATGTCCGCCTACCACTGCGGCTCGGCCGGCGGCGGCCGGTGGACCACCTGGTGGGGCGGCGACCCGGTCGGCACCACCGACGCCTCCCAGCGTTCCCCGCAGGACGACGTGGTGGGCATCAAGCCGGCGTCGCAGCGGGCCCGCGGCTGGCTCTATGACGGTCCTGCGAGCCGCACCGACGGTTACGCCAAACCCGTCGTCGGCTGGGGCCACAACAACGTCGGCGACTACGTGTGCACCGACGGCGCCAACGGCGGCGTGCACTGCGGTGTGCGGATCGCTCAGACCGACATCGGCGTCACCGGACCGAACCATGTCTACCGCCCCGATGTCGACCTCGCCTACGCCACCTCTGCGACTCCGGGCGGTGTCGCGGCGATCAACGGTGACAGCGGCGGACCGGTCTTCGCGAGCGTCCGCAACCACACAGCCGATGAGGCCCGCGGAATGATCACGGCGCTCGATCGGACGGTCACCTGCCCGCCCGCGTACAACCGGGACACCGTGCTCGATGGTCACCGCAGGACGCCGTGGTGCGTGGCCGGCGTGTATTACGTGCCGATCGGGCAGACCCTGCATGACATGCACTGGACGCTGGTCACGGGCTGACCCCCCGCGGACCGGCCGCGCCGATCCGCGATCCGCTCGGCCCATGTTTTGAGCACCCGACGGCGGTGACATCGCGGAGCTGCTGCCCGCCGCCGCCCTGTTCGCCATCTGGCGACCCGCCCCGCGACCCCGGCACCGCACGCTCGTCGCCGACCGTGGTCGCGGCAACGGTGACGGACATGTGTGCCCGGGCAGCAGCCCGGTTTCGCGAGTGCCAGGTATGGAACCCGGTCAACGGCCGGACTCCGGAGCCTTCGGATGGCTGGGGCGTGCGCGGAAAGGGAAAGGACCATGGATCACTCACGGGTTCCCGTCCTTGAGGCGTTGCAGGAATTCAGGCGTCGCGGGGACGTGGTCTTCGGTCCTCCCGGCCACAAGCAGGGCAGGGGCGTGGACCCCCGGGTGGCGGACATCCTGGGGATCGACGTCTTCCGCTCCGACGTACTGTCCCTCAACGGGCTGGACGACCGCCGCCAGTCGCAGGGCGTGCTCAGCCAGGCCCAGGAGCTCATGGCGGACGCGGTCGGCGCGGAGCAGGCGTTCTTCTCCACGTGCGGCAGCTCGCTGTCGGTGAAGACCGCCATGCTGGCCGTGGCCGGGCCGGGAGAGAAGCTGCTGCTGTCGCGCAACGCGCACAAGTCGGTGATCGCGGCCGTCGTCGTCAACGGCGTCGAGCCGATCTGGGTGCACCCGAAGTTCGACACCGACCGGCACATCGCCCACCCGCCCGAGTCCGACGACGTACGCCGCCGTCTGCGGGAGCATCCCGACGCCAAGGGAATGCTGCTGATCACGCCCACCGACTGGGGCACCTGCGCGGACATCCAAGGGGTGGCACGCGTGTGCCACAAGTTCGACGTCCCCCTGATCGTCGACGAGGCGTGGGGCGCGCACCTGCCGTTCCACCCGGGGCTCCCCGCCTGGGGAATGGACGCCGAGGCCGACCTGGTCGTCACCAGCGTGCACAAGATGGGCGGCGCGATCGAACAGAGCTCCGTGTTCCACCTGCAGTACGAGCGGGTGTCGCCGGAGGTCCTCAAGGAGCGGGAGGATCTGCTCGGCACCACCAGCGCCTCCTCCTTGATCTTTGCGGCGCTCGACGGCTGGCGGCGTCAGATGGTCGAGCACGGGCATGACCTCCTGGAGGCCGCGCTGCGCCGGGCGGAGCGCGTCCGGGCGGCCGTCGCCGACCTGCCGGGTCTGTGGCCGATGGGCCAGGAGGTCGTCGAGGAGGGCCTCGCCGCCGATGTCGACCCGCTGAAAATCGTGATCGACGTGCGGGACCTCGGCATCAGCGGTATGCAGGCCGCCGAGTGGCTGCGCGCCGAGCGCCATGTCGACGTCGGCGGCTCCGACATTTGCCGCATCAGTGCGTCCATCACCCACGCGGACGATGACGACACCGAGAAGATCCTCGTGGACGCCTTGCGAGCCCTCGCCGACGACAGCGACACCATCGAGCGGCAGCCGCCCGTGCACCTGCCCGAATCGTCGGAGCTGGAGCTGGAGCAGGCCGTCCTGCCGCGCGAGGCCTTCTTCGGTCCGGCGGAACACGTATCCGCTGAGCGAGCCGTGGGGCGGATCGCTGCGGAAATGATCAGCCCTTATCCGCCGGGTGTGCCCGCTGTGGCGCCTGGCGAGGTGATCACCGAGGCGGTTGTGGACTACCTTCGCAGCGGGGTCGCACACGGGGTTGGACTACTCCTCCAACACCCCCCTGTCGTCGACATTCGCGAGCGCCCAGCAGAACCAACTGCTCCTGCAGGAGATCAAGTGGGCAGCAGGGCAGTCCGGTCCGGGGATCCCACCGCCCGCGAACGTCACGGGCCCCATCCACGGGTACGGCGGCAAGTGCGTGGACGTCGCGGGCGGTGGCACCGCCAACGGCACGGCGATACAGCTCTACGACTGCAACGGCCCCAACGCGCAGAACTGGACCGTGGGCAGCGCCGGTACGCTCAGTGCGCTCGGCAAGTGCATGGACGTGACCTCGGCCGGCACGGCCAACGGCACCAAGGTGCAGTTGTACGACTGCAACGGGACGGGCTCACAGGTCTGGCAGCCCGGCGCCAACGGCTCCCTGGTCAATCCGCAGTCCGGCAAGTGCCTCGACGCGACCGGGCCCAGTTCGGCCAACGGCACCCGCCTGCAGATCTGGTCGTGCACCGGAGCGGCCAACCAGAGCTGGACCCTGCCCTCCTGAACACGCAGGCCCGGCGAGTCGGTGGGCTTGCCGGGCGCCGAAGGGCGCAGTCGGCCGTCAGCCCCGAGGAGTCGTCGTCCGGTTCCGGAAGATCGCGTCGGTTGCGGAGACTGGCTGTCCTCCTTCGCCGCGGAGCACCACCGGCTGTCCACTTCCCCGAGTCCGGATTCGTCCGGGTTCTCCAAGCCCAACTCCGCGACGCCATGGGCCTGGACGTGCTCCGCGTCTCTGTGCTGCGCCGGACCGGCGCCGAAGGCACGTACGAGCGGCGAAGGCGCGGCGGAGTTGGCGGGTGCGTCGGAGCGGACGGTGTGGCGGTGGCTGGCAGATGAGCGCCTGGGCGCAGCTGAGCGCCCACACCCGCACGGCCTGGACCGCACCGGCCGCCCCGCGTCGACCAGGAACGGCTGCGCTGGGCCTTCAGCCGCCTTGCCCGACCACCACGCTCTGGGCGAAGCGGAGCAGCTGAAGGCGCGACGGTCAGGTGATCGTTGCCGCTGAAGGTTGCTGATCAGCAAGTGCGTGTCATCGGAGTTCGAGAGGCGTGGAGCGCGGGACCGCAGTGCAGCAGCGGTGATCGTACGGCCGATCGATGTGATCGCTCGATCGGGAGTTCTTCCGTTCTCGCGCCCAAAGTGACGGATGCTCGAACGGACGGCGCGTGACAGGCGCCGTCCGGGTGTGCTGTGGGTGGGGGAGAGCATGACGCGAGAAGCGGGACGGCGCGGGGGCCTGGACGAGCAGGCGGTGCTTGTGGCCGGGTTGGCGGATCTGGCGGTGAGCACGCTGGGTTCGGCCGTGGGGACGGTGCGGGGACTGCTGCGCCGCTCGGACGCCGCGGAGCTGGCGGCGCAGGCCGAGAACGACCTCGCGGCGCGTGGGCGCCTGGTGCTGGACCGGTACGCGGCCGTCCCGCCGGCCCACCTGGAGGTCCTGGCCCGGCACGCCCTGGCTCGGAAGGCCGCTGATGAGGGGTGACCGGTGGGAGCCGGCCGCGTTCAAGATCCGCATTGATGAGGTGGTGCGCCGGTTCGTCGCCCAGGAGGCCGACCGGTTCGCCGAGATCGATCCGCTTCTGGGCCCGGTGGCCGAGCAACTGGAGGCCGCGGTCGCGGACGGCAAACGGTTGCGGGCGGCGTTCTGCTACTGGGGCTGGCGGGCGGTCGGGCAGCCGGACAGCGACGCGCTGGTGCGGGCGGCGGCGTCCATGGAGCTGGTGCACGCCGCCGCGGTCGTGCACGACGACCTCATCGACGACAGCCCGCTGCGGCACGGGCGCCCAGCGGCACATGTCGCTCTGCGCGGCGCCGTACGACGTCGTCCGCGAGCTGAGGCAGCCGCCAGGTCGCTGGCGATGCTGGTCGGTGACCTGCTGATGGCGCTGGCCGGGCAGTTGTTCGCCACCAGCGGCCTGCCCGTCGCCTACCTCGCCCGGGCCCGCCCGTTGTGGTCGGTGATGGCCCGCGAACTGGTCGCGGGCGAGTGCCTGGAGATCCTGCGTACGGGAGCCGACCTGGACACCGAGGCGTCGCTGAAGGTGATCCGCTACAAGACCGCCAAGTACACCGTCGAGCAGCCCCTGCTGATCGGCGGCGCCCTGGCCGGGGCCGACGCGCGGCTGCGTGAGGGCTACTCCACGTACGGGCTGCCGCTGGGCGAGGCGTTCCAGCTGCGGGACGACCTGCTCGGCCTGTTCGGAGACCCGGAACGCACCGGTAAGGCCAACACCGACGACGTACGCGGCCACCGTCCCACCGCGCTGCTGGCAGAGACCTGGCGCCTCGCCGGCGACGACGACCGTGAGAGGCTGCACGCCCTGCTGGGCCGTCGCCGCCTGGACGCGGACGCTCTGGACGCGGTCCGCGAGGTGATGCGCCGGCTGAAGGCACCCGACCGCGTCGAGGACATGATCAGTGCACGGGTCGAGGAGGCGCTCGACGCCCTCCACGACCTGAATGCACCCGCGCACGCCGACGCTGCCCTGACCGCGCTGGCGCAGTCGGCGGCGGACCGCCTCTCTTGACCCTTGCACCCGAGGCGGCACAACCCCGGTGCCCTCTCCGGCCGCTCGTGGACGATCCCCTGGAAGACAAGGAGCCCCGCCATGACCTGCACCGAGGCATCGATGGACGCCCTGCGGCAGGCCGGTGACGAACTCGCCGACGCCACCGTCGCCGCACTGTTCGAACGCGGCCAGGTGGGCACGTTCAACACCCTGATGCGCTACGTCTCCACCGCTGGCGCTCCCCTTCCGGAGGGGCTGCCAGACGTGGCGCGCGAGTACCTCGACGCCACCCGTGTCCCGCCGTCCTGGGTGGACTGGTCGGAGATGGAGAAGGCCCGGCTGTTCTTCATCGACAACAACGTGCACATCTCCACCGCGCTGTCCTTCGCCTCTATGCCCGCCTGCTACGTCGTCCCGCACGTGGCGAAACTGCTGTCGGCCACGCACGGGCTGAAGTACCCCTCCAAACGGATGGCGGAGACCGGCCAGTTCACCGTCTACCTGATGCAGCCCGACGCCTTCGAAGCCGGCAGCCGCTTCATCCCCGCCGCCCAGAAGGTCCGCCTCCTGCACGCCTCCATCCGCCACCACCTCAAGCGCGAGAACCGCTGGGACACCGAGTCGCTGGGGGTGCCGATCTGCCAGGAGGACATGATCGGCGGGCAGATGTTCTTCTCCCTGCTCGTCCTGGACAGCCTGCACCGCCTCGGCATCCACATGTCACAGGAGGGCGCGGAAGCCTACTACTACGCCTGGCGGGTGGTCGGTGCCATGCTCGGCGTCGACCAGGATGCCGTCCCCAAGACCCTCGACGAGGCCCGCCGGTTCCTCGACCTGTACATGATCCGGCACATGGGGCCCTCCGAGGAGGGCGCGCACCTGACCCGGCAGCTCATCGACCTCTACGAGGAGGTCGTCCCCGGTACCTTCTTCGACCCGATCGTCTCCGCCCTGATCCGCTACCTCATCGGCGACACGTGCGCCGACTGGCTCGACGTGCCGCACACCCCGTGGGACACCGCCGTCAAGGCCGTGCCTCACCTCCTCGGCGTCCTGGAGACCGTCGAGGACCGCTCCCCGCTCGGCGCCTGGGCACTGGACCGTCTCGGCCACCTCACCACCGTCTTCGAGCTGTCCTCCCTCACCCGCGGACGCGTCATGCACTACGCCATCCCCGAACAGCTCAAGGAGGACTACGGCATCTCTCGCGCGGTGCCCCGCACCCGCCGATGGACCCCACCGGCCGCCACAGTCTTTTGATCGCGACGCCGCTCGAACTTCGCCGACACACGCTCAAGGTGTTCGGTGACCCAGGACAAGGAGGCCCTGCCCGTCACCGGCGGCTCCAAGCAGGCTCAGCCGTGGAGGAAGGAGGCGACTTCGGAGAACGGTGTGGCGGTCTCGGGTGTGAAACGCCTGGTCTCGCCTCGGAAGGAGCGGACCTCCAGCCAACTCTGGGATGCCGCAGTCGGGAGGACGTCCAGTAGCGCCTTGAGGTCTGCGGATGTGAAGACCTTGAAGGTCTGCGTCCGCCGGTAGTTGGACGGCTGGACATCGAACCTGAGATCGACGACCGGCTGCGGCTGGCGGCTCCAGTCGCTGTAGGGCAGTGCACCGTGGCCGCGGATTCGCGCGTCGACGAGGACTTCCGGATCCGCGTCGCCGATCTCGCAGCCGAAGATGGGGAAGGCTGTCGCGACGCGAGCGGCGATTGCGGGATACGCGACGCAGGCTTGCCCGAGTGCCGGCGCACAGAACAAGGCGTGACTGAAGGGTCCCACCGGTGTCGACAGCGGTACCTTGTGGTGGGATCGCCCGTCGAAGGGCAGGTCGCGCCCGGCGCCGAGGACGGCCAGGAAGGACGACACGGCCGCGGGGTCATGGCACTGTCCGCGCACGGTGAAGCGAACGGCGCTGCGTCCCTGGTCCCGCAGCACGAAGTACTCGTGAAATCCCATCGGGTGATCCGGGGCATGGCTGCGGTGGTAGGTGTCGTCAAAGCCATCGACCGGCAGATACTCGGGGACCGGGGCATGCGGCTGGGTGCTTGACTTGATCACGTCGAGGACGGGCGTCTGTTGGTCAAGTTCGGCGACGTCAAACGGTCGCTCGACCTCGGCGAAGCCCTTGCGGAGCCATTCGTTGATCTTGCGGGAAGCGTGGCGGCCGGCGTGCTGTTCGTCGTCCAGCGTCGACGTGCTCGCCTTGCCGCCGGTGCCTGTCGTGCCCCAGCGGAGGAAGCATCGGATGCCTTCCTGGCGAATCTCCCGGTACTCGGTCTCAGCCCCCTGCAGGAGCTCGAATCGCCGCCAGCCCGTCAACAGTTCCTCCAGCGCATGGGAACAGGGGAGTGGCGCCGTGCAACCCCGGGCCGTCCTCCGGCCGACACGCTATCCGGTGACCGAGCCGGTGGTCCCCGCGCCTGGCGTCGTTCACGCCGCCGCAGCGACTGGTCGTCCGCCCCGGCGGATGTCTTCCGCGCTGCGGACACGCGCACGTTCGCGGCGTCGAGGTGTCAGGACGTCAGGGTGACGGGCGTTGTTGTTGCGCCATCGCAGGCAGGCGTGCAGGGCCCGGGCGTGGAGGGTCGTCACCAGCAACCAGACATGGGATGTTCACGGGTCGAAGCTGTAGAGGGGGAGTAGCGAACAGGCCATAGGAGAACGGGTGCGGGACGAAACGACGCAGAATTCGCCCCTGCGCCACCGTTCCGCGATTTCTGGCATTCATGGGATGTCCCAGACGGGGATCAGCGTGATATCTGTACGAGTGCGCTTGTGCGGCCGGCTCGGGTCGACGCTCTCGGTACAGGAGGGCCGGGGCAGACGGGACGTCGGACAGGCTCGGTGTTGTCAACGCTCACAGTGCAAGAGGCCCCCACCCACGCCGCTCTGCCAGTACGTCAGGCGGCCGCCGACGCCGACGGGACGGCACGACGGCCGAGCTGCTGACCAGAACGGCGTCAGCTCCATTGATTCAGCACTCAGCCGCAGAAGAGGACACCTGCATGAGAAAGTCTTGGATACTGAACCTGGTCACGCTTGTCACTGCCGCGCTCGGGGTGACGGCGGCAGCTGTGCCACCTGCCTCCGCCGCCTCCAACACGCCCTTACGGGTCATGCCGTTGGGCGACTCAATCACCTGGGGTGTGGGAAGCAGTACGGGCAACGGCTACCGGGGTCCGCTGTGGAACGAGCTTGCGGCGGACGGCCATCCGCTGGACTTCGTCGGCACCGGGCGGAACGGATCGATGTCCGACCCCGACAACGAAGGCCACTCCGGATACCGCATCGACCAGATCGCCGCACTCGCGGACGCCTCGCTGACCCGCTACCGGCCCAACGTCGTGACGCTGCATATCGGTACCAACGATCTCCAAGGGGCGTCCGAGGTCGACACCGCCATCGCCCGGCTGAGGTCGCTGGTCAACCAGATCACCGCCGACGTCCCCGACGCAACCGTCCTCGTCGCCTCCCTGGTCGTGTCCACCAGCAGCTCGGAGGAGCAGTTCCGGGGCGCGTACAACCAGGCCATCCCCCGAATCGTCAGCGACGCACAGGCCGCGGGCAAACACGTCGCATACGTCGACATGAGCAGCCTGACCACGGCCGACCTGGCCGACCCCCTGCATCCCAATGACGCGGGCTACCAGAAGATGGCGGACGCCTTCCACCGCGGCATCCAGGCCGCGGACGGCGCCGGGTGGCTGAGGAACCCCGCCCCCGCCCCCGCACGCGTGCAGTCCGGCATCGCCGGCAAGTGCCTGGACGTCAACGGCGCCAACACCGCCGACGGGACCGCCGTCCAGATCTGGAGCTGCAACGGCGCTGCCAACCAGCTCTGGTCGCTCTACACCGACGGCACCCTGCGCTCCATGGGCAAGTGCCTCGACGCCGCCGGCGGCAACACCGCCAACGGCACCAAGGTGCAGATCTGGGCCTGCCACGGCGGTTCCAACCAGGTCTGGCAGCCCTACAACGGCGGCTACCGCAACCCCGCCTCCGGCCGCTGCCTCGACGATCCGGGCTCCTCCACGGCCGACGGCACGCAGCTCGTGCTGTGGGACTGCAACGGCGGCTCCAACCAGAAGTGGACCACTCTGACCGCGGGATGACCCCCGCTCCCGGGACCGCCCCTTTTCGGGTTCCGGTCCCGGGAGAACATCGGTGGCGGACACCGCCGGATGCGGCGCCCGCCGTGGCCGGACTTCAGCGGCCCGGTCGCCTGACGGCGACACCCTGAGACGACCTCACGCACCGCGGCAGCGACCGGCTGATCGACCCTTTGTTCGCGTGCGGCGACGAGGACAGCATCCTGCAACGGCACAACACCTTCCAGACCGGCCCATCCGTCCCTCAGACGGCTACAGGGACACCAGCCCACCGTCATCACCGTCCGGGCCGTTGCCGTCACCTCTTCTGTTCCGGCAGAGCCTGATACGCGCGGATCGCAGCACAGCGACGTTGTCGGCCGCGTCCGACGACCCCCGGAGGGCGGGGCGGACGGACGACCCCGTGAGGGCGGGGCGGACGGTGGTGACGTAGGTGACCAGGCCTCCGATGGAGCCGGACAAGCCGATGAAGTAGCCCGTCTTGGTCAAGGCCCGCCAGGTCGTGGGCAGGGAGTATCTTGAACTCTCGCCGCAGGCGCCTTTTCGAGTCGCCCGCTGCCCCCAGCCAGGTGTGTGCCACCGCTGCCGTGTTGCGATTCCCGCCGACGAGACCCCACGGCGTGCTCGTGTGAGCCCTGTACGCGCCCCCGCCCTGGCGAGAAGACTGCGCTGGCAGGGCCGAGAGGTGGCCAGAACATGACCCCTCGGCTTCACGCCGCCTCTGAGGAAGGAAGGCTGCTGTGTTGTTGCGTCTGCCCACGTCGGTGTCCGATGCGCAGGCATGCTTGGCAGAAGGGGCAGTTCCCGTCGGCGGGGCGACGCTTGTCTGGGCCACATGGCAGCGCGACGGTTTTCCCGAACTGGCCATGTCCTTGCGGGACTTGCCCGAGGCCAACGTGCTGGGGCCGGAGACCGTCGGTGGCGCAGTCGTCCTACACCGGATGGACGAGCGGGTGCCGGACGTGCTGCGCCTGGCCGCCGCCTCGGTGGGTACCGGCGCAGTGCGGCGGACGGCGACCGTCGGTGGCAACCTCGTAGGCAGCGCGCTGCGTTGCCTGCTGCCTGCGGCCCTCGTGCTGGACGCCCGGGCTGTGGTGCTGGGGCCCGACGGAGTGCATGAGACAGACCTGGCCGAGCTGGTGGCCAAGCGTCCCGTTCTGCTCAGTCTGCACTGGCGTGAGCCGATCGCCTGTGCGTACCGCAAACTGCCGGGCGAGGCGGGCGGTCCGCCGCCCCTCGTCGTCGCTTCGGCGGTGCATTCCGACGACGATGGCCACCGCCTTCGTATCGCTGTGCGTGACGGCTACGAAGTGCTCAGCGCAGACGCCTCGTGCGGTTCCGACGTCGACGAGACACTGCACGCGCTGGGTTCGACGGCGGTCGGTGACCTTTCAGCCACCGCCCGGGAAGTCGTGCACTCACAAGTGGCCGCACTGGTGGGCGGTCCCGGCGCGAACTGATGCAGCAAGAGGCCGCTGGGGCTTCGTCTGCACCTCGCGGCTTACCGAGTGCCTCTGCCGGCCCGCTCCCGCCGGTGAACCCGGATGCCGCCATGCCTTTCGCCATGGTCTTCGGCGTCGGCCGATGCCGCAGAGGCTCGCCCGCCGTTGACGCTGCACTCCGGGCCTCACTGCATCAACTGTCGTTGCAGGCAGCCAGAATCCCCGCTGTCTCTCTCGGCGTTGGTCGCTCCGGAGAAGGGGGAAGGTCCTCCCCGGAGCCCGCGGTGGGCCGGGTTCCGAGCAGGCCGTACCCGGACCCGCCCCCTCGGGCGGCTCAGAACCTGGCGGAGACCCAGGTCCCACAGCCTCCATGTTCGGCTGAGCCACGTGCGGGGTTCGGCCGTCCGCGAACGGTCCGTCTCCGCGTCGCTCCTCCTGGCCGCGGGGAGACGGACTGCGCGCGCCGGCCGACGGCGCCCGGCCGGCGATCGGCTGCGCCGATGTTGTGACGACGTTCAGCGGGGAGCCAGGGCCCTGACCTCCTGACCGATCCGATCCGATCCGCGACCGCGGGCTCGAACACGACCGATCTTCGCGTCGGAGGAGAGGCCCATGCAGATGGCCGGAGCACCCCGTTTCATCCGGTGCCGAGGCCGGCCGCCGGGCCGGTGAAGCGTTCCGGTCGGGCGAGGTCCCAGACCTCGATTCGTCCGCCTGCCGCAGCCGTGCCGCCGTCCAGCCGCAGTGTGACGACGTCGGAGACCCGCAGGTCGGACCATGTCCCCGCCACGCCGCCGCGGAAGACCTCGATGATGCCCGCGTCCCAGAACAGCCGCAGCGGTCCGTCGAGTCCGGCGAACGCCGCCAGGTCGACGGTCATCTCGGCTCCGGCGAGGGAACGGAGGGCGACTGCCCGCGCACCGTCCGCCGCTGCCGCGTCGAGCACCAGTTCCCCGGCGCTCCTGCCCCCGTCCAGGCCGACCGTACCGGCCACCGGTACGGGGGTCGAAGCCCGCCGCAGCCGTGTCAGTTCGGTTGCGGGCTTGCAGTACAGGCGTCCACGCCGCACCGAGAGTTCGCGTGGCAGGCTCATGAAGCCCACCGCGTGGCCACTGCGGCCGGCCGGGTCCTGGTGGGTGCGGATCCAGCCGAACTGGATCCGTCGGCCGTCCGCGGTCCAGTACGACTGCGGCGCATAGAAACGGTCGCCGACATCCGCGATGCCGGTTTCGCGCACCTCGAAACCGGTCCCCGACGCAGTCCCGGTCATCCACCACACCGCAGGCCCCTCCTCGCCGTCCTCGTGGATGACCGAGACCACCAGTGCCCCCGTGTCCTCCACGGCGAAGTAGTCGGGGCATTCCCACACCGCGCCCGGCACCTTCGACGCGGCCCGGTCCACGAAGACGCCGTCGTAGTCCCACGCCCGCAGGTCGGCCGAGGAAAGCGCGAACACCGAGCCGCCATGGTCGTGGCGCGCGCCCGCGACGAGCTGACGCCATCGGCCGTCCTCGTGCCACACGCTGTGGTCACGGAATTCGGTGATGTCGGCGGCGGGGGGAGCGGACAGGAGGGGGTTCGCCGGGTCCTTGACGAAGCTCGACAGTCCGTCGTCGGCGGCGCGCGCGAGGCAGGGGAGCTGGGCGTCGCCGAGCACGCCGGTGTAGAGGATCGACACTCCGCCGTCGTGTTCCACCGCGCAGCCCGAGAAACAGGCGGTCGCGTCGTACGGCGCGGATCCGGCCGGGCCGGGGAAGAGCGCCACCTCGTGCTCGGTCCAGGTGAGCAGGTCGGGGGAACTGGCATGCCCCCAGTGCTGGTTGGTGAACTCTGTGCCTTCCGGGTTGTACTGGTAGAAGAGGTGGTGCCGCCCCTGCCAGTGGACGAGCCCGTTGGGGTCGTTCATCCAGCCTTTCGCGGGCGCGTAGTGGAGCCATGCGGGCATGTCGAAGATTCCTCTCACTGCGTATGAAATGCACACGAAGCTGCAAGCGCTGATGGGTGTGGGAACTGGTGCTCAGGACCGGAGACGTCTCGTACGCTTGCGGCGTGTCAACCCATGAAGATCACCGACCGGGGGCGAGAAGGCCTCGCCGTGCCGATGTCGCGCGTCTGGCCGGCGTGTCGCCCGCGACCGTCTCGTTCGTGCTCAACCGGACAGCCGGTCAGACGATCAGCGACGAGACCCGGCAGCGGGTCCTGCAGGCGGTCGCCGAACTCGACTACCGTCCCAACCGGGCCGCGCAGGGACTGCGCCAGGGGCGCAGTGCGACCATCGGTTTCGTCAGTCACGACGTCGACTTCGGCGTGTTCGCCGCCTCCGCGATCAAGGGAGCACACGAGGCGTCCCTCCGCCACGGCAATCTGCTGCTCCTGGTCAACACCGGTGCCTCGAACCGACAGGCGGCACAACTGGTCGCCGACCTGCTCGACCGGCAGGTCGACGCTCTGATCTTCGCGGCGGTCGGCACCAAGTCGGTGGTGCTCCCGGACGACGCCCGGCGGGTCCCCACGATTCTGCTGAACTGCTTCGTCCCGGACGACTCCGTTCCGTCGATCCTGCCCGACGAGGTGCGCGGTGGCCGGGAGGCCACTCAGGCGCTGCTCGACCTCGGGCACCGGGACATCGCCTACCTCACCGGCGCGGTGAGCGCCTGGGCCACCAAATCCCGGCTGCGCGGTTTCCGTGAGGCGCTGCGCGGGGCGGGACTCGACCCGCGGAACCACACCGTGATGGCCGGCAACTACCACGCGGACTCCGGCTACGAGCTGGCGCGGAAGCTGCTGCGACGTGGTCCCCGGCCGACCGCGATCATGTGCGGCAACGACCGGATGGCCGTCGGCGCGATCCTGGCCCTGCTGGAGGCGGGGGTCCGGGTGCCCGAGGACGTCTCGGTGATGGGGTACGACGACCAGTTCCAGCTCGCGGCGGAGATCCACCCGGCGCTGAGCACCGTACGGCTGCCCTATGACGTGATGGGCCGGCTGGCCGCCGAGCAGCTGGCCGCCGGGGAGCCCGCCGTGGGGAACGGGCGCACCCTCGTGCACTGCCCGCTCGTGCTGCGGGACTCCACAGCGGCCCCGGTCGGCGGGCCCACCCAGGTCTGAGTCGGGCCGGTCCCGCCGATACGTGCGGACATCCACCGATAACTCCCTTGTAACAAGTTCTTGACGCGAGAAACGGGGGGCGGCTAGCTTTCGGGCCACTAACCCGAATTAGTAACCCGCCGCGGTGGCCTGGTGCAAGACCCGCCCCGGCAGGCGAGGTCACCTCAGGTGCGCGACGGCGGCTTCACCGCCGAGCGGTCACCGGCCAAGGAGGAACGCATGTCCAGGCGGAAGCTTGTTGTCGGCGTGAGCACGCTCAGTGCGCTCGCACTGCTCGCCACCGGTTGCTCGTCCGGCTCCGGCAGCGGTGCGGGCGACACGAAGACCATCACCATCTGGACGAGCATGGACCAGCCGGTCATCGACGGTCTCAAGGCCCAGCTCGACCCCCGCGCCAAGGCGCAGGGGATCACCGTCCAGTGGCGCAAGGTCGACAACCTCAACCAGATCATCGTGCAGAAGGTGCAGGCCGACGACGCCCCAGACATCGCCCTGATGCCGCAGCCGGGCATCATCAAGGACCTCGCGGCCAAGGGCAAGATCACTCCGCTGGACGACGTCCTCGATCTCCCGGCGCTCCAGAAGAGCATGACGGCGGGCACATTGGACGTCGCCAAGGTGAACGGCAAGATCTACGGCCTGATGGTCAGCATGAACGTCAAGGGCCTGGTCTTCTACCCGAAGAAGGCGTTCGAGGCGGCGGGTTACACCGCCCCGAAGACCCTCGAAGAGCTCAACGCCCTCACGGAGAAGATCAAGTCCGACGGGAAGACGCCCTGGTGCCTGGGCATCGAGTCCGGCACGGCGACGGGCTGGCCCGCCACCGACTGGTTCGAGAACCTGATCCTCAAGTACGGCGGCGTCGCCAAGTACAACGACTGGATCTCACACAAGATCAAGTTCGACTCGCCGCTGGTCCGCCAGGCCGCCGCCCAGTTCCAGAAGATCGCCTTCACCGACGGCAACGTGCTCGGCGGCCGGAAGTCGATCGCCAGCAACGCCTTCGGGACCGCAGGCAACCCGATGTTCAACAGCAAGCCCGGTTGCTACATGTACCAGCAGGGCAGCTTCATCACCGGCTTCTTCCCCAAGTCCGTCCAGAAGAACCTGGACTCCGAAGTCGGCGTCTTCGGCCTGCCCCCGGCCACGACCGGCGGCGAGAACCCCGTCGAGGGCGGCGGCGACACGGCCTCCATCTACAAGGACAGCCCGTCCGCCCGCAAGGTCATGAAGCTGCTCGCGGCCACCGACCTCGGCACCACCGCCGCGAAGAACGGCTCCTCCTTCATCTCCCCGCACAAGGACTTCCCGCTCGGCAACTACCCGCTGAAGACGACGCAGTCGATCGCCAAGGTCGCCTACGACTCCACCGGGTTCGCCTTCGACGGGTCCGACGCGATGCCGTCCGCGGTCGGCTCAGGGACCTTCTGGAAGGACATGACGGCCTGGATCTCCGGCCAGGAGTCGCTGGACACCGCCCTGAAGAACATAGACGCCAGCTGGCCCGCCGGCTGACCACCACGCGGAAGGGCCGCCGCGGCGGGCGAGTTGCAGTCCCGCCCGCCCGCGGCGCCCACCGAACCGACCGACAACGACTCACGTTCGAGGAAAGGGACCGCCGTGGTCAGCCAAGTACTCTCGACGATCCTCACGGTACTGGCGGGCATCGCCGCCGCCCTGGTCGTCTACTGGGCCCTCAACAAGCTCGCCGAGGCCCTGCCGGGCCGCTGGGAGAACCGGATCAAGCCCTATTTCTACGTCGCGCCGGCGGTCGCGGCGATCGGGGTGTACCTGGTGTACCCGACCGTCATCACCATCATCAACAGCTTCAAGAGCAGCGACGGCTCACGCTTCGTCGGCCTCGACAACTTCGGCAAGCTCCTCGGAACGCCGGCCTTCCGGCAGACCCTGCTCAACACACTGCTGTGGATCGTCGTCGTTCCGGCCGCCTGCATCGTGGTGGGCCTGCTCGTCGCCACACTCGCCGACCGACTGACACCCAGGGCCGAGAAGGCGGCCAAGACCGTCGTCTTCATGCCCATGGCCATCAGCGCCGTGGGCTCGGCCACGGTGTGGCGCTTCATGTACGCCGCCCAGCCCGCGGGCCAGCCGCAGACCGGCCTGCTCAACGGCATCGTCACCGCCTTCGGCCACGACCCGATCCCCTGGCTCCAGCAGAGCACCCTGCACGCCAACAGCCTGCTGCTCATGGTCATGCTGCTGTGGGGACAGACCGGCTTCTCCATGGTGCTGCTGTCCGCGGCCATCAAGGGCGTCCCCGCGGAGACCCTCGAAGCGGCCCGCCTGGACGGCGCCGGCGAACTGCGGATCTTCTGGCGCATCATCATCCCGCAGATCCGCGGGACGGTCATCACGGTCTTCGTCACCATCCTCATCACCGTCATGAAGATCTTCGACGTGATCTACGTGATGACCAACGGGGCCTTCAACACCAACGTCGTCGGCCTGGAGTTCTTCAACCAGCTCTACACCAACTACAACTACGGCTACGCATCGGCGATCGTCGTCATGCTGCTCATCGCCATCGTGCCGATCATGATCTACCAGATTCGCCACTTCAGGGCGGAGGAGTCGGCATGACCACCCAGACCACCCCGACGATCACCCCGGCGACCCCGCGCCGATTCCGCCCGCGGCGAGGCGCCCAGGCGCCCCCCGGCAGGAGGAGCGGCAGGCGCAGCCCGCTCCCGGTCAGGCTGAGCGTGCTGTTCGTGTGCGCCCTGTGGATCGTGCCCACCCTCGGGGTCGTCGTCACGTCGTTCCGTACCGTCGACGCCGCGAACTCCAGCGGTTGGTGGACCCTGTTCGCCCACCCTGGCGGACTCGCCGACCTGACCACCGGCAACTACGCCAAGGCCATCGAGCAGGGCGATCTCGGGTCGGCCTTCTTCAACAGCCTGGCCATCACGCTCCCGGCGGTGTTCCTGCCGATCCTCATCGCCGCCTTCGCCGCCTACGCCTTCACGTTCATGACGTTCAAGGGACGCGACGTCCTCTTCATCGTCATCGTGAGCCTGCTCGTCGTCCCGAACTACGTCGCCTTCGTCCCCATCATCAAGCTCTACGCATCCGTCCACCTCAACGGCACCTTCCCGGCCGCCTGGCTCGCCCACATCGGCTTCGGCATGTCGCTGGCCGTCTACATCCTGCGCAACTACATGGCGACCCTGCCCAAGGACGTCGTCGAGTCCGCCAAGATCGACGGCGCGAGCCACTTCCAGACCTTCTACCGGCTGATCCTGCCGATGTCGGCTCCCGCACTGGCGTCCTTCGCGATCTTCCAGTTCCTGTGGGTCTGGAACGACCTGCTCGTCGCCCTGATCTTCGTGGGCCCGGGCGACAAGCAGCCGATCACCATCGCGACCAACGGCCTGCTGGGACAGCAGGGCACGGGCTGGGAACTCGTCACGGCCGGCGGCCTGTTCTCCATGCTCGTCCCGATCCTGGTGTTCCTGACCCTGCAGCGGTACTTCGTCCGCGGCCTCACCAGCGGAGCCGTCAAGGGCTGAGACGAGCCGCGACTCCCGGCACCCTACGGAGGGCCCCGGGAGCCACGCACGACGCTGACGCAGTCCTCCACCCCCGACGACGTACTCCGCACAGTCAGGAACCGACAAGGTGAGCAACCCGAGCGACGGGTCGTGGCGCTCCGCCGTGATCTACCAGGTCTACATACGCAGCTTCGCCGACGGTGACGGCGACGGAGTCGGTGACATCGCCGGCCTCCGTTCCCGCCTGCCCTACCTGGCCGACCTCGGCGTCGACGCGATCTGGATCAACCCCTGGTACCCGTCCCCGCTGGCCGACGGCGGCTACGACGTGGCCGACTACCGCGACATCCACCCGGCCTTCGGCACGCTCGACGACGCCGAGCGGCTGATCACCGAAGCCCACGACCTGGGCCTGCGCGTCATCCTGGACATCGTGCCCAACCACACCTCGGACCAGCATGTCTGGTTCCAGCAGGCACTCGCCGCGGCCCCGGGCTCGCCCGAGCGGGAGCGCTACGTCTTCCGTGACGGGCAGGGCGAGGACGGCTCCCTGCCCCCGAACGACTGGCACGCGGCCTTCGGCGGGCCCGCATGGAGCCGCACCCCGGACGGCCAGTGGTATCTGCACCTGTTCGCCCCCGAACAGCCCGACCTGAACTGGGACAACCCGGAGGTCCGCGCCGTGTTCGAATCGATTCTGCGCTTCTGGTTCGACCTCGGTGTCGACGGCTTCCGCATCGACGTCGCCCACGGCATGGTCAAGGACCCCGCCCTGCCCGACCTCGGTCTGCCGGAGTTCCGCGTCCTGGCCGAGGAGGGCCAGGACCACCCGCACTGGGACCGCGACGGAATCCATGGCATCTTCCGCAGCTGGCGCGCCATCGCAGACAGCTACGCAGGCCGCCGACTCTTCGTGGCGGAGGCTCACGTCCGCCCAGGCCGCCTTGCCGACTACCTCCGCCCTGACGAACTCCACACGGCCTTCAACTTCGACTTCCTCAAGTGCCCCCTGGAAGCGGACGAGTTGCGTGAGGTCATCGATCGCAGCATGAGCGACCTCGCCGCCGTCGGTGCCCCCGCCACCTGGGTGCTGTCCAACCATGACGAAACCCGTCACGTCACCCGCTACGGCCGCGCATACACCGGCGTGACCGCGCCCCTGCGCAACCGGCACCAGCCCACCGACCTCGCCCTCGGCACCCGCCGCGCTCGCGCAGCCGCCCTCCTCATGCTCGCTCTCCCCGGCGGCGCGTACATCTACCAGGGCGAGGAACTGGGGCTCTACGAAGTCGAGGACCTCCCCGAAGAGGTCCTGCAGGACCCCACCTGGGAACGCTCCGGCCACACCCTCCGAGGCCGCGACGGCTGCCGTGTCCCCCTGCCCTGGAGCGGCGACACCCCGCCCTTCGGCTTCGGTCCGCCCGGATCCACCCCCTGGCTCCCGCAGCCCCGGGACTGGAAGGCGTACACCGCCGAAGCCAACCAGGCCGACCCCGCCTCCATGCTTCACCTCTACCGGTCCGCCCTGAGCCTGCGCCGCGCCCACGCCGGCCTGAGCGGTGAGGAGTTCCGCTGGCTGGACGGCCCGCAGGGCACGCTCCTCTTCGAACGCGGCCACGGCCTGCTGTGCGCCGTCAATCTTTCCCACCGATCGGTCCGTCTCCCCGAGGCATGCAGCCCCCTCATCGCATCAGGACCGCTCGACAAGGACGGGCTGCTGCCTTCCGACACCACGGTCTGGTTGCGCCGGGACTGACGGAACCTGTGATCAGCCGCCAGCCGTTAGCCGCCCGCGCCCTCGGCCGGATCGCGGGTCAGCCTGCCTCGCCACCCCCACCACCCACCCGAATGCCGGTGAGGGCAGGTGGGGGTGGTGGGCCGCTGACGACGGCTGTTGGGAGGCGGTTGCGGCAGTAGACGTCGAGGGGGCCTCGCTGAGCCCTGGCTGACAGGCGCGCTGTCAGCGCTGGCGGTCGGCTGCTGATGTGGCCAGTTCCGCGAGCCGAGTGGAGTCCGGCAGCCCGGTGAGTTCGGCGCGTGCCTGTTCGGCGCAGGAGGAAGCCATTCGGGCCGCCTTGTTGAGAGCGTCGGTGCGTGTCAGCACGGCGAGGATGTCCCTGTGTGCGGTGACGGGGTCGGTGCCGCCGCGGAATACGGTGGTCAGGAGGTTGCGGTCGGCCTCGTCCGCGGCATCGTAGGCGAGCAGGACGGGCAGAGTGGGCTGCAGGTTGGCGACATCGCTGGTGGCTGTCTTGCCGGTGACCTGATCCTCGGCGGTGTAGGGGAGCAGGTCGTCACGGATCTGGAAGGCCATGCCGAGCTGTTCTCCGTACCGGCGCAGCGCCTGGTGCTGCTCATGGGTCGCCCCGGCCAGGATCGCCCCGGCCTGGCAGGCGACGCCGGTCAGTGCGGCGGTCTTGTCTCGCATGATGTTCAGGACGGTCGGCACTCCGCAGGTCAGGTCGCCCCGGATTTCGGTCTCGCGCATAATCCCACGACACATGTGTCGCAGGGCGTCGACAGTTACCCGTGCTGCTTGCAGCACACGCTCGGCAGGGCCGTCGCTGAGCATGGCCGCCATTCCGGCCATCGACAGTCCGTCGCCTGCTATCAGGGCTTCGGCGAGGCCGTACTGCTCGGCGGTGGAGGCCCGTCCGCGGCGAACCGGGTCCTGGTCGACGATGTCGTCGTGGACGAGGCTGGCGACGTGCAGGCATTCGATGCCGGCCGCGAAAGCCAGCACCTGGTCGACGGTGCCGCCGACGGCTTTGGCCGACTCCATGCACAGCACGGGGCGAAGGAGTTTGCCCGGGGGGAACAGGGCGTCCAGGCACGCCCCCTCCAGCAGGCTGTCGCCGCTGCCCACCCAGCGCAGTAACTCGGCTTCCACGAGCGGAATGTGCGTGCCGTCGGCTGAGGTCACGGCTACGGACATGACACGTCCCTCCAATGGTCAGCAGGGGATGACGGTGCGCATGACGGGACGCCACACGTCGAGGAAGTCGCCCATGGGTGGCTGGACCGGCCGGTGCAGCACGTCCTGACCTGCGGACAGCACGCCGGCCACGTGCAGCGTGCAAAGCTCGACCAGTGCGCGGGTGAAGGGGCTGACGGGGGTGTGGTCCAGTTCAGCGGCCAGGGCGGGCAGCCGGTCGGTGACGCGCGCGGCCTCGAACGCGATGAGATCGGCCATGGGCGGTGTCCACCGTTTGGCCTTGACGTCCTCGGGCCGCACCGCGAACTGGTCGAGGTCCTCGAGAGGGAGGTAGAGGCGGCCGTCGTCGAGGTCCTCCGACAGGTCGCACAGCACGTCGGTCAGCTGGCAGAGTTCGGCGAATTCATGCACCAGCGGTTGCGCTTCGGTCAGTTCGGTGCCGGCCATGGCCCAGGTGACCCCGTACATGGGGCTGCCGGTCATCTGCGTGGCCCACTGGCGCAGTTCCGCGTAGGTGGCGAAGTCGCGGAAGTCGACGTCGCGCCGCATCGCGGTGAACATGTCTTCGATCAGTGACAGTGGCATTCCGAGGCTTCGGTAGGTGTGCACTGTGGCGTGCAAGACGGGATTGCGGGAGCCGCCGGCGGCGAACGCTGACCAGGTGGCGTGCGCGAATTCGGCGAGCCGACGCTGACGGCCCTGCGCCGGACCGGTGTCTGCACAGGCATCGGCACGGCATCCGTGTGCCATCAGCGCCGCCGTGTGAGGCCGTGCCGATGCGGGCGCGGCGCGCAGCGCACTCCAGCGGCCGCGCCCTCCGCCGAGAGCCGATACCTCGCGCGCGCACACCGTGTAGCAGTGCCGAAGGACGGGATCAGTGATACCCGCCGCGTCCAGCCATCGCCTTACCAGCATCTGTGAACTCTTTCTGCTCGATCGGCTCCTTCACGGGGCCGGGGCTTCGCTCCGCGACGAGGGCGCGACGCGTCCGTCGTAGGGCCCCTCGTGAGTCGTCGCACCGGGGTGTCGCTCAGCGGGGCGTCGACGTGGCTCGGGCCGGGCGCCCAGGTCGGCGGGGCCTGAAGGGCCACGGCAGACGCAAGGGTGGTCTTGCGCTCAGGGCGTCTTTGGTGCGGCGGTGGAAGGCGAGCAGGCCGAGGAGTGCGGCGCCGGCGAACCACAGGATCTGGACGGCCAGATCGCCGGGCAGGGGTTTATGAGTGAAGCCTGCGGCGGTGGCGGCCTGCATGGTGCCGTAGGTGGGCAGGAATTGCACGGCCGCGCTCCCGGTGCCGCTGCTGGCCAGGGGGTTTTGCAGGCCGACATCGACGATGCTGGTCATGACCAGGGCGAACATGCCCTCCACCTCCCGGCGCAGCAGGGAGCCGAAGACGACACCGAGCGCCCCGTAGGTCATCGCTCCGCAGAACAGGGCTGCGGCGAGCTGTACGGGCTGGCGCGGGCTCCAGGCAGCGCAGATCACCGCGGTGGCATAGGTGGCGATGGCGCCGGAAGCCAGGGTCAGGGAGGTGGTCTTGGCCAGGATGAGGTGGATGCGGGGGTAGCCGGCCATGGCCAGGCGGCGGTCGAAGCGTCCGCCGTTGAACGTGACGGCGAACATCATGAACCCGGTGATCAGGGTGACGGCGTTGATGGCACCGGTGATCTGCGTGATCTGGTTGCCTGCCGGTGTCAGGAGCCGGCCAGTCGCGCGCAGCTTGAAGGCCACGGGCCGACTGGGGATGACGGCGTAAGCCAGGCTGATCCAGACAGGTATGAACAGGGCGACCAGGACCATGGCGAGTCTGTTGCGGGCATGCTCGACCAGGTCGAAGCGGGCTGCTGTGACGAACAGACGCAGGTGTCGCCTCACGCCGGCACCGCCGTTGCGGGATACAGGACGCCGCCCTGAAGCCGCCACAACTCGTCCAGGCGTTCGGCGTCATAGGCCAGATGCGAGACGACTAGGACTGAGCGGCCCGCATCGCGCAACCGTGCCGCCAGGTCCCAGAAGCGCTGGTAGGTGTCCCAGTCGAAACCCTGGTAGGGCTCGTCCAGCAGCAGCACCTGCGGGTCATGCATCAGCGCCAGGGTCAGGTTCAGCTTCTGCCGGGTCCCGCCACTGAGGCGACCGGCGCGTTCATCGGCGTACTCCGATAATCGCAGCGCCTCCATCACCTCTCCTGCGTGTCGCAGATCCGGCAGCCCCCGGGCGACGCGGAAGAACTCCAGATGCTGACGCACGGTCAGAGCGTCGTTGACCACCACGTCCTGCGGGCAGTAGCCGAAACCGCCGCCATGACGGACCGTGCCACGCTGCGGGCGCAGCTCGCCGGACAAGATCTTCAACAGCGTCGATTTGCCCGCACCGTTCTCCCCGACGATCCCGGCCAGCACACCGGGCCGCAGATCAAGGTCCAACCCTCGGAGAACCTCACGACGACCGTACGCATGACGCACATCCCTGACTTCCACCGCACCCCCCCGGGTCCGTAGACCGTGCCAAGCACTCGCTGCCGACCACTCGCCGTCACGGCCAGGTTAGACATCACATACGATCAAAAGTGCAGCTGAAGCCGCTGGATGACCCGCACGAGTGAAGGCCGCGCCGTAAACATGGCCGAGAGCTGAGCCGAGACGTGACGGAATGGCGTTGGCGAGTGGCAGGTTCGGACGGTCGCCGTCTCGGCGGCCGTCGCTGCTGCGCCCGGGTTGCTCGGCCGCGGGTGTGCGCTACACGGTTGTGGTCTGTTCATGGTGGGGCCCGGCGATCGGCCGGGCCCCGGGGGTGGGCGGTGCAGGAGGCCTCGCCGCTTTCGCTGGCGCTTTGAGCGCCAAAGGTCAGTTCCACCTGCCCCAATCCAGGCGATCGGCCAGGCCGGCGACGGTGAAGGCGGCCACCAGTTCATCGCGGCCCTCGGTGAAGTGGGCCCAGCTGTCGTAGTGGACGGGGACCACCCGGCGGGCGCCGAGGATCTCAGTGGCCTCGGCGGCCTGAGCACTGTCCAGGACGATCGGCTGGTTGTCGAAGAGGACGGGGAAGCGGGGAGCGCCGGCGAAGAGGATGGCGGTGTCGACCGGGGCGAAGCGGTCGGCGATTTCCCGGACCGCGTCGAGCGAGGCGTTGTCGCCGCTGACGTAGACGGTGGGCAGGCCCTCTCCGGTCAGGACGAAGCCGACGACCTGGCCGGTGATCGGCTCGACCTCCTCGCGGGGGCCGGGGCCGTGGATGGCGGGGACACCCGTCACGGTGATCGTGCCGCCATCGGGGCGGTTCACTTCGATGGACTGCCAGTCGGCCAGGCCCTTGGCCTTGTCCCCCAGACGCTCGCCGCCGCCGGGCGTGGTCAAGGTGAGGGGAATGTCGGCGAGCAGGGCCCGGCCGGAGTTGTCCAGGTTGTCCGCGTGCTCGTCGTGCGAGAGCAGGACGACGTCGATGCGGCCGAGGTCGGTGGGAGTGGTGACGGAGGGGGCGGTCTTGGTCAGGACCGGGCGGCCGGGCCGGCCGTAGTCGCCGGGGCCGTCGAAGGTCGGATCGGTCAAGAATCGCAGGCCGCCGTACTCGAAGAGTGCGGTCGGGCCGCCGGAAACACGGACGGGGAACTGGTCGGTCGTTGCGGGAAGAGATGACATGACACCCAACGCCTCACGGATAGATTCGGGTGAACCGTGAGAGGACCGTAGCTGCTTCTCACGGATACCCGCAAGCCGTACCATGAGGAAAGTGAAGGCACGCGTGATCGAACAGCCCACCCTGCCGCCCGCACAGGGCGAGGAAGAGCACATCTCCCTCGCCCTCGCCAACAGCGCGATCGCGCTGCCCGGCGGGCTCACCGTCGATCTGCTGGGCACTCCCGCGCAGGCGAATCACTGGCTGACGGAACGCGGCCTCGCCCCGGTCGACGCCGGCATGCGGGAAATGTGCGCGACGCAGCTGCGCTCGCTTCGCGAACAGATCAGGTCGCTGTTCGCCTCCCGCGCCGCAGGCCTTCCCGCCCTCCCCGCCGCCGTCACGGCCATCAACGACGCGATGACCCGCGTCCCCACGGCCCCTTTGCTGCAGTGGGACGACAAGACCGGCCCCTACCGCAGCACCCCTCATCCCACCACCGCCATCGTGGACCACGCCCTGGCCGCCCTCGCCGCCGACGCCGCTGACCTCCTCACCTCGCCCGACGCCGAGCGCCTCACCGCATGCGGTTCCACCCCCTGCACCCGCTACCTTCTCCGCCACGGCCGCCGCCACTGGTGCTCCACCCGCTGCGGCGACCGCGCCCGCGCCGCGCGCGCCTACGCCCGCCGCAGCGCTTCACAATGACACCGCAGCCCACGCGGCGATCATCACTGGTAAATCGAACAGCGCCCACACTCGCTGCTGTTCAAGGCGCTGAACGGCTGCCGTCCGATCCCGCGAACAAAGCCAGCGCCGGCAGTAGCGGCAATTACCCGCCGATGCAGGTACTTTCGCGCGTACGTGCGGATCGGTGATGTCCGCTGTGTGAGAGCTCAGCCGCGCCATGGCGGAAGCCTGGCGGGGCGGGGCCCGACGACGAGCGCGACCTGTGCGTTCAACCCGCCGGACCCGGCCGCAAGTCCGGCGGCGGCAAGCGGACGCGTAACCATCACCGGACGCCGGCGACCGGGTGGCCTCTGCACCAAGACCCGCCTCACCGCCGAATCATGCCGCCATCAACGAGTGGTTGTGACGTACTGGTCCGATGACAACTCGAACACCCGTACTCGCCGACCGCAGGTGGGGTTGACGGTCTCACGGACCGGATGCATCCCCAGTTTGGTCATGATTCGTTCGGAGGCGTCGTTGCCCACTTGAGCGATGCTGACGATCCGGTCCAGCCCCCGCTCTTCGAACCCGAACCGTACAGCGGCCACAGCGGCCTCGGTGGCCAAGCCCTGCCCCCAGTGGGAACGTCCCAGCCGCCAGCCGACCTCAACCGCCGGCAGTACCTCTGGCAAGAAGTCGGGCACCGAAAGGCCGGTGAACCCGGCAAGCTCGCCGGTGGACCGGATCTCCACGGCGAACAGGCCGAAGCCCTGTGACTCCCACTCGCTCTCCCATGCCTGGATCCCGCAGCGAGTCTGCTGTTCGTCACGGACGCTGCCGTCACGGATCCACCGCATGACCTCCGGGTCGGCATGGACGGCAGCCATGGGCGCAACGTCTTCCTCGCGCCAGCGACGCAGGATCAATCGGGGAGTCTCAAGCATGACCACCCGATCATTCTGGTTCAAAAACGGGCTGCCCGTCATCTCACCAGACACTTTCGATACACGCCCTGGTACTCCACTTGCAGTTCGCTATCGCCGCTGGTCAGAGCTGGTCCGGCATCGTCGACATCGGGTCACCGGGGCGAAGGCCGCCGCCACCTACGCTGACGGACCGCCGGCCGGCGTCCCGGCGATCACCCGCTACGCCTGCCGTGGTCCGCGAGTCGCCCTCGGCCCCGGACGGCGCGTGAGCTGCTGCGTCGGGTTCACACGGCCCGCTGTGTGTCAGGGCACAGCGGGCCGCGGTTTGTGGTGCCCGGGATGTGACAGCGGGCGCCGGATCAGGCGTCGGCCGGGTCGGGGGACGCCGAGCTCATCCGCATGGGCCCTTCCAGCAGTTTCTGCGGAAGCCGCCGGGGAAGGAACACGGGGAACTGACGCATCGCCATGGAGGGCAGAAGTCGCAGTGCTTCGTCGTTCCCCTCCTGCGCCGCCCTGGCCTCCTCCGCGGTCAGCCCGGACACAAGCCAGGCGGTGAGTGCGGGGCCGACGACCGGGTGCCCGAACCAGTCACCGATCGGTGAATCGAGCGTGAGAGGCCGCACGAGCTTGTCCCCGGGCAGGTCGAGGACGGCGCTCGCGGCGATGCCGTGCGCGTTGCCGCCGAGCTGGATCCGGTACCGACCGGGCGCCACGGTCCAGTCGTCGCGGGTGACATCCCAGTAGGCGAAGGCGCGGCGGTCGAGGGTGAGTTCCACGGTGGTGCTCTCGCCGGGGGCGAGCGCCACCTTGGTGAAGCCGCGCAGTTCCCGTGCCGGGCTGCTGACCGGTCGCCGGGGCGCGGTGACGTAGATCTGCACCACCTGTTTGCCGAAGCGGTCGCCGGTGTTGGTGACCGTGACACCGACCGTGGCGGTGTCCGGGCCGGTGGCGGTGACGCGGAAGTCGGAGTGGGTGAAGGAGGTGTAGCTCAGGCCGTGACCGAAGGGGTAGCGGACGGCGACGTCGACGCTCTCAGCGAAGCAGTCGGCAGGGCGTCGGCTCGCGGTGCAACTCGCTTTGTCCTCATCCTCTTTCCCTCCTTCCCTGTGACTTCTTTCGCGGTCGTATCGCCCAAGCGTCGGTCTCGCTCGGTGTCCGGGCCTCTCCGACCGGCGCGGTGGAGCCGGACCGGGGTCCGGCTCCACCGCGCGAAGCAACGACACGAACGACGGCTCAGGGACGCAGAAGCGTCTTGATCGCGCGACGTTCGTCCATGGCCTGGTAGCCCTCGGCGGCCTGGTCGAGGGGCAGGGTCAGGTCGAAGACCCGGCCGGGGTTGATGCGGCCGGTCATGACACGGTCGATGAGGTCGGGCAGGAAGCGGCGCACGGGGGCAGGGCCTCCCTGCACGGCGACGTGGGAGTAGAACAACTCCGCGCCGTCGATCTGGACACCGTGGGGGACGCCGGTGATGCCGACACCGCCGCCGGGCCGGGTGGAGTTCAGGGCCTGCTGCGTGGCCTGCTGGGTGCCGACGCATTCCAGGACGCGGTCGGCGCCGATGCCGCCGGTCAGGTCCTTGATGCGGGCCACACCCTCGTCGCCGCGTTCGGTGACGACGTCCGTGGCGCCGAACTCGGCGGCCAGCTTCTGACGGGACTCGTGGCGGGACATGGCGATGATGCGTCCGGCACCGAGTTCCCGGGCGGCCAACACCGCCGACAGGCCGATGGCGCCGTCGCCGACGACGGCGACCGTGTCGCCCGGCCGCACACCGGCGGCGACGGCGGCCCACCAGCCGGTACCCATGACGTCGGAGCAGGCCAGCAGGTCGGGCACCTGTGTGTCCGTGGGCAGGTCGGGGGTGGCGACCAGGGTGCCGTCTGCGAGCGGAATACGGACGTACTCGGCCTGGCAGCCGCCGACGAACTCACGGTTGAGGCAGTTGCTGGGGTAGCCGTTGACGCAGTTGGGGCAGGTGCCGTCGGAGGCGAAGAAGGAGCCGACGACGAACTGGCCCGCCCGCACGGTCGTGACCTGGGCGCCGACTTCCTCGACGATGCCGACGTACTCGTGGCCGACGGGGGCCGGGTCCTTGGCGGGGTTGATGCCGCGGTAGTCCCACAGGTCGGAGCCGCACACGCAGGTCGCGAAGGTGCGGATCACGGCGTCGGTGGGTTTGAGGATCTTCGGGATGGCGCGCTCCTCGACGCGAACGTCCTTCGGTCCGTACAGGACTGCTGCACGCATGCGGGTTGCTCCTTGCGGGTGTTCGGTGTGGGGGTGGGTCAGAGGCCACGGGTGCGGGGGCCGGCGTATTCGGCGTCGGTGACGTGGTCGAGCCAGGTGACGTCGTCGCCTTCCCACAGGGCGATGTGGGTCATGAAGTGGCCCGGGGCGGCGCCGTGCCAGTGTTCCTCGCCCGGAGGGGTCCAGATGACCTGGCCCGGGTGGGCTTCGAGGATCTTGCCGCCGCGGGACTGGATCAGAGCGATGCCCTCGACGACGTAGAGTGTCTGGCCGAGGCTGTGCGAGTGCCAGGCCGTACGGGCCCCGGGCGCGAAGTGCACGGCGTTCGCCCGCGTCCTCGACGGCTCTTCGCCGCGGTAGATGACATCGGCCCAGGCGTCACCGGTGAACATGTTCTCCGGCAGCTTGAGGGTGGCGGGACGCTTCAGCAGTTCCATCAGGTGACTCCTTGCTCGTACGGGTGTTGCGGGCCACGCAGGTGCGCGGCCGGTTCATCGGATCGCGCCGACCGGGCGGGTCAGCCGCGGAAGAGGTCCTTGGTCACGGCCACGGCGGTCATGGCGCAGGGTCGGCCGGTGCAGAACGTGAGGTGAGTGATGGCCTCGATCAGCTCGGCCTCGCTGGCCCCGTTGTCCTTGGCACGACCCGGGTGACGGCGCAGCCTGTCGGCGCTGCCGCTGGTGACCAGGTTCGCCACCGTAATGAGCGAGCGGGGTCGCGGGCGGCGAGGTCGGCGCGCTTCCCCACCTCGCCGAACAGGACGTCGTCGGTGAAGTGCGCCAGCTGCGGGGCGAAGTCGCCGAACGTCTTGGCTGCGCCCGAGGGCTGGTCGTTGCCGGACATCATTGCTCCCTTGCGGTCGGGGCCCCGCCATGTCGCCGGACAGAGGGGTGTGGCGGGTGGCCGGTTGGGGGTTACTGGATGGTGTAGCCGCCGTCGACGGCCGGCGCGTGGCCGATGACGAAGCCGGCCTTGTCGCACATGTCTTCCTGCGCGGTTCCTGGCGATTACCCGTTGCCACGCCGGGCGGTGCCCATGCGGGGGGCGGCCAGGGCCGCGAGGAGGGTGATGGCGGCTGCCAGGGCGAGACTGATGCGCAGCCCGTGCTGGAAGCCGGCCCGGGCGGAGATCAGGGCGCCGAAGACGGCCACGGCCAGGGCCCCGCCGATCTGCCGGCTGGTGTTGAACACCCCGCTGGCGGTGCCGGTCTGCTCGGCGGGTACGTGCTCCAGGAGCAGGGCGGTGGTCGCGGGCATCACCAGCGGCCCGGACAGGCCGACGGGGATCAGCAGCAGCGCGCTCGCCCACACCGGCGTGGAAGCGGATACCGCCGCGAGGGCGATGGAACCGCCGACGATCAGGATCAGCCCGGCGACGACCGGCACACGCGGGCCGGTGCGCTCGGCGATCCGGGTGGCAAACGGCGTCAGGCAGGCGCTGAGCAGCATCATCGGCAGGAACGCGATTCCGGCGCCCAGCGCGGACAGGCCGTGCTGTTGCTGGAAGTACAGCGAGAACAGGAACGGCAGTCCGTAGAAGCCGACCATGAATGCGAACCCGATGCCAGTGGCGACGACCACAGTCACGGAGCGGAACAGGGCGAGCGGCACCATCGGATGGGCAACCTTCGCCTGTGCCGTGATGAACGAGGCCAGCGAGACGACCGCGATGCCGAGCGAGGCCGACACCCGCGGCGCGGTGAAACCGACGTCGCCCGCCTCGATCGCCCCGAAGGTGAGACCGCCCATCGCCAGGACAGCAGTGATCTGCCCGATCCAGTCGAACGGCGCCGGACGGGTCGGCGAGTGCGGCGTACGGGACAGCAGTGCCAGGGTGAGGAGGCCGACCGGCAGGTTGATCCAGAAGATCATCCGCCAGGAGGCCAGGCTCAGCAGACCGCCGAGCACCGGGCCGGCAGCGGCGGCGATGGCACCGCCCATCGCCCACACGCCCACCGCGCGTGCCCGGCGGGCCAGGTCGGGGAACGCCTGGCGCACCAGCGCCATGGAGGTCGGCATGGTGACGGCCGCGCCGATGCCCTGCACCATGCGCGCGGCGATCAGCACCGGCAGCGACGGGGCCAGCCCGCACGCCACGGATGCGGTGACGAAGAGAGTCAGGCCGCCGGCGAACGCCTTGCGAGCGCCAATCCGGTCCGAGAGGGCACCGGCCGACAGCAGCAGGGCGGCGAACATCAGCGTGTAGGCGTCGACCACCCACGCCAGGCCGGTGATCCCGCCGCCGAGCGCGTCACGGATCGAGGGCAGGGCGACGTTCACGATCGTCGCGTCCAGGGTGATCATGAAGAAGCCGAGGACGGCGGCCGCCGGCGTCGCCGTGGCGTGCCGGTCCGTCCCGGGCGTGCCCGCCTCCGACGACCGGCGCGAGGAAGCGGTGAGAGGCATGACGGTGGAGGTTCCTTCCGTGGAGGGGCAGGTAGCGGGCTCGCCGGCCCGGTCGGACGTCCACGGAACCACTAATGCCGTCTGACCTGGGAGTCCTTGTCAGGAGGGGTACTGGCAGGGCCCCTCCTCAGGCGTTTGTGTGCTGCGCGGCAGGGTGTGTCCTACGCTGAGGTCGTGCCGACCGACACCGTCCGCGAGGACATCCGCACCTTCCTCACCAGCCGCCGTGCCCGCATCACCCCGCAACAGGCCGGCCTTCCCGACTTCGGCGGGCGGCGTCAGGTCAGCGGGCTGCGCCGTTCAGAAGTCGCTCAGCTCGCCGCGATCAGCGTCGAGTACTACACCCGCATCGAGCGCGGCAACGTGGGCGGCGTCTCCGAGGAGATCCTCGACAGCCTCGCCGGCGCACTCCAGCTCGACGACGTCGAACGCGCCCACCTGGCCGCCCTCGTTCGCGCCGCGAACGCCCCCCACCGTGCCGACGACCGCGACGGCGGCGCCTCGCACGTGCGCGACAGCGTCCAGCAGGTCCTGGACGCCATGACCGGCGCCGCCGCCTTCGTCCGCAACGCCCACCTCGACGTCCTCGCCACCAACCAGCTCGCCCGCACCCTGTACGAAGAGGCACTCGACACCAACGAGCAGCCGCCCAACCTGGCCCGCTTCGTCTTCCTCGACGCGCGGGCACGCCGCTTCTACCGCGACTGGAACGGCATCGCCCACGACGCCGTCGGAAGCCTGCGCACCGAAGCCGCCCGCACGCCCGGCAACACCGACCTCGCCGATCTCATCGACGAACTCGCCGCCCACAGCGATGAGTTCGCTGCCCGCTGGGACGCGCACGACGTCGAGTACTACCGCAGCGGCCAACAGCACTTCCATCACCCCGCCGTCGGCGACCTCGACCTCGACTACGACGCCTTGGAAATCCCAGCCGACCCCGGCCTGACCATCGTCACCTACACCCTCGCCCCCACAGCGCCGCACGCCCCCGCGTTCCACCGGCTGCAACGGCACATCCCGGCTCCCGTGGAGGTGCCGAGCCCGACAGCTGCCGGCAGCCCGTCCTGAGGAAGCCATCCGCATCTCAACTCGTCGTCGACCTCGGCGACCCGGTGACGGGCCACACCGATCAGGTTTCGGCGGTGGCGACGGCCGTGCTGGACCGCAGGCCGGTTGCCGTCACCAGCGGCCGGGACGCCATGGTGCCTGTGTGGGACGCGGTCACGGGCGAAGAGAGGGGCATCTCGGCGAGCAGGGCCTCGACCCACTCCTTGCGCGCGGGCCGGATCGGCCCGAAGCGTCGTCACGGGACGTCCCTTGAGATTAAGGAGCGCGGGGTGTGCGGTTGAGAGCGGGTGGGCGCCGGGGCGGTCGAGGCCCGAACCACGAGCTGGGTGGCCAGCTCGACCCGGTGGCTGTCGAGGGGTTCGTGCGCGGCGAGCCGGAGCAGAGTGCGCAGCGCGGCACGGCCCATCTCGACGAAGGGCTGACGGATGGTGGTCAGGGGAGGAGCGGAGGTGCCGGCGGCCGCAGTGTCGTCGAAGCCGACCACGCTGACGTCGTCGGGTACCCGCAGGCCGTGCACACGGGCGGCCTCGATGACGCCGAACGCCTCCAGATCGTTGCCGGCGAAGACGGCGGTCGGCGGGTCCTCCAGGGCGAACAGGTCGAGGGCGGCCTGGTGGGCGGGTTGGAAGCGGAAGCCGCCGTGCTTGACGAGCCGGGGGTCGGGTGTGATGCCGGCGCCGCTGAGTGCGGCCTGGTAGCCGTGCAGGCGTGCGGTGTTGCATACGGCGTCGTGCCGTCCCTCGATCATCGCGATCCTGCGGTGGCCGAGCTTCAGCAGGTGTTCTGTGGCGGACATGCCGCCGCTGAAGTTGGTCGCCCCGATGCTCGGCACCGACTCGTCGGGCACGTTCATCGGATCGATCAGCACCAGTGGGATTTCGGCCCGCGCGAACTGCGTCCGCTGTTGCGGGGTCAGTTCGGAGGTGACCAGGAGGACGCCCTCTCGCCCAGCGTTGGTGATCTTCCGAGTCCACGCCGCGCCGAGCGGGTCGTCGGGCGCGGTGCCGATCACCACGTCCACGCCCGCCTCAGCGGCGGCTTCCGTGACGCCCTGGATGATCACCAGGTTGTTGGGGTTGACCAGCTGATCGAAGGTGAGGTCCACCGTCCGTACGGGCGACTGCGCCCCCCTGGGGCCGCGCGCGACGTACTCGTGCTTGACCAGCAACCGCTCGATGCGCGCTCGGGTCTTGGGGGACACGTCGCTGTGGCCGTTGACGACTTTCGAGACGGTGGCCACGGAGACTCCCGCCGCCTCGGCGATGCCCGTGAGCGTCGTTCGGCTACGTGCGACGGAACGCTTCACCCTGCTGATCCTTTCGGACGATCAGGCCGGTCGAGACCTGCATGATGCCCCCCACCCGCCGTCGCGTGGTGTCCTGCTTGATCACTGACCTCGCTGTCCTCGACGTGGCTGGCGGAGCCTTCCCCTTGGTCGTGGGGGAGGCCTGCGACGTGCTGTGGCGCGCTGCGACCCGTCGGGCACCGGACGGCGACTGTTGCTCGGGAGCGGCGCTTCGGGCGCTGGTCGTCTGCCTGGGGGAGAGGACCAGCGCGACGGACGGTTCCATTCGGACCCAGTCCTTCCAGGGGGTCCTATGGGCGTACGGAGTCAGTTGATTTTCGTGATCGTCCACAAGCGTGCGGACGCAGTGGAGACGGTTTCCTGGTCCAACGGTGCGCCGTTGTCGGTTGATGCGTTGGCCACCGCCAGACTCAGTCCGCTGGCGCGGTTCACGACCTGGTATTCACCGTTGCCGGAGTCGACCAGGGACCATTGCTGGGTGGTCGAGCCGGATGACGGCTTCTCGACGACGGCGCTGCCGCTGGTGGTGTCACCTGCCGAGTCGAGGTAGTTGCCCGTGGACACGTTGGTGATCGTGAAGTAGGAGCCGACCTGCGTGAACGTCCAGTACTGGTCGGGGTGGTTCACGTTGCGGTACTGATCGGCCTGGGTTCCGCTGACGCTTCCGACCACCTCGGCGTACTTTCCGCTGTTGACGTTGGCCAGTGCGAACTGGCCGCTGGTGAAGTCCGGGGCCGCAGTCTGGAGGAGGTCCCATCGCTGATTCGCGGTCGAGGTGAGCGGTGCCTGGGTGACCTGTTCGTTCGTCGAGGTCTGACCGTTCGCGTCGGTCGCCATGGTCAGTGCCAGGTCGCTGCGCCGGTTGGTGATGGTGTAGCCGCCGGCGGGGGATGGTTCGACGGACCAGTCCTGCTCGGCGCCGCCCGTGGACGTCCACTGGATTTCGCCGGTGCCGGACGACAGGGAGCCGTTGGGGACGGCGAGGTACTTGCCGCTGAAGGTGTTGAGGATGCGGTAGTAGCCGTTGCTCTGGAGAAGGAACCGCCAGTTGTGGTCAGGAGTGCCGTTGTCGGCCGCCTGCACGACCGGGGAGCCGGAGGTGGAGTCGGGCACGCCGAGCACCTGGGAGCTCTGGGCGTTCTCGATCTTGTAGGTGGCGCCGGTGGAGATGCCGCCGCCGTAGTCGTCGATGCCATAGGTCACCTTGTTGGTGCCGTTCGTCACCAGTGCGCCGCCTCGGGTGACCAGGAGGCTCTTTCCGTCGGCGAGGGGAAGCAGGCCGCGGCTGTAGCCCTGAACGGTGTTGCAGAACATGCGCACCCAGGTCGCGCCGTTGTCCGTGCTCTCGTAGAGCTGCTGGTCGCTGTACGCCTGCACGACGATCGTGCCGTTGGGGCCGCCGGTGGGCAGCCAGGCGACGTACGGGTCGCCGTCCGGCTTGTGGCCGTCCGTGGTGATGAGCTGCACTCCGGTGACCGAGCCGAACTGCTCCGGGTCGTCGGCGATCTTGTAGTAGACGGGGCAGCCGCCGCTCGGCGCGTTGCAGTACTCGTAGGTGAGGATGTACTTGCCGTTGCCCAGGCGAGCGACGATGGCCATGCCGGGCCGGGCTGCGTAGGCGGGGTAGGCGACATCGTCCACCTCGGAGGACCAGTTGACGCCGTCGGTGGTGGTGAAGTGGGCGAGCTTCTGGCCGTGCGCGGGATCCCGTTGGTCGGAGATCCAGACGATGAGCTTGTTGTTCGCCACCATGAAGTACGGCTCCCAGACCGGGGTATTGCCGTTTGTGTCGACGGCCTTGCCGCCGGTCGCGATCGAGCTCACGAAGGACCAGGTGACGCCGTGGTCGGTGCTGGCGTACATGTCGATCTTCGTCTCGGAGTTGTCGGCGGGGATGGAGTCGCCGGCCGCGATGATCGTTCCCGCGGGAAAGGAGCCGACCGCCTGAGGGAGCTCGTAGAGCACGGGTTCGAGTTGGATGTTGTTCCAGGAATTGACCTGGTCGTTGATCGTGGAGATCTGTGTCCAGGTGTGTCCTGAGTCGGTACTGCGATACACCGGCATGCCGTTGCTCGAGTACTGCTCGAAGGAGGCGAGGAGCGTGCCGTTGGAGTCGGTGCTGTGCTGAAGCCTGATCGCGTGGGCGTAGAGCGAGCCGTAGGACGGCGCTCCGCTCGGCGGCTGCCACATGGTGCCGCCGCTGTAGGTCACGGCGCCGGCAGGCGGCGCCAACGTCGTGAGGCCCGTCAGCGCGGCGGCTGCGCCGATGACAGCGGCTTTCGCCAGTGCGTTTCGTCGTCTGGGCATGTTTTCGGGACTCCTTTGCCGCTGAGGGGTGGGCTGCGAGGACAGCACGTGAGCGAGAGCCGGATGTGGGTCGACGCAGGTCAGGGGGAGTGCTGTTCAGGGCACGCCATGGGGCGGTGCGGCGTCTGAGAAGCGGTTCCGTGGGGGCGAGGCCTACCGATTGATGCGCTTCAATCGGATCAGCGGTGGGAGGCTTGCACTCTCCGGGTGGGCCGTCAAGACCATGAACAGCGATTTGCCCGTTGATTTGCCCGTTCCTTCTGCTGTCCTCTCTGGTCCCACCGTCGCCGGTCGGTCGCAGGGGTCGGAGAGCGGCAGGCGGGGAGACATGCCGGAACTCATGTCCGGGCTGCGCCGTGACCTGCTGTTATCGCTCGCAGCGCTGTGCGCTCAAGGTGGAAATGGGCAATCGAGCTTGGAGCGCTTCAACGCGCGTCATGTATTCTGCGCTTGTCCGCGACAGCCTGGTCACTGTGGGGCCGTGCGGTCCCGGGACGGAACGAGACCGGAGGTTCAGGAGCGCTGTGGCAACCGCCCGCCCGCGAGTAGTGCAGGGGCATGCTGGTCCGAGCATGCAGGATGTCGCCGACGCCGCGGGCGTCTCGGTCGGAACCGTCTCCAATGTGCTGAACCATCCGGCGAAGGTGAGCCCCGCGACGGCGGAGCGCGTCCGGGAAGCGATCAGCCGGCTGGGTTTCGTGCGCAACGATGCGGCCCGGTCGTTGGTCTCGGGCTCGACCAACAGTATCAGCATGGTGCTCGCCGATATCGAGAACTCCCTGTTCATCGACATGGCGCACGGGGCCCAGGACGCAGCCCGCGCGATCGGCCAGAACCTGCTGCTCGCGAACACGGCCTGCGACATGAGGCTTCAGGACGACTACCTGGACCTGTTCGACGAGTCCCGGGTGACCGGTGTGCTGCTGGCGCCGATGGAGGACTCCACGGCCGGCATCGCTCGCATTCGTTCGCACGGGCGCCAGGTCGTGCTGCTCAACTATGCTCCGAAACCGGGCACATGCTGCTCGGTGCTCGTCAATAACGAACATGTCGGATATTTGGCCGCCCGCCACCTCATCGACACCGGACGCACGCGACTGGCCTACGTGGTCGCGCACGACGACTACCAGCCCGTGCGCGACCGGCGCAGGGGGGTGCGCGCGGCGGTCGAGGAGGCGGGTCCCGGCGTCACCCTGGAGGAGATCGACAGCGTCGGTCTGACCGCTTCCCATGGACACCTGGTCGGGGAGGAACTCGCACGGCGAGCCCCGAGCGATCTTCCGGACGGTCTCGTCGTCGTCACCGATGCGCTGGCCAATGCCATCATCCACGAGCTGCACACCGTGGCGGGGATCCGGGTGCCCGACCAGGTCGCGGTCGTCGGCTGTGAGAACAACCGTGGGGCCGGCGCCGCCGCGGTGCCGCTGACCGCGGTGGACATGCCCGGCCGGATGATGGGGCAGGAGGCCATCCGGCTACTGATGGACGAGGTGTCCGCGGGCGAGCAGCACCGGCATGCCACCGTCGTGCTGGAGCCGAAGCTGATGGTCCGAGCCAGCGCGCCGCTGTGAACGTCCAGCTCTGCTCGCCGTGACCTTCTGCGCGCGCCTGTCACCGTGGCCCTTCCGGATCGGCCCGTTGCTGTGACCTTCTGCGTCGGCGTGCGGCGCTGACCAGCTGTTCCTTGCCTCATGCTTGCAGTGGCGCCTACAAGCGGCCGTTCCGGAACACTCAGACCCGGTTCCGAAACATCCGCGACAGATCCTTGACACATGCCCAAGCGGGTCATAGGTTCCCGGCATCTCCCCATTGAAGCGTTTCAACGCACTGCGCGCCGAGGAGCACCTGTGCACAAGACCCTCAGAACCCGCCGTATCGCCCTCCTTGCGACCGCCGCCACCACGAGCCTGCTGCTGAGCGCCTGCGGCGGCGGGAGCGTCTCGGGAAGCGACGTCAAGGCATTCACCCTCACCATCAACGACGACAACCACATCGTGCAGCAGGAGCTCACCGCCCTGGGCAAGGGATCGTGCGCCGCGCAGAACAAGGCTCTTCCGCTGAAGATCCAGACGCTGCCGATCGGCAACGTCGACCAGAAGGTGCAGCTGCTCGCCGGCCAGAACGCCCTGCCGGTGCAGTTCGCGGCCGGCGGCACACCGCAGCTCACCAAGACCCTCGACAAAGCGGGCCAGGTCCTCGACCTGGAGAAGACGCTCAAGGACCTCGGCGTCTGGAACGACATCCAGCCGGCCGCCGTCAAGACCGTCGAGAACCTGTACGGCAAGTTCAACGTCATGCCCTACCAGTTCAACATCGAGGGCATCTGGTACAACAAGAAGCTCTTCGCCGACCACCGCATAGCCCTCCCGACGACCTACGACCAACTGGTCGCGGCAGCCGCGAAGTTCAAGGGCGCCGGTGTCACCCCGTTCGCCGCCGACGGCAAGGACGGCTGGCCCCTCACCCGTCTCGTCAGCGGCTACCTCTACCGTGAGCTGGGCCCGGACGCCTTGCAGGCGGTGGCGGACGGCAAGGCCAAGCTGACCGACCCCGCCTATGTGAAGGCCGCGCAGGCCATCGCCGACCTGGGCAAGGCCGGCTACTTCGGCAAGGGCGTCGGATCGATCGACTACGACACCGCGGTGCAGCAGTTCCTGACCGGCAAGGCCGCCATGTTCTACATGGGAAGCTGGGAGCTCGGCGACTTCAACGACAAGACGAAGAACAGGATCGGCGTGGACAACGTCGGCTTCATGCCGTTCCCGACCGTCGCGGGCGGCAAGGGCAGCGCGGACCAGATCCCGGCCAACGTCGGCCTCCCCGTCGCCGTCTCCGCCAAGTCGTACACCCCCAAGGTCGGCGACTGGCTCTCCTGCATCACCAAGAACTACGGCGCCGCCTCACTCAAGGACCAGGGCACCGTCTCCGGGTTCAAGCCCAACGGCGACACCGGCACCCTGCCCCCGCTCACCCGGACGGTCCAGGACACCATCACCAAGACCAGCACCAGCACCCTGTGGTTCGAGGCGCTCTTCAACACGAAGGCGACCGAGACCAGCCAGACGAACGCCGCGCCCCTCGTCACCGGAGCCATCTCGGCCAAGGACTTCATGACGAAGGTCCAGACAGACCTCGACAACGGCTGACCCCTCCGGGCCCACCGTGATTCGCACCAACCCCTTCGTGAGAGAGCCGTCATGCGTTCAGTTCTGGGAGACCGCCGTGCCATCGCCGTCCTGCTGGGTCCGGCGCTGTTGGTGTACACCCTGGTGATGCTGGTACCGATGGGCTGGTCCCTCGGCTACACCTTCTTCAAGGGCAACGTCATCGAGGGCTTCACCTTCGGAGGATTCGGCAACTTCGAGAAGCTCTGGCACGACCCGCAGGCGCACTCGGCGCTGTGGTTCACCTTCAAGTACGGGATCGCCGTCAGCGCCGGGCAGGTTTTCTGCGGGTACGTGCTCGCCCTGCTCTACGTGTTCGTCCTGCGCAGGTCGTCCGCGGTCGTCCGGACGCTGGTGTTCTTCCCGGTGATCCTGCCGACGGTGGCCGTGGCCCTGATGTTCCAGAAGCTCTTCGCCGTCGCTCCGCAGAACGGCCTGGCCAACATCGCCCTCGAGGGGCTGGGCCTCCACCACGGCGACTGGTTCGCCGGCGCGGGCGGATCCTTCATCGTCCTGGTCCTCATGGACGTGTGGCGCTCCATGGGCTTCTACGGCGTCCTCATCTTCGCGGGGCTCCTCGACATCCCCGACGAGACGCTGGAATCGGCACGGCTGGACGGTGCCACCGGTTGGCGGCTGATCCGGCACATCGTCCTGCCGCTGTCCGCGCCCGTGCTGCTGTCGTCCATCGTGTTCAGCATCAACGGCACCCTCAAGGTGTTCGACTCGGTCCTCGCGCTGACCAACGGGGGACCGGGCAGCGACACGACGCCGCTGACTCTCTACATGTTCCGCACCGCGTTCTCCTACGGCGACTACGGCTACGGCAGCACCATCGCCTCCCTGCTCACTGTCGTCTGCCTCGGCGTCACCCTCATCATCTTCCGCTTCTCTCGCCGCGACCTGACCAAGGGCTGAACTCCCATGACCGACACGATGACGGCACCGCCGCGGGAACTCCTGCCCAGCCCACGGCCGGCCACCGTCCGAAAGCCCGGGCACGTACGGCGCCTGACACGCAACCTGCTCGTCGCACTGCTGGTGGTCGTCGAGGTGACGCCCCTGCTGTGGCTGGTGCTCAGTTCTTTCAAGACCCAGTCCGAGTTCGTGAACGACCCCGCCTGGTCGCTCCCGTCCAAGTGGGACCTGCACAACTACGCCGACGCGTGGACGACCGGACATGTCGCCGTCTACGTCCGCAACAGCCTCCTGGCCACCGCGCCCTCCCTCGCGCTCATCATCGTGCTCGGCACCGCGGCCGGCTTCGCCCTGGAGGTCATGATCTGGCGCGGCCGCCACCAGGTCCTGCTCGTCTTCCTGGTGGGAATCATGGTGCCGAGCCAGATGATCCTGCTGCCCCTGTTCCGGGTGTACTTCCAGACCGGACTGTCCGGGACGATGTGGCCGCTGATCATCACCTACACCGCGGTCGGCCTCCCGCTCACCGTCTTCATGATGGCCACCTACTTCCGGGCCGTTCCGCGCGAGATCTTCGAGGCCGCCACCCTGGACGGGGCCGGCATGCTCACCGCCTTCTGGCGCATCGGATTCCCCGCCGTCCGCAACGCCGTCTTCACGGTCGCGCTGGTGCAGTTCTTCTTCATCTGGAACGACCTGCTCATCTCGCTCACCTTCACCACCGACGACGACCTGCGCACCATCCAGGTGGGGCTGCTCAACTTCACAGGCCAGTACGGAGAGACGGCCTACGGACCCCTGTTCGCCGCGATCAGCATCAACGTCGTAGGCGCCCTGGTGCTCTACCTGCTGATCAACCAGCGCATCATCAAGGGCCTCACCGCCGGGGCGGTGAAGGGATGACCCACGAGCGCGTACTCCAACTGGCCGCCCCGACCGCGGAACACCACCGGGAACCGTTCGGCATCGGTGAGTCGTCGCCACGTCTCTCCTGGAAGACCACGGCACCGACCGGCTGGACACAGCACGCCTACCAGATCGAGGCCACCCTCGCCGACGGGACGCACCGCACGGACTGGGTGACATCCCAGGACTCCGTACTCGTCCCCTGGCCGCTGCGGCCACTGACATCCCGGGAGGCCTGCGGGGTCCGGGTGCGGGTCCGCGGAGCCGACCAGGTCACCAGCGACTGGAGCCCGCCGCTTCACATCGAGACGGGGCTGCTCGCACCCACGGACTGGACGGCCCGCGCGATCTCGCCGCAAGAGCCGCACGAGCCGCACGGATCGGAACGGCCGGCCGCCGAGCGGCGCCCGCCACTGCTGCGCAAGGAGTTCACCGCCGGCGCGGACATCGAGCGCGCGCGGCTGTACGTCACCGCCCACGGCCTCTACGAGATCGAGATCAACGGCAGGCGGGTGGGCGACCACGCACTCGCACCCGGATGGACCAGTTACCACCACCGGCTGCGCTACCAGACACACGACGTCACCGATCACCTGCGCGCCGGCCCCAATGCCATCGGCGCGTGGCTGGCCGACGGCTGGTACCGGGGGCGGCTGGGCTTCGGCGGCGGCCATGCCGACCTCTACGGCGACCGCGTCGCGCTCATCGCCCAACTGGAGATCGTCCACCGCGACGGAACCGTCACCGTCATCGGCACCGACACCTCCTGGCGCGCCGGCCAGGGCCCGATCCTCTCTGCGGGCCTGCTCGACGGAGAGGCCTACGACGCACGGCAGGAACTGCCCGGCTGGTCCAGCCCCGGATTCGACGACGGAGAGTGGGCCCCGGTGGATGTCGTCGCCCGGGACCCGGCGACCCTCGTCGCGCCCACCGGCCCGCCGGTGCGCTGCACCGAGGAGGTCACCCCGGTGCTGGTGACCGCTCTGGGCGCCGACCGGCTCCTGGTGGACTTCGGGCAGAACCTCGTAGGAAGGGTCCGCATCACGGTCTCCGGCCCGGCCGGCCACACGGTCGTCATCCGCCACGCCGAGGTGCTCCAGGACGGCGAATTGTGCGTACGGCCACTGCGCGACGCCGTGTCCACCGATCGGTACATCCTGCGCGGCGGCGGCCCCGAGACCTGGGAGCCCCGCTTCACCATCCATGGCTTCCGGTACGCCGAGATCACCGGCTGGCGCGGGGGTGGCTTCCCGGGCCGCGACATCGTCGCCCGCGTCCACCACACCGACATGGCGAGGACCGGCTGGTTCGAGTGCTCCAACGAGCAGGTGAACCGCCTGCACGAGAACGTGGTCTGGAGCCTGCGCGGCAACTTCGTCGACCTTCCCACCGATTGCCCCCAGCGTGACGAACGGCTCGGCTGGACCGGAGACATCCAGATCTTCGCGCCCACCGCCGCCTTCCTGTACGACTGCCACGGCATGCTCGCGTCCTGGCTGCGCGACGTCGCCGTCGAACAGCACGCCGACGGGACCGTCCCCTGGTACGTCCCCGAGATCCCCGGCGGCCCGCAGTGGACCCCGGCCAGACCGGGCGCCGGCTGGGGCGACGTCGTGGCACTGACCCCGTGGGATCTGTACGAGGCCTCGGGCGACGCCGGTCTCCTGGCCGCCCAGTACGACAGCGCAAGGCGATGGGTCGACCTCATCACCGAACTCGCCGACGAGTCGGGCCTGTGGAACCGCGGCTACCAACTCGGCGACTGGCTCGACCCGTTCGCACCCCCGGACGACCCCGGAGCCGGACGCACCGACCGGCACCTCATCGCCACGGCGTACTACGCCTGGTCCGCTCGGCATGTGGCGTGGACCGCCGGCGTTCTGGGGCGCGAGGACGAACAGCGCCGCTACGACCAACTCGCAGACCGAGTACGGCAGGCGTTCGCCGACGCGTACCTGCTGCCCGACGGCTTGATGACCAGCGACACACAGACCGCCTACGCCGTCGCCCTCCAGTTCGACCTGCTCCCTGACACGCAGGCCCGGACCGCCGCCGGACGACGGCTGGCCGACCTGGTCGCCGCAGGCGGGCACACCATCCAGACAGGCTTCATCGGCACCCCTCTGGTGACACCGGCTCTGAGCGCCACCAACCACGACGACACCGCATACTCCCTGCTCCTCCAGCAGGAGTGCCCGTCGTGGCTGTACGCCCTCAAGCATGACGCCACCACCGTCTGGGAGCGCTGGGACAGCATGCTGCCCGACGGCACCGTCAACCCGGGCGAGATGACCTCGTTCAACCACTACGCCCTCGGCGCCGTCGCCCAGTGGCTGCACACCACGGTCGCCGGACTCGCTGCGAGTGCGCCCGGCTACCGCGACATCGTCTTCCGCCCACGACCGGGCGGCGGTATCAGCTGGGCGAGCGCCGCCCACGAGTCGCCGTACGGGCGCGTGGCGATCCGCTGGGAACTCGGCGAAACAGGTCTCACCGTGGAAACGACCGTGCCCACCGGAGCGACAGCACGGATCGAGTGGCCCGACGGAGGCGTGACGCACCTGCCGACCGGGACGACCACCACCTCACGCCCAGCCCGCCCGGCCAGCAGGTGACCGCTCCAGCACCCCAGCGACACAAAGGAGTCTCCGCGTGACCGACCGCCCCACCCAGGATCGCCGCCTCGGCATACGCAGACGGCACGGGCGCTCAGCCCTCGCCTCGATCGTGGTCGTACTCCTGACCGTTCTCGGTCTGTTCACCGCCTCGCCCGCCCAGGCACTCAGCGGTGACCTCCGCATGCACGACCCGAGCGTCATCAAGGTGGGCAGCTGCTACTACGGCTTCTCCACCGGCTTCGAGCACGACCCGCTCAACCCCAGCGGCTCCATCACCATCCGCAAGACCTGCGGTGGCTCCGCGGCATCCGGCTGGACCAAGGTGGGCAACGTCTGGGAGTCGACGCCGTCCTGGATCACCGCGAAGCTCGGCTCCACCCCGCCGAACATCTGGGCCCCCGACATCAAGTACTTCAACGGCACCTACCACCTGTACTACGCCGCTTCGCTCTGGGGGACGAACTACGCGGTGATGGGTCTGGCCACCGCCACGAACATCGAAGGTCCCTGGACCGACCAAGGCGTGGTCACGGACGTCAATTACCCGATCGACCCCAACGTCGACTGGGGCCCCGACGGCCGGCTCTACATCTCCTGGGGCTCCTGGACCGGCAGCGGCACCTACATGCACGTCCTGGACCAGTCCACCGGCAAGCTGTCCACCACCGACAACAACCTGTGGCACATCGCCGTCGGCATCGAGAACCCCACGATCATCCTCAACGGCGGCTACTACTACCTCTTCGGCTCCAAGGGCCTGTGCTGCAGCGGAGTCAACAGCACCTACTACACCGTGGTCGGCCGGTCCACCAGCATCACAGGACCGTACCTCGACCAGAACGGCACCGACATGGCCTCCGGCGGCGGAACCACCGTCCTGACCGGCGCCTACCCCAAGGTGGCCGCCGGTGGCGCCGACGCCTACGACGACGGCACGTCCAAGTTCCTCGCCTACCACTACTACGACGGCGACAACTCCGGTCAAGAGACCCTCGACATCCGCCAGGTGACCTTCGCGAACGGCTGGCCCGTCATCGCCAGTCCACTCGGCGCCGCGAACAACCACCTGCTCAACCGCAACAGCGCCAAGTGCGCTGACGTCTGGTCGCTGAGCACGGCCGACGGGGCAGCGGTGAACTCCGGCAACTGCAACTCCGGGGCCAACCAGCAGTGGGTGCCCACCGCCGTCGGCTCCGACTACGAGCTCGTCAACGTCAACAGCGGCAAGTGCCTGCAGGTCTCCGGTGCTTCCACCGCCGACGGAGCGGTGGCCGTCCAGTCCACGTGCACCGCGGCCTCGAACCAGCTGTGGACGCGAACGGCGGTGATCGGCGGCTACGTCACCTTCACCAACGTCAACAGCGGCAAGTGCCTGGAGGTCGCGGGATCGTCGACGGCCAACGGGGCGGCTCTGGACCAGTCGACCTGCAACGCCGGCGCCAACCAGCAGTGGATGGTTGTCTGACACCTTCTGCGCCCAGGGACCTCGACATCACGTAACGAGGCCACGCGAGATCACGTGTCGCCGAGAACCGGCAGGGGCGGATCCACCAAGATCCGCCGCTGCCGGCCCCCCTCTATTCAGAGCTTCCCCGGGATCGATTCTCGGCGTACCGCATTCGGCCTCGACCAGGCGCAGAAGGTCGAACACCACATCCCGGGTGGGAACTGTCTCGCGGTTGCAGATCCGCCGCACGGTCGCCTGGCTGCGCGCAGAACAATGCGCTCAGGCTCTGCGAACCCGCCGCCCCTTCGAGCTCTTTCCTTTCAGGAGTTCGCACCGTGGCAAGCTGACCCAGCCGGTTGCTGATCGCCCTCTGCGTCAACGGACGCCCGCCCGACATCAGAGGCAGGAAAACATGCCGGCGTAACGCACTCGCCCGTGCATACGTGGCGTCTGGCAACTCAGCGCTGAGCGGATCCATAGGACGTCCCGGACGAGTCAACTGCAATCCCCCTACAGCGATATTCTGGCCTCTTATGGACTTAATTCCACGTCCTCGGTGTACCCGGACATCCCGCCGCCGGCCGGGGCGGGATGCCCGGTGGGTGCCCCTGAGGGTCAGCCTCCGTGCACGGCGCTGACGAGGTCGGGCAGGAGCTTCGCCGCGTTCGGCGTGCCCAGTCCGGTGACGGGGTCCCATCCTGTGGTGGCCGAGTAGCCAGGGACCGACGCCTCGGCGGCGTTGTTGCCCACCGTCACGTCGTTGAAGTCCGCCGCGTACGTGGCCGGGGCCGACGCGAGCTTGTACAGAGCCGGGTTGATCACTCCGAGTCCACCGTGATTGATCTGGTCGGCGATGGCAACCAGGCCCGCCCACTGCGGACACGCGAGCGACGTGCCGCCGATGTCGTACCAGCCCGTGCTGCACGGCGTGCTGCCGCACTTCAGCCCGCTCTGGCCGTCCGGCGGGAGAGACAGGTACACCAGTGCTCCGGTCGACGGGCTCGCCTGCAGGGAGACGTCCGGAACGCCGCGCATGGCGCCGATGGCCGTGCTGCCGGCCGGCAACGCGCCTGACTGGTAGCCCGGCTTGGCGAAGACACTGCTGAAGCCGCCGCCGGAGCCGATCCAGCCGATCTCCGACTGGCCGGCGGCGTTCTGGCAGGCCAGTGGCGGGGAGGCGCTGTCGACGACCCTGCCGCCGGTGGCACCCGGGTCGGTGCACAGGTCCGTGCCCCCGACTCCGGTGACCAGCGGGTCCGACGCGGGCCACTCGACTGCGGGACCGGGGAGCGTCGACCCGCCCTGACCCACAGGCGTCTTGGCCGAGCCGGCGCTTCCGTCGTCACCCGACGAGCCGAGTACGGTGACGCCGTTCTGCGCCGCTGACTTGAACGCGTAGCGCAGGTTCTCCAACGACTGGGCGCTGCCGAAGGCGCCTTCTGCGGAGGCGAACGACTGGGAGATGACCGTCGCGAGATGGTGCTCGACGACGTACTGCTCGGCAGCCATCATCTGAGGGAAGCCCTGCACCCCGAGGGTCTCGGCGGTCGGCGTGGTGACCAGCAGGATGTTGGCGCCGGGAGCCATTGCGTGGGCGGTCTCGACGTCGAGTGCCACCTCCAGGGCCCACGCACTCTTGTCCTCCTGCCCCGGGCTGTTGCTCGTGGACGGCGGCGCCTTGGTGGCAGGGGAGCCCTGCAGATGAAGCTCGCTGAAGGTAGGCATGCCGGGCGCACAGCTCACGCCCTCCTCACCGCACAGGGGTGCGATGCCGAATGCCTGGTCGAAGACGTGCAGATCGTGGGTCATGGTGTCGCTCCCGTAGGAGTCGACGATTGCGATCGTCTGGCCGCGGCCGTCCTCCCCGGCCGAGTGCAACGGGCCCACGTTGTATGCCGCCTGGATGGCCTGTGGAGTGAAGCAGCGGCGTCCCACTGACGCGCATTGGGACTGGGTCGGCGGGGTCTGGCCGGTCGTCAACTGCGTGAAGTCGGCCACGGTCGGCCGTACTTGCGGATAGGCGGCCTGGTGGGCCGCGCTTGTCGCGGGGACGGCGCCCGCCGCTGCGAAGCTGAGGGTGCTCACCCCCGCGAGAAACCACCGTCTGATGGTGCGTGCCATCCGAGTCCTCTCTTGGGTTCGAAAGGGGGACTTGCGCGTCCGCCCCCAGGGTCTCGGGGGGTGGCAAAGGGGGATGCGGATGTGGGGAGGCTATCCCTCGGGGTTGTTCTCCGACAGGCTTGATTTGTCAACAGTGATCAAAGAAATGTGCTGCTGACGGAACGTGAACTCCCGTGCGCAGGGCGGCGCCTGGACCCCGGCGCTCGGTGTCCGCGGTGACTCCCACTCCGTACAGACGGACGTACTCCCGATAGCCCGTCGACCGCTCTTTTACCGGGTCGTTCCGCGCATTTGACCCGACAGACGCTTAGGGCGTCGCCCGCAGGGGAGTCGACCCTGTTCCGGAGTGCTCCGTGCGAAAAATGAGGGGTACGGCATAGGGAAAACCCTATCCAGGGATTCCCGTTTCGCGACGAGCCTTTTACGGGCTATTTGCAACGGTGTCCGGAGTCTGACTCACCTGCAGGGACGCGCCGAGAAAGGGCTGTTGAAACCTTGAGGATCGACTCTTGACCGTGATCCATCAGGCTCGCTACTTTCCTCCCGGCAGGTTGCATCACAACCCCTATTCCCGCCGGGCAAGCCTTTTCATATTCCTGAAACGCTGCCGTCATACATCGAGGCATCGTTCCGGCCGGCGGGCCGCGCCGTCCCAGTCGATTGACCACCTCACATCGAAGGACCCATGATGCTGCGCAGATCGACCCTTGCCCGCGTCGCTGTCACCACCGCGGCGCTCACCGCCGCCGCACTCCTCGGCTCCTCGCCCGCCGGCGCCCAGACACCCGAGACCTCCGGTCACGCCAAGCAGATGGCAGCGCGCGACGCGCGTCCCGCCGCGGCGGCCTCCACCAACCTCCTGTCGTACGGCGGAGGCGCTGTCGTCACCAGTCCCAAGGTCTACGTCGTCTACTGGGGCTCCCAGTGGGGCACCGGGTCGACCGTCACCAACGACCCCTCCGGTGAGGCAGCTCTGCAACTGTCGTTCTTCCAGCACGCCTACGGCAGTGGTGACACCTGGTCCGCCTCACAGACGCAGTACTGCGAGGGCGTCGCCGTCGGTACCACGCAGTGCAACGGCGCCGGAACTCCCGTCGGACACCCGGCATCGAACCCGGTGGGCGGCACCTGGCTGGACAGTTCCGTCTCCGCGCCCAGCAAGCCGTCCAATGCCCAGATAGCGGCGGAAGCGGTGAAGGCGGCGGCGCACTTCGGCGTCTCCGGTGACAACGTGCAGATCATCGTGGACGCCCCGCACGGTGTCGTCCCCACCGGCTTCAAGACCCAGTACTGCGCCTGGCACGACCAGACGACGACCGGCAGCGGCGCCCCGCTGCCGTACACCAACTTCCCGTACATCACCGACGCCGGCAGCGCCTGCGGCGCCAACTTCGTGAGCACCGGTAGCACGGGGGTGAACGGGACCACCGAGGGCGTGACCATCGTGGGCGGGCATGAGTACGCCGAGACGCTCACCGACCCGACCGCGAGCACGGGATGGCTCGACTCGACCGGCTACGAGACCGGTGACAAGTGCGCCTGGATCTCCAGCGGGCAGGGCGCTTCGACGATCGTCGGCATGAACGGCTCCAACTACGCCATCCAGTCGCTGTGGAGCAACAACTTCAACAGCGACAGCGGCGGCTGCGTCGTCTCCTACACCAGCCCCACCAACCAGCACTGACCTTGACGCCCTGGGGTCGCCCGGCCTCCAGCCGGGCGACCCCAGGGCCGCCCGTTCGAGAGGAAGCACATGGCTACGGCCCGCCGCACACCGCCACCGCCACCGCGGCACTTCGCCGCGGGGCTCAGCGCCGCACTGGTGGCGACGGCACTCCTCACCGGATGTACCTCCGCCGCCGCCACGTCAGCCCCGCCCTCCGCGCCGCCGACCTCGTCGTCGACGGCCGTGGCGGTCCGGTGCCACCAGCTGCACCCCGCGACGCTGCCGCGTTCCGCCGGATCCTTGACTCAGGCGGACTCCGGGGCCTTCTGTCTGCGCGTCGGCCAACGGGTGGACGTGTTCCTCGCCGCTCCCGAGGGCGCCGTGCAGGGCACGCATTGGCGCGCCATCGGCAGCTCCAGCCCTGAGGTACTCGCGCCTGTCGGCACCGGGGTGATGACCGCGCCGCTGGGCGTCACGCCGGGTCTGTTCGTCGCGCGGTCGCCCGGTGCCTCCACACTGACCAGCACGTGCCCCGACGGAACGTCGTGGCGGGTGACACTGGTCGTCAGCTGAAGTGGTGAGCGCCCTGACGGTCGCCGGGCCCCGGGATCTCTCCAGGCATCGGCGCGCGACATACGGGCACGGCCTCTGCCTTGATCAGGACGGACCTGGGTCCAGACCTGAAGCCCGGCACGGGTGAGCGGCCGAAGTACCACCCGAACACGCTCACCTATCCCGTCCCCAGGCCGGCCATCCGGCCGAGGACGCGGTTTCGTTGCGTCCGCCGTCTACGCGCTGGGGACTGGAGAAGAGGCGTCGTGGATAGCGCGGCGTTCGGGTCTGCTGTCGACGAACTGGGGCCGGTACTGGATCTTCCGTAAGCCGCGCCTGAACGCCCGCATGAGGTGCTCCGGGTCGGCGAACGCGACGGGCAGTGGACTATGTTGTGGGGATGACTACCGGGACGGCACTGCGCCACACACGGATTGGTGACCCGGTGCTCTTCTGAGCGCCGTATGGGCCAGTGTGGGCCCGCTGCTCGATCGAGGATCTTGCGCTGCTGCGCGGGCTCCGCCTCCGTCGTGTTGATCACAGGCTCGACACATCAACCACGACAGGAGAACTCATGCCCACCAAGACGCTGCAGATTCCCACCGCGGACGGCCAGGCCGATGCATTCGCCGCCTTCCCCGACCGCGGCGAGCAGCACCCGGGGGTGCTGATGTACGCTGACGGCTTCGGTATCCGGCCCGTGCTGCGGGACATGGCACGCGAACTAGCCGGGCACGGGTACTACGTGCTCGTCCCCAACGTCTTCTACCGGCACGGCCCGGCACCAGTGATCGAGCTTCCGGAGCACATCGGAGAAGAGGCCCGGCCCCAGGTCATGGCCCAACTGATGCCCTTGATCAAGGCGCACACCGCCGAACGTGTCCTGCGCGACGCCTACGCCTACCTCAGGATCCTCGCAGCCCAGCCCGAGGTCGGCGCCGGTCCGCTCGCGGTGACCGGCTATTGCATAGGCGGCCTCCTCGCGATGCGCACCGCCGCGGCCTACCCCGGCCAGGTGGCCGCCGTCGCCGCATTCCACGGTCCCGTGGGCGTCGACGGGCCCGACCTCTTCTCCAAGCTCACCGCCGAGGTCCACCTCGGCCACGCCGAAGGCGACATGACACCCGAGGCCCTCGGCGAGCTCAACCAGGCCCTCGACACCGCAGGTGTCAGCTACACCTCCGAGATCTACCCCGGCACCATCCACGGCTTCACCATGTCCGACACCGACGCTTTCAGCGCCTCAGGGCTGAAGCGCCACTGGAACCACCTGCTCCCTCTGTTGGACCGCACCCTGGGCAACAGCTGAGGCTCCGGCTCGGAAACCGAACATGAAGTGCACAGTGTTTTCGACCGATGGGGTTTTGGTGCTTTGGCGGGGACCGGGCATGTGCCGGCGCAGGTTCCGAAACGTCCGGCGCACCGGAGTTGGGGTGCGCCGGCTCGGCGAAGCCGGTTTCTCCCACGGGTGTCGCAGGTCCTGGGCGAGCGGGCGGCCAGCCGAGTTGGGTGTATGCGGCGATGATCAGCCGGGTCCAGCGGTCGGCCGCCCGCTTCCGGTTCCCGCAGTCGGGGCTTCGTCCAGCCCAGCGTCTGCTTGAACAGCCGCAGGTCTTCGAGGACCATAGCCACACACGCTGGCGCCTCGCGGTCCGTCGACAGGTGCTCGACCTCCAGCCGGATCAACGCGCCCCAGCTCACCCCAGACAGATCGATGGAGCGGTGATCACGCCGGTAGGGTGGTCCGGTGGACGCGGAGGCAGAGCACGAAATGATGGCGCTCCCACCGGGACAGGTGACGGTGTCGGACCGGCGGACACAGAAGAGCTGGACGGTTGAGGTCGCACCGTTCTGGATGGCGGCGATTCCGGTCACTCAGTCGTTGTATGCACAGGTCAGCGGTCAGCGGCCGAGCACTGCCGAAGGCGACCGGCTACCGGGTGAGGGCGTTTCATGGTGGGACGCGGTCCGGTTCTGCGATGCGTTGTCCCGATGTGAGGGGCTGACACCCGTCCATCACCTCAACGGCGAGGCAGAGGCGGTTCGACTGGAAGGTCTCTGCCGATGGATACCGGCTGCCGACCGAGGCCGAGTGGGAGCACGCATGCCGCGCGGGCACCACCGGCCCTCGACATGGCCGGCTAGACGAGATCGCCTGGTACCAGGGCAACTCAGCGCGAATTTGGTGACGGTGAGGGGCGGCGCCTGCTGCGGATCATTCGGCCTCTCGCGCTGGGGGCTACAGGAAGGTACGTCGCACGGCGGCATGCCCCTACCTGGTCCTCCCGTTCAACGCGGTGATCACGGCGGCCTGATCAGACACACTGGTTCGGTGCAGCATGATGAAGAACAGCCGTTGTCCGGTGGCAACGTCAGCGATGGTGTCGTTCGAGTCGGAGATACCGTCCGCCGTCCGACCGGACCGTGGACGCCCGCAGTGCACGCCTTGCTCACGCACCTGCACGAAGTGGGATTCCGGGCGGCGCCTCGTCCTCTGGGCATTGACGACCAGGGGCGCGAAGTCCTGACCTTTGTGCCGGGCCATGTGGTCTGGCCCGACCGGTTCTCTCTGCTGGAACCCGCTCGGCGACTGGCTCGCGTGGCACACCTGATCCGGGACTTCCACGATGCAGTGCAGGACTTCACGCCACCACCCGGCGCGCACTGGCAGGTGCTGATGCCCGCCGAGGGCAGCGACATCATCGCCCATCACGACCTGGCCCCATGGAACCTTGTGGTCGCAGACGATTCCCAGTGGGCCTTCATCGACTGGGACACCGCCGGCCCCGGTTCCCGCCTGTGGGACGTCGCGTATGCCATGCACGGTTTCGTCCCGTTGTCCGCGCATCCTGACTGGCAACGCCGCGACGCGGGTGACCGACTGCGAGTCTTTGCCAACGCCTACGGCCTCGATGAAGCCGAACGCCGACAGCTGGTCCCTCTGCTAGGACGCCGTACGCGTTCCATGCACGACTTCCTGCGTGACCAGGCAGCCCGGGGTGTCCAACCCTGGACGACACTGTGGGCCGCGGGCCACGGCGGCGCCTGGCGAAGCGACGCCGAATACATCGAACAGCGCGAAGACCAGTGGGTGCACGCCCTGCTCGCCGGCTGAGGCACTTCCGCCCGCGCCTCGCTCCCGGCGTCGAACGGCGTCTCGAACCAGTCCCGTCTTCAAACAGATCGCGCCCACCTGCTGGACGGTGGTGAGGTTGTTCCAGCCGAGCCGGACTGACCTACCCAGCGCCTCTGGTCCTCGCCCTGGTGCACGACGGTGCTCTGCGACATGGGCAGCTCGCGGCGGGCCTCCAGGTGCAGCCGGACCAGATGGAAGGCGCGCTGCCACTCCACCGGTCAGGCGGGGGCGATGTCCTCGAGCTGCTCGCGCCGCTCCTGCGGCAGTGCCCCGGTGGCCGAACTGAACGGGCAGGCCCTGAGCACGACGCTGCTCGATCTCGGCGGCCTTCCGGGCGGCCGCGCGGGCGTTCTTCATCCAGATGCCCACCCGCTACCTCTGGTAGGTGGTGTCGGTCGGTGCCAGGAGGTGCCCGTTTTCGGCGGGCCCACCCCGCGCGGGGGCCAGGGCCTCTTCCCATGCGACGTCGTCAAGTGATCGATTGACTGGTGTCGAGTAGGCCCGCGTTGCCGCGCGGGTCGGGAAGGCACGCCTGTGCTCAGGGTAGTGAACGCCGACGGCACCATCACCAACGGCTCCTCGCTGATCGGCGAGATCGTACGCGAGGGCTACGGCGGATGCCGGCCGCCGCGCTGGAGGCCGAAGTCAACGCATACATGGCGGAGTCGGCCGATCAGCGGCACGGGAAGGGCCACCCCCCTGGTCGTGCGCAACGGCTTCCATCAGCCACGCACGGTGAGCCTCCGTCCGAGCTTGCCGTCGTCGCCTGCTGTGCTGTGGCCGACACCGATCCGCTGCCGACCATGACCGCCGGTGCAACGAGTCGACGAACTCGTGAGGCTCACGGGCAAGCCCGGAAGCCAAGAGCACGAGAGCGAGTGCCAAGGCCAGGACTGTTCCCGTGCGGCGGGAACAGCCGATCCGGCCGGCACTGTTGCACCGCTCGGGGGACGGCGCCGCGTGTGCGGGGAACGGAGAGACCAGAAGATCGTCTGCGCCGACGCGATGGCGGCCCTCCGAATCCGTTGTACGCCCGGTCATCCGATATCGGGGCGACCGCTTGTACAACTGCCGCAGACTTAGACCGAGGCCATTTCACACAGGAGGACTTTTTCATGAATGACCGGCCCTTGACACTGATGGCGGTGCACGCTCACCCCGACGATGAGGCCACTGGAACGGGAGGTGTCCTCGCACGGTATGCGGCGGAGGGCATCCGCACGGTGCTGGTGACGTGCACCGACGGCAGTTGCGGTGACGGACCGGGGGGTGTCAAGCCGGGCGAGCCCGGGCACGATCCGGCGGCCGTCGCGTTGATGCGGCGTCAAGAACTTGAGTCAAGCTGCGAGATTCTGAAGATCAGTCATCTGGAGATGCTGGACTACGCCGACTCCGGGATGATGGGCTGGCCGACCAACGACGCTCCCGGATCCTTCTGGCAGACACCCGTGGAGGAGGGCGCTGCCCGACTCGCGGAACTCTTGCGCCGCTACCAACCCGATGTGGTCGTCACCTATGACGAGAACGGCTTCTACGGCCACCCCGACCACATCCAGGCACACCGCATCACGATGGCGGCGCTGGCGATGACCGCGCCGATACCGAAGGTGTACTGGACAACGGCGCCCCGCTCGATGATGCAGCGGTTCGGGGAGGTCATGCGCGAGTTCGGTGCGGACTGGCAGGAGCCGGATCCTGCCGAGGCCGCCGCGCTGGCGGAGATCGGACTACCCGACGAGGAGATCACCACCTGGGTGGACACCACCGCGTTCGGCGGTCAGAAGTTCGACGCCCTGGCCGCGCACGCCAGCCAGGGCGAGAACATCTTCTTCCTCAAGATGGGCCAGAGCAGGTTCACCGAGTTGATGGGCGTCGAGACCTTCGTGCGTGTCCAGGACACCACCGGTGCGGCCGTGCCCGAGAACGACCTCTTCGCCGGACTGCGTTGATCCGCCCACCTTTCGGCGACCTGAGAAGACAGCGGCAGCGGGTGGTGACCGTCGGCCCGTGCGGCCGCGGTCACCATCCGCGGTGGTGCTACCGGGGGGCGGCTCCTCCCCTGCCATTTAAGAGCAGGAAGTCCAGCAGCGCCTTCGTCAGGGGCTGCGGAACCTCTTCGGCCAGGAAGGACCGGAGCCGGGGATGACCACTCCGGTGACGTCGGTGGCGACCTTGCGCATGTCCTCCGCCGGGGCGGTGCCGGTGCTGTACTCGCCGCCGATGGCCAGGACCGGGATGGTCAGCGGCCCCTCCTCCTGGTGCCAGCGCCGGAACTGCTCTGCCGTCTCAGGCGGTGTCCTGACCGTGGTGACAAATGGGACCATGACGTGCGTCAAGATTCCCAGGCGCTACAAGTTCTCAAGCCGTCCCCCGGTTGGGGCCGTTCAGACGGGCCAGGTGCCGAGTGCGCGGGCCAGGCGGTTGCTCTGCTCTCGGGTGATGCCCTGGGCGAGGCGGGTTCCGCACCGCGGGCTCATGTACCCGTCACAGTGCAGGATTCCGAGGAAGGGCTCCTGGCTGCCGGAGAGCGGCGAGGCGGCAGGAAGCGCCCATTCAGCCGGCTCCCACAAGGGGTGGTCCGCCAGGAGCGCTTCCGCGAGATGCGGGGCCGGCGCTGCGGGGACGCCCGCCTGCGTCAGCGCGCCGCCGAGCACCGCTGCGGCGTCCTCGGGCAGCTCCTGGTCGCCGAGCGCGGGCAGCAGGAGGAGCAGGCGTGCGTATTCGGCGTGAATTCCTGGAGCGTTGAGGTCGGGCGTGCGGGCGATGTGGTGGAGCTCTCGCCATGACAAGCCCGGGCCGGCCTGGTGACCGCTGACGGTGGCCAGGTGGCCGTGTCGTCCCCACTCGGGGTGGGTGATGAAGTACTCGGTTCCCGGATCGTCGCGAAAGTTGCGTCCAAGGACCATCGCGGTGTGGCCATCGGCGAACGGGATGCGGAAGACGGGCCAGTGGTCCTCGTTGCCGAGCGCATCGCAAGCCGCGTCGGCGTCAGCCCCGTCGACACCGAACCACTCCGGAACGGGGTCGTACTCCTCTGTCTGACTCAGCCACATCAGGTAGGCCGCCCAGAACCCCGGCAGTGCCAGCAGTTCCTCCCCCGCGACAACAGGGGCGTTCTCGAATCCCTCTATCAGCACTGGTCCAGGCTCTCATCCGCGTACGAGAGCCCGTACACGGCTCGGTGGCTCCACCGAGCGGTGCTGTCTCTCATCGACTTGAAGGTTCGCTCCGGGTGGTTCACGCCCTGCGACGTCTGGACGGCTTTTCCGTGCGGTCCGAAATGTACCTCGCTGGCGAACATTTAGGTACGTGCCCGAATAGGTTGCCATATTTTGTGCTGCCGCAGAGCGCGGTGTAACGCCGAAGCGCTCGCATGACGCAGAACCATGCGGAAACAAGCCACAGGGCGAGGCAGAATGTCGCTACCTGGGGCGAGCCTGCGACAGAAAACAGCGGCAGATCGGAATTTTTCGTGAACAACATCGACCCGGCTTCCGGATATCAGACGTACGAGCAGTCCCCGAGGCCCGGCCGCCCCGCACGCAACGAGGCCACTGCACGACGCGTAGCCCTCGCGATCTGCACGATCGCTGACGTCGCGGCCGGCTTGCTGGGGCTGTGGGTCCTGCTCTACCTGCTCGACGCGAACCAGGCGAATCCCTTTGTTGAATTCGTGCACGGAGCGGCGGACTGGCTGTCCGGATGGGCACGAGATATTTTCACGATGGACACAGAAGGTCTGCGGGTTGTCCTCAATTTCGGCCTTCCGGCCGTCATTTATTTGCTGATCGGTCACGGGATCGCTGTCCGGCTCAACCGGGCCTGACAGCTGACGGCCCTCAGCCAAGCGCGTATCAAGAGCAGGCACGAGGAATACGTCGCGGCGCAGTCACGGGTTTCCGGCAAGCCGAGTCGGCCGCGGCGGGCACAGAAGATCACGACCTTGGAAGGGGTAGCACAGTGACTCTCACCCCCAGCGAAAGCGATCACATACCGATCTATGCGGACCTCGTACGTGAACGAGGTGACGTCGTGGCAGAGGCGCAGAGAGCCGCCGAGCACACACGGCACCAGGCAGCGGAACTGCTGGGCAGGCGACATGTCGGCCAGCCGCACCTGCCAACCGCTTGACAGATGGTCAGGGCGACTGTCGTCGCCACCTTCGCCATGGGCACCGCACTGGGCGACTTCACCGCCTTCACCCTGCACTTGGGCTACTTCACCTCCGCGTCCGTCTTCGCGGTGCTGATCCTCATTCCGGCGGCGGGATACCGCTGGCTGCGCTGGAATCAGGTGTTCTGCTTCTGGGCCGCCCAGGTGATCACCCGTCCGCTCGGCGCGTCGATCGCCGACGGCCTGGGCAAGCCTCGCTCCGTCGGAGGCCTCGGTCTCGGCGACGGGCCAGTGGCTCTGGTCCTGCTCGCCCTGATCGTCCTGGTGGTCGCCTACCTGGCGGTGACCAAGGCCGACGTCCAGCGTGTGCCCGAGCCCGCCGCCGTACCGGCGTCGGCCTCCGCGCGCGTGTAGTGGGCAGGTGGCGGACAGCGATGACCTACCCGGGGGCGGAGTAGCGCCCGGCTCGAGCATCGAGAAGCGGATGGGAGTGTGCTGCAGGGCTCACGGCGGCTTCACCCCGGTCGGTGTCGTCCTGCTGTGCGCGGCCGGCGTTGTGTGCCGCCTGGCACTGCCCGCGCCGTGGCTGAGCCGGGCCATCTCGGCGTCGTCGTACCTGTCGCCCTGGTCGGGCACTCATCCTGACCTACGTCAACGCCTCCGGTGCCCTTGGCTCCTTCTGACCCACCCGCGTCCGCTGCTACTCGCCGCCGCGCCGGCCGTGGCGGCACCGGTCTGCATGCCGACCGTTCTGATCACCACCACACTGCCCGACAAACCGCACCTGCTCCTGCCGGTCATCGTTTACGGGCTTCTGAAGAAGGCGGCCGCTGGCCGGGTCGTACGCGGACAGCGGCTGCGTGCCCACTGCTCGCCCCCCGGAATCAGGCCTCCTGACCAGCGGGCGGGCTGCAGTGCGCTCCCTTTTCGCCCACGCCGGTCCGCGCGGCCGCGAACGCGGGGTCGTAGTACCGCGGTACCACCTGACCCGCACTCTTCAGTCCCCGGTACCAGCAGATCCGGGTGTCAGCGGTCTTAGCGTGGCGGAGGAGGCGTCGGGCGTGCCGGACGCCGCAGCCCGAAAGAGAGAACGCGAGTGATCGACGCACAGCAGCTCACCAAGAGATACGGGGAGAAGACAGCCGTCGACGGTCTGGACTTCACCGTGAAGCCCGGCACGGTGACCGGCTTCCTGGGGCCCAACGGGGCTGGGAAGTCCACGACCATGCGGATGATCGTCGGGCTCGACGCGCCGACGAGCGGTTCCGTCACGGTGAACGGCCACCGCTACGCGCGCCACCAGGCGCCGCTGCAGGAGGTCGGGGCGCTCCTGGAGGCGAAGTCCATCCACCCGGGCCGCTCGGCCTACAACCACCTCCGGGCGCTCGCGCTGACCCACGGCATCCCGCGCCGCCGGGTCGACGAGGTCATCGAACTCGCCGGCCTCGGGAGCGTCGCCAAGAAGCGGGCCGGCGCCTTCTCCCTCGGCATGGGACAGCGGCTCGGCATCGCTGCCGCGCTGCTGGGCGATCCGCAGACGGTGATGCTGGACGAGCCCGTCAACGGACTCGACCCCGAAGGCGTGCTCTGGATCCGCAACCTGTTGACGTCGCTCGCGGCCGAGGGACGGACGGTGTTCGTCTCCTCGCACCTTATGAGCGAGGTCGCGCTGGTGGCGGACCACCTGATCATCGTCGGCCGGGGACGGCTGCTGGCCGACACGACCGTGCAGGACTTGGTTCGCGAGGCGGGCGGCGACACCGTGAAGGTCGCCACTGACGACCCCGCGCGGCTGCGGGACGTGCTGGCCGGGCCGGGCGTGGAGATCACCGGCCGCATCGGCTCCGAGGAACTGCAGGTGACCGGGATATCCGCCCGCGAGATCGGACTGAAGGCGGCCGAGCACGGGATCCCCCTGTTCGAACTGACCACGAAGGCCGTGTCCCTGGAGGAGGCGTTCATGGAACTGACCAGGGACGCCGTGGAGTACCACGGCTCCACGACCGGCACCGAGACCTCCGGGAGCGCAGCATGAGCACCCTCACCGCGACCCCCGAGACTCCCGAGACCGCCCCGGCCGCTCCGTCCCGGCCCGCATACCGGGTGACCGGGCGGCGCGTGCTGGCCTCGGAGTGGGTCAAGCTCTGGTCCCTGCGCTCCACCTGGATCACCCTCGGCCTGGGCCTGGTGTTCCTGGTCGCCTTCGGCGTCATCGCCGCGAGCCACTACAAGTCCAATCTCGACTCGGGCCGCCACATGGACCGCGACTTCGCCTCCGCGACGGCCGTGAGCCTGTCCCTCTTCGGCACGAACTTCGCCCAGCTCGCCCTCGGCGTTCTCGGCGTGCTGGTCACGGCGGGCGAGTACTCCACCGGAATGATCCGCTCGACCCTGGCCGCGGTGCCGCGCCGGCTGCCCGTGCTCTGGTCCAAGGCCGCGGTGTACGGGCTGGTCGCGCTCGTGATCGCCACCGTCGGCGCGTTCGTCGCCTTCCTCGTCGGCAGCCAGATCGTGTCCGCCACCCCTGCCGCCATGGGTCTCGGGCACGTCGGCGTCGTCCGCAGTCTGCTGGGCGCCGGGCTCTACCTGGGCCTGGTCGGCGTGATCGGCGCCGCGCTGGGCGCGCTGCTGCGGTCGGTGGCCGGCGGTATCTCGGTGCTTGTCGCCGCTCTCATGCTCGTACCGGGACTGATCTCCCTGCTGCCCAGCTCGTGGCAGGGCAACATCGACCCCTACCTCCCCAGCCACGCGGGCGAGTCGATCTTCGCCTTGACCCATGACTCGACCACCCTGTCGCCGGGCGCCGGACTCCTCGTCTTCCTCGGCTGGGTGGTCCTGGCCCTGGCCGGAGCGGCGTTCAGGCTGCTGCGCAGCGACGTCTGAGCAGCAGCCACCCGCATCATGGGGTTGTGACCTCCGTGACCACCGAAGATCTCAGCGGGATGGGGCCGCTGGTCGCCCGGCTCGGCCGGGCCGGCCAGCGGCTCCGGCACGCCGACCGGGCCCGTCCGTGGGTGCTGGACACCGCGGTGGTGGCCCTGGTCTTCCTGATGTTCTGCCTGCCGGACCTGCTTCACACGGTCGGCGTGATCGGCGGGGACGGCGACGGCCATGGCCTGCGCCGCTTCCGCCTGACGTTCACCCGGTTGCCCGTGGCGGGCATGCTGGCCCTGCAGGCCGGACTGGTGCTGCCGCTGATGTGGCGACGCCGGGCACCCGCCGCCGCCTTCAGCGCCGTCACAGCCGTGTTCGTCCTCCAGTGGTCCCTCGGCGCCGTGCTCCGTGCGGACGTCGCCCTCTTCGTCGCCCTGTACAGCCTGGCCCTGCATGGGCGGCTACGGCAGCTCCTGTGGGCCTGTGCCGTCACAGCGGGTGCACTGAGCCTGGTCGCGGCGCGGGTGTCGGCGGCGGTGTCGGTCTGGGACGCCCTCTTCTTCCTCCTCAGCACGGCGACCGCGGCACTCGCTCTCGGCCTGATGATCCGCATCCGGCGGGCCCAACTGGCCGGGCTGCGCGACCGCGCGGCACGGCTGGAGATCGAACGCGACCAGCGCGGCAGACTCGCCGTCGCCGCCGAACGGACACGAGTGGCCCGCGAGATGCACGACATCGTCGGCCACAACCTGTCCGTCATCATCACGCTTGCCGACGCGGGAGCCTATGCCGCCGGTGCCGCACCGGAACGCGGCAAGGAGGCCCTGCATCTCATCGGAGACACCGGCCGCCAGGCCCTGGGCGAACTGCGCAGGGTGCTCGGCGTACTGCGCGAGGCGGACGGTCCGCCGACCGAACCCGAGCTGAGCCCGCAGCCTGGTCTCACGGACATCGACGCGCTGTGCGAGGGAGTGCGAGCCGCCGGCGTGGAGGTCGTCTACCGTACGGCCGGAGACATCGACGCCCTCGACAGCGGGGTGCAGCTGACGGTCTACCGCATCGCGCAGGAGGCCCTGACGAACACCCTGAAACACGCCGGCGCCGGCGCGCGTGCGAACCTGGCGATCGTCGTGCAGGACACGCGGCTGACCATGACCGTCCAGGACTCAGGCCCGTCCACCCCGGCCGGTCGTCCCTGCGCGGTGAACGAGGAAGGACACGGCCTGGTGGGCATGCGAGAACGAGCGGCGCTCTACGGCGGACACGTCAGTGCGGGCCCCGCAGGCGCCGGCTGGAGGGTACAGGTCGACCTCGACCTCACTCCCCAGGACGGTGCCTCGTGACCACCGTGCTCGTCGTCGACGACCAGCCGCTCCAGCGGTACGGCTTCCGCATGCTTCTCGACTCCGTGCCTGAGACGGAGGTCGTCGGCGAGGCCGCGCACGGGGCGGAGGCAGTGCGCAAGGCCGCAGAACTCCGGCCCGACGTCGTCCTGATGGACGTACGCATGCCGGGTATGGACGGCATCGAGGCCACCCGTCGGATCGTCGCCGCCGGTGACCGTTCCCGGGTCCTCGTCCTGACCACCTTCGACCTCGACGAGTACGTCTACGCGGCCCTGCGCGCCGGAGCCAGCGGCTTCCTGCTCAAGGACGCCCGCCCCGAGGAACTCCTCGCCGGCATCCGTGCCGTGGCCGCCGGCGACGCCGTGATCGCCCCCGCCCTCACCCGCCGCCTGCTGCACGAATTCGCCCGGCTCGTGCCGCCGCACGCCGCCGGCTCCGCCGAGGACCCGAGACTGGCGTCCCTCACGGACCGCGAACGCGAGATCCTCGTCGCCATCGGCAAGGGTTGGTCCAACGGTGAGATCGCCACCCGCTTCGTGCTGTCCGAATCCACGGTGAAGACCCATGTCGGCCGCGTCCTGTCCAAGATCGGCGCCCGCGACCGCATCCAGGCCGTGATCTTCGCCTACGACCATGGCCTGGCCCGGCCCCACGCGGGTTGAGCCGACGGCTCGGCCGCAGGAACGTCCATCGCACATCACGCCAACGCGATCGCGCGTCCATCCTGCAGCCACCGGACGCAATCCGGTGAGCGCTCCGGTGATGCCGGGGCGTGTCTGCTGGTGGGCAGGGCTGACCGCCGGGTGGCCGTCCTGGTGGCGGGATCCCCGATGTCCTTGTCCGCGGGCGGGCGGGCGGGACGGCGTGCGGAGTGTGCATCTGACGCCCGCTCCCAAGCCGTGATCCACCTCGCCATGACCGATCTGATGGCAAGCCGCCTCACCGGCGAGGCCACCACGCGCTTGCGGAGATCGTCGGTGATCCCGCCGGGCTTTCACCTGGAGCACCCTGCCGCGCGGGAGGGCTGCCGGTCAGCGAGCCAAGGCTTGACTCTGACGCTCAATGCCGTTCGTGGTCGTACGGAGGGCTCTTGTCGTATGCCAACGCCGCAAAGCGACGCCCTGCAGGGGCAGTCGGACCGGCGCCGGGTCCGGTTCAGGAACCGCCGCGCTCGCGGGGGATCTTCTGGCCGGCCTCGATCGCCACCGGCAGGCGGTTATCGGCCGGGGGAAGCGGGCAGGTGGCCAGGTCCGTGTAGGCGCACGGCAGGTTCGCGGCGCGGTTGAAGTCCAGGACGACCGTACCGTCGGCGGCGGGCGGCTCCAGGGTGAGGACCCGGTTGGCGGCGTAGGTGGTGACCCCGGAGGTCGCGTCGGTGAACAGCACCATCAGCCGTCCCGCTCCACGCCCGGGAAACGCGGTGAGCGACAGTCGGCGCCCGTCCAGCTCGAACTCGATCCTGCCCGGAGCGTCGTACACGTGCTCAAGGCCCTCGACTGCGGCGCCCACGGTGGTCGGTCGCGGTGTGTCGAAGGGGATGTAGCGGCCCGTCAGGGCCCAGCGCGGGTCGGGGGCGTAGGCCGGCGTTCCCGTGAAGGCCGTGCGCAGCGGCGCGTCCGGGTGCCGGGGGCGCACGATGTCGTGCCCGCCGCGCCTGGCGATCTCGATGACGGCGTCTCCCCAGACGGCGTCGACGCCGCCGCGTTCGGGAAGCACGCCGAAGCGGTGTTCACCGTGCACCGGTGTTCCGTCGACGACCAGTTCCTCGCCGTCGCCGAGGTCTACGACGACCCCGTCGGGGCCGGTGCGCCACGCACCGGGCGCGTCCGGGAAGCGCTGCGGCCGGTGGTCGAGCCAGTGCAGGCCGGTGATCGCCAGGAACCCGTGCGGGGCGGCGAGCCGGGCCTCCTGGGCGCGGTACCACTCCAACCAGTTCTCGGTGAAGGCATGGAAGTCGGTCGTGGTGGCCTCGGTGGTCATGGGTCCTCCTTCTTCACGAGGGGGTGCAGGCGGGCCGGTCGAGCCGGCGGTTGGACCGGCGTGCTCAGCGGGCCAGTTCGCCGAGGAGCCGCCAGGTGCGTCGACGGTCGGCTTCTCCCGCGATCTCGGTGCCCGAGAACACGACCTCGGTGGCGCCGGCGTCGCGGTAACGGCGTACCTCGGCCTCGACGGTCTTCTCGTCGCCGATCACGGCCAGGTCGGCGGCCCGTCGGCCGCCGGAGAGTTCGATGACCCGGGCGTAGGACGGGACCTGTTCGTAGAACGCGAGGTTCTCGGTGGCCTTGGCCCGCACCGCGTCCACGTCGTCGGTGACCACGCCGGGCACCAGGGCCACGATCCTGGGCGCGGGGCGGCCGGCGGCCTCGGCCGCGGCGGTCAGGGCGGGAACGATGTGTTCCGCCAGGGCGCGCGGTCCCGCAAGGTAGGGCAGGATCCCGTCCGCCAGCTCACCGCTGACCCGCAGCGCCTGCGGCCCCATCGCGGCGACCAGCAGGGGGACCCCGCTCTCGGCACCCGGTACTCGCGCCGGGACCGGGGTGGTCGCGGTGAGCAGCTCACCGTGGAAGTCGGCCGTGCCGGTCTCGGTCAACTGCCGCAGGGCGGTGAGGAACTCACGCAGCCGGGCGATGGGGCGTTCGAAGGGCAGGCCGAAGCCGGTCTCTGTCAGCAATTTCGTGCCCAGGGCCAGACCCAGGTGGTAGCGGCCGTGGGTCGCGGCCTGGGCGGTCTGGGCCTGGCTGGAGACCAGCAGCGGGTGGCGACCGAAGACGGGGATCGCGGAGGTGCCGACCTGCAGTCCGGGCACTTCCCGCCCGACGATCGCCGCGAGCTGGGGTGAGTCCGCGCCGAAGGTCTGCCCGAACCAGGCCGACGTGAGAGCGAACTCCGCTGCCTCCCGGGCCAGTCGTACCGTGGCGTCGACCTGGTTCGGCGCGTCGGACGCGTTGAGCGCTACTCCAACAGTCATGTCAGTCAGAACGGGCGTCGGTCGAATCCGCATTCCGGTCCGTGTGTGACAGCTTCTTGTCAGTCATGTGTACTCAGTCCTGAGTGGAAGGCCATCCCTGTGCTCAGCCCGCCTGCCGTCGGTCCCGCGCGGACCGGTGGGTGAGGGGGTTCGCGCAGGCCGAGGTGTTCGCTGAGTGTGGTGCCGGTGTACTCGGTGCGGTAGATCCCGCGTTCCCGCAGTTCCGGGACGAGCAGGTCGACGATGTCGTCGAGGCCGCCGGGGATGAGGTACGGCGTGACGTTGAAACCGTCGATCGCGCCGTGCCGCACGAAATGGGCGAACTTGTCGGCCAGGCCGGACGGGGTGCCGACGTGCCCGCGCTGCGGGCCGAGGGCGATGACGGTCTCGCGCAGCGACCAGCCGTGCGCCTCCGCCTTCGCCCGCCATTCGGCCACGACCGCGCGCGGGTCGGCGATGCGCCGGGCGCCGAAGGGGCCGTCGTTCACGGTGACGACCGGTGTCTCCTTCGGCAGTGGCCCGTCGGCGTCGCGGTCGGAGGCGACACCGACGCCGTCCGCTCGGCCCTCGCGATCTTCTCCACAGCCGATCCGAACCCACCGCTGGACTCTCGACGAGGTCGCCCGCTACCTGGGAGCCGGCGGCATCGGCCACGTCGAGGTGGGGTCCCCGGCGACGGTCGCCGACGAACTGGAGCGCTGGGTCGAGGAGGCCGACGTCGACGGCTTCAACCTCGCCTGTGCCACCACCCCCGGCACCTTCGTCGACCTCGTCGTCCCGGAGCTGCGCAGCCGCGGCAGGATCCGGCCTTGTCCGGCGGCGCCACGCTCCCACGAACGCCTCCACGGCGCGGCCGACAGCCTCGGGCCAGGGGCGACCACCCGGCCGCCCCCATCCCGAACTCGCCGTCCGAGAGCGAGAATCAGCCGGAACGAACCGGCTTTCCTAGTTTTCCTATCGAATTACTAGGAAACCATTGACGGTGGTCGAAGAGGAGAGTGAGGATGATGAAGCCGACGCGTCACTGCGCACCGCTGCACTCGCACGCCGCCTCGCCGGGCACCGCGTCGTCCTCGGTCCCCTGAAGGAAGACGCCATGACCACAGCACTGAGCTGTAGCGACAGTCGCAGTCGCATGAAGCGGGTGAAGACATGACGGTGGCGGCGGACGAGGTGACCGACGTGGGAGCCGGACAGGTCGACTGGCTGCACATAGCCCGTGAGATGGCGGACGACCTGGCCACGGACGCGGCCGAGCGCGAACAGGCCGGCAAGGCACCGCTCGACGAGGTGGCGCGGCTGCGCGAGTCGGGACTGCTGACACTGCCGGCACCGGCCGAACTCGGGGGAGGCGGTGCGGACTGGCGCACGGCATACGCGGTCATCCGGACCGTCGCCGCGGCCGACGGGGCCATCGGTCACCTGCTGGGCAACCACTACTTCCTGTCCTGCAGCGCCCGGTTCTTCGCCGACCGCGCCCGTGCTGCCCGCATCGAGCGGGAGTCGACGGCGGGGCAGTGGTGCTGGGGAGGCGGAATCGCCTCAGATGAACCACCGCTCATCCTGACCCCCACGTCGGGCGGCTATCTGCTCGACGGCTACCAGAGGTATGCCGCCGGAGTCGGGATCGCCGATCGGCTGGTGGTTCGAGCCGCCAAGTACGGCACAGGTGAGCCGTTGGCCGTCCTGGTCGACCCCGCCGGCTCGGGCGTCGTGAGCGACAGCGGCGGGGACGCCTTCGGTCAGCGGCTGGCGGCCGGTGGCGGCGTGGAGTTCGATGCCGTGCCGGTCGTGCCCGACGATGTGCTCGGCTCCCTGTCACCGGACGAGGGCGTCCTGTCACCCTTCGCCTCTCTGGCCGCGCCGACCGCGCGCCTGGTCTCCGTCCAGTTCTGTCTTGGCGTGGCAGAGGGCCTGCTGGCCGAGGTTCGCGAGTACGGAAGGGGCATGAGGTCCCCCTGGCAGCCCTTCTCGCCTCATCCCTGGCCGGACAGCCCGCCGCAAGATCCGTACGCGCTGACCGTGTACGGCGAGCTCACCGTCGTCGCACGCGCCGCGTCCGCCCTCGCCGATCAGGCGGTGGATGCCTTGCTGCGCGGCCTCGTACAGGGCGAGGATCTCGACGACGAGGAGTGCGCGGAGATCGCCGTCCTCGCAAGCGTGGCCGAGTCTGCCGCCTCCCGGGCCGCGCAGGAGGTCACCACCCGTGCCCTGGACGTCATCGGCGCCGACGCCGCGTCCGCGCGGCACGGCTTCGACCGCTTCTGGCGCAGCGCCCGGACACACACCCTGCGGGAGCCGGTCACCCACAGACTGCGCGAGGTGGGCGACTACTTCCTCAACGGCGCGCACCCACCCTTCGCCCTTCCGGCCTGACCGGGAGGGCGACCGGTGCGGGACCGACACGACAGTGATGGATAATCGCGGCATGCGGATCTCGGCGCGGGCGGACTATGCGGTGCGGGCGGCACTGGAGTTGGCCGCAGCAGGGGGCGAGGCCTCGCTCAAGGCCGAGGCGATTGCCGCGGCGCAGGGCATCCCGCACAAATTCCTGGAGGGCATCCTCGGCGACCTGCGCCGGGGCGGTCTTGTGGTCAGCCAGCGCGGCGGCAAGGGCGGCTACCGGCTCGCCCGCCCGGCGGAGTCGATCGCCATCGCCGACGTCGTCCGCATGGCGGACGGTCCCCTGGTCTCGGTGCGGGGAGTGCGCCCACCCGAGCTCTCCTACTGCGGTCCCGCGGAGTCGCTGCTGCCGCTGTGGATCGCCGTACGCGCCAACGTCCGCAAGATCCTCGGCGAGGTCACCCTGGCCCACGTGGCCGCGGCCAAGCTGCCCGACGAGGTGCTGAGCCTCGCGGAGGACCCCGAGGCCTGGACGAATCCCTGACCGACGTCCGGTGATCGAAACGAGCAGATCTCATGCGGGCCGGTGCCCTGTGCGCGTGGCTGACGGGGGAGGGCGCGCACTCCGTGTCGATCGGGATCCGTTCGCTCAGCGGGTGACCAGCAGGCCACGGCTGCGGAGCACCACCGCTCCAGCGGGCTGAAGATCAGCAGGTCGATGGCGATGCCGACGAGCAGGATCAGGAGGATGGCCAGGAACACCTCGACATACTGGAGTTGTTGCGCCCGTTCTCCAGCAACTGGCCCAGGCCGACGCCCAGATCGGGTGAGGAGACGATGATCTCGGCGGCCATCAGCGACCGCCAGGAGAACGCCCGGCCCTGCTTGAGTCCCGCCAGATAGCCGGGCAGCGCCCCCGGCATCACGATGTGCCAGGCCCCGCGCAGACGGGTCGCGCCCATCGTCCGGCCGGCTTGCAGGGAGAGCGGCGGGATCTGGTCGATGCCCGCGACGAGGCCGTTGGCGATGGACGGGGCCCCGGCGACCAGCTTGGACGCGGTCGGCTCCGGCACCCAAGCGCCGTCGGGAGTCGGACTTGTAGGCGTCCGGGGTGATCTTGTTGTCGGTGCGGACGACAGAGACGTCGCCCTTGCCGCTCTGTGCGTCGACCTTGTCTGCGGCAGGTAGCCGTCCTCCTCAGATGGCGGGTCGTGACTCCCAAGTGCCGCCGAGGGTGCGGAACTCCTGGGCCGGGAGGATGCTGCTCAGGATGGTCCTTCTTACGGTGGCTGGCGATGCTGGTGAGCGCGCCGCTGTAGTTGCAGTCGGCGCATATCTGCCACGAACAGTCCGGATGGGCGACAGCGGCATGGCGAACGGAGTCGTGCGAACCGTAGCCATGGGCGTGAAGCATGACTCAGTCGCCGATGGTGAGGCCGGAGAGCTTGTCGGGGTCGAGGATGAGGTCGATCTCGGCGATGCGCTCGTCGATGACAGTGATGCCGACAACGGCGAGGACGCCGGCGCGGCCGGTGGCGATGATGCCGGCGGCGCCGTTGACCAGCACCGGCTTGCACAGGGTCGCGAACCGCGGTCCGAAAGTGGTGGTGTGCTCCGCCACGTCGCGGGCGCCGGTGAGGAGAGCCGGGGTGGGCCAAGCGCGGGGTCCAGTGTCGATGCGGAAGACGACGTCGGGGGCGAGCAGGGTGACCAGGGCTTCGAAGTCACCGGCGCGGGAGGCAGCGAGGAACGCGTCGACGATGCGCCGTTGGGTAGGCAGGTCGGCGTCCGGCACCGTGGTCGTTCCGCGCAGCCGACGGCGGGCTCGGCTGGCGAGCTGGCGCGCGGCGACAGGGGTTCGGTCCACGATCGGGGCGATCTCGTCGAACGGGACGCCGAACATGTCGTGCAGGACGAATGCGAGTCGTTCTGCTGGTTCCAGGCTGTCGAGCACGACGAGGAGCGCGAGGCCGACGGAGTCGGCGAGCAGGCTGGCTTGTTCGGGATCGTGGGTCTCGCCGGTGGTGACGACAGGTTCCGGCAGCCAGGTGCCGACCAGGTCCTCGCGTCGGGACTGACGGCCACGGAGCATGTCGATGCACACCCGGCCGACCAGGGTCACCAGCCAAGAGCTGATGTTGTTGATGCTGCTGCTCTCCGAGCGGGTGGTGCGGATCCACGCCTCCTGGAGGGCGTCGTCGGCCTCGGTGAGCGAGCCCAGCATCCGGTAGGCCACCGCCTGCAGTCGTGGGCGGTGGGTCTCGAACTGCTCGGCGAACCAAGCCATGTCGTCCATGTCCGTCTGTTCCTGGCTTCCCTGTGGCCCTGTCGCGGCGGGGGCAGTTTCGTCCGTCACAGTCGCGCGGCCTTGCGGTACCGCGGTTCCCATACCCTGCGGTAGACGACGCGTGCGGGCGCGGGCAGCAGCTTGAGGACCTGGGTCTTCAGCTGCTTGGTGGCGCCGTCCAGCACCCACGGAAGGTACTCCGCGGCGCCCTTGATCCCGCCCTGCTGGTCACGGATCTCCTTCGTGAAGGCGTCCCAGCCGGCCTTGCCCAGCCGGCGCTCGAGCAGCGGCAGCGCCTGGGACTCCTCGTGGATCATGTGCGTCGACAGGCCCTTGGCCAGGACCGACAGTCCTTGTTCGAGCGCCTTGGTGTTCTTATCGGTGATGGCGGCGTCGATCTGCTCGATGCGTGGGTCGAGTGAGGCGTGCTCGGCTTCCATGTCGTCCAGGATGCGCTGCTCGTCGGGATCGGTGACCGCTGACCGCAGTAGCGGCCACAGCGCGGTGTCCTCCGCAGTGTGGTGCGTCTGCAGCTGCTTGCTGAACATCTGCCAGGTCGCGACGGCCGCGGGGGAGTGGCCGCGTCCGGCCGCGACGGCGTTCAGCAGCCGGGCCAGGTCGCGGTTGAAGGCGTCGTGCGCGACGTACATCATCGTGAAATCGACCGCGCCGGCCCGGGCGGCGCGACGTTCCCACGCGGCGGTGCTGGTCTCGGCGGCTTCGGGGCCGTGGTTCCTCATCGGTGTCTCCTGTCGATGGTGTCTGTGCCGGTCATGGTCAGTGGCTGCCGAAAGCTTCGCGGCGGATCATCTGCAGCACGGTGGGAGCGCCCTTGGTGGTGTTGACCGTGACGAACTTGCCGATCCACTCCCGGCTGGCGGCCTGGGCCAGCATCGATGCGGCCAGGTCTGCACGGCTGGTGAACACCCGATCGGAGCGGTTCTCGGCCAACTCGTAGTCGCTGGGCTGCTCGGCGTCGAACAAGCCGCCGGGACGCATGACCGTCCAGTCCAGGTCGGACTGGCGCAAGAAGGCCTCCATGCGGCGCATGTCGGCGTACGTCGTCTTGCCGATCGTCCTGGTGACCAGGGGCTGCATCACCCGGTTCAGCACGAACCCGCCGTCGGCGTGCCGAGTCGGCTCGGTACCGGCCGAGCTCACCGCCACCAACCGCTTGACCGCGTGGGACGCCATGGCATCGGCGATGGACGCGATCCCATCGCTGTAGACCGTGATCGGCTTCCGGCTGAATTGCACCCCCAGCGTGGAGAGCACCACCTCACTGCCCTCGACAGCCCGCGCAGTCGCTGCCCGGTCGTGCACGTCCGCTCGGGCAACCGTCAAGCGCGCGGCCGCAATGGGGAAGCTGCGGGGATTACGCGTCACCGCAACCACCTCGTGGCCGGCCTCGATTGCCTGCTCGGCGAGCAGGCGGCCGGTGCCGCCGTTCGCGCCGAAGATGACGATCCGCATGTCCGGTTCCCCGTCCTGTCCTGGTCCAGCACGGCCGCTCCGTGCCCACTCATAAAAGAAGTCGGATCCCACGGCTCGAACGTGACAGCCGACAAGACGTCGAGCAGTGCGTCGCGGGTCTCCTCGAGGGGAGCCGGGTTGGCCCAACAGCCGCAGCAGGCGCTGAAGTCCGGCCTCGATGGATTCTTCGCGCCCTTGCGGGCACTCGTGAACACTCGCCATCGTCGCCCGCAACACGGCCCTGTTCGGCGTGGCTGGGGAACTACCGCCGATCATCATGAGCGACCTCTTCGGCGTCCGCAGGAACACCGCGACCCAGTGGGCGGCGCTCGCCCAGGGCAGCTGGGCCGGCTACCTCGCGGCCATCAAAGCCACCGAACAGGCCGTACTCGCCGGGCGCGTCAGCCCTTTACGATCGCCCTCTCGACGTCGGGAAACCCCTTGTCCCACCAGTGTCCATAGCGCCGGTAGACAGCTGTATCGCGGTCGGTGAGCAGCATTGAAAGCTTTTCCGCCTCCTCGGTCAGACCTTGCCACGCAACCTTGCCGAGCCTGCGGAAGGCGGTCAGTTCCAGCCCGCCGGCGGCTGCGCGCCATACTCCAACGACCTGCCCGTCGACGAGCAGGCAGGGCAGCACATCGCCGTTACGCCGGACGATCAGGGGGCGGTACTCCGGGGGCATGAGTCGCCCGGGGACGGCGTGAGCCAGCAGCGTGCTGTCCCACATCGGCAGCAACCTCGGTGGCGCCGGGGTGTCATCGGCGGGCACGGTAGCGTCGGCCAGGTCGAACAGGGCGGCGGTGCCGGGGCCCGGCACCCGTACCACCTGGTCGCCGAGCTCATGCAGCGCTTTGGTTATCGCGGAGCGTGTCAGCAGGGTGAACCGGGCGAAGTCCTGGGCCGACGCGGGCCCGAACGCGCGCAGGTAGCCGAGCAGCAGGCGCCGGACCCCAGCGTCGGCTTCAAGCGGTGCGGCCGCAGGGGCCGCCGGCGAGGCGCGGTAGGAGTTCGGCTGTGTGAACGACCACGGGCCGCCGGTCGGCGCATGATGCAGTGGCGCGAACGTACGTAGCGCCCACCACACGCGGTGTGCGTGCTCGCCATACCTCCCTGTGACCTCGTCCTCTACCTGGGCGCCGGTGCGGGGCCGCTCCAGGAACCCCGCGAGCTGCGGGAGCAGCGCGTCGGCGTCGTTGGGGGTCAGCCCTGTTGCGGTGAACCGGCGGTCGTAAAGTCGTGACGCCCGCAGAGTGCTCAGCATGGCAGCGCGGTAGGGCTCGTAGTCCTCGGCATGGACGACGTGCAGCGTGATCCGCATGAGGGTTGCCTTCACGATCCGGCCGTGCGCGAACGCTGCGTCGAGATCCTCGGGCGCGAAGTCCTGCACACGGTTCCATAGCGCCAGGTACGGCGACGCTGGTGCCTGCGCCTGCAGAGCGCAGACCCGGCGAACCGCCTCCGCCACATCGAGGCGCCGGCGCTCGAGCAAGAGCTGACGGTCCAACATGGCCAGAGCGAGCTGTCGCGCGGTAAGGCTCATGACCGGATCATGCCACCACCGTCGTTGTCGACGGCAACCTGATCACTGGGCAGCACCCGCAGTCCAGTGCGACCACGGCGAAGGAAGTCCTCGCGGCCCTGCAGAGCGCCTGACTGCGATGGTGTGGAGCGAAATCCCGCAGCCGCCTCCCGCTTTCCCGCCGCGGTGATCGCCTCGGTTTTCCGCCGGAGCGCTCCGGGTGGGCAACGGCGGCTCGAAGGAGGGCGACCTGCCCGAGCGGGCTCCGGTACGACACCTTTCGCCGGCGTCAAGCCGAGGGGCACAGGCGGCTGTGCGAGGTGCTGTGGCACCGGGAACTCGGCGGCATGCCCCTGGTAGGCGACGGTCGTCTGGCCCGTGCGAAGCACGCCGGGTTCAGGGCCGCGGCCCAGGCACGGCAAGCTCTCAGCTGGTGGCACGCGGCGCCCGGGAGCGGTCGGTGCACGACCTGCGCGTCTTCGTCGACCTTCCGTTGCGTTGCCTATGGCGCGCCATGGATGACTGTTGCGTGTGCGGGGGCGGCCGCGCTGTGTCGTGTGTGCGACTGCCCAGGTGCCCACTGCTCCACGGATGTGTGTCTGATCGCGGCCTTGAGCAGTTCAGGTGGCTGTCAGGGGCGTCAGCCCAGTCGTGCGGGTCAGGCGTGGTCTACGAGTTCTGCTTTGCCCTGCTGACGGGCGCAGTGCGCGCAGCAGAAGAACTGCCCGTCGGCCTGGAGGCCGTGACCGAGGATGCGGCATTGGCAGTTTTCGCAGATCGGCGCCATCTGCTGGGCGGCGCACTCGAGGCTGTCGAAGGTGTGGACGGCTCCTCCCTTGGCGTGCACTTCGAAAGACATCTCGTAGTCGTTGCCGCAGACTTCACACACGGCCATCGTCGCTCAACTCCTCACAGCTTCCCGGATGGGACCGCTGCCGGTACCTGCGACCAACAGCGTCCCTGACGGTAGTGGAGAGATGCCTGCTGTCCTTGGGCGGCACGGTGGCCTGCGCCCGAGCGGTGCACAGGAATCACTCGGCCGGGCGCGGCGGTACGCGGGCAGCCTGCGCTGACCACGCGCGACGACGCTTCCCCGCCGGGTGCGCGGGGAGAGGTGGCGCCACCAGTCGGGTGACCGGGTCAGCGCACCGCCGGAAGGCTTCCGGTCCGGTCGCCCGACGGGCCCGCCGCCGATGGCTCGTCTGAGCCGCAGCCGGCGGCGGGCCCGGCAGCGCGGCAAAAGCGCTGCGGAGGTGGCGGGCTGTGCGCGGGCGCTACGGCAGCTTCACGAACGGCGCCAGGAAGGCGCGGGCGCCTGGGGTGTCCAGGCGGTACGACACGTTCGTCGCATAGCACGGGCCGTCGCCGGTGATCGTGGTGGCCGCAAGCACGTTCCGGCCGCCGATAACGGCGAAGTTCGGGCCGCCGGAGTCGCCGTAGCAGGCGCCGCCGTTGCCCTGGGGTGCGGTCATCGCCAGGCGGACCCACGCGTCGTTGAGGGCGTCGAAGGTGACAGGCGCCTTCATCCGGACACCGCCGCCGGGGTGGGTCTGGCCGCCGGGGCCGCGCTGGGCCTCCTGGGTGCCGTATCCGGCGACGAACCAGTCGGTGGAGTTCAGCGCCTGCGGGCCGAGCGCGCCGAGCTGGTTGGCGGTGGGCAGCGTGGCTGGAGTGAAGGTCCAGCGGGCCTTGACCTTGGTCGCCGGCAGCTCGATCACCGAGATGTCGTGCGGGTCGGACGCGGGCCCGGGGTAGTCGGGGTGGCTGTGGGCGGTGCCCTGGACGGCGACGGCGCCCGCCTGCGCGGCCGGATCGCCGGGGTATTTCTTCGCGGCGGCGTCGAGGCCGGCCTGCACGTCCTGGTCCAGGGACACGTAGAACTTCACGTTGTCGGGCCAGTCGGTGGTGCAGTGCGCGGCGGTCAGGAACGTGTCCGCGTCGATCATGGTTCCGGAGCAGACCCAGTCGACCCGGTCGGGTGTCGTGGGGTCGCCGTCGTTGTCCCAGGTCGCGATCAGCGCGCCGACCTCGGTGCGCTCGGGTGCGGGTGTCGCGTTGTAGGAGTTGATGGCCGAGGACGGCACGGCGGTGGCTAGCACGGCGGCACAGGCTGCGGCGGTGACGGCGGACGCGCGTAGGACGGTCAAGAGAAACCCTTCTACCGATGGGACGGGTGTTCTCCTGTGGGGGGTGGAGCAGCGCCAGTGAAGCGCCTGGGGGCGGCCGCGACAAGAGCACGCCCGCCCTTCCAGGGTTTTCCCTCTGTAGGGGCTGTGGGTGTTCAGCCCGGCGCGCGATGTGGTCGCGGCGAGCCGGGCGTAGGTGTGCCCGCACCGCAGGTGGGCGAGCTGGTTCACCGGTGCCCTGGGAATCCGCGGCTGGTCGTACTCGGCTCGACACGTTCAGCATGGCTTACGGCCCCGTCGACAGGCATGTCTTCCTGTCAGAGCCGACCGTGATCATTGATGAGTGCGGTCCGGTTCGATAGAGCATGTGGATTGTCCTCAGATGCTGACTCGTTCCACTTGGGCGCGCGTTGTCGCGAGGCGATAGGAGTCGGTGCCGGTCTCGATGACGTTGCCGCCGAAGGTGAGGCGGTCGACGATGGCCGCGCAGAGGCGTGGGTCGGTGAAGGTCTTGGTCCAACCGCTGAAGGACTCGTTGGAGGCGGTGGCGACGCTGTTCTTCTGCTCGCGTTCGGTCAGGACCTGAAAGAGGAGTTCGGCGCCACGACGGTCGACTTCCATATAGCCGAGTTCGTCGATGCAGAGCAGGTCGACGAACCGTATTGGGCAACGGTCTCGGTCAGCTGCTGCCGCCGCAGCGGCAGCGTGCTGCCCGATGGCTTACTCGGCCTGCCCGGTTTCTGCCTGGCCCTGGACTGGTGTGGCCGTCTGCTCGGCCGCACCGGGGGCGGTGTAGAAGACGGAGCTGCCCTGCTTGGTCCGCTGGGCCTGGTTCTTGGCGACGAGTCCTTCGAGGGTGGTACGCACGACGGTGGCCTTGATGCCTCGCTCGGGATGCGCCTGGCCGAGCGCGGTGGCGACTTCGGCCGCGGAGCGCGGTTCGCTCTGCTCGCTGAGGTGGCTGCGGACGAGTTCGACCAGCGTGGGCTGGGCCGCCTTCGCGGCTGCGGCCTTGTTCGAGGGCTTCTTGGCCGCCGGTTTCTTGCTGGTCGTGACGCTCTGTGGGCCGGCTGCCTTCTTCGCGCGCGTCCGTTTGCCCGCGCCGGGCTCAGCAGCGGCCTTCTTGCGCGGAGCAGGCACCGCGGCGCCGTCCGAACCGGCTGTGGGCTGAACCGGCGCCGGCGAAAGCCCAAGGACCTGCTGCACCTGCATGAGCACGGAGTGGTCATGCTGCAGCGCGGCCAGCTGCTCCTGCAGTGCAGTGATCTCCGCACTGATACGTTCCTGCTCCTTGGCGTTGCGTTCGAGGTCGCTGGTTACCTGTGCGGCGTACTGCGATGTCAGTTCGGTGCCGGAAGTCGTGATGGACATGGGCCGACCTTTCTCTGGGTTTCCTGGCCGTGCGTGCAGCACCTGTGGTGCAGGCGCAGAAAGCCACGCACCTGCGTTTTCGCGCTGGGACCCGAGCGGCAGCGCAGATGACTGCTGCGCGTGGCCCGGCATAGAGATAGTACGGATGGGTGGAGCCTGTTGCTCTTCTTGAGTGACGACTATTTCTCAACCTGAGCTTCATGGTTCCAATTAATGGGGTTGCCTTGGGCGTACAGCGGGATGACTTCAGGCCTGTTGGTGGGGAGTTGCCACAGGACTTCGTCGGTGTCTTGGGTGTGACACCAGGCGGCCGGAGCGCGGTTGCTTGTCAGCCGGTCCAGCAGTTCCGCCGTCTGGTGAGGAGAGTGTCCGGACAGGCGGGCGAAGGCGTCAATGTCGGTGCTGCGGTGGACCTGGGTGGAGGAGGTGTGCAACGCGACCACGCCGACTACGCGGCGAGCATGGCCATGTCTGTTGAGGACTGCACCGCCACGTACACGCACACGTAAGCCCCGGTCGACTCGGGGGAGGGCCGACCAGGGCGGTCAGGGAGCGGGAGCGGAGGGCGGTCGCCTCTCGGCGAATGGCTCCGTGGGGCTTCAGCCGAACGATCGTCCCCACGGGCGATAGGTGAGGCCCGGGGACACTGTCCCCTCCGCACCCGCACACAGTTGAACCGCGAACCAGCCTGGCTTGTTTCGCTGCCTTGCGTGAGCTGCACCACTGCTTCCGAGACCAGTTGGCCAGGCAGAGTCCTGGCGCGTTCATCCGTGAATCCTGCAACGGTACTTCCCGCCGGAGCTCCCCACCCCGACCACACCACCGAGTAGGCTCGAAAACGTCAGGAACCCGACCATGACCCCGACCGCCGTTGTCAGGTCGACCATGGACGTAGGCGTACGCGTCGGCGTCGTGGTGCAGGTCCAGGAAGATGGACCTGAGCGGGCGCCCGGAGGTTGGACCGTCACACGGCTCTGATGCTGGGGAGGCCATCTGTCGCTCAGGGCCGCCTGCCCCGCCCCACATATTTTGTCACCGCATACCGGGGGCCGATGGGGATCAGCGACGACGCCGAGTCCAACAGGGCCGACAAAGCACGAAGGGCCTACGCCAGCGGTCAGACTGTGCTCGCCTGCAAGTTCTTCGAGACCAAGAAGAGCAGCATCGGCACAGGACCGCAGCAAGCCCGGGCTTCACCGCAACCCGTCACCTCGTGGACAACAGCGCGGGCCGTCGTCCTGCCTTGGCGAACCCTCGGTCAGCAAGTGAACAGCAGAACGCCGGGTCGGTGCGTACAGGGGATCCGAGGTCCGTGGGCCGCGTGACCGTGCACCTTGACTCGGGCCTCCGTCGGACGCTTTGATCATGGTGTGCCGGGCCGTCGCCCCGGTACGGCAGAGGTGCGCCCAGCCGGTAGCGGACACGGTCCAAGTCCGGCCCGAGTCGCCAGGACTACGGCAGCGTCCGACGCGGGGTCGTACTGGCGATGGATGGAGTGGACATGTCCGTCATGCGTGTGGCCCGTGTCGGAGCGGCCGCCGCTGTGGTGGCCCTGCTGGCGGTCGCCGGCTGCGGCACCAAGGCCGACACGGAGGACCCCTCGGACGCGAGCCCAGGGCAGAGCCGGTCGCAGGCGTCCGCCTCGCAGAAGCCGACTTCCACCGCGGTCAGGCTCCCACCTCCGCACGCCGGCTTCGACTACCAGATCGGGGGCGCCTATCCTCCGCCGCGCGGAGTCCGCGTCGTCAGCCGTGACCGTACGGCGTCCCCCGCGCCGGGCCTCTACAACATCTGTTACGTCAACGCCTTCCAGGCCCAGCCCGGCGACGAGAAGACATGGCCCGCCGATCTACTGCTGCGGGACCACAGCGGCGAGGTGGTCGTCGACCAGGACTGGAACGAGGCGCTGCTCGACATCGGTACGGCGGCCAAGCGCGCCCGGGTGGCGACGCGGATCAACCAGTGGATCGACGGCTGCGCCGCCAAGGGCTTCGACGCGGTCGAGCCGGACAACTACGACAGCTACACCCGCTCCGACAACCTGCTGAGCGCGCAGGACGCCACCGACTTCATCACCCTTCTGTCGGCCCACGCGCACGCCCGCCATCTGGCCATCGGCCAGAAGAACACCCTCGGTCTGGCCGGGCAGCGCAAGCGGATCGGCCTCGACTTCGCGGTGACGGAGGAGTGCGGGCAGTACGACGAGTGCGCCGCGTACGCGAAGGCCTTCGACAACCACGTCGTCGACGTCGAGTACACGGACAGCGGCCTGCGCAAAGCCCTTGCGGGCTACGGCGACCGGATGAGCATCGTGCGCCGTGACCGGGACGTGTCCACGCCGGGCAACCCGGGCTATGTGCGCAGGACAACCTGATCTGTGAGCACGTACCCCGGGCAGCGCGGAGGCCAAGGTCCACGTGACGGCGGACGCGAGCGAGGGGAACTTCCCAGTCACCTTCACGCTGACCGACCACACCACCGGTGCCGCGTTGAGCGGGGCGACCCTCCGCGTAGCCGTGGCCAAGGCCGGCGAACTGTGGCCGTACGACACCAACGAAGGCATCTACCGCGACCGCACCCGCATTTCGGGAGGCTTCGACAGCGACGGTTGGGCCTTCTCGCAGAACGTGCTGTCGACGGCCGGGTGTCACGAGCGGCTCCCCGCCGAGCGCGGTGCCGGTGTTGTGACGGGTCTCGCCGGGGTTAGGGACGGAGAGCGGCGGAGTGTCAGGGGGCCGTGCTGTCCGCGACCCACTCGCTCCACGGCATGTTCCAGTCGCTGAGGCCGTTGTCCGGGGCCAACAGGGTCTTGCCCTCGGAGTTCTTGACGATCACGACGTCACCGATCATCGAGTTGTCGAAGAACCACGCAGCGGGTTGCCTGCCGTCGCCGCCGCTCATGACATCCTTCAGGCCCACGCAGCCGTGGCTGGTATTGACCTTGCCGAAGACCGAGTCGGCACCCCAGTAGTTGCCGTGGACGAACGTTCCCGAGTCGGTCAGGCGCATGGCATGCGGTACGGCCTTGATGTCGTAGGCGGGCTTGCCGTCCTTCATGAGACCGACGGTCGCACCGTTCATATGGATCTGCCTGAACTTCTCGGAGATGACCATCCGGCCGTTGTACGTCGGATGCTCGGGGCTCCCGGACGAGATCGGGATGGTCTTGATCGTCCTGCCGTCCCGTACGACGGTCATCTGCTTCGTCCTGGCGTCGACGGTGCTGATCTGGCTCCGGCCGATCTTGAACGTGACCGTCTTCCGGACACCGTGGAGGGTGAGCTTGACGGTGACGGTGGAGCCGGGCTTCCAGTAGTGCCGGGGGCGGAAGTCCAAACGGTTGCCGTTGAACCAGTGACCGACGACCCGCTGCCCGCTGCTCGCGCTGACCTGGATCTCCGACTCCACGGCGGCCCTGTCGCTGACCGCCTTGTCGAAGTTGACCACCACCGGCATGCCCACGCCGACGGTCGAGCCGTCCTCGGGGGAGAGGTGCCCGACGAAGTCGTTGGCCGGGGAGGTCGTGGTGATGGTGGCGTTCCCGGTGGTGGACCGGCCCCCGTCGTCCTGGGCCTCTGCGGCGATCTGATACCTGGTGGCCCGCTCCAGTCCGCCGTTCGGCTTCCACGAGGTACCGTCCGCGGACAGGGTGCCCTGGACCTCGGCACCAGTCGCGACGGCGGTCATGGTCACCTTGGTGAGCGTGCCGTTGCTGACAGTGACTTTGACGGGATCGTTGATTCCGACGTTGTAGGCACCTTGGCCGGGCGTGATCTTTATTCGGGCGTCGGAAGTGTCCTGGGCGCTCGCCTGATCTGCCCGAGTCTGCGATTTCGGGTGATTCCCGGTGTTGCTGACGCTGGTGGCAGCGTTACTGGTGCCGGCGGTGGCCGTGAGTGCGAGTACACCGCCGAATACCCCGGCCGTAGCCATCAGCCCGGTGCGTCGCTTACCTACCGTGATCAAACGCTTCTCCCATGCCACTGATCGTTGAATTCCTGGAGCTGAATACCGGAGGGCTGTTATTGGTCAAAGAACCATTTTTATGTCATTCATGTGCATTGACGGGAGTAAATGTGGCGAATTCCACGCGCTGCGAAAGCGTCGCCAAGGCTCTGCTCGACGGCCGGATGGCGCGTAGCCGATTTGTTTTCGCCGCCCGGTGCACGCCACTGGCACGCACGCCGCGATCGGCGTGTTCCCGGTGGCGGCGACAGCCCGCACAGCCGAGGGCCGCCGTCGAGCGCACCGGCAACGCCTTCATGAACGGGGTGCACGCCGCCGTTCTCGTCACCGCCGTCTGTGCGTGGTGGGCGCTCGATGCAGGTGCTGGACGCCCGCCGAAAGGCCGCCGCACCGCAAGGCGATCTTCGTCACCGGCGGCCATTACGACGTCTACGAGCACCTACCACTGCGGCAACATATGGTTCATGCCACGCGCCGCACACCGCGGTGATCAACTGGATTCCGCGGCGCAGCCGAGCCGCTCTGCGTAGGAGCACACAGCCTGATCGCCAGCAAGTGAGGAGACCCAACGGCTATGTCGAAAACACGAGTTGTCGTCGTCACGGGCGGTGGTTCCGGCATCGGTGCGGCGACTGCCCGATTGCTGCGGGCCGAAGGCCACCATGTCGTCATCGGTGGGCGGCGGCCCGAGCCGCTACGGCAGTACGCCGACGAGACCGGCGCTCTGGCGTACCCCGCCGACCTCGCGGACCCGACCGCCGTCCAGGACTTGGTCGAAACCACGGTCTCCCACTACGGCAGACTCGACGGACTGGTCCTCAACGCGGGCATCGGACGCGGCGGCGCAGTGGGAGACCTCTCGGACGAGACCTGGGACGAGGTGATCCGCACCAACCTGACCGGCCCGTTCCTGATACTACGCGCCGCTCTGTCGTACCTGTTGAAGGCCCGTGGCTCGGTCGTCGCGGTCTCCTCCGTATCCGCGCTGCGCAACGGGAAGGGCAACGCCGCTTACGCCACCTCCAAGGCCGCCCTCCTGCAACTGTGCCGTTCGGTGGCCGTCGACTACGGGCACCAGGGGCTGCGGGCCAACACCGTGTGCCCCACCTGGGTGCGTACGGAGATGGCCGACCGGCGCATGGCCCGGTTCGCGGAGGAGTCGGGACTGGGCGGCGGGGTCGAGGAGGCGTACCAAGAGGTCACGAAACTGGTGCCCACTGGGCGTCCGGGTGACCCGTCCGAGGTCGCCGAGGCGATCAACTGGTTGCTGTCGCCCGCCGCGTCCTTCGTCAACGGTGCGGTGCTCACCGTGGACGGCGGGATCACCGCCCTCGACCCCGGAACGGTGCCGTTCGACTTCCGCCTCGAAAGCCGCGCCGGCGGTCACTGACGACGGTGTCGTCATATGCTCGGCTCTAGGTGTGCTGACCGGACGGGTTGGTGACGCGGCTGGCTGGTGTTTGGCCGCTGATGCCGGTGTGGGGTCGGTGGTAGTTGTACCAGTCCAGCCAATCGGGAAAGGCTGCCTGCGCGACGTTCCGCGCCGGTACGGAAGCTGGTCGACGATCTACGACCGGTTCCGGGTTCGAGGGGATTGACCTTCACGGTTCGACATCGGGGCGGGGCGACGTCAACTGGTTGAGGGGGACCCTGCCGTCCAGTACGTCCAACGGTGTGGTGACCACGGGCAGGCGCCGGACGATGTCGTCGTTCAGCAACTGCGTCTGCGCGAGCACCGCCGTTTGATCCCAGTAGATGCGCTCGCTCCGCACACGCGGGCCTCGGAAGTCCACGACGGCGATGACGGGTATACGGACCTGCTGCCCGGTGGGTGCCAATCCAGGCAGAATCCAGGGCACCTCGATGTCGTGGGTGAACGACACGATCATTTCGTCTACGAGGCTGTCGTCTCCCACCGTGCGGGATATCGAACGCACAGTGAAATCGTCCGGGTTCCGTCCAATGAACCAGCGTGCGTAGAAGTCCTTGACGTCGTCGTACCCACTACCGCCCATGGCGGTCGGCACATGGACGACGATGGGGTCGTCGTCCATCGTGGCCATCGTGGCCTCCACGTCCTGCGCCACGAACTCGCCGGCAGTGTGGGCTTCCCAGATACGCTCCATCGTTGCGCGATCAGCCATGCCCGCTCCTGACAGTAGGCGTCTCGGCTGTGCGCGTGTCTAGGGATAGCCATACGCCGCTGCCCATTGCGCCGCATCCCCTTCTTCTGGACGCGAGGAAGACACCGCAGATTCAGGATAGGCAGGTGTGGGTCCGCGCGCACTCTTAGGCGTTTACCGAGTTCGGATCACGAGTCGGACGTTCTGCTGCCCTGGCTGGATCCGTGGCGGTAGACAGGCGGGATGGCTCGGGGTGATTTCACGGACGGCGAGTGGGCGGTGATTGAAGCACGGCTCACGTGGCGGACGCCCCGTCAGCCACGATGCGGCCTTGTACAAGGAGCGCAACACGGCCGAACGCTGCATCAACAAGATCAAGGAATGGCGCGGGCTCGCCGCCTGCTACGACAAGACCCCGGCCAGCTACCTGGCCGGACTCCACTTACGCGGAGCCGTCATCTGGCTCCGCAGCCTCCAGCCCCTCTAAGTGGGCGGTTCGTAAGGCGATGTCCGTTTCTGGCTGAGGTGGGAGCAAGGACGCTGGTGGAAGTTCTGCTGGCTATTGCTTCCTGGCGAAGTTGCCGGTGTCGGCCTCGGTGAGGATCCCGAGTTTGACCAGGCGTTTCAGCTTGGCGCGGGTGCCTTCGACGTTCTTCGGCAGCAGTTCGTGGCCGAGGGCTGCGCAGACGTCCTTGGCCCGTAGCGGCCCGGTCGCGTGGTTGAAGGTGGCGAGGATGCGGGGGTAGTCCGGGTGCTCGGGCAGGTCCGGCGCGGACGCGGGGAGCCGGTCGGCGAGGCCGATGACGGTCTTGCGGGTGATCGTGAGGTGCTCCAGGTGCGTCTCGGCCTCCCGCAACCGGGTCTGCAGGTCGTCGATCTGTGCGCGGAGGTCGTCGGCCAGGGCCCGGGCGGCTTCTTCCTGGAGGTCCAGGGCATCGAGCAGGGGCCGGATGTTCACGCTGCCACCGCCTGCGCCGCGCGCCAGGAGGGGGCGCTCGCGCCGGTGAGGCGTCGGGTCATGACGTGGGTCATCGCCCAGTAGACGCGGGAGGCGGAGGAGGAGGGGCGGTGCTCGTAGTCGCGGACCAGGCGCCGGTGCAGTATCAGGATCCCGTAGGTCTGCTCGACCCTCCACCGCTTCGGCTGCGGCACGAACCCCTTGTCCTGCGGGTTGCGCGCGACGATCTCGACATCAATTCCCAGGCCGGCGCCATGCATGACGACCTGGTTCTTGAAGCCCTGGTCGACCAGGGCTTTGCGGACGGTTCCGCCGGCGTGCTCGGCGACCTGGTCCAGCAGGATGATGCCCGCGGCGTTGTCGTGGGTGTTCGCGGCGAGGACGACGACTGCGATGACCAGGCCGAGGACGTCCACGGCCAGGCCGCGTTTGCGGCCGGGCACCCGCTTGGCCGGATCGTGGCCACTCGTGGTGGCGGGGACCCCGGCGGCCACATGGACACTCTGGGTGTCCAGGACCACCAAGGTCGGGTCCTCTAATCGGCGGGCGCGTTCACGGACCTGGCAGCGCAGGAGTTCATGGATGACCTGGTCGGTTCCGTCGTCCCGCCAGGCGGCGAAGTAGTAGTACGTCGCGCTCTTCTGCGGCAGGTCGTGCGGGAGATAGGCCCACTGGCAGCCGGTTCGCCCCTGGTAGAGGATCGCGTTCACGATCTCCCGCATGTCGTAGACGCCCTGGTGGCCGCTGACCGAGCGGTGCCGGTCCTTCCACGCGGTGATCACCGGCTCGATCAACGACCACTGCTCGTCCGATAAGTCACTCGGGTACGGCTTGCGTTCACTCACCCGAACACATCACCAGATCAACAACCGTGGGCCGGCGGATTCCGCCCCGCCGCCACACCATCAGGCGACAGCAAATCCACTCAAAGACTCACGAACCAGCCACTAAAGACCCGAACTCGGCACGGGCCCTAGGCGCCTTGACGGCATGGGTTCGGGTTCGGCTTTGCTCTTGGATTCGATGGCTATGGGGGAAGTGTTCGCAGCCGCTGGCGCTGGACTTGCACGGTCGCCGTGGCGTTGCACGCCGACCAGGACGAGCACGCAGGCTTTGGCTTCCTTCAGGTCGACGTTGAGGTGGACGCCGTCGACCCACACGTATACGTAGTCGACCTCGGACAGCCCACACTCCATGAAGGCGGCGTGGTCGGCCTGCCACTGCACCGTCAGCCGGGTGACCGTCGCCGGGGGAGAGCCGGCGAGCTGCCGAGGAACTGCTCCGGTGCGGGCACGAAGTCGCCGGACGACAGGCCGTGCAGATAGAGCAGCGGCAGTACCTCGCTGATCTTCGGGGACTTGCGGCGCCACGGCGGCAGGATCACCGAGGAGAACCGATTGCGCTCGCCCGTGGCTTCGTCGACGCGCTTTGTCACCCTCGGCGCCTTCACCTCGACCACCCCGGCCGCCGTGGTCACCCTGCGCGGCTGGTGGCAGCCAATGCGCACGACCAGGCGGTGGCCCTTCTCTTTTCGCTGATCGGCCAACTCGGTCATTTGGGAGCTGACTTCGGTCTTGAGCGCGGCGGCAAGCACCCGCCGCACGCCCTCGCGGACGATCTCGTCGAGTGGGGCATTCGACGGCAGACCGTGCTCGGCGGCGTGTTCGACAACGGTGTGCGCGTGACTGCGGACCTCGTCATATTCATCCTTGTCCCCTGTCACACGTCCGTGCGCCATGAGGACGACGCGCGCGACACACTCGACAAGCTCCTTCGCCGAACCTACGACCAGTGCTCTGACCGGAAACGATCACCGGAGTGGCGTGATGGCCGGGTGTCTACGGCGGTGGATGTCGCAGGTCAACTCAAGTCGTGACACGGCGTGTCGGTCCTCTGGTCTAGGGTCGCCCGCATGGCTGAGCCCTCCTTTCTGACCGCTGTCCGCGAGTCGTACGACACGGTCGCCGCTGATTACGTCGAACGCGTTCCGCCCCCCGCCGAGATGGACCCGCTGTCACGCGCGATGCTGGCGGGGTTTGCCGAGCTCGTGCGGACGGCTGGTCTGGGGTCGGTCGCGGACCTGGGATGCGGCCCCGGCCGCGTGACGGCGCACCTGGCCGGGCTGGGAGTGTCCGCCTTCGGCGTCGATCTGTCACCGAAGATGATCGGGCTGGCCCGGCACGCCTATCCGAACCTGCGGTTCACCGAGGGCTCGATGACCGCGCTGGAGATGAGGGACGACGAGCTCGGCGGCATCCTGGCCTGGTACTCCACCCACCACACGCCCCCGCAGTGGCTGCCGGCGGTGTTCGCCGAGTTCCACCGCACGCTCGCGCCCGGCGGCTACCTGCTCTGGGGGGACTATGTCGGCGATGAACGGCTGCAGCCGACTCAGGGCTATGGCCGTCCGGTGTCCTACGAGTCGTACCTCCTGCCAGTGGACCGCATGGTCGGCCTGCTGGAGCAGGCCGGACTCGTCGTCACCGCGAGGCTGGAGCAGGAGCCCGGCGGACGGGTGAACAGACCGCACGCCTGCCTGCTGGCCCGCAAGCCCGAAAGGACCTGACAGGGCTTGTTCCTGCGGCGAAGCGGCGCGGCGCTCAGGCAGGTGAGTTGAGAGGGCGGCCCCAGCGGATGCCTTTCTCGCTGCGGATACGGGCGCGTTCCCGGCGCTGGGCGGCCAGGACGTCGGGACGTCGAGCGTTCCGGTTGCGCCAGTGCAGGTAGCGGTGCAGGGCTCGGGTCCGGACGGCGTGATTGGGGTGGTTGGAGTTGGCGAGGGGCCGCAGCGACCCGAAGTGCGCCTCGATGGGGTTGGCCCAGGACGCGTTGGTCGGCGTGAAGCAGAGCTCGACCTTGTTCCTGGCCGCCCACCGGCGGATCTTGCTGCCCTTGTGGGCGGACAGGTTGTCCAGGATGACGTAGATAGGGGCACCGTCCGGGCGGGCCGCCCGGATGCTCTTGAGCGTGGTGAGACTGTGATCGGCGCCCTTGCGACGCCGATTGACACCCCAGAGCGTGTTCGTTGCCGACGGAGTAGCAGCCGTGGCGGCATCTCGCCCTCGTAAGCCAGGAATTGGAGCCAGTTGCGCGGGTCGCAGGTCAGCGCGGTGACCGTCGGCCAGATCTGGTTGACTTTCATCCTGCGGAAGGGGAGGCGGGCCGGGCCACCCGCGATACCGCCCTGTGCCGGGTCTGTGACAGGCTGCTCCCGTCCAGCGAGCTCGCGACCGCGCTGCTGCAGCAGGCCGAGATGCGCAGGTGATGCCAATGCCGGGAACTGCTGTCGCCCGGTAGTCGAGGTAGCCGTGGCGTGTGTGAGGGGGATACAGAGATGGACACGGAGCGTACGGGTCAGCCGCTCGCGGACCAGTCCGGTTCCGAGGGGGCAGAGCCGGAGTGTGTCGCCGACTCGCCGGAGCCGCGGTTGCCGAGGGAGCCGGGCGTGCCGGAGGCCGGCGGTGAGGCCGGTCCCGCGCGCGGGTCGGCCGAGGGACTCCGCGGCAACGGTCGGCCCCGTTACGCCTGGCTGAGCTGGACCCGACGGGTCGCCCTCGGTCTGCTCCTCGTGCTCCTCGTCTCCACCCTCGCCGCCGGAGTCGCCCTACGGCTGAACTACGCGGGTGACCCAGCGCCGGAGACGTACACCCGGAATCGGGACGCTCTGTGGCTCGGCCACGCCTGGGTCGACGGACGTAAGCGGAACACGGACCTCGATGCGCTGGCGCGCCGCCTGCGCGACACCGGGATCCGCGACCTATACGTGCACGCGGGCCCGCTGGAACATGATGGCACGCTCCCCAAGCCCGCTTATAGAAATGCGCGTTGGCTGATCGACGCCGTACACCGCGAGCTACCCGGCGTACGCGTCCAGGCCTGGCTCGGCGACAAGCTCGCGAGCGAGGGAAGGGTTGGCCTGCGACTGCAACGGCAGGAGACACGGGCTGCGGTGGTCCGTTCCGCCCGCCAGGTTCTGGCGGCCGGGTTCGACGGCGCCCATTTCGACCTGGAGCCCCTGCACTCAGGCGACCGTGACTACCTCACCCTCCTTGATGCTTTGCACCGCGTCACCAGTGCCCACCACGTCCCACTCTCGGTGGCCGCCCCCCAGATCGACCCCCTCCCCGCACTCCACTCCGTGACTGGTCTCACCGGACACCCCAAGTGGTGGTCTCAGCGTTACTTCGGCCAGGTCGCGCGCCGGGTCGACCAGATCGCGGTGATGTCCTACGACACGGCGATGCCGCTCGAGAGCCTGTACGGAGGCTATGTCGCCCAGCAGACTTCTCTGGCTCTCGAAGTCACCCCGCCTTCAACGGACTTGCTGATCGGCCTGCCCTTCTACCACGAGGACCACATCGGCCATCACGCGTCCGCCGAAACGGTCACTGCCGCCGTTCGCGGCGCTCGACTGGGCCTCTCCCGCACGGACGCGGACCGCACCCACTTCGGCGTCGCCCTCTATGTGGACTTCGCCGCGACGGCGGCGGACTGGGCGGCGTACCGTACGTTTCTCAAACAAGGGGGCCACGAGAGCCGCTGAGGGGCACCTCCCCACCCGCCGGCCGCAATGCGGATGCTCCGCGAACACTCATGAAACGGCCGGTTGGATCCATTGCTGATTTTGTGGGCGCGATGTCGGGGCCGACAAGCGGCGGCTGCCGCGGTAGTTCATCGGACGAACTGGCGGTCACTCATCGAGCCGTTGCTGCCCGAGCCGAGGCCGAAGCTCGTGTCGACGGTCGCGTCGTTCCCCGCCAGGAGCCAGCTTCCCCGGCCGCACGTTCGAAGGAGGCCAATGTCTCCTGCGGCTGGTGATCCGCAGGGGGGGCGCCCCGGTCGGCTCAGCTGATAAGAGCTGGCTCGCGCCCCATCTCATGCCTCGAGATTGGGCGTCGCTCGGTGCCAATCAAGGTGTGTGAACTCGAACGGCCAGGCCCTCGCCGAGCACCGGATCGGCCGCGTGCTGCGGGCCCCCTCCCGGATCCGGTGCCCGGCACAACGCTTGGCCGCGGAAGCAGCGTGGGCCCGCGAAGTCGGCCCGGATACCTCTCAGTTGGGCGCCGGAAACCGATCGTGGGGACGATTCGGATGACCTGTCGGTGCGTGGACGGGCTGGACGGGCTGGACGGGATGACCGGCGGGGCTCAGTCCTGCTGCTCGCTGGCCGGGGCGGGCAGTGCGCCTGAGCATGTGGCCCGGCCGAAGGTGCCGTTGGCGGTGGCGCTTTGGACGTGCTTGCCGCGGACGGCGAGCGCGCAGCGGGCCTGTCCGCCGTTCTCGCCGAGGATGATGCTGACGGTCGGTTCCTTGCCGAGCGGGACGTCCACCGTCTTGTGCCAAGGCAGCGCGGCGGCTTTGACCACGGTTGCCTCACCGGATGCGCTGCGTGCCTGGTAGGTGATGTCGGCGGTGCCTGTGCCGGTCACCTCGTATGTCACCGCGGCGGTCGGAGTACGGCGTTCCGGCGTGCTGTCGTCCTTGCCCGTGCCGAGCACGCCGTAGAGGGCGAGGCCGGCGCAGGCGGCGAGCAGGGCGCCGCCGATGACCAGGCCGAGGCGGTCACCGGATTGCTTCCCTGCGGTTTCGGATTCCTGGGTTTCGGCGTCCATGGATGGTCTCCCTGAAATTCGGAATGTTCGGGTTCTAGGGGTTGGAGCCGGGCGTTTATACACCACTCCGAATCGCCATTGCCAGCGAGCGGAAATATCGGACACCAGGGCCGGCCGATTCGATCTCAAGTGCCGGGGAAGCCCCCCAAGCTCCCTTATGTCTCATGGGTTGACAGAGCGTCAGCTGCATCGCTAAAAAGCCGGCGCCGCTGCCTGTGACCTGCCGTCATCCCAGATGGAAGACGTGTGCGGGCAGCTGTTTCGATGACGAATGTTCAGGAAAGGTGTGGCGTGAGACCCAGATTGGGCAGGCTCTTGGCGTGCCTGGTGGTATCCGCGGTGACAAGTACCGCGCTGCCCCAGATCGCCTATGCGGCCCCCGCCTCCGACGGTGACGGAAAGGGAATAATCGACACCGTCAAGGGGTGGTTCGACGAGGGCGAGCAACACGGGAAGCCGCCGTCGCATGACGAATTGGGGATGGCGGACCGGCAGAAGCTGCCGAAGGGCAGGGTCGCGCCGAAGCCGAAGCGGGTCCGGGAGCTGACGGGCCGCCGGACGGCGAACGCCCGCTTCTGGCAGCTCTCGGACGGCCGGGTGCAGGCGGAGCTGTCGGCGCTGCCGACCTCCTACCGGGACGTGGGGTCGAAGGCGTGGAAGCCGATCGACACCTCGGTGGCAGCCTCGTCGGTGAAGGGTTTTGACTTCTCCAACACGACGAACGAGGGCCGGAGCTGGTTCGGTTCGGACGCCGGCCGTCTGGTGCGTTTCCAGTCGCCGGACGGCCGGTCGGTCACCCTGGGTCTTGAGGGTGCCGGCAAGCGGCTGACGCCTGCGGCGAAGGGCTCGACGGTCACGTACGAGGACCGGGCGCACGGCGCGGAGATCTCGTACGGCGTCGGCCGCGGCCGGGTGAAGGAGAACATCACCCTCGCCCGGCGCCCGTCCGGTCCGCTGAAGTTCACGTTCACGCTGAACACCGACGGGCTGGTGCCCAAGGCCCGCAAGGACGGCTCGATCGCGCTGTACGGGGAACTGCCGAACACCCCGGTCATGGTGATCCCGGCGCCGTTCATGACGGACGCGAAGAAGGCGGACACCTCCGTCTTCGGGGAGACCTACAGCACCAAGGTCACCCAGAAGCTGACCCGGGACGGGAAGTCCTGGAAGCTGACGGTCACACCGGACACGGAGTGGCTGGCATCGAAGGACCGGCAGTATCCGGTGGTGATCGACCCGACGATCACGATCGCGCCGAGTCCGACGGACTCCCAGGATGTCATGGTCCTGTCGGATCAGGCGTCGACGAACTTCAACACCACGTGGAAGCTGTCGGCGGGCAAGACGGACACGGGTATCTCCCGTTCGCTGATCAAGTTCCCGCTGAGCGAGATCCCCTCGGGTACGAAGATCGACTCGGCGCGCCTGGAGATGTACTACGACCAGGCGCACACCACCAACGCCAACAACGTCACCATCGGCGCCTACCGGGCGACCGGGGCGTGGGACGAGTCGACGGCGACCTGGTCCAACACGTCGTCGCTGGTGGGCGAGTTGTCCGGCACCAGCGTGCAGGTCGACGACGGTGATGCGGGCACCACGGCGGCGACCGGCACCTGGCCGGCGACGTCGTCGTCGTCCGGGATCGGCTCGGACTACCACTCCAACAAGGACTCGGTGGCCGGGGACACCTACACCTGGCAGCCCAAGCTCCCGGAGAGCGACTCCTACCGCGTCGACGTGCACTACGTGGCGGGTTCGGACCGCGCGAGCAACGCGCCGTACACGGTGACGGGCAGTGGCGGGTCCACGACGTACACGGTGAACCAGCAGTCGGGCACCAACGGGGTGTGGGCCTCCCTCAACGGCGGCAACGAGATCAACTTCTCGCAGGGCACGGCCGGCAAGGTCGTCCTCGGTGACGGTCCCGCGTCCACCTCTACGGCGGTGATCGCGGACGCGGTGCGCTGGGTGAACCCGGCGACGATCACCAAGAGCGCGGGGCAGTACAACCAGTGGCACAAGTTCCCGGTGACCGACACCGTCCAGCAGTGGATCAGCGGCACGTCGGCGAACAACGGGTTCGTCCTCAAGGCCACGGACGAGTCCTCCACCGCGCCGACCGGCGGCCCGCGCTACGAGTCCGGTGACGGCGACTACGGCGGCGAAACGTCCACGATCCCGCGGCTGACGGTGACGTACGGCAAGGTCGGTACGACGCTGAACTCGCCGACGGTGATCCATTCCACGGGCCCGGAGCTGTCCTGGAAGGCGTACTCGAACTCCACCGGTGACTCGGGCTACGACATCGTCGAGTACCAGCTGCACCGTTCCACGCAGCAGGCGTTCACACCGTCCGCGGCCACCCTGGTCGCCCCGATCGACAAATCGGCGACCGCCTACACGGACACCACGGCGACCCCGACGCCGGACTCGTCGTCGGTGGAGATCGGCCGGTCGTACTACTACCAGCTCGCGGTGAAGACGAAGAACGGCCAGCTGCTGGGCTCCCCGACCCGGATCGTGGGCGTGCCGAAGGCGGGCCGGACGATGCGACTGCTGCAGGGCACTTCAGCGGTGTCGGACACGACCCTGTCCTCGGGTCAGCCGACGACGAACGAGGACACGATCGCCTCGTACGGTGTGGGCCAGAAGTGGCTGGAGGTGGGCAACAACTCCACCACCTACGGCAAGGCCCGGGCGGCGCTGGACTTCAACACCTCCGCCATCCCCACCACCGCGACGATCCTGGAATCCCGCCTCTTCATGTGGGGCGCGGAGACCACCACCGGATCCAACGGCGCGATCTATGAACTCCACGGCCTGACGAAGGACTTCAACGAGACCCAGGCCACCTGGAACAACGCCACCTCCACCACCGCGTGGACCACGGCAGGCGGCGACTACTCGGCCACGGTGTCCGACACGGTCGCCCAGGTCTCCGAGGTCGGCCGCCACTGGTGGGACGCGACCTCCCTGACCCAGGGCTGGACCAAGACCCCGTCGTTGAACCACGGCGCGCTGGTCAAGCTGAAGGACGAGACGTCGACCGGCCCGCAGGAGCGCACCCTGTTCCTGAGCTCGGAGGCGCCCGATCCCCAGCTCGGCCCGCTGCTGCGGGTGATCTACGTGGACTCCACGACGGATGACACGTACTACGCGCCGCAGACTCCGGCCCGCATGACCCCGAACTCCACGTACACGGTGGACTTCACGGTCACCAACACCACCTCCAGTGCCTGGGCGTCGGGTGAGCGGGTGCTGTCGTACACGTGGAAGCTGCCGGACGGCACGGACGTCACGACCGGCGGCAACCAGCTCTCCACGGCGATCCCGGCGCTGAACCCCGGCCAGTCCGCCACGATCCAGGCGCAGGTCAAGACACCGATCAACTCGGACTCCGGCAGCAAGCGCACCAACTACGTGCTGGGCTGGGACGTCAAGAAGGTGTCCGACGGCAGCTGGCTGTCGGCGACGAACACCTCGATCCAGCCGCTGAAGCAGAACGTGGCGGTGGAGGACCCCACCTCCGACAGCCTCGGCCTGGAGAAGTTCTACTCCTACACCGGCAAGAACACCGGTGCCGGCTCGACGGTGATGAACAACCTCGCCTCGGGCAACAGCGTGTGGTCGTACAACGCGTTCACCAACCCCGGCCGGGGCCTGACGACGTTCGCGCGCTTCGCCTACAACTCACTCGACACCTCCGACACGGTCTCGGGCGCGGGCTGGTCGGCGCAGCTGGCCGGACCGATCCGCCTGGGCGCACCGCTGGACTTCCACCCCAATCCGAACCCGACGGAGATCCGCCTCCCGGACGGGGACGGCACCACGCATGTCTTCACCAAGCAGGCCGACGGCACGTGGAAGGCCCCGGCGGGCGTCCACTACCAGCTGACGATGAAGACGGGCCTGTCCTGCACCCCGGACAAGGACCCGGTCCCGGACGCCTGGACCCTCCTCCGCCCGGACGGCACGCGCTTCTACTTCGGCTGCGACGGCTACCTGACGTCCATCGTGGACAAGAACGGCAACACGCAGACGTACACGTACGAGGAGCGCAAGTCCAACAACAAGCCGACCAAGTTCCTCCTCTACATCACCGACCCGGCGGGCCGGCAGTCGCTGACGGTCGACTACTACAAGAAGGGCGACGCGTCGTACGACTACATCGACGGCACGGGCGCCAAGGTCACCGGCAGCAACCTGACCAACTCCAAGATCTACGACCACGTGAAGTCCATCACGGACATCTCGGGGTCGGTCACGGGCCTGCCCGTCCGGAAGATCTCCTTCTACTACACGACGCAGGGCCTGCTGGGTCAGTTCACCGACGGTGACGGCTCCTCCCAGCCGAAGGTCTTCAAGTTCACCTACGACGCCACCCAGGGCAACAAGAACGTCAAGCTGGTCAAGGCCACCGACCCGCGCGGCAACGCGACCCAGCTGGCGTACTACGCCCCGCAGACGGGCGACGACCCGAAGTACCACTGGTGGACGAAGACCATCACCGACCGTCTGAACGGCACCACGGACTTCGCGTACGCGGCGGACACCGCGAACACCAAGTTCACCGACACCACGGTCACGGACGCCGAGTCGAACGCCACCCAGTACGTCACGGACGACTTCGGCCGCCCGGTGCAGACGACCAACGCCAAGTCCCAGACGACGAAGATGTCGTGGGACGCCGACAACAACGTCACCTACCTGGAAGAGGCCAACGGCGCGAAGACCGCGTACTGCTACGACCAGAAGACGGGCTACCCGCTCTGGAAGCGCGACGCGGAGAACAACAAGGCGGGCGTCCCGGACCAGACGGCCACCTGCGTGACGGACTCCACCAAGTGGCCGGCGAACGCGTCGAAGTACGAGTACCAGACGCGCGCGGACGGCTACGCGGCCGACCTGTACACGAAGACCTCCCCGGAGGGTCGTACCTGGCAGTTCGGCTACGACTCCTTCGGCAACGTGAAGACGGTCACGGACCCGAAGGGCGTCGCGACCACGACGGTTCCGGACGACTACACCACGAAGTACGACTACGACGCCTACGGTGAGCTGACCAAGGCCACCGACGCCAACGGCAACCCGACGTCGTACTCCGGCTTCGGGCCGACCGGGTACCCAAACCGGATCACGGACGCCAAGTCCTTCACGACCGACTTTGTCTACGACGAGCGCGGTCGGGTCACCAAGGTCACCGACGCGAAGCAGAAGGTCACCACGCAGACCTATGACACGTTCGGGCGTCTGCTGGTCAACACGGTGCCGAAGAAGCAGGACGCCGGCGTCCTGATCACCACTCCGGCTCCCGAGTACGACGCCAACGACAACGTCACCAAGTCGACGGCGCCCAACGGTGCGGTCTCCACGGCGGTGTACGACAACGCGGACCAGATCACCTCGGCGACCGGGCCGGCGAACAACCTGACCGCCCCGCGTACCTCGACCTACACCTACGACAGGGTCGGCAACCTGAAGACGACGACCGAGCCCAAGGGCACGGCGACGACGACGGACGCCACCGACTACGTCACCACCAACAACTACAACCAGATCTACCAAGTCACCTCCGTGGTCAACGCGGCCGGTGACAAGGTCTCCTACGAGTACGACAGCGTCGGCAACGTCGTCACGGTCATCGACCCGAAGAAGAACGCGACGGCGGACACCACCGACTACACCACCAAGACGGCCTACGATCTGGACCATCGGGCCACCACCGTCACGGACGCGGCCGGGAAGTTCACCAGGCAGACCTACGACAAGGACTCGCTGGTCGTTTCGACGACGGACGCGGAGAACAACACCACCACCATCACCTACGACGAGCGCGGCAAGCAGACCGAGGTCAAGGTTCCCTACGAGGGCACCACGACGCGGTCGACGAAGTACGAGTACGACCAGGTGGGCAACGTCACCAAGGTGATCACCCCGAGGGCGGTCGCCGCGGGCACCACCACGGCGTTCACGGCGCGTACCGAGTACGACGCGCTGAACCGCCCGGTCAAGAAGTACCAGCCGTACGACCCGGCGGACTCCCGCTACAACGACCCGAACGTCTACACGGAGACTGTGTACGACGAGCTGGGCCGGGTGGCGAAGACGTCGCTGCCGCCGTCGGAGGGCGAGACGGTCCGTAACGACACCGACTACACCTATTTCGACAACGGCTGGGTGGAGTCGTCCACCGACCCGTGGGACATCGCCACCACCTACGACTACAACGAGCTGGGCCAGCAGACCAAGCGGACCCTGACCTCGGCCGGCGGTTCCTCGAACCGCACGATGACGTGGTCGTACTACGCGGACGGCTCCGTCAAGGGGCGTTCCGACGATGGCGTCCCGGTGGGTCAGTCGGTTGTCCTGGTCGACAACTCCGACACCCAGAACACCTCCAAGACCGGCACCTGGATCAAGGGGGACATCACCGGCCAGCAGGGCTACAACCACGAGACCCACACCGCCGGCACGGGCACGGACGCCTTCACGTGGACGCTCAACATCCCCAAGGACGGCACGTACACCGCGTACGTGAAGTTCCCGAAGGTGACGGGTGCGGCGACGACGGCCAAGTACACGCTGACCCACGCGACCGGCACGGTCGACAAGACGATCGACCAGAACGCCCCCGCGAACCAGGGGACTTGGGTCTCCCTGGGCTCCTACTCCTTCAAGCAGGGCAACGCGGCCAAGCTGCAGCTGTTCCAGAACAGCGGCGGCACGGTCGTCGCGGACGGGGTGAAGCTGGTCCGGGACACCACCGGTGACCCGGCCGATACGGAGAAGAGCAATTTCGCCTACTCCTACGACCTCAACGGCAACCTGACCAACATCGACGACACCTCGTCGACCGCGAAGATCGACTCCTACACGGTCGCCTACACCGGCCTCAACCAAGTCCAAAAGGTCACCGAGTCGCTGTCCGGGACGGAGAAGAAGGCCACGTCGTTCACCTACGACGCCAACGGCCAGCCGGAGACGGTCACCCACCCCGACCAGTTCGCCACGTACACCTACGACCTGCGCGAGTTGGTCAAGACGGTCTCCGTCGGCAAGAGCGCGACGGACACCGACCCGAAGGTGACGTCGTACGCCTACACCGACCGCGGCCAGAAGCTGAAGGAGACCAAGGGCAACGGCAACACCATCGACTACACCTACTACCTCAACGCGGCGCTCAAGTCGTCGACCGAGAAGAAGGCCAACGGCACCCTCGTCTCTTCCCACACCTACGCCTACGACCCCAACGGGAACAAGGCGCAGGACGTGGCGCAGAAGATGAACGCCGACAACACGACCGCCTACCTGAACTCCACCACCAACTACACCTACGACCCGGCCGACCGTCTCAAGGAGTCGGTCAAGACCGGTAACGGCGCGGGGACGGAGACGTACGTTCACGACGACAACGCCAACGTCGTCAGCCAGACGGTGAAGAACCAGACCACGCAGTTCGAGTACGACCGCAACCGCCTGCAGAGGGCCACTACCGGCTCCTCCACGGCGAGCTACAACTACGATCCGTTCGGCCGACAGGAGTCGGTGACGGCGGGTGGCCAGATCATCGAACGCAGCACGTACGACGGCTTCGACCACGTCGTGAAGTCCGAGAAGATGGACGACACCGGCGCGCTGAAGGCGACGACGTACACCTTCGACCCGCTGGACCGCACCACCTCGAAGACCGCCGACGGCAAGACGACCGACTTCTCCTACCTCGGTCTGTCCACCGAGGTTCTGGACGAGAAGGTCGCCGGCACGCTGACCAAGTCGTACCAGTACAGCCCGTGGGGCGAGCGCCTGTCGCAGGTCAAGCACAACACCGACGGCACGACGGAGGACGGCTACTACGGCTACAACAGCCACACCGACGTCGAGACGCTCACGGACAGCAACGGCGACACCAAGGCGACGTACGGCTACACCGCCTACGGCAAGGACGACGACTCGGAGTTCACCGGCATCGACAAGCCCGCCACCGCCGACCCGACCAAGGAGGCCTACAACCCCTACCGCTTCAACGCCAAGCGCTGGGACGCCCAGTCCGGTACGTACGACATGGGCTTCCGTGACTACAACCCGGGTCTGAACCGCTTCACGAGCCGGGACATGTACACCGGCGCGCTGGCCGACATGGGCCTGGGGGTCGACCCGTACACCGGCAACCGGTACGCGTTCACCGGAGGCAACCCGACCACCTTCATCGAGTACGACGGGCACATGATTTGCGCAGAGCAGGGCGTGTGCGGAAGTGAGGCCTTCCTCGACAAGTACTACAGCCAGCAGGAACAGAGCGATACGCCGTCGACCCCTGCTCCCGACTCGACCCTGGTGACCATCGGCGCCGGTTGTCCGCCGGCCTGCATGACTCCCACCAAGGAGCTCACCATGGAGCACCTGCAGCTGATGGGGCTTTCCGACCACTACGGGTCGCAGAAGGACCTCGACGTGTGGAGCAACTGGGACGCGCTGGCGCAGAGCTGGAACTGGATCTTCGGCGGTGTCGAGGAGGACCGGGCCCAGTACAAGGATGACTTCGTCGCCGCGTATGCGGACACCATCAAGGCAGCCGCGGCCAAGTACGATATCCCGGCCACCTTGCTGGCCGGCGTGGCCCACAACGAGGTCTCCGGAGATCCGCCGATCTTCGACAACCTGGGTGAGGTCAAGAGCGGCGACAAGGCGTCCTACGGCAATGTCAGCATGCAGATCAGCCTCGCCGCGGAGTTGCTCGGTTACGATCCCAGCAATCTGAGCGGTTACCAGCGAAGCGAGATCAAGGGCTCGCTGGGGGACAACGTGCAGAACATCTTCCTGAGCGCTCGCTATCTGTCGAAGGGCAGAGACGCCATCGCACCCGGGAAGGGCGCGGCGGCCTTCACGACGGATGACCTCAGGAATGTCGGTGCCTGGTACAAGGGCGGTTCCGGCTACTGGGCCACTGACCCCGCCTCCCAGGCATACGGGGGGAGGATCGTGACCAACCAGTCAATGTTGTCGGGCCTGCTCGGATAGGTCCCGGCTGCATCGGGGTCTGCCGGGCGCCGGTTCCGGTGCCTGGCAGACCCGCACCAGGCAGTTCATCCAGAACGGAGTGAGAGTGATAGTCACAAACCAGAAGGCGGGCCTGTGGGTGCGGGGAATCCTCGCAGCCGGTCTGTACGTCGTTGCGGCCGCCATGCTGGCGTTGAGCCTTCCGGCGGTGGGCGTCGAGACGACGCCGACGAGTGACCCCGACACGGCGGCGGGGGCCTTCTTCTGCCTGGTTCTGTCCGCGTTGTTCCTCGCCGCCACTGCGGTGGTCTCCTTCAGGTGGAAGACGGCCCGCGCCCTGTGCCTGCTCCACCTGATTCTCATGGTGATCGTCTGGACTCAGGTGCCGACCCCGTTCTGACTGAGCCCTCTGGACACGTGATGGACGTGCGCATACTCGTGGACGTGACGGTGGTCGCGTCGGTCGTTCCGGCCCTCGCGATCACCCCGCGTGTCCTGGCCCGCCCGTCCGGCCTTCTGGCCAGGGCGGCGGGCCCCGCGGGCAACCCGACCAGCCGGGGCGACTGCGACGGCCACAGGATCTGTGCCGAGCAGGGTGTCTGCGGCAGCGACGCGTACCTCACCCAGTAGGAGGACTACGTTCCGAGGCCGCGGGCGGCCTCGCGGATCCGCTCGGCGGTGGTTTCAGAGACTCGACCGCGCCACTTGTCTCCGAGGACCGTCCGCTGCGGCTTTGACCGCAACGCCCTGGGCGGCGCCGCGTCCGCGTCGCGCTGCTCGAGCTGGTGGTCCGGCTCGGAGGCTCCTGCGCCGCTGCGCCCAGGCGGCCGGCGTCCTACCACTGGGAAGGCTGGAGCGACCAGCTGCTGTTCCAGATCAGCGCCGCCGTGACGCCCGGCGCCCGCGCCGTGCTGCGCCGCCTGGTCGACCCGGGCGGTACAGGAACCTACGACGAGTTCCGGGAGCACCTCATCGGCCGTCCCGAAAGGCCGATGCCGCAGGGGCAGATCGGTGGGAAGCTGACCAGCATCCGCGCGGTACGGCGCGGGATCGGCCCGAACAACAAGACCAACGTGCTCAGCTCGATGACCGCGTACGCGTCTACCGGATCGAGCTCGCCCTCCTGGACGGCCTGGAACGGGCCTTCGCCCTCGCCGACGCCCGCCCCGACCTCCGGCGGCAGCCAGCCCCTGAAGATGTCCGCGAGGCCGCCGACATCCCCCTGGATGCCCGTGCCCGGACCACGCCTAGCGCTGTGACCGCACAAGTTCAACGGCTTGGTGAGGTGTCAGCGGGGCGGGCTGGGTTCTCGGCATGAACGATGCTGAACTCGCCTCACCCTTGGCCGGATGCGCTCGCTTCCCCTATCCCGGGGTATGGCAGGACTCCCCGTTTGCGGAACGCGCGGTCGACGGTGCGCTGTATGCCTTGGTCGCCGTCGACCCAGGGCTGAGCGTGCTCGCCGTACGGCGTGACGACGGCTCGCTGTGGTGCCTGCCGGAAGACGGCGTTCCACGCTTGGTGAACTCCGGTGTCGAGGCGTTCGTCGCCTTCAAACCGCGCTTATGACGAGGCCGCCGCTGAGGCCGCTGCATACGAGGCGCCCGGGGACGGTCTGGGCGACGCCGAGGCCGTGGACCTGGCCGAGCAGGCCGCCGATGCGCTCACCGAAGCGTTGCTGGAACGATTCGGGACGCTTGATGCCGAGGCCGTTGCAGACGAGAACTCCTTCTGGCACATCGCAGCTGAGGAACTGGGCTATGGCATGAGCGTGTAACCACGCAGGACGATCGTCGTCGGCGAGATCCCTGACGACCTGCGGCAGCCGAGCACAGCCGGGCTGTATCCTCGCCCGCTCAAGCCGCAGCACAAGGTGGTCCAGGCGTCGCCCGAGCGGCCTCCCCAGGCGCTCATCCCGCCGACGAACACCGGGCTGCGGACCCGTGAGCGGGAGCACTGCGCGGACAACGTACAGCCGGTCTGGGTGAGAAAGGAGCACCATGCCCAAGATGACCAGCGGTCGGGGCCGGCCGTGGCGCCCGGGGATGACCACAACGCTCCCGCGTCGGCGGCGACCGGGCGGCGAAGTCGTCCTGCTCGTCTAGGGCCCTGTCGTTCGGATCATCCCGGCGGCGCGGGTGGCTGCACCGCGGAAGTCCCGCCGATGAGTTTCCGGCGGTTGCGCGGTCTACCCGTCGACGAAGGGAGCGCACCATGCGCAAGATCATTATTTGCACGTTCCTGACGCTGGACGGCGTCATGCAGGCGCCGGGCGGTCCGGACGAGGACGCTGAGAGCGGCTTCGAGCACGGCGGCTGGCAGAAACCGGTGGCCGACGACGAGGTCGGCACGGCCATCGCCGGTTGGTACGAGCACTCCGACGCGATGCTGCTCGGCCGCAAGACGTACGAGATCTTCGCGTCGTACTGGCCGACCGCCGATCCCGACAACCCGTTCACCAATCGGATGAACAGCATGCACAAGTACGTGGCGTCTCGGACCCTGACGTCCGTCGAGTGGCAGAACTCCACGCTGCTGGAGGGCGACATCGTCGATGCCGTAGGCAAGCTGAAGGCGTCCGACGGCGGCAACATCAACGTCGTCGGCAGCGGCGACCTCGCCCAGACCCTCATGCGGCACGGCCTCGTCGACGAATACCGGCTGACCATCCATCCGGTGATCATCGGCACCGGCAAGCGGCTGTTCGCCGACGGAGCGATCCCCACGGCGCTGGAGCCGGTCAGCGTCTCGACGACGAAGGGCGGCACCATCGTCGGCGTCTACCGGCCGAACGGCAAGCCCCGCTACGACAGCTACTAGGCGGTTTCGTTTGGGCCACCGAACAGACCAGAGACGGGATGCCCGCGACGTGGAGTCCGGCCAGGTAGATGGTCGCGGTCTTCTCGTAACGGGTGACGATGCCGCGCCATTGCTTCAGGCGGTTGATGCACCGCTCGACGGTGTTGCGCTGCTTGTAGGTCTCGCGGTCGAAAGCCGGTGGCCTGCCGCCCCGGCTTTCCCGCCGCAGTCGGTGACGTCGCTGGTCGGCCGGGACGGGGATCACCGTCCGGATACCGCGCTTGCGCAAGTGGCTGCGGATCGCGCGGGAGGAACCTGCCTTGTCGGCCACGACCATGTCCGGCCTGGTGCGGGGTCGTCCACGGCGGCGGGGAACGCGCAGGCGTGCCATCACTTCCATGAAGGCGGGCGCGTCGCTGCCCGTCCGGCAGTGAGATGGAAGACCAACGGCCGACAGCACTTGTCGGTGGCAAGGTGGATCTTCGTGGTCAGTCCGCCGCGGGACCGGCCGATGGCATGGTCGTCCGGCTCGCCGGCCGGGGCCCCCTTTTGCGGGCCCCAGTCCGTGCTGGTGAGCCCGCACGATCGTGGAATCCACCGAAACGGCCTAGCTGAGGTCCTCGTCCGAGTCGGCCTGGGCCACCAGGGCGGTGAACACCCGCTGCCAGGTGCCATCAACGGCCCACGTCCGCAGCCGGTTGTAGACACCTCGTCAGTTGCCGTACTTCTCCGGCACATGAACGCACCGGGTACCAGTCTGAAACCTGGAGGCGATGGCGTCGATCACCTCACGATGGTCCCTCCAGCGGCCACACCTCCACCACACACCGGGGGCCTTCCCACGATCAAGGCCGGCCCGCGTTGACAACGCTCGTGATCAATACACCTAGAGCCTGTCTCATGACACCCTGTCCGGGCGGGGTCCGGCGTTCTAGGACGCACCGTCGCCGGCGGTCTTGCCGCAGCGCGGCTCGATGCGGTCGACTACTTGCTCGCTCCATGCACGCATGACCGCCGCCTGCTCGGGAGTGAGTGAGCCGAGGAAGTGGCGGCGGATGTTGTCGGCATGCACGAGGATGGCCCTCTGGGCGGCGCGGTGGCCCTCGGCGGTCAGCCCGATCCCCGCGCGGCGGCCATCGGCCCCGTACTGGGTGCGCCTTACGAAGCCGCGATTTTCCATGCGCGTCAGCTGATGTGAGACGCGGCTCTTGTCCCAGTCGAGGGACTCGGAGAGTTCGCCGACGCGCATCTCGCGGCCGGAAGCCCGCCACAGCGTTACCAGCACGCTGAACTCGGCTTTCGAGATTCCGCTGTCACGCTGCAGACCACGCTCCAGCTCCCTGGTGAGCAGGCGCTGCGCGCGCATCCAGGTGTCCCAGAGTTCCCACTCCTCGGGTTCCAGCGTACGAGTCTCAGCCATGCCATGAAGGGTACCGGGCCAGGGGAGTTGTCACTTCAACTCGCCTCGATCTAGAGTTGACGTGACAACTCCTTCGAAAGGGGCAACCATGACACTGCGCGTCGGCATGATCCTCGGCAGCACACGACCCGGACGCAGGGGCGAGCAGATCGCCTCCTGGGCGCTCGAGGTGGCGCGCGCCCACGGCGGCGCCGAATACGAGCTGATCGACCTTGCCCAGCACCGTCTCGGCAACCTGGACGAGGGCGGCAATCCGAACCTCCAGCAGTACGAGCACCCGCACACCCGTGACTGGTCCGCGCTGATCGACGGCTTCGACGGCTTCGTGTTCCTCGTCCCGGAGTACAACCACTCCTTCCCCGGCGCACTCAAGAACGCACTGGACTACGTCTACCGGGAGTGGAACGACAAGGCCGCCGGCATCGTCAGCTACGGCGGCTGGGCCGCCGGGGTCCGCGCCGCCGAGGCACTCCGGCTGGTCCTCGCCGAACTCCAGGTGGCCACGGTCCGCGCCCAGCCCGCCGTCCCGCTGATCCCCACGTTCTCCACCGGCGCCTTCGTCCCCCAGGAGGGCCTCGACACCGCAGTCCGCGGCATGCTCGACCAAGTGATCGCCTGGTCCGCCGCGTTGCGCGGGGTGCGCGAGGCCAGGGCGCAGACGGCCGACGCTGCCTGAGGCCCTGCTGGTGGCCGATCCCGTGATGGGACGTGGCGAGCCGACGGACACCGCCTGGGAAACCTTAAGGCCCTTGCTGCCGACCGCAGACGGACCAGGCCGTCCGTGGCACGACCACCGGCAGGTGATCAACGGCGTGTTGTGCGGCTACGGATGGGTGCTCCCTGGCGCGACCTGCCGGAACGCTACTGGCTGTGGCAGACGGTTATGAGCGGTTCGCCCGCTGGGAGCGGGACCGGACCTGGCCTCGCCTCCTGGACCAGATTCAGGCGCTGGACGACTCCGTCGGAGCGGTGGAATGGACGGTGGCGGTGGGCTCCGCTGTCAACCGGTCCCACCAGCACGCGGCCGGGGCCCACAAGATGGTGCTCAAGGCGGTCGCCGAGTCTTCCGGGTAGCAGTTGCTGTGGGCCCTGAGTGGCCGCGACCTGCCGGTGAGGTGGCCGGCCGAGGTGCTGGATCCACATCCCTGGCCGCGACGTCGCAGCATCCTCCGCCTTGACTGTCACAGCTCCTTGGCGGGCCAGTCCAGCAGTCGGGCGCCGATGACCGCGGTCTGGAGCATGTAGCGGTGGGCCGGGTCGGCGGGGTTGGCGCCGGTGAGCTGGTGGATGCGTTCCAGGCGGTACGTCATGGCCCGCACGCTCAGGGTGAGGCGGCGGGCGGCCTCGGCGGCGACGCAGCCGGAGTCGAAATAGGCCGTAAGGGTGTCGAGGAGCGGCTGGGCTCCGCCCCGGGCGGTGGTGAGCGGGCCGAGGGTGTTCAGGACGAGGTCGGCCATGGCCTGGCGGTCGCGGGTGAGGACCGGGTAGACCAGCAGGTCGGCGGCGTACAGAACCGGGTCGTCAAGGGCCAGGCGCTCGGCCATCTCCAGGGCGTTCAAAGCTTCCTCGTACGACTGGACCACTCCGCCGGGTCCCGGGTGCGGGCGGCCGATGGCGACCCGGCCGCCGTCGGTGGCGGCATGGGCCTGCTTGGCGAAGTAGGGCAGGATCTCGTCCTCGTGGCCGGGGGCGACGCACAGCAGCCGGCCGTCCTTGGTGGTGAGCAGGACGCTGCGGTTGCCGAAGCGGGTGATGAGCGCGCGCTCCACCTGCCGGAGTACGGGGGCGCCCTCGTCGTAGGCGGCCGGGCCCTGGGCGACGGCAACCGCGTGGGCGTGGGACAGGCGCAGGCCGAAGCGTTCGGCTCGTTCGGCGAGGCGGCCGAGGTCGCTGCGGCCGTAGAGGAGGTCGTCGATGAACTCACGGCGGGCGGCCTCCTCCCGGCGTACGGCCAGGCGCTGGGCGCGTTCGTAGCCCTCGGCGAAGGCGTCGACTACCTGCTGTATGGCGGCCAGCGTGCTGTCGGCCGATCCGGGCGTGGCCGGCCAGGCGGTCCGGGCTGCGGCCAAGTGGGCGACGACCAGGGCACGCAGTCCGTGGCCGGCGTCCGCGGCCTGCTCCCCGAGTGCGCGGCGTGACTCGATCTCCTCGCGGGTCAGGCGCCGGCCGGTGGCCGAGACCTCGGCGAGGATTCCGGCGTAGCCGTCCAGGTACTGCTCTGGTATCTCCCGCTCCGTCACGCGTCCCCCGAATTTTGCCGTGCCGGTGGCGGCTTCTTAGCGGCTCACCGGCATGCAGACCCTAGTGAACACTGCCGGGAACCGGCAATGCGCGGCGCGGATGCGGCCGTGCACCATGGCCCGCGGGGAGCACTGCGGATGGTTCCGGTGCCGGGCACCGGCAGGTGCCCGGCACCGGAACCCGGACGGAGGCAGCGCGCCCTCAATATGCGCCGTACACGGGAGCGAGGGTCGGAAGTTGCGGATGTTCGTGGAGGCCGCCACCGGATTTCCCGTGCTCCTGTTCACCGCGGCTCTCGTCGTGGTCGTGTGCTTCTGGCTGCTGGTCGCCCTCGGCGTCACGGCCCTGGACAGCTTCGATGCGGACGTCGAGCTCGACGGCTGGGGGATGGGTGGGGTGCCGGTGGCGGTCGCGCTCTCCCTGCTGACGGTGCTCGCCTGGTTCCTCGGTGTCGGAGGGCGCGTGCTGCCGTTCGCGCTGGCGCCCTCCGGAGCCATGAGCTGGGTTCTGCGCCCGTTGGTGTCGGCCGCCGCGTTGCTCGCCGCCTGGCGGCTGACCTGTCTGTTCGTCCGGCCGCTGCACAAGGTCTGCCCCGACGAACCAGGTCCCGTCCACGCCACGGCGGACGACCGCACCGCTTGAGCTTCGGCTCGTCTCTGCCGGGGCCTGCCCCTGCCCTCCCCCAAGGGCCTGGCGACCCGCGGTGCCGGAGCTGCCGCACAGGGGACGGCAGCTCCGGCACCGCGCCGGAAGGAAGGAACGCCTTCGCCGAGCACCACCGGGACGTCGAACGGCTCGGCGACGCCGCCGAGTCGATCGGCAGCGACGCCGAGGCGGCACGCTGATGGAATACGTCGCCGACCGCCTCGGACCGATGCTCGTGAAGGTCAGCGGCCCGGCCCTCGGGCACACCGTCACCTGCCCCGACCCGGCCGAAGCCCCGAACGCCACGGCCCGCCAGGAGATCGTGCTGGCCACCTGCTCACCGCACGCGAGACGGTTCTCGCGGTCAACGCCGCCTACATCGCCTCCGCCGCGCAGTCCGACGCCACGCGCACCGAGCCGCCTTTCCGGCTCCAGGGCTCCTTCCGCACCATGAACAAGATCGCCCAGTGCATCCGGCCCGCTCATGAACGATGCCGAGCTCGCCGCCGTCATCGACGACCACTTCACCGCGGAGGCCCAAACCCTTACCAGCGGGGCGGAGGCCAACCTGCTGAAACCGGCCGAACTGCGCCGCACGCTGACCACTGAGCAAGCCACGCCCTGGGCTGAGTTGAAGGCCGCCTACGTCCGCACACAGGCTCTCGGAGGCCCTGCAGCCGCCTACGCGTGCCGTGCCCGCACTCGGCCTCCTCGCCGACCGGGTGGCCGCCGTCGGGTGCGCCATCGCTCGTGCCACCGACCCGCGCAACCCGCTCACGAACCCCCATGCCCCCCACGCGGCGCGGACGGAGGAGCAATAGGGGCTTGCGTCATGCACCTTGACTCGTTCCCGAAACGGCAGATAGTGGTTTCCGGCAGTGCGGCAGATGACGGCCATGCGCTCTCAGCCCGGCTGCCTCACACGAGGGGGTGACGGCTCGTGGCGAAGAGATATCGGAGACGTCGGCCAACGGCTGGGGCCCTGTGGCGGTGGCGGCGCAACCCGCTGCGCCGGACCAGTGACCTCGTCGAAGCCTGGGTACTGCTCGCCGCATGGGTGCTGACCGTCGTGGGCGGTGCCGCCGTGGGCGTGATGACAGCCGTGGTGGCGGAACGGAGCTTCGAGGGAGACCGATCCGAGCGCCGGGCGATCGCGGCGGAGCTGGTCACCGATGCCTCGAACGAGGTCTCCACGCATGCCGGCGACAGGAGGCGAGCGTGGGCGAAGGTCCAGTGGACGGCTCCGGACGGGAAGACCCGCCGCACCGGGCGGACCAAAGTTCCCACCGGTGCTCGTGCGGGAAGCCAGGTGCAGGTGTGGACGGATGCCAAGGGTGGCCTGACGTCGCGCCCTGCCGACCCTTCGGAGGCGCTGGTGGAGGCGACCGCGGTTGGTGTTCTCGCAACGGCGGCCACAGTCGGGGTCGTGTGGGTGAGCACGCGTGCCGTGCGGGCGGTGCTGGACCGCCGACGAATGGTGCAATGGGCCGTGGAGTGGGAGCTCATCCACACGCGGAGGGGTGGGAAGACCGGCTGATCGGTGGTCCCGGCACGGTTCCGTCGCCGAGGAGGGCGCTGGGTACCGCAGCCGACCGGATGTGGACGATCGAGGACGGTCGGCCTTGGCGGAGTGGCGGCCACTGCGCACCACGCCCGTCAAGGCAACCCGAGCCGACCTTCAAACGCCCCTTCATCATGGCCGTGGCCTTCCGGCCATGATGCTGGACCTTCTTCACAGCGGAAACTGCACTGTGCACCTCGTCCACGTGACGCTGCCTTGCCTCCGCCGGCGAGGCGCGACGACCGATTCGGTACGCGCCACGGCCGCCAACGTTGACGGATCCTTGACAACTCCTTGATGACTTACCGACGTAGCCTGGTCATCGGTGTGCCGGGAAGTCTGGTCGGCGAAGTCTCTTCCACTCCTCTCCGCAGGAAAGGTCTTCGCGTGACTCCTACCCGCCAGGCTGCCGTCACGTCGGCTGCTGCGTCCGCCCTGCGCGGCCGTACCCCGCGCCGGTCCGTCCTCTTCTTCGCCTTCGCCTTCGCGGTGATCGCCGACCCGGTGTCCTCCGTCGCCTACGCGATCGAGGCGGCGCTGCGCGCCCTGCACGGGGACCTGGCGCTGCTGCTGCCCACCATGAGCCTGGTGATCGGGCTCGTCGTCGTGGTCACCGCCAACTACTGGCAGCTCGTGCGCCGCTTCCCCCAAGGCGGGGGCGCGGCCGCGGCGGCGGCGCGGGCGTTCGGGCCACGCTGGACGTTCCTGCCGATCGGTGCCCTGGTCGTCGACTTCGTGCTCACCATCGGCATCTCGATCGCGGCCGCGTCCAGCGCGGTGATCGCGCTGTTCCCGGCGCTGGCGCCGGCCCGTGTCCCGCTGGCGCTGATCCTGCTGCTGGTGGTGGTCGGGCTGACCTGGTTCGGGCACGGCGGGCGGCTGCTGTTCGCCGTGATGACGGTCGCGTTCGTGGCCGTGTCCGTGACCGTGCTGGTGCTCGGTTTCGTAACGCCGCACACGACCGGACACGCAGCCGCCACGCACAACCCGGGTCACTCGGCCGTCCTGGCCGTCGTGCTGGCCTTCCCCGTGGCGATGGCGCTGGCCACCGGCGTCGAGGCGCCGTCGACCGCGATCGCCCAGCTCGGCCAGCTCGACGACACGCATCGCCGCCGCTTCGGCCGCGGCACCCTCGCCCTGCTCGTGGTGATCGTCGGCGGGCTGACCCTGGCCCTGACGGCGCTCGCCGTTCGCCTGCACATCGGCATCCCCGGGACCGACTCCACCCAGATCGCCGACATCGCGCACGCCGCAGCCGGGCCCGGCTGGCTGTACGGGGCGTTCCAGCTGACCAGCTCGCTGCTGCTGCTCGCCGCCGCGTCCTCCTCCTTCCAGGCGGGCCCGGGTCTGCTGAAGGCGCTGTCCGGCACGGCCGAGCGGCCGGGCGTGCTGCCGCCGGTGCTGGGGCGGACCAACCGTCACCACACCCCGTACTGGTCGGTCTTGGTGTACCTGGCGGCCGCCGCTCTCGTCATCGTCGCGGCGGCGGGTCAGGAGCAGGAGTTGGTGCTGTTCTATGCGGTCGCGGTGTTCGTCAGCTTCCTGGTGGGTCTGGTCGCCATGGCCCGCTTCGCCCGGCAGGAACGCAAGCCCGCGCTGGCCTGGGTCAACGGTCTTGCCGCGGCGGCCGTGGCGTTCACCCTCGTGGTGAACCTGTTGCGCGGTTGGCCGGTGCTGTCGATGGTGGCCACACTCCTCATCGCCGGCGGACTGTACGTCCGGTGGAACCGCGCCGGCCGGCCCACCGGCATCGAGGACATCGAGGCGCGTGCCGAAGCGGACTGAGACCGCTGGGGACTCGTTCAGCTGCGCTTGTTCCCGAGCCCACAGACGCGGCGCAGGGGGAATTGCGCCGATGCGACGATGGTCTTGCAGCTGCGGGGATGAGTCCGGTGCCGGGCTACGGCCATCCGGCGCCGAAACCCTCAACTCCCCGGGCTGTGGGCGAGGTCGCCGTACTCGCGGTGACGGGGCGGTGGTGTTGCAGTTGCGCTGGCTGGCTGCTGTGGCCGGTTGTGGTCGATGATCGCACGCCGCCAGGGATGGCCGGCCTTTCGGGAGTTTCGGCACGGCGACGAGCAGGTGGGGTACTTCCGCCGAGCGGCCGCCGCGAGTGGATGGCGTACGAAATCGCCGCCGACGGAGGAGCCGTGGTCCGCGCGGTGAGGCGGGAACCTGTGATCGGCCCTTCGCTCTGCTCGTGTTTGCGCCGCGGCTTGCCCGCTCTGCGCTGCGGGTCCGTGCTGAGTCCGGTATGGCCACCTACCAGCAGGCCGCGTCGACTCGCTGCGCGTCGTGGTCGTCGCGCCGCCGGGTGTTCCTGTCGCGTGACCGGCCGGGAATGCGACGCGGTAGAAAGGACGCATGCCGGAACGCAAGAACCCTCCAGGGGCCATGGACGACGTCGACGCGGTCACTCGGGCGGTACTGACCGCTTCTCGTCTGTTGGTGGCGATCTCTGCCCGCTCCCTCGCCGAGGTCGAGGAGCGGGTGACCGTCCCGCAGTTCCGGATGCTGGTGGTGCTGTCCACTCGAGGGGCCACCAAGCTGGTCGCGCTTGCCGACCTGCTCCAGGTGGCGCCGTCCACGGCGATGCGCATGGTCGACCGGCTCATCGCGGCGGGACTCGCCGACCGGCGGGCCAACCCCGACAACCGACGCGAGACGCTGCTGCAGCTCACAGAGGAGGGACGGCGCATCGTCGACGACGTCACCGCACGGCGCCGCGCCGAGATCGCGGCGATCGTCGAACGGCTCCGCCCGACCGAGCGGCTGGCGCTGGTCGAGGCCCTCAACGCCTTCAACGAGGCGGGCGGCGAGCCCCCGGCGCCCACGGCGGAAGACCCGGAGCCGCACCCGCTGGGCTGGGTGGTGGACGCCGCGATGGGGCGCGACGCGTGACTCCTTCTTAGTGACCGGTGTTGGTTTCGGGGCTGCTCTTCTCTGACCGCCGCTATTTTTTGCATAATGCAAGCGAAGCGGAACGTGGCTTCCCTGCCGGACTCCGGCGCGGCAGGCCACGCGTGACTCCGACCGGGATGGGGCGCCCCTCTCTCCGAGGCGGCAGTAAGCGAAGCCGCTGACGGATGGGCACAGCACTGGGGTGAGACGCGCGTGCGACGACGGCATGGACTCCCGTCCGCGGCGGAGCCGCACCTGATGGAGCATCTGCGCTCCGCGGTGTGGGGACCTGCGGAGTTCGTCGGCCTGCCGCCGTGGTGGCTGATCGGCGAGGGGCTTCTTGCCGGGTTCCTGGGGGCCGGGACGATCGTATGCACCACGCTGGTCGGCGCCTGGACCGGCCCGCCCTCGCTGGCCGACGGCGAGGCCGGCCTCGTCTGCGCGGCCGCGCTTGCCCTCTACCTGATCCTGATGCAAGCGGGACGCGCGCTGGTCGGGATCGTCGCCGTGCTGGGCGTATGCCTCGCCCTCCAGGCTCCGCAGGCCGCCGCGGACGTGGTGCTGGCCGAACGGGGCCGGGTGCAGTCCGCGGTGGTGACGTCGGTCGCTGACGGCGGCGTGACGGCGGACGGGCATGACCGCTACCTGTGTTCGGTGGAGGACCATGACGGCGTACCGCTCCAGGTCCGCATCTGGCGGGGCTGCCGGCAGACGACCCGGCCAGGAGACGCGCTGGCCGTCCTCTACGACCCGATGGGGCTGGTGCCCCCGCGCGGTGTGGAGGCGGGGGCGGGGGTCTCGGGGCCGCTGCGCGGCCTCGCCGCGTGGGCCACGGCTCTCGTGGCCGGGAGTGTGGTCGCGGTCGTGCGCTCCTATCGGATGTCCGAACCGTCCGATGTCTTGGCGTCTTCCGGGCGGGGTGGTGCCGACCGCCGCTGATCAGCCTGCCGGGGCGGAGGCGGCGGCGGTGTTCGTGGGTTCCCCCGTGGGTACCCCGTTCGTGGGCACCCCGGGAGGCGGGCTGAGCACGACGACGGGTTCCCCCGGCTGGGGCACGGGTGGAGTGACCTGGTTTGAGGGGAGCTTCGGCGGGACGGTCTCCTGGAAGTTGACCTGGTCCTGGTTTACCAGGCCGGTTTTCTCCATCTGGGTGATGTGATCCAGGACCACGTCGTTGGCCTGGTCGGCCAGTTGGCGCACGAGTGTGTTCTCGGTGGTGGCGCGGATCTTGGCGATGGTGGAGAAGATCGAGCCGTGGGTGACGCGCAGGATGTTGGCCAGGTCGGTGTCGAACTGCTTGCCGGTGTCCGATGTCAGCTTGTTCAGGAAGCCCTGTTGCTGTGGAGTGGGCTGGTTGGGCAGGGTGATGCCCAGCTCGGGGGCGATCTTGCGGCAGGCCGCGTCGAGCGCGGCGTGCCCGATGACCAGGTGCTGGCCGGCGGTGCGCACGGCCGGGGTCGTCCCCTTCTTGAGAGCCAGCTCTCCGGAGGGGTACTCCCACAGTCCGGCGGATCGCACAAAGACGACGAAGTTGCGGTCGGCCTCGGTCAGCGGGCCGTAGCGGGTGTTGGCGATCACGCGCGAGGCGTTGGTGGACACGTTCTGGACCCCGAGCATGCTCGGATACACGAGGGCGGCGAGGGTCAGGCTCAGCGCGCCGCCCACGACGACGGTTCCAATGGTGGTGCGCGAGATGGGCACGGTGCCTCCCGATGTGGACAGCATGGACGTCAGGAGGTACGCATCTACAGCAGGAGAGAACCTTTGCTCTAGGTAAAGATTGCATCCTGCTAAATGCCAAGCGGTCAATTCGTCACGAACTGCTCCTGTACGGGGTGGACTGATGGAGGCATGCCGTGTCCGCGGCTGCCGAAATTGCTTGCGAGGTGCGCGTCGTCGCGGAGGGAGGCCATACGTGCGACCGTCAAGGCGTGTTCGCCGTCAAAGCATGTTCGAGGCGATCAAGCCCAGCAGGCACGTCATGCCGCCCGCTACGGTGTTGCTCCATACGATCCCCGGGGATACTGCGTGGGCGGCCGTCACGAACGACGGCGACACGATGAGCCAGATCCCGATGGGCGCCAAAGTCCATGACAGTCGATGCCGCCGCTCCGGCGCGAGGGGCAGTCCAATGCCGATCGCGGCGGTGGTGAGCCCCACAGTCAGGTTGACAGGCGTGAGGTAGGGGTTGGTTCTGGAAAAGTGGACCACCCAGGGCGAAACCGCCGCGAAGATGCCCGTCAGCAGGATGAGTCCGTGGATGACGGCTGCCCGGCCGCGCGTCACAGCCCGCTTCGGATCAGTCCGCATCTGGGGCGGAGCAGAAGGATCGCCGAGTTCGGTCGAGCGCCAGGGATACGACATAACGGCCGCTTTCCTCTCGCAAGCGATTTTTCATTATGCAATAAATATCCCGTTTCATCCTCTTCTGCGCATGCCCCCAGCAGTCGAGGCATGCGAACGAGTGGGCGCGGGGTCGCCTTCGACGACCGTCAGGCGGCGGTGTGCACTGCACGGAGGGCGTTTTGGTGGCTCAGCCAACCAACCGGCTTGCCGTTGTCAGGGTCCAGGACGGGCACGCCGGTGCCTGCTGCTGAGAGAAGAGCGTGCAGGGCCAGTGCAAGGGGCTGGTCCGCTTGCACCGGCGTGGGCAGCTCGGCGAGCTGCCCGACGAGCGACGGCGCTGCGTCCGGCTGTTCGGCAAGGGCCTCAGCCACGGCCTGCGCCGTGACGACGCCCACGTACGCTCCGGAGCCGTCGATCACGGGCAGGGCACCGTGGCCGGACAGGCGTAGCAGATCGGCGGCGTCCGCAAGCGTGGTGGACGCGGGCAGGGGCGAGGGCAGGGGGTCCATGACGGCGCTGACGCGCTGGCCACCGATCCACGCACCGCGGGCCGGACCCTCGAGATCGATGCCGCGCCGGCGCAGCTTGAGCGTGTAGATGGTGTCGTGGGCCAGCAGACGGCTGGCGGCGGTGGCGAGCACGATCGCGAGCATCAGCGGCAGGATGATCGAGTATTCGCCGGTGAGCTCGAAGAGAATGACCACCGCGGTGATCGGGGCCCGGGCCGCGCCGGCGAACACGGCGCCCATGCCGATCAACGCGTAGGCGCCCACGGCGCCGGCAGACTGGGGCAGCAGATGGTGGACTCCCGTTCCGTAGGCGGACCCCAGCATCGCCCCGATGAACAGGCTGGGAGCGAACACCCCGCCCGATCCTCCGATGCCGATCGTCAGGCTGGTCGCCAGCATCTTGCCCACCAGCAACAGCAGCAGGAAGCCGACCGCGTACCCGCCCTGGGTCGCTTTCTGCAGGACCGGGTAGCCGACCCCGTACATCTCGGGCAGCGCGAGCAGCACCAGACCGAGCGCCAGGCCGCCAACCGCCGGGCGCAGCCACTCGGGGCCGCGCCAGACCCAGTCGCAGGCGTCCTCGATCAGGTACAGGAACCGCGAGAAGCCCACCCCGACCACGGCGGCGACGACGCCGAGCAGCGCGATCAGCCCGTACTGGGCGAGATGGTCGATGTGGAAGTCCGGCAGGTGCAGGAAGACCGCGTTGCCGAAGGCGGCACGGCCGATCACGCTCGCCGTCACACTGGCCAGCACCGTGGCTCCGAACGCTTCCGCGCTGAAGGTGCCCAAGATCAGTTCCATGGCGAAGAACACGCCGGCCAGCGGGGCGTTGAACGTCGCGGCGATGCCCCCTGCCGCACCGCAGGCGACCAGGAGCTTCAAGCGCCCCTCGGTCACCTTGGACATGCGGCCGAGGGTAGAGCCGAGCGCGGAGCCGATCTGCACGATCGGGCCTTCGCGGCCCACGGAGCCGCCCGAGCCGATGGTCAGAGCTGAGGCGAGCGTCTTGACGACGGCGACCTTCGGGCTGATGCGGCCGCCGCGCTGGGCCACGGCCAACATCACCTCAGGCACGCCGTGGCCGCGGGCTTCCTTGGCGAACCGATTCACCAGTGGCCCGTACATCAGGCCGCCGGCCACCGGGGCGAGGAGCACGAAGTACGGACCGAGCCACGGGACGTGCGGATTGCTCGTGCCCGGGGCGGCTGCGTAGTCGGCGTGTCCGGAGAAGAGGCGTGTGAAGGTCTGGATGCACCAGCGGAAGACGACCGAGCCGGCTCCGGATCCGGCGCCGACGACGACCGCGAGCACCATCAGGACCCAGGGTGTGGAGCGCAGCGCCGTGAGCTTCCGCGCCGACGGGAGCTCTCTCGTCGTGGCGCTTGTCGTCCGCTCCATGTCCCCGGCCGTCTCAATGGCACCCATCACTTCCCCTTCCTTACTTTTGCATTATGCAAAACGTATCAAGGATGCAGCAGCGCGGATCTGCCGAGGCGCCGGTGGCATTCGCGCGCGGCGTAGACGCTGTCCGGATCCGTCCAGCTACGGACAGCCGCCGTGGGGACGCGGCCACTGAGCTGAGCACCGCCCCGTTGCTGCAGGTCCTAAACGACTTCCGTGCACGGGTTCCGGCCCGCGCCCCGAGGAGGCCACCCGCCGCCTCCCTGGCCGATTCCGACGGGTGCCAACCACTTCGTCACCGACGCCGCCGCCGGAAGCCACCACCCTCGCGGTGGCCCTTCCCATGGCGCAGGTCGAGCTGCTGCAGGTGCTCGGTGAGCACTCTCCCGCACAGATCAGTGACCTTGCCGCCCTCCGCCGCCTGGCCCCGAGCACCGTCAGCGGACTGATCGGGCAGATGATCAGCGCCGGCCTCGTCGCGCGTGATGTCGACGCCGCCGACCGCCGCGAGCCTCCGCGTCACCCTCACCGACGGCGGCCGCGAGAAGCTCGCCGCCTGGACCACGGCCCACGAACGCCGGGTCGACGCCGCACTCGCCGCCTTGGACGACGGCGCCCGAGCGGCCATCACGAATGCGCTCCCGGCCCTGTTTCAGCCGGCCGAACACCTCGGCGAGTCGGCCGACGCGCGACGGAGCAGTGACCGGGAATCCGTCAGGTCATCCCGCCCCATGTCCACGTGAGCGACTCGGCGATGGAGTAGTCACATGAGAACGGATGAGGTGTTCCGCAAGCGCGAGGTCAGGACTTCCACCGCACCGGCAGCTGATGCGGGCCCCGGATGAGCATGCCGGGGCGCCAGGTCAGGGCGGCCGGGTGCGCGTCGAGTGCGAGGTCGGGGCAGCGCTCCAGCAGGGCACGGAGCGCTATCCGAGCCTCCATGCGGGCGAGCGGCGCGCCGAGGCAGTAGTGGATGCCGTGACCGAAGGCGACATGACCGCCTGCGGGCCGCCGGATGTCGAAGCGACCGGGGTCGGGGAAGCGTGCCGGGTCATGGTTCGCGTCGGCCAGGGCCACGAGGACCAGCTCACCACCGCCGGGGATCACCGTAGTGCCGATCTGGACCGGCTCGGTGGTGAACCTGAACGTCGGCGTCTCCACCGGTCCGTCGTAGCGCAGCATCTCCTCCACCGCGTTGTCGATGAGCGTCATGTCCTGGCGGAGTGCGGCGAGTTGGTCGGGATGGGTCAACAGAGCCAACACGCCGTTGGAGATCAGATTGACCGTGGTCTCATGCCCCGCGACCAGCAGCAGCCAGGCGGTCCCGCGCAGTTCGTCCGCGGACAGCCGGTCACCGTCCTCGTCAGTGGTGCGGATCAGGGCGCTCATGAGGTCCTGGCCTGGGGCCCGGCGCTTGCGCTCCAACAAGTCGGTGAGATATTTGGCGACCTCATTCGTCGCCGCGAGCCGCGCCTCCGGGTCGGGATCGGTGAGGATCGTGCCGGTCCAGGCACGGAACGCCGCCCGGTCGAGCATGGGCACACCGAGCAGCTCGCAGATGACCGAGATCGGAAGCGGGAACGAGAGTGCCTCGACGAGATCGGCCCGCCCTTCTGGCAGCACCACCATCGCGTCGAGCAACTTGTCGGTGATCTGCCGCACCCGCTGCGAGAGCTGCTCGATCCGGCGTGGAGTGAACTCACGGACGACCAGCTTGCGCAGCCGTTCATGGTCCGGTGGATCGGAGTTGAGCATGTGGGACCCGGCAGACGGACTGGGGATCGGAAAGGACGGCGAGGCGTTCTCCCACTGCTTGGACAACCGCGGATCCACCAGCGCGGCCCGCCCGGCCTCGTACCCGACGACAAGCCAGGCCTCCGCGCCCTCCGGAATCCGCACTTTGTGCACGGGGCCGCGCTCCCGCAGCGCTGCGTAAACCGGATACGGATCGCGGACGAAGTCCTCGCCCAGCGCCACCAGATCGATCACCTCGGCTGCCGCCACCGCCTGCCCCCGTCTCCCGGCTCGCTCCGACGCTAGCAATGGGCGGCGCTTCGGCGAAGTAGGCATTCAGCCGAACCGGACGGGGAAAGCGGCGCCCGTGGTCGGCGAAGGCGAGCGGAGCCGGTTGGTGGGGAGCGGGCGGTGTGGTCACCAGGTGGTGGCGACGGTCTGCACGACAGTCCAGGCGTCGTCATGTCGTGTGAAGTCCACGGCCAGACGCAGCCGCCACTTTGCGCGTGTGTCGTAGACCGTCGCGTCGGTCAGTGTGCGGCCGAGCAGTTGGGCCGTGCCGGCGCCGACGGTGTGCACATCGAGACCCTTCTCCTCGATGCTGTGGTACACGAACTGCCCCCGTGCATCTGCGACAGCCACTCTGTCTTGGGCTGCACGTAGCCGGTCATATGCGTCAGAGTGAGTGCGTCGTCGAGCAGGGCGTCGAGGGTTTGAGTGTCGCCCTCGGCATTGCCAGAAGGTGGGCGTGGTACGCCGAGACCGCCCCGGTGTGATCGGCGGCCGCAGCCGGTTCAATGTCCGGCTTGCGGGCGGTCACGGGCGTACCAGCACCTTCAGGGCTTCACGGTCGTTCATCGCCTGGTAGCCGTCGGCGATGTCGTCGAGGTCGACGGTTCGGTCGAAGACGCGGCCGGGTCGGATCGTGCCGTCGAGGATGTGGGGCATCAGTTCCTCGATGTAGGCGCGGGCGGGGGCGACGCCGCCGGTGAGGGTGATGTTGCGCATGAAGTCGGCGAACCCGAACGGTACGTCGGTGAACTGCGGTGCTCCGACCCGGCTGATGGTGCCGCCGTCGCGTACGACGCCGAGGCTTTGCACGAGTCCTCCAGCCCGACGCATTCGAGGACCTTGCGGGTGCCTTCGCCTCCGGTCAGTTCGCGGACCCTGGCGATGCCTTCGTCGCCGCGCTCGGCGATCACGTCGGTGGCGCCGAAGTCGCGGCCCAGGTCGGTGCGGGTGCGGTGGCGGCCCATGAGGATGATCTGCTCGACGCCCAGCAGCCGCGCGGAGATGACAGCGGACAGTCCGAAGGCGCCGTCGCCGATCACGGTGAGGGTGTCGCCGCGCTGGACGCCGGCGGTGCGGGCGGCGTGGTAGCCGGTGCACAGGACGTCGGAGAGGGTCAGCAGGTCCGGCAGCAGTTCGGAGTCCTCGCCGACGGGCAGCTTGACCAGGGTGCCGTCGGCCTGGGGACGCGGGCGGCCTGGCCCTGGCCGCCGTCGACCCCGTTGACGCCCCACTGCCCGCCGTGCGGGCAGGAGGTCTGCAGGCCCTCGCGGCAGTACGTGCAGGTGTTGTCCGCCCAGACGAAGGGGGCCACGACGACGTCGCCGGGCTTGACGCCGATCGCGCGGACCTTGCCGTCGGCCAGGAGCTTCTCCAGGGAGCGGTAGGCGGCGAGGGTCTTGTCGAACTCGGACGGCAGCGCCTGGTGCAGGATCAGCAGGTCGATCTGGTCGACGCCGAGCTTTGCGGCGCTCTTGGCGAAGCCGTGCAGGGTCGCGTCGTAGCCGTAGTCGCTGATCCAGATCTTGGTTTCGATGAAGATCTCGTCGCGGGGGACGCCGGAGTCGCGGATGGCCTGGCCGACCTCGCGTTCGTTGCCGTAGGCGGCGGCGGTGTCGATGTGCCGGTAGCCGAGGTCGAGCGCGGCCTTGACGGCGGCCCGGGTCTCGTCGGGCGGGGTCTGGAAGACTCCCAGTCCGAGGGCGGGCATCTCGACGCCGTTGTTGAGGGTCAGAGTCTGCATCGCAGGGACCTTTCGTTGCGGGTGGCCCGTGAGGGCACTATGAGGGTGAGGACAACGGCGACCGCCAGCGCGAGCAGGACGGCAGAGCCGGTCAAGGCCACGCCCGAGCGGGCCGCGATGTCTGCGGCCGCATGGCCGGTCGAGACCGAGGCGGCGACGGCGGTCAGGATGCTCAGGCTCAGCGCGCTGCCGATCTGGTGCACGGTGTTGACCATGCCCGAGCCGGCCCCCGCGTCCGCGGGGGCGACGCCGTCGACGCCGCTGGAGGTCAGCGGGGCCAGCGTCAGTCCCTGACCGGCACCGATGAGAACCATCGGCAGTGCCACGCCCGTCAGGTACGGGGTGTGCAGGTCGAGGCGGCTGAGCCATGCCATGCCCAGCGTGGTCAGGACGACCCCGGTCAGCAGCACCAGCGGCCTGGCGGCCCGTTCCAGCAGCCGCGGAACCTGGACGGCGAAGACGAAGTTGACGAGTGTCATCGGCAGGAACGCGAGGCCGGCCCGCAGCGGTGTCCAGCGGTAGACGCTCTGCACGAACTGCGAGGTGAAGAAGAAGAACCCCATCATCGCGCCCATGTACAGCATCCGGGCGAGGTAGGCGCCGGAGCGCTCCCGGCTGGTGAACAGCCGCAACGGCACGATCGGCTGTGCGGCTCGCCGCTCCATCCGGACGAACAGCCCGAGCATCACCCCGCCGGCCACCAGCGGCACCAGGGTCGAGGCGGCAGTCCAGCCGACGTCGGCGGCGTTCACGATGCCGAAGACCAGCGCGGTCGACCCCAGGGTCGCCAGCAGGTGCGGCGATCTGGTCGTTGACGCTGACGGGCGGTGCTCACTCGTTGCCGTCATGAGTGACGATGGGCCATGTCATTCTCACGCCGACCACCACGCCCGTGCCGCGCCCTATCGTGAACGCCTTCCGTCCGCGCACCAGCCGGCCGACCACGCCCCGACGGAGGACGCAGTGGTGGGCGCAATGGGACGACTGGCCAGTCGATGGTATGGGAGTATGGTTCCTTTACATGGCAGGTCCTCGGACCAATTCCCCGGCGGGTCCGCCCCCCGCGTTCGGTGCCGACCTGCATCTGGAGCTGCGCGGACCCGGGCTGCGCGCAGGGCTCATGGACGCCTTGAGGGAGGCCGTGCGCACGGGGCGTCTACCGCCCGGCAGTCGGCTGCCGGCCTCCCGCTCACTCGCCGCGGATCTCGGTGTTTCGCGTAACACCGTGGTCGAGGCCTACGCCGAGCTGGTCGCCGAGGGCTGGCTCACCGCCCAGCAGGGCTCCGGGACCCGGGTGGCCACCCGCGCTGAGCGGCACAGGGCAGCCCCCGACGCTCCCCGCACAAGGCCGGACGAACCCCGTCCCGGGTATGGCCTGTGGACCGGTGCACCGGACCTCGCGAACTTTCCGCGCTCGCAGTGGCTCACCGTGGCCCGCCGGGCTTTGACCGCCGCGCCGCACGACGCCTTCGGCTACGGCGGCGCCCGCGGCCGGATGGAACTGCGCACCGCACTCGCGGACTATCTGGCGCGGGCCCGCGGGGTGTACGCCGAGCCGGAGCGGATCGTCATCTGTTCCGGTTTCCACCACGGTCTGGCGCTGATGGCGCAAGCGCTCAGGGTGCGGCGGGTGCGAGGGGTGGCCGTCGAGGCCTACGGGCTCGACCTGTTTCGCGACCTGCTGGCGAACGCCGGTCTGCACACCCCGCCCCTCTACGTCGACGACCATGGCGCACGCATCGACGACCTCGCGGGACTGCGCGAAGTGGGGGCGGTGCTCATGACCCCGGCGCACCAGTACCCGACGGGCGTCGCGCTCCGCCCGGACCGGCGCACGGCGGCCGTCGAGTGGGCACGTGCCACTGGCGGCCTGATCCTGGAGGACGACTACGACGGGGAGTTCCGGTACGACCGTCAGCCGGTGGGGGCCCTGCAGGGCCTCGATCCGGAGCGGGTGGTGTACTTCGGTTCCGTGAGCAAGTCCCTGGCGCCGGGGGTGCGGCTCGGATGGATGGTGCTGCCGGAGGAACTCGTCCCGGAGATCGTGGCGGCCAAGGGGTACGGCGACTACATGACGAGTGCCCTGGAGCAGCTGACGCTGGCGGAATTCATCGCCTCGGGTGCGTACGACCGTCATGTGCGCTCGATGCGGCTGCGCTACCGGCGTCGCCGCGATCAGCTGGTCGAGGCTCTGCGCCAGAGGGCGCCCGGCATTCGTGTGACCGGGATGGCTGCAGGACTGCAGACGGTGCTCGAACTCCCGCGTGGAACCGAAAGCTCGGTGGTCCAGGCCGCGGCCCGGCAAGGTCTGGTGATCAGGGGGTTGACGCAGTTCCGCTATGAAGTGGCGGACTGCGGATGGCAGTTGCCTGAACGGGACGCACTGGTGGTCAACTACGCGGCGCCCTCGGACAGCGCGTGGGCAGGCTCACTGGACGCACTGTGCAGGGTGCTGCCCTAGAAGGGGTTCCGGGGGCGGAGCGGACGCTCCTCTGTCCGGTTCGGGAGCGCCCCTGCCGAGATTCGAGACGCTGGGGCTGTCGGCCTCAAGTGCCAGGCCGCCCGTGCCGGCGTCGGCGCGATCTCGCAGGCGGGAAGCCGTGCTGTCACTATCTACCCATCCGTTCCAACGTACTTCTCCACGGTGGCGAGTGCACCGGCGGCCGTGTCGGCGACGAAGACCAGCTCTCCAAGGGGCAATGGCAGCAACCCCAGCTCGTCCATTCGCCGGAGCTGGAGTATCAGCCCGTCGTGGAAGCCCGCCGTGTTCAGCAGCACCACGGGGTCGTCGTCTAGGCCGTACTTCCTCAACTCCAGGACCTCGATCTGCGTCGCACACGGCGAGCAACCGTGCCTCCCGTTCAGCGAGATCTCTGGCGAACGTCATTTTGTCGGTGTCCTTCCCGACCGACTTCCGGAGAAAATCGACCGAGATCCCCGTGAGCCGTTCTCCCGACGCCTGTAGTCCATCGGTGACGACCTTCATCAGCCCGGTATCGGATCCGCTCCACAGCAGTGTGTGGCCCACCGCGACGAACATCGGTGTCTTCCTTTCAGTCAGTGACCTCGACGAGCTCTACACCGCTGCCGCGGTCATGACCGGACCATGGACCATTTTCTGAGAAAAAGACCGGGTCACTTCGAGTCGAACGGCCAGGCAGGCCCCTGGTCCCCGCCTGTCGGACCGTTTACACCGCGAGCCGGAGCGCCACGTCGCATGCTCGGAGCGCCACGATCGGGAGCGGGTTACTGTCCCAGTTCCGTAAATCGCGATCTTGCTTTGTCCGCAGAATTGGTCTGGGAATTTCTCATAGAAATGGACCATACTCTGGTGCCACTGAGTGCGTAGCGTTGCACGCATGAGGAGGAACGAAGCACACGGAAGCCCGCAGCGCCTCCCCGAGCACACGCGCCGTCTGGAGGGGGCGAAGCTCGCCCAAGGTGATCGCTCTTTCTGGGGCCCTGTAGCGGGGGCTCGATCAGCCCACCCGCCAGTTCGGTCCTGCCGCATTCGTTGGGCAGACCACCGATCTGCGGATCTGACTGGTGGCTCCGATTCTGGGGGCGGCCGTCGGGGCCTGGCTGCACCACCTTCTCAGCACTCGCCGACTGACGCGTGAGGTGCGGGTGAGAGCAAGCGGGGAGTAGCCGGGCGGCCGTGTTGTTGCCGTCGGTGTCAGTCGACGGCCCTTTGGTTGCACCCAGGCCCCGACAGGGGTCCCGCCGGAGCACGTCTGACGGGCCGAGACCACCGCCGCAGCCACCGTCAGGGGGCAGTGTGAATGGGCTGTGGCCTGCCGTGCCTGGTAGCTCGATCACTCCTGCCCTGGACCTTTCCATCCACCAGGCAGCCGAGCAGTTGGGGGACCGTATCGCCGGGGGGACGTAGAAGGGAAGAGCAATGGGCAGTTCCGTAGAGACAACGCTCTCCGAGCCTCAGACGGCCATCGAGACAGTCTGCCCAGCGATAGCTCTCTTCGACGCGCAGGGGACGGTGGTCGGATGGTCGCAGGCCGCGCAGGGGCTGGTGGGCTACTCGGCCGAGGAGGTGGTGGGGCGGTCCGCCGATATCCTGTTGGTGGCCGCTGACGACCGAGCAAGGGCTTCACAAGCCGCACAAGAGAGCACCCTCCGGGGCTGCTGGTCCGACCTCGCGCAGGTGCGCCACCGCGACGGCCGCAGCATCGATGTGCGCCTGTGCGTGTCACCGCTGTCCGGGCATGACGGCGGGGACTGGTGGGTGGTCTGCGCGACCGACAAGGCCTTGCTTCTCGCCGGGCAGGCCGAGGCCACAGTGGCGGAGCCGCTCCTCGCTACGCTGCCGCGCTGCCTGCCGATCGGTGTCGTCGTACGGGACACGCACCTGCGCTGCATCCGGGTGAACGACACCCAGGGCTCCAAGGACGGAATCCCTCTCCCCAAGCGGCTGGGCCGCAGGCTGACGGAGGCAGCGCCCGGGACGGAGGCGGAAACGCTGGAAGCAGTGATGCATCAGGTGTTGGAGAGTGGCGACCCGGCGATCAACGTGGACTACCAGGCCTTCCTACCGGCGAATGTGCGAAGCAGCCGCCTATTGACAGCGTCCTACGTCCGCCTCGACGACGCGCAGGGGCGCGCGCTGGGCGTGTGCGTCGTGAGCGTGGACGTCACCGAGAGCCGTCGGGCGCGAGAGCGTCTGGCAATCCTCGGCGAGGCCAGCAGGCGCATCGGCACGACTTTGGACGTCATGCAGACCGCGCAGGAACTGGCCGCCCTCACCGTGCCGTTCCTAGCGGACTACGCCACCGTCGACCTGGCGGAGTCCGTCCAACACGGCGAGGAGCCCTTGGCCCATCTCGGCCCACAGGACGAGCACATCCCCGTCTTCCGCCGTGCAGGCCTGGCCTCGATCCACCCGGGAACGCCGGAGTCCCTGTTCGCTCGCGGAGAACCGGTCCTCATCCCGCCCACTTCGCCCTTCACCGGTGTCCTGCGCTCCGGGAAATCCCACTTCGAGCCGATGCTGGACACATCCCCGGGCACATGGCTCGACCACGACCCGGCGCGGGCGGAGACGATCCGTGAGCACGCCATGCACTCGTTGATGGTCGTCCCGATCCACGCACGGGGCGCGGTGCTGGGCATGGCGGTCTTCATACGGACGGAGGACCCCAGGCCGTTCGAGGAGGACGACCTGCTCTTGGCCGAGGAACTCGCCAGCTGGGCAGCGCTGGCCCTGGACAACGCCCGCCAATACGTGCGCGAACGCTCCGCGGTTCAGGCCCTGCAGCGCCTGCTGCACCCCCATCGCCCCACGGGCGGCTCCGCTGCGGATGTGGCCTGGCGCTACCTGCCGGCCGACAGCCACCACGGCATCGGGGGTGACTGGTTCGACGTGATCCCCCTCTCCGGCGCCCGCGTCGCCCTGGTCGTCGGCGACGTGGTGGGACACGGCATCAACGCGGCGGCGAAGATGGGCCAACTCCGCACCGCCATGAACACCCTCGCGGACATGGACATGCCTCCCGATGAAGTACTGTCCCGCCTCGACGAGCAGGTCATCCGCCTCACCGAGGCGGAAGACCCCCGGCACCCGGCCACCACCACGATGGCCGCCACGTGCCTGTATGCCGTCTACGACCCGGTCACCCGTACCTGCACCATGGCAAGGGCCGGCCACCCCCCGCCCGCGATCATCGACCCGTACGGCCACGTCACCTTCCCGGACCTGCCCGCCGGAGCACCGCTCGGCCTCGGACTGGTCCCCTTCGAGTCCGTAACGTTTGAACTCGCCGAAGGAAGTGTGCTCGCCCTCTACACCGACGGTCTGATCGAGGCCCGCGACCAGGACATCAGCGTCGGCATGAACCGTTTGCGCGCGGCCCTCGCACGGCCCGACCTCACATTGGACGATCTGTGCTCTTCGACGGTGGACACACTGCGGGCCGAGCCGCCGAGCGACGATGTCACTCTGCTTCTCGCACGGACTCGCTCGCTGAGCGCGGACCAGGTTGCCTCTTGGCAGTTCCCCAGGGACCCCGCCGTCGTCAGCCGTGCCCGAACTCTCGCTGCCCGGCAGCTGACCCAGTGGGGACTGGAAGACCTAGCCGAGTCCACAGAGCTGATCGCCAGCGAACTGGTCACCAACGCCATCATCAACGGCGACGGCGACGGCGACGGCAGCAGCGACCGCACGATCGGCCTACGCCTCATCCGGCACAAGATGCTGACCTGCGAAGTCTCCGACGCCAGCCACAGCCACCCGCTTGTGCGACACCCCCGCTCCACCGACGAACACGGCCGCGGCCTCTTCCTCGTCACTCAACTGTCCCGCCGATGGGGAATCCGCCACATCCCGGACGGCAAAATCATCTGGGCTGATCAGCGACTGCCGGCCAGTGTGTGAAATCACGTGCCCGGCAAGCCCAAGCGCTTGGAGGCAAGTTCCTGTGCCCGAGAGGACCGTCAACTCGTACGCATCATTTTTGTGTGGTTGGAGCGCGGACATACGCTGTCTCGCGCACCTTGCGCAGCGTGTCCGGGACGTGCGGGTCGGCGCGGTCCGCCCGTCGGCCCAGGCAGCCGCCGCCTTCGCTTCTGAGCGGCGCGTCATCGGCAGGACGATCATCCGGGTCGCCGATGGCCCCCTTGATCACAGAGCGGTGCAACTCCGTGATCACCAGGAAGGTGTTCGGGAGTGCGGACAGCCCTGGTGCACGCCATGTCCGACAGAGGGGACCGGGTCCGAGCTCCGACTCCGATCGGCCGCGCGGTGACGGCCGGGTCCGCCGAGTCAGGAAGCCCGGCAGGTCCCGTTGCCGAACGGGTACGGGCGAACCATGTCCGCGCCTCGTCGGCGGCAGGACGCAGGTCAGTTCGGCCGTACCCGGGAGCAGCGGGAAGAACCGGTCGGCGTTCCAACTGCGTTGATACATCGGCTCGTCCAGCACGAGCAGGCGGCATCCATCCACCACGGGGACATCGTCGGGCAGCGCCTCGTTCGTGCCGTATCGCGTCCTCCGTCAGCTCCTAGAACCGGGAAGGGGGTAGCGAGCTCGAGACCAGCGCCCGGCGACCAGTGAGGTGGGCTTCGCCCGGACCCCTTACTCGGCACCCGGCGCCTCCACCCGGTGCAGGTCCCGCAGAGCGCTGCCGTCCGCGAACGCCCTGTCCAGGGCGTCGGGATCGATGCCCGCCCCGGCGGCGTGACGCTCCACCGTGACTCGGTCGCACAGGTCCTCGCCCGGCGCCAAGTGGGCCGCGAAGAGCGCGTCGATGAACGCGTCCACGACGTCGGGGCGGTGCAGGCACGTCCATTCCACCGCCGCCAGGGCCATCCGCGTGTTCTGCGTGTCATGAATCCGCGCCTGCCTTCTTGACGGTGCAGTCCAGGCAGGCGTGAGGTGACGGCGTACCCGCAAAGAGATCAGTTCGGGTGCCCGGCTACTTGGGCGCGTCAGGAAAGGATCCGCACGAGTGCGGAGAGCGCTTGAGGCCACGCAGCGTCGGAGGGCACCCCGTATCCAACGACGAGGGCATCGGCCATGGCGTTCAGTGACCGTTCATGGCGGTATCGGGACAGGCCAGCCACTTTGAGGCCGTGCCGGGTTGCCGACTGAAGGACCTGCTGCTCGGTCCCGGGCGGCAAACCGAGCACGGTGTGCAGGCCAGCCGCTGTCCCGATGACGCGCACCTTTGGGGCGTGCTGGGCCAGGGCTGTGACGAGAGCGTCTCGTCGATCGCGGTAGCGCCGACGGGCAGCACGTATGTGACGGCTGTAGGCCCCGGAGGTGATGAATTCCGCCATCGTCAGCTGGCTGAATACCTCGCACGAGTCGATCTGCCCCTTGGCCGCCACGGCTTCCTCGGCGAGCGTGGGAGGCAGCGCCATCCAGGCCAGCCGCAGGCCAGGGGCAAGGGTCTGGCTGGCGGTACCCAGGTAGACCACGCAGTCCGGGTCGAGTCCTTGGAGCGCTCCGACAGACTGGCGATCGAACCGGAACTCACCGTCGTAGTCATCCTCCAGGACCAGCCCGCCGGTCCGTCTGGCCCAGTCCACGACGGCCGTCCGGCGATCGCGTTGCAGCGCCGTGCCCACAGGGAACTGGTGAGCCGGTGTGAGTAGCACCGCTTCGGTGCCGAGGGGCGGCACCGGGTCGGTCCCGTGGGTATCCAAGGGAAGCGGGAGGGTCTTCAGCCCAGCAGCCCCCAGCAGGCCGCAGTACCTGTCTGGGCCGTAGGACTCGACGGCTACGTTCCTCGCCCCTCGCCCGGCCAGGACGGCGCTCAGGATCTGCAGGCCGTGGGAGACGCCGGCACAGATCAGTATGTGCTCCGGACTCACGTACACGCCCCGGGCTCGAGCGAGATGGTCTGCGAGTGCGGCCCGTAGCTCCGGCCGACCGCGGGGGTCGCCGTAGCCGAACGCGTCGTCGGGGGCCGCGGCCAGGGCGCGGCGTGTGGCCTTCAGCCAAGCTGCACGAGGAAAGGCGGTGAGGTCGGGGTTACCTGGGATCAGGTCGTAGCAAGGGTTACCGGACAGCTGGGCGGCCGAGCGCGCCAAGATCGGCCGAGTGATCATCCTGTCTGCCACGAGTGTGCCCGAGCCTCTGCGGGCGGTAAGCCATCCCTCGGCGACGAGGTCGGCGTAGGCGTCAGCCACGGTGTTGCGGGCAAGTCCGAGGTCGGCGGCGAGCCGACGGGAGGAGGGCAGCCGGGTCCCCGGGGCCAGGCGGCCGGTGCGGACAGCATCGCGCACGGCTTCGGCCAGCGCACGGCGAACACCTCGTCCAGCTCGTATCAAATCATTCTCGAAGGCCTGCCATAGCTGCGCTGGACTGATCGTGGTGCGGGCGCCGAGGGGCTCGACAGTGGCCGCGTTGTTGATTGGAACATCGACCTGGCCGCCGGACAGAAGGTCGTCGATGGCCGTGGTGCGCTGGTTGTCCTTGGTCAGATCGGTGGTCACGATGCGAACCTCAACACTCGACGCACTTGCTCTGATGGTCTTGGCGGTTTCGTCGAGTTGGTCGGCGGAGCGGGCGAGAAGGACGACATCGAGTCCGGCCCGGGCAAGTCCCGTCGCGATCGCTGCGCCAATTCCGGGGCCAGAGCCGGTGATCAGTGCGGTCCTGCCAACAAGCCCGGCTGTCATGCATGAGGGTTCCTTTCAATGCGCTGTGTGGGATGGCCTCTCCCACGCCCCGTTGGACATCACGCGACTCCGACGAGCGAGAAGGTCTACCGGATTGCGTCTGCACCTATGGGATGAGCGTCGATCCTTCGCGTCGTCTTACCGAGATGTCGCTGTTGCACTTGTTCCTCGACGCCCTCGCGCCCCACCTCTATCGATCAGAGGCGCCGGATGAAGGCGATTGTGGTGACGGACCAGGCCGCGGAAACGGCCGGGACTACGCTGGTGGAGCGGCCCGAGCCGCAGGCAGCGCTGAACCCTCGAGGACGGACTTCGGGGCGGCACCCTGGCGGAGTATGTGGCGATCGAGGCGCGTAACCTCGCGCCGCTGCCGGCCGACGTCGACCATACGGTGGGCGCGGCCCTGCCGATGCCGGGCCTGACCGCGCGGCAGGAGCTGTTCGAGCACGGCCGCTTTCCGGCGGGGCAGAGCGTCCTCGTGCACGGCGCAGTCGAGTCGACGGTGACGCAGCTCGCACGAGAGGCCGGCGCCTACACCGAGCACGCCCACGCCGCTGCGAACAGCCTGCGCGAATCCATCTCGATCAACGAGCGACTTCAGTCGGTCTACGCCCGTACGTCATCCTGCCCCCATTCGCCTCGCCGACGCAGGTGTCGTGCTGAGCTGCGAGGTCCTCGCCGGCGCGGCGGGCCAGATACTGTTGTTGCAGGACGACGAGGTCATATCGCTCGACGATGGTCAGGGAGCGGCAAATGGACACCTCGGATGAACTTCTTCAGAAGGCTACACCGTCCGCTCTTTTGACCCTGGACGGTGTCATCCGCTCCCTCAACGACGCGATGGCCACCGCACTGGGCAGGCCGTGGGAACAGTGCGTAGGTCATAACTTTGTTGATCTACTCTCCGAGGAGCAGCGCATCTCGGCTGAGAGCCTGCTGACGCACGGGGCCACGCCGATGATGCTTGCGATGCGTGTGCTGGAATTCCCCGGCACGAGCACCGCATCTGTGGTCTGCCTCGTCGAGGCGCAACCGGTGACGGATCCCCTGAGCGGCGAGCGCCTTGTGTGGGTGCATTCGTTGGACGCGAAACATGACCTCGGCGGTCTGCTGATCCCATTCCAGCTCGCGGCTAAGGCCGCCGGCCTCGGCCTCTGGATGTGTTCCTCGGATGAGCACAAGATGGAGTGGCTGGGTGGCGCACCCGCCCTGGCCACGCTCTTCCCGCAGGGTTCGGTGCCCCTGTCCAAGATGATCAAGCGAGTGCACCCCGATGACCGGAAGGACGTGCAGCGGCTTGTGCGCTCGTCCGCCGCCCAGTCCCCGTGGATCAGGTCGCGGTTCCTCACCGAGGACGATGGCTGGCGTGTCCTCGCAGGCCAGACCCGCCGGATCCAGTTGGGATACGGCGGGCCCGAACGAATCTTCGCGGTGATCCGTGACGACACCCAGTCGGAGGCGCACCGCCAAGAGATGCTGGCCGAGGTGAGCGCGGAGCGAGAGCGTGCCGACGGGATCACCGCGTTCTCCTCCGCCCTGTTCACCGCCGCCACCGAGCAGGAACTGCAGCAGGTTGTGCTGGCCCGGCTCGCCGCGGCCGTCGGAGGTACCGGCGCCCTCTTCGCCGTCGTCGACGAGGGGCGCTTGCGGGTCTCCTCGGATGCCGGGATCCCCACGTGGGAGGCTGATGCTCTGCACGGCCTGTCGCTGGATGAGGACCGGCCGTTGCCCTGCGCGATCCGTACCGGTCAGGCGCAGTTCTTCCCCAACCACGAGGAGCTTGTTCGCCGTTGGCTGCATGATGACAGTCTGCCCTTGCCGCGCCCTGTCCCCGGCACCGCCTTGTCGATCACCCCCCTCAGCCCGGTGGGCGACCGGCCGCTCGGGGCCTGGGTGGTGACGTACGACAGTGACAAGCCCCCGTCCCCGGAGAAGCTCGCCTTCATGACGGCTCTGGCCGAATTGGCAGGCCAGGCACTGAGGCGCATCAGGTTGCAACAAGCCCACGTCGAGCTGTCCACGGCGCTCCAACAGAGCATGCTCCCGACGCTGCCGGAGCACCTCCCAGGCCTGGAGATCGCCGCCCGCTATCAGCCCAGCCGGGATGGGCTGGATATCGGCGGAGACTGGTATGACGCGTTCTTCCTACCCGACGGTGCGGTCGCACTCGAAATCGGCGACGCTCAAGGACACGACGTCGATGCCGCGGTTTTCATGGGCCAGGTGCGCTCGTCCATGCGCGCGATCGCCGCCCACGAGCCGGAGCCGGGAACGGTGCTGACGCGTACCAACGAGTTGCTTGTCGCGATGGACGCGCCACGCTTCGCAAGCTGCACCATGCTGCACCTCGATCCGAATGACGGACAGGTCATCGGCACCAGCGCAGGCCACGTGCCACTGCTCCACGCACGCGACGACGGCAGCCACACCATCCGCACACTTCCCGCCGGGCCGGTCCTCGGAATCGTGCCTGGCGCCGAGTACCCCGAGGAGACCTTCACTTTGGAAGAGGGCACCGCGCTGGTCATGGTCACCGATGGTGTGGTCGAAGGGCCGTGCCTGACCCTGGAAGCCGGACTGGAGCGAGCGGGAGCGCTGGCCGGTCGAGCCCTCCAGGATCGGCTCGGCGTCGAGGCGACTGCAGACCGGATACTCGACGCGGTGGCCGCGGTGGACCACCTCGACGACGTGGCCGTGCTGGTCATCCGACGCGCATGAGATTCGATGCGCGGCGAGACCCTGCCGGCGCTCGAGGCGACGCGCCGTCGAGGCTCCCGCGTCATCGGCCTTAAGGGACCTTGGGCAGCCGCCATTCCGGGCGGATGCGGTGGCAGGTGTACCCGTACGGATAGCGCTGCAGATAGTCCTGGTGCTCTGGCTCGGCCTCCCAGAAGGCGCCGGCGGGGGTCACCTCCGTGACGACCTTCCCCGGCCACAGGCCGGAGGCGTCGACCTCGGCGATCGTGGCGTCTGCGACGCGCCGCTGCTCATCATCGAGATGGAAGATGGCCGACCGGTAACTCAAGCCGTCGTCGTTGCCCTGCCGGTTCAGCGTGGTGGGGTCATGTACCTGGAAGAAGAACTCGAGGAGGGCCCGGTAGTCCGTCCGCGCCGGGTCGTAGGTGATCTCGATGGCCTCCGCATGGCTGCCGTGGTTGCGGTAGGTCGGGTTCGCCGTCTCGCCCCCCGTATAGCCGACACGCGTCGAGACCACGCCGTCCAGGGTCCGAAACAGCTCCTGCATGCCCCAGAAGCACCCGCCTGCCAGAATTGCCGTCTGGTGTGCCATGCCGTGTTGCCCTCCTGCTAATTCCGCCGTCCGGATGCAACGGGCCGGAACGCATGGACCCGCGCTCTATCGACCTGGCCGTGTCCCGCCGGCACCGTGCGCTGCGGCTCGGGGCGCCGCGACAGCGGCCGTGCAGCGCCCACAGTGGTTAGCTGCGCGGCCCGCGGACTCCTTACGCCCTTTGCGGCCCTGTCCGAAATCCGGCGGAGCAGGCTCGGACGGGAGGGCGTCGGAGGCGGGACGTCCTGTGCGCGGAGACGGCAGGCACCCTGCTGACATCCGTGTCGCGCCCATGGTCCCTCGGGAGCCCCGCCCGTGCTGCAGGCAGCGGCTTCTCCATCGCAGGGCACCTGGCCGCCTACGCCGGTCTAGGGCCTGTTGTGCAAGTGGATCTTGTTTGTGGATGATCACGCCTTGTGGGACCTGGTGATCTGACGAACGGCCCGTGGGACCGGCCGGAGCCGTTGCTGCCCCAGGGCATCAAGCCGTCCGCCGGTGTGTGAGAGGGCCCGTCCCGCACTGGCCCGACGCGGGGAGAGCACTCCCGCCGCAGCTCCTCGCTGCCGCCGATCCTGTGCCCCTGGCGGCGGAGGAGGGAGCGGGGACCATTCTGCCCTCATGGGTGGCGGCGCCGGAGGCATGGATTGTCTCTGATAGCAGCCGGCCCGGGGCCGAGCACACCGGTCGAGTGCGCGGCTCCAGCAGGCCGGCTCCGCTTCGGGAGGCCCGGGACGACGGCTCGGGATCGGGTGGGTCGAGCGCCGGAGGGCCGGGTATCAAAAAAGGACCTTGAGGTCCCTTCCGACTCCTGCTAGCGTACGCACTGGTAATTTGACCAATGTGGCGGAACATGCGCGCGACAAGAACAACTCCCGGCTGACTGAGCGCGGGCGGGCGACTCGAAAGCGCATTTTGAGGGCAGCCGCTGACATGATGTACGTCAAGGGCGTCTCCTCCACGACCCTCGACGAGATCAGGGCGGCCAGCGGAACGAGCAAATCCCAGCTCTACCGTCACTACCCCGACAAGGATGCGCTGGTGCAGGACGTTGTCGCGTTGCAGGCTGCGGAATTGCTCGAGCGTCAGCACCAGCAACTGGAGCGGCTCAACTCTCTCCGCGGGCTGGAGCGCTGGCGGGACGCACTGATCGAACGCAACGCGCTCCGAAACGGAGCGTACGGCTGCCCGCTCGGCTCCCTTGCAAGCGAACTGGCCGATCAGGACGAAGAGGCGCGTAAGGCGATCGCCCGGCACTTCGACACCTGGGAGGGTCTGCTCGAGGCCGGGCTCGAGCGGATGAAGGACTCCGGAGTCCTCCGTGCGGACGCGAACCCCGGAGAGCTCGCCACCAGCCTCATGGCCGCCCTTCAAGGCGGCTACCTCCTTGCCCAGACGGCCCAGGACGTCAAACCCATGAGGATCGCCCTGGACATGGCGATCGGCCACGTGAAGGCCTATGCCGTGCTCGCCGAGGACGGCGATCCGCCGGCCGGGGCACGGGAGGACGCTTAGAGGGCGTTTATGCAGGTCAAGCCGCTATCTGCGGCTCTCGCTCCTGCCCTGCTTTGAGTGCCTTCATTCCATAGGCGGCGGATGACGCTCTCCCGGGCGGATGGTCGGCCATCCGTCTCGTTCGCTTCCCTACGCGGAAGTCCGTCTGGTCTGAAGTTGCCGTGGAATCACCCGATGAACGGCAGAAATCGAGCCCTCCGCCTCATCCATGATCACGCTACGCCGTGAGCGAAGCGCAAGGCGTACCCCGGCGACCTGTCCGACACCGGATGGGCCCTGATCGAGCCGACCTCAAACGCCCTCTGAGTCGTCTGGGGCGAGGCGGCGCCAAGAAGCCCTGGTGTGGCGCCACAGGCGATTGCGTCCGCGGTCTCTGTACCGGACTGGACTTCACCGTCCTCCCGGCCGGCGGAGGCGGCCCGGCCGGGGATGTGACGGCCGGAAAATGCCTTCGCCCGAACGCTCTGTGTCCGCAAGTGGCCCCAGCCGCCGACCGAGAACGGCGGCGGCCCCCGGTACACGAGGCAGGTCTCCTCCATGCAAGACGGGACTATTTGGTCCTGAAAATTCGCTGATCTGCTGTACGTTTGGTGAGAGCGGTCCCTTGCGGACAGCCAAGCAGTCAAGTCTCACAAGGATCTCCAGGGCGGTAGGCACTATGCATGCAGGTGTCCAGTTCTCAGTGCTCGGCCCGGTCCGGCTCCACAGGCAGGGGAGCGAGGCCGGAGCTGGTCAGCCGAGGCAGTGCGCCGTGCTCGCTTCGCTGTTGCTCAGGGCCGGCAAGCCTGTAAGTCTCTCGAAACTGGTGGAGGACGTGTGGGGCGACGAGGCCCCACCGTCGGCCGTGGGCTCCGTGCGCACGTACGTTTACAGGCTCAGGCAGGCACTGGGGGAGCAGAGTGACAGCTCCGTGAGCCTGGTCGACGGGGGCTACCTGCTGCACATCCAACGGGACGCTCTGGACCTGAACAGATTCAAGGAGACGACGGCAAGGGCGAGGGAGGCGCGTACCGCCGGCGACCTGGAGTCTGCGGCGAGCCTGCTGACCGAGGGCCTCGAGATGTGGAAAGGAGTGGCCCTCGCTGGGGTCCCGGGGCCGTTCGCGGAACAGCAGCGCAGCGTCCTCGGCGAGATGCGCCTCGCCTGCGCGGAGGAGCAGCTCGCCTGCGAAGTGGAGAGAGGGCACTACGCCGAGGCCGCCGCGGAACTGTCCGCTCTGCTTGCCGAGCACCCGCTTCGAGAGCGCGTATGCGGCCTCCTCATGACTGCGCTCTACGGCGCTGGCCGGCAGTCCGAGGCGCTGACGATCTACCACACGACCAGTCACCTGCTGCGTCAGCGCCTCGGCGTCAGCCCGTCGCCGGAACTGCAGCAAGTGCACGAGCGCATCCTCTCCGGGCGATTCCAGCTCCCGCAAAGCGCCGACCGCCCGAAGGGTGGGCCAGCGACGCCCCCGCCGCACGTCCCGGCTCAGCTCCCGGCCGCCCTGCCGAGCCTCGTCGGCCGTGAGAGAGAGCAGGAGCAGGTCGAGCGCTTGGCCGCCGATGCAGCGGCGTCGTCCTCCGTGGCCATCTGCGCGGTCGGCGGACTGGCCGGCGTCGGCAAGACGGCTTTCGCCACCACCGTCGCGCACCGTCTGGCTGACCGCTTCCCGGACGGCCAGCTCTTTGCAGACCTGCAGGGAGCCGGACCGGAGGCCGAGCCGCGGGACCCCGCGCAGGTGCTCGAGGACTTCCTGCAGTCATTGGGGGTCCCCGTCGAGGACATGCCCGAGACCGCGCAGGCGCGCGGGCTCATGTTCCGCGGCTTGCTGGCCAACCGCCGAGTCCTCGTCCTGCTCGACAACGCATGGAACACGGACCAGATAAAGCATCTCCTCCCCGGAGGCCCCGGCTCCATGGTCCTTGTCACCAGCCGCATGCAACTGCATGCGCTCGTCGCTGCCTACCAGGCACTTCCCCTGACACTCATGCCCCTGAGCCAGACGGACGCACGCAGCCTCCTCGCGCGCCGACTCGGCGCAGCGAGGACAGCAGCTGAACCAGAGGCCGTCGACCGCATCATCCGGCTGGCCGGGCAGCTCCCCTTGGCCCTGGCCAACGTCGCCGCCCGCGCGGCGTATCGACCCCAGCTGCGTCTGGCGAGCCTGGCCGACGAGTACGAGGCACCGGAGCACAGCACTCTGGACGCCTTCGCGAGCGACGAGGACCAGACCCTCGACGTCCGCGAGTCCATCACCCGCTCGTACCGCCTGCTCGACACGGAAACAGCCGCGCTCTTCCGCGACCTGAGCGCCTGCCCAGACCCCATGTTCGCGGCATCGCAGGTTGCGGACCTGGCCGGACGGCCCGAGCGCCGGGTCCGCCAGGCCTTGTCGCGCCTCACCCGAGCGCACCTCGTCGCGGAGATCGGCCCGGGTCGGTACAGCTGGAACCGGCTTGTGGCCGCCTACGCAGTGGAGCAGGCGGGGGAGAGGTTCCTCGACCAGGGCAAGCCGACCCGTTCCTGGGGCGAGCAGGGGCCGGCATCCATGTCGTCGTCAAAGGCACCCTGCGGAGACGTTGCCACGGCCAGTAGCCGGGACCGAGCAGTTCCCGACGGGGGGCATGCCCTACCGGGCGGCACCGTTCTACGAGAAAGAACTGACCAGCGAGTATGAGCGCCGCGACCCCTTTGTGTGGTTCGACGGCGGGCGGACCGGGTCCAGCCTGTTCGCCGCGATGTACCGGGCACAGTCGGCCGGACAGTCTCCACTACGGCTGCCTTCACCGTCTACGACAGGATCGCGGAGGCCCTCCAGGGGTTCCGACGCCAGGAAGCATCTCGTCCGTGGGAGTGCAACCCTCCGCTCGGGCCTGTCGGCGGCCAAGGCAGAACGGTTGACGTCGGGCGCACGAGGGCCCTTACCCCCTGCACACTGCTGGGACGCCCTGTGCCCGGGGCCGTCCCACCTGCAGCCGGGAGTGTGCCGACGCTCAGGGGCCCGCTTTCGTGCCCCCACGCTGGCAGCAGCCCTCCTCGCGCTGGAGCTGACCGGAAGCTCGGCTCGCACATCTTCCAACCGGCCAACGTAGGTGCGCTCCTGTGGCAGCACCTGTTCTGGTTCCTCGGCCATCGCGAGGTGCACATCATCGCGCTGCCGTTCTTCGGTATCGTCTCCGAGATCCTGCCGGTCTTCAGCCGGAAGCCGCTCTTCGGCTACCTGGGCATCGTCGGGGCCACGATCAGCATCGCCGGGATCTCCGTGACCGTATGGGCGCATCACATGTTCCTCACAGGAGGCGTTCCACTGCCCTTCTTCGCCTTCATGTCGTTCCGAATCGCGGTGCCGACGGGTGTGAAGTTCTTGAACCGGATCGGCAGGATGTGGAAAGGGTCGCTCTCGTTCGAGACGCCCATGCTGTGGTCAATAGGGTTCCTCGTCACGTTCCTCTTCGAGGCCTCACCGGCGTGCTGCTGGCTTCGCCGCCGCTCGACTTCCCCGTGTCCGTCTCCTACTTCGTCGTAGGCCATTCCACACACCCTGTTCGGCACAATCGTCTTCGCCATGTTCGCGGGCTTCTACTTCTGGTGGCCGAGCGGCGGACAGAGTTGGCCGACCGTCCCGCGGGCAGCGTGCGGACAGCAGCGTCTCGCGCTCAGCGTGGCACGGCCTTGATGAAATTAGACCGTAGCGCGACTATCGCGCGGCTCCCGAACGGGCCGTTTTCTTCGCGCAGCAATGCGCAAAGGGCGGAAGCGGTAGGCAGGACAGATCCATTCAGTTTCCGCTAGTCGGATGACGGGGCCACTGCGATTGGCGCCGTAGAGGCTTTATAGAGCTGTTGTAGACACTGCTATGGCAGGGTCAGATGGAACACAGTCAAGAAGTGTTCACCGCTCAATAGAGAAGGATCGAGCCATGGACTTCGAAGGCAAGAAACTCGTCGTGATCGGCGGCGCCAGCGGCATGGGCTTCAAGGCCGCGGAAGACGTGATCGCGCGGGGAGGAAGCGCAGTGATCGTCGGCCGCCCGGGTCAGAAACTCGACGACGCCGTGGCAAGCCTGTCGCGCTCCGGCAACGCGTGGTCGATCGGCGCCGACCTGGCGAACCGGAACCAGGTCGTCGAGGCGCAGAAGCAGCTGGCGGAGGACCACCCCGACGCCACCCTCCTCGTCAACTCGGCGGGGTTCTTCATGCCGAAGCGCTTTCTCGACTACGAGGTCGCGGACTACGACGCCTATCACGACCTCAACAGGGCGACCTTCTTCCTGACTCAGACCATCGTCCGGGGCATGGTTGCCGGGGGCCAGGGCGGCGCCATCGTGAACGTGGGCAGCATGTGGGCGCACCAGGCCCTCGCCGTGACACCGTCGTCGGCCTACTCGATGGCCAAGGCGGGACTGCACGCCCTCACGCACAACCTCGCCATCGAGCTCGCTGGCGAGGGCATCCGTGTGAACGCCGTGGCTCCCGCCGTCACCAGGACGCCCCTCTTCGAGAAGGTCTTCCCCGCAGACCAGCTGGACGGCGCGATGGAGCAGCTGAGCGGGCTGCAGCCCCTCGGTCGGGTCGGCACCCCGCAGGACGTGGCCTCCGCGATCGTCTTCCTCCTTTCGCCGGCCTCGAGCTGGACGACGGGCGCCATCCTCAACGTCGACGGCGGGGTCATGGCAGGCCGCAACTAGACGCACCCCCACGCCCGCCCGGGACTACGACCTGTCACCTGCCCCGGGCGAGGCATCCAGAAGGCATCGATCAATATTGCCCGCGTAGAAGGAGCTCGAATGGCAGGCAATCTGAGAAGCGTGACGGACGAGACCTTCGCGGATGAGGTGCTCAAGAGCGGCAAGCCTGTACTTGTCGATTTCTGGGCCGAGTGGTGCGGGCCCTGCCGCCTTGTAGCACCGGTACTTGAGGCGCTCGCCGCCGAGCACAGTGACAAGATCACAATCGTCCAGCTGAACGTCGACGACAGCCCCCGCACCGCTGCAGAGTACGGTGTCAGATCCATCCCCACGCTCAACGTCTACCGGGACGGCAAGGTCGTCAAGACGGTCGTCGGGGCCAAACCCAGGCCGGCCCTGGAACAGGACCTGCACGAGTTCCTGAGGTGACCGGGCACTGAAGGGGCGTGCCCGCCCGCCGCCGTGCCTGCCGTGACGCGTTCCGGCAAGCGCGAGCGCGGGCGGGTCAGGTCGGCGGCGGGGCAGCTTCCAGCCTTCTCGGACGTACTGGCTGATGTGCGCGTCCGATAACGCTGGAGTAAGTCCTGGTGTTCAGGTTCCGCTGCCGAGAACGTGCCGGACGGAACAACCTCGATAACCAGAGTCCCTGGCCATAATCCAGACGCGTCGGAGTCCGCGATCAGCGCCCCCGCAATGCGGTTCCACCACCTCACCGCTGGTGTAGCCGACACGGGTGGCCACGACACCCGGAAACCTCCGGAACACTCCTGGATGACCCAGTGGCAACCACCCGCCAACACGGCATGCCCCTTTGCCGGTGCCATCTTGTGTTTCCCCTTCTGCGAGGCCGGAATCGACTGAGGCAGTCCGACACGAGACCGGCCTCGGCGGGCCAGGCCGGCGCCTTCGCCCAGTCGTGGCAGCCAGACAGGGGCCTCGACTCAGCGGCGTCGAACCGCCGGCTCGTCGACCGTCAGCTGTGTCGGTGGCGGACTCCTTACCCGGCGTCTGCAGATGCCAGACCGAGGACGCCCTGCAGGGGATTCCGAACCGGTCTTGGCTGCGGCGCAGTCCCGTGTCCCGGAGGGTGCCCCCGGGTAGCCGGACATAGTCCGAAGCCAGTTGCGCTCAGGCATACGCTGCTGCCTGGCGAGTCCCGAGTCAAAAGAATGCTTGTACCTGCTCAAAAGCGGCGTGGAGCCGTTCGACCGAGGAATGAGACAGCCATGACCAGTAGGCAACCGGGCCCAGCAGACGACAGTCACGTCGAGATCGGGGACAATCCCGACGGGCGTTTCTACGAATTGCGCTATGGCGACCAGGTGGTGGGCATGCTCGTCTACGAGACGGTCGGCTCGCGACGCGTACTGACTCATACGACTATCCGGGAGGAATACCGCGGCCGGGGCTGGTCCAAGCTCCTGATTCGTTTCGCCCTCGACGACCTCGCTGCCAAGGGAGCGACGATCACCAATTACTGCCCGGTGGTGGACCGGTTTATTGAGCAGAATCCCGGATACGACCAGCTGATCGATCTCGAACACCCCGGCAACTGGGGCCGGTCCGGGAGGTAGGAGCGCGGCGGGCAGCCCTGAGTCCCAGGGGGCTTTTTCACCACTTGGCTGGAGCGCGATAGCCGACCGCCCAGGTGACTATGCCGGATAGACGCCTCGTCGACATAGGGCCGCTTGAATTGTGTTCTCCCGCCGGGCCGTCACCGAGGCGCCGGCACCGACAGGCCGCGGCGATCCGATGGCATGGAGGCCGTAATGACTTCACCAGACAACGTCCCGCCCTACGAAGACCTGGCCGACTCCAACCCCCTGCGTTCGCAAGAGGAGTACGACGAAGACGAACTAGGAGAGGATGTCCTGGACCGGGGTTACTCACCCGCCGATACTCCCCTCGCCGTGAACGACTGGGGCGTCACTGCGAGGGAGGGCGCCTCCCACGAGGACCTCGCGCATCGGCTCAGGCGCGAGGTGCCGGAAGTAAGTGCATCGGACGAGGGCGACGGGCTGGGCGACACGATCGGCACGGACGGAGAGCTCATCGACGATCAGGTCGGCGACGAGCGCGCCGGACGCCTCCTCAGTTGGGACACGGACGTTCTCGCCGCAGGCTACGACGGCGACGACTACTGGGCGCGCGACGTGGGCATCGACAACGGTGCCGCTTCCGCCGAGGAGGCGGCTGTCCATGTGGTGCCTGACGCTCAAGAGGACTCCTGAGCGCGCCATCCTCCGGCCGGGCCAGGCGCACGGGCGAGTCCGAGCTGCCCGGACCGGAGGGGCGATGAGGCAGGGAAGACTTCCTGTCCCTCCGTAGCGGGTCCGGCAGGCTGTATGTCGGCCCGCCCAGGAACCAGGACAGGCGCATCCACGGAATACCCGCCGTCGCCGCGACGGTATCGCCCTTCCCCGCACTGTCGGCCAGGCAGCGGCTGCCAGGTCAGACGCGTCAAGCAGTCTCGGCAGGCGTTGAGGCCGGTCGGACCCACCCGCTGCACCCAGACCAGTCGCCAGGCCCGCTGCGGAGGAGCCGGGCCGGGTGCCAAGCCCTGGACTGTCCTAAGCGGGCTGACACCGCACGCCGGGCGCAGCCGGCGTGGTCTGGGCGCTGAGAGAGGAAGCGACCGTGAAAATGATGCATTTCCCACCGGAACCGGGCACCAGCAGCCAGCGGGAGAGCCCCGCCCAGCGCCGTGCGAGATTCGAAGAGGAAGCCCTCCCGCATCGTCGCGCCCTCTACGCCGCCGCCTGGCGTATGACCCGCCACGCAGCAGACGCTGAAGACCTGGTCCAGGAAGCGTACGCGCGCGCGTATGCATCGTTCGACCAGTTTCAACCAGGCACGAACTTCGCGGCCTGGATGAAGAAGATCATGATCAATCAGTACATATCTACCCGCCGTGGACAGCAGTGCAGACCGCAGTTGTGCCTCTCCTCCGAGGTCGAAGACGAGCAGCTGGCGCGTCTTGGCGCCCATGCTTCCGGAGCACCGAAGTCGGCCGAGGCAGAAGCGCTGGAGCGAATCGTGAATCCCGACCTCCAAGCAGCCTTCCGCCAGATCTCCCCGCCGCGCCGGCTCGCTGTGTACCTCGCAGACGTCGAGGGTCTCTCCTACCGCGAGATCGCGGAAACGATGGGGATCCCTGTGGGCACCGTAATGTCGCGCATCCACAGGGGGCGGCGACAGCTGCGTTGGCTGCTGCAGCAGCACACGCCCGGGCTGCACACAGCGTGACCGCCCGCCACCGGCGTGGAGGGTCGCGGGCCTGCGTGGACCGGCCTGCTCACCAGCCGACCGCGACAGTACGGGAATGCGCGCCCCACGACGCGCGCGAGTTACTCGTTGAAATACGCCGGAAACCCCCGTCCGTGAAATCTCGGGATGCGTGCACGGCGAAAGAAAAACAGCGACTTCGCGTAGACGGCCTATAGATGGGTCTTGTGTTTGGCTTGTCCGCACGAGATGACCTGAGGATTGAAGGCCATGCACTCTGTGGATGTCAGAAGAACGCGCCACTCAGCTCCGGACGGACGTGCCGGAAGCAGCGGCTGTGCCCCGGCAGCACGGCCCGCCGAGGGCCGAGGGCAACTCGACCCGGAATCCGCCGCCTGGGTGGACGCGCTCGAGGAGGGCCGTGGGCCGCAGTTCGAGCAGGCGTGCACGCGGCTGCATGAAATGCTGGTGCGGATTGCCATGGACGAAGTGTTTCGTCGGGGTCCTCGTTACCGGATTACCGGGCCCGAGCTGAACGATCTCGCCCACCAGGCGGCCGCCGACGCACTGATGAGGATCACACGCAAAATTCGGGAATTTCGAGGCGACGCCAGGTTCACCACATGGGCGTTCCGATTCGTCGTGCTTGAGGTGTCCAGCAAACTGGGCCGCCATTTCTGGCGTGTTTCAAATGCCCGGGTCGACTTGGACGAATGGGCGCAAGTGCCCGACCGTTCCGGTATCGACCCCGTCAGCCACTGGCAGGCGCGAGAGCTGGCCGAAGCTGTGCGTGACGCAATCCAGACACTGAGCGCCCGCCAGCGGCAGGTGTTCACCGCCGTCGTCAACGGAGTCCCCCTGGAAGCGCTGGCCAGTGAGCTGGAGACGAACCGCAACGCGCTCTACAAGACGATGTTCGACGCCCGTAAGAAACTGCGAGCTCAGCTGATAGCCGGCGGACATCTCAGCGCCGCGGGCTGATGCAGCGGCGACTACGTCGGCACGGGCAACGCTGACCAGGCGGTTCGCACCGCGGCCGCACACGCCCCGGGGGCCTGGCAGTCGTCCCCCGGGCGGCGCCCTCAGGTACTCATTTTCCCGAGGCGCCGGAGGTAAGGAATCGCTCCGCCCGGGCGCTCACCTTCGAAGGGGCCCACAGGGGCCACCCCGGACTAACAGGGACGGCGAGCATGGCGTTCATCTCGCGCGGCTTCCACGGTCGAAGGCCGTCGGCGGGCACGAAGCTGCCACCTGGACAGTACGAGACGACCGGGTTCCCGGTGCTGTCCGCCGGGCCTACCCCCCGCATCCGGCAGGACGACTGGAAGCTGTCCGTGACCACGGAAGCCGGGAGACGGCACGTGTGGGACTGGGCAGACCTGATGGCACTCCCGGCGGAGTCTCCGACGGTCGACCTGCACTGTGTGACGAAGTGGTCGAAGTTCGGCACCGAATGGCAAGGCGTGTCCCTGGACGTTCTACTGGCGGACGTGGAGACGGCCGCAGAGCACGTTCTCGTCACCTCGTACGGGGGCTACACCACGAACATCCCCCTCGCCGACCTGGTCGACGGCAAAGCGTGGATCGTCTATGGCTACGGGGGCAGCGACCTGGCACCCGAACACGGTGGCCCCGCTCGGCTGCTGGTCCCGCACCTGTACCTGTGGAAGTCCGCGAAGTGGGTGCGCGAGATCGAGCTGAGGCAGAGCGACGTGCCCGGCTTCTGGGAGAGCGCCGGCTACCACAACTACGGAGACCCATGGCGAGAACAGCGGTATCAGGGAGACTAGGCGACCGGCTCCGATGGCGGACCCGGACCGCCGACGTAACGAGTCGGCGCGTGGAGTCGGCGACGGCCGTCACCCTGATACTGGACCTGCCAGGCTGACCCGGGCACCTGGCCGGCCAGCATGTATACGTCAGGCTGACCGCAGAAGACGGTTACTGCACCCAGCGCAGCTACTCGATCGCCTCGGCCCCCAACGGCCGGGGCTTCGAGCTGACGGTCCAGCGCACGCCTGGCGGGAAAGTGTCGCCCCACCTCGTGGACGAGTTCGTGCCGGGGACCAGTTGGAGCTGAGCGGGCCTGTCGGCGGGTGGTTCGTCTGGAGCAGCAGACCGAGCCGGTTCTGCTGGCGGCGGGCGGATCGGGACTCGTGCCTCTGATGTGCATGGTCCGCGCACGGGAGGAGGCCGGCACCCGGGCACCGTTCCGGGTGCTGTACGCACTGCCGGTCCGGCTGGAGTACTAGTGCCCCAGCAGGCAACGTTCGCCCCGTCGCGACGCCCGGCACGCTCCCCCAAGCTCTTCGAGCAGGGGGTACCCCCGGAGAACGCACCGGACGCCGCTCCTTGACGGGCAAACGTTGCCTGCCGCGGCACTAGCGCCATTCGCGCGGCCCGACCAGGTGGAAACTCGCCCTGCCGACACGGAGCACGCCGTCTGACAGCGGCGTGCACCGTACGCCGCCCTTGCCGCGTAGCGCACGCTGCGCCCCGGGCCCGATGAGAGTGTCCATCCACGCACAGGGCCGTGCAGCGCGGTTGACGGCGAACGCAATGGGGCCGTCGCCGGTGTCGAGTTCTACGGTCCAACCGACGTAGGCGTCGATGTCGATGCCTCGGAGCAGGATGTTCCGTCGCGTCTGTCGGAGGTCGACAGCGGGATCAATGCTTGTGGGCAGGTTCTCCTCCGCCATGATGGTCACGGCCGCGTCCCGGTGAGCCGGCTGGGCGAAGTACCGGTCGCCGACGATTCCGAGATGACTGCGTACATGGATCTGCTGCACCAGCCCCCCGACAGGATCCGCTGACGGCCCCTGGGCGGGCCGTCCGGAGAACCGGTGCACCGGCGATACGAGGAGTTGCACGACCTGTACTTCGTGCTGAGGGACGTGTGGAAAATCCAAACCGGGTCAGATCCCTTCTTCCACGCGAATTGCACTGTCTCCGCGTGCTCAAGTCATTGACGCGGACGGCCTGCTCCGTCTCAGGCGTCAGGCCGGTAGCTGGACCGTTTCCGGGTGCTGAGGCGTTTTCTCCTGCGGGTCAGGACCAATTCTTCCTTGTCCACTCCACCCCAGATTCGGTACTGCTGTGCTTTGGTGACAGCCCAACTGGCGCACTGTCGGCGGACAGGGCACTGCTTGCGCACGGCGTTCGCTTCGTCGGCCTGACGCCGGCCGGGGCGCTCCGGGCTTACGGGGAGGAACAGTTCGGTGTCGAGATCCCGGGCAGGCTGCGCTTTCGAGCCATGTCGAGATGCTGCTGGCGACTCCGTGGACGCGGTTCACGCCGCTCTCCCGGGAGGAGGGAACACGGTGCGGGAGGTGCGGCAGCGCCCGGGAATCGGGGTGTTCCGGAGGGGCGTTTCTCATTGCCGCGTGTGCAGCCTGTGTGTGCCGGTTCGGAGCTGGGCCGCGGTTGCTGTGAGAAGGCCGTCCCAGGACTCCTGGAACTTTGCCACGCCCTCGTCCTCCAACTGCTGGACGACTTCCGTATAGGGGATACCCAGGCGCTCGATCGCTTCCAGGTCGGCCCGGGCCTCGTCGTATGTGCTGCGGACATCGCTGCCTGCGGCCAGCCCCTGTGCCTCGACGGCGAGCAGCGTTGCCTCGGGCATGGTGTTCACCGTGCCGGGGGCGATCAGACCGGCGACGTACTTGGTGGCCTCGTACGCGCTGTCCTTGACGCCCGTCGAAGCCCACAGCGGGCGCTGTTTGTTCGCCCTCGAACGGAGCAGGCGGTTCCAGCGCTCACCGGAGAAGACCTCCTCGAAGGCTTCGTAGGCCAGGCGGGCGTTGGCGACGGCGGCCCTGCCCCGGAGGGCTCTGGCCTCCGGCGTGCCGAGGGCGTCGAGGCGCCTGTCGACCTCCGTGTCCATGCGGGAGACGAAGAACGATGCGACCGAGGAAATCTGCGACAGGTCGCGCCCAGCGGCGTGGGCTTTCTCGAGGCCCGTCAAATAGGCGTCAGCAACCTGCCGGTAGCGTGCCAGCGAGAAGATCAGGGTCACGTTGACACTGATGCCCTGGGCGATGGTCTCGGCGATGGCGGGCAGGCCCGCCTTGGTCGCAGGGATCTTGATGTATGTGTTCGGGCGGTCTACGAGCCAGGCCAGGTGACGTGCCTCGGCGATCGTCGCCGTGGTGTCGTGAGCCATGTGGGGGTCGACCTCGATGGAGACGCGGCCGTCCTGGCCGGCGTAGGACGCGAGGAAAGCGGGGCGAAGGATGTCGGCGGCATCGCGTACATCCGACGCGGTGATGGTGCGGACTGCCTCCTCGGCTGACACTCCGCGAACCGCGAGGTCGGACATCCGGGCCCCGTATTCCGTTCCGTGCGATATTGCGTCCCTGAAGATCGTCGGGTTCGTGGTGACGCCCACCACGTGGCGGCTGCTGATCAGCTCCGCCAGGCTGCCCGAGATGATCCGCTCGCGCGACAGGGTGTCCAGCCACACGGACACACCAGCGTCCGAGAGGTCCTTCAACGCACTTGTCATGTTTCCCGCACCTTCCAGGGGGGTGAGGCGGGCCGTGAAGGCCGCCCGAGCGTGCCTACGCCTGCGCAGCGGCGGCCCTGGCGGCGTGCCCTGCGCCCACCAGACCATCCCTACGCCGACCTGGGCCGACCGGCGCAGGGGCCGGTTGACCGGGGAACGTGCCGTCGGCGGCTTGTGGTCCGGCCGCAGGCTGAAAGCACCTCGGCACAGCCCCGATCGTAGTGCGCCTTCCCTAGCAGGGGCAGGCGGTCGAGTTGCACGTCGACGAGCAGTAGAGGTGCGGTAGACGGCATGCTCGTCCGAAGAGGCGCCGGATACTGTCCGTGTGGCACCTCGCGTGAGACCGGTCCGGGCCTGGGCGCGCCGCTGTTCCGTTGCATCTCACGGCCGACGAGTCGCACTGGCGCAGCGACGGGGCGTGACGGTACGACTGCCCAGCACGTGCGCGGCGCCAGGAGCATCCGGTGTGTCTGTACGTGAGATCAGCCGTGGCTGTCTACGGTTACGAAGGGGCTGAAGGCAACGAACTTGGAGAAGTCTCGCCCGACGCGCTTCACTGCGCTGGCGAGAGGGGCGGGGTAGCTCCAACCCACATCGTCCACGACCTTCCCGTCGATGACAGCGTTGAAGTACTGGCTGCGTCCCTTCCAGGGACACGTGTAGGGAGTCTCACTCTCGCTCAGGAGTTCCTGCGCCACTGTGCCCGGAGGAAAGTAGACGTTCCCCTCGATCATGACGATCTCGTCGTCGGACGCCTCGGCCAGCACTCGGCCCTGGATGGTCGCTCTCATAACACTCTCTCTCCTCGTCGGGCACCGCCGCGGCGTCGGCGGCAGCGGGGCGCCGGGTTCTGTGAGGGAAGCCAGCCGTGCTGACACTGCTCCGAGACGGGTCAGCGACCGACTCGAGCGCGGGTCTTTAGCGCTGTGGGCGGTCGAGTTCTTACGCGGCTGGACCTTTTCTTCAGGGGACTACCGTCCCAGCGACGCGCTGCAGGGTTGTCCTGGTACGCCTGCGTACGCCTGATTGCAAACCGTGGGCATTCACGCCGGAGTGGGCACACCCAGCCGAGGTGCCGGCACCGCCCATGGCTGCGGACTGCCAGGGAGCAGCTGTGGCTGGCTGAGGGGGCCCTACGGTCTGTGCAAATGGAGGGCCCGCCTACGCCCAGGATGGACGCACGGGATGGGTTGGCACGGCCCGACGTGCTTCCGCCATCCAGGTCACCGGCAAGTGCCTGGTCGCTGACGGAGACCCTTGAGTTCAAAGGGTCCTTGGATGTCCGAGGCGTCACGGGCGGCAGGGGAGCAGTGACAGGCTATGGTCGTCGGTTTCTGCTCAGCGACTCCGCAGCGGTGATCAGGGAAGCACCCAGAAGCACCACGTCCTTGATCAGAAATTGGCCGGCCGGCGAGAGCTTCGGCTCTCGCCCCCGCTGGTGCCACGCCTCCGGAGTGCTGATCAGGAAACTGAGCGTGACGGTGAACATCCCGGCCGCGAGCAGGCTGCCGACTGCCGAGACTCTGGGCGCCCACCGCCCGGTGGAGATCATCCCGGCGATCGTGATCTCAGTGATCCCGATGGCTTTGGCCAGTCTCGTCTCTCCGAGCGCTCTCAGCGGCCGTCGCAGCAGTGGGCTCGAGACGACCACAGGACGGATGTTCTCCACCTCGTAATCCTCGAACTTGAGCCGTCCGATGCTGGCGAGGTTCAGCACGAGTCCGAATCGGCTCGCCGTTATCCCCCCGGAGTGCAACCTGGCGATAGCGGTGTGCGCGGCCATGGCATTCTCCTGTCTTCGCACAGGCGCTGCCCCGACGGCGGTCAGTGGTGGCGTCTGCGCTTCCCTGCGCAGCCGCAGGCCCGAGGCGGACCCTGCCCGAGTATCGTGTGTGCACCGGCCTCAACCCGTGCGCCTCAACTCGGCCGACGGGAGGGGCGTTTTCTTGGCACTTGTCCCATCATGTCAAGAGCCCGCGCCGCCGGCATCCCAGGGTCGGCCGACGCGGTTGCAGCGCATCACGGTTATTCGAGGGCAGGACGCCGGCCCCAGTGTCCCGGCGCCAGCTTCTCCCGGGCGCTGGTGGCGCCAACGTGCCTAAAACTGTGGTCTCCAAACACGACACACGGTGCGGCACCCGACTGCGTCAAAGGGCAGCTTCGTGACACGGTGGCCGGCCTCGGCTCCTGTCCGCGCGGCAATGGTGCGGTGACTGAGTGGAGTTGGCGGAAGCGCTCTAAGCGAGCGCTCGCCCACTCCCTCGCGCGAGGCAGGCAGGAGGCGCTGCGCCTGAGCGTCGACTTGTCGGTGTGCCGGCAGGGGTCTCAGAGGACCTGGAAGCGGGCTCCGCCGCTGGTTTCCGAGAGGCGGAGGCTGTGGACTCGCCGCTCCCGCGCCATGCAGGGGGTTGTTACGAGCCCCGCGGTCGGAGGGCCTGGAGGAGCAGAAGGGGTCGTGGTCGTCGGCGTCGACCGACCGGGTGTCCCTTGTCCCGAGCCCCTCCCGGTGTAGAGGGTGCTTCCGTCGGCGCTGCGCCCTCCGTGGCGCGGCTGCTGCGGACGAGGCTTCCTGCGCTGAGCGCGGCTGGTACCTGTTCGCCCTTCGCTGCCGCGGCGTTTGCAGCGGATAGGCCGCGACGACCCTCGGCCACATCGCCTCGCCCGCACTGGAAACCGGCCGCTCAACGCGGCCCTACACCGCATCGCGATCACTCAGGCCGACTACCATCCCGATGCCCGCGCCTACCTTCTGCGACGCAAGGAAGCGCGCAACACCAGCACCGAAGCCAGCCATACGCGCACCGCGACGGCGACTCTCCGACGTCGTCTACCGTGCCCTCCTCAACGACGCCCACATCGGCATTCACCACGACTCCCTTCGGCAAGCAGCCTGATTGACATAGGAGCAAGAGGACGCAACGCGGCCCCGACAGGACGCCGGGGCGAGAACGGTGGCCAAGATGCCCTGCAAGCCTGTGAACGCGACACTGAAAGGGTGAGTGCAGTAAGAACCCTCACACGCTAGGCGCAGTTCTCCGGCATACGTATTCGTCACTGGCCACCGCGGCGGAGTGTCGGCGGTGCGGGTGCCGGCCCGGCGGACGGAGGCTCTGGCATCCAGCATGCAGAAAGCCGGGCACGCTCAGCCTTCGCGGCTCCGGCCCCGCCGAGGTACCTGACGGCGCCCCGGCGGTACGCCGGACATAGCCAGCCCATGGCCCTTTGAGAGAGAAGCTGATGGAGGACGACACACTGGCTCAGAAGGCAGCCCGCCTGGGGTGCGCCACGCTCGTCGACGCCATGAACCGGGTCCACGGCCACCGAGCGCACATACCCGCCATGTCGAGCCCCGACCCTCTCCGGTATCTCTTCGGGCCGGCAGCCACCATCTCCTATCTCCCCTACCGCGAGGACCTGGCGGCAGAGGGCCCCCATGACTTCCGGTACTACTTCTACGGAGCACTCGGGAACCCGCCCAGGGCGGGCCAGGTGCTCGTGCTCTCCAGTGGAGGGCACGCCGACGTGTCCCATGGCGGGGGCACGAAGCTTGCCAGGGCAGACGGCACCGGGCTGGCCGGCGTCCTCGCCGACGGCCGGCTACGTGACTTCGGCCAGTTGCGTGGCTACAGCTTCGCTACCTGGTGCAGGGGGGAGGCGGTCCGATGGGGCGGCGACACGGTGATGCCGTACGCCTGCGCTGTGGCTGTTGAGATTTCCGGCGTGTGCGTGAGCCCCGGTGACTACATCTACATGGACAGCGCCGGTGGCGTCGTGATTCCCTCCGCCAGCCTGCGGCGGGTGCTTGCCATCGCCGAGGACATCTCAGCCGAGGAAGCGGAGGCCGCGAAGGGCATCAGAGGTGAACAGGCGCAGCCAGGCGAGTAGCGGCGCAGACCCGCGGGAAGTGGCGGGTGCTGGAGGCCCCCTTCCCGTCGTGCCCAACGCATACGAGATCAGCACCGTCCCGAGTTGGATGCCCCCTCCTGAACCCCTGCGTCCCGTTGGCGCTGCACGAGGTCCCACGCGGTGGCGACGACGGCGACGTCACTCGCGAAAGCCCAGACCGCCAGGTGGTCGGGACCCGGCGTCACGGTGCGCGCGACCGTCCAGTCGGCCGTCGCCGGACGCGACCGCCAGGACGATCCCTGCCGCCTGGAAGCACGCGTCCACATACGTGCCCGGCCTGTCGAGGGCGACCTGCAACGCAGCGTCGCCGCTACGGGTCGGGCACGAGCGATGGGGGCAGCTTGGGCAACCCGGTCCTCTTCCTCCCGTCCCGGTCGTGAGGGGAGGCAGCCGGGCTCGCGACGGGCGGCCGTTTCTGCCCACCACGTCAACGGTCCGCCCGTGCACCGCGCCCTGGGGAGGCCCTCACCCGCGGCCCTCGCACACCTGCGACACGGTAAGAGTCCGGGCATGCATGACGCGAATAGGTTAAAAGAGACACTCCAGCACCGTCTGGGAGGTAGGCATGCCGGAGTACAGCAAGAGCCCACAGCGCATCTCACAGCTCACCGACCAGCAGTACCGTGTGACCCAGCGAGACGAGACGGAGCCCCCGTTCTCCAACGCCTACTGGGACAACAAGGCACCCGGTATCTACGTGGACGTCGTGTCCGGGGAGCCCCTCTTCGCCTCGATCGACAAGTACGACAGCAGGACCGGCTGGCCCAGCTTTACGAGGCCTCTGGAGTCCGGCCACGTCGTCGAGAGGCCCGATACCAGCCACGGCATGGTCCGCGTCGAAGTACGGTCGGCTCAAGGGGACAGCCACCTCGGGCACCTGTTCCCGGACGGGCCCAGCGACCACGGAGGACTGCGGTACTGCATCAACTCCGCCTCGCTGCGCTTCGTCCCCCTGGAGGATCTGGAGCAGGAGGGCTACGGCCAGTACCGGAGCGTCTTCGAGACGACGGAAGAGGACGCCGCCGAGAGCCGATGACCGGCAACCAGGGCAGGGCCCCGGAGCTCGAAGGGCATGGCGGCTCGGCGCCCCGTCTTGCGGCTCGGGCCCAGCAGGGCCCCAGCCGATACCCGTGTACAGCAGTACGGAAAGCACTCATGTGCTGCGGCGCCCAAGGGGTCGAGTCCCCTCGACGGGCCGGAGGCGGCCAACTCCAATAGAGCAGACCCCCTCCAATGGGATCATCTTCGCCGCGCTGAGCCAGAAGACGCCCGCCGGACCTCACGAGCAACGGAACCGTCGGGCTCGGGAGAAGGAGCGCACTGTGACCAGGAACATCGACAACCTGCACCCGGAAGACGGCGCCATCGTGCCGCCTGAGCAGATCCCCACCGCTGTCACCGCAGGCCGCCTGGCCTACGGCGATGGCACGACCCAGACCTTCCAACCCGACGGGAGCACCTCCTACTTCGAGGCAGGGCACCAGACGGAGGGCACCTGGTCCGTCGACGAGAATGGGCGCTTCTGCTCCTTCTGGCCGCCCTCCTACCAAGCGTCCTACGATCTGCGCTGGGTGGTGGAAGGGGGAGCAGTCGTCGGCCTTCGGTTCTCCGACCTGAGGAGCGGTACCTCCTTCGACGGCCGTTTCCAGTAGCCCCGGGCTCCGCTTGAGGTGACAAACCCGAGCGGTGGCCCACCAGCTTCCGGCGGCCCCGCCTTCCGGTCATGGCGGGCACCACCGAACAGAAGAGATGGCCGTTCTTGCCGCCCCGACGGCGACGACGTGCCATCCGCAAGGGAGGCCATGGGTGGCTCAGTCGGCGCCGACGGGGATCGACAGTACTGTGATGCCGCTCGTGTCCAGCCAGACCGTCTCCGGTGCGCGCACCAGACGTAGCATTACTTGTCCACACTGCTGGCAGCGGGCTACCAGTCCCGGTGCCTGGCGGTATACGTGCAGGCGTGCGACGGGCCCTGTATTGCTGCAGTGCGCGCACTGGCTGGTCGCTGCTGTCAGGTCGACCGCGAAGAGTTCGGCCAGAGGGCCGGCCAGCGCGTTGCCGTCGATGTAGCCGCCCTCTGCGTCGGGTGGGATACCGGCGGTGTCTGCCGGTGTGCCTGCCGTCATCTCAGTCTTCTCCTCCGCCGAAGCGCTCTGTGCGGACTCGCTCGGGGTCGTGTCCGAGGAGCACCAGGTAGGCAGCTGCCTTCTCGACGAATGCCGTGGGTCCGCAGACGTAGCAGGTGGGCGCGAAGTCCGGTGGCCATCCGTGGCGTGCCAGGTCGTCGGGTGTGATGCGGCCCGGGGGTCGCGCGGACTGCTGCGGCGCTTCCCGGGTGTAGATGTGTGTGAGGTCGACCCCTGGTGTTCCTTGGCGGATTTCTGGCCCGTACAGCAGCTCGGCCGGCGATCGCAGGGAGTACAGCACCCGGAAGGGAACCCGGCTGCCGGCTGCACGCCGCGAGCGGATCATGCACATCAGCGGCACCAGCCCGGAGCCTCCGGCCACGAGCAGGACCGGTTCTTCCTGCTCCGGCTGCCAGACGAACCAGCCTCCGACCGGTCCCCGCAGTTCCAGCTGGTCGCCGGGCATGAGCTCGTCGACCAGGTAGGGAGAGACCTCGCCCTCAACGACGCGCTGCACTGTGAGTTCCAGGCGCGTTCCGTCCGGGGCCGAAGCGATGGAGTAACTGCGTTGTGTGCTGTAACCGTCTTCCGCGGTCAGCCGGATGTCCACATGCTGGCCTGCCAGATGGCCGGGCCATTCCGGCACCTCCAGCACCAGTGTGACGGCCGTCGCGGACTCAGCGCGACGTTCTGTCACCTCGGCGACCCTCCATCGGAGCCGGTCGCCTAGTCTCCTCGATACCGCTGTTCTTGCCACGGGTCTCCGTAATTGTGGTAGCCGGCGCTCTCCCAGAACCCCGGGATGTCCTTCTCCCGCAACTCCAGTCCGTGCACCCACTTCGCGGACTTCCAGAGGTAGAGGTGCGGGACGAGCAGTCGGGCCGGACCGCCATGCTCGGGGGCGAGCGGCCGGCCGTCGTAGCCGTACGCGATCCAGGCCTTGCCGTCCAGAAGATCCTCCAGCGGGAGGTTCGTGGTGTAGCCCCCGTAGGAGGAGACGAGGACGTACTCGGCAGCCGTCTCGACATCGGCGAGCAGGACGTCCAAAGACACCCCCTGCCACCGGGTGCCGAACTTCGACCACTTGGTCACGCAGTGGAGGTCTACTGTCGGGGTTTCCGACGGCAGCTTCGTGAGGGCGGCCCAGTCCCAGCTGTGCCGCCTCCCGGTCTCCGTGGTGACGGACAGCTCCCACTTGTCTGTGCTTATCCACGGCGTGGGCCCGGCCGAGAGGACCGGAAAGCCCGTGGTCTCGTACTGTCCGGGTGGCAGCTTCCTGCCCGCGGGCGGCCGTCGGCCGTGGAAACCGCGCGAGATGATCGCCATGCTGGCCGTCCAATCGGCTCGTCGTAGCAGGGCTGGCGCCCCTAAAAAATATCAGCGACGCGGAACACCCGCCTCTTGTCTCCCTTCTCTCCCACAGCCCTCAGCGGCACCTCCGGCCTTCGTCGCGACGTCGGTCCAGACATTGCGCAGTCAGTCGAAGTGCCCGGCGGCCGCCAATTGAGCGCGCAGCTTCCTGCGCGCGTCGAAGACGGTCTTGTACAGCGCGCTCGGACTGGTGTCGAGCTCACGGCCGGGGCGGCGGCGTTCACCCGGATACCCTCGCCCGCCAGCTCGATGGCGAGGTTGTGCGTCAGCGCGTGCCAGACGCTCCTTGGCCACGGAGCAGGCCGTGGACGGCGTGGCCCCGGTAGCCCGATGACCCTCCCCTTGAACCTCACCAGTTCTCAGGGGCGACGTACGGTGGCTTCCACGCGGTCACGTGGAGCATCACCGATCGGGTGAAGGCTGAGTGCATCCGGTCCAGCGCCTGGCCTGACACGCCGCGGCGAGCGAGGTAGTCGCGAGAGGTCGCGATCGCGTCGGCGGTGAAGCTGAGGTTGAAGCACTTCCAGCAGCTGCTTCCCCAAGCGCTCCCGTAGCAGCAACGTACCTTGCGCCACTTACTTTTTTCGGCACTTGAGAGTCCTTTTCCTTTATCAAGATACGGGCTGCGCCGGGCCGCGTGGCGGCCGCGGCCCTACGCGCCCGCCAAGACTGCACGTCAGACCGGCCGGATCGGCCGCGTTCGATGGGCAGCCGCCTGGCGCGACCGGCCGACCCGACGCCTCGCGGACACACGAGCGAACCCTTCACGTGGAGCGCCCCTGAGAGCGTCACTGCACCAGAGCCGCCCGTCACGGTCAGGGCGCTGTGGCCTTCGCCCGCCGCCGACGCGCCAGCTGTATTGATCACGAGCGTTGTCAACGCCGGTCAGGCTTGATCACGGCGAAGACCGGGTGGCGAGTCCACGACCCTGCCACCTGTCCCGACCGCCGCCGCACCACCGGCTAGGACTACACCACGCTCGGGTCAAGACACCTAGCGGGCCGACTCCCCATCTTCGAGGCTTCGGCCGCTGCGGTCCTCGGGAGCTGCCGCGAATGTCCTGACGTGGGCGATCGCCATGTCGAGTGCGACTCGCATCGGGTGTACGTCCCGAGCGGTCTGGGACAGGAGGTACCCGCCCTGAAGGGCGGCCATGATGCCCGTGGCGAGCGCCTGAGTGTCAGCCTCCGGCCGTAGCACCCCGGAGTCCCTCATCCTGACCAGCCCCGCCTCGATGAGGCCCTGCCAGACGGTGAAGTGCCGGTCGATCGCCTTGCGGGCCTCCTCGTCCCGGTCGGCCAGCTCGCTCGCCAGGGATCCAAGCGGGCAGCCGTAGGCCCCGTTGTGCAGGGCGTTCCGTTCGACGACTGCGTCCCTCCAGCGCTCCAGCCCACGGATGGAGTTGAGGCGCTGCAGGTGTCGTTGATGCCGTTCCAGCACTTCGGTGGCCTGCAGCGCGACGACGTCACGCATCAACGCTTCCTTGTCGGGGTAGTGGCGGTACAGCTGCGACTTACTCGTTCCGCTGGCCGCCCTGACGTCGTCGAGGGTGGTCATGGCGACTCCCCTGACGTGCATCATGTCGGCAGCGGCCCTCAGGATGCGCTCGCGGGTTGCCCGCCCTCGCTCAGTCAGCCGGGAGCCACTCTTCTCGCGCGCCTGTTCCGCCACGTCGGTCAGGTTACCTGTCCGGACGGTAGCAGGACCAAAGAAAGGACCTCAAGGTCCTTTTTTCTGGCTCCCTCGATCCGGCGCCCCGCCGCCGCGGGGCCGGGGCTGTCGAGGGTCAGATAGGCGACGTCCAGGATGCCCGCGTCGTCCGCGTCCCGGGCCAGTCGCGTGTGCAGCCCCTCCACGAGCGGGCTGCTGGGCACGGCTGTCCTGTCGCAGAGGTTGCGGATGCCGTCCGCCGCCGCTCTGCGCGCCACTGCCCAGGGCGGACAGGAACGTCTCGGACCAGGCCTCCTCTGCATCCCACCGGCTTGCCACAGCCAGGACCCCCCGGTACACGGTGGGCCCCTGGTCCGCCACAACGTGTTCGAATGTCGGCTCTCTCACGACGGGTAGACGCTCGGGACGCCTGGAATGCGGGGGTCACTGGGGCGCGCGGCCATGTCCCGCACCGCGAGCGGGCCCGCGCCGGTCAGCAGGCCTTGAAGGCGCCGGCGCCCTCTCGTCGTCGCCCCCCGGTCAAGTTCCCGGCGCGACATGAATGCACCGATAAAGTGGTGGTTGGGGCTGAGAAGATCCGGTCGCCTCGCCGGGGATGTTCCAGCGGCGGGCGGCGCGCGAACGGCTCGGACCGCCAGTACTTATCCTGCGACGCAGCGTCGCAGCAGTCATCTGGAGCCTCCATGCGCGTGTTCGTCACTGGCGCCAGCGGAAGCATCGGCTCAGTTGTCGTTCCTGAACTCATCGCCGCTGGTCACGAGGTCCTCGGTCTCGTCCGCTCCGATGCCGCGGCTACGGCCGTCGGCGCCGCTGGCGGGACGCCGCTCCGCGGCGACCTCACCGACCTTGACAGCCTCCGCGCCGGCGCCGCGCAGGCCGATGGTGTCATCAACCTGGCCTTCAGCAACGATTGGAGCAACTTGGCGCAGGGCATCTACGAGGAAGCGCGCGCCGTGCAGACCCTCGCGGCTGCACTCGCAGGCAGTGGCAAGCCGTTCGTGCATGCCGGCCTCACGCCGATGTTGTCAGGCCACGTCTCCACCGAGGAGGACCCCGAAACCACCAACGGTCCGGTCGGTGGCCGCGGCCGCAATTCCGAGGCGGTGCTGGCCCTGGCCGCCCAGGGCGTCCGGTCCTCTGTCGTGCGGCTGCCACGCTCCGTGCACCAGCGCGGGTCGGCATACGGCTTCGGCTCGGTGCTCATCGCCGCCGCGCAAAAAACGGGCGTGTCTGCGTACGTCGGCGACGGCACGCAGCGATGGCCAGCGGTCAACCGGCTTGACGTCGCCCCACTGTTCCGCATCGCGCTGGAGGATGCTGCGCCGGGCACAGTCCTGCACGCGGTAGCCGACGGGGGCGACACCATGAGGTCGCTGGCCGAGGCTATCGGCGGCGTTCTCGCGATGCCGGTCGAGTCGGCGCCGCCCGAGCGCTTCGGCCTCATCGGTCGCCTGTTCGCCCTTGACATGCCATCGTCGAGTGCGCTGACCCGGGAACGGTTCGGCTGGGAGCCCACCCACCCGAGCCTGATCGCCGACCTCGCTGCCGGCGGCTATCCCACCCTGGGCTGAAATCCTCGGGATGCCGGCGGGACCGGACGGGGTGAGTGACTACTGCCCTTCCACGTACACCGGGCTTACCTGGCCTCCGTCCGGACGGTGTGTTTCCGGGCAGAGATCCGTCGGCTTCACCGGGCCGAGCAGATGCCGGTGAGGGCGATCGCGAGGAAGCTGGGGATCTCGAGGAACACCGTCCGCAGGGCCATCGCGGACGACGCGCCGCCGAAGTACCAGCGGACGCCGAAAGGCTCGATCGGGGACGCGGTCGAACGGCAGATCCGCGAACTGCTCGAGCAGTGGCCCGAGATGCCGGCGACTCTGATGGCCGAGCGGATCGGCCGGGACCGGGGCCTGACCGTGCTCAAGGACCGCATTCGGGACTTGCGGCCGGCCTACCGGCCTGCGGATCCGGCCTTGCGGACGGTCTATGAGCCGGGCGAGATCGGCCAGTGCGACCTCTGGTTCCCGCCCGGCACATTCCGCTCGGCTTCGGCCAGGCAGGGCGGCCACCGGTGCTACCTGCGACGGCGTCGAGGTCGCCCGTGATGCCCGCAGCTGGGCCCGCCATCAGACCATCACCGACCCTGATCACTGCGGCAGCTGCCGCTGCGGCCCGCAAGGCGGCCGTGGGCAAGAAGGCGGCACCGACGGTGACCAGGGAAGTCGAAGAGCGGTCGCTGAATACCTATGACCGGGTCTTCGGTGTCATCGACGGCGGCCTCAGCACCGGCGAGGGAGTCGCGTGATGGCTGCCAAGCAGACGGCGAACAGCCGTGATGTCTCCTCCGAACTCGTCTACCTGGCCAAGGCGTTGAAGGCCCCGGCCTCGCGGGATGCGGCCACCCGACTCGCCGAGCAGGCCCGTGACGAGGTTGGAGCCGCGAGGAGTATCTGGTCGCCTGCCTGCAGCGGGAGGTCGCGGCTCGCGATTCGCATGGCGCCGAGGGACGCGCCCGGGCAGCCTGCTTCCCCTCCCGCAAGTCACTGCAGGACTTCGACTTCGAGCACCAGCGCATCCGGGCCCGCCAGGCCGGCCACCGGGTGGCCTTCGCCATCACCGCCCAGTGGGTGAACCGCCTGGCCGAAGCACATCAAGTGGGAGGGCTCAGCGATGAGTCGACCCGGTTGGGTCGCATCCTGCTGATCATCGTTGACGCGGTCGGCTACATCCCCTTTGAACCCGAGGTGGCGAACCTCTTCTTCCAGTACATCTCGGACCGCTATGAATGGGCCTCGGTGATCGTGAGCAGTAACAAACCCTTCGGCCGCTGGGGCGAGGTCTTCGGTGACGACATCGTCGCCGCCGCCATGATCGACCGCCTTGTCCACCACGCCGAAGCCATCTCGCTCAAGGGCGACAGCTACCGCATGCGCGGCCGCAACCTCGGACGGGTTCCCACGGCCGACACCGGGGAATGACCAACATCAACAGAGGTAGGGGGTCATTTTCGTCCGACCCCCGACCAAGATCCGCGCCCCCGTTGAGCAGGCCATGTTCACCCGGAAAGCTCGGCGGCTACTCCACAAACTCCGCTCATTCGCATTATTCGGAATCGCCAGGCTTCAGCCGCAGGGAGAGGCTGTTGATGCAGTATCGCTTGTCCGTCGGTGTCGCAAATCCCTCGCCCTCGAACAATTCTCCAAGATACGACCCGCAACGAGCGCACCGAACCACGGGATAAGGGGACTCGCTCTGCTGCACTTCGACCGAGTCCAGATCCTTGGGGTCGTAGAACGCAGGCCAGCCACAGCGAGAGTCAAATTTTTCCTCAGAGGTGAAAAGATCAGCGCCGCAGGCCCTGCAAGAGTAAACACCCTTCTCTTTTGCATCGGTGTACTCTCCCGTGAACGCCGCTTCGTCCTCAGCTCCGCGCAGCACCCTGTATTCCTCCGGGCTGAGTTCCGCGCGCCACTCGGCGTTTGACTTCTCGATATCGTAGGACATGACTTCATCCTTCAGGGATGGGAGCGCCGCTTCAGGAGGTGAGCAGCGCTGGGCGGATCGTTGCTTTTTGTTGTGCAGTTCGATAACTCAAGGGCAGAGAGACGTCAGCCGGGGTCCACCGACGATTCTCCGAGCCTGCGGACGAGTCGCAACCCGTTCGACTGCGAAAATGGCAGATGCGCCCTCGAGGTGAAGGCCCGGATGACCGACCTCCACGTAGTGGAAGGCATGCTCGCTTCCGTGTCTGGGAACCAAGAACTGTCTCGTGATCCGTGACCGCGCGGCGTCGGATGCCGGTGCATGACCAGGCGAAGGGGCGTCCGCACACTGGGTGCATGCGCATGTCGCGGCGACCCGGCGGTGGAGGCCCGCCTGCACGAGCGAAGCCGAGCAAGTGGAGGCATGGCCTGCGTCGCGCGCCCGCCGGAAAATACGGGACATATTTCGATGATATCGGATCCAAAGAATGCCTCCGAAGCGGACCGGAACACCTCTTCCTGAGCGTTCTTCGTGACACCAATTGACGGCAAAGCCGGGGCTGCGTCCAGGCGATCAGAGTGTGCAGGGTGCGGGGTGGCCGAACGGCAGATCGAGCAGATCGAGATGGGCAGGGAACGACAGTTCGGGCAGATCGGCCCGTCTGCGGTACGGGAGCTGACCGTGCACCATCTGGAGGCCGCCCGAGACTTCCCCGGACGACCGAACAAGCGGTCCAGCAAACGCCCGGACCAGGTGGGAGCCCGTACACCACTTCCCAGGACGCAACCCACTCGCGAGCTCGTCGTGAGCGTCAAGGCCTGTCTTGCGTGCTCGTAGCTGACGCAGAAATCCGCCCACTCCCGAAACCACTACAGGCTGTCGAAGCAGGTGATGCGCTCACTCCGATGGAACGCGAGGATGCGCTCGGCCTGCCACGCGATGACTGCCAGGACGAAGCTGCGTCGCCTGGCCCTTGTCTGTGAGCTTGCGAGGCATCCGAGCTCCCGTTGTGCGTTCCATGCTTCACACGATACCTCAAACTGGGCTTAACAGCCCAGAACCGAGTAGCGTTGACTGCAGAAGCAAGTGGGCTGGCAAGCCCAAAAGGTGGCGGTGTTCACGGCCGCGACGAGGACCGGGCCCTGAAGCAGTAAGAACCGACTTGGGCTCGACGCTGACCACTGACACACACACCGGAGGTTGATGCGCCATGTCACGACTGAACGTCCTCTCTCCTGACGACGTCCCCGACGGAACGAAGCGCATCCTCGACAACGTCGGCGCACAGCTCGGCTTCGTCCCGAACATGTTCGCGACTCTCGCGTCGAACCCGACCGTCCTCGAGGCCGTCACGACCCTGCAAAGCACCTTGGGCCGGGTTCTGGACGCGAAGACGCGGCACACCATCGCGCTCGCCGTGTCGCAGGCCAACGGTTGCGATTACTGCCTGGCGATACACACGTACGTATCGTCCGAACTCGGTGGCATGTCGAGCGATGACATCGACTTGGCCCGGGCCGGGAGCTCGATCGATCCCAAGCGCGCCGCGGTCGCTCGTTTCGCTCAGCAGGTGGTGGCGAGCCGCGGTCAGGTGAGCGACGCGGACCTCGCGGCTGTGCGAGGCGCCGGGTACACCGATCCGCAGATCCTGGCGATCGTCACGGTGGCGGTGCAGGTCCTGCTGACCAACTTCATCAACAACGTCAACCAGACCGACATCAACATACCCGCCGTCAACTCGGCCGGTACGCCCGGCTGATCGCCGGGACCCCGCCGAGGCCGCGCACACAGCCCGTACACCACTCACCGCCCCAAAACGATCACTCGGGAAAGGTTCGATATGCCGGCCACCGAACTCTATGAGGAGTTCATGGCACTGCACACCCGCGACGGTGGCTTCGTCATGCCGAACGCATGGGACGGCCTCTCGGCGCTGATGCTGGCCGATGCCGGCTTCGAGGCGATCGCGACATCATCGGCGGCACTCGCCGCCACACTCGGCCGGTCCGACGGGCGTCACGAAGTCACCTGTGGCGAGCACCTCGAGCATGCGCGGCTACTCGGCCGGCTCACCGGGCTGCCCGTCAACGGAGACTTCGAGGACGGCTACGGCGACACGCCTGAAGACGTCGCTGCGACCGTGGAAGCCGCCGTCGAGTCCGGACTGGCCGGTATCGGGATCGAAGACACCTCGGGTAATCCCGATCAACCGATCCGCGACTTCGACGAGGCGGTCAACCGCATACGCAGCGCCGTCGAGGCGGCCAAGGGGCGCATCGTCGTCACCGGCCGCACCGACAACTTCATCCAGGGGCGGCCCGATCTCGACGACACCGTCCGGCGTCTGACGGCCTTCGCCGAGGCCGGCGCGGATGTGCTCTACGCCCCTTACCCACCCGACCTCGACGCACTCGTCGCGATCGTCACCGCCGTCGCGCCGACACCGGTCAACGTCCTCATCTCGCCGGCGGACAAAGTGCTGACCGTCGCTGAACTGCAGAAGGCCGGGGTCAAGCGCATCAGTGTGGGTCCAGCGCTCTACACCCACGCAATGGAGGCAGTCGAACAGGCCACCAAGGCTCTCGTCGCGGGTGACCTCACCGCCGCGACGACAGGAATCAGCTTCGAGCGCATCAGCGACCTGCTTGCCCGCAGCACGAACTAGCTCAAACCCTGCGAAACACCGCTCCTCACCCACTCATCGCAAGAAGATGGCAGATTGACATGAACCTCGACAAGCTCATGAACAAGCACCTCACCAGGTACTTCGACCCCGGCAAGACCATTCCGCAGGAAACCCTTCAGCAGTTGCTGAGGTTCCTGCGCTCCACGCCGTCATCGGTGAACGTACAGCCCAACCACTTCTACGTCCTCGCCACACCCGAAGGCAAAGAGCGGCTCGCCAACAACCTGGGCGAACGATTCAAGGACAACGCCGAGAAGATCCTGAACGCGTCGCACACCATCATCCTCACCACCCGGGCAGATGTGCCTGACAGCCACCTCGAGGCGGTGTTCGCAAAGGAGAGGGCCGATGGCCGGTTCCCTGACCCGTCAAAGCAGGAGCTGTGGGAATCAATGACCCGAGACTTCCTCAGCCTGCGCAATTACAGCTACAAGGACCTGAACCACTGGATGGAGAAGCAAACCTACATGGCGGTGGGCCTGACCATGATGGCGGCCGCTGAGCTCGGCGTCGAGGCCACGCCGCTGGAGGGGTTCGACCCGACCAGTGTCGACAAGGCGTTCAAGATCCGCGAGACCGGACACAGCACGACGGTGCTGCTGGCCCTCGGCTACCCCGACCCGGAGAGGGTGTACACCACGCCGATCTCGCGATTCGACGCCGACCAGCTGTTCACCTTCATCTAAACACCCACCCGGGACCGGAACCGACAACACATGGAGCTCGTAACACGATCTCGTTGAGGTTGCCGGCGTGCGGGCACCACCGTTCGTGGCGGCCATGCGGGAGACGCCACCTTGGGCCTTGGCCGGGCGGTCAGGGCACTCGGATCGATGGAGGAGTTGATCACCTTGGACGGACAGGAACTGCAGAAGATCGCGGGCGACTGCACTGTGGGACTGCCCGGCGTCGACCTGGAGCATCGTTTCAGCCCCGACTGGAAGGTCTACAAGGTGCGCGGCAAGGTCTTCATGCTCATGACCGACATGCCGGGGCGCCCCGTCGTGATCCTGAAAGCTGATCCGGACGACGCCGCAGCGCTGCGTGAGCAGTACGCAGACATTACCCCCGGTTATCACATGAACAAGAAGCACTGGATCACGGCGGAAGGCGGGGGCACCATCGACGAGAAGCTGGTGAAGGAGCTCGTGACCGACTCCTACCGTCTCGTGGTCGGCGGGCTTCCCAAGTCCGAGCAGCCTCTGGATCCGCGCACCTACGGCCGCCGCGCCTGACCTTCGTCATACCCGTCAGCGGCGAGAAGCTCCAGGGCAGAAGCGCGCGGCACGGCACTGGCGATCGGCCCCCGACCGGCGCAAGTACCCGAACCGCCACGCACGCCAGACCGATGACCTGCTAATTCACGATGCACGCGGCCCATTGGCCTGCAGCCTCATCTCCTGGAGCCGGCTGGAGAAGTACCGCTCGTGATCGTGTTACGAGCTCATACGAGGAAGGGGACGATCTTAATGAAAGCCATTGTGGTAACCGACCAGGCAGCGGGAACGGCGGGGATGACGCTCACGGAGCGACCTGAGCCGTCCGCAGCGATCAATGACGTCATCGTTCAGGTTCATGCATCGGGCTTCGTCCCGACCGAGATGGAGTGGCCATCGACCTGGACCGATCGCGCCGGCCGTGACAAGACACCGTCGATCCCCGGCCACGAGCTGGCCGGAGTGGTCACGGCCCTCGGCTACGGCACGACGGGGCTGTCGGTCGGGCAGCGGGTGTTCGGCCTCGCCGACTGGCACCGCGACGGCACCCTTGCGGAGTACGTGGCGATCGAAGCACGCAACCTCGCACCGCTGCCCGGCGACGTCGACTTCACGGTAGGCGCGTCCCTGCCGATCTCAGGTCTGACCGCGTGGCAGGGGCTGTTCCAGCACGGCCGTCTTCAGGCTGGCCAGACCGTCCTCGCCCACGGCGCGGCCGGGGCAGTCGGGACGATGGTGACCCAGCTCGCACGTGAGGCCGGCGCTTACGTCATCGGCACCGGACGCGCCGCCGACCGTGAGAAGGCACTCGACTTCGGCGCGCATGAGTTCGTCGACCTTGAGAACGACGCGCTGAAGGACGTCGGGGGCGTCGATCTGGTCTTCGATGTCATCGGTGGCGACGTTCAGAGGCGGTCCGCTGCCCTGATCAAGGCCGGCGGAACGCTGGTGTCCGTCGTCGGCCCAGTCGAGGCGCGGCCCATGGACGGCTTGGCGGTGGACTTCGTTGTCGAGGCCGATCGCACCGAACTGGGTGAGATGGTGCAACGGGTGCGGGACGGACGGCTGCGGACAAACATCGGTGACGTCGCGAGCTTCGATGATGCCATCGGTGCCCTCAACCCGACCACGCGACGCCGCGGGAAGACAATCATCCGGGTACGCCCCTAGGGAGTGGATGGCCACAGTCCGACTGGCGGGTCATCCTCACGGTGCACGAGATGAAGCGGCTCGGCCGCGAAGCCCCCGAACTCACCGCGCCCGCCGCCAACTACTGTTCGCCCACGGCCTGGTGCTGGAGATGCTCGCCGGCCCCTCGCGGGAATGTACGACCCCAGCGGGCACGGCAAGCTGCTGTTCGCACGCTTCTCGATGCCGGCGGAGACCGAGCGGAATAACATCCGCGAGTCGGCCCTGACAGGGGCTCGACGCCGCCGCCCGCAAGGGCAAGCACGGCGGCTGGCCGTCATCACCGAGGACATGCTGTAGACGCTCCTGCCGCGCCGGGTGGGGCGAGTCCGTCGAGCAGATCCAGCCCGACCCGATCATCCCCACCGGCAAGCGCAGGGGACAGAACCCTCTGTCGCCAGTATCTACCGCGCGCTCGACGAACAGGCCAAACGCGAGGCGTTCGTTGCGACGGTCTGCGAGGACGGCTCTGCGAACCTCGACCTCTCACCGAAGGGGTCCGTGCGCGTCTACGACGACGATCACCTGGTATTCCCCCGAAGGGAACCGCCGCCCCAGTATGCGCCGCCGGACCTGCGGGCATTGTTCGCGTGAGTCAGCAGTTGCCAACTCAGGGATCTGGACGAGCAGTCGCGCGCGCACGGAGGAGAACTCCCGGTAGGCCGTGTCCTGTTCGGCCCCGGTGCGGAACGCGGCGCTGCGGTGGCAGTTCATGAAGGCGAGCGTGACGCCGAAGTGCCGCTGCAGGCTGCCAGGTCATCCACGGCACATTGTTGGGGATCGAAGTCGTCGTCAGGCGCAACCTTGAGGACGAGGGGAAAGGGTTCGCGCCGCGGCCGAAGCGCTGGGTGGTCGAACAGGTCAACGGCACGTTGAACCGGACCGGCATCTGGTCGGGCGAGTATCACCACCGACCCGAGAACGCAGTGTCCCGAGGCTACTGGGCGGCCACCGCGAACATGGCGCTCGGGCTCACCGCGCACCCTTCGGCCTGGCGCACTTTCTCGAGCCGGCCGTGTGAACGTCGCCGCCCGCCTTCGCCGCCCGCAGGCCGAACGCAGCGAAGCCGCTGAACACGTCGGCAAGGCCGTCGCCGCCGACGCGAGCAGCCGCGTGGTCGTCCTCGGCGACCTGAACGGCACCACGGACGACGGCGAGCTCGCCCCCTCACCTCGCGACTTCACTCGGCCCAGGCCGCCCCCGGCGCCTGCTTCGGTGACCTACCCGGCGTCTTTCCCGGTGGTCCGCATCGACCAGATCCTCCTCCGCGGCGTGGAGCCGCACCGCTCCTGGGTCCTCCCGGCAAACGGCAGCGACCACTTCCCGGCCGCGTCGGGTATCAGCTGGTGAGCTACCGGAGCCGGGATCTCTTCGGGCCTGACGGACGGTTCAGTGCAGGCGTCCTGCACGCGGTGCCCGGGGCGCGCGGCGGGGGGCCGAGCGGGGAGTGAGTTCGATCAGGCGGAGGACCCGGTAGCGGTGCGGGCGGAAGGGCTCGTAGAACGCCTCGATCTCGCTGTCGTCCAAGCGACGGCCGAGCAGGGCGGCACCCGTCATCCGGCCGAGGTGGTAGTCCCCGAGGGGGAGAGCGTCGGCGTCGCCGAGTGCGCGGTGGCCGACCTGGGCGGCGGTCCAAGGCCCGATACCCGTCAGCTTGGCCAGGAGCGCGTAGGCACGCCCGGGGTCGCCCGCGGACTGGTCGATGCGAGCGGCATGGTGGGCGGCCTGGATCACGGTGCGGGAGCGGTGCAGGTCGACGCCGGCCTGACGCCACCCCCAACTGGGGACCGACGACCACGCCTTTGGGGTCGGTGGCACGCGCATGCCCTGCGGGGCGGGGCCGGGCGGTTCGGTGCCGTGCGCCCGCACGAGGCGAGCGAAGGCGGCGTGGGCGTCCAGACCGACGACGCGCTGCTCGATGATCGCCGGGACCAGCGCTTCGAACAGCCGTCCGGTGCATGGCACACGCAGGCCGGGCATCCGGCGCAGCGCGCGCTGGAGAAAGGGGTGGTCAGGCCGGAACAGCTCGGGGTGATCCCCAGCGCCGAGTTCGGTCGGGATGGTGTCCACCAGCTCCCGGGCCCCGGGGCCCCAGGCGTCGATGGTCAGGTCATCGAGCCGCTGTTGCCGGATGCGATAGCTGACCGGCCCCGTGGAAGTGAGCGCGGTGCGCCAGAGGGCCCGGTCGGGCGTGACGCGGTGGGTGGGATCGTGGTGGCCGCGGCGCAGAGCGGCCAGCGTCCGTCGTGCGTCGACGGGGAAGCCGGGCTGCCAGTGGAGCGACTCGTCCGGTGGCTGGAGCATCTGGCTGCTTTCAGGAGGGACGAACTCTCTCGGGGGTCGTGCCCATCGGATCAAACGGGCACAGCCGCCATGCTGGGCTCACGCCGAAGGTCGCTTGCAGCATGCACGGTGGGAAGCAGGGCGCACCTGGGACGAGCCGGAGTTCTGGCGGCGTCGAGTCGTGTCGGCGCTGCCGGAGCGGACCCATGCAGACCGACATCACCCCAGTACGGACCTGGCCGGGCGACACCTCGAAGGTGCGCGTACGGGACGGCACGTCGGCAAATCCTCTGACGGTGAGGCTCGTCATGATCATTCGCCATGCCGGCTGTTCCCGGTCGGGTCTGTATGCGGGCTGCGTGCAGCGAGGACAGTGATCACGGTGGCAACGAGGGCGAGTGCCCCGTACCCGAGGGCGATCTGCGGTAGCGAGAAGGTGTTCGAGAGTTGCCCGGAGATGAAGCTGAGGAGGGCGGCGCCAACGTAGCAGAGGAGGTAGATTGCGCTGAAGATCGGTGCCCGGTCGGCGAGGGTGCTGCCGTACAGCAGGCCGCGGGTGGCGGCACTGATGGCGATGCCTTGACCGGCGCCTGCCACGATGGTTGCGGCGATGAACAACGCCAGTGTGCCTACGTCGATCGCTGTGATGATGCCGATCCATCCGACCAGGAAGATGATCATGCCGATGCGTTGGGCCGCCGCGGATGTGAATCGGCCGCCGAGGGGAGCGCCAAGAACGCTGGGGGCCATATAGGCGGCGAACACCAGCCCGAGCACGAGCGAGCTGCGGGTGTGGAGTTGATCTTCGACGAGCGCAGGCATGAAGGCCTGGTAGAAAGCCCCGGTCGTCCAGGTGGCCACGAACACCGCGGCCGCGACGGGAAGCAGATGACTGACCCGGGCCGGTACGCGGACCCGGGGTACCAGTGATCGCCAAGCGCCGGGCGTCGGCTTCGCGGTCTCCGGGCTGATGACGATGAGTGCGGCCGACAGGACGAGGAGACCGGCGGAAACCAGGTAGATGAGGTGGCGTGGCCAAGGGCCGAACTGGACCAGGGCGCCAGAGGCGATCGCGCCGAGGGAGAGGCCGAGCATTGGTCCTTGGCTGGACGCGACAGAGGCCAACCAGGTCGGCCTGCTGGGCGCGGCGTCGACGATGTAGGAGGTAAGGCTGCTGCTGGCCAACCCCGTACCGACGCCCATCAGTAGCCGAGCGGCCAGCAGAATGCCGATGTCGTGCACGTTCAGCAGCAGCAGACAGCCCAGCATGAGCAGGCCGAGGCTGCCGATCGCGGAGAGCCGTCGGCCCAGATGATTGGACAGTCGTCCCAGCACCAACAGTGCAGCGATAGTGCCCACGGAGTTGGCGACGACGGCCAGCGCGATATCGGCGTTGGTGAACCCATCCTCAGCCCGATAGGTATTGAACAGGGGAATCGGCGTGACCAACGCGGCGAACGAGGCCACCAGGGAGACCACCGCAGATGAGAAGGCCAGCCGGAGTGTTCTGCCCCCGCGAGCCGGGTTGATCACTGGTGCCACGTCTTGCATTGAGCCGTGCCTTTCCATGGTTGCGTCATCGTCCATCTCGTTTACGTCGATCGACGGCGCCGTCTTACGTCGATCCACGGCGCCGTCTTACCGGTTAATGTCGCGATCTCGCCCGCTCCTCCGCGGCCTCCCGGCGCAGCCGGCTGTGCCTGCTTGAGCCGCTGCTGCCTGAGGCCGCTCCCGCCTGCCCTACGGCGAAATCCACACCGACGAGGAGAAACAGACCGCCACCGGCTTCTGGTGCAGATCTGTTCCCAGTCGACCAACGCTCGATCTACGGGGGGTCTATGTCCGATGCAGACGCCGCGCCGTCGGCTGGTCGAGCGCCCCCCGACTCCCCCCGACGCGCCTGGAGGCGCTCACGGGCGAGAGGGCCGCTCTGCCTCGCCGGTCGGATGCGCGCACCGGTGCTGGTGGCGCTGACTCTCCTGCGGTCGGCCCGCCGTACCACGTACCTGTCGGGAGCAGGGCTCCCGTACCGGGCTCGGGCGGGCGTCCACCAGGGTGGGCGCATTTCGGGCACACAGTATGGGCCGTCTCCCGCGGGGCGCGACGTGGACCCGAGGCCTGACCAGGTCCTGCAACGACCGGGCTTCTGGGACCGGAGCGCCTATTCTGGGAATACAACGGATACAGCCTCTACGGAGATCTCTCGCAAGAAGAGCGCGAGGGTGGGCCGCATCCCGGGAATCAGGCGAACCCGGAGGTGTACCGTCCCTCGAACGCCCCCCGCAATTCACGGCTGGCGACATCGCCATCGGCACCTGTGATCCGCGAGACGTCGTAGGTGGCACGGTAGGTGGGCGGCCAGAAAGACCAAAACCGCCCTTGATCGTCTACTCCGCCCTCTCTGGACGATTGGCTCCCTTTCCGGACGTAGGTGGTGCGCCCGTCGTGAGTGAACACCTGTGTTGCCCCGTCGGTGTAGGTGAATGGTGCTCTCGTCGCCGCTTCCGCGATGCCGGCTGCATTGATGCGGTCGCCGTGGCTTACCGCAGGTCCCTCAGTCCTAGACATGACAGGCTCCAATCGGGGTGTGCGTCGCCCAGGCGCGGACAGGGGCAATGCCGACCACGTCAGACCCAGGGCGGGCTTCGTGCTGCTCGCACGGGCGAACCCTGCCGGCCGGCGCAGCAACACGGGATCATCCGCTGATGCTTGTCGAACGGTTCTCCGCCATCCTAAGGTGGACTCGATCGTCCAGTTCATTCGACCCCAGGCAGTGGCGCACCCATCGGGGCCACGGGGCGGAGCGCGCGGCAGCGAGCGGCGCTAGCGGGACGCGAGTGAGAAGCAAGAAACTCAAGCCTGCACAGGCCGTTCCCGTCGTGGACGGGGTGGGATCGGCGTCGCGCGTAGATGCATCGGGGCTGTGGCCGGGCAAGTCTCTAACGACGATCAAGCCCGCCGACCCGGCCTGCCGGGCCACATGGCTCCGTACTAGTGTGGACTTTAAGGTCCAGTTACGACCGGACCGTGCATGCCGCGCAGGCAAAGACTGGATGCAGGGAGGTGCCGAATGAAGGCGATTGTGGTGACGGACCAGGCCGCGGGAACGGCCGGGATGATGCTGGAAGAGCGCCCGGAGCCGGAGGCTGGCGGGAACGACGTTCTCGTTGAGGTGCACGCGTCGGGATTCACCCCCGGTGAGCTGACGTGGCCCGGGACATGGACCGATCGGCTCGGCCGTGACCGGACGCCGTCGATCCCTGGGCACGAGGTTGCAGGGGTGGTCAGCGCTCTTGGCTATGGCACGAGGGGCCTGTCGGTGGGACAGCGGGTGTTCGGGCTCGCGGAGTGGACTCGCGACGGCACCCTGGCGGAGTACGTGGCCGTCGAGGCGCGTAACCTCGCGCCGCTGCCGGGGGATGTCGACTTCACCGTGGGCGCGAGCCTGCCGATCTCGGGTCTGACCGCGTGGCAGGGGCTGTTCGTGCACGGCCGCTTCGAGGTGGGGCAGAGCGTCCTCGTACACGGCGCGGCCGGTGGCGTCGGCTCGATGGTGACGCAGCTCGCCCGTGAGGCCGGTGCCTACGTCATCGGCACCGGACGTGCTGCCGACCGGCAGACCGCACTCGACTTCGGCGCGAAGGAATTCGTCGATCTCGACAACGAGGCACTGGAAGACATCGGCGGAGTCGATCTGGTCTTCGACGTGATCGGCGGTGACATCGGCAAGCGGTCAGCAGGCCTGGTCCGAGCCGGAGGAATGCTGGTGACGATCGCCGGCCCGCCCGAGGCGCAGCCGAAGGAAGGCCTGGCGGTCGATTTCGTCGTCGAGGCCGATCGAACGCAGTTGGGTGAGGTCGTCCAGCGGGTCCGGGATGGTCGGTTGCGGACGAACATCGCCCAGGTCGCGGCCCTCGACGAGGCCGTTGCCGCCTTCAACCCCACCGAGCGGGTCAAGGGGAAGACGATCATCCGTGTTCGCCCGTAAGCACACGGCGTACCCCGGAACCGGCAAGCAACGAAGGAACACGCCCATGACCGAGCCAACCGAACGTACCCGCTATGCCATCGAGTACCCCGACGGGAAAGGCACCCTCGGTCAGGACCCGGGCGTCCTCCTCGGGGACGAGGTGATCGATCATCCCCACGTCCCCGGGTTCGACTTCTACGTCGTCAACGACGAGAAAACCGGCATCTACGAGGCCATCGTCGGCGACACCGCGATCGCCGGCCTGCCCTACAACGTCGCCGGCGACGACCGGCTCGTGCTCATGGCCACCTCAGTGCTCCCCGAGTACCGCAGACAGGGCGTCGCCACCGAGCTGATCCGACGGGTCCTCGACGACGTGCGCTCGCGAGGAATGACGGTCACCATCAGGTGTCCGACCGTGCGCACCTTCATCGAGCACAACCCCGAGTATGCGGACCTCATCGACCCTGAGCACCCGGGGCGACCACAGGGTCGCACCAGTCCTGAGCCAACCCGCTGGGCTCCGCCGACAGAAGGTGTTCGACAGTGACGACCAACATCGAGGCCGAGGCGGCCTTTCGTGAACAGAACAACGCGGCCCTCATCGCTGCTCTGGAGGAGACCGGTCTCCGTGAGGCCGAGTCCGCCTGGGAGCTCGATATCGCCAACGACTCGGAGCGCGGTCGCTGGACCGCGTCCCTCGGTCCCGAAGCGATCGCAGAACTCCAATATCGGTTCGTCGGCGGCCGCGTCGTACTGTTGACGACCTGGGTCGACCCCGCCTACCGCCACAAGCGAGTAGCCGCGGAGCTCATCGCTCGCGTGCTGAACGAGATCCGCGAGAGCGGAAAGAAGATCACCATCATCTGCCCGGTTGTGGGCGAGTTTATTGCCCGCCACCCGCAATACCTCGATCTCATCGACAAGGTTCATCCGGGCTCCGGCGCTCACCCACAGCACGAACCCGCGGACGGGCCGGACCACGAGCACGGTCCCGCGGGCGGGCCGGACGACGAGAGGCAGATCGCCGCGCTCGAGCACGACTGGATGTAACCGTCCGTCTTGCAAACGTGCTTCGAGTCCTCCAGCGAGTCCGGAGAAGGCCGGCGCGGACGAGCATCGTCAGCGCCCCGACCCCGCCGATGCCGTCGGCGCTTTCAACCCGACCGAACGGGATGAGGACAAAGACCGGCTGTTACGGAGGAAGGTATTCAGATGAAAGCGATCGTGGTGACCGACCGTGCCGCGGGAACGGCAGGGATGAAGCTAGTGGAGCGACCCGATCCGGACACGGCGGGGCTCGCTAGTCTTGAAGGCGCGAACTACGGCGATGTCGTTGTGGCAGTTCATGCGTCAGGATTCACCGGGGATGAGCTGGAGTGGCCCTCGACCTGGATCGATCGCCTCGGCCGTGACCGCACGCCGTCAATCCCGGGCCACGAGGTGGCCGGCGTAGTCACCGCCCTCAGCTATGGAACGGCGGGGCTGTCGGTCGGACAACGGGTGTTCGGCCTCACCGACTGGACCCGCGACGGCACCCTGGCAGAGTTTGTCGTCGTCGAGGCGCGCAACCTTGCACCGTTGCCTGGCGACGTCGACTTCACGGTAGGTGCGGGCGTCGCGATGACTGGCCTGACCGCGTGGCAGGGGCTGTTCGAGCACGGCCACCTCGGGGTGGGGCAGAGCGTCCTTGTGCACGGTGCGGCCGGCGCGGTCGGCTCGATGGCGACACAGCTCGCACGTGAGGCCGGCGCCTACGTCATCGGTACCGGACGCGCTGCCCATCGTCAGCTGGCGCTCGACTTCGGCGCACAGGAGTTCGTCGACCTTGAGAACGACGCGCTGGAAGATGTCGGCGGCGTCGATCTGGTATTCGATGTCTTCGGCGGTGCCATCGGGAAGCGGTCCGCGGGTCTGGTTCGAGCCGAAGGAATGCTGGTGACCGTCGCCGGGCCGCCCGAGGCGCGGCCGGCCAACGGTCGGGCGATCGACTTCGTTGTCGTGTCCGATCGCGCGCAACTGAGTGAGATCGCGCGGCGCGTGAAGGACGGACAGCTACGGACGAACATCGGCCAAGTCGCAACCCTCGACGATGCTGTGGCCGCCTTCAACCCTACCGAGCGGGTCAATGGGAAGACGATCATCCGCGTTCGTCGGTAAGGAGGGCCCAGAGGCAGCGACCGTCCTTCCTCAGGTATGGCGCTTCGGCGATCTCCCCTACGTGCCCGCTCGTAGGGGAGATCGCGCACGTACTCGCTTCGAGGCGTGGCGGAGGACTTGAGCGCGCGGCGGCGCCGCAGGGCCGATCACCTCGGCTACGAGGCCGACGATAGGTGTTGTCCCCGGCCCTGGTGTCGAAGATCACCGATGTGGTGGCCGATGAGATGGCTGGCTGGCAGAACCGGCCCGTTGGCGAGGTACTCCGACCGGAACCGACACGACGAGCGCTTCGTGTGCTCGGTACACAGCACCAAGGCCGGGATGAGCTTGGGCCCCTCGACGAGTTTCACGGCACCAGCCTAGGGGTGGGATCTCCGCGGCCGCATTGGTGTGCCGGCGTGGGGACCGAGAGGGAAGCCCTCATCGGTACCCGCTTTACACGTGGACGGGAGCTCTTGGTCGGCCCAGACGAGCTTGCCGCCCGTTGCGGAGCGGAAGCCCCACCTGCTGGACAACTGGGCGATCAGGAACAGCCCCCGGCCGTTTTCGTCGACGATGCGGGCATGGCGCAGGCGCGGGTAACACTTTCCGCTGTCAAAGACCTCGCAGGTCAGGACTTGGTGCTGGATGAGCCGCAGCCGGATCGGGTCGGCGCCGTGGTGGATAGCGTTGGTGACCAGTTCGCTGATGATCAGCTCCGTGGTGGGCACGAGCTGCTCCAGTCCCCATTCGCTGAGTTGATGGGCGGCCAGGTGCCGGGCGGCGCTGACGACGGCCGGCTCGGTTGGCAGGTCCCAGGAGGCGATGTGGGCGGGCTCGAGTGTGTGGATCCGGGCAAGGAGCAAGGCGACGTCGTCGGATGCTGCCTGTGTCGGCACGGTTTCCATCACTGAGGAGCACAAGTCTTCCAAGGACTGTTCGGGTTGTGCCAGGGCGGTGCCGAGGCGGCGCATGCCGACCTCGATGTCGTCGTCACGAGATTCGACCAGGCCGTCGGTGTAGAACGCGAGCAGGCTTCCTTCGGGCAGTTCCACTTCCACGGCGTCGAAGGGGACCAGCCCGAGGCCGAGGCCGAGTGGGGCTCCGGTGGGCAGGTCGGGGAAGGTGACCTGGCCCTGTGCGTCGACTATCGCGGGCGGGGGGTGCCCGGCCCGTGCCATCGTGCACTGCCGGGTGGCCGGGTCGTAGACGGCGTACACACAGGTCGCGCCCGTAATCGCGGGGATCTGATCGGGAGCGTCGTCATCTTCCCCGGTCAGCCGCCGGACGCTGTCATCGAGGTGGCTCAGCAGTTCGTCGGGGGGCAGGTCCAGGTCCGCGAGCGTGCGGACGGCGGTGCGGAGCCTGCCCATGGTCACCGCGGCGTTGATGCCGTGTCCGACCACATCACCGACGACGAGGGCCACCCGGGCACAAGGCAGCGGGATCACATCGAACCAGTCGCCTCCGACACCGGCGTCCGTGTCGGCCGGCAAGTAGCGCCCGGCCGCCTCGACGGCGACGCCGCCCCTCAAGCGGTGCGGGAGCAGGTTGCGCTGGAGGGCGAGGGCCGTGCTGCGTTCGCGCGTGTACTGGCGGGCGTTGTCCAAGGACAGCGCGGCCCGGGTGACCAGTTCCTCAGCCAGGAGTAGGTCATCCTGCTGGAATGGCATCGGGTCCTCGGTGCGTGCGAACAAGGCCACGCCCAACACGGAGTGCCGGGCACGGATGGGCACGATCATCAGGGAGTGCACCCCGTTCTCACGGATCTTTTGCGCCCGTGCCGGGTCGTGGTCGATCCATGTGCCAGGGGTGGTGTCCAGTACCGGTTCCAGGTGGGACTTTCCCGTGCGTAGTGCGCTGGCGAGCGGCGAGTTTGGGGGGACGGAAATTTCCTCCCCTCGCGCAAACGTCGACTCTGGTATCCCTGGGTGGATCGAGGCCAAACCGGCACGTCGGAACACGCGGGGGCGACCGCACGTTGTGTCGTTCTCGGCAGGAGGCTCTTTGCCGAATGGGACCGACTCTGCCAGGTCGACGGTGACGTAGTCGGCCAACAGGGGCACGGCCAGGCTGGCCAGTTCCTGTCCGGTCTGCATGACGTCCAGGGTGCTCCCGATGCGCGTGCTGGCCTGGCTGAGGACGGCAAGGCGCTCGCGCACCCGCTGGTTGCTGGTGACATCCACGGTCAAGGAGCAGACCCCCAGTGCCTGGCCGTCCGCGTCCTGGAGGCAGAAGAACGAGGCCGCGAATGCGTGCTCCCGGCGCGGATCTTCCGGCGGCCATGCCCGGTACTCGTGGACCGTGGAAGTGCCGCTCGCCAGCACCTGCCGCATCACGGCTTCAAGAGCCTCGGCCTCGAAGCCGGGCAGTGAATCCTTCAGGCGGCGTCCGAACCTCCGGTCACGGGAAATGCCGTCATGCTCCATCGTGTCGTTCATCCACGTACAACGTAGCTGTGGGTCACGAATGGCGATGCCGACCGGCGCGCGGGCAAGCAGCGACTCCCGTACCGATCCGTTGATCATCCCCGAGGAGAACGCGTCCATGTCGGTCAGGGATACCAGCCACCGGTGGCTTGCGTCCTGGCCCCACAGCAGCCAGAGGCGCAGGCACAGGTTGAGCGTGCGGCCGTCGCGGTGGCGGACCGCCACAGTGCCGGACCAGCCACCTCGGGCACGGCACTGCTCGGCGAATGCTGCTTCCCCCAGCGCCTCCCCGGATGACGGCAACACGAGTGTGGCGGACCGGTCCACCACTTCCTCAGCGCGGTACCCAACAAGGTGCTGAGCGGCTTGCGTCCACGCGACCACCGTCCCTTGCTCGTCGATCACCGCTATCGCTGCGTCGGATATCTCGCGGAGCCCCAGTGGCTGCAGGAGTGCGGTCTGGTCGGTGCTCATCATCATGGTTCCCATCAGGTGCGTCGCGACCCGACGGTATGCGCGCGTCTGCCCACACGTGCGGACCATTCTCCGAGCAAAAGACCGGACCATTTCGCACCGAACTGCCAGGCGGGCCGCTGGGCGCCGCCTGTCGGACCGGTTGCACCGCGAAGCGCCACGCCGCATGTTCGGGACGCCATGCTCGGGAGCGGGTCAGCCTCGATTCTCGGTGCGGAAAATTGGTTGAGGTCTGCTCTGCCCGGTTCAGCGTGGGGCGAAGTGGAAGAGCAGGGTTCGGTCGTTCCGCCAGGGGACGGGGATCTCCAGGTCGGGGAAGCCTGCTCGATCAGAGCGGGGTGGTGGCTGCGCAGGTTGAGAGCGCAGGTCACGGTGTGCTCGCTGAGGTGCAGGGTTCCGGTTGCGTCGAGGAAGTGTCGCCAGTTGTTGTCAGGCGTGGCGGTCTCGTAGCGGGGCAGTTTACGGGCGAGCATCCGGCAGAGGTTCCCGGCGACGACGGTCAGCGTGGTGTCCAGGTCGACGTTGAGTGGGACGCTAGGGCAGGTAGTTCGATCATGGTCGGCGTTCAGAAGGACCACTTGAACTTCGGCGGAGCGCAGCCGTGACATGCATGTTTATCGTCGAACCGCATCAAAGGCCCGGGAGACGCGCCGTACCCGCCTCCTGGGACGTCGCCACGGATGGGACCGCGACCTTGCTGAACGACAAGCCGCACAACCGCGGAGATCTGCACGTGCCACGACGGTCTCGCGCGCCCGCCTCATGAGTCGGAGGCTCGACTGCCGCACGGGCCCGCCGTCGCGGATACGACCCTTCTTTCTCACGTTCGATGGGCCGTCTCAGACCGTCGCCGGCTAGCGAACCTGCAGTGCGTCGACTTCGGGAGACCTTACGAAGGTCTGCACGTAGTCGATGGCTGCCTGCAACGCGTCCTTCAGCGGAGTGATGTCCCGAGCGACCTGAGCGAGGAGGCTGCCGCCTTGGAATGCGGAGAGAAGTAGATTGGCCAGCTGCGTCGGATCCGCGTCCGTGCTGATGCGGCCGAGTTGCTGCATGTGCTCGAGCCCGTCGCGGAAGATGTCCCGCCACCGATCGAACGCACTCGCGAGCTCATCGTGAACGTCAAGGTCAGTCTTGATGATCTCGCTGGCGAGGGAGCCGAGGCTGCAGCCTTCCTGGTAGGCGCGCTCGTAGCCGACGTAGAAATCCGCCCACTCCCGAAAAGCGTCGAGATCGTTGAAGGAGGCGAATCGCTCACTGCGATGGAATGCGAGGACGCGATCGGCCTGCCAGGCGATGACTGCCAGGACGAGACTCTCCTTGGTCGGGAAGTAGTGGTTGAGCTGTGACCCGCTGACGCCGGCTGCGCGACGGAGCTGCTCGTTGTTCGTCGCGTGGACACCCTTCGTGTAGATGAGCTCCGCGGCCTGCTCCAGGATCCGGGTACGCGTCGCCTGGCCCTTGTCCGTGAGCTTGCGAGGCACCCGAGCTCGTGTCGTGGCTTCCATGCGTCACATGATACCGCAAGGTGGGCTTGACAGCCCAGTCTTGGGCGGTGTTAGCTCTGAGAAGTGGGCCGCCAAGCCCAAAAATGCACAGGACTGACCTGGGCTCGGCGACTACTCGCACGCCTACCGGAGGTTGATTCGCTATGGCACGACTGAACGTTCCCTCTTCCACCGATGTCCCCGCGGGAGCGCAAGGCATCCTCGACAACATCGGCGCACAGCTCGGCTTCGTCCCGAACATGTTCAAGACCATCGCGTCGAACCCGACCGTTCTGGACGCCGTCGTGACGCTGCAGAGCACCATGAGTCGCGTTCTGGACGCGAAGACGCGGCACACCATCGCGCTGGCGGTCTCGGAGGCCAACGGTTGCGCCTACTGCCTGGCGATTCACACGTACCTGTCGTCCGAACTCAGCGGAATGTCGAGCGACGACATCGAACTGGCTCGCGCCGGGAGCTCGGTGGACCCCAAGCGCGCCGCAGCCGCTCGCTTCGCTCAACGGGTGGTCGAGAGCCGCGGGCGAGTCAGCGACGCAGACCTCGCGGCTGTGCGCGGCGCCGGTTACACCGACCCGCAGATCTTGGCGATCGTCACGGTCTCAGTGCAGGCCCTGCTGACCAATTTTCTCAACAACGTCAACCAGACCGACATCGAAATCCCCACCGCCGGCTCGGTCGGTACGCCCGGTTGAGCGTCGAAACCCCAGACTGAAGATATGGCGGCCGGCCTGTACCTACCGTCGGCCGGACCGAGGAAAGGGACAACCATGAAGGCAAGCGGAGTGTCCGGACCCGACGCGGACGTCGTCCTCCTGGAGGTGCCTGAGCCACCGGCTCCCGGTGCTGGTCAGCTTCTGCTGGAGGTGGAGGCGGCCGGTGTCGGTCCGTGGGATCGGTTGCTGAACGGTGCGGGCTGGGATGTGGGGCTGCGTCCGCCGGCGGCGCTGGGTGTGGAGGGCGTGGGCCGGGTTGTGGCTGTGGGTCCTGATGTCGAGGGGTTCGCTGTCGGTGACCGGGTGCTTGCGCATGAGGCCCCGTTGCCCGGTGGCAGCGGCTTCTGGGCTGAGCGGGTGCTGATCACTGCGGCGAGTGCCGCGATTTGTCCGGCGGGGCTGGATCCGGTGCAGGCGGGGGCGCTGCCGGTTGCCGGGCTCACGGCGTACCAGTCGCTGGAGGCACTGGGGCTGAGCCGGGGGGAGCGGCTTCTGATCACCAATGGTGGTGGGGCGACCGGTGTACTGGCGTTGCAGATTGCTGCTGCCCGGGGGATCGAGGTGACGGTGACGGCGTCCGCTTCGGCTGCTGAGCGCCTGCGTGGTCTGGGTGCGTTGGCGGTCGTCGACTACCACGACGCGGATTGGGCGGGTCGGGTCAGTGGTGGGTTCGATGGTGTGCTGATCGCTGCTGGTGGTACGGCGCGGGCCGCGCTGTCGCTGGTGCGGGACGGTGGGCGTCTGGTGTCGCTGACCTCGGACGCGCCGGCGGGGGAGCGTGGTATCACCAGTACGGACCTCTACGTCCGGCCTGATGCCGCTCAGCTTGCCCATCTGGCGGAGGCGGTCGCGGAGGGAAAGCTGAAGCAGAACGTGGAAGCGCTCCCTTTGAATGAGGGGCCGGCCGCTTTCGCCCGGGTGTCCGCCGGGCAGGCCGGTGGCAAGAAGATCGTGCTGACCTGAGCACGTCCACGGCGGGGTGTCGCCCGGTGCTGAGACCGACTCACGGCACCCGCCGGACACGGTACGGCCGCGTGCGCGGGCGTACCCACCAGGCGCGGCGCACATCAGGCGGTCGGGCCGGTGGCGTTCAACGCGATCAGGAAGCCCGCGCAACAGCGCGGAGCGAGCGCCGGGGCATCGGCGGACCAGGCCATCGGCCTGTTGTGGCACTCGAAAAAGGCTGCGTCGTGACGGCCCAGGTGGGCGGAGCACGCGGACGTGGCAGGAAAGGTTGACGAGCGATGGGAATAATCACCGAGGACATGCGGCAGATCGTCACCAGCGCCAAGCTGGCGTTCGTTGCGACGGTCTGCGAGGACGGCTCTCCGAACCTCTCCCCGAAGGGGTCCGTGCGCGTCTACGACGACGATCACCTCGTATTCATGAACATGGCCTCGCCCAATACGGTGGAGAACCTGCGGCACAATCCGCGGGTTGAGGTCAACGTGATCGACTTCCTGCTCCGGCGGGGGTACCGCTTCAAGGGAACAGCCGAGATCCGCGGGGAAGGTGACCCGGTGTACGACTGGTCCCGCCAGTGGGTGCTGAACACCCACGGCGATCCCATCTACCCGTGCCACGAGGCCGTACTGATCAGGGTCGACCGGGTGCTGCGGGTGGACTCTCCCGCGTATACGTTCGGGCACGCGAATGAGGATGACCTGAAGCGTGAGTGGGCCGCCAACTACGGTGTGGCATACCTTTGATGCGACATCGAACCACCTGTCCCGCAGGGCCGGCCGCCGAAGTACGGAGTTACGGGGGGCTGGTGCGGCGGCCTCCTTCAGACGGACGCGGCCTGCAGCCCCTGGTCGACCTCGTCGACAAGCACGGCACGATGCCGTCCCTCGAAGCGGTTTCCGGACTTGCCCCCGAGTCGCGGGCCGAGGTGACCGTGTCCACCGCGCACAAGGCCAAGGGACGCGAATGGCCGTGCGTGACGATCGCGGATGACTTCACCCCGCCGAAGAGCAGCGATCAAGAAGAGAACAACGGATGCGCCATGCCCGGACTCATCGATGACAGTGAGGCCCGCCTCGCCTACGTAGCCGTCACGCGTACCCGCCGGCGTCTGGACATGGGGGCTTGTCGTGGATTGACCATCACCCGGATGGAAACGCTGTCAGATGGCCGCCAATCCAGGAGGCCATCGCCACGTCGGCGCCGGACGTGGGCGCGGCCACGATTGAGACGCGCAGTCGTGTGCGAAGGTCACGCGGGGTGCTCGTGCTCCCATATGGCTCTGGTGACGGCGGCGGGGCGTGGCTGCAGGTGTCCGTCGAGATAGAGGTCTACGCGCTCGTTGTAGAAGGCGACCAGGCCGGCGATGGGTGTTACCTGCCGGGTCGGGAAGTCATATGCCCAGGCGAGGTCGGGGTAGGTGTCCGTGTCGGTGGTGACAGACCAGTAACCGCTGGTTTTGCCTTTGTAGGGGCAGCTGGTGACGGTGTCGGTGGGCTGCATGCGTGTCCAGTCGATGTGCACGCGGTCGAGGTAATAGCGCGTCGGGAGGCCTGTCTCCAGCACCATCATCGAGGACGGTGCGTCTGCGAGCACGGCTCCGTCGAGCATGACGCGGACACTGCGGCTCGACCGCAGTGCGTCGACGCGGGTGTAGGGGCTGCGGGGGTGGACGAAGACCTGCTCGTCCTCCTCGAACCATGCGTCGATGGCCTCCCAGCGGAAGCTGACAGTACCGGAGATACCGGCCGGGGTGTCGTCAGCCCATTCCCAGGCCGCGCCGGAGCGGGTGAGGTCGCCCAGTCGGAGGGTGTGGCGGTGTGCTGTGCCGATCCGCAGGGCCATGGTCCGGCCCTCATCGAGGAGAACTCCGTCGCGGATGTCTTCCCGGGGGATGCAGTACTGCGGGTAGCCCGGCCACAGCCACACGTATCGAGCCCGGACGGTGTCGAGGACAGGGAGGTTGGCCGCATAGCCGCGGATGCGGCGCGGTACGGGCTCGACATGGCCGACCGGGACAATCATTTCCGGGTAGTCCGGTGTGTAGGGCGTCATGACTCCTGTCCTTGTAGTGCTGCATGTCGATCCTGCGGTCCAGAGGCTGTGCCCAGCCCACCAGCACCAGGCAATCACGGGGGTGGCTGTCCAGCATCTTCTGCCTTGAGGTGGGCCGGAGATGGCTTGGGCGGGCACCGCTGCCCGGGCCCGACCGGGTTGCTTACGGAGCCCCACGCCGCGCCGAATTCCGTGATCCGGAGGCATGCTCATGCCCTTGTGTGCGAGCTGCCCTGACTGTGCAGGGCGTTGGCGGCTCCTCGTCAGGCGGGCGCCGGCAGCGGGTGTCCGCGGCGCGCTCGGCCGGCCAGAAGCGCAGGTTATGACGGCCATCGCCGGGTGGCCCAGCTGACGGGCAGGGCATGCGCTGGCGGAAGGTTGAGCGGTTACAAGCAGGCGTAGCCTGGTCACGGGGGCCAGGACGTCGTGACGAACAGACACGGGCCCAGGAGTTGTGCTGATGGTGACGATCCTGTTCTCCACAGTGTTCGCTCTGCTCGCGGCCGGCAGTAATGCACTCGGAACGGTGTTGCAGCGGCGCGCGGTGCTCACTGTTCCTGCGTCGCGGTCATTGAGAATCGGATTGATCCGCGACCTATTGCATACGCCGGTCTGGTTCGCAGGGATTCTTGGTGTCATCTTCTCTGCTGTTTTCCAGGCTCTCGCCTTGGCTACCGGATCACTGGCCGTAGTGCAGCCCATCTTCATTCTCGAACTCCCGCTGGCTCTTGTGATCGGAGGGGCGGTCTTCCATGTCGACGTGACGCGGAAAGCCTGGATCAGTGTGGCCTGTATCGTCGGTGGGCTGGCTTTGGCCCTGTTCTCCCTGGCACCCGCCGGAGGACGCGCACAGGTGCCGGGGATCTGGTGGATTCCGGCACTCGCGATCACGGGCGGGATCGGTGCTGCACTTGTTTTCGCCGGTCTGCGGCGCCCTGTCGGTCTGATGCGGGCCGCTGCCCTTGCGGCAGCTGCAGCCATCGGAAATGCCCTCACTGCCGCGCTGGTCAAGTCGGCCGTGAACATTCTTTCCAGTCAAGGTGCCGTTGCTTTTTTCCTCGCGTGGCAGACTTACAGTTTCGCAGCTGTCGGCGCTTTTTCTCTGGTTTTGCTCGGAGTTGCGATGCAAGGGGGTCCTCTCATCGGATCTCAACCTGCTTTGACACTCGGCGACGCCACGGTGAGTTTCTCCCTCGGTGTGACCATATACGAAGAGCACCCGCGTTCCGGATTCTGGCTCTTGCCCGCACTGCTGGGGCTGGGTGTGCTCCTCTACGGAATTCTTGCGCTATCCCGCACTCGGTGCCTCGCTCAGTGTCTTGACCCGGGTAGCGATGAACTGGAGGCCACAGGGCAGCCCGCTGTGACATCCCGGTGAAAGATGGCGAGAGGGAAAAGGCGTGGTACAGAAGCAGGGAAGGGCTGTTCAACCGCGCGAAGCCCGGCGTGTGGCCTGTGTCAGCCACTGCGTCTGCCGGTGGCTTCCGGGCTCGGTTGGCCATCCGCACTGTCAGATGACGAGGTGGGGAGGCCGGGACGGATGTGGCGACGGTGCCATCGGGTCTTCGCCAGGAGCGCCGAGCCGCAGATCACGATGGCGAGCCCGGTGAGCATGCCGTACAGAAGAGGCCCTGGACGGGTGATCCCGGAGGTGATGAGCAGGCCGGTGGCAGCGGCCGGGGGGTGGTGGGCGCACAGCAGGGTGAGGATGAACAATGTCGTGGCGACCGCAAGCGCTTGTGCCCCGATCTGCGGCAGGGTGTCGTGGTGCTGTTCCAGCCCCGAGGGCTGGTTCCACAGTCCGAAGGCGGCGAGACAAGCAAGTCCGCAGGCGGTCGCCGACGCGTGTCCCAGCACCGCGTCCCTCACCCGGGGGCCTGCTCTCTCGGGGTGCGCCAGTAGGAGGTATGCGGTCGGCCCCAGGGTTGTCGTCAGCAGGATCCAGCCGATCCCGTGACCGATGAAGCCGGTGGCTGCGAGCAGTGCCGTGGAAAGAAACAGCAGCCGCCCGCCCGCGGACAGCCGTGCGTTGAACGGTGGTGGGCGTCGGGAGGGCGGCCTGTTGTGCCGGGCGTTCGCGTAGGAGGGTCCACTTGCTTCCGGGTGGCGTCGGGAAGCATCACCGTTTTTGTCAGCCGGTGTGGTCATTGGGAGTCCTGGAGCAGGTGGCAGTCGCGGGGACACCCGGCGTCGTCGTTCCGGGGTCCTTGCGGCGCTATGGAGCCCGATCGCCATTTCTCCCCGTCAGCGGGAGTCGGCGGAGACCGGCACGGGTAGAAAACCAACGATGACAAAGTTGGGCCTTCCGGACAATCTGGAAGCATGTCTGTTCGATCTGGACGGTGTGCTGACCAAGACTGCGGTCGTTCATGCCGCCGCGTGGAAGGAAGTCTTCGACGACTTCTTGCGGCGGCGAGAGGGGGCCGCCTTCCGTCCCTTCGACGCGGTGGCTGACTACGCGCAGTACGTCGACGGACGCCCCCGCATCGACGGGATACGGCTTTTCCTCGCTTCACGCGGACTTGAGCTGCCGGAAGGAAGAGACGATGACCCACCGGAGCTGGACACCGTGCACGGGCTCGGCAACCGCCAGAACGCTCTCCTCCTGGAGAAGATCCACACGCAGGGGGTCGAGCCATATGCGGGCTGCGCCCGTTACATCGATGCCGCACGGGCGGCGGGGCTTGGCACGGCGGTCGTCTCCAGCGCCAATTGCCGCGAGATCCTGATCTCCGCAGGCTTGGACGACCGCTTCGACGTGCGGATCGACGGGGTGCTCGCCCCCGAGCGCGGGCTTCCCGGCAAGCCGCACCCGGACATCTTCCTCGAAGCCACGCACGACTTCGGGGCCGAACCCCAGGAAGCGGCCGTGTTCAAGGATGCCCTGGCCGGTATGGACGCAGGACGGGCCGGCGGCTTCGGGGCCGTCGTGGGCGTCGACCGCATCGGCCGGGCGGACGCGCTGCGCCGACACAGCGCCGACATCGTGGTGTCGGATCTCTCCGAGCTGTTGGAGGGCCCTACGTGATCAGCCACCCTGCGTATGCCGTCGAACCATGGTGTCTGCGCGAGACCGAGCTCAACCTGGACGTGCTGGCCCAGAGCGAATCCGTCTTCTCCCTGTCCAACGGGCATGTCGGCTGGCGCGGCAACCTCGACGAGGGAGAGCCGCACGCCCATCCCGGCAGCTACCTCAACGGTGTGCACGAGCAGCATCCGCTGCCGTACGCGGAGGCAGGCTACGGATACCCGGAATCCGGCCAGACGGTGATCAACGTGACCAACGGCAAACTCATCCGGTTGCTCGTCGACGACGAACCGTTCGACCTGCGCTACGGATGGGTGCGTTCCCATGAGCGCGTTCTCGACCTACGTGCCGGCCTGCTGCACCGCGTCTGCGAGTGGACGTCGCCGACCGGCACTACGGTACGGGTGCGCTCCACCAGACTGGTCTCCTTCCCCCAGCGGGCCATCGCCGCCATCGCCTACGAAGTCGAGCCGCTGGACGCCCGGACGAACCTCGTCATCCAGTCGGAACTCGTCGCCAACGAGCAGCTACCCATGCGGACCGGTGATCCCCGGGCCGCCGCTGCTCTCGAGTCCTGCCTTCAGCCCGAGGAGCACACCGCGATCGACACGCGGTTGCGCCTGGTGCACCGCACAACACGCAGTCATCAGCGTGTCGCAGCTGCAGCCGACCACGTGGTGCGCGGCCCTGAATCCACCAGGACCTCCAGTGAGAGTACGGATGATGTGGCCCGCGTCACGGTTACCGCTCTCCTCGAACCCGGCGAGACCCTACGTCTCGAAAAGCTGGTCTCCTACGGCTGGTCCGGCATGCGCTCGCTGCCTGCCGTGCGGGACCAGGTGGAAGCCGCGCTGGCCGCTGCGCGCAGCACCGGCTGGCAGGGACTGGTGGACCAGCAGCGGGAGTCCCTCGACGACTTCTGGCGGCATGCCGACATCGAGGTCGACGGCGATGCGGAAATCCAGCTAGCGATACGCTTCGCTCTCTTCCATGTCCTGCAGGCCGGCCGCCGGGCCGAGCAACGGGCGATCCCGGCCAAGGGTCTTACCGGCTCCGGATACGACGGGCACTCCTTCTGGGACACCGAGACGTTCGTTCTGCCGTTGCTGACGTACACCTCGCCGAACTGCGTCGCCGAGGCCTTGCGCTGGCGTCAGGACACCCTGCCGACAGCGCGTGCCCGTGCCCGCCAGCTGGGACTGCGGGGCGCAGCCTTCCCCTGGCGGACGATCACCGGAGCGGAATGCTCGGGGTACTGGCCGGCAGGGACTGCGGCCTTCCACATCAACGCCGACATCGCCGCCGCCGTCGTGCGCTACATCTGGGCTACAGGTGACGCCGACTTCGAACGCCGGACCGGTGTGGAGCTCCTGGTGGAGACGGCCCGGCTATGGCATTCCCTCGGTCATCATGACTCCAGTGGCCGCTTCCACATCAATGGCGTCACCGGCCCCGACGAGTACAGCGCACTGTCGAACGACAACGCATACACCAACCTCATGGCGCGGGTGAATCTGCAGGCCGCAGCCGACGCCGCCGAGCGCCACGCGGCACAGGCCGCGGCACTCGGCGTCGACGCGGAAGAGATCGCCGCATGGCGCGATGCGGCCAGGGCGATGGTCGTGCCCTGCAACCGCGCCCTGGGCGTCCACGAGCAGGCGGCGGGCTACACCGGCCTCGACGTGTGGGACTTCGCGGGCACGGAGCCCGAGCAGTACCCCCTGTTGCTGCATTTCCCGTATTTCGACCTGTACCGGAAGCAGGTCGTTAAACAAGCGGACCTGGTGCTGGCGATGTTCCTGTGCGGTGATGCCTTCGAAGAAGACCACAAGGCGCGGAACTTCGCCTACTACGAACCGCTGACCGTCCGGGACTCCTCGTTGTCGGCGTGCATCCAGTGCGTGATGGCCGCCGAAGTGGGCCACTTGGGCCTGGCCTACGACTACCTGGGGGAGGCCGCGTTGCTGGACCTGGCGGACCTGGAGAGGAATACCCGCGATGGCCTGCACATCGCCTCTCTCGCAGGCGCATGGATAGGACTGGTTGCCGGGTTCGGCGGCATGCGCGACTACGGAGACACCCTTTCCTTCGCTCCCAGACTGCCCGAAAGGCTCGGCCGGCTTGCTTTCTCGCTCTTGTTCCGGCGACGCTGCCTGCGGATCGACATCACCAGCTCACACGTCACCTACAGGTTGATGGAAGGCGAACCCCTCCAGATCAGCCACGGCGGCGAGCTCATAGCCCTGTCCAAAGAAGCGCCGCAGACCCGTCCCGTCGAGCCGCCCACCGCCCTACCCGAGCCTCCCCAACCACCAGGTCGACGACCCCAGCCACGCCGCTGACCCGCTAGTCCCACGTCGGCTCCTGCCGAACTGAGCGACGCGGGACTGCTGGCCGAGCGGATCGGATGCGCGGATGGCGGACAACTCGACACCGTCATGTGCGCCTTCCACCCCATCGGCCTTGATGGTGCAGCACGGCTCATGCAGCGCGTCGGGCTCAGCGAACCAAAGCTCGGGCAGCGTGGCGGTCCCCGCCCTTCGCTGGCAGGGGGCACAGAGTGGAGCCACACGAGTGCGGGAGGGCCCCCATGACGCGAGTCGTTGCTTTCGACGTGAACGAGACGTTGCTGGATCTGAGTGTGCTGGACAAGCCGTTCGAGAGTCTGTTCGGAGAGAGCGCCCTGCGTACCCAGTGGTTCGTCCTGATGCTGCAATTGTCCTTCGTGGGTGGTCTGACCGGCTCGTACGTGGATTTCGGCACAGCACAGCGTGCTGCCTTGCACATGCTCGGGCGACGGGAAGGCGTGAGGCTAACCGAGGAGCAGGTGCAGCAGACAGTGGATCTGATGACGTCGCTTCCGCCGTACCCAGAGGTGCCGGGAGCGTTGCGTCGATTGACCGAGACGGATCTGAAAGTGGTGGCGCTGACGAACTCCACCGAGTCGGTGGCCGAGGCGCAGTTGAGCCACGCCGGGATTCGTGACGCGTTCGACCGGGTCTTCTCCGCTGACAACGTCCGGCGGCTGAAGCCCGCGCCGGAGCCTTACCTCAGCGTTGCCCGATCGTTCGACGTCAGTCCAGGAGAGGTGCGGTTGGTTGCTGCTCATGCCTGGGATGTCTCCGGCGCGCTGCTCGCGGGATGCGAAGCAGCGTTCGTCAGTCGGCCAGGGATGGTCCCCAGTCCGTTGGGCCCCCAGCCCGACATTGTCGAGCGCGACGTGGCAGCTGTCGTGGAACGCATCATCAGGGCCACCGCCTGCTGATAGGGCCTTGCCGGCGCCGCACAGGGATGCCGCCCATCGCTGGATTGGCCGCCACCCCCGGGACGCCCGCGTCCAAACGAACTCCAGCCCGGTGCCTCCCAGCACCGCACCATCGGGCCTCAGCTGCACCCACAATGGTGCTGCCCGCCCTGCACGCATTGAGAGTCGGCCTGGCCCAGGACCTCGGCGACGCTCGGCCTGTGGCGGCACGACAGGGTGTTCGGCGTTGAGTGCTCGTGCGGAAGTGAGATCGGTGTCGAAGGGCTTCTCCACGATCACTTTCGCGTTCTCCGCCAGGCCGGTGTCGCCGAGCATTCCGATGACGGATCCGAACGCGGAGGGCGGAACGGCAAGTTGGAACAGTCGGCGTGGGTACCCGCCGAGGGAGTCCTCGGCTGTCCGCACGGCAGCGATCAGCGGGGCGGGATCCCGCAGGTCGGCTCCGCCGAAAGACAGCGAGTCCTCGAAGGCCTGCCACTCCAGCCCGGACGGCTCGGACCGCCCGAAGGCGGTCACCGCGTCGTGTGCGTGTACGCGGAACGCGGCGTCGCGGAGCGCCGATCGTGCCGGAGTCGAGCCGATGATGCGGTAGCTGTCGGGGAGAGGCTGCACGGGCGAGGTGGAACAGCCCAGGCAGGAGCTTGCGCTTGGCGAGGTCGCCGGTGGCGCCGAAGAGCACGATCACGTGGCCGTCCGGGCGTATCACGGTCGGCTCCTCTTCTCGGAGTGTCCGCCGAACTCACTGCGCATGGCGGACAGGACCCTGTCAGCGAACTCGCCAAGGCCCCGGGACTGGAAGCGGTCGGTGAGCGCCGTGGTGATCACGGCGGCGGGCACACCTTCGTCGACCGCCGCCAGTACCGTCCATCGGCCTTCCCCGGAGTCCGAGACACGCCCGGTGAATTCCTCCAGTTTCGGTGACCGGGCCAGTGCGTCAGCGGTGAGGTCGACGAGCCAGGAACCGACGACCGAGCCGCGGCGCCATACTTCGGCGACCTCGCCGACGTCGATCTCGTACTGATAGGCCTCCGGTTCGCGCAGCGGAGCTGTCTCGGCGTCGACGGTGCGCTTGCGAAGCCCGGCATCCGCGTGCTCGATGATGCTGAGTCCCTCGGCGATCGCGGCCATCATGCCGTACTCGACTCCGTTGTGGACCATCTTCACGAAGTGCCCGGCTCCGCTCGGACCGCAATGCAGATAACCCTCCGGTGCGGTTCCGTCGGTTCGTCTGCTCGGCGTCGGCTCGGCGGAGCCGGTGCCGGGCGCGATGGTCCGGAAGACGGGGCCGAGCCGTGCGACTGGCTCCGGGTCGCCGCCGATCATGAGGCAGTAACCGCGTTCAAGTCCCCACACACCGCCCGAGGTTCCGCAGTCCAGGTAATGAATGCGGCGAGGAGCAAGCTGCGCTGAACGCGCGATGTCATCGCGGTAGTAAGAGTTGCCGCCATCGATGACCGCGTCGTCCACGTCGAGGAGCTCGGCCAGCTGGTCGAGTGTGGGTTGTACGACGGCGGCAGGCAGCATGAGCCAGACGGCCCGTGGCCGCTCCAGCTTCGCCACCACTTCACGCAGCGAGCCGGCGGCCACGGCACCCTCGCCCTCCAACTCCCTTACGGCACTTTCGTTGAGGTCATAGACCACACAGTGGTGGCCGTCGCGCATGAGCCGGCGCACGAGGTTCGCGCCCATCCGGCCGAGCCCGATCATGCCGAGCTGCATGGGGGTGTCGGTAGTCATGGCTGCTCTCCTGGGGGACAGGGCCCTAGCGTTTCAGGGCGCGGTAACGACGGATGAGGGCCTTGGCCGACGAGTCGTGGGCGAGCTCCGGTTCGGCGCCGGAGGTGAGTTCCGGGGTGATCTGGGCCGCGAGTACCTTGCCGAGCTCCACCCCCACTGGTCGAAGGAGTCGATGTTTCAGATCACCCCCTGAGCGAACACGCTGTGCTCGTAGCGGTCGGGGTTCGTAGCGGATCGAATGACCGAGATTCCACCGCTTCCGGAAGACCGGCCTCATCCTGCCTTGTGCCCTGCCGTCTCCGGCATCTGCCATCCCAGCGATTTCCCGGGATCTCGGCCGGGCTTCACTGCGGCGCCTCGGACGCCCGTCTGCGGACAGCCTGTACGTCGGCGGCTTCGTTACGTATCGGCTCGGACGATGGTGGCGAGGACGTCGTTGAAGGCTTCGGTGGAAGTGGGGTGGTTGTAGACGGCGTCGCGGAGCTCGGCCGCCTTGATGCCGTGCCGCATGGCGAGCGCGACGGTGTTGATCAGTTCCTGCGCGTCGACGCTGAGCAGAGCGGCGCCCAGGATCTCGTCGGTCTCGGCGTCGATCACGAACTTCATCACCCCGCGGGTGTCCTCAACGATGTACGCACGCGGCATCGCAGTGATCTCGGCGACCGGCTGACTGGCGATCTTCACCCGGTGCCCGGCGGCCCGCGCCTGGGCCTCGGTGAGCCCGATCGTCGCCAGAGGCGGGGTGATGAAGACGGCGTGGGGGATGGCGACCCGGTCGGCGGTGGAGCGCTTTCCCTCGCCGAGGAGCTGGTCGAGGACGATACGGCTGTCATCGAGGGAGATGTAGGTGAACTGCGGTCCACCGTTGACATCCCCGAGGGCGAAGATATGAGGCTGGCTGGTGCGCAGTTGCTCATCCACCTCGACTGCTCCGCGCTCGGTGGTGCGCACGCCGGCAGTGTCCAGCGCAAGGCCGCCGGTGGCCGGGGCGCGGCCGGTGGCCGCCAGGATCGCGTCGGCTTCCAGGGTGTGCTGCCGGCCGTCTTTTTCGTAGACGACGATCGCGGAGCTCTCGCCGTCACGGACTTCGGTGACCTTCGCACCGACGACGATCTCGATTCCTTCGTCAACCAGGATGCCCTCGGCGACAGCCGCGACATCGTCGTCCACGAGGCCGAAAACCTTCGGAGCCGCCTCGAGCACGGTGACTTGGGATCCGAACTGCCCGTAGATCGAGGCGAATTCCAAGCCGAGATACCCGCCTCCGATGATCGTCAGCTGTCCCGGCAGGATGGTCGTGTCGATCAGTTCGGTGCTGGTCACGGTGTACTGGCTGGACCGCAGGCCGGGGATGTCCAGGACGATCGGCTCGGACCCGGTGTTGATCAGGATCGTCCCTGCGGTGACCGTCAGGCGGCCGTCGCCGGAGTCGATGCTCACGGTGTGCGGGTCGGTGAACGCGGCCGTACCGGTGATCACCGTAACGGTGTCCATATCGTTCAGCCCGTCGTAGTTCCCACCGCGGAACAGCTTGGTCAGCGCCTGCACCTCGCCTACGGAGCGCTCGTACCACTCCTGCGGCACATCCTCCGCCCGACGCTTGCGGGAATGGTGGACGAGGGCCTTGGTCGGTACACAGCCGACGTTCGGGCAGGTGCCGCCGTACATCCGCTCCGAGCGCTCGACCAACACCACGCGCTTACCGAGCCGACCCATCGTCCCGGCCACCGTCTTTCCGCCCTTGCCGAACCCGATCACGAGTACATCGGCATGAAGGCTTCGGTCAGTGGTATCCATGTTCGCTCCCGCGAAACAAATGAGGGACGAAATAGATGAAGGACAACAGGTAAGGATTTGTATCGAACGGGTGTGCGTCGAATCCGGGCTTGCCGCCTCCCTCAACAGCACCACCAACACCGTGCCTACGCAACTGGCGACCTTGTATGGGACAGCGGACGCGCCGGGCCGGCGCGGCGCTTCATGGGGACGAGGGACAACCCGGCGCGCACTCTGGAAGTGAGCAGGCGCAATCGTACGCACCCCGTTCAACGGTGCCCGGGCGATCGGTGTCGAACAGGAGGAGAACGAATCATGGCCGGACCGATAGCGGTTCTGTTCGATATCGACGAAACCCTGGTCCACACCGGAGACTCCGGAAGACGTAGTTGGTCCTGGGCCTTTGACCGGTTGCACGGGGTCGCAGCCGATATCGGAAAGCACACCTCGGCTGGGGAGACGGATCCACAGGTCGGGAGGGAAACGTTTAACGCCGTGCTCGGTCGTGAACCCAATTGCGACGAGATGGTCCGCCTGTACGCCGCGTACCTGCGGCACCTGTCGGAGGACATCTGGACATCGGAGGGATACCGCGTCCTGGACGGCGTCGAAGAAACCTTGCAACGGATCGCGGATGCCGGGGTCATCCTCGGGTTGCTGTCCGGCGCGATGGAAGGCGCGGCCAGGATCAAGTTGGAACCGGGCAAGCTCGGCCACTACTTCGTTTTCGGTGCCTATGGCTCGGACTCTCCGGATAGGGCGGAGATCACCCGCCTGGCGATGGCCAAGGCCGCTCGGCTGCACGGGCGCGATTTGACCCGCGCCGACGTCTACGTGGTCGGCGACACCCCCCGGGACATCGAGGCCGCGCACGCGGCCCATGCGACTGCGGTAGGGGTTGCCAGCGGCCGCTACACCGCCGAGGAGCTTCGCGCCGCCGAGGCGGACCATGTGCTCACGGCCCTGACCGAAGCCTTCCCGAACCTCTGACAACAAGCCGTGGCCGACGGACTTCGAGGTTCTGCGCCCGGGGCTCATCACGTCTCGCTTCGGCTGGTGTCCCGTCGGGTCTGTGACCAGGCGCGTGTCTGCTCAGGTGTACCGGGGCTGGTAGGGCATTGCCCGATGGTGACCACGTAGTGCTCCGCACGGTGCGGCCGGGCCTGGGCGGGGTCCAGGGTGGTGAACAGTTCGGTGGGGCGCAGGCTCTTGGCCATCGGGGCGACGAACAACATCCCGGCGGCTGTCATCGCGGCGACGTTGCCGTGAAAGATCAGATCAGTTTGCACTCGCCGACCAGCAGGAAGTGCCGCTCGGCGGCGATCTGCTTGCCTTTGTGCCGGCTGGTGCACGCGTGAGCACCGCTGGCGGGTGGCACCCTTTCAAGGGTGACGGCGGTCGTCACCGCGGGCGCGGGGAGATGCGGGACTGCATGGCCGGGATACGGCGTCCTCGGCTCGAGCGTGACGCCGGCGGTTGGGTGTGATGGCATGGGATCATGGAATTGCGGGAGCTGCGGGCGTTCGTCGCGGTGATGCAGGAAGGCGGGCTGTCCGCGGCGGCACGTCGGCTGCAGATCAGCCAGTCGGCGCTCTCCCAGACAGTCAGCGGACTCGAGCGGCAGCTCGGCGTGAAGCTGCTGGTGCGCAGCAGTACGGGCGTGCGCGCCACGGAAGCCGGTACGGCCCTGCTCGGCGAGGCCCGTGCCGTCCTGGCCCGGCATGACCAGGCGCTGCGGGCGATGGCCCCGTACACCGGTCCAGGAGGAGGGGCTCTGCGGATCGGGATCCCGCTGGAACTGCCCTCAGGGCTGCTCGATGCACCACTGGCGGAGCTGGCCGAGGCCCATCCGGACACCCGGGTGCAGGCCCGGCACCTTTCCACGGCCGAACAGCTGGCCGCCCTGCAGGCCGGTGAGCTCGACGTCGGCTTTCTGAGGGAGCGGCCGATGGGACCAGAGTTCGACGCACTGCTGGTCGTACGGGAACGGCTGGGCGTGCTGCTGGCCGCGGGCCTGGCCGCCGAACTCGTCGGACCGGAAGGCATCGCGCTCGACGCACTGGTCGGCCTGCAGTGGGTCGGGTTTCCCCGCTCCGGCAGCCCCGCCTGGTACGACGAACTGACCGCCATCCTGCGCGGCCACGGCCTCGATCTCGGCCCCGAGGCTCCGGAGGGACAGGCCTTGATCGCCGATGTGAAGCTGGCTGCCGTGGGTGCCGGACGCGCTTTCACCCTGGCCCCGCCCAACTGGCAGCAGCCGCTGCCAGGCCATGTGACGTGGTCGCCGTTGGTCGGGCATCCGCTCGTGCGGCGCACCTGGGCCGTGTGGCCGGCCGATTCGAGACGGCGCGACCTGGGTCGGTTCATCGCCGCACTCGACCGGTCGGTGGGCAGCTAGAGAGCCGGCCCGCCCCGCCTCACCGGCGGCGAGTGAGTGTTTGGCCGCCCTCGTCCCTGGTGGGTGGGTTCGAGGGCGGCTGACGGGACGACCGCCCGGCTGTTTCCGGATATCAGACGGCCGTACGGCCGCCGTCCACGGGCAGGACCGCTCCGTGGACGAAACTTGCCGTGTCACCGGCCAGGTAGGCGATCGCCTCGGCGATCTCCTTCGGTGCGGCCGGCCTGCCGGCGGGCGCCTGGGCGGCGAGGGCGTCGAGGCCGTCACCCATGCCGGCGGCGCCCTCCGTGCGGGTCGGACCGGGCTCGACGGCGTTGACCCGTACCCCGCGCGGGCCGAACTCGGCGGCCCAAGCCTTGGTCAGCAGGTTCAGCGCGGCCTTGCTCGACCCGTACAGGGCCATACCAGAGACGCCGTACTCGGCAACCATGGTGGTGACGTTGACGATCGCGCCGTGCCCGCGTTCGGCCATGGCCGGCGCGAGTTCCGCGACGAGGCGGAACGGGGCCTTAACGTTCAGGGCGTAGACGGCGTCCACGTCGCTGTCCCGAATCTGGTCCGTCGGGCCGAACGGGAAGATGCCCGCGTTGTTGACCAGGATGTCCACTCGGCCGCCTCCCAGGTCGGCGGCTTCCCGCGCCAGCTTCCGCACCGACTCCGCCTCGCCCAGATCGGCTGCGAGGAAGTCGGCCTTGCCGCCCCGGTCACGGATTGAGGCGACCACGGCCTCGCCGCGGGACCTGTCACGCCCGGCGACCAGCACGTGCGCGCCCCGCTCGGCGAGCAGCGCTGCAGTTGCGGCGCCGATACCGCTGGTCGCTCCGGTCACCAGGGCCACACGTCCAGCCAGATCAACAGAACTCATGAGGACGTCCTTCGTATGTATCGGATGAGAGGGCACCGGGTGCGGCCGTGCCGCTTCCGTTGTCCCGTCACCTCGTTCGTGAGGTGACGTGGGTCGAAATCGCATGTCCTTGCCGATGATTCCGTCCTGGTCATCGGCGATTTCGATAGCCGCCATAAGCGTGAGGGCGTCGTGCGAGTCTTGGCGGGGTGCGCCGCTCTACCAGAGCGCGGTTATGGTCTGCTGCGGCCCAATGCGGCACTTATGACGGCTCTTCGTGAGGCCTATGGGCCACGTGCGACGGCCGACGGGCACCGGACCGTTACATGATCCAGGCAGCGCACCGAGGCGCTCCCGGCTCCTGCGAGCGGCGGTAAATTCCGCCCGTCTCCCAGCGAGCTCTTGACACCGGAAATCCGCATCCGCGACCACAGCCACTGAAATCCGTCATGTCACAGTGTGCTCTGATCCGGCCTACCGAGGCGACCGGCGCCGCCGCCGAGGCGCTCAGCGAGGGTGCGCCGGGCACTGGGGTCCGTGCCCAACGTGGCCAAGGCCACGACCAACAGTCCGACCCTGGTAAAGGGCTGGCTTGCCCTGCCGGCGCTCTGAGCGGGGGCGTGATCCCGGTCCCGGTCCGGGAGCGGCTGGCGAGCGCCAACGCGGAGTACAACAATTGCACCTACTGCCCGTCCGCCACACTTACATAGGGGCGCGCGTCGCCAAGGTCGGCGCCGGGGACTGGAACGTGCCCGCCACGCGGAGTCCGCCGTCCCGCACGCCACCGCAGTGCTGGCCCTGTCCGAGACCATTGCCCGCGGCCGCGGGCACATCGGTGAGACGCAGCTCAGGGCTGCCGGGGCCGTGGGCGTCACCGACGCCGAGATCGCCGTGGTCGTGGGCAATCTGGCGTTGAACATCCTCACGTACTACTTCAACGTCCTCGCCGATACCGACATCGAATGGCCGGTCGTCACCCCGCACACCGACGCCTGACCGACGCGCTCCGGTTTGGTCGGGGAGCCCCCGCCCAGGCCTGACCGACCAGGTCCGACGGGCAGCATCACCACCGCCTCGACCGTCGTCAGGCACTCCCAGGAATGCGAGGAAGAACATGAGCGAATCGCACGAAACCCAGGAAGGAGTGCCTTACGACGTGGTCGTGCTGGGCGCAGGCCCGGCTGGTGCGAACGTCGCCGACCGCGCCCGTGTCGCTGGCCTCTCCGTAGCGGTCGTGGAACAGGAACTGGTCGGCGGTGACTGCGCGTACTGGGCCTGCGTGCCCAGTAAGGCGCTGCTGCGGCCGGTCATCGCGCTCGCCGACGCGCGGCGCGTGGACGGTGCCAGGCAGGCTGTAACCGGTCGGGTAGACGCCGATGGCGTCTTCACCCGTCGCAACCGCTCTGTCTCCGACTGGGACGACACCAGACAGGCTCTGTTCCTCAAGTCCATCGGAGCCGACCTCTTCCGTGGCCACGGCCGTCTCGACGGGCCCCGACGGGTCACCGTCACCCGTGACGACGGCGCCCGGCAGATCCTCACGGCCCGGCACGCAGTGGCCATCGCCACCGGCAGCCGACCGGCGTTGCCCGACATCCCGGGCATCGACGAGGCCCGTCCCTGGACGAGCCGGCAGGGCACCGAATCCAGCACCGTGCCCACTCGCCTCGCCATCATCGGCGGCGGCGGAGTCGGCATCGAGATGGCCACTCTCTGGCAGGGCCTCGGCTCCCAGGTCACGCTGCTCGCCCGGCGCCGTCTGATCCCCCGCATGGAACCCTTCGCCGGCGAACTGGTCGCTCAGGGATTGAGCGAGGCGGGCGTGGATGTGCGGATCGGCGTGCAGGTGACCGCCCTGCGCCGCCCGGACCCGGAGGGGCCGGTCACCCTCACCCTCGACGACGGCGGCGAGCTGGAGGCCGACGAGGTCTTGTGCGCCACCGGCCGCATCCCCGCCACCGACGACATCGGCCTGGACACGGTCGGCCTCGCCCCCGGCTCCTGGCTCGATGTGGACACCACCTGCCTGGTAAAGGGGGTCGACGGCGACTGGCTGTACGCCCTCGGCGACGTCAACCATCGAGCCTTGCTCACCCATCAGGGCAAATACCAAGCCCGGACCGCAGGCGACGCCATCGGCGCCCGTGCCGCCGGCCGCCCGCTGGACGACACGCCCTGGGGCGACCACGCCACCACCGCCGACCAGCATGCCGTACCCCAGGTCTTCTTCAGTGACCCCGAGGCGGCGGCGGTGGGCCTGAGCGCCGAGCAGGCGGAGCACGCCGGGTACCGCATCAAGACCGTCGACCTCGACTTCAATGCCGCCCAGGGCGCCAACCTCTACGCCGACGGCTACCAGGGCCACGCCCGGCTGGTCGTCGACCTCGACCGGGAAGTCCTCCTCGGAGTGACCTTCGTCGGCCCCGGCGTCAGCGAACTGCTGCACTCGGCAACCATCGCGGTCGCCGGCGAGATCCCGCTCAAACGGCTCAGGCACGCGATCGCCCCCTTCCCCACCGTCAGCGAGATCTGGCTCTTCCTCCTCGCTGCCTACCAGCACGATCAGGAGACGCCGTAGACCACCGCCATGTGACACCATTGCCTCCCCTGACCGGGCCATCGACGCGACCGCACACGCAGCACTGGCAGCCACCTGGACTGCAGAGATCCTGGCTCGCCGTCGGCGACGAACCGCGTCAGGGATTGCTCCAGCAGTTGTAGAAACTGCCGCAGGTCATCGGCTACGGCGTTGGCGGCGAGCTCCGCGATGACGTTTCGGCACGCTCCGTGACGTCCAGCGGAACGCCCCAGGGCCGCAGCTCTGCACGGTGCGAGACGTGTTGCGTCACGCTGAGCGGTTTCCGCGAGGGCCGTGAGGTGCGGTCGCGGCACGATATGGAGAGAGGGGGCGGATGGACATCGTCGAGGGGAGCGTGGCCGGTGCCGAGCACCGAGCCGGAAGCGTCGACGTGCGGTCGGCTCCGGCGGGGGACTGCTGCGGCTCTGTCCATGGCGTTCAGTGACTCGTCCAAGTCCGTGTGGCAAGATTCCCAGCCGCTCAACAGGCCAGCGCTCAGCTGGGCGTCGCAGATGTTGTAGCCGTCGGCCGCGTGGGCCCTGCTTGGCCTTGTCGTGGACGGTGACCGAGCAGCGGTTGTCGCCGACGTCAAGGTCGCGTCAGGTCTGCGGTTTCTGCCTCAGGCCACGGGCAGTCCCGTGATGGCGCTGATCATGTCTGCGGTGCGGGCGGCGGCGGCCCGGGGATCGCGGCGTCCAAGAAGGACCGATTCCAGCAAGGCATACAGTTGCGCGGAGACTCGCGCGTACGGTGGCGTGGAGGGGCGTACGACGGCCTGCTGCAGCATGGTGGCTGTGGTTCGCAGAAACGATGACTGCTGGGCGGCGCGTTGGAGTGCGGTGCGGCGTGGCGCCAACTGCCAGGTGTCCTTGGACATGCGTGTCAGTGCCTCGATGGAGGTGACGGCGCGCAATAGGCGCATGCTCAGCTTGGGGGAGGCCGCCTGCCGGAAGATGCCGTAAACCATGCCGCCGGCGAGCGTGGCGGAATGGCCGCGAGGGCCGGCAGGCATCGCGATGAACCCGAACTGGTCGAGCAGACTCTCGGTGGTGAGTGATGCCGCGGCTGCCAGGGCAGGGGCGTCGTAGCTGCCTCCTATGGCCATGCTGGCCTGGCCATGGGCGAGTTGGTGTATGGGCACATGGCGCTCGTAGCTCACCGACTCGGCAGAGATGACGCCTGCGTGGAGGAGTTCGCGAAGGAACGTCAGGGATTCCGTGACCGCGGCTGTGTCGAGGGTGACGGCGTCGTGGCCGAGGACTCCTGCGCCGTTGGAGGCGAGCAGCGAGAGCAGGCAGTAGGTGGCGGTTTCGCCAGCGAGGGAGCCGCCGGGCAGCGTCAGCGGTATGGCCGTGCCGCGCTGGGCCAGGGCGCGGCCGAGTGTGGCCAGTTCGGCCCAGGTTCTCGGTGGCTGGTGCCCGACGGCGGCGAGGTCGGAGCGCCGGTACCAGATGCCGGCGACGTCCGCCTCCGCCTGGACTGCGACCGGGTGGCCGTCGAATTTGTTCGCGGAGCGGAACGGCTCGACGAAGTCGCCCTCGTATTCATCGTGGACCCAGTCGGGGTCGAGTTCCTCCAGCGAGGCGAGGAAGCCGGAAGCCGCGAACTCGTGCACCCATACGGAGTCCATGATCGCCAGGTCGGGAGCCCGACCCTCCGCGACGGCGCGTACCAGCACCTGGCGCAGGTCGGACAACCCCACCTGAACAATGTCCAGGGACAACTCCGGCGGCGCTGCAGCGAGCACCGTGGCTTCCCAGGAGCCCTCGGGGACGACGACCTTCAAGGTGCTGGCGGCGGTGTTCGGGGGTATCCACCCAGGGTTGACGAAGGAACCGTGGCGGCGCTGGCGCACCACGATCCCTTCCTCGGCCATCTCCGTCAGGGCACGGTTCACCGGCGTCCGGCTGATCTGGTAGATGGTGCAGAGTTCCTGCTCCGTGGGCAGCCGGTCACCGGGGCCGTACCGGCCGTCCACGATCTCCTGGATCAGCAGATTCTTCAGCTGAACGTAGACCGGCAGCGGCTCTTTGGGGTCGATCACGGTCACCCGTTCCTCATTTTCATACACGCCACCCGTTGTGCCAGCCACCGGTTATACCAAAGTGGAGGATTCCGAACACAGCAGCGGGCCAGGCGAACCAATGGCGGGCCAACCACCGTCCGCTGTCGGCGTGGTAGGTCTCAGGAAGCAGCCCGTCGGCGCCCGCGACCAGGCCGATGCGTTCGAGCACCAGTCTGGCGCGGGTGGCGTCTGCCGTGGTCAGCGCGACGGCGAGTTCTTGTGCGTCGCCCAGTGTCCATGTCCCCGGCGTGTGCACCGATCCCAGCCCCCCGTACGGTCCGGCGACGTGTCCGGCGTTGTGCGGGGAGAACGCGAACCGCATGGTGGTGGCCCACTCTTTGTCATCGGACGAGCAGAAGCCCCAGGCGGGGGCGAAAGCCGTGGGGAGGTCGTTGGCGTCGTGGTAGAGCCGGTAGTGGCCGTTGCCGTCGGTCTCGTAAACCCACTGTGGGCCCAACGGTCCCTCGCAGGTGAAGGCCCGGACGATGGCGCCTGGCAGGTCCTGTGCGGTCCGTTCCAGTCGTAGCGCGTCGAGGTTCAACTCGGCGGAGAACGGGGCAAGTTGCGAGGCGGTGTGCCAGTACAGGATCTGCGTGGACAGGGTGAAGGGCAGTTCGCTGGGGTCGTCGGCGGGGTTCTCCGCACCGGCCAGCAGACCGTCGTGGCCCTCTCGGGGCAGGCCCTGCCAGACTTCGGTGATCAAGGCGCCCCACTGTTTCGACGCATCGGCGCCGCCGTCGCCGGGCGGGGCGGGCCACCGGCCCGTGACACGCCGGTAGTCGGCGAGCTCCAGGAGGGGGTAGAGCTGTTGATCGGCCTGGACTGCCAGGTCCTTGGGCCGGCCGTCGGACAAGTGGCTCCGCATCCAGGGTGCGCCGGGTGTGCGTCCCTTACCCCACAGCCACCGCAGATGGGCGGCCACCACATCAGTGATGCCCTGGTCGTCGGGCGCCGCGCACAGCAGGAGCAGCGCCTGGTAGTAGGCGTCGCGGGTCCAGCTCAGGGGGAGCAGTCGGTGGTCGGTGAGGATGGTGCGCTCTCCCTCACCGACGTCGAATGCGGTGCAGCCCAGTACGTAGCGCACGGCTCCGGCCGCGATGTGCTCCAGAGTCCCGGGCGGATCGGCCTGCGTGATGCGAGGTGCGGTGGCGGCGGCGCGGCGGCCGTCGCCCGGCCACGGGGGCGGTGCCAACGACACCGTGACGGTGATCTCGACAGGTTGGCCGTCGCCCGCGCTCATTGTCCACTGTATGGCGCCGCCGACCTCGGACGTCCAGCGACCGGCCGTTGCGTGCACCGTCACGCGCGCCGAGGTGGCCAGTACCGGTGCACTGACGGTGAGTTCGCTGGGCGACATCTCCACGTGGCTGTCCACCGAGAGAGCCGCAGGCGGGTTGACCTCGGTGATCTCTGCGAGCGCGCTGCGGTCCAGTCGGCCGCCGAACCGCAGCACCGCACGCAAACCGGGTATGGCCTCGATCACGTACCGCTGGACGAGCGCCGCTCGGTCCGGCAGGGCCCAAGCCGTCACCGAGCAGGTCCATCCACGTCCGGTGCGCCGCCAGACGGGCCGGCCTTCGCTGTCCACACCGGCCCGGCGCTCAGGCACCTGCTCGTCAGGCAGGTCGAGGCGCAGGAACGCGAACCGCTCCTGCGTCAGCTGCTCCCGATAGCGGCGCACGGCCGCCGGGTCGCCGCGCCGTTCCTCGTCGAAGGGCGGTGCGGCCAACAGCTCGACGAAGCCGTGAACCGGGTGCGGGGCGCCGAGGGACAGCCATGATCCGTCGCCGCCGAAGGATCCGGCGACAAGCCCGTTGCCGAGGTCGAGCGGCTTGGGCAGGCCGGCGCTCAACGCGCCCGCCGCCGCGGCCTGGATCTGCCCGCTCACCTCTCACCCGCCGTCATGACACCGAGCCGGTCCACGGCCTCCGGACGGTACAGATCGGCCTGCCGCATGCTCAGTGCCGGCTCCTGGTCGCGTTCCCGGGTAATCAGGTCGAGGTCGAGTCGGGCACGCAGAGCGGTCTCCTCCGCGCCCGCCGAGGCCAGCACCTTCCCCGCGGGGTCGACGATCAGGGAGTGGCCGGTGAAGCCGCTGCCGGTGAGGTTGCAGGCGACGGCGAACATCTGGTTGTCCTGGGCGCGCGCCCTGGTCCGCAGGGTCAGCAGGTATTCGTAGCCGATGGGCACGGCTGAGGGGATGACGAGCGTGTGCGTGCCGGCCAGCGCCAGGGTGGTGGCCAGTTCGGGGAAGGCGTGCTCGAAGCAGATGAGCGGTCCGATCCGGGCGGCCGGTGTGTCCACGGTGAGCAGGCCCTGCCCGGCGCTGAACCGGGTGAGCTCAGCGGGGTAGAGGTGGGTCTTGCGAAACGGGTACACCGACCCATCGGGCAGGATGATGGCAGCGGTGTCGTAGACAGCCTCGCCGTCGCGTTCCAGGATGCCCAGGACGATGGTTGTGCCGAGCTCTGCGGCCGCCTTCGCGACGGCGGACACGGTGGGACCGTCGAGGGGCTCGGCCAGTTCGGCGCCGCGCTCGTCGAACATGTCCAGGTCGTAACCGGTGGTGATCAGTTCGGGTGTCACCACCAGGTCGCTGCCTCGGCCGTGTGTGCGCACGGCGTCCAGGACGCGCTCCACGTTGCCCGCCACATTGCCTGGCTCGGCCGCCAGCTGCAGGGCGACGACATTCAGCACACTCATCCTTTGACTCCTCCGGCGAACAGCCCGCGTACGTAGAACCTGTTGAGGGCGATGAACAGCAGCAGCGGCGGCAGGACGACCATGATCGAACCGGCCGACACCAGGTTCTCCTGCGCCAGATGCGGCGACTGCAGATTGGCCAGGCCGACCGTGAGGGGCTGATGATCACGGTCGAGCAGTGTGAGGCCGAGCAGGAGGTCGTTCCACACGAAGACGAAATCGATGATCGCGAACGACACCAGTCCCGGCAGGGCCAACGGCAGTACCACATACCTGAGTTGGCCCAGGTGGGAGGCACCGTCGAGCCGGGCCGCCTCGAGCAGTTCCTCTGGCACGTCGGCGAAGAACGCGGACATCATGAAGACGGCCCAGCCTGCTCCGAAGGCGGTGTGGACCAGGATGATGCCGAGGTACTGCAGGTCGCCCTGCGCCAGTCCCAGCAGGCGCAGCCACGGAAGCAGCGGGATGAGGATTATCTGGACCGGCACGATCATGGTTGTCAGCAGCAGGAAGTACGCCAGTCGCTTGAAGCGGAACTCCAGGCGGGCGAAGGCATACGAGGCGAGCGCGCCGAGCAGGAGCGAGACCAGCACCGATCCGAGCGTGATGACGAAGCTCGGCGCGACGTACAGCGACAGCCCCTGACTCCACGCATCCCGGTAGTTGGCGAGCGTCAGTTGCGACAGACCGCCGTGCCACCAGCCGCTGCGGGTCTGGCCGATCGGTAGCACCGAGATCGCGAGCGCGGTGACCACTGGCACCATCCACACCAGGCTGGCGGCCGTCAGAGAGCCGTAGAGCGCGGTGACGGTGAGCCGTTTCCTCATCACCGTGACTCCTTCCTGGGGAGCATCGACTTCAGGTAGGGGAAGCCGAGCGCTATCAGCACGGCCGACATCAGCACCGCGACGGCGGCGCCCTGTCCCGCCTGCGGCGAGGTGAGGAAGGCGAACGCCTCTTGCCAGGGCAACAGCCCGAGAACCGTGGAGTCCGTGCCGGGTCCGCCCGAGGTCATCACGTAGACGATGTCGAACGTCCGCAGCGCGAAGATCACGCTGACCACGAAGACGATGCGCATGGGCTGCCGCAGGTGCGGCACGATGACATGGCGCACCACCTGCAGCGGCCTGCAGCCGTCGACCCGCGCGGAGTCGACGAGTTCCTGCGGCAGCGATGCCAGCCCCGCGCTGAAGGTGATGACGCCGTAACCGGCGAATGCCCAGGCTGCCGCGATGATCACGAAGACGTTGACCAGGCGGATGTCGTAGAAGCCCAGATTCAGTGTGCCGGGGTCGGCGAGCCATTGGCCCGTCGTCTTGAGGTGCAGCGGACCGACGTCGAGCGTCCCCTGGAGGTGCAGCGCCTTGAGGACCGCGTTGAGCACGCCGATGTGCGCGTCCGGGTTGTAGACGAAGGACCAGATGACGCCCGCCGCCGCCAGGGAGATCGTCATGGGCAGGACGAACACCGTGCGGAACACCACCGACCAGCGGCGGGCGTGCCAGATGGCCACCGCCACCACGAGGGAGATGCCCACCACCAGCAGCGGGAAGAGGACGAGCCAGAGCAGCGAGTTGGCGCCGGCGTGCCAGAAGTCCGGATCGCTCAGCGTGTGGCGGTAGTTGGCCAGGCCCGCGAACTGCCAGGTGGAGCGGTCGAACAGGTTCCACGGCCGCAGCAGGCCCCAGGTGAAGAAGCTGCTCATGACGCTCTGCAGAACAGGCCAGAGATAGAACAGGGCGAAGACCGCCATCAGCGGGGTCACAAACGCGTAGCCCGTGCGGCCGCCCGTCTTTCCTGCCGTACGCGTGCCGCCCGAGACAGTCCGTGCGCGGCCGCCGCCGCGGCGGTCACCGAAGGATCCGGGACCGCTCGCGCGCGGTGGCTTCTTGAGGGAAGTGGTCATCGCCGTCTCACTGGTGGGAGCGGGTGTCGATCTGCTTCATCTTCGAGATGAAGGCGTTGACGTCGGTGTCGCGGACGAACTGCGCGAGCGCCTGCTGGTACTTGACCTGGGTCTCCCCGCCGATCCAGTCGTCGAGGTCGTACCCTGCCTGCTGGGACGGGTTCTTGGGCCACAGAGCGGCCGCGTTGCGGTCGTTGACGTTCGGGTATGCCTTGGCGGGGACCTTGGCGTTCGGCGCGACGTACCCGCCGATCTTCGCCCAGATCTCCTGGGCCTGAGGCGAACCGAGGTAGTCCAGCAGTGCACGCGTGGCCGCCGGGTTCTTGGAAGCCTTCGCGCCCATGAACAGGTCACCGCTCACGAACTGCGGCGCGGGGGCGCTGCCGTAGGCGGGCATCTGGAAGAAGGACAGATCCTTGCCCGGCACCAGGTTCGTGCCGCACTCCTGGCGGTCGACCAAGTTGATGAAGGCGCCCTGGTTCTCGAAGAGGTACTTGCCCGCGACCCGCCCGCAGGTGGCGTCCGTGAAACTGCTCGACAACGATGTCGCCGGGAAATACGAGCGGATCATGCCCGCGAAGACCTGGAAGGACTTGACGATCCGCGGATCGTCCCAGCCGATCTTGCCGCGGGCCAGGTCATTGAACGTGCTCGCGCCCGCAACCCGCAGCAGGATCGAGTCCGTCCACTGTGTGAGCGGCCACTGATCCTTGCCACCCACCGCGAACGGCGTGACACCCTTGGCCTTGGCCGCATTCAGCACCGAGGTGAACTGCGCCCACGTGTGCGGCACCGACAGACCGAGCTTGGCCATCTGCTGGGGGTTGTACCAGATCAGAGCGTTGACGTTGCCCTTGAACAGGACGGCGTCGGTGTGCCCGTCGGAACCCTGGGCCATGTCCCGCACCGACGGGGTGTACTCGCCGGCGGCGACCCACTTGTCCCAGGACGAGTCGAGATTCACCAGCAACCCCTGCTGGGAGAATGCCCTGACCAGTCCGGGCAGGGCCACCGACACGTCCGGCGGCGATCCCTGGGCGAACTGCTGGGTCAGCAGGGCCTGGCCCTGCTCGAACGGAACCGTCTCGATCTGCACCTTGACCGACGGGTACTTGGCCTCGAATCCCTTGATGACCTGCTTGAAGGCATCACCTTCACTACCGGTCCAGTTGCTCAGGACCCGCAGATCGCCCCCGACCTGGCCGCCGCTGCTCGGCGCACTGCCACCCGATCCGGCGCATGCCGCGACCATGCTCAGGAGCAGCGCCGTCGCCGCCCCCGTCGCGACTCGTACTTGCCTGCGGGTCATGAGTCTCACGATCTTGCCTCCGAGTCCTGGTGATCAGCGGGTGCCACCGTGCAGTCATTTGTCATTGCGCAATGACTAATGTGCGCGGAGAGTCTGAGGTGGCGCCTTGACGCATGTCAAGGCCTGGATCCGGCCGATGGAATTGCGAAATGCGAGAATTAGTGCGATTTGACTGTTGTGCGGGGTCCCGTAGCGCGAGGGTCTGAGTCGGCAGGACGGTGGTCGGCATCACGATGGACCGAGCGATGCGGACCGCCAGGGCTCGCCGCAGGACGGCCCCGGCTCGAGGTCGAGGGGGACTGTCTTCGCCGCCTTATGTCCAGGCCACGGGCATGGTCGCCGCCACGCCGTCCGCATCACCCGACCACCTCGGAGAGATCACTCGTATCGACTCGGCAGCCGAAGCCAAGCTGCGCGGCCGCGCGGATGGCGTCTCGCCACTCCGGGAACGGTCGGACGGACCGAAGCGCCCTTACTCGTCTTTGTCGGCCATTCCGCTACTGAGCGCGGCCGCCTCGGCTGCCGCCGCCTCGGCCTCTTCATGGCGCCCGAGTGCGGCCAGATGGTGCGCCTGCTTGCGCAAGGCCTTGGAGAGGAGGGGAATGTAGACGGTGGGCTGGTCGGCGGCCAGGCGGCGCCGGATCATGACGGCCTCGGTGACGGCCGTCACAGCCTCCTCGTGGTTGCCCAAAGCGGAGAGCCGGGTCGAGAGGTTGCTCAGGCAGGTGGCGAGGTGGGGCTCGTGGACGGTGGGCCGGACGACGGTCAGGCGGCGCCGGATCGCCACCGCCTCGGTGATCGCTGCCAGGGCCTCTTCACGGCGGTCCACCTTCCCCCGGCGGACGGCCAGGTTGTTGAGGCTGAAGGCCAGGGCGGGGAGGGCGGCGTCCGGAACGCTGTCGGCGAGCCGGCGGCGGATCTCCACGGCCTCCTCCGAGGCGGCCAACGCTTCCTCGTGGCGGTCCGCGGCCACCAGGCGGGTCGACAGATTGGTCAGGTTGACGGAGAGGGCGAACCAGTGCCGCTCCGGCTGGATGGCGACCAACTCGCGGCGGATCGCGACCGCTTTGCGCACCGCGCTCAGCGCTTCCGCTGTCCGTTCAAGCTTCCCCAGCCGGAGCGAGAGGTTGTTGAGGCTCTTGGCGAGATCGTCGCGGTAGAGGTCGGGTCGTTCGAGGGCCAGTTTCGTGCGGATCTCCACGGCCTCCCGGATGGCGGTCAGCGCCTCCTCCTGCTTTCCCAGCGCGGCCAGGCGCACGCTCAGGCCGTTGACGCTCTCCGCGAGGTGCGCCCGGTCCTCGAGCGCGGGTGGCGACCGCCGTGCGCACAGCTCGCGCCAGATGGTCACAGCCTCCCGGCTGGCGTCCAGTCCCTCCTCGTACCGGCGTAGCGCCCCGAGCCGGTACGAGGCGCGGTCCAGGGCGCGCGCGTAGACGGCTGGACGGTCGGGGCCGTCGGCGTGGTCGCGGTGGTGTTTTACGAGCCGCAGCAGTAGCTGGGCGGCGACGTCGGCGAGGTTGTGGCTGTTCTGCGGCAGACGGTCGGCCAGGTCTTCCAGGAGGGCGCCGGGGGTGGCCGGGTCGTCGGTAACGCGGCGCAGGGCCTCGACCAGCGGCTGTGGGTTCTCGGTACGGGTGACGACTTCGACGGCCGGCGCGGCGAGCAGGCCGGGGTGCGCGGTGCACAACGCGGTCAGATCGGGGCCGAGCCGGTCGCGGAGGTCAGGCTGGGAAGCCGCCCGAGTGAGGACGGTAAGCAGCCGAGTAGCCTGGGCCGGGCCGGATCCGGGCAGCAGACTTTCTGGCAGGTGAGGGTGGCGGTGCAGGTGGCGGCCGAGGAAGCGCTCGGCGAGCCGGTCGGGTTGGAGGCCGTCCCACACGCGGTCGTCGTCCGGCGGGTACAGGGCGCGGATCCACGCGCGTACGGCGCCCCGGCGGTCGCGGGGCTGGTCGGCCAGGTTCGGCACCCTCGCCAGGAGCGCGTCCGCCTCGTCCCCGTCGTCGGCCCCGAACAGGAACGCGGCGGCCAGGGCGTCGACGAGGGTGTTCATGGTGAGTTGCGGGTGGAGATGGTGGGCGGTCGCGGCGGCCGTCCAGTAGCGTCGCTCGTGGCCCAGCAACCGGTCCTCGACGGTCTCGGTACCGACAGCGTGGGCGACCGGCGTGTCCCGGTAGTCGGCGGTGTACGTATCGTCGGGGCCCGTGCCGGTGGCCGCGTCGAGGAGGTCCGCCAGGACAGTCATGTGCAGGGTGAGGGCGCTTGCGAGGCCGGGCGCGCCGAGCGTCGGCACGGACAGGCTCGCGGCCAGCGCGGACCAGGGATGATCCTGCCAGCGCCGTACATGCCGTAACTCGGCGGCGAAGCCGTCTGCCGCCTCGCGGTAGGCCGCCTCCCGGTCGCCGGCTTCGGGTTCCAGCGGCTTCAGCGTGGTCACCGGGGCCTCGGCGAGCAGATCCTCGGCGTCGAAGGTGTCGCCGCGCAGGTCGTCCCACCAGTCCTCGGCGGTCCGGGCGAGCAGGACCAGCTTGATGCGGACCGCGCCGTCGTTCCTGGCCAACGCTCGTAACAGAGCGGATAATTGGCCGGGGCGTGTCTCGGCGTAGTCGACTACCACCAGTGTGGGGACCGCGGCCGACGCCAGTACGGCCAGGTCCCCGGCGGGCGCGTCGGCGCGCAGCCACAGCGTGGCCCACCGGGGCGCATTCCGTTCGAGTCCGGTGGCGAGTTGGTGGGCGAGGCGGGTCTTGCCCTGTCCGGCCGGACCGTGCACCAGCCAGACACCGAAGCCCGGCTCGTCGCACCAGGCACGCATCCGTCTCAGCAAGTCCTCCCGGCCCCGGAACGGCACCACTGCGCGCCGGGCCCGCAGCAGCACGGCGGGGGATGCCAGGAGGCCCGCCGTGGGGCGGGTGTCGTTGGTGTCGGCCAGATGCCGCCATTCCACCGGCTCCAGCGGTTCCCCGCCGTCCCGCGCCGCGCCGTGCTCGGCCAAGGTCGCCCGGAAGGCCGGGTCGTGGTGGAGGACGTAGGCGGGTACAACGCCGAGGGCGGTGTGTCCGAACCCGGCGAGGTCGGCGGCGATCACCCCAGTGAGCAGGCCGCCACTGAAGACCGCGGCCCCGGACAGGCCGCCCCAGGGCGACGTTCCGTCGGCCGTCGGTGCGGGGACCTCGCGCAGGGTGACGACGTGCCGGTTGTCAACCCGGCCGGTCAGGGGGTTGAGCGCGCCTGTCGCCTGCCATATCTCGCGGGGACGGTCAGGACGCTGGATGGCCTGCGGCATCCCTGCGAACTCGCAGGGCGTACCCGGCCGATCGGTCACCAGTCGTCCCCAGCCGGGCGCGGCGCCCTCCGGGGGCACCCAGGCCGGATCGGTGACGGACAGCAGGGCCGCGTCGTCCCGGCCGCCCGGGGTGCCGCGCCAGGCTACGGTGGCCCGGCACCTTGCCCCGTCGTCCGGCCTGAACACCTCGGTTTCCGCAGCGTCCGGGACGACGTGTGCCGAGGTCAGCACCAGTCCGGACGCGATCACGTACCCTGAGCCCCGCTCGCCCGAGCCCTCCACGGCCACCACTCGCTGACGGTGCATCGGTCCTCCTGGCGAACGCTTCGGGAAGTGGTGCGAGGCAGCCCGTAAGCCGGCCGGTGGGGCCCGGATCAGTCCGGGATGCGGTCTGCTGTATTCCCGGGCCCGGTGGGTCGGTCGGCGCCGCTGACGAGCAGGTCACCGCCGGTGGCCTTGCGCGGGGTGAGCGTGAACGACACGCGGTGGGTGCGGCTGCGGGAGACACCCGCCTCGGCTTCCGCGCCGACCGCCCAGAGTCGGAAGCCCGCCTTCGTCTTCGCGTCCGCCCGGATCTCCACCTCGAACTCCATCTCCACGGGCCCGACCGCGAAAACCAGGTCGGGGTGGTTGCTGCCCGCCCCCGCCGCCTCGATCAGTTCGTCGCGTACCGCAGCGACCGCCTTCACCAAGGGAATGTCCACTGAACCCCGCCCCTCTTGTTCCGCCCCGTACTTCGCCGACACCACCGTAGAGCGCTCGTGTCCCGCGCACGGACGGAACGGGCGGACGCGGTCGGTCACATTTCCCCACCCCGAACGTCACGTAATGGGTGGCGGCACGGCGGAGAGCCCAGCGGGCATCGGACACATCACTGCGGTACGGACGACGAGCACTCACACACCCTGCAACGATTGCCAACCCCGTCAGTCATAAAAACATCCCAGAACATCAGCTACCTAGATCAGATGCTCTCCAAGCGGCGAACGGATGCGGAGCGAGATCGGCACAGCGAAGCGCGGTCTGCGAGTGTTCGGTATGAGGATCATCAGCAGTGAGGCATGTACCGGACCGCCGATGTCAAGCGTTGCGAGGCGCTACCAGGCCGGATTCGTAGGCGAGGACCACGAGTTGGGCACGGTCACGGGCATGGAGCTTGGCCATGGCCCGGTTGATGTGGGTCTTCGCGGTCAGGGGGCTGATCACCAGACGGTCCGCGATCTCGTCGTTGGACAGGCCTTGCGCGACCAGCACGACGGCCTCGCGTTCGCGGCGGGTCAGCTCTTCCAGCCCCGTGCCGGTGCCGGTGGGGAGCGGCTGAGCGACGTACTGCTTGATGAGCTTGCGGGTGATCGACGGCGCGAGCAGGGCGTCGCCGCGCGCGGCGACGCGTACGGCGTGCAGAAAATCTTCCGGCACGACGTCCTTCACCAGGAATCCGGCGGCGCCGGCGCGCAGCGCGTCGAAGACGTATTCGTCCAAGCCGTAGTTGGTGAGGATGACGACGTGTACCCCGGCCAGGGCCGGGTCTGCGGCGATGCGCCGGGTCACGTCGATGCCGTCGATGACCGGCATCTGAATGTCGACGAGCGCGACGTCGGGCAGGTGCTCTTTGGCGAGCTCCAGGCCCTCGCTGCCGTCGGCAGCCTCGGCCACCACCTCGATGTCGTCTTCGAGATCGAGGAGCGCGCGGAATCCGCTGCGAATGAGGGGCTGGTCGTCGACCAGCAGGACACGGATCATGAGGTTCGGTCCAAGGGGAGTTCGGCCTGGATGGTGAAGCCGCCCTCGCCTCGCGGTTCCGCCCGCAGTCGGCCGCCGAGGGCGGTGACGCGTTCGCGCATGCCCAGCAGCCCGACGCCGGGCTTCGGCGCAGTGTCCGGCGTCGCCTTGCCGTCGTCATCGATGCGTATCGCGAGAACGTCCGTACGGCAGTCGATCCGGACCGACGCCGTACCGGCGTCCGCGTGCCGGGCGATGTTGGTCAGCGACTCCTGAACGATCCGGTAGACGGTCCGTCCCACCGCGGTCGGCACGTCCTGCCGCTGTCCCTCGATCGTCAGCGTCGCTTCCAGGCCGGTCCTACTTGCTCGTTCCACCAGCTCCGGGACGTGGTCAAGCCCGCGCGGCGGGGTTGTGTCGTCGTCGCGCAGCGCCTGAAGGGTGGCGCGCAGTTCCCGGGTCGCCTCACGTCCGGCCTCCTGGATCGCCAGCAGGGCCTCAGGCACTTGTTCGCCACGCTTGCGGGCCACGTGGACGGCGACTTCGGACTGCACCTTGATGACCGAGATCTGGTGGGTGAGGGAATCGTGCAGCTCCCGGGCGATGCGCAGGCGCTCCTCGTCGGCGCGGCGCCTCGCTGTCTCCTCCCTGGTGCGCTCGGCCTCGTCGGCCCGCCGCTCGGCCTGCCGCAGCGCTTCCCCCGCGGCGCCGGCCGCGATGAGCCAGGCGATCTCGAGGGCGCCTCGGGCTCGCGCGAACGCCTCGCCCGTGTCATGCAGGCCCGAGGCCAGGGCTGCGAGGGGGAGAGCGGCCAGCATGGTCACGCTCGCCGACACCGTGATGGTGCGGTGTCCCGCCCGTACGGCCGCGTACACCGCGAACAGGTAGGCGACAGCAGGCACATTGAAACCGGCCGCCTGGTAACCCACCGCGCACAGCCCGGCAACGGTCAGTACGGCAACCGGAGCCCGGCGGCGCGCGGCCAGCACCAGGCCGCCGGCCGTCAGCAGTGCGTAGCCGAGCAGGTCGAGGCTCGTGGCGGAGTGCTGCTCGGACAGCCCGGTGACCAACAGCGCCGTCGCCACGCCGACGGCGATGACCCAATCTCCGACACGGCCGCGGACACCGGCCTCATCCGCACTCATGCGCGCACCCTAACCGGCCGCCGTCGCGGGCGAGTCCCCCTCGTGGACGAGCGGCCGACTACCGCACACGCAGTACCATCGCGGCGCCTGCGGTGTCCGTGGTAGCGGGATGCGGCATCGGCGGCAGCGCGAAGTGCCTCCGTCCGCCGGACGACTGGGGGTGGGTCGGGCAGACATGCTCAGGCGACATCCAGTCGCAGGGAGAGAAGGAGTATCTTGATGTCTGTTCGTCGCCTGCTTGCCGCAGCCGCAGCCGCCCTGCTCGGAGGAATCGGGCTTGCCGCACCGGCGGCCGCTCACGTCTCGGCCCAGTCGTCCGAGGTCGGCGCATACACCCTGACCGCCGCCCGATTCTGGGCGACCGCGGCCGCGCTGCTGGCGCTGACCGGCGTGGTCATCGGCCGGCTGGCTCTGGCCCGCTCAGTCAGCCGTATCGGCAACGGTCGGACCAAGGGGGCGATCACGGCCCTGGTGGCGGGGCTGATCGCCGTGGTCGGTGGCGCGGTGAATCTGGCCGTCGCCGACGGTGGTCCCGGCACCGGGAACGGAGTGGTCGGAGGCGCCGCGGCCCTGTTCTTGGGGCTGATCGCCACGTTCCTCGGGTGGCTGGCTCTGGCCCGCTCCCGCCGCACCGGCTGACCGTAGCGCATACGGGCTCGCGTTCGGGTCTGCCTGAAGGCCAATCAGATACCCCCGCCCCACGGCGCTGCCGAAACCCGTGAGCTTTTCGCCTCGCCGACGGACGGACGCTGGTTGCCTTCCAAACCAGTGAAGACATCACTTGCTGGACGTACGAAGGTGCGGCTACTCGCAACCGTCCTGCCCTCGAGTGGGCCGCAGTAGGTTTACGGCTGCGGGGCTGGCAACCGACCAAGGGGCGGTCAGGTTTTTTTCGATATCGCTTGCCGATACGGCAGCTCCGGACGCACTGGAGCAGAACGGGGTAAGGCTCCGGGCCCGTTGCCCGTCCGGGGCTTGATGCTGCCGTGATGCGCGCCTGGGGAGAGCGCTGCCGACTCAGAACCCCGGTTCGGGGCTTGCCCTTTCGAAGACTCGTGCAAGCCCCCAACTCATCCATCCTTACCGCCACGCGCGGTAGATCTGCGCACGCCTGCGCAGATCAGCCCCCTGCTCAGGCCGCGGCACCCCCCTTCCGTCAGCAGGAGCCGCTCCGGGATCGAGGCAGGCCGGTTGCCTCGGTCATCGTGGTGGTCGGCCGACCAGGGCCGTCGTATGACGCAGGTCAGCTGCCGAAGCGTGCGATGTCGCCGGGGGAGAGGTCGGGGCGGGTGCGCTGCCAGCGTGCGGGATGGCGCCACCCGCCGACGCTGTCTCGGGCGGCGTCGACGTCGACCTCCACGACCAGGTCGGGCTGGACCAGGGTGACATTCAAGGTCTCTTTCGTTCCCCAGCTGGCTGAGAACGTCCAGCCCATCCACGGGTGTCCGGTGGTGGCCGGGCAGAGGAGACCGGCGAAGGCGGCGCTCGCTGTCTTGGAGAGGTTCTGAACCTCAACTGCCTGCAGCGTTGCTGAGAGCCGAGATCCAGTGGGGTCTGCGCGCCCACGCTCAGTCCGTACAGCACTCCGAGTGGACCGCTAACGCCATCAGAAATTACGTCAGTTACTGCTGGCGAGGCAGCAGTACTTCCCTGATGGATCCAAGCGACGCCGACTGCCCGAGGGCATCGGATGACTCGCGCCGGAGGGAGGCGGAAGCCGTGCAGCCAGGAGATGGCTCGCTTGACGACCCGGCGGAAGATGCTCAGGCCAGTTCCGTGAGGCTGTTCCCGCTCGGCGATCGCGGGACGGATCGTGTGCTGCCGTAGGAGGCGTTGGTACTTGTCGTGGTGGTAGCCACGGTCCACGAGCAGGGAGTCCGCACGCTTGGTCACTGTCTGTGATAGCTGCGCCGTTCCCGGACTGCGGGCCGCCTACTGATCGGGGATGGAGGCGGAGCCCCGTGCGCTTTTCGCCGTCGGACGCCTGACTTTCAGATGCTGGTTGTCGCAGAGTCGTTAGGGCTGAAGGTGCGGCGGTAGGCGGCGGGTGAGACACCGAAGGTCGCTCGCATGTGGGCGCGCAGAGAGTTCGCGGAGCCGAAGCCGGAGCGGTGGGCGACCAGGTCGATCGACAGGTCCGTGGTCTCCAGCAACTGCTTGGCCAGTTCCAGGCGTTGTGCGGTGAGCCATTGCACGGGGGTCATGCCGACCTCGTCGCGGAAGCGGCGGGTGAAGGAGCGCAGGCTCATCCGGGCGTGTTCGGCCAGGCGGTTCAGGGAGAGGGGTTCGCCGAGGTGTTCCAGGGCCCACGCGCGGGTGGCGGTGGTGGTGGCGACGGTGGGTTCGGGGACCGGGCGGTCGATGTACTGGGCTTGCCCGCCGTCCCGCCAGGGCGGTACGACGCACATGCGGGCGGCGCGGTTGGCGGCGGCGGCGCCGTGGTCACGGCGGATCATGTGCAGGCACAGGTCGACGCCGGCGGCAACGCCCGCGGAGGTCAGGACGTCGCCGTCGTCCACGAAGAGCACCTCCTCGTCGACCTTGACGTGGGGGTAGGCGCGGCGGAACTCGGGGGCCAGGTTCCAGTGGGTGGTGGCGGGCCGGCCGTCGAGGAGCCCGGCGGCGGCCAGCACGTAGGAGCCGGTGCAGATGGACACCAGGCGGGTGCCGGGCCGGATGCCGGCGATGGCCGTGGTGACCTCGGGCGGCAGCGGGCCGCCGCGGCCCAACTCGGGCATGGCGTGCGTGGGCGGGACGATCACGGTGTCCGCGGCGGCCAGGGCCTCGGGGCCGGCTGCGGGCTGCACGGTGAACCCGGCGTCGCTGAGGACCGGGGCGCCGTCGGCGGTGCAGACGGTGACCTCGTACAGCGGGCGTCCGTCGGTGTCCAGGACGCTGCCGAAGACGCGTGAGGGGATGCCAAGCTCGAAGGGTGGGACGCCGGGCAGGGCGAGGACGGCGATGCGGTGCGGTCCCGGTGCCGCGCCGGTCCGGACGGGGTCGGGGTTGGTGCACGGCCACTGCATGTCACTCATGGCCAGATCCTGTCACATAGTGGCCAAACGGCCAACACTCTGATGGGGGCGGGTGCCGCATCGTGGGTTGCGTCGCGCCGGGAACGGCCCGGGCGGCCACATCCGATCGAGGCGAAAGTGAGGCGGACAGCATGCGTGCGGTGGTCGTGGAGCAGTGGGGCGGACCGGAAATGCTCGTCGAGCGTGAGGTCGCCCGGCCCGAGCCCGGACTGAACGAGGTCCTGGTACGGGTCCACGCGGCCGGAGTCAACCCGGTGGACTTCAAGACCCGGGCCAGTGGGGCCCTGATCGAGTGGGGCGAGGTCCCGGCGGTCGGCTGGGACGTCTCCGGCACCGTCGAGGCCGTCGGACCGGGCGTGGGAATGTTCCGCCCCGGAGACGAGGTGTACGGCATGCCGATGTTCCCGCGGCAGGCCGGCGCCTACGCCGAGTACGTCGTCGCCCCGGCCCGCCACCTCGCGCCCAAGCCGGTGAACCTCACCCACGTGCAGGCGGCGGCGCTGCCGCTGGCAGCGCTGACCGCATGGCAGGCACTGGTGGACACCGCCGGCGTGCGCGCCGGTGAGCGGGTGCTGGTGCACGCGGCGGCCGGCGGGGTCGGTCACCTGGCCGTGCAGATCGCAAAGGCCCGTGGCGCGTACGTCATCGGCACGGCCAGCGCCGGCAAGCACGACCTGCTGCGGGAGCTGGGTGCGGACGAGGTGATCGACTATCGCACGGTCCGGTTCGAGGACGTCGTCGGGGACGTGGATGTGGTGCTGGACGGGCTCGGCGGCCAAAGCGCCGAGCGCTCTTTGAAGGTGCTGCGGGCGGGCGGCCGGTTGGTCACCCTGCCCGGCCCGGACGACGTCCCTGCAGACGTCCCCGACCACGTACGGGCGGTGTGGATGCTGGTCGAACCCGACCATCTGGGCCTGCGCGAGATCGCCGCCCTGGCGGAGCAGGGGGCACTCAAGCCCGTCGTGGAGACCGTCGTACCGCTGGCCCAGGCCGCGAAGGCGCACGAGATCGGTGAGCAGGGCCACACCACCGGCAAGATCGTTCTGAGCGTGGCCTGATCGCACCGCGGCCCGAAAGTGGACCCGCGGACAAACCCCGAGTTGGGGAGGTCGTGCTGGTGATAACGCCACGGTTGGTGCGAATCTGTCGTTGCGTCATGTCATCCGTCTGCGCCCTGAACTCCAGGAGCCGTTGCACGTACTTGTTGTCCGGGTCCACTTGTAGCGGCCGGCGGCCTGCTCGAACAAGCGGTATCAAGCCGCGGCAGCAGTTCCTCGGGCCCGTGCCGGTCGATCCGGCTCGGGCGGTCAGTGCTGGGGGTGCGGACAGGGTGGAAGGGGGGCGCCGCTGGGTGGCCGCTTGTCGGACTCTGCTCACCGCGCCCACCTGCTTCGCGGGAAATGAAGGTGCTTGGGGCCACGCCGGAGGCCTCCTTTGCACGCCGTCGGGAGCACGTCACGGCGCAGTCCGGCTGAGCGTGTCGATGGCCTCGCGCAGCCATTTCCGCTCCGCCGTCCCGGTGGCCCGGGCGACGCGCAACATGCCTTCCCGGAACAGGTCCCCGGCCTCCTCTGCGCGCACCGGCTCGCCCTCCCGGTAGAAGAAACTCGACGGAGTCTCCAGGAAGTCCAGGCGGCGGCGCAGCACCGCGGCCTGCTCGGCGGGGTCGCCCAGGTGCCGCAGGAAGGCCAGGACCGTGTTGAACCGGACATGGTCGGTGATCTCCGCCTGCTTGGGCTTGCGCAGGCGGGCCAGCAGCTCCGCGCGGCCTTCATCGGTCAGGGTCAGCACCCGGCGTGGGGCCGCGCTCGCGCCGTCTTCCGTGCGCTGGTCGAGCAGCCCGGCGGCGAGGAGCCGGTTGATGGCCGGGTACAGCGCGCCGTCACTGACCGGGCGGACGTGCCCGCTCAGCGCCTTGATGCGCTCCTTCAGCTCGTAACCGTGCAGCGGCGCCTCGGCGAGGAAGCCGAGGATCGACAACTCCAGCACGCCTTCTCCTCCTTGCGGTGACCTGGACACCATGATACCTCTTTTCGAGCTATCTCGATTCGAGGTAGCTCTTTGGGTGAGGTCGAGGAGGCCGGACGTGAACCCCCACCGCAGACAGCTCATATCGCTCGCCCACCCCGTCTACTTCTCGCTCCTCGCCTCGGTCGCATCCGGGATCGTCAACACCGTCTGGGTCTCCCGGCTCGGCGGTGCCGCCGTCGCCGCCGTGGCCGTCGCCACCAACACCGAGAACGTGCTGCTCGGTGTCGCCCTGGTCTTCGCCTCCGGTACGACCGTGCTCGTCGCGCACGCCAGGGGCGCCCGCGACCCGGCCGCCGTACGGGCCGCCTGTCGCTCTGGTGCTCTTCGGTGCCGGTTCCTTCCTCGGCGTAACCGTCGCCGGACGGCTGTCCGACCAGCGCCCTGCCCCAGTCCTCGCGGTCGGTGGTCCGCTGCTACTCATCGGCTGGCCGGCCCTGGCCATGCTGGCTGACGAGCCGGTCGCGCTGCTTGCCCTCGTGTTCGTTCAAGGAGCGTTGTCGTTCGCGCTGGGCAGCACGCTGATCACGCGGGTCCTCTACGAGGCGGCGGGAGCCCCCACCATGGCCGGGTCGTATGCGACCGCGGCACTCAACATGGGCGCCGCCATCGGACCAATCGTCGCCGCGACCACCCTCAGCGCGGCCGGGAACCTCGGGCCGCTGTGGGCAAGCGGGTTCCTGGTCGCTGTCGCGCTGCTCATCGCGTTCCCACTGCGCACCGTGATTGTGACTGGCCGACGCGCCGAGGTGCTCCAGTGACCATGCGAACGCCCCCTTGAACATCGAGGGACGCCGAAGGCTCGTGGAGCGCTGCCGCAGCCGCCCCGCCGCGCACGTGGCCGCCGAGGCCGGCGTCTCCCGCGCCTGCCTGTCCAAGTGGAAGAACCGGTACGACACCCACGGCGAGGCCGGACTGCGGGACCGCTCCAGCGTTCCGCACTCCTCACCGACCCAGACCCCGCCCGACGTCGTCGAACGGATCGAGCGACTGCGACGGGACAACAAGTGGTCCACTCGCCGGATCGCGCTCGACGTAGTGCCCTGACCGCATAGGTTCACCGGATTGCTGTTCGCTTGGGGGAGTGGGGCGGACCTTGGAGGTCCCGGAACATCCCAGTAGCGCCGCGAGGTTGTGATCGGATCTCGTTTGTCAGAAGGGAACCGGTTTTCGGTGATCTCACACCGGGGACAGGCCGATGAGGACCATGCTCAATCGAAGAAGTTGAGGTTCCGGCGCACGAAATCGGCAAAACCGAGAGCTGCACGGCCCGTGATGTCGGCGACCGTTGAAGTGACGGTTTCGGCACCGCCGTCCCGGTATGCGCGGGCAACTCCTATCAGGGCATCGACGTGGAACTCTGGCATCCCGCGACTCAGCATTGCAACGCGTGCTTCGTCGTCCGGCAGGCCCACATAGCGCACCGGCTTGCCGAGGACGTCGGAAAACTCCTCGGCGGCTTCGGCGTAGGTCAGCGCCTTCGGTCCGGTGAGGTCATAGACGCGGCTGTCGTGGCCATCAGTGGTGAGAACCCGCGCTGCAACACGGGCGATGTCGTCGACATCGACGAAGCTTATAGGGGCGGTGATCAAGGGGAGGCTGAACTCCCCAGCGTCACGGATGGACGGCTGGCGCAGGAAGTTCTGCAGGTAGAAGTTGGGTCGCAGAATCGTCCAAGGCAAACCGGACGTAACCAGCGACTGTTCGGCAGGCTGGTGCAGTCGGGCGATCGGTGTGAGTCCTTCGTCGGCCCGCCAGACCGACAGCTTGACCACCCGAACACCCAGCGCACGGGCGGCTGCCAGCATGTTGAGTTCGTGTGTCGTTTGGGCAGGGCTCGTCGCGCCGAGAAGGAATACGGCCTCGATGCCGTCGAGTGCAGGACCGATCGTGTCCGGCATGGTCAGATCGAGCGTCACCGCTTGGCCGCCCGACTCGATCACCTGAGCAGTGGTGTGCGGATCACGGTAGGCCGCCCGCGCGGCCACGCCGTCGGCATGAAGACGAGTGAGGAGAGCCGTTCCGACGTTGCCGCTCGCACCAGTTACCAGAATCATTGTCACATCATCCAGGCGAAAGCAGCGAGTATGCCAAGATTCGGAGCACATCATCCTGGGATGGACGCGAGGCAGGCCGGTAGTGATCTCCGGCGGCGGCGTTCGGCGGACGTCCGCCCCAGCGGGTGCCCTTCTCACTACCGGATACGGGCGCGCTCGCGCCGTTGGGCGGCCAGCACGTCGGGATGGCGGGCGTTCTTGTGCCGCCAGCGCAGGTAGGCGTGCAGGGGCGGGTCCGGACGGTGTGGTTGCGATGGTTGGGAGTTGGCGACGGTGAACTGCGGCAGCGGCCCGAAGTGGGCCTCGATCGGGTTGGCCCAGGACGCGAAGGTCGGTGTGAGGCACGGCTCGACCCGGTTCCTCTTCGCCCAGCGTCGGGTCTGTTCGCCCTTGTGGGCGGAGAGGTTGTCCAGGATGACGTAGGTCGGGGCGCCGTCCGGGCGGGCCGCGCGGATCGACCTGAGCGCGGCCAGGGTGTTCGCGGCATCCTTCTTGCGGCGGTTGATGCCCCAAAGGGTGTCGTCGCCGACGGAGTAGCAGCCGTGGAAGTAGGTGCGGCGTGCCTCCACTTCGGCATGGTCCAGCAGGAGGTGCTGGACGGTCGTGCCGAGGGTAAGGCGTTCGACCAGGTCGTGCCACTGTTCGGGGCAGGTGGCGAGGATGCGCCAGTCGGGGCCTTCGCCGCACTCAAGCGGCAGGCGATCTTGCTCCGGAATCGGTTGATCGATGAACGCCGGCACCCCCTGCCTGTCCCCTCCAGTAGGCGAGGTTGCGCCGGGTGGTGAGTGTGTAGGGGTGGTCCGGGCCCAGTACGCGCAGCACATGCTTCATCAGCTCGGCGTATGCCGCTACGGCTCCGGCCGCGTCGCCCGCCCGTCCCCGCCACTGGGCGAGATTGCCGTGTGTGGCGAGTGTGTGGGGGTCTGCCCGGGCAGCAGCGTGGACGCCTCATGTTGACGCATGGGGCTCTGCGCCCTGGTGAGAAGGACGCGCGCGACGTGGACGGGCCGCAGGGGCACGCCGGGGCGGCGGTGGGTGTCACATGAGTTGGCCGGGCGGTGTCTTCATGCCGAACAACCCCACAGGGACGCACACAAGGAGAGACAGCATGACACTGCGCCTTCCGAAGGCCGAGCTCCCCGCTGAGCTCAAGGAGAGCATGATCAAGCAGCTGGGCGCCGTGCCCGAGAACGTCGAGGTGCTGTGGCACAGCCCCCGGGTGACGCAGGACAACCTGGAGTTCGGTGCCAGGGTGGGGGCGTGGGACGCGGTCGACCCGGGCCTGAAGTCGTTCGCGCACATGGCCGTCGCGTCGCAGGTCGGCTGCAGTTGGTGCCTGGATGTCGGCTATTTCCAGGCGCAGAACGAGAACTTGGACCTGGCCAAGGCGAGCCAGGTGCCGCGCTGGCGGGAGACGACCGTGTTCACGCCGCTGGAGCGCGACGTCATGGGGTACGCCGAGGCGATGACTAACACGCCGCCGACCGTCACCGACGGGCAGTACGCCGCTCTTCTGCAGCGGCTCGGGACGCAGGCGATGGTGGAGCTCACCGCGTTCATTGCCTACGTCAACCTGGCGACCAGGGCTAATGTGGCGAACGGGGTCACCTCGCAGGGCTTCTCCGACGCCTGCGAGATCCCGCTGGCCAAGCGCCCGGCGACGTCCCGCGAAGGGTCTACGGCATGACGGAGGATCCGTTCGTCGCCCACCGCAGTCTGCTGTTCACCGTTGCCTACGAGATGCTCGGTTCCGCGGCCGACGCGGAGGACGTGCTGCAGGAGACCTGGCTGCGGTGGGCCGGCGTCGACCGGTCACAGGTCCACGATCCGCGGGCGTACCTCGTCCGGGCCGTCACCCGCCAGGCACTTAACCGCATGCGCACACTCTCACGCCGTCGCGAGGACTACGTGGGCGAGTGGCTGCCCGAACCTCTGTTGACCCATCCCGATGTGGCCGACGACGTCGAACTCGCGGAAAGCGTCTCCATCGCGATGCTGACCGTCCTGGAGACGCTCGGACCGGTGGAACGCGCTGTGTTCGTGCTCCGCGAGGTCTTCGACATGCCGTACGACGAGGTCGCCGAGGCCGTGGGCAAGACCCCTCCGCGGTTCGGCAGGTCGCCCGGCGGGCCAGGGGCCACGTCGCCGCTCGACGGCCACGCGTCAAGGTGAGCCGGTCGGAGCACAAGACCGTGGTGGACCGTTTCGTCGCCGCGCTGCACACCGGGCGCATCCAGGACCTCTTGGTGATCATGGCACCGGACGTGGTCCTCATCGCTGACGGCGGCGGGATTACGGCCGCCGCTTTGGCCCCCGTCCACGGTGCCGAACTCGTGGCGACGATGCTAGCCGGCACCGATCGGGCCGCCTTCGAGACCGCGGCGGTATGGCTCAACGGCGCCCGCGCGATCCGGATCGAATCCGACAGTGGAGGGGCCGCGGTCAGCTTCGTGATCGAGAACGGGCGTATCACCCGGATTTATGCGGTATCCAACCCGCAGAAGCTGACAGGACTCGATAAACCAGCCGATCTGGGCAAGTAGGCCGCGGCGCGGGTGTTCCGGGCATGCCATAGCCGGAACACCCGCGCCGCGGCGGCAGCTTCATCCCCCCCACCGGCCACCCCGTTCACTCCGTTGACGATGGACTGCACTGGGCTCCTCAAGTCCCTCCCGTGAAACGACACACGGGCCGACTTGGTGGCCACACGTGTCCTCAGCACCGACGTGAGGAGGTCGCGGCCGTCTGCATTTGGACGGAGACGCCGTCCGTCGCATCCGCGGCCCGCGCGGGCGGCTCACCCGCCGCCCAGTCCTGCGCGGAGGCCGACGTGGGATAGTCGACGGAGTCCTCCGCGTAGCGGTCCCCGTAACCGGCCCGTCCGGCATCGGCGGGCAAACGGTCGAAGGCCACCGTTTCGGCAACGTCCGGCTGCGAGGCCGGCTGTGAACGGCTGGGATCCGCCGACATGACGCCTGCTCCTGTTCGGGAGAGGGTTCAGCACAAGGGCAGGGCCGTCAGTCCTCCTTCTCCATGGTGCCCTCCTTCTTGGTGCCGGTGACGTTGTAGCTCTTGTCCAGGTGGACCTCGACCGACGTGCCGTCCGACTTCTTGACCTCCACCGCGAGCATGCCGGGCTTCTCCCTGTCCTCCTCGGACTTCACGACCGTGCCCGGGTACCTGGCCAGCGCCGCCGCCTCGGCCTTCTGCTTGACCTCACCGCTCAGCGGCGTCTCCTTCTCCTTGCCGACCTCGTCCTCGGCAGCGCCCGCCTGGGCGTCCCCGGCGTTCTGCGCCGATTGCTGAGTGCCCGCGGTGTTCGAGCTGCCAGAGTCGGAGTCGGATCCTCCACCGCAGGCGGTCAGAGCGAACATCAGCACGGCGGCGGGAGCGGCGAGCAGGGCACGGCGAGGCAAAGCACGCATCGGGAATCTCCAGAACGAAGTCGGGGTGCGGTGGTCCGTGTGGCCGGGCACCAGGGGATAGACATGACCCTAGAAACCCGACCTCCAGAGCAGGGCCAACACAGGACAGCAACAGACCAGCAAACCGCCAATGTTTCGCCCCGGCCGTAAAAACGGCAGGTCACAGCCGTCTACGGCATGGAGAGCGCATGGTGTTCTTCTTCGCGTCGCGTAGCACCAGAACACCATCAGGCCGCCAGGGAGTTACCTCGCGGTCGGGCGTAGAGGAACGACGCGGGGTGATGGCAGTTGTAGTTGCTGGCGTAGTTCTTCGTCCTCGCGGTGAGCTGGTTGAGCGCTTGCATGAGGGCTGGGACGTCCTCGCGCAGCCGGGCGAGTTCCTCGTGCTTGTTCGCGATGGTCTGCTTCAGCTTGACGATCTGCGCGCGCGGGAGTGCTTCCGTGTCGGTGATGCCGCTTCGTTCCCGGACGTGTGCCGAGAACTCGTTGCGCAGGTCGGGGTGACGCTGAGTGGGGGCGTTGCGGGGAACCTGGGCCTCGAGGCGAGGGCGACCACGGTCAGCGCGCCGTTGGAGTGTTCGGGACGTCCGATGAGGACGCGCTGCATGGCGGCGCGGACCCGGTCGCGTTCATCGGGTGCTGGGCTCACGTTCCAGGCTCCTGGCAGGTGATGCGGCTGCGGTCGTGGGTGTCGGCGAGGCCGCGCAGCCGGCCGTGGCAAGGAGGCAGTCGGCGATCGGCTGGGGCAGGTGGAGTGCCTGACGGGCGAGGCCGTCGGCCCGGTCGCGGAGCTGCTGGGTGTGGTGATCGATACGGACGGTGTTGGCGCAGCCAGTGACACAGCGGTCCGGAGTCGGCGTGGTACTGCTCAAAGGCCTGGCTTCGCCTCACATCAAGCGACAGCGTTTGTCGACGGGTTTCAACAGCAGTTGGTGATCAACCGACTCACGGATGTTCGTGGGAAATGACGTCAGTGTGGTGTCCCCAGGGCCTGCCTCCAGTGCTGTTGATCGCCGTGGAGGTCCTGCCTTAAGTTCGCGCTGCGGCTGCATCCGCGGTGCCTCAAGGCCCGGTTCCGGATGTTCCGACCCAGGTCCCGGGTCTGGTTCTGCGCGAGTTGACGCTCGAAGATGCAGACGCGTACTACGCAATGCTGGTGCGGCCGACGTACCGAAGGCGGCCGCGGTCGTCGAACCTGCCCAGCAGCAGGGTGCGCGGAGAGGCGAGGGAACCGGTGACGGCACCGATGACCGCCTCTGACGGTGCGCACCTTGCGCTTCCGCTTTCTCTGCACCGAGCAAGGCGACATGCTCGAGCGACTTCGAGTTTGTTTGTGGTGTGCAGCGACTACGTTTCCGGGGGAGCGCGACCGGCCAGGAGTCCGCATGGGAGACCGTGGCCGGTCGTGTGTGCTCAGCCGGTTACAGCTGCGGCTGCGGCATCCGTTGCCAGCTGAAGGGGCCATAGGTCGTGTCGGTGACGGCGTAGTTGGCGTTCGGGTCTGCGATCAGCTTCAGCCATTCAAACGGTGTGGTACTGCCGTGCACGACGATGCGGTGGAAGTTCGAGACGTTGTAGTAAGGGTGCTCGTTCCACGCGTTGTTACCCGGGTCGTGGGCGCACACGCTGGCGCCGGTGGCCGGGTCCGTCTCGCCGGTGCACGTCGCCGTCGGTGACAGCGGGTTGTCCGATCGGTACAGGTGCGAGTCACCGTTGAGCATCAGCACCGGGCGGCCGAACTCGGTCGTCTTCGCCGCGACTTCGCTGATGATCGGTTCGTAGTTCGTCAGGTGGTCCTTGGACTTGTCGTCGAGGTCCCACATGTCGGCCTGTGCCGTGATCACCACGGCCTTGGCGTGTTGGGCCCGCGACTCGGCGAAGGCGGCATCGAGCCAGCGGACGTCGGCCGCGGTCCGGTTGGTCCGCTCGTCGGTCTGCGCCTGAGTCGCGGTCGGCGCCTTGTACCAGGGGTCCGTGTCGTTGTTCGAGCCGCCCGGCACGTTGATGGTCACGAAGACGATGTCGTTCTGCGTCCACATCACGTTCTCGGCGTACTGTGCGTCGCCCGGGTGTCTCGGGTCGTAGGCGGTGGCCTGGGACACCACGTTCAACGTCCCGCTGCCGAGGGTGTGGCCCGGCTGCGCGAAGAAGTCCTGCCGGACTTCGGCGAGGTTGTCGAGCGGGTTACCACACTGGTAGCTGACGCAATCCGCAGTGTTGGTCGACAGGCCACTCGTGCCGATGTAGTTGATGCCACCGGAGGCCGAGTCGTAGAAGCCGCCGCCCTCACCAGGCGAGGTGAGACTCGATGCCTTGTGGCAATCGGCCCACTCGTTGTCGCCCGGCGTGTAGACGAGCGGCTTGGTGAAGGTCTGCCACACAGACGCGATCGAGGCGTCGTAGTCCTCGGTGCAGAACTCCTTGCCCGAGTGGATGTCGCCTACGTGGATGACGTCGCTGATCGTCGGGTCACTGTTGATGGTGCCGATGAAGGCCGGGGTCTTCAGGAACTGCGAGGTGTCGGCGGTCTGGCCCGCAGGTGCGTACGCCGACTTGCCGTATGGTGAGTCGCCGAACACGGCGAGCGTCAGTGGGCTGTCGGCCGCCGATGCCGTGGAGACCGACTGCACGGAAGAGGCAAGACCGACGGCGACGAGCGTGATAAGCCCGCGCTTCAGCGTGCGTCTCAACATGCGTCCCTCTTTCAGATCCGGTTGAGGGGGGCGCCCCAGTGAACTGGAACCTCAGGAAGCGCGACATGGCATCAATGGCAGCCTGGAGATGACGAGTAAGCGAACTTCCGGCCGTGCCCGCAGGCCGGGTCGCTCTTTGCGTGACTCAGTCGATGTGGCGTGTGCCGGCCGCCGCCAAGGAAATCTTGTCCTTGCGCAAGAAGTCAGAGAAGGTGTTGTTAACACGTCACGACCGCACCGGCCGGTAGGGCTCGTCCAGCCGCTTGAAGCACAGCCCCTCCAGCCCGGCCGCCGAGCACCCCAACCACTGTTCCGCCTGTTCCGGGGCAGTGGTCGACGGGCACAGCGTCAGCGGCGCCTTAAGACTGTGGTCCGCGAACAGCGCTTCCAGGGCGGCACGCCGCCGCTCGTACGGCCAGCCGGTCAGGTCCAGGCCCACGTGCACCGGATCGAAGGCCACGTAGTGCCCCGGCCACCGGCGGGCCGCCTCGGCTGCAGCTGCCCCACGCAGGGCGAGACGCTGCTGGAGCCGCTCGAACGCCAGCCGGTCGGACTCCCACACCACCAACTCGCCGTCCAGCCCGGTGTCCGCCGGCAACTGCGCGAGGACCGCGTCCCGGATCTCGGGGAACGAGTCGGTCATGCCAGTGCCCTGCCGGGAGCGCAGCAGCACGCGCCCGTCCGCCTACACGGCCCTCCAGTTCGCGTAATCGCCCATCTCTACGTCGTCGCACAGGGTCTCCCAGAACCCTTTGTAGGCGAGTGCGGTGTCATCAAGGGCGGTGACCAGCTCGCGCAGCTCGTCCGCCGCCGCCTGGAATCTCTCCTCCTCGCCTTCCTCGTAGAACGGGAAGTGGGCGATCGTGGCCGCGACGCACTCGTGGAAGATTCCAAGGTCCCTGTTCACGTGGTTGAAGGTTGCGGACTCGGGCATGGGGATGTGCACCACGCGACGCGATGCCACGTCGATGCCGAGCCGTCCGAACAGGCCGCTGGTCCCGAAGACGACCAACCCGCTCTCACCAATCCCGTCCAGGAGCGCCGCCTCGCTCAGCGGTTGGTACTCATAACCGATCAGCCCTGCCGGGATGCCCTTCTGCCGTAGATCGCCGGCGATCACGTCGGGCACGTCTGCTGAGCAGCCGATGCGCACGACGGCGTACTGGGGCAACGGCAATGGCGGCAGATCCCGAATCACGCGAACATCATCCTCGCGCTCCGGCCGCCCGGGAAGCCGTGAGCTGGGTCTGTCGCCGCCAACCGGCAAGCCCCGACTCACACATTCCAGTTCAGTAGCTGGCCTGTGAGCGTTTTGGTTGGGCACGCTGAGTCGCGTTGTTGGCCCCTGACAGCGCGGGGACCGGCGACTTTGGATGTCGGTGGTTCCACGTACGGTCTGAGCATGGTTGATCAGAGGCCCCCCGTGGCATCGATACTCGACTTCGCGACCTGGGAGCCCGTGCTGCGGCTCCTTCTGGCCGACCATCCGCAGAGTCATGCTGCCCGGTCTGTCCGTGTGGCGGGACGTATTGGCCGGCATGGCTGGAGTCTGGCCCTGAAGCGGCGGATGCCGCCGCCGGGCCGAGCCGCCCAGGTGGAGGACATGCAGGAGGAGTTCGACGCGGTGGAGCGGGTGCAGAGTGCGCTCGCGGACGCCGGAGTCGACGACATCTCGTTCACGGCGGAGATCCAACCGACCGGGAAGACCGCGCTCCGCCTGCTGGGCCCCAGCCCGGCCGTGGAACCCGGCATCGGCACCCCGCACCCGGGGGCGCTCATCCTGGTAGACGGCTCCCTTCCCGAGCCCTGGCGTCGTCTTCCTGATCCGGTGCCCGGGGCAGCTCCGGCCCCTTCGGCGGACCTGGAGTTGCTTGAGCGGACGCTACGCGAGCGGTTGCCGCACGCCATCGGCGCGACGGAGGAGGAGATCGCCGCCGCCGAAGCGCGCCTCGACGTCACGCTGCCCGACGAGCTCAAGGTGCTCTACCGGGTGACACGGGCACGGTGGGAGGACTTGGGCGACGACTACGAGGCAGCGGAACGTGAATGCACAGCGGTCGGCTGCGAGCTTTTCGACCTCGACGGCCTGTACGTCGCCGACGCGTCGTCCCGCCACTGTCGCTGGAAGTTCGCGGCGATGGAGGCGGTCGTCACCCCGCCGGACGCCATGGTGCAGGGTCTCGTCGGCTCACCCGGCTGGATCGCCTTCGGCGACAATGGCGGCGGAGACCGGCTGGCCGTCGATCTGACACCCGGCCCCCGCGGACACCTGGGACAGGTCATCATGCTCTCCCATGAGGAGTACGCCGGCGCCGCGCTCGTTGCCGACTCCCTCACCGATCTGGTGCTGGGCCGGCCCGGCGCAGAGCCCAGCAGTCCGCACGAGCAGCAGCCACCAGTCGTGGCCAGGGTCAACGTCGCAAGCCTGAAGAGCATCCAGGCCGCCGCGCACCCCGGCTTGGAAGTCCTGTCCATCGGCGTGTGGAACGGTGCGCCGTTCAGCCTTGCCCCCGTCACCGGGCTGCCCCGCCTGCGCACTCTTACCGCCTATCCCGGCACGCTGGCCGACCCCCTGGAGATCGCCAAGCTCACCGGGCTGGAGTTCCTGGAGCTCGGACCGGAAGAGTGGCGGGCCCTCCTTGACGCGGGAGCCGTACCGCGCAGCCTGTCGGCCGCCGCCATCGTGGTACACGGCAACCAGGACCCTCTGCCCATCGTGGATATCGCGAACGAAATCCTGGCCCTCTGGGACCGGCCCCAGATCATCCAGACCGTCCTGGAAGGAGACTTCGGCCCCCTGGCATAACCGGCGAGGCAAGCAACGGGTCGCACAGGACGTTGCCTGCCACGGCCGTTCGCCAGACAATCGCCGCCCGAGTTCAGCGCGTTCCAGCCCTGAACCAGGTCTGCTCGCTGAGCGCCGTAGTTGGCCAGACGGACCGGCCTACGGCGCTCAGTCACATATTCGCGGCCGCCGCACAGCGCTCTGGCGGCGGCCCGCTCCCGAATCCGCACAGGAATGGGAGGACTTGATGACTACGCCCTGGTCGCCCCGGCGCGAGGTCCGCCGCCCGCTCGCCTCACGCGTTGCCGCGCCCCGCGAGCCGGTCGACCACGCCCGCATCGGCCGGCGCGTCGTGCGCCGCCGCGCGGAGGGCATGGACGCCGTCGCCGTCGCACGTTGCCTTCGAGGAAGCCTGGTTCGATGCGCGCCTGGACTCCCGGCGCGAGCACCTGGCCGACGACACGCGCGGCCGCGCGGAGCTCGCGGAGTGGAGCGCATCGACCAGCTGCTCGCCGACGCGGCGCCGGGCACTGTCTACGACCCGGACACCGACGACGTCATCCGGGCCGAGCTCGCCGCCGAAGCCGCGGCCGCCGCCCAGGAGGCTGAGCTGCGCGAAGCCGCCCGGATCGCTGCCCGCGCCGATGAGCTCCAGGCGCTGCGCGAGCTCGGCACGCTGGAGCAGACCGGTCCCCGCGAGGGTGACGAAGCCGCCCGGGACGAACTCACCCGCCGCGCGGGCGGGTACGTTCAGGCCGACGTCGATGCCTGGCTCGCCTACGCCCTGGCCGCGCGCATTGGGCACTACGCGGATCCGGCAGCAGGACCGCCGCCGGTCTCCTGCCGCAGCCCGTCCTCGCCCTCGTCGCGCTGCTCGCCGAACTCGCCCGCCTGGTCCCGGCCGCTGCTGTCGACCAGATGGCGTTCGGGGCCCGGCTCGCCGCCGCCGACCCCGAGGCCACCGCCGGCCTCGCTGCGTTCCTCACCCGCGCCGCCGAGCCGGCCGACACCGCAGGGAGCCCGTCATGACCCACGCCCAGGAACCCGAGGTGGTCGCCGCCTGGCGCGAGTCCAGCCCCATCGGCCGCCGCTTCGAGGACCTGCTCGCCGACGGCACCCCTGCGCGTGGACCGAGCCGCCGCTCGGCGAGACGTACTACCCCGATGAGGACGACCCCGACTACAACTCGATCTGCCACTGCCCGCGCACGCCACGCGTCTTCTGCATGGAGTGCGCCGGCTACGCCGACTGCGAGCAGTGCCGCTGCCCCAGCCCGGCCTTCCTGTGATCTCACCCTCTGCAACCTGACCTCCCAGATCCCGGGCGAGACCTGTGAGGGATCTGGGAGCCTGAGGCAGGAAATGCCCGGTACGCCTGTGATGCCTGAGAGGTTGGGAGGCCGGTTTCCCAGGCAGACGCGTTTCTGGGAGATGACCTGTGACCCTGTGACATAGCTGGGAGGTGCAGCCCGTGACGATCACGGAAGGTGACTGTCACGCTGTCACGCCCAGGGGATGTCGAGCTACGGACGCAATGCGGCTCGTCAGGTGACGGAATGTCGCGGGTCAGCGGTCCGGGTGGCCAGGTCGTGTTGTGACGGTGCACGATAGTCGGCCCGTGGCACGGGTCCTCGCTCACCCACGGCAGAGATGCCGCAGGCGTCCGGATGGGTCAAAGTGTGGGCGAGGCTTCGGTGAGTGCCATCCACTCTCGGATCGTCTCCTGGTGCGATCCTTTCGCCGTACTCGCAGACACCGCCTCGGCGTCCTCAACGGAGCACGGCGTTCCTGCTCGGGTGAGCAGGACGAGCGGCCACGCAGGGCCCGCGCCAGCCGGCTCCCCGTCGAACGCGGCCCACTCCCAGGGCCCGTCGAACCGCCATGCCCGGCCGAAGGCATCGGCGACCTCGTCGCCCACCTGGAGGGATGCGTATGGGCGCATCAACAGTTCGAAGGTGAAGGGGATCTCGTCGCCAGGGTGGATGGTGTATCCCGAGCCATCAAGGTGGGTCTCGTCCGGGAACTCGCGATAGGACAGACCTCGGGGCAGCACCGTCACGGTCTGGGTGGGATGTGGCAGCCAGGCCGTCTGCAGCGGAGGGTCGTGGTGTTCGACGTCGGTCACGTGCACGACGGTGGGTGACACGCCGACCCGGCAGACGTCTCCCGCCTTCAATTGTTCGGGCGGGGGGTCCGTTCGAAAGAGCTCGGCCTCCACCTCAGGCGAGACGCTCCCGCTGCTGTTCACGCCGAGGGCGACGACCCCGTTCCAGTGCGCGAACTCATTCTCGGTGTCGATTTCCCACCACGGCCATCGCACCGACACGTGATCCCACGTGAGACCCTGCTCGACCCTGGTCACCGTGAAAGGGCAAGCAACCGACAGCACGTCACCGACCCGGAAGTCCCACTCGCCAATCATTCGGTCAGGGTAGACGGGTTCCTCTGGCGGCATACGCGGGCCTTCCAGCCAGGGCTCCCGCTCAGGCCTGCGGGCCCGCCATCGGACGGAGTTCACTCGGGAACCTTCACACCTCAGCACGGGAGATCCCCACCTCACGGACCACGTTTCCGCAGATCAACGAATTCCGTCGGTAGCCCATGTCACGCACCCCACCCGGCTGTCACGGCGGGGAGTCACGCGGCCGGTTCGGCCCGGAAACACGGGCCCGGGCCCCGATCTGGGTTTCTTGCCTGATCAGCGTGACACGGCTCGAGTCCGGTTACCGTCCCGTCCTGAACAATCCGGCCGACCTGTTGTCCCGTCGCAACGAAGTCTGACGGGTCTCATCGAACTTTGAGTGGCAAGCGCTCGTCTCATCGGAGTTTGACCACTCTGGGGCGCGGGCCGTTGTCGGAGGTGAGGGCTAGGGTGCCCTGTCGTGGACGCTGCTGATCTTGACTACCGGGTCCGGACGTTGTCCGGCTGCATTCCGCCGCTGCTGGTCTCGCGGCTTCTTGAGCTCGGCCATGCCGGGGAGGTGGAGTTCCAGGCCGGGCGGGGGGAGTGGTTCTGCGCACGGGAGTGGGCACGCCTGCTCGGCGAGAAGGGCCGACAGGCACAGGCGCTGGAGACGCTCGCTCCTTATGCCGCGACGGGCTGGTGGCCGGCCACCCGGGCCGAAGCGGAGCTGCTGGAGAGCTGGGGGCGGGTGGAGGAGGCGATCGAACGGGCCCGGCCGTACGCGCAGACGGGAAATCGACTGGCACTGGAGTTCTTCGCACGTCTGCTGGCCCGCCACGGCCGTGGCGACGAGGCGTTCACCCTGCTGAGAGCCGGGATCGACGACTGGTTCCTCGCCGACTGCCTAGTCGACATCGCCGAGAGCGCGGGCCTGGATGAGGAGGCGGCGGCGTTGCTGGAGGGCCGGGTCGAGGCGGTCCCCCCTTGTGGCGATCCCGACTGCGACAACCGGCGGACCGAGCCGTCCAACGCCATCGGACTGCTGGCCGCGATCCGGGAGCGCCAAGGCCGCATCGAAGACGCGATCGCCCTGCTGCACACCCGCAACACCACCTCCGTCAACGGCCGTGACCAGTTGGCCGACCTGCTGGCGAGACACGACCGGATCGAGGAACTGCGCGCGTACGCGGCGGTCGAGTACCACGGGCACGCCGCGCGGCGCCTTGCCGAGGTGCTGGAGGAGCGCGGTGACGTGGAAGGCGCGATCGACGTGTACCGGCAGCCGGGCGACTCTCCAGCCCGCCGGTATCACGGGGCCGTACTCCTGTCGGAGCTCTTGGCCCGGCACGGACGGGGCGACGAGGCGATCGAGGTGATGCGCACACTCGCGGAATCACCCGGCGGCGGGGAGGACTGGATAATCGGCACACTGTGCACTCTGTACGCCGACCACGGCCGCGCCCACGACGGCCTGGCCTACCTCGATGCCGTCAAGGCGCGCCGCGACGGTGAGGAGGAGTGGGACTTTTTCAGGATGAGGCTTCCGCTCATGGCCGATTGCGGCCTGCTCGACGAAGCAATCGAGCAGGCGCAGGCGCATCCCGAGGGCGCCACCTGGTACGCGGCCTGGAGCGTTTCCGACCTGCTGGCACAGGCCGGCCGCACGGAGGAAGCCGTCGCCATCCTCGAACAGCACCTGCCCTTCAACAGCTCCCTCCTCGCCCGGCGCCTCATCGACCTCGGCCGCATCAAGGACGCCGTACGAGTTCTTCAAGAGCCGAGGCCTGAACCGGCTGAACCCGTCTGGACTGGCACCTTCTCCACCGAACCCCCGTTCTGACACTGCTGACTCCGGCCACACCCGCCGGTGATAAACCACGGCAAACTGCGTTGAGACTGGTCAAACTTCGCCGCGACGGGTCATCGGTCGCCGCGCCGCCGGGCAGCCCCATAGCCCGGCGCGAAACCGGGTCCCTAATCCGTATCTAAGGGCGTCCCGATGGAGCAGAAGCTTCTCGGGATGTTCGAGCACTGGGCGGCGACGCCTCCGGCCGGCCGGGGCTCCTGAGACCTCCGCATAAAGCGGCGCGCGGTCCCAGTGCTCGGTGTGATGGCGGTTGCGTGGACGCCGGGCGGACGCCTACTGAGGTCCCCGGCCGTGATGCCTCGACCCAGAGCGAGCGCTGTTCGGCGTCTTCGTGGCCGCCACCACACCGCAGGGTCGTTGGCGCCCGCTGGTGCCGGACGGACATCTGAAGCCTGCACGGTTCGCGAGACCCAGGCTGAGACCTGGTGCCGCCCGGCGCCGCCGAGCGTCAACACCCGTCACTTGACCACTCGTTGGGGTTGGTGGTGCGAGCCCGCCGCACGGTGATCCCTTGATACGCCCGAGCCGTTCGAGCTCCCGCGCAGACCGGGGCCCGTGGGATGCGCTGGTGCCACGAACGGCTAGTGAGGTGTCGGCCCGACCCTGCTGCGGTCGAGGCCTGGGATTAGGTCGCTCGCGTGGCCCGCATGCGCTCGTGACCAGCGTAAACACCCAGTGCATAGGGGAGGGAACACTTTGATCTACTGCGGAATCGACTGGGCGGAACGTACCCACGACGTCGCCTTGGTCGACGACACCGGCACGTTGGTGGCCAAGCGGCACATCACCGACGACGCGGCCGGCTACAAGGTCCTGCTGGAGCTGCTTGCCGAGCACGGCGACACCGAGGAGAACCCGATACCGGTGGCGATCGAGACATCCCGCGGCCTGCTCGTTGCCGTCCTGCGGGCCGGGAAGCGGAAGGTGTTCGCGATCAACCCGATGGCAGCCGCCCGCTACCGCGACCGCCACTCGGTCTCGCGCAAGAAGTCCGACCCCGGCGACGCCCTCGTTCTGGCGAACATCCTGCGCACCGACATGCATGCCCATCGGCCCCTGCCGGGCGACTGCGACCTCGGTCGCGCCATCGCCGTCCTGGCCCGCGCCCAGCAGGACGCTCTGTGGAACCGGCAGCAGATCGCCAACCAGCTCCGCTCCCTGCTGCGCGAGTACTACCCGGCCGCCCTGGAAGCCTTCGCCGTCTGGGCCAACGGCCTGTGCCGCCCCGAGGCCCGTGAACTGCTCAAGGCCGCCCCGACCCCTTCACGAGCCGCACGGCTGAGCCGGACACAGCTCCAGGCCGCGCTCAAGCGGGCTGGCCGCAAGCGCGGTATCGAGGCGGAGGCCGACCGTCTCCGCGACGTCTTCCGCGCTGAGTGGGCCCACCAGCCCCCGCTGGTCGAGGACGCGCTCGGCAAGCAGATGCTCGCCCTCCTCCTCCAACTGGAAGCCGCTTGCACCGCCGCAGACCAGCTCGCGAAGGCGGTGGAAGAGGCGTTCCCTCAGCACCCGGACGCCGAGATCCTGCTGAGTTTCCCCGGACTCGGCATCCAGCTCGCCGCCCGGATCCTGGCCGAGATCGGGGACGACCGCACCCGCTTCGCCGACGCCCGCGGCCTGAAGGCATACGCCGGCGCCTCGCCCATCACCAGGGCCTCCGGCAAGAAATCGTCCATCACCCGGCGGTGGGTGAAAAACGACCGCCTCAACCACGCCGGCTACCTCTGAGCCTTCGCCTCCCTCCGCCACTCACCCGGAGCCGACGCCCACTACCGGCGCCGCCGCGAGATCGGCGACTGGCACGCCGCCGCTCAGCGCAACCTGTTCAACCGCATGATCGGCCAGCTCTACCATTGCCTCCAGCACGGCAAGCTGTTCGACGAACACACCGCGTTCCCCGCCGAACTGGCCGAAGCGGCCTGATGCGCTCAGAGATCCGCTTCACCCTGAATGTGTGGCGCCGGGGTTGTCATGCCGTGCCAGGAAGTCCAAGATGCGCGGCCCCACCACGTCCGCATGGGTGTGCTGAACCGTGTGCCAGGCGTTGTTGATGATCAACCACTCGGCGCTCGGCACATGACGCTTGAACGCGATCATCTGATCGGTGTTGGCGAAGGGATCCGCCTCGCCGGCCACGAACAGGGCGGGGACGGCGATGCGGGCCAGGTCGTCCTCGATGAAGGCTGGGGTGGTTGAGGCCATGGCGACGATCTGTCGCATCAGCTCCCGCCAGTATCCGGGCTCGTTGTGCGAGTCGTGCCGATCGGCCAGGCTGGATGCCCACTCGGGGAACTGCCGCTCGATCGCCTCGGGCTCGGCGTTGCGCAAAAATGTTCGAATCGCCTCGTCGACGCGGAAGCTGGTGCCGACACACACCATGCTGCGCAGGAGCTCGGGGTTTTCGAGGGCCAGGTGAAGGGCGGTGATGCCGCCGTCGCTCACGCCCGCGAAGTGGACGGGGCCGAGATCGAGCCGGGTAATGAAGGCCCGGAGATCCGCAGCGAGGAGGTCGTAACCGAGGCGCCCGGCCGGGTTCCGGGTCCGGCCGTGGCCGCGGTGTTCCAATGCCAGGACGCGGTACTGCTTCGCGAACTCCGGGATGAGGGCGGCCCAGCCGGCCTCGGCGTCGTCCAGGGAACCGGAACCGCCGTGCATGAGGACCAGCGGCTTCCCGTCCCAGGGGCCGGTCTCCTCGTAGTAGAGGTCGAGGTCGTCGATGCGTAGGAACGGCATGATCCATTGATGTCACGCCACGGCACGGAGCGCACCTTCTTTTTCACGCTCTCTGAGTGATGGGCGCTCTGCACTCGCCAGGCCGTGCCGATTTCAGCCAGCATCCGGCGGGCTGCCTCGCGGCCGTCAGGACACGGTGCCGACACCCTCGGGTCAGCCAGATAATCGAACGCGACGCCCGCCCCACTTGACGGCATACCAACGTGAGGTGTCTGGGTCCTGGGTCCAGCAGTGTCCCGGGGCCTGGTGCCGGGTTTCGTCCGTACCGTCCGGTCACTTCAGTCGCTTGGGCCGCTCTGGAGTCTCTTGCTCAGCGACTGAAGATCAGCGACTCAGTCGGTCTTCGGTCGCTAGGCAGTGGGGGTCAAAACCGCAGGCCAGCGGGCTGGTGCGGACGCATCAGCGGCTGAAGCGACTCAGACTTCGGTTATTTGAGACGTTCCTGTGTGCGCGTGTGCGTCATACATAGAGACCTTCAGTCGCTTCAGTCGCTGTTCCAGGATCCTGACCACCTGTGACCTGTTCTCTTCACTCTGAGGTGTGAGCAGCGACCGAGGCACTTTGAGTCGCTTCGGCGGTCGTTGGGTCGCTGGAGACGGTCGGCCAGTCGCATCATCGACACGGGTCGAGGTTCTTTCGCATGTGCACCATGACCTCATCGGCCGCGTTCGCTACCCTGTGTTCGTCGTTGAGTCGCTTCGGTCGCTGACAGGGGTGGAGATGCCTGCTGAGCTGCGCACTTCTCGCAGCGACTCACGGCAGCCTGGTCCCCAATCTTCAGTCGCTGAGCTGCCGCTGGCTACTGCACGCCGGGGCTGGCCTGTGCACCCTCTGGCTCCCGGCCGAAAGGCCCCAGCAGCGAACTGCCCCGACTGCCGGACGGCCTCTCACCCGCCTGCCGGGTGCCCCTGCCTGCCCGCAGGCCGCTGGTGCCAGGGCTTCCATGCTGCAACGTCGACCAGCGACGCATCGAAACATGGTGGAGCGCCACCCCAACTCAGGAGTCGGAATCGCCTGCGGCCCCGCAGGCCTCGTCGCCATCGACGCCAAGCCGGCCCAACCCCCGAGCCGGGACCGGATCCTGCCCGGCATCCCCATCGGCGACCACGTCGACCTCACAGGCATGGCCGCCGACTTCCACACTCTCGCCGTCCTGGCCGCACTCCGCGGCTAGCCCGCCCCGCCGAGGACGACACGACGTTGCGCGTGCGGACCGCGTTCGGCGGCCTGCACGTCTGGTACCGGGTGCCAGACGGCCGCCGCTGGCAGTGCTCGGCTGGCTCAAGCCAAGGACGAGACCTTGCTTGGCGGGTCGACGTACGCGCCCACGGCGGCTACATCGCCCCGGCACCCGCACCCGCCACGGCACCTACACCCCCCTCGACGAGGTCCGTGAGCCCACCGCACTCCCCGCCTGGCTCGCCCAAGAACTCGAACGCACCGGCCACTTCCCCGCATCCAGCGTTCCCACCCCCGGCCAGTACCGCCCCGCGCCCGGCAAGCCGTCCTAGCCGCTGGCGGCGGCCGTGACCGTACTAGGCGGTTTCCTCCAGATCAAGCCCGTTTGATATCTCTGGCCAACAAGATCTCGGATCTGTCGGGCGGGCGACATACGCTGAGCCCCGTCCGCACTATCTGGGAGAAGCATGACAAGCAGGTTCACCGAGTTGACCGTTGACTGCCATGATCCGGAGAGGCTCGCGGCCTTCTGGTGCGAGGTCCTGGACTTCAAGGTGATCGACCGGAGCGAGGGCAAGGTCGAGATCGGCTCTTGGGTGCCAACCGTCGAGGATGTCCGGGCCCACCAGATGCCGCCTACCCTGGTGTTCATCCGTGTGCCTGAGGGCAAGACCGTCAAGAACCGACTTCACCTCGACGTCAGCCCGATCGACGCCAGCACCGAGGACGAGGTGACCAGATTGCTCCGTCTCGGCGCCGTTAAGGCGGACGTGGGCCAGGGCCCAGACCGGAACTGGGTGGTCATGGCTGACCCCGAGGGCAACGAGTTCGACGTCCTGCGCACCTTGGCACCGCAGGACTAGCCTGCCTTCCTCCGAGCACCTTTCCGACCAGATGAAGATGGCGGCGATGTGGAGTCCGGCGAGGTAGATGGTGGCGGTCTAGTCGTATCGGGTGGCCAGACCGCGCCACTGCTTGATCTTGTTGATGCACCGTTCGACCGTGTTCCGCTGCTTGTAGGCGTCGCGGTCGAAGGCTGGCGGACGGCCGCCGCAACCGGCCGAGCCCTTGCGGTTCGCGGCCTGGTCGGCCGACTGTGGGATCACCGACCGGCTTCCGCGCCGTCGCAGGTGACTGCGGATCATCCGAGACGAATAGGCCTTGTCGACCAGGACCACGTCCGGTGTGGTCCTGGGCCGGCCGATCGGCCGGGGCACTCGTAACCGGGCCATGACCTCGGGAAATGCGGGTGCGTCACCTGCCTGCCCGGGCGTGACGACGAAAGCGAGCGGGCGGCAGCGGCTGTCGGCGGCGAGGGGAATCTTGGTGGTCGAGCCGCCGCGGGAACGTCCGAGGGCATGGCCGTCCGGCTCGCCGGCTGGGGCGGGCCCCTATTGACGAGCCCCGGCGGCGTGCTGGTGAGTGCGAACGACGGTGGAGTCGACCGCGACGACCCAGTCGAGGTCGCCTTCGGTGTGGGCCTGGGCGAGCAGAGCGGTGAAGACCTTCTCCCAGGTGCCGTCGGTGGCCCACTTCCGCAGCCGGTTGTGGGCACCCTTCCGCGACCCAAAGTGCTCGGGCAGGCCCATCCAGGCTGTCCCGGTGCGGTACTTGAAAGAGATCGCGTCGATCACCTGCCGGTGATCACGCCACCGTCCTCCGGCGCTTCGGTGTTCGGTCCGGCAGCAGCGGCTCGATCCGCGCCCACTGGGCATCAGTCAACGACACACATCAACCAACGGTCAGATGATCCAAAGGGAACGGCGTAGCCCGGCCCGGTAGACAAGCAAAACGAAGCTCCTGGTGGCGACGGTTGATCTCGGTCAGACAACCCACCTACCAGGAGCTTCGTCGCTCTGTCACCTCAACTCTAGTGCCTGGGGCTTGGCTGTAGGCCAGAGCGAGTAGCTCGATCCTGGTGCGGGGGGATGGGGAGCCCCCTGGGCCGGGTCGACCGAAAGCGTCCCTCTTCCGCGGAGGTGGTTGAGGGGCGCCAGGCCGGCAGCAGCCTCAGCCCTGGTGCATGAACGCCGGGGAGTTCTGGTAGGCCGCGAGCAGCCACTTGCCGTCCTGCCGGGTGAGCACCCAGCTCGCGACTACAAGGCGGCCTTCCAGCACCTCACTTTCGCCCGGGAAGAGGATGCCCGTCTCACTGACGACCACGGCGGCATCGTTGTTGAGGAAACGGATGCTCAGTACCTTATCGGTAGTGGTCGAGCCCTTCAGGAAGGTGCTGAAGCCGGCCTTCATGCTCTCGCGGATCTCTTCCCGGGACTTTCGGTAGGACCCGGGCAGGATCGCGCTGGCGTCGTCGGTGTACTCGGCCACGAACGCATCAGCATCGTTGGCAGTCCTGGCTTCGTATACGCCCTTGAGCACGTTGCGGATGGCGGTCTCGTCCGCTGCACGGGTCTGGTTCGCAGTCAAGGTCTTCCTCGCTTCATCGTACGGTACAGATCGCCGCGGCCTGCGGCTCACAGGGAGTCGTCTGCGCTCCGCAGATAGATACCGGCGGCCAGGCCTGAACTCATCGCGCCCGCGCAGATTCTTTGCGGGTGCCAGCCGATAGCGCCCTGAACAGTGGTGATGCGCCTGGATCTGGTCGGCTTGCCGCCCCGAGCCGACGAAGAGCGGGCCCGCCCGCGTCACGACATCGGCACGGGCCGGCGGCAAGCGGAGCAGCCTTCAGGATCCGCTTGTGGTGTCCAGGTCGAACGCTGCAAAGACCTCGACGTCCTGGAACACGGTGGTCCTGCTGATGCCGGCGTCGGTGATGGTGAACACCTGCAGGGTGTGCAACTCGAACGCGCCGCTGTCGCCGCGGCGATAAGCCGCGAAGCCCGGCTGGCCGTTCGCCGCAATCGGGTCGAGACTCCAGGTGCTGCCGGCCTTTGCGAAGACCCAGCCCATGAACCGGGCGTAATTGTCTCGGCCGACGAACCAGTTGAGCATCGGAGGCATCTCCATGAGGACATCGTCGGCGAGGAGCCGCTTGATTCCTTCGATGTCCGCCTTCTCGAATGCCTTCATGTAGCGCTCGACGCAAGCCCGTTGTTCCGCCTGTGAGGGCTCCGCGACGCTGTCCTCCCGGACGCCTGCTTCGTTCAGACGTGCACGCGCCCGCTGCAGCGAACTGTTGACCGAAGCGACCGACGTGCCGAGCACGTCCGCGGTCTCGGCCGCTGAGAAGGCGAGCACCTCACGCAGGATCAATGCGGCACGCTGGCGCGCCGAGAGATGCTGCAGCGCGGCGACGAACGCCAGGCGCAGGCTGCCCCTGTCGACGGCTGCGCCGGCCGGGTCCCCCAGGTGCAGCAACGCGTCGGGCATCGGCTGCAGCCAGGTGACCTCGCCGCCGTGGACGAACGGCTGGAGGGGATCGCTTTCCGCGACCATCCCTGACGGCAGCGGTCTGCGGCTGCGGCTCTCCAGGGCATTCAGGCAGGCGTTTGTCGCAATCTGGTACAGCCAGGTCCGCAGCGAGCCGCGGGTTCGGTCGTAACGTGCCCGCGCCCGCCAAGCCCGCAGATAGGTCTCCTGCACTAGGTCTTCGGCATCGTGAACCGAGCCGAGCATCCGGTAGCAGTGGGCGAGCAGCTCCGGTCGGTATGGCTCGAGTTGGCGGTCGAAGTCCGCCGTCGTGGTCGCCATCCCGACCCCTTCCGTTGCGTCCCTCGTCGGGGACACTATTGCATCTCCACCCCACCGGCCTGGGGGGCGGCTCCTCCAGGCCCTGTCCCACACCGGAGATCCCCTCCAGCACGGCGGCCGCTGCCTCGCGGATGATCACCAGCCGGACAGCTGCTGCCGCGGTCTCCAGCCGCACGTTCCGCTATGCGACCTCGGCCTGGGGCTCATAGACTCTCGACCGCGCCGCGGCCACCGGCGTCTCCGGCTCCTCGAGCAACGTCACCATGAGCGCCCCAACGCGGCTGAGTGTGAGGTTCCGCTACCTCGTCGCGAGGGGCAGCACTCAGAGGCGCGGGCACCCCGTGCGTTCCAACGCCTTGCGGGCGGCGAGATAGCCCGCGATCTTGAACGCCAGTTCATGAGAGCCGAACGTATCGGCGCGGGCGCGCCGCAGCACCACCCGAGTGGCGATCACGACTCCGTGCTCGGGCAAGCTCAGCTGCTCCTCGATCCCCACGGCGGCAGCCGCGAAGAAGCGTGACAGGGCCTCGGCGGGTTCGTAGTCCACCGTCAGCTCTTGAGCCACCTCGAAGGCGAAGCCCTCAGCTGCGGGCTCGAAATCCACCTCTTGCTCCCGAGCCTGGAAGAGGCGGCCGGCGTAGTGCGGGGCAGCGCGAGGGCGAGGTGGCGCAGCCGCGGGTCGTCGGTGCTGTCGGGGGCGGCGGTGTAGCTGAATCGGGCGCGGGTGTCGAGAACGATGCCGCAGGTGGTGGCTGCTGTCTGCTTGGCCTTGGCCCGGATCTGCGGCTGCCGGCGCTTCGTAACCTCACGTTCCAAGCGCGCCGCGAGGTCCTTGCGGGGTTTTCTGATCTGGTCCTTCACGTACCGCTCGACGGTTCGCTGGGAGATCTGCAGCAGTTGCGCGACTGCCCTGGTGCCCTTGAGCTGCTTGACCAGGTACCGCATCTGGGCCCGGCGGACTTGGGGATGGGGCGCGTGAACGCGCCCTGCACTGCTTTGTCGAGCCCGTCCCCGACGGTGACCATCGGCCTGCCTCTCTCCCTACTCTCCGGAGTCCTTGGCGCTGTCCTCGCCGATCTTGGTGTATCGGACAGGGCCGGCGACCTTGCCACACCCTCTCGCGCGAGGCCCAGACACCTGGCCTATCACCCGTCAGTCGACGTTGACCCTGTGACTTCGCCGATAGACGGCCAGCGGCGGACAGGGAAGCCCATGTCATCGCGTCGTGACGAGTCGTAGTTGGCCATTTCGCCGATCGATAGTCGGCCAGTCGGGATGTCGAAGGGCTGCTCCCGCCAGGCGTTTGCCTCCGGACCAGGCTCATGGGCTGACCGAAGCGGGATGGGCAGAGGAGGACGCGGAGGACCTGCGCAGGTCTGCTGTTGTGGCGCCCACTACGGCCACGGCACCGAGGCAGAGCAGGCCGCCGCTGACGAGGGCGGCTGCTCCTGAGGTGACATCTGCCACGAGGCCGCCGCGCATGTTGCCGATGTCGGGTCCGGCTTGTCCGACGATCTGTTCAGCGGCACTGACGCGGCCAAGGAACTCGTGAGGCGTGTGCATCTGGACGACAGTGCTCCGGGAGACGACGGTGACGGTGTCGGCGGCGCCGGCTATGACGAGGAAAGCCAAACCGATCCATGGGTTGGGCGACATGCCGAACAGCGTCAACGCTGCGCCCCAGGCGGCGGAACCGCCAAGCATGACCAGGCCGGGACGGGGGAAGCGGGTGAAGGTTCCCGAGAAGAAGGACGCTGTAACGCCGCCGACGGCGATGGCCGTGAGGAACAGTCCGAGGGTGCGTGGATTGCCGTTGAATCGTTCGGCGTTGATCAAGGGGAACAGGCTGATGGGCATCGACAGCACGGTGGTGGCCAGGTCTGTGAGCAGGGCTCCGCGAATGACGGGGGTGCGGCCCAAGAAGGCCAGGCCGTCCAGCACCCCCCGCAGGCCGGGCCGTGCGGGCTCGTCTCCGCGGTTCATATGGGGCAAGCCGAAGGCACCGTAGAGCGCGGCGACGAACGTCAAGGCGTCGATCAGGTAGCAGGTGCCGACTCCCGGCCCGCCTACGATCAATCCGGCGAGCGTGGGGCCGAGCAGCATGGCGCCCTGGAAGGCGATGCGTCTCAACGCCAGTCCCGCAGCCAGTTGGTGCTTGGGCAGAAGGTGCGGGACGAAGGTGCGCGAGGCCGGGCCGCCGCCTGCGCCGAAGCAGGACTGGAGCGCGACGATCCCCAGCACGCCGGCGGCAGGAACGTGCCCGAGGAACGCCTGGAGTGCGAGGAGGAGCGAACACACGGCTTGTCCGCTGGTGGTGAGCAGGTAGAACTTCCGGCGGTCCACTCGATCGACGAGCGATCCGGCGAACAGTCCGAGCGCGACGAGCGGAATCGCCTGGGCCAGCCCGACGGCACCCGTCCACGTGGGGCTCTTCGTCATCTGCCAGACCTGGAACATGACGGCGACGAGCGTCATCTGGCCGCCGAAACCGGACAGGGTCTGCCCGATCCACAACCGCCGGAACGGTGGTGACGACCGTAACGGAGTCACGTCGATCAGCGTGCGCTTCAGCCCCATGCGGGATCCTCCGCCAGCTTCTCGGCGATCCGGTCGTGGAAACTCTTGCGCTCAAGAGCCCGCTCGATATCGGCGACGACCTGGGAGAGCGGGTAGGGAATCTCCGCCTCCAGGTCAGCGACGGCGGCCTCGGTGGCCCGCCATTCCGCTGCCAGGCGATCCACGACACGACGGGCTTTGTCGGTGAGCGTCACCTTCCTGGTGCGCGCGTCGTCGCCCACGACCGTCTGAACCCAGCCGGCCGTGCGCATCGCGGCGACCTTCTGGCTGAGTGCCGAATGTGTGCGCTGAACCGACTCGGCCAGTTCCGCGATGGTCATGGGTCCGCAAGCGTGAAGCCGGAGCAACTCCATGACGAAGCTTGGTTTGAGCCCGTCGATCTGTTGCTCGGAGTAGATCCGGGCGATGTCGGCGTCCATGGACGCCTGCAGCAGACGCAGGGGCCGCCAGAGGCTTTGCTGCGTCGGGTCGAGCGCGTGGTTGTCAGCCATGCGCAACATCGTAACAGCACTTATATAAGCACTGTTGTTTTTGGACTCGGCTGTCGATGAGGACCTCAAACACGTGGCTTGTTGCTGTCGATCGCGCTGGCGAGTTGGTCGGCGTACTCCGTCAGGAGTGGCTTGAGCTGGGCGTAATGTGTGTTCGCTCCCGGCCTGGCGAGGCAGTTGGCGATCGATTCCCAGTGCCTGCGGTGTCGTAGCTGGGGTGGCAGAGCGGGTATGAGAGGGGCGAGTGCGCGTTCGCTGCCGGTGACGCGCGACCAGACGAATTCCGAAGCGGCCTGGTGCTTCCGTGGGCTGTCGTGGGGGAGGGGTGGTGCCGGGCCTTGGGGTGATCTGGCCTCAGATAGCGGCCGAGTCCCCTTGCGGGAGGGTCCGTCGGCGCAGAAGCTCCTCCTGCGAGACGTCTTCCACGTGGGTCAGAAATACCCATATGTGACCGGAAGGGTCCTTGACGATGACGGTGCGGTCACCGTGGAACATGTCCTTCGGCGGCTGGATGATCTCAGCGCCGGCGGCTTCCGCGCGCTCCGCCAGGCTGTCGACGTCCGGCACGAAGACGTGCAGCGTGACGGACGTACCTCCGCCGAGTGAGGTCGGCGCGGCGAAGGAGGCGGCCTCCGCCTCGCCCACGCTGGCGTCGCCCAACATCAGGGTCGACCGTCCTATGGTGATCTCGGCGTGCAGAATCCCGCCGCCCGGAGCGTCGATCCTGAAGTCCTCACGGGCGCCGAACGCCCGCTTGTAGAAATCGATCGCCGCGGCGGCGTCGTCGACCATGATGTGCGGGATCACGGCATAGCGGTAGCGGTTGGGGATCTCGATGTGGGGTGTGTGCTCGGTCACTACGAACCTCCCTGAAAAGGCACCGCTGGTCGGTTCCTGCGGCTGGAAGGAACCTAGAAGCTCAAGCTTGGTTGAGGTCAAGCGTGTGACCCTGCAAGTGCCTGTCTGACAGGCCACCTGGAGTCCCTGCCCTGCCATTCGGAAGGCACAGCTCGCCAGCTCGAGTGCTCATCCGCCAACAGACGTGAAAGCACATCAGGCATGAAGATCACGATCTACAGCTGGAGTACTAGGCTCACCTCCATGTCCGAGCCGGCCCCTGACCCTCGCATGCAGTCCTTGATCAACCACCTCCGGCCGGGAGTCGTGAGAACGGTGAAGGTCACCGGGTTCGACGGAGCGGACGTCCTAGTGCAGCTCCTGGATGCCGAAGGGGAGAAACCCGAAATCGGTCGGATCCCTCGACATGAGGCGTCGATGCGTCGGATGGAGCATCCGTCCGAGCTGTTTGAGGTCGGCCAGGAGATGCATGCCGAAGAGATCGGGCGTTGGCGCGAAGGTCAGCTTCACCTCTCCGCCAGGGCGTGCGAGATTCCGGCCTTGCGGTCCTTTCTCCTCGCGTTTGAGCGAGGGCAGGTCGTCGCTGGGACGGTCTCCGGGGTTCACAACTTCGGAGTCTTCGTTCATCTAGATGGCGAACCGGATGGCCTCTGCACCGGCTTCATCCGGGTGCCGGACCTGAGGTGGGGCTGGATCAACCACCCCTCCGAGGCAGTTGAAGTTGGCCAGCGGATCACCGCTGAGGTGATTATGGCCGAGACGCGCTCCGGACAGGTCACGCTCTCGATGAAGGCTCTGCAGGAAGATCCACTCATTCGGTTTGCGGATCAGGTCGGCCGGGTCCTCACTGGACCAGTCGCCAAGATCGTTCCTTTTGGTGTGTTCGTGGAGCTTGCTCCTGACGTTGTGGGGTTCATTCACCTGTCAGAGCTGACTGACGAGCTGGTCGCGACCCCGGATCAGCTTGTCGATGAAGGCGAGCTGATCACGGTGAAGGTCGCCGAGGTCGACCTCCAGCGTCACCGGGTGCGGCTGGGCGCCGCTGGCGGAGCGGACAGAACCTAGCGAGACGAGGAGTTAATTCCATCTGGCGAGGTGCGACCAGAACAATCCACCTGCCGTTCCGTCAGGAGCGCCTGCGGCCCTGCCCACGCTCACGCTTCTCATGGCGTGAAAGAAAGTGCCCACCACCACCGAGGACCTTGGATCTTCGGAAATGGTGCCAAGCAGACTGGCACATCACGGTTGTTGCAAGAAGCGTGACCGCTTGGTGCCAACCATGCGCCGGCGTCGCCGGTGGGCGCCGTCGCCGGCGCCGGGCGTTTGTGTGTCGAGCGGGTGCCGCCTGCGGTGTTGGTGCTTGCGTCGGGCACGTGGAGGTCGTGCCGTGTCCTTCCTGCTGGGCCGGGCGTCGGGGTAGCTGCGACGCAGGGAGCAGGCCGAGTGCGGCGAGTGCGGCCAGGACCAGCAGGGCAGGGCTCATCGTTGAAACTGCGGACCCGGTTGCGCCGGCCGCGACGGCGATGCCGAGGGTCGGACCGATGTTCATGGCGGTCTGCTTGAGCCCACCGACGACCCCGGCGTACCCGGGCGGCGCGTCGCCGACGACGGTCCCGGTGGCAGTGACCATCACTGTGGCGAACCCGGCACCGATGACGGCAAAGGCTGCGGTCATGGCCATCCACGGGCTGGTCGGACCGAGCCGGGACAGCCCCGCGATGCCGACCGCAACGAGGGCCGTACCGGCGATCGCGGTGTGGCGCGCACCGTACCGGCGCAGTGCGGCGCCCGCGGCCGGTGCGCCGAGGACCATGAGCGCGGTCAGCGGTAGGACGCGCAGACCGGTGGCGAGCGGGTCGAGGCGGAGTGTGTCCTGGAGGTAGAACGTGGCCCTGAACAGTGCGCCGAACAGGCCGGCGGTGGTGACCAACAGGATTGCCATCGACGCCGTCACCGGTGCGGACCGCGCCACGGCCGGCGGAACGATCGGGTGTGTGGTGCGGCGTTCGTGCCGGGCGAGGACCGCTGCGACGCCTGTGACGGTGAGGAGTTCGAGCAGCGTCGGCGAGGCGGTCCACCCCCGCGCGGGTACGTCGGCCAGGGCGTGAACCAGGACTGCGAGCGCGATCGCGAGCAGGCCCGCACCGGTGAGGTTGAGCCGCGAAGAGTTGGCACGTTCAGGTGTCGGCGTCCGCACGGCGAGGACGAGAGCGGCGATGACGAACGCGACAGGCACGTTGACCCAGAACACGGCGCGCCAGCCCAGCTGCGCCACGAGCACACCGCCGAGGATCGGACCGGACCCCGCCGCCACCGCGATCGCACTGGTGCGGATGGCGATGGGCGTGCCGAGCCGGTCCGCGGGATACGCCAGCCGCAGTAGCGCGAGCGTCGCAGGCTGCAGGAGCGCGCCGAAGCCGCCCTGCATCGCGCGCAGGACGATCACCCAGCCGACGGTTGGCGCGAGCGCGATCCCGGCGGAGGCGGCCCCTAAGCCCAGGACGCCGGCGAGCAGCAGGCGAGGATGCCCGTAACGATCCCCGAGGCGCCCGGCGATGACGAGCAACGCGGCCACCGCGACCAGGTAGCCGGTGCTCGTCCACTGGATCTGCACCATGCTCGCGCCGAGATCACGCTGCAGGCTGGGCTGTGCCACGAGCAGGATGGTGCCGTCCAGTGCGACGATCATTGCGCCGGCCACGCTGACCAGAAGTGCGAGCTGCCGCTGTACGGGTGCGGTCATGAGGTCATCGGGCCAAGATGGGCGTCCAGAACTGCCGTGATGAGCCGGTCGCGCTGGTCGTCGCCGGGGTCACCGCCCAGCGGTGGGGCCCCGAGGGCGAGTTGCAGGCTGCCCCAGGCCCACAGCTGGGCGATGCCGTGCAGGTTCGACCACAGGGCGGCGGCGGTCACGGCAGGCGGCGGTGCGGCCTCGTTCGGCCCGCCGGTGCGTTGCGTGGCAGCCCGTTCCGATCGGCATCGGGCGACGAGCTCGGTGATGTGTCCGAACAGCGGGAGGGTCGATTCGCGCAGCCTCGGTTGGTCCGATGGCTGCGGCGCGCTGTCGAGCAGGTCGTGCCGCCACATGAGCTCGAACATGCCGCGGCGTTCCAAAGCGTACCCGACGTACACCCGCGCGAGGGCATCCAGCTCGCCGCGTGATGTGGTCGTGCCGGAGACCGCGGCCTCGAACCGGGTTCCGAGGTCCTCGAAGCCGCGACGGGCGATAGCCGACAGTAGCGCGTGGTGCGTGGGGAAGTACCGACGCGGCGCCCCGTGCGACACCCCCGCTCGACGGGCTATCTCCCTCAGGCCCACGGACGCGGAGCCCTCGGTCAGCACGAGGTCGACCCCGACATCGATCAGCCGCTCCCGAAGGGAGCCCTCATCAGTCATAGACAGTGTCTACCAGGGGTCGTAGACACTGTCTACTATGTTTGGGGCGGCCGCGGGTGAAGCGGCGCAGGACCTGTTCGGCCTCCGTGGTGCCCAGGCGCAGGGCGGTGGCGTACTTGACCATCTGGTCGTACTGCTGCGCGACCAGGTCCCACTTGATGGCCCGGGTTGTCAGCGGGCCGCCGAGCGTGGGCCAGCCGGGCGGGGTGTCGTGCGGGCGGCGTAGGCGGATGTTGCCGATGTTCTTCAGCCTCGGCAGCAGTCGGAAGTTGAGCAGCTCGGTGAAGGCCCCTACTTGTCCCCTGGTGTCCGGGCTAGGACTCCGGGGCCAACGACTGGGCTTACATCGACCTCGCCAGCGGTGCTTCCGGCCACCGCCACCTGCTGATCCGCCGAAACCGAACCACCGGCGAACTCGCCTACGCTGGCGCAACGCCAACGCCCGGCACCGCTACGTCCTGGCCGCCGAGCGCCGAGAACGCGCCCGCATTCGCAGCGAGAAGGGCTTCCGCTGGGGCAGGCGCCCTTGTGTCTTTGCGGTCTGAGCGGTCACGTCGTACTGCTTGCCGATAAAGTTGGGCCCGGCCGCAACTGGCGAGGGTGGATCACCACCGGGGAGTGGCCATGTTCCGATGTGAGCGTCGACCGCCTGGGCGCCTCCATCAGCGATGTCCCGCTGAGGAGGCCAGAACGTGGAACTGCGCTACGGAACCAATCCGCACCAGGCAGCGGCGCCCGCCGCTCCGGTGATGCCCGACCGATGGCCAGTTCGGGTGCTGCACGGACAACCGTCCCTCATCAATTTGCTGGACGCGCTCAACGGGTGGCAGCTCGTGCGTGAGGCGAGCCAATCGCTTGGCAGGCCGGCAGCAGCTTCCTTCAAGCACGTCTCACCCGCCGGCGCGGCCGTGTCCGGCCCCGTCGACGAGGTCACCGCGGGGCTCTACGGCGTCGCAGGCGACAGCGTCGGCGCCCTGACCAGTGCTTACCTGCGCGCGCGTGATGCCGATCCGAAGTCCTCCTACGGCGACTTCGCCGCCGTCTCCCACCCGGTTGACGCCGAGCTCGCCGAGCTGCTGACCAGCGTGGTCTGCGACGGCATCATCGCCCCCGGCTACGCACCGGGCACAGTCGAGCGGCTCAGCAGGAAGAAGAACGGCCGCTTCCTGGTCTTGGAGGCAGACAAGACGTTCACACCTTCACAGTTCGAAGCGCGGGAAGTCTTCGGCCTGCGGCTGGCCCAGGAACGCGATCAGGTGCAGCTTTCCACCGCCCTGCTCGACGCCCCCGTGGTCGGTGCACTGCCCAAGACCGCAGTGGACGACCTGCTGCTGGGGCTGGCGGTCATGCGCTACACCCAGTCCAATTCGGTGTGCTACCTGCGGGACGGGATGACCTTGGGGATCGGTGCCGGCCAGCAGTCCCGTGTCGACTGCACCCGTCTGGCCGGGGGCAAAGTCGACACCTGGTGGCTGCGACGCCACCCGGCCGTGCGCGCCCTCGCCTTCCAACCGGGCGTCCGGCGCCAGGACCGGATCAACTGGCAGATCCGCTTCATCGAGGGCGACCTCACCCCGGACGAGAGCGGGCGCCTGGCACAGGTACTGTCCACACCGGCCGACGCGCTGACCCCGGATCAGCGTGAGCAGTGGCGGCAACGCCTCACCGGCGTCGCCTTCGTCTCCGATGGCGCACTGCCCTTCCGTGACAACGTCGACCACGCCCACCGCCACGGCGTTGAATACATCGCCGAGCCGGGCGGATCCATCAGGTCCGACGAGGTCGAGAACGCCTGCCGCGAGCACCAGATCACGCTCACACGCACGGGCCTCAGACTGTTCCACCACTGACGACACCGGGGTCGACTGCCGAGACCCCGAGTCTCTGTCCGCTGTTCCTGTCGCGATCAGCCGTTGTCAGCCGGAGCGGCGGAGCAAGCCGGTGAACCTACGCGGTCAGAGCACTAGATCGGATAGTCGATCTGAGCGATGTCCTCGGCAAGATCTTCAAGCCGCACTTCAGGTGCAAGGCCGAGACGACTTCCTGTGTGAGCGGTTTGAGATCACAGACGTGCTGGACGGCTTCCAGTGCCGGTGCCATCTCGTAGTACTCGTCGGAGAACTGCACGTAAGCCTCGGCAGTGCCTTCCAGCAAGAGAGGGAGGGGCCTTCCGATCGCGGTCGGTGTCGCGGTGCCAGCGGATGAAGGCGCGGGCGGCGGAGCGGGGTGCGTCGCAGGCCGGGAACCGACGCGGTCCGGCTGCGGGCGGCGCTGTATCCGTTTCCAAAGCCGCCGCCGGTCCGGCGCCGCTCACGGCAGTACCCAGGCGGCCGACCACACCCGTGGCGGTCCGCGCGCCCGCCCCGACGCCGCCGGGGATGAATCCGGGTGCGCGGTGCGCACCGCACTGGACGATGCGCCGCATCGTGCGAACCGAGGCGCACCACCATGCGCCGCATCCTGGGCACCGGTGCGCGCACGGGCCACCCACCGCATCAAGGAGTCTCGGGCCGGACTGGCTCATCGGTCTCCCCGCCACCCCGCAGGATGATCGTGCCTGAGTCCGGAATCTACGAATGCGACTGCGGTCAGTCGCACGAGTACAGCACGGACGTGAAAGGGCACCGGTTCCCCCCGCTCCAGGACGGCTGCACAGGCAGCGGATGGAAGCTGAAGACTGCCATGCACCCCAGCGCCTGACCTGGCCGACACGGACGGCTTCGTAGCCCTCCACCAGTGGGCGATCCCCGAACGGCACTTCCCGGAATGTGGTGCGGTGCCGGGTCGGCTGGGCTCCGGCTATGCCGCCGGTGTCAGGTGGCCCTTCGGTGTCCAGGTCTTCGGTTCTCTGGTCGGGCGGCGGTGGTGGGTCCGGCGCACACGAACTTCCTGTACCGCACCCAGCCCAGCCTGGCGAAGAGGACGTCGCGCGACTGCCTGGTCCGAGTTCAGTGCGGCCTATCCCGTGCGTGCCGAGTACGAGCAGGGCCGCCACTTCCGGACGGGGCCGACCGCCCAAGGACCGGTCAGCCTTTGATGAAGGGTGCCGGAGCAGAATCGACGGCGGTGGTTGCGGCAAGCTGTCCGAACTGCCGTACGGATACAGCTGTTCCGGAGTGGTACCACATCACCGCCCCGGTCCGCCCGGTCCGCCCGGTCCGCCGTGGGAGGCGCAGCGGTGGGGCTCAGGGGCTCAGCGGCTTCTCACGCTTCTCGGGCAGCAACGACCGCAGCGCCATGTCCGTCAACTCGGCCTCCACCCTGTCGCGGTCGGGAACGACCGCCGTGCGGAACGCGCGGCCCGCCAGGAGGGATACGAGCCACCAGGCTGCGGTGTGCGGCTCGACGTCGTCGCGGATGGTGCCGACGCTCTGGCCGCGCCGAAGCAGGTCGGCGAGCGTGTCGGCGAAGTGCCGGTGGACCTGGCGGAGGGCTTCGCCGAGCGCCGGGTCGTGAGCCAGGGCCGCAGCATCCGCGAAGAGGAATCCGTGTGAGCCGGGCTGGTGGAAGCGGTCCATGTGGGCCGGATCGAGGAAGGTCGCGAGCACCTCGGGGACCGGGCGACCGGAGTCGGCCGCCCGGTTCAGCAGTGCGGACACCGCCTCGGTGGCGTGGTCGAGAGCAGCCTGGTACAGCGCGGACTTGGAGCCGAAGTTCTGGAAGACCACCGGTTCGGTGACGCCGACGCGTCTGGCGATGTCGGAGACCTTGCCGCGCTGGTAGCCGGTCTCGGAGAAGACCTCCGTGGCCGCCGCGAGGATCGACGCGCGGCGTTCGGCGGCGGGCAGGCGCGTCCGCGTACGGGGGTGGGACTCGGTCACACCCGACATCGTATGCCGACCCTTGCCAGGCTTCTTAGTTCGGACTAAGTTAGCGGCCGTACTTAGTTGTGACTAAGTTATGGAGGAGGGCCATGTCCCTCGGACACCTGATGCACGGCAAACGCCACCCGGACACCCCCGGCGTGACGATCGGAACCCCTCACGCGTACGAAATCTTCGGCAGTCTGTGCTTCGTCGGCCTCCGCCGCCGAGCCTTCACCCGTCTCGCCGAACTCAGCGGTGCGCAAGCCGGGGACCGCGTCCTGGACGTGGGCTGCGGCACCGGCTACCTGACCCGGCACATGGCCGCCCAGGTGGGCCGCGACGGCGCGGTGACCGGCGTGGATCCCTCATCGCCGGTCCTCGCCTACGCCCGCCGCAGGAAGCTCCGGCCGGGAAGTGCGCCATGTACCTACAAGGAAGGCATCGCCGAGTCCCTCGACCTACCGGACGCCTCGTTCGACACCGTCGTCACCAGCCTGATGCTGCACCACCTGCCGGAGGAGCTCCGGGCTGCGGCGCTGGGAGAGATGTGCCGTGTGCTGCGCCCCGGCGGGCGGCTCCTCGTCGTCGAGTTCCGGCCGCCGAAGAGCGCCGTCGGCCGGCATCTGGTGCACGGCGGAGCGGGGCACGCCATGGCGCACAACCGCGTCGACCTGCTCGACGGCCTCATCCGCGACGCGGGCTTCGAGGTACGGGGTGGCGGCGACGTACGTCCCTGGCTCACGTACGTGCAAGCCGTACGTCCTGCGGTAGCCGGCGATTCCGTCTCGTAGGGGGACGCGCTTGTGCGGGCGGGCTCTTGGACATGGCCTCCGTGAACGCCCTCTGTCCTTCAGCTGGACTGCTGGTCAGGGACCTGGCTGCGACGAAGCCTTCGCACGGACTCCGTCAGTGTGACGATGCCGCGTGGACAGGTAAGTCGTCGCAGCGCAGCACGGCGAGTGCCGGGCCGGCGGTCGCGGGGCACCACGTGGTGTTCGACGTGTCGCCGTCCTGGGCCGCTCGAAGGCTCTTGGCCGGGCTCCTCTTGGGAGCTGCCCTAGCGGGTGCTGCTCAGCCAAGGCCCCCCGTACACCAGTTGGCCCTCGCGTTCGGGGTGCAGGCTGCTGGCTCTGCTGGCCGCTGGTCCGGTCATCTCATGCGGAGGTTCCAGCGTCCGGATCGGCCGGTGAGCTGAACGCAGGTCAGCGGAGGCACGTCGATGCGCCAGAAGGCTTGCGCCGGAGTCATGAGGGCGTGCACCACGGCGGCACGGGCCACCGACTGGTCCGCGACGGCGAGTAGCCTGCCGGTGTCGTCCGGAAGGCCGTCCAGCCAGTCGGCGACCCGCCGGCACAGATCGGTCACCGCTTCGCCGCCGTGTGGCGCGGCGGTGGGATCCGTGGTCCAGGCGGCGAGCGCTTCCGGCTCGGTCGCGGCCAGTTCGTCGAGGCTGCGGCCCTTCCAGCTGTCCAGCTCCAGATCGCGCAGCGCCGGCTCGGTCAGGGCCTCCAGCCCGAACGCTTCGGCGGTCTGCGTGCACCGTCGGGAGGGGGCGCACAGGTAGCGGTCGGCCGGCGGCAGAACCCCCCTGGCATCACGGGCCTGTTGCCGCGCACGTGCGTCCAGCGGAACGTCTCCGTCGATGGGCACCTGCGGGGCAACCGGTCCCAGGGCGGGGGTGACCAGGATCAGCCGGATCGTCATGGGCGTGAGGCTAGTCGAGGGACGTGGTGCGCGTGCCACGTGAGGCAGACCATCTTGGCCGCTGGGCCGCGGGTCGGTACCGTCTTGGACGTCAGGACGACGGTGTGTCTGGAAGCCCGGTGAAAATCCGGCACGGTCGCGCCACTGTGTGCCGACGCCCCTCTGCTCAGGAGGCGTGCTGTCGGCGAGTCAGACCCTCGCGCCGTCGTCGCTTGCTCCACCAACACGGGACGCGTGTTCCCGAAGGAGGCCCCGCCATGGCGCAGTCCGCCATCACCTCTGCTCCGCTCTCCCCGCCCACCGTTGCCAAGCTGCCGCTTCGCGCCATCCTGCCGTGGGCGGCGTTCTTCGGCCTGCTGATGCTGGTCCTGCTGTACTTCGTCGGTGCCGAGGAGGGCGCCACCTCGCTGCTGTCCGGCGCGGGCGTGCACGAGTGGGTGCACGACGGCCGGCACCTGCTCGGCTTCCCCTGCCACTGACCGGCACGAGGACAGCCGCATGAACTCCGCAATCGTGCGGACCCTGCTGGTCCGCGGCATGCTCGCGGGCCTGGCCGCCGGGATGCTCGCCTTCGGGCTCGCACGTGTGATCGGCGAGCCTGGCGTCAACGCGGGTATCGCATACGAGGACGCGCACAGTCACGAGCACGAGGTCGAGATCGTCAGCCGCGCCATGCAGTCGACGGCCGGCCTCGCCACGGCGGTGCTCGTCTTCGGCACCGCCGTGGGCGGTATCGCGGCGCTGGCGTTCTGCTTCGCCCTCGGGCGGATCGGCAGGTTCGGGGCACGGGCCACCGCCGCCCTGGTCGCCGGTGGCGCGTTCGTCACCGTCTACCTGGTGCCGTTCCTGAAGTACCCGGCCAACCCTCCGGGTGCCAACGACCCGGACACCATCGGCAAGCGCACCACGCTGTACTTCGGCATGATCGCCCTGGCCGTGCTCGTCGGCATCGCCGCCGTGATCCTCGGCCGGCGCCTCGCCGAGCGGTACGGCAACTGGAACGCGACCGTCGCCGCAGCGGCCGCCTTCATCACGGTCATCGCGGCGGCCATGGCGTTCCTGCCGACGGTCGACGAAGTGCCCAAGGACTTCCCGGCAAGCGTCCTGTGGCAGTTCCGCATGGCCTCCCTCGGCATCCAAGCCCTGCTGTGGGCGTCCTTCGGAGTGATCTTCGGGTTCCTGGCCGACCGGGCGCTGCGCCCGCAGGCCGCCGACGACTGCGAGGCCGCGGCTACGAGGGTGCCCACCGCCATCTGATCGGCGCGTCATGCAGGGGCCCGTGCCGGGGGCGCGACCGGCACGGGTCCCTGTCCATGTCTCGGCGCCCTTTCTTCTGCTTCTGTACGCCGTTCGGCCCGACGATCCTCGCCGCTGATGGAGCCGGCATGAAGTCACCCGGATGGGGGTACTCTTCATGTCGGCTTCCTCAGCGGCGGTTTGTCTGGCCACGCAGGCACCATCGACGACGACCTCGACGAGGAGTGGTCATGTCACGCCGTTCGCATGTGAAGCCGCTCGCCGGTACGGCGGCCGCGCTCCTTCTGGTGGCGGGCTCCGGCCTGCTCGTGGGCTGCGGCACCGAGGCGGGAGACGGCGCCGCCGGCAGCGATATGCAGGCAGCCGCGGCACGGACCGCCATGCAAGGTCAGGCCCAGCAGCCCCTCCAGACGACCGCTGCGGACTGGCAGTCGCTCGCCGCCGCCCTCGGCCGCACAGGCACCGTGATGAAGGGCACCGTCTACCGCGTCCCGCTGCCCCGCAAGGACCTCACCGTCACCACCCAGGGCATCACCATCAAGCCGGGCCTCGCGCTCGGCGGCTACGCGACCTTCGCCAAGTACCACGACGGAACCATGCTCATGGGCGACCTGGTCGTCACCGAGGACGAACTGCCCAAGGTCACCGACGCCCTGCAGGCCGCCGGGATCGGGCAGACCGCGCTGCACAAGCACCTGCTCCAGCAGTCCCCGGCCATCTGGTGGACCCACGTCCACGCCATGGGCAATCCGGTCGCCCTGGCCAAGGGCCTGAAGTCGGCGCTGGCCGCCACCGCCATCCCGCCGGCCTCGCCGCCCCCGGCCACACAGCCGTCCATCGACCTGGACACCGCAGGCATCGACAAGGCGATCGGCCGCAAGGGCACCGCCGACGGCGGGATCTACAAGTTCTCCATCCCCCGTAAGAACACCGTCACCGACGGCATGCACGTGCTGCCGTCCGCCCTCGGCATCACCACCGGCATCAACTTCCAGCCGCTGGGCGGCAACAGGGCCGCCATCAACGGCGACTTCGTCATGACCGCACCCGAGGTGCAGCAGGTCATCCGCGCGCTGCGCAAGGGAGGCACCGACATCGTCGAACTCCACAACCACTCCCTGAACGACCAACCGCGCCTCTTCTACATGCACTTCTGGGCCACCGGCGACGGCGTCACCCTGACCAAGGCACTGCGCCCGGCGCTGAACGCGACCGCGCTGGCTCCCGCGTCGTGATCGGTTGGGGTCAGATCGTCTATGGCGCCGTGCTGTCGGCCGTCGTCGCCGCCGTCCTCATCGCCGTCACCCGCGGCCGCAACCGTGCCGTCGTCGCGACCGGTGCCCTGTCTGCGGCCGTCGGGCCCCTGGCCTGGAACGCGATCCTGCGCGCCGCCCACGGGGACCAGTTCTTCACCGACGCACCCGTGATCGTCTTCCCCGTCAGCTGGCAGGACACCGGCTCCGGCGTCTTCACGTTCGCCGCAGCGGCCTCCGGGTACGGGCTCGGCACGCTTGCCACGCAGCCGGCCCGCACCAGCATCCGCTACGCGCTCCTGGCCGCTGTGGCGGCCCTGCTCGTCGATGTCTACCTGTACTGAAGGGCCTGGCTGTCCTGACGCCGTCGCCTGCTACCCAAGATCAGGGCGCCGGCCACTGCGGCGGCGAGGACAACCCATCTCGGCGCCAGCCAGCTGATCGAGGTCGACGTCCACGCCGGCCGTGTCGAAGGACCATCAACGGCCTGCCCGGCGTCCACGGCGTACTCGTCGTTCCGATAAGGACCGTATCGCGCGGATCGGCCCGGGGGCCGAAAAAGCTCTCCACCCGCGGGTGGAGAGCCCGTCTTTCAGGGGTGTCCGCCGTGGCTGTCCCCGGCGTGGTGGTCTTGAGGCATGTGGTCCTGGGCGGGCAGGGGTGCTTGTCGGCCGGGTGCGGGGCGCCACCACAGGGTGGCGCCCCGCCGGGAGTTAGCCGACGTGCAGGGTCAGGGCGGCGGTGTGGAGTGTGCCGCCGGTCTGGAACTGCAGGAACAGCCGCCAGTTGCCGCAGGTGGGCAGCTCGGCGTGGAAGGTCAGGTCCGGGCCGCCGTGGTCGCCGGTCACCTTGGTTGTCGGGTGGAGGTGGGCGAACGCGGCGTCGCCCTCGTGGAAGGCGGTCAGATGGGCGTAGGTGTCCAGGTAGGGCTGCAGATCGGTGACGGGCTTGCCGTCCTTGGCGATGGAGACGGTCAGCGGGTGCGCCATCCCCGCCATGGGCTCGCCCTTGACGGTGACGGTGTACCCGTCGACGTGCGTGCTGCCGACGGGGGCGGGCAGCGGGGTCTTCGTGGCGTTGCCGGGCACGGTGACGGTGCGCGAGAGCACGAAGTCCTTGTCCTTGCCGGCCCCGGCGGCGGGGGTGAAGGAGGCGAACATGCGCCAGGAGCCCGGGGCGAGGGAGGCCAGGCCGGCACTCCAGGTCCCATCAGCGGCCATGGTGGGGTGCAGGTGCTGGAAGCCGGTCAGGTCGGAGCGGACGGCGTAGAAGTGCATCCGCCTGGTCTGGTCGACGGCGAAGGCGGTGACCGCCTTGCCGTCCGGGCCCGTGACCGTGAACCGGTAGGCCGCCTGCCTGCCCGAGGGCAGGGTGGCGTCCTTGGAGGTGAGGCGGTAGCCGTCCTGGGTGTCGGACAGGCCGTTGCCGGTGGCCATGTGGTCCATCCCGGGCTTGTCACCCATTGCCTGTGATGCGCTGGGCGAGGAGGACGCGGAGGACTTGGCGCCGTGGTCCATGCCCGGCATGGACGACGAGGAGTCGCTGGAGGAGCCGCAGGCGGCCAGCGTCAGCGCGAGAGCGGCTGCGGTGCCGACTGCGGCGAGGCTGCGGCGGCGCGTGGTGAAGCGGGAAGAAGAAGACATCGACGTGGGTCTTTCCGGGTGGGCGCACCACACCGGTGGTGCGCGGAAACGAGCAGGACACGGTGCCGGTTCCGGCCTGGGCCTGGGTCCGGCGCGCGCCTGTCACGTCCGCGCGATGCACACCTGAAGCAGGAGATCTCGTCCGCCGCCCGGTGGACCGCGCCGCCCCGTCCTGCCGGCCGCCGCCCGCAGTCGGGCCGGCGTCCACAGGGCGAGCGCTGCCCCACCTGCCACGGCGAGCAGGCCGGGGGCGGGTAGCGGGGTGCGCTCGTGGGCGGGGGTGGAGACGCACAGCATCCCGGACATCCGGGATGTGTCGGCGGCCCGGACCGTGGGGCCGGGACCGTGCCCGGCCGGCGCGGCTGTATCCATCACGGCGGCGTCGTGGCCGGCGGCCACAGGCGAGGACGCAACCGCGGTCATGACACCGTGGCAGCCCTCCGCCGCGGTGGCCGGGGCGCCGTGCATCAGGAACAGGCCGAACAGCACCGCGCACACCGCCAGCAGCCGGGCAACGCCCCGCCTGCCTGCCTGTGCGCTCTCCACGGCCATGCCCCTCCTTCTCGCCCGGTCTCGCTCCGGAGACCATACCCCCTGAGGGTATCCCTGCTCGATCTGGTTGCGCCTCCCGCCCGTGTGCGCGCCCACGCGACTGACTGGCACCCACCGGACCAAGAGTGGGGCGGTAGTCGATGATCTCGTCCGAAGAGCCGAATCCCACAGGTTGAACCAGCCTGGCGGTGGTGGCGAAGCAAGTCGGGTGTTTCGCTGCTCAGGGCGTCAGCGAACGGCGTGGGCGCCGGCTGGAGGCGCGGTCAGTACGGGCTTCAGTGCGCCGGTGCTGAGCCGGGTGACGAGCGGGATGGCGATGCGGCCCAGGATGCGGGCGGCCAGGTAGGCGACCGGCATGGCCAGGAGTGCGGCGCCGAGAACGTCGTGGGGGTAGTGGTCACCGAGGTAGACGCGGGTGAAGCCCTCCAGGAGGGCGAAGACGGCGGCGATCGCCGCAAGGCGCCGGTCGAGGAGCCAGAGAGCGGCGACGGTCGCGGCGGCGACGGTGGTGTGTCCGCTGGGGAAGGCGTAGTCGGTTCGGGCGGGGCAGGCGCTGACGAAGTAATCGTGCGGCAGCGAGTGGCACGGGCGTACCTCCGCGACGATCTTCTTGACGACCTCGGCGACGGCGAAGGCGGCCATGACGGCGAAGGGCACGGCCAGGGCGAAGGTCATGGTGGTGGTGTCGCGGCGGCGGGCCTTCCACCAGCCAGCCAGCATCAGCACCGCGAACACGCCGAGCCCGGCATTGGTCCACAGGCTGAGCGGGGTGTTCAGCCACTTCGTGTCCCGGGCGAAATCCGTGACGGTGGTGAACAGTGAGCCGTCGATGCTGGAGCCGTCGAAGGCGAGCTGGACGACAGGGTGGGGCGTCATCAGGCGGTATCTCCCGGGGAGCAGAAGAAGGGACGGCAGACCAGGACCCGATGCCGGCGTCTATGCGTCTGTAGAAGTTGGCGTCGTACTGCAGGGTTCTGGCGGTGTGTCGAGTGGTTTGCCGCACCCGGATGGCATGGCAGACTCGACGGCGCGCTAACTTCTACGAAGCGGTAGAAGTTCTACGGAACTGTAGATGATGAACGGGAGGTAGCCAACTCATGAACAGCGGACCCGCTCCGGCGGACCGCAGACCGGGTGGCGCGCTGGAGGCCGAGGTCCTCGCCCTGCTGCAGTCCTCGCCTCAGCCGCTGACCCCCGGCGAGGTACTGGAGCGCCTGGACAACGGCCTGGCCTACAGCACGGTGGTGACGGTGCTCTCCCGGATGTTCGACAAGGGGCTGCTCACCCGGTCCAAGCAGGGCCGCGCCTACGCATATGCGCCGGTGACGGACACCCACGGTCTGACTGCCCGCCGGATGCGGCAGGTGCTGGAGTCCGACTCGGACCGCCAGGCGGTGCTGACCCGGTTCGTCGAGGAACTCCCAAGCAGCGACGAGCAGCTGTTGCGGCAGCTTCTCGGCGAGCTCGGCGAGGGGTGAGCGGCATGGTGTGGCACCTGCTGGTGTACCTGCCGCTGTTGTTTCCGGTTCCGGCTGCGTGGGCTGCCGGGCCGTTGGCCGAGCGGTTGGAGCCGCGGTTTGCGACGTGGCTGCTGACCGCGAGCGCGCTGGCCCTGGCGGCCTTGAGCTGTGCCGCGTTGGGTGTGTTGCTCGTGGCGGGTGTGGTGCGGCTGCCGTTGACCGCTCTGGCGGGTGACTGGTCGGTGAGCACCGTGCGCGCCGGCGATCCGGTTTCCACCGTGGAGGCGGTCGTGGCCGGCTTGGTGCTTGCCGTCGCACTGTCGGCGGGGATGCGGATGTTGTGGCGGCGGATGCGGGCGCTGGCGGGTGCCGTGTTCGAGGCCGCCTGCCTGCCGGGAGCAGACCGAGTCGTGGTCATGGCCGACGCCGCACCGGACGCCTACGCGATCCCCGGGCTTCCCGGCCGCATCGTGGTCTCCACCGGCATGCTCGAGGCTCTGGACGACGGGGACCGCGAGGCCATGCTCGCCCACGAGAGCGCCCATCTGGCGTGTCACCACTACGCGTTCGTCGCGGTCGCTCAGCTGGCCGCCACCTGCAACCCGCTGCTGAGGCCGGTGGCCTCCGCCGTCGCCTACACCATCGAGCGCTGGGCGGACGAGCGTGCGGCGACCGCGTGCGGGGACCGTCGTCAGGTCGCCCGCGCCATCGGCAAGGCCGCCCTGGCCACTACGCGCCGCCCAGCCCGCAAGGGCCTGTCCGGCGCGGTGCTCGGCCTGCTGGGCCGCCGCCGCAACCCACTCAAGGCCGCGGGGCCGGTTCCCCGCCGCGTTGCCGCACTGCTTGCCGAACCCCGGGTGTACTCGCTGCCGCTGAACCTTCCGCTCCTGCCGCTGGCCGGGGCGGCGGCCATAGTCGGCTCCAGTGCCGTGTGCGCCTTTGCCGCCGCCCACGACCTGCACCTGCTGCTCAAAGTCGCAGGAGCCGGCTGACCCGCCCGCCACGCCCTCGCCCAGGAGGCAACCGGTGCCGACCACTACCCCCGACTCCAGCCGCATTCCGGGCCGGGTCCGGCTGTGGCCCCTGTACGCCGCGGGGTTCACCACCGCATTCGGCGCCCACAGCGTCGCCGCCAACCTGGGCCGCTTCACCACCGGCCACCATGACTCCCTGCTCGTCCTCGGCGGCCTGCTCGCCCTCTACGACGGCGCGGAGGTCCTGCTGAAACCCGTCTTCGGCACCCTGGCCGACCGGGTCGGCGCCCGCCCCGTCCTCCTGGGCGGGCTGATCGCCTTCGCCGCGGCTTCCGCGTTGTTCGCCGTGGCCGATCACACCGCATGGCTGTGGGCGGCCCGCCTCGGCCAAGGAGCGGCCGCGTCCGCCTTCTCCCCGGCCGCCAGTGCGCTGGTCGCCCGCCTCAATCCGGCCGCCAAGCGCGGCCGGGCCTTTGGTTCCTACGGCTTCTTCAAGAGCATCGGCTACACCGCCGGCCCCCTCCTCGGCAGCCTCCTGGTCGCTGTCGGCGGCCTGCCGCTGCTGTTCACCGCCATGGCCGCCCTCGCCGCCGCAGTCGCCGTCTGGGCAGCCCTCGCCGTACCTTCCGCCCCGCCGCTGCCCAAGGAAAGGCAGACCGTCATCGACCTCGCCAGGCGGCTCGGCCAGGGCAGCTTCCTGTGGCCGACGGCTGCTCTGGCGGCGGCCACCGCGGCACTCGCTGCTGGTGTCGGCTTCCTGCCCGTCGCCGGCGCCGCTGCGCACCTTGGGCCCGTCGCCACGGGTGCGGTCGTGTCCCTGCTCGCGGCGAGCGCTGCCCTCATCCAGCCTCGCGCCGGGGCCGCCCTCGACCACGGGCGCATCACCACCACCGCGGGGATCCGCGCCGGACTCGCGATCACCGCGGCAGGCCTCGCCGTGGCGGCACTGCCCGGTCTGGTCGGCCTTCTGCTCGCCGCTGTACTGATCGGAGCGGGAACCGGATTGATCACCCCGCTCGGCTTCGCGGCTCTGGCGGAAGCCAGCCCGGCCGAGCGGCTCGGCCAGACGATGGGCGCCGCAGAACTCGGCCGTGAACTCGGCGACGCAGGCGGACCCGTCCTCGTCGCCGCGGTCGCCGCGGCCAGCACGCTCAGCGGCGGCCTCGCCGCCCTCGCCGTCCTGACCGCCGCTGCGCTCTTCACCCCCCGTCCTGCCGCGGGCAGCCCGACGATTGACCGAGAGCAGGGTGATCAGGCGCAATCCGCTGAACGATGACTCCGGCACCGCTGAAGGAATGGCAGGGCCCTCGGGCCCGGGTGGCGAAAGCCGACACGGGGCGCTCGCTGCGCTGTCTGGACCGGGCGGGTCAGCTCTCGACGGCTTGGCGGATGCGGCGGGAGGGAGTGAACGCGTACAGGTCGAGCACGCCTGGCGGGTCGGCGAGCCCGGGACCGCCGGAGCGCACCCAGGTGGCGATGTCGTCGGTGGCGTCGAGGTCGTTGACCAGGCCCAGCCATACCGGGCGTCCGCCGGCCACACGTCCGGCGGCGGAGGGCTGGACGACGATGACGTTGGCCTGCTCGCAGGCGTCCAGGCAGTCGGTCACCCGCACCTGAGCGGTGTCCTCCAGCGCGCGGCGTAGCCCGGCCAGTTGGGCAGCGTGGTCGACATTGGGGATCTTGGGGGTGCCGCAGCAGCAGCCGCGGCAGACGGTGACGGTGCATCGGTCTGCCCCTGCCGTGGTGGGGGCAGCCTTGCGGGCGCGGCGGCTCACCGGCCGGTCCCGGCGTGGGCGCGGCGCCAGGCGCTGTCGGCGAGCAGGCGCAGGCCGTTGAGGCCGACGATGACGGTGGACCCTTCGTGGCCTGCGACACCCATTGGCAGGGGCAGGGTGCCGGCCAGGTCCCAGATGGCCAGGCTGTTGATGAACGCCGCGGCGATGACCAGGTTTTGTACGACCAGGCGGCGCGCCTGGCGGGAGAGGCGGACGACGGCGGGGATGGTGGCCAGCTCGTCTCGCACCACGACCGCGTCGGCGGTCTCCAGGGCGAGGTCGGATCCGGCGCGGCCCATGGCGATGCCGGTGTGGGCGGAAGCCAGGGCGGGGGCGTCGTTGACGCCGTCACCGACCACCAGCACCTTCCGGCCCGCCTGCTCCATTTCCTGCACCACACTCACCTTGTCCTGCGGGAGGAGACCCGCTCGGACGTCGGTGATGCCCACCTCGCTGGCGAGCCGGGCCGCCGCACAAGGGTTGTCGCCCGTGACGAGCACCGGAGCGCTGCCCGCCAGCTCGCCCAGGGCCGCGACGGTCGTGGCGGCCTCCTCGCGGAGCCGGTCGGCGATGCCCAGCACCCCCACCGGCGTGCCGTCGAGGGTGACCAGCACGGCGGTGCGGCCTTCTTCTTCCAGGCCCGCGGCCATGGCGATGGAGGGGCGGCCGGTGGGGTTGTCCAGGAGGCGGGCGGGGCTGCCGACCGCGACGGTACGGCCCTCCACCCTCGCGCTGACCCCGGCGCCAGGGGTGGAGACGAAGTCTTCCACCAGCGGGATGCCGAGGCTGCGGAGGCGGGCGGCGTCCACGATGGCGCGGGCCAGTGGATGCTCGCTGGGATGCTCGGCCGCCGCGGCGAGCCGTAGCAGCTCGCCTTCGGACAGGCCGGAAGCGGCCAGCGGGCGGATGTCGGTCACGCGCGGGGTGCCCTCCGTCAGCGTGCCGGTCTTGTCCAGGGCGACCGCGTCCACCTGCCCGAGGCGTTCCATCACCACGGCGGACTTGACCAGCACGCCGTGGCGCCCGGCGTTGGCGATCGCCGACAGCAGCGGCGGCATCGTGGCCAGCACCACCGCACACGGCGAGGCAACGATCATGAAGGTCATGGCGCGCAGCAACGTGGACTGCAGATCGGCCCCGAAGACGAGCGGCAGGACGAACAAGGCGAGGGTGGCGGCGACCATGCCGAGGCTGTAGCGCTGCTCGACTTTCTCGATGAACAGCTGAGTGGGGGCCTTGGTCTCGGAGGCTTCCTCGACCATGGCCACGATCCGGGCGATCACCGAGTCCGACGGGTCGCGCTCGACCTTCACCCGCAAGGCGCCGGTGCCGTTCAGCGTGCCGGCGAAGACCTCGTCGCCCGCCTGCTTGGCCACGGGCAGCGGTTCGCCGGTGATGGTGGCCTGATCGACCTCACTGGCCCCGTCCAGCACACGGCCATCGGCGCCGATCCGCTCACCGGGCCGCACCAGGATGACGTCGCCCACGCCGAGCCGCTCGGTCGGCACCGTCTCCTCGGTGCCGTCATCCGCAAGCCGGGCCGCGGTCGCCGGGGCGAGGTCGAGCAGGCCGCGCACCGAGTCAGCGGTGCGGGCGGTGGCGACCGCCTCCAGAGCGCCGGAGGTGGCGAAGATGACGATCAGCAGCGCACCGTCCAGCACCTGCCCGATCGCCGCCGCCCCAAGCGCCGCGACCACCATCAGCAGGTCCACATCCAGGGTCTTCTCCCGCAGCGCCTGAAGCCCGGCCCAGCCCGGCTCCCACCCGCCGGTCGCATAGGTGAGAGCGAACAACGGACCCCACGCCCAGGCCGGCGCGCCGGCCAGATACAGCGGCAGCGCAACCAGGAACAGCACCAGCGCCGCGGCCGCCCAGCGGGCCTCGGGCAGCGCGAAGATCCGCGTTTTGCGCCTGGGCGCCACCGGCTCGCGAGCGGCCTCCGCCGGAGCCGGGCGGGTGAGAGTGGAAGACATCGAAACGGTCCCTTTAAACACAACGACGGCAGAAGGCGTCCAGCCCCACCACCGTAACAGGAACGAATGAACATCGATTCATGCGTTCATGGCGCGGCGTACCATGGGCCCATGGGTCACGGAGCCGCACCGACTTCCAGCAACGTCCCGCGCACACGCCTGGACGCGGCCAATGCCGCCAAGGTGGCCACCACCCTGCAGGCCCTGGCCACCCCTTCACGCCTGCTCATCCTCGCCCGCCTGCGTGAAGGCCCCCTGCCGGCGACCGAACTGGCCGCCGAGGTCGGCATGGAGCAGTCCGCCTGCTCCCACCAACTGCGGCTCCTGCGCAACCTCGGCCTGGTCACCGGCACCCGCAAGGGCCGCTCAGTCGTCTACGCCCTCTACGACAACCACGTCGCCGAACTCCTCGACCAGGCCCTCTACCACGTCGAGCACCTCCGCCTCGGCATGAGCGACACCGCGCTCCCCGCCCAGGAGCCCGAGCGTGAGACCGCCGCCGCCCCGAGCAACTAAGACCCCTACCGGCTCGCAGTGCACCTCGAAGCTTCGGCAGACCGCCGTGACGACCCCGAGTCCGTGCTCCCCCCGAATCGGGTCGGCGCCCCCGGACCACCGGCAGCTGTACTTGACACGCGTGCTGACGTAGCGCACGTCCGGGTCCCACCTCTCCAACAACGGGGCCGCGCACCACGGTTGTCGGGCTGAAAGCCGTAGTCGGCATCCTTCTGGACCCAACGCAACGCCGCCCTGCAGGACACCTCGATGGCGGGAGCTTCCCTCCGCTGAGGATCAGGACAGGCCGGAGGCCCTGAGGACCGCCTGGGCCGTCTCGCCGTCGATCTGCCGAACCAGGTGCTCCAGGACGTCCGTTCCTTGGCGGAGTGTCCCGCGCTCAAGAGAGCGGCGGACGCCGGTGTCGAGTTCGTGCCAGAGGAAGGGGTTGGCGGCCAGGACGCGGGGGTCGAGTTCCAGGCGGTGGCCGTAGGCGTCCCTCAGGACGAGGTGAGTGCTGACGTCGCCGTACTGCCGTACGGACGTCAGGGCGTCTGTCCGTACGGTCTGCCGACGCAGGGGGCCGCGTACGGCCAGCCAGCCGGAGCCCGCCGTGACGTGGTGCGGCAGCAGCATGACGAAGATCGCGGCGGACAGGGCGGTCCACAGCAGGGCGCGGGGGGCGGTCAGGGTGCCGGCGTCCCAGTCGATGAGCAGGGTCAGCGCGGCGAAGACGCAGGCACAGAGGGCCGCGAGCCGCGCGCTGCCGCTCCAGTGGCGGTCGCCGGCCGGTCCTGGCGGACTTCTCCTGCGCATAATGCCGACGGTAGGCGGGTGTGTGTGCGGGGGACGTGCCGCTGACGCTGTTCTAACGCCGCAGGCCCCGATCTTGACGGGATTCTGACGCCTGCGCCCGGCTAGCCCACATGGACCCTCGGGCGCAGCTTCCGGTCCGCTTCCGCGTCGCGCAGCACCTCGCGGGTGACCGGGGCCACCTCGCCCTGGCCGAAGAGGAAGAAACGGAGGAAGTTGGCGAACGGGCCGCCCTCGGTCCACTCGAAGTAGATGCGCGGGGTGCAGCCGGTCGTGTCGCGGACGCGGAGGTCCGCGGCCCCTCGGCGGCCGACCGCGAATCTCATCCCGGCAGTTGCCGGAACCAGCCTGTTCGTCAAGGAATCTGCGGCCCTCCTAAGGGCCTGGCGCGGGTGCCGTCAAGGTCCCGTCAAACCGACCTGAGAAGCCGTCAGGGAAACGTCAACGCCTCTCTCGCATGGCCGGATCCGGTCGCAGACTGATCGCCGACGGGGCGGGCGAGCGTCCATGGCGTGAGGTGGGGGAGGACCGTGACCATCACGGCCGGCACAGCGCAAGGGCCCCGTACGGAGGGCGGCGCACAGCCACGGCAGGCTGCGGTCGTCCCACCCGGAGCCAGCTCCGGACCACGGGGACGCGTGGGGCCGCGGGCGGGCGGGCCGCGGCAGCGCCTCCGTCGGCAGGCCGTGACCGCGCGTGCCGCTCTGCGCCGCCGCTTGTGGGCCACCGTGCCCAGGCGGCTGCGCCTTCTGCGCGCGGCCACCGTTCTGCTCACCGCCGCCTTGGCCGTGCTGCTGCTCGTCGCCGGGCTCACCTCGACGAGCACCTGGGACAGTGTGGCGGGACGTGACGCACCGCGCACGACCAGCGCGGCCGACCTCAACCTGGCCCTGAACGACATGGACGCGCAGGCCGCCAACATCCTGCTGTCCAGCGGCAACGCGGGGAAGGGGCGCCTGCGGACCCCGTACGACAAGGCGGTCGGCTTCTACGGCGACGCCCGCCGCGAGATCGGGCACGACCTGCGAACCCTCGCCGTCGCGGCGCAGGGCGACCCGGCCGACGAGAAGACCGTGGAGAACCTGACCGACGACTTCGCCCAGTACCAGGAACTCATCGGCCGCGCCCTGGAGAACGACGGGCGTGCCGACGGCAAGGCGTCCGCCCTGGTGGACTACCGCAGGGCGACCGACCTCCTGCAGCGCGGACTTCTGCCCGCGTCACGGGACCTGGTGTCCGCCAACGACCGGAACTTTGAGGCGGAGTACCGCTCGGCCGGCTCCACCCTGTCCGCGCAGCTCGCCGCCGTCATCGCCCTCGGCGTGCTGCTCCTCGCCGTGCTCACCGTCCTGCAGGTGTATCTGACCCGCCGGTTCCGGCGCGTCCTCAACCCGGGCGTGCTGGCCGCCACCGTCTGCACCCTGCTCGCCGTCGTCCTCGGCACACAGGTGCTGACCGCCGGCTCCGATCACCTGCGCGGCGCGCGCCGCGACGCCTTCGACTCCGTCGTCGCCCTCTCCCGGGCCCGCGCCATCGCCTACGACGCCAACGCCGACGAGAGCCGCTACCTGCTCGACCCCGAACGCCGCGACCAGTACGCGCAGTCGTTCCTCGCCAAGTCCCAGAAGCTGTACGGCCTGAAGGGCGCGACGCTCTCGACGTATGACGCCGAACTCGCCACCACCTGGCAGGCGTACGAGGCCGACCACGGCGACCTGCGTTTCACGGGGGAGTTCCGGCGCGAACTGGACAACATCACCTTTCCCGGGGAGCGGGCCGCCGCGGAGCGGACGGTGCATACGTACGCCGTCTATCAGCGCGACGACCGGAGGATCCGGGCGCTGCTGGCCGCGGGGAAGGAGCGTGAGGCGGTGGAGTTCTGCATGGACTGGAAGCCGGGAACTTCCAACGCGCACTTCGGGGCGTGGATGGCCGCCCTCGACCAGGTGACGGACATCAACCGCGAACACTTCGCGGCGTCCGTCCGGGCGGGCAGGTCGGCGGTGAGCGACCTGCTGCCCTGGGCGGGCGCTCTGCTGCTCGCGGCGATGCTGCTCACCGTGCTCGGACTGCGGCCGAGGCTGGCCGAGTTCCCCTGACCGTGGTCTCTTCAGGCGTCGGCCAGCCTGGCCTCCTCCAGGTCCAGGGACCGCTGGAGGCGGCGGCGTGTCGTGTCGCTGATGCGGTGGTCGTCGTACAGGCGCTGCAGTTCCGCCGTCTCCACCGCGATCAGGTCGCGGCGCAGCTGGCGGTAGACCAGGTCGTTGGATTCGGCTGGAACGCCGGTGCCGTTGCTCTCGGCGAGGCGGTCTCGGGCGTCGTCCAGCCGGGCCGTCAAGGCGCGGCGGAGCCGGTCGAGGACGATCTCCGGTACGGCATCCAGCTCCGCGAGTTCCTCCAGCCGGGCGAGTCCGGCATGGGCGAGGTGGGAGCGGGCCTCGACCTCTTCCCGTTCGGTGTGGGCGGGCTCCAGGGCGATGCCGGATCGGCGGACGACCGGGGCGAGGGTGAAGCCCTGCACGACGAGGGTGACGACCACGACCGAGGTCGTCAGGACGAGGACCAGCGGCCGGCCCGTGAGCGCGGTGCCGTTCTTCGCGACCTCCGGGATGGACAGGGCGGCGGCCAGCGGCATCACCCCTCGGGTGCCGGCCCAGGTCAGGACCATCGGCACCCGCCAGTTCATGCGGCTGACGCCGCCCTTGCGCTGGACGACCGCCGACAGGGGCGCGAGCCACAGCATGCGTACGGCGATGAGCGTGACGGCGACGGCGAGGGCGTACAGCGGCCAGGACCGGTCACCGTCGGACAACGCCCGCACCTGCGCGGGCAGGGCCAGCCCTATGAGGCTGAACACCACGCTCTCCAGCAGAAACACCACCGTGCCGTAGACGGCGTGCAGTTGGAGCCTGATGCGGGCGTTGGTGAGCCGGTCGCCCCGCCCGCCCAGGACCACCCCGGCCACCACGACCGACGTCACGCCCGAGGTGTGGGCGGCCTCCGCGAGCAGGTAGGCGGCGTACGGGGTGACCAGGGCGATCACCGTCTCCAGGACCGGGTCCTCGGTTCGCCGCCGGATCAGCGTCACCACTCCGGCCAGGGCCGCGCCGATCACCGTGCCGCCCCCCGCGAGCAGCAGGAACTCACCACCCGCCGCACCCCAATGGGCGGCCGCAGAGGCCACGGCGACGCCCGCCGCCACCCGGACCAGCACCAACGAGGTCGCGTCGTTGAACAGGCTCTCCGCCTGCACCAGGACCTGGACCTTCGGCGGCAGAGCCAGCCTGCGGCCGAGCGCGGTGACCGCCACCGGGTCGGTGCTGGCCAGGACCGCGCCCAGCACGAACGCCATCTGCCACGACAGCGGCGCCACCAGCGACGCCACTGCGGCCACCGCCGCGGCGGAGGCCAGGACCAGGCCGATCGCGAGGATCCCGACCGGCTGCCACACCGCGCGCAGCTCCCGCCAGGGCATGTCCTCGGCGCTCGCGTACAGCAGAGGGGGCAGCACGACCAGGCCGATGATGTCGGGACTGATTTCGATCTGCGGGGTGCCCGGCAGCAAAGCCGCGGCGAGACCGGCGACCACAAGCAGTGAGGGAGCGGGGATACGCCACCGGCGGGCGAAGGTGGCCACCACCGTGGCCAGCACCACGAGTCCGAGAACCGTCCCCACACTGCGCATGCCGCCCCCTGAAGCTCCGATCGGAGCCACTGCGGCTCCCCGCCGACCAGACTTCCCGGCACACCGCTGTCACCCTATCGGGCCTGTGGCACGTCAAGACAGTCCAACGGCCCGGTGACCAGCGGCCAAGAAAGCGCTGACAGCCGCCCTGACCGACCGCGGAAGTGCTTCCGTCAATAGAGTCCCCTTGTGCACAAGGGAGTTGATCCAGTGGGCGTGGTGCGTCGGCGGCGATGAACGGTGACGTACGGCGAGGACGGCTGAAGGTCTACCTCGGGGCGGCCCCGGAGGTCGGCAAGACCTGCCGGATGCTCAGCGATCCCGTGGCACGGGCCTGTCATTCCAGGCCGGAGGCTTCGAACACGGCGCGGGCGGTCTGACGGGCAACGCGTTGGGAGACGCGCTGCAGTGCGGTCGCCCCGCACAGCAGCAGGCCGTCTTCTGCCGCCTTCCGGGCGCCCTCGTCCAGCCGGTACCACAGCCAGGGGTTACGCACGAGGACGTCCGGGTCGATCTGCACTCGGCCGCCGAGCGCGTCCCGTAGCAGGAGCCGTGGGGACACGCCGTCCAGCCAGCGGACGGACACCAGCAACTCCGTACGGATCCCGCGCTCGCGCAGCAACCGGCGCGATGTCAGCCAGCCCTCGCCGGCAGAGACCTGAGCGGGGTACAGCACGAGGAGCAGGAGCAGCGCCAGGGCGAGCCACAGGGCGCCGCGCCAGAGCGCCAGTCGGCCAGAGCCCCAGTCGATGAGCAGGAGCAGGACGAGGAGCGCGGCGGCGCAGCGGACGGAGTTCTTCACGTCTCGGGCCCAGCGGAGGTCGTGCGCGGTGTCACCGGGTGTGTCTGGGCGAGCATCTTCCGGCGCCTTGCGCGCGTGGTCGCGACGTCCCATACCGGTGACCGTAGACGTACCGGCAGCCGGATCAACGCCTCTTGACGCCACTCTGACGAATCTGGGGCAGGGTTTGGCGCTGCCGTTGCGGAGCGTCCGCGAGCGATGGAAGCCCCATCTCTCGTCATGACCGCCCTGTGACGCCCCTCACGGAGACGCAGGACTACTCGCCGGTATGGATCAGCGCCCGTAAGAGTGCCGTCAAAGCTGTGGCGCCCGCCGTATGAGGGTCGTCAACGGACGACCGAATCCGGCTGGAGAAGCGGTTTCCTCTAACCGTTCTTGTTCCACCCGGACCTCAAACCAGGAGTTCACGATGGCCGATCTGGCCTTCGTCGTTGTCACACTGGCGGCCTTCGCGCTGGTGGCCCTCGCCGCAAAGGGGGTGACGAAGCTGTGACCGTCGAGAACATCGTCGGCCTGGTCGTGGCCGTCGCCCTGCTGGGTTATCTCGTCCTCGCCCTGATCTTCCCGGAGAGGTTCTGACGGTGACATCAGCTGCTACCGCAGCGGGCGACATGGGTCCCGTACTTGCCGGCGTGCTCCAGCTGCTCGCTCTGATCGGCGCGCTGGCGCTCGCCTACATCCCGCTCGGCGACTACATGGCCAAGGTCTTCTCCTCCGACAAGCACTGGCGCGTCGAGAAGTGGATCTACAAGGGCGTCGGCGCCAACCCGGACGCGGAAATGCGCTGGCCGGCATACCTGCGCGGTCTGCTCGCCTTCTCCGCGGTCAGTGTCCTGTTCCTGTACCTGCTGCAGCGGGTCCAGGGCGTGCTGCCCGGTTCGCTGGACTTCAAGTCGATCGACCCGGCGCAGGCGTTCAACACGGCCGCATCGTTCGTCACCAACACCAACTGGCAGTCGTACTCCGGCGAGCAGGCCATGGGCCACGTGGTGCAGACCGCCGGTCTGGCCGTGCAGAACTTCGTGTCGGCCGCGGTGGGTATCGCGGTGGCCGTGGCGCTGGTGCGCGGCTTCGCACGGTCGCGCACCGGTGAGCTGGGCAACTTCTGGACCGACCTGGTGCGCGGCACGATCCGCATCCTGGTGCCGGGCGCTGCCATCGCCGCGATCGTCCTCGTGGCGTGCGGCGTCATCCAGAACTTCTCCGGCATCCACGAGGTCGGTCAGTTCCTGGGCGGCTCGCAGCAGTGGAACGGCGGCGCGGTCGCCTCCCAGGAGGCCATCAAGGAGTTCGGCACGAACGGCGGCGGCTACTTCAACGCCAACTCCGCCCACCCGTTCGAGAACCCGACCCCGTTCACCAACCTCTTCGAGATCTTCCTGCTGCTGGTGATCCCGTTCTCGCTGACCCGCACGTTCGGGGTGATGGTCGGCTCGGTCAAGCAGGGCTACGCGATCCTCGCGACCATGGCCACCATCTGGATCGGCTTCGTCGCCCTCATGATGTGGGCGGAGTTCGCCCACCACGGCCCGGCCCCGCAGTTCGCGGGCGGTGCGATGGAGGGCAAGGAGGTCCGCTTCGGCGTCGGATCGTCGTCGATCTTCGCGGTGTCGACCACCCTGACCTCGACGGGAGCGGTGGACTCCTTCCACTCCTCCTTCACTGGTCTCGGCGGCGGAGTCGCCATGCTCGGCATGATGCTGGGCGAGATCGCGCCCGGTGGTACCGGCTCCGGCCTGTACGGCATGCTCGTCATGGCTGTGATCGCGGTGTTCATCGCCGGTCTGATGGTCGGCCGCACACCGGAGTACCTGGGCAAGAAGATCGGCTCCCGCGAGATCAAGCTGGCGGCCTGCTACATCCTCATCACGCCAGCCCTGGTCCTCGTCTTCACCGCGGCATCCATGGCCCTGCCCACACCTCCGCACTCGATGCTCAACTCCGGGGCCCACGGCTTCTCCGAGGTGCTGTACGCCTTCACGTCCGCGTCGAACAACAACGGTTCGGCCTTCGCCGGCCTGAACGCGAACACGGACTGGTACAACACCATGACCGGGCTCGCGATGATCCTCGGCCGCTTCCTGCCGATGGTGTTCGTCCTCGCCCTGGCCGGCTCGCTGTCCGAGCAGAAGCCGGTCCCGGTCACCGCGGGCACCTTGCGCACCGAGAAGCCGCTGTTCACCGGCCTGCTGGTGGGCGCGATCCTGATCATCACCGGCCTGACCTACTTCCCAGCCCTCGCGCTGGGTCCGCTGGCCGAGGGGCTGGCGTCATGACCACTGGCACACACGAGCAAGAGGACTCGATGTCCACAGCCACCCCGACCCAGGCGCCGCACAGCGACGTACCCACCGGGCACAAGCCTGCCGAGGGCCGTGTCGGCGCGGGCCTCTTCGACCCCAAGCAGCTCGTCAAGTCGCTGCCGGACGCCTTCCGCAAACTCGACCCGCGCGTGATGGTCAAGTCCCCCGTGATGTTCGTGGTGTGGATCGGCTCCGTGCTGACGACGCTGTTCTCATTCAAGGACCCGGGCGACTGGTTCGGCTGGGCGATCAGCGCCTGGCTGTGGCTGACCGTCGTCTTCGCCAACCTGGCGGAGGCGGTCGCCGAGGGCCGTGGCAAGGCACAGGCCGACACGTTGCGCAAGGCCAAGACCGACACCGTGGCCAGGCGGCTCGTGGGCGACACCGAGGAGCGGGTCCCTGGCACCGACCTGAAGATCGGTGACCTCGTCGTGTGCGAGGCAGGCGACATCATCCCCGGCGACGGTGACGTTGTCGAAGGCGTAGCCTCCGTCGACGAGTCGGCCATCACCGGCGAGTCGGCGCCGGTCATCCGCGAGTCCGGCGGCGACCGCAGCGCCGTCACCGGCGGTACGAAGGTCCTCTCCGACCGCATCGTCATCAAGATCACGACAAAGCCCGGTGAGACCTTCATCGACCGCATGATCAACCTGGTCGAAGGCGCGGCCCGGCAGAAGACGCCGAACGAGATCGCGTTGAACATCCTGCTGGCGTCGCTGACCATCGTCTTCCTGCTCGCGGTGGCGACGCTGCCGCCGTTCGCGACCTACGCGGGAACGCATCTGACGATGGTCGTCCTGGTGGCCCTGCTGGTCTGCCTCATCCCTACGACGATCGGCGCGCTGCTGTCCGCGATCGGCATCGCCGGCATGGACCGTCTCGTCCAGCGCAACGTCCTCGCCATGTCGGGCCGCGCGGTCGAGGCCGCCGGAGACGTCTCCACCCTGCTGCTCGACAAGACAGGCACCATCACCTTCGGCAACCGCCAGGCGTCCGAGTTCGTGCCGGTGCACGGCACCACGGAGGCCGAGGTCGCCGACGCCGCCCAGCTTTCGTCGCTGGCCGACGAGACCCCGGAGGGCCGCTCCATCGTCGTCCTGGCCAAGGAGAAGTACGGGCTGCGCCAGCGGCACCAGGGCGAACTGGTCGGCGCCGAGTGGATCGCATTCACCGCCCAGACCCGCATGTCGGGCGTGGACGTCGACGGCCGGAAGATCCGCAAGGGCGCGGCCGGTTCCGTCATCGCCTGGATCGAGGAGCACGACGGAACCGTCGCAGCGGACGCCGGCGAGATCACCAACCGGATATCCGAGGCGGGCGGCACCCCACTGCTCGTCGCCGTCCACGACGACAAGGGCGCCCGCGTACTGGGCGTGATCCATCTGAAGGACGTCGTCAAGGAGGGCATGCGCGAGCGGTTCGACGAGCTGCGCCGCATGGGCATCAGAACCGTCATGATCACCGGCGACAACCCGCTGACCGCCAAGGCGATCGCCGAGGAGGCGGGCGTGGACGACTTCCTCGCCGAGGCCACCCCCGAGGACAAGATGGCCCTCATCAAACGGGAGCAGGCCGGCGGCAAACTGGTCGCGATGACCGGCGACGGCACCAACGACGCCCCCGCCCTCGCACAGGCGGACGTCGGCGTGGCCATGAACACCGGGACGTCGGCCGCCAAGGAGGCCGGCAACATGGTCGACCTCGACTCCAACCCGACCAAGCTCATCGAGATCGTCGAGATCGGCAAGCAACTCCTCATCACCCGGGGCGCGCTCACGACGTTCTCCATCGCCAACGACGTCGCGAAGTACTTCGCGATCATCCCGGCGCTGTTCGCGGCGGTCTACCCGGGGCTGGACAAGCTGAACATCATGCACCTGGCCTCGCCGGACTCGGCGATCCTGTCCGCGGTCGTCTTCAACGCGCTGATCATCATCGCGTTGGTGCCGCTGTCCCTGAAGGGCGTGCAGTACCGGCCGATGAGCGCGGACAAGATGCTGCGCCGCAACCTCGCGATCTATGGCGTCGGCGGTCTCGTCGCGCCTTTCATCGGCATCAAGATCATCGACCTGCTCATCTCCCTCATCCCCGGAATCGGCTGATCGCCATGAACAACTCGGTAACCAACACCGCCAGGTTGCTCTGGGCCGGCCTGCGCGCCCTCCTCGTGCTGACCCTGGTGACGGGCGTCATCTATCCGCTGGTGATCACCGGCATCGCCCAGGGGCTGTTCAGCAGCAAGGCGAACGGCTCGGAGATCAAGGCGGACGGCAAGGTCGTCGGCTCCTCCCTGATCGGGCAGTCGTACAACCTGCCGCTCAAGCAGGGGCAGCAGACCCCGGACGCCGACCTGAAGTGGTTCCAGGGCCGTCCGGCGAACGGCCTCGGCGCGAACAGTGTGAACACGCGCTACAAGCTGCTCGTGTCCGGCGCCACCAACCTCTCCGCCGACAGCAAGGTGCTCATCAAGCAGGTCGAGGACGCCAAGGCCGCTGTCATCAAGGACAATTCGGTGCCCGGCTACACGGTCAGGTCGTCCGAGGTCCCCGCCGACGCGGTGACGTCCTCCGGCTCGGGTCTGGACCCGGACATCTCCCCGCAGTACGCGGAACTCCAGGTCCACCGGGTCGCGGAGAGGAACGGCCTGTCCGTCGCCGAGGTGGAGAAGCTGGTCGAGGATCACACGGAGGGCCGCACTCTCGGCTTCATGGGCGAGCCCCGCGTGAACGTCCTGGAACTCAACATCGCGCTCAAGGACCTCGTGGCGAAGCACTGATAGCCGTACGCGACACGTGCGGGAGCCGGCGGCCGACGAGCAGCCCGGATGCCGTCGACTCCGGCAAGCCGTGAAGTCGGATGCGTGGCTCCCGGCGCGCCTGGCCCGACGTACGACAGGAAGGGCACACACCCATGACCCGGGTGCTCGTGGTGGAGGACGACTCGCAGCTCGTTCGCGCCCTTGCGATCAACCTGCAGGCCCGCTGGTACGGCGTCCACGCGGCGCCCGACCGCGCCACCGCGCTCCGTCTGGCGGCCGCGCGCCAGCCGGACGTGGTGCTGCTCGACCTCGGGCTGCCCGACATGGACGGCACCGATGTGATCAGAGCGCTGCGTGACTGGACCCGAGTACCGATCCTCGTGCTGTCCGCCCGCCAGGCGTCCGACGAGAAGGTAGCCGCGCTCGACGCGGGGGCTGACGGCTACATCACCAAGCCGTTCAGCATGGACGAACTACTCGCCCGGCTGCGGGCCGCCGTCCGCCGCACGGAAGCAGCGCCGCTGGCCCCGGAGACGACGCTGGTGAAGACGGAAGGCTTCGCCATCGACCTGCTCGCCAAGAAGGTCCACCGGGACGGACGGGACGTCCGCCTGACACCCACCGAATGGCACCTGCTGCAGATCCTCGCCACCAACCCGGGCCGCCTGATCACACAGAAGGACCTGCTGCAGGAGGTCTGGGGAGTTTCCCAGAGCAACAAGACCAACTACCTGCGGGTCTACATGGCCCAGCTACGGCGCAAACTGGAAACCGACCCCGCCCACCCCTGCTATCTCATCACCGAACCCGGCATGGGTTACCGCTTCGAAGGATGACCATGGCACGCCGCAAGCTCCGGATCCACCTCGGCGCGGCTCCCGGCGTCGGCAAGACCTACGCGATGCTCTCCGAGGCGCACCGCCGGGTGGAGCGGGGCACCGACTGCGTGGTCGCCTTCGTCGAGCACCACCACCGCCTGCGCACCGAGGTGATGCTGCACGGCCTGGAGCAGACGCCGCGCAAGGAGCTCCAGTACCGGGGCAGCACGTTCACCGAGATGGACGACGACGCCGTCCTCGCGCGGCACCCCGAGGTGGCGCTCGTCGACCAACTCGCCCACACCAACGTCCCCGGCTCACGCAACGCCAAGCGCTGGCAGGACGTGGAAGAGCTGCTCGCAGCCGGCATCAACGTGATCTCCACCGTCAACATCCAGCACCTGGAGTCGCTGAGCGATGTCGGGGAGTCGATAACGGGGGTACGGCAGCGGGAGACGGTGCCGGACGAGGTCGTGCGCCGCGCCGACCAGATAGAACTGGTCGACATGTCTCGGTCAGCTGGTTGCTGTCCGTCAACGTCCACTGCTGGGTGGTCCCGGCCGAGCAGTCCCAGATCTGCAGCTAAGTGCCGTCGGTCTGGCTGGCATTGGGCACATCGAGACACCGGCCGCCACCACCGCCGCGCAAGGCGCCGCTTGGGGCGGCCTGAGCCGGGGTTGGCGACGAGCGTCGCCGCCAACGCGACCAGGGCCGCAACCGCAGCGGCGAGCACCGCGGTCAGATGTCTGCGGCTGCGCCTTCGCCTGTGCATGGGGACCTCGTAATCCTCCAGTGAGTGGTGCTGGTTGGCCGCGTCGGAGGCTGTGCAGACTGCCGATGCGGTGGCGGCGGCATGTTCGTTATGTCGAACGAAGGTCGAACTGTCGAGCAAGCTGGATCATAGAGAACCGGTGAGCGGCGTCAATACCTCTCGCATGATTCGCGGGCCGGAACGTTCGCGGGACTTGCGTCGTAGACGGGTCGACCTCCGGGTTCTCCGGTGAGCCGAGAGCCAGGACTGGCACAGACGGATGGTGACCGCCCCTGCGGCTGGGGTCCGTCGTATCCACCCTCCTGGAACGAACAGTTCGAGGTCTTGACGCCTCTCTGGAGTTCCCCGATAGTCATGCCTTGATCCGGACCGGCCGAGTGACAGCCGATTCGCCGATGAATTGTTAGCGCTAACAATTCATGGGCGGCCCGTCGGCAGATCCGCAGGCCCGGACGCGTCCGCCCGCCCTCAGGCCCCCCATCAGCCCACCCTTCGGCCCACCGCTGACCCCGTCGGGGCGCGGCTTGCCGTCCCGGTATCGATGCACAAGGGAGTTCATGGTGCCTGCGTTGCACATATTCCGACGACTGCGCCGGAGGCTCGTTGTCTCCTTGGCTGCGGCGGCGCTCGCCTTCGCCGGCCTTATCGCTTTCAGTGAAGCCTCGCACGCCGCTACACAAGGGCCCTGCGACATCTACGCCGCGGGCGGCACGCCGTGCGTCGCGGCGCACAGCACCACCCGCGCGCTGTTCGCCTCCTACAACGGCCCGCTTTACCAGGTGCAGCGCGCGTCGGACAGCTCGTTGCAGGACATCGGGGTACTGTCCGCCGGAGGTGTCGCCAACGCCGTGGCGCAGGACTCCTTCTGCGCGGGCACCACCTGCACCATCACCCGCGTCTACGACCAGACCGGCGGCGGCAACACCCTGGTGTATCAGGGACCCGGCGGGACCGGCGGCGCCGACACGGCGGCCACCGCGAACACCGAAGCGCTCAGCGTGGGCGGCCAGGAGGCTTACGCGCTCTACATCAACCCCGGCAACAGCTACTTTGCGTACAACTCCACCGGGGGCGTGCCGACCGGCAGCTCACCCGAGGGCGAGTACATGGTCACCAGCGGAACCCACGTCAACGGCGGCTGCTGCTTCGACTACGGCAACACGGAGACCGACCACAAGGCCGACGGCAACGGCGCCATGGACGCGATCAACTTCAGCACCGAATGCTGGTTCGGCGGCTGTAACGGAACTGGGCCGTGGGTGCAGGCGGACCTGGAGAACGGCTTGTTCTCCGGCGGCAGCAAGACGTGGAATCCCAACCAGGTGTCCGAGACCAGCCACTTCGTCACCGCGATGCTCAAGAACAACGGCACCACCCAAATGGCGCTCAAGGGCGCCAACGCGCAGTCCGGGAGTCTGACCCAGTTCTACAGCGGCGCACTGCCCACCGGGTACAACCCGATGCACAAGCAGGGCGCCATCATCCTCGGCAGCGGCGGTGACTGCTGCCAGACCAACCGCAACGCGAGCGCGGGCACCTTCTACGAGGGCGCGATGGTCAAGGGCTACCCCTCCGACGCCATCGACGCCGCGGTCCAGGCCAACATCGCCGCGGCCGGCTACAGCACCACCACCCCCTTCACCTCGGGCGCGAAGGTATCGCTGCAGGCCACCACCTCATGCTGCACCACCGACTACCTGCAGCACGACACCAGCGACGACAACGTCGTGATCGCGCCGGTGACCTCCAGCAGCTCCTCCACCGTCAAGGGCGACGCCACCTGGATCGTCCGCGCCGGCCTGGCCAACAGCAACTGCGTCTCCTTCGAGTCGGCGAACACACCCGGCAGTTACATCAGGCACTACGCGTTCCAGCTCCACCTGCAGCCCAATGACGGCACCAGCCAGTTCGCCGCCGACGCCACCTTCTGTTCCAAGCCAGGAAACAGTGGGACGGGCTATTCCCTGCAGTCCTTCAACTACCCGGCCAAGTACATCCGTCACTACAGCTTCACCGGCTACATCGCAAGCGACGGCGGTACCAACGCCTGGGACACCACCTCGCTGTGGGCCCAGGACACCAGCTGGCTCGTCGCCGCCCCCTGGAGCTGACGAGCAACCAGCGCCGGGTCCGGTGCCGAAGACCGCCGAAGCCGCACCGCACTCGGAGGCGTCTACGCAACCCGCGACGTCCGCACAGCCGGACACCGGGGTTCGTCGACGCACGCATCACACCCCACCCAGTGAAGGAGTCCTTCATGCTCAAGCCACCGTGGATACGCAGCGTCAGACGCGCGCTCCTCGCGGCGGGTGCCACCGCCGCGCTCGCCGCCGGCCTGCTCACCGCCACGGCCACCACCTCGCAGGCCGCCACCCAGGGGCCGTGCGACATCTACGCCGCAGGCGGCACCCCCTGCGTCGCGGCGCACAGCACCACCCGCGCCCTGTACGGGGCGTACAACGGCCCGCTGTACCAGATCAGGCGCGCCTCGGACAACAGCACCCTGAACATCGGCCTGCTGAGCACCGGCGGATACGCCAACGCCGCCGCGCAGGATTCGTTCTGCGCCAACACGAGCTGCGTCATCACCGTCATCTACGACCAGTCCGGCAAGGGCAACAATCTCACCCAGGCACCCGCGGGCGGAGCCGCCGGAGGGCCGGACAACCTCGCCAACGCCTTCGAGGCGCCGGTCACCGTCGGCGGGCACGAGGCCTACGGCGTCTACGTCGCCCCCGGCACCGGCTACCGCAACAACAACACCAACGGCATCGCCACCGGAGACCAACCCGAGGGCATGTACGCGATCTTCGACGGCACGCACTTCAACGGCGGCTGTTGCTTCGACTACGGCAACGCCGAGACCAGCAGCACCGACACCGGCAACGGCCACATGGAGGCCATCTACTTCGGCAACAGCAAGGCGTGGGGCTACGGCAGCGGCAACGGCCCCTGGGTCATGGCAGACCTGGAGAACGGCCTGTTCTCCGGGGTCAACCGCACATTCAACGCGGGCGACCCCACCGTCAACAACCGGTTCCTGACCGCCATGGTCAAGGGCGGCCCGAACCAGTGGGCCATCCGCGGCGGCGACGCCCAGTCGGGCAGCCTGTCCACCTACTACAGCGGCGTGCGCCCCAACGTCTCCGGCTACAACCCGATGCACAAGGAAGGCGCGATCATCCTCGGCATCGGCGGCGACAACAGCAAGGGCGCCCAAGGCACCTTCTACGAAGGCGTCATGACCTCGGGCTACCCCTCGGACGCCACCGAGAACGCCGTACAGGCCAACATCACCGCCGCCGGCTACAACAGCGGTTCAACCAGCACCGGCTCGCTGACGCCCGGCTCCCGGATCTCCCTGCAGGCCACTACTGCCCCCTGCTGCACCTCGGACTACCTCCGCCACGACGACGCCGACACCAAGGTCGTCATCTCCAACATCAACTCCTCCAGCTCGGCCACCGACAAGGCTGACGCGACGTGGATCGTCCGCGCCGGTCTGGCCAACAGCTCCTGCCTGTCCTTCGAGTCCGCCAACAACCCCGGCCAGTTCCTGCGCCACTACAACTACGAGCTCTACCTGAACACGGACAACGGCGCCAGCACGTTCGCGCAGGACGCCACCTTCTGCCCCACCACGGGCAACAGCGGAGTCGGCCACTCCTTCCAGTCCGTCAATTACCCGACGAAGTACATCCGCCACTACAACTTCACGGCCTACATAGCCAGCAATGGCGGCTCCAACGCCTGGGACTCCACGTCGTCATGGGCCCAGGACACCAGTTGGCTCACCGCATCTCCCTGGAGCTGACGAGCAACCGACCTCTCTGAGCGCCTCCAGCGCACGGTGACCCACCCGATGAGGGTGCCAGGCAGGTCGAGTGCGGCACGATAGGCAACCAACGAAGCTCCTGTGCCGGTGGGTTGAGATTTGGTACACGTCCCTCAACGGCACGGGAGCCTCGTGCGTTGCACACCCTGCCTACACCTACCTCAGGAGCGGACTCACCCTGAGCGAACTCAGCGTCATCCGAGGCTGGGGCTGGAGAACTGCGACGAACTCGTCCAGCAGTTCTTCCGCGGTCTTCACCCATCGGTGATCTCGGGTGGCCGCACTCGTCTTCGACCTACCCCGCATTTGCCTGTGGTTCCGGCATCGCCAACATTCTTCTGACCGTCCCGGTGGCGGAGCGGGGGCTTGTCGGTGTAGATGTCGCGGCCGCGGGTGACGCCACGGCCTCGGCCTTGTCGCGGTCACCCAACGCCCAGCGAGAGCGTTCCAAAACCGCCCCCGCCCGGGCGCATCACGGGCGTTCGTGGACGGCGACCTCTATCACGGTGGCAGGCCGGTGCTGTTCGCTTGTGGGCGCCCAGGACCCGAGATCATTCGCAAACCCGGTGTGGCTTCTAGAGGCGGAGGCCACCATTCTGGTGGAGACCTGCGAAGGAGAGTGCATCATGTCCTACCTGGAGTACCCGAAGCCCCGTTACCATGGCGCGAAGGGCGAAGTGAACTCTGTCTTCCGCCCGGCCGACACCCCGCCGGACATCTCCTCGCCCGGTGCCTCGACGCACTACCTCGCCACCAACGCGTCGACCGGCGGCGAATTCGGTCTGTACAAGGTGGAGTTGGGTGCACGGTCCCCTGGAGCCAAGACTCACTTCCACAAGGCGATGTCGGAGTCCTTCTACATCCTCTCCGGCGAACTGGAGCTCTACAACGGCGAGAAGTGGGTCACGGGCCGCGTGGGCGACTTCCTGTACGTGCCGGTCGGCGGCCTGCACGCCTTCAAGAACGTGACCGACGAGCCCACGTCCATGCTCATGCTCTTCTCTCCAGGCGCCCCACGCGAGGAATACTTCGAGCGGGTCGCGGAGATGGCGCAACGCAGCGCCGAGGAACTCAAACAGTTTCGCCTGCGGCACGATAGCTTCTTCGTGGAGGACTTCGATCCCAGGACGGAGTAGTCCGCGTCCGATGACCTCCAGCAGAGCTGGGGATCGGCGGACGGTATGTGAGTCAATATCTGTTTCGGATTGAGTGCGCTCAGGCTGAGCGACCGGCCGCGATGGCATGCTTGAGGGACGTGGCATTGGCAGCTGAGCTGGGGCTTCGGCCGTCCCGGGACTGTGTCGGAGCACTCACTCGGTCGAAGCTGCACCTTGCCTGATCGCGGCGATGGCGTCGCTGGCCCGGGATGGCCATGTCTACGCTGGCGGCGTGACATTGGTGTGGGTGACGGGCAATTCAGGGACTGGTAAGTCCACGGTCTGCGGAGCGTTGCGAGAACGTGGCTACTTCGCGCTCGACGCCGACGAGGACGGCTTCAGCCGCTGGATCGACCGAGCCAAGGGCGAGGTCGTGATGGATCCTCCGTATCCTGTTCCCGAGGGTTGGCTCGATCGATACGGATGGGCGATCGTCCGCGAGCGCGTTGAGAACCTCGTCGAGGAGTCTCGTTTCCGAATCGCGTTCTTGTGCGGGTCGGCGGAGAACGAGACAGACGTCCGCGATCTTTTCGACCTCATCGTGTGCCTGGTGATCAACGAGGACACCCTCCGCCACCGGCTCGCGACCCGCACTACGAACGCATTCGGTCAACACCCCGAAGAGCTCGCGGCGGCCCTGAAGTGGAATCCTCGGATGCGAGCGATCTACGAAAGCCGTGGTGCGACGATCATCGATGCTTCCAAGCCGGTGACCGAGGTGGTGGAGAGCGTGATCGATGCAGTCCAGCAGCTGAGAGGCGGTGCGTAAGATGATGTCCGCTTCGCGCGTTCGGGAGAGGAAAGCGGGCTGGTGTCGCCGGAAGGGTACGGCCTCTGCTGGGTGAACAAGCCCTGCTCGGTCTCGACCAGGATTCCGCGCTCGGAGCGGGACAAGCTGGAGCGGTCGCGGTTCCTCTCCCATGCGGTGAGCCACCACGGTGCCACGCTGGGTGGTCTCCCGGCTGGTGAACGGCAGCTGCCGGCGGCAGCGCCGACGCGGTCGCCGCGTGTCAAACGCAGTCTGCCGACTCCCGGTTGTCTCCGGCCGGACCGCCGGGGATCGCGCGCCGGCCCCGGGGAGGGCTCGGTCGTCGGTGGCTGGACGCGCGCGACGGCGTACGGTGGGGCGGCGCCCGGTCGCGTCGGTGTCCTCCGCGTCGGCGTGACGAAGACGGATGTCGTGTCACTGCCGGCCGCGGCGTGTCACGAGGTCGCGGAGGCGATCCCAAGGACCCCACACCTGCGCGGTGACCTTTGTCATCGGAGCCGACTCGGGTGCGCCCGGCCGGGGCCGAGTGGGTGTGGAAGCCTCCGTGTCGCGGGCCCTGGCGCCCAGCTCCTGCAGGACATCAGCGGGACACACTGCTTGGAGACGCGGGAAAATGAGCTGCTCCTCCTCGACCACGTGTTCCGTCACACGGGTGATCACGGACAGCAGGAGGTGCCCGAACTCCGCACTCTCCGCTTCCTGAGCTTCCAGGGAATTCAGAAGCCCCTCGATCTCGCGGTGCTCGGTTAGTTCGCGGTCCGCCCAGGTGTCGCCGTCCGTCACGTATCGGCGCATCGCGGGATAGAGGTACTCCTTCTCTGTCACGGAGTGGCGTACCAGGCTGCTGCTGACCTGCTCGACAAGAATCTTCCGTTCTTCGCTGCCGGGCGGCGAGGAACGGATGCGGCCGAAAAGACGCTGAATCTCTCGGTGGTCTGCCGTCAGTACCTCGATGATGCCGCTGCGACTGGGCACTTCGACTCCCTGGTGGCGTCCTGCTCCGTTCGGCGTCGTGTACCAGGCGGCAATCGGGGGTGGAGGCACCCGGTCGCCGTTGAAAAGCCGTGTGCTACGGCATGCCTGCGCACTGCGCCTCGGGATGACTACCAAGATTGAATCACGCGGCACTCGGTGCTCCCGGCGTGCCGCGCGGCCGACCGAGCTGCGCGGCACGCCGGTACGGGAGAGGACGTAAAGGAGCGTGGTGTTGCGTGCTGATGCGGCGGCACAAGGCGAGGCTGGAGGCGAAGGCCCGGCAGGCGGCGTTCCAGGCGTACGTGGTGATGGACCGGCGTGCGCCCGTCTCGGAGCTGGCCGGACAGCTGCTGCGCAAGGCTTTCCCCGACCACTGGTCGTTCCTGCTCGGTGAGATCGCACTCTACAGCTTCGTGCTTCTGGTTCTGACCGGCAGTTACCTGACGCTGTACTTCGATCCGAGCCTGGCCGAAGTGACTTACGCAGGTTCGTACAAGCCCTTGCAGGGCCTGCTGGTCACCAAGGCGTACGAGTCAACGCTACATATGAGCTTCGAGGTGCGCGGTGGTCTGCTGATTCGCCAGATGCACCATTGGGCCGCTCTCGTCTTCGTCGCGGCCATCGGTGTGCACATGCTGAGGATCTTCTTCACCGGCGCCTTCCGCCGCCCGCGAGAGCTCAACTGGTTCATCGGCGTGACCCTGTTTCTGTTGGCCCTCCTGGAAGGGTTCTGCGGTTACTCACTCCCGGACGACCTGCTGTCCGGCACCGGGCTGCGCACCGCCAACACCATCGTGATGTCGATTCCGGTCGTCGGGACGTATCTGGCCTTCTTCGCCTGGGGTGGTGCCTACCCCGGCACGATGCTCAGCCAGCGGCTCTATATCGTGCACGTCCTGTTCGCCCCCGGCCTGCTGATCGCCCTGATCACCGTGCATCTGATCATGGTGGTCTACCTGAAGCACACACAGTGGGCGGCACCCGGGAAGACCAACCGGAACGCGGTGGGGCAACCGATGTATCCCGCGTTCACCGCCAGATCGGCCGGCCTGTCCCTGATCGTCTTCGGCGTCACCGCGCTGCTGGCTGCGGTCGCACAGATCAACCCCGTGTGGAACTACGGCCCGTACGTCGCCGACCAGGTCTCCACCGACGCCCAGCCGGACTGGTACGTCGGATTCCTCGAAGGGGCGTTGAGGCTCATGCCGGGCGTGGAGACCAACGTCGCCGGCCACACCTTCATGTGGAACGTCCTGCTGCCTGCGGTCGTCCTGCCGGCGCTGCTGTTCCTGGTGCTGTACCTTTACCCCGTCTTCGAGCGATGGGTGACCGGGGACCTGGTGGAGCACCATCTGTGCGATCGGCCCCGTGACCGGCCGGTACGCACCGGGCTGGGAGTGGCGGCCGTCGTCTTCTACGCCGTGCTGCTCCTGGCCGGCGGCAACGACGTGATCGCCTATGAGTTCGGTGTTTCCGTCAACGCCCTCACCTGGGCCTTCCGTGTCGCTGTCATCGTCGGTCCGGTCCTCGCCCACCTCCTCACCCGGCGTATCTGCCTCGCGCTGCAACTGCACGAGCGCCGGCTGTACCAGGAGGGCGAGGAGACGGGCGTGGTGCTCCAGGACCTTGCGGGCGGCATGGGCGAGCGCCATACCGGTCTCGACCGGGAGCAGCGCTACCGCCTGCTGGTCAGGGAACTTCCCAGGCCGCTGGAGCATCCAGGACGTCAGGCACCGCTGCGCCGCCGGATCAAGGCGTCGCTCAGCTCGTGGTACTACCGCGACCGCGTCGAACTGCCCACCACGACGGAGGAACGTCTGCAGATCACGGGCCGCACAGCGGATCCGGTGTCGGGCGGGGTCGACGGGGAAGAGTGAAGGGTCCGGCTCTGGAGCAGCAGGGCACAGCAGGGACGGCGGACACGAGCCCTCGGCCGTTGAGAGCCGATGTCCCACCGACCACGCGAGTGTCGGCGCCCCGGGACCCCAGCCGATGGCAGGGCGGCCGAGGTGCGGCCGCATCTGTCTCAATGACCCTCGCGCGCTCCGAACTGGAAGACCATGCCGAAGACACCGGGCCAGAGGAGACCGAACCCGATGAGGATGATCCACACGCCGTAGACGATGCCGACGGCGACCACCGCAGCGCCTAGCGCAGTGATGACCGGGTAGACGCTGTGCGGCGGGAAGAAGTCGATCGTGCCGCTGCGCTCGCGGACGTCGGAGTCCGGGCGGTCCTCGGGGCGCGCGCCTTTGCGTCGGTAGTTGATCAGGCAGAAGAATGCGATCACCGACGACATGCCGAACGACACGCTCAGCGCGGCGATGCCGGCGGGCTCGCGCGCGAACCAGATGTACGCGGCGTCGGTGAAGAGGAAGAACAGTGCCACGCCCGCGAAGAGGTATCCCTCGGACTTCATTCGCTCTGCTCTCCCAGGGGGTCGGGGGTCGGCTCCACCGTGCCGCGTTCCGGTGGACCGAGCTCCTGGCGCACCTCGGGGTGGTGCAGATCGAACGCAGGGGAGTCGGACCGTACGCGAGGCAGCGCGGTGAAGTTGTGCCGGGGTGGGGGACACGAGGTCGCCCACTCGAGGGAGCGGCCCCAGCCCCAGGGATCGTCCGCGTCGACCATCGGGGCGTACCGCGCGGTCTTCCACACGTTGTACAGGAAGGGCAGGGTGGAGACACCGACCAGGAAGGCGCCGACCGTCGAGATGGTGTTCAGGGCGGTGAAGCCGTCGGTGGGCAGGTAGTCCGAGTAACGGCGGGGCATCCCGATCTCCCCGAGCCAGTGCTGGACGAGGAAGGTCGCCTGGAAACCGATGAACAGCGTCCAGAAATGGATCTTCCCCAGGCGTTCGTCGAGCAGCTTGCCGGTCATCTTCGGCCACCAGAAGTAGAAGCCGCCGAACATGGCGAAGACGATCGTCCCGAAGAGCACGTAGTGCAGGTGCGCGACGATGAAGTAGCTGTCGGTCAGGTGGAAGTCGAGGGCGGGAGAGGCGATGATCACGCCGCTGAGACCGCCGAGCAGGAAGGTCACCAGGAAGCCGGCCGACCAGAGCATCGGCGTTTCGAAGGACACGCTGCCCCGCCACATGGTGCCGATCCAGTTGAAGAACTTGACCCCCGTCGGCACGCCGATCAGGAACGACAGCAAGGAGAAGAACGGCAGCAACACTGCTCCGGTGGCGAACATATGGTGAGCCCACACGGTGGCTGACAGCACCGTGATGGCGATCGTCGCGCCCACCATGCCGACGTACCCGAACACCGGCTTTCGGCTGAACACCGGGATGATCTCCGTGACGACGCCGAAGAACGGCAGGGCCACGATGTAGACCTCCGGATGGCCGAAGAACCAGAACAGGTGCTGCCACAGCAGTGCCCCGCCGGTAGCGGAGTCGAAGATGTGGGCACCGTAGGCCCGATCGGCCACCAGGGCCAGCAGGATCGCGGTGAACACCGGGAAGGCCAGCAGCACGAGGATCGACGTGAACAGGATGTTCCATGTGAAGATCGGCATCCTGAACATGGTCATGCCCGGGACCCGCAGGGACAGGATGGTGGCGATGAAGTTGACGGCGCCGAGTGTGGTGCTCACGCCCGCGACCGCCAGGCCCATGGCCCACAGGTCGCCGCCGTGGCCGGGGGAGTGGACCGCGTCGTTCAGTGGTGAGTAGGCGAACCAGCCGAACGCCGCCGGACCCTGATCGACGAAGAAGCCGGAGACGACGATCAGCCCACCGAAGAGGAACAGCCAGTACGACAATGCGTTCAGGCGAGGGAAGGCGACGTCGGGGGCACCGATCTGCAGAGGCATGACAGCGTTCGCGAACCCGGCGAACGTGGGGGTCGCGAACAGCAGCATCATGATCGTGCCATGGATCGTGAACAGCTCGTTGTACTGCTGATTGGTGACGATCTGCAGTCCGGGGCGGGCCAGCTCGGCACGCATGATCATCGCCAGCACACCGGCGAACAGGAAGAACCCGAACGAGGTGAAGAAGTACAGGTGTGCGATCTTCTTGTGATCGGTGGTCGTCAGGTAGTCCCTGATGCGCTCCGCCGCAGGGACCCGAGGCTCACGGGTGGTGACTCGCGGTTCGCCCGGCTCTGGGTATGTCTGTGTCATGAGCGCCCTCCGTGCGCTGAACCGATCGAAGCCGCCTCCGCAGGACGCGAGCACAGCAGCAGTTCCTACTGGCAGGGGCTGAACCGCCCGAGGCGCTTCCGATGCCCTGACCGCCTGCCGGCCTTCGCCGGTCACGCGGGCCATCACGGCTTTGTGGCGTCCCCCTGTACATGCGGCCAGGCGCTCAACGCCTGAGGTGCCCGCCTGCAGCAGAAAGGTCGGACGGGCGCCGCAGGCGTCCGCGGGCACCAAGCCCCCGGGATTCGTAGCGGCGTGCGGGGCACCCGCAAGGGTTCTTGCCCGGAGGACACGGCGTCAGCATGCCAGAGATGATCACTCGTCGCGTGTGACGCGGCGGCGTCATGCGTGTTCAACCACCGTCCGGCGGAGGCATCCAAGCCGAGCATGCGGGCAAGGAGTGCTCACTCTGCCGCACCTTACGGATGGGCAACCGGCTGTTGACCTGATCGGGCCACGCCGAATCCGGCAAGCCTGCATTGTTATCCGTACTCGTTGCGTCCGCCGCGCCGACCCTGGGGCATCGAGGTGAGTGGCTCGATGAACTTCACGTCGATCTGCACCCGGTGGCCGGGCAACTGCTTCTCGTACCGCTTCCATCGTCGGTCGTGGCGCTTGCAGCGCCGGGAGGCGGGCAGGCGGCCCATTCCCAGGCGGTTGGGGATGCGCCAGACGCCCAACTTGCTGATCGTCACGTCGTGGTACCGCTTGAGGTACATGACGATCTTCTCGGGGCCGAAGTGGTAATTCTGCCGCAGGTGGATGATTTTCCCGACCACCTCCACGTGAGCCGCGTTCGGGGACGTCTTCGGGGCCTTGGAACGGGTGCGTAGGCCTTCGACGCCCTCCGCCTGGTAGCGGCGGTACCAGGTGTAGTACGCCTGCCCGCCGATCCCGAAGTAGCGGCAGGACATGGCTACGTTCGACGTGGCGTATGACGGCCAGGCGCCGCTTGGCCTCCCGGTCAAGCGGCCGGGTGGTGGGGGGTGGACTTCGGCATGTGGAGCTCCGAAGTGATCAGAGACCCAGGTGTCAACGGTGATCGTCAGTTTTAGGCGGCCGTAAGCCACGGCCGCAGGGAGTCTCTCTGTCTCCTTATTGCGGTCGCATGAGGTCCAGGTCCTCACCCCAGGCGTCCAGTACCTCGCCGTGTCCAGCTTCTCGGGCGGCCGTCTCGACGAGGGTGAACAGGTGCCGCTGCAGGGATACGTCGCCTGTTGCCGAGATGCGGTCCACGGCGCGGAGCAACACGTCGGTATCCCAGCCCGGAAGCGGGTGCCGGTCAAGCTCCCACTCCAGGTACTTGTTGTAGGGGCGGGGGCGACGGTCGAGAGCGAAGAGCAGCTCAAGCAGGAACCGGATGCTGTCGGCGGCGTCCAGGCGAGCGGCGAGAGCCTGCCCGTCCCGGTGGTTCTTGACGGATCGGTAGAGCGAGTTGGCGTAGGCGTCGAGCCAGCCACTGGCGTTTTGGAATGCCTCATCGGCACCCAGGCGAGCCTTGTCGGCGAGGATCCGGGCGATGCCTCCGTCGAGCCGGTCGAGCACGATCTGGGCGCGGGCGAGGGCGTAGCGTTCAAACCCGGGCATTCCGGCTGCACGGAACTCGGTGAGAGAGGCGATGACGAGGTCCAGCTCGGCGGTGCGGTGGCCCGTGAACCGGGTGAGATCGGTAGTGGCGTCATCGGCGAGAACCACGTACAGATCGTGGTCGGAGTGCCGGGTGATCATGCCATCGTGGGCTCGGGAACCTTTGAGGACGAGGCCGACGACGGCTGCATCAGCGGTGGCGAGTTCGACGAGTGCGTCGTAGGTGAGAGGCTGCTGAACAGTCATGGTGTGGATCTCCGCGAGGTGATGACGGGTACACCTGCTGGGGCGGCCCCCTTCTTCGAGAGGCGCCCTGCACCGTCTGCGGCTGCACAGGGCCGCCGCCCGGTAGATCAACGCACATCCGGACCCTACCGCCCGCCGGGCTGTGGGGCAGGGCATTCGGGGAGACGTGAGCATGCCGGCCCCCTTGGTCACAGCCACTCGCCGAGGGCTGAGACCGCCCCTGACGCACATCAACCAACTACACTCCGGACGATGCCTCTGACCAGGCCAGATAGCGAAACGCTGCTGGAGTACTAAGGCGCTGAGTCTTTCACGTGGGGGCTGCGGGCGTACGCCGTGGTGGGGGTGATGCCCCATTTGGTCACGGCCGTGGTGGGTATGCCTTCGGCGGTTACGCTTATGGTGCGGTCGGTGCTCACATGGACGCATCCCGAGTCGCCGCCGTTTCGCGCCAGCGCACCGGACAGCGCCTTGTGGGTGTCGGCCGGAGCCGCGGAGGGGTGGCTGCCCGGGTAGGTCGTGCCGGTCGTCCAGTCGCTGCCGATCAGGAGGACGATCTGATTGCCGCTGCCCTGCTTCACGTGGGAGGTCGGAAGACCCAGCGTCGAGGCTACGGCCTTGGCCTGAGCGGACTTGCCTTGCGGATAGGTCAGCGTGGTTGTCGTGACCGGAGTGCTTGCGTTGCCTGCGGTGGAGGCAGAGTTGAATCCGGCGCGGATCAGCTGCTGGAGGATCGTGCTTGCCCGGTTGGGGGTGCTTGTGCCGTTCTCGACGTCGACGGCGACGGAACCTTTGTCGACAGGCTGCGTCGTGGAGGTCGCCGAAGAGCCGGCGGATTTCTTGCCTGTGGCAGTGGTCAGCGACTGGTCGTTGGCGATGGTCTGGAACAGAGTTGCGGCACCCGGGCCTTGGACGACATGCGCCCGGTTGGCCGGGTCGGGGACGTTCTGCATGGTCACGAAGGTGATCCGTGTGCTCGGCACCTTGTTCACATCCGACGCGAGCGAGATCAGCTTCTTCACGCTGCCCAAGCCGTCGTCCACGGTCAGCGCCTTGGTGGCCGCGTCCGCCAGGCCATAGACCGCGGTGGGATCGGTGAGCGTGCCAGCGCTCTTCAGCTTCGCCATCGCCGCACCGAGGAAGGCATGCTGGCCGCTGGTGCGGCCGACGTTGTCACTGCCACCGGTGAAGCCGTGCCGGGTGCGGAGGAATTCCAGAGCGGCGACGCCCTTGAGGGTGTGCGGGCCTGCCGACAGCTTCAGGTGGGACGACGGGTCGTAGACGTTCTTGTCCACGCAGATGCCCACGCCGCCCACAGCGTCCGATATCGAGACGACTCCGGCGAAGTCCACCTTCATGAAGTGGTCGATCGGGATGTTGGTGAGCTGGTGCACGGCGGCCACCTGGCAGGCCGGACCGTAGGTCAGGGCGCTGTTGATCATATCGGTGCGGGCGCCGATGCTCTGGCCGGTCTCCTTGTCGGTGCAGGGCGGCAGGCTGGTGACCAGGTCGCGCGGAATGCTCATCACCGTGGCATTGGAGCGGTCGGCGGATATGTGCACCACCATCTCGACGTCAGCCCGCTCACCGCCGCCCGACTCGCAGGCGCCTCCCAGCTTGCAGTCCGCCGCGCTGCCACGGCTGTCCGAGCCCATCAGCAAGACGTTGATCGGGGTACGGCCGAAGGCGTCGGCCTTCTCAGTGCCGCCCTTGCCGTCGAGTGAGACGCTGTGGATGTTGCCGTTCAGGTGTTCGTAGAACCACCAGCCCGCGCCCGCAGTGATCAGGACGAGCACGGACAGGGTGATCGCGACCATCTTCAGCGCCCGACTGCCGCGTCCCGTCGGCCGCGCCCGCCGCCGCGACCGGGTATTGCCCCGCGACCGAGAGGCCGCCCGGGCTGCAGCGCGCCCGCCCGGCGGGCGCACGCCCTCCGCCTCGGCCGCACGTTGTCCGGGCACCCGGGCGGCACGGCCACGCGTGGCCTGACCGCCCCGGCCCTCCCAGGGCTCGCTCATCTCGCACTCCCATGAACGGTCGGGCCCGTCAGACCCGGCCGTCGGGGGTACGGCCGGGCATCGCGGCGATGTAGGAACAGGCGAAGCCGGGCTCCGCCACAGTTGAGTGATTGCGCAATCTAACAAAGCCGCGGCTCGACCAGTGCTGTGACCCCATAGGTTCCCGGCTTGGTGAAGCGTCGGCAGGGCGGGCTATGTTCTCGGCATGAACGACGCTGAAGTCGCCTCGCTCTTGGCCGGATGTGCTCGCTGCCCGTACCCCGGGGTGTGGCAGGAGTCCCCTTTTGTGGAACGCATGGTCGATGGTGCGGGGTATGCCCTGGTCTCGGTCGACCCAGGACTGAGCGCGCTCGCCCTACGGCGTGATGACGGCTCGCTGTGGTGTCTGCCGGAGGGCGGTGTTCCTCAACTGGTGAACTCCAGCGTTGAGGCGTTCGTTGCCTTCAACCGCGCTTATGAGGAGGCCGCTGCTGAGGCCGCTGCATACGAGGGGCCCGGTGACGGCCTGAGCGAAGACGAGACCGTGGACCTGGCCGAGCAGGCCGCCGACGCGCTCACTGAAGCGTTGCTGGAACGATTCGAGATGCTTGACGCCGAGGCCGTTGCCGACGAGAACTCGTTCTGGCACATCGGGGCCGAGGAGCTTGGTTACGGCATGAGTGTGTGACCACGTAGAACATCGGGGCAGGCTGCTCAAGCTGCGATTACAAGGGGGCGTCCGCCCCAGCGGATGCCCTTTTCGCTGCGGATGCGGGCGCGTTCCTTGCGCTGGGCGCCGAATACATCGGGGTGGCGGGCGTGGTCGTTGCGCCGACGCAGATAGCGGTGCAGGGCCCGGGTCTGCGCGGGATGACTGCGCTGGTGGGAGTCGGCCAGGGTGAACTGCCGCAGCGGGCCGATGTGCGCCTCGATCGGGTTGGCCCAGGAGGCGCAGGTCTGGGTGAAGCACAGCTCGACCTTGTTTTTCTTCGCCCAGCGGCGGATGTCCGCGCCGGTGTGGGCGGAGAGGTTGTCCAGGATGATGTAGATCGGGGCGCCGTCGGGCCGGGCGGCAGGGATCGACTTCAGCGCGGTCAGGGTGTTGACGGTGCCGTTGCGGCGCCGGTTGACGCCCCACAACCGGTCCTCGCCCACGGAGTAGCAGCCGCGGAAGTAGGTGACACCGTGGGTGCGGCGGTAGGTCGCCGGCAGGCGGTCGGGCTGCTTCGCCCAGCAGGAGCCCACGGTCGGGCGGATCCCCAGCGGCCCGAACTCGTCGTAGGCGAAGACCCGGTCCGGGAAGCGGTCCAGCACGTGCTCGATGCGGTCGAGCTTGGCGTCACGGTCGGGGTCGGGGGACTCCTTCCACGTCTTGGTGCGCTGGAAGGTGATACCTCGGCGCAGGAGCAGGCATCGCACGGGAGTACCGATTCGAACTTCCGCGCTAGAGAACCCCGAGCATCGCCACGCCGGCTTTCAGTTGGGGGATGAGGTTTTCGGCAAGAGCACTGTTGACCATGGCGGGCCTTCTGGGTACGTTCTCACATGGGAACGATTCCAGCGGGAGGCGCCCCTTGGACGCCGCGCGGACACGAGGGGCGGGGCGTGGTGGGGACACCGTCGGGCGAAGTGTGGCTGGGTCGGCACGAGGGGCGGATCCAGATACGGACCAAGGCGTACGGCCTGAGTGTGGCGGCTGATGGCCGCACCGCACAGGTCTTCGCCGCCGGTACGGACTCGGATGCCGACGGCTGGGGCCGTCAGGTCGCCACCCTCCAACTGTTCGGGGCGCTGGACACGCTGGAGGGGCCGGACGAGACTGCAGAAGCGGGCCCACCCGTGCTCCTGAGGCAGCATCCGCACCCCGTCATCGAGGCCGAGCGTTGCAGCACCCGCTGGGAGCGGGCCGCCGTGCGCCTCGAGTGCCGCCCGGAAACGGTGGAACTGTCCTGGTCGGTACGTGGCAGCGGGACCCTGGGGGAGGTGCACCTGCTGGCCGGGCGTTCGGTGCTGCCTGGCGGTGGCGGGTACCTGCCGAGTGGCAGTTCCTTCCGTACGCTCTTCTCGCCGAACCCCGGGGACCCACGCCGACTGGTGCGCGCTGCCGGTGAGAGCGCCGTCGTGGGCGTGGTGGGGGACGCCAGGCCGGGGCGCGGCCACTGGTTCTTCACCCCCGCTCCGCTGTGCCTGGCGTTGACCACCGCGCCTGCTGTGGCCGACCCTGCGCAGGCTGTGCCCGAGGGGTGGTGGACGCTCGCCGTCGACGCCCCTGTATCGGACCTGACGTTCACGCAGCTCGCCTACGTGCCGGTGGACGGCGGGTTCGGACTGCGGCTGGACTACGAGGGCCACACCCGGGTGGACGGTGAATTCCGTACGCCCACCGTGGTGCTGACGCCGGACAGCCCCGACCCGTACGAGGGCCTGCGTCGTTACCGGGCCCGGTTGACCTCGAGCGGCTCGGCGCCGGCCCTCCAGAGGCGTCGGCGCCCGAACTGGTGGTCTGCGCCCATGTTCTGCGGCTGGGGTGCGCAGAACCACGAGGGTCGCGTCACTGGACGTCCTGCCCAGGACCTGGCCGGCCAGGCCGAGTACGACCGCTACCTCGAGCGTCTCGCCGACCAGGGTCTTGAGCCGGGAACGATCGTTGTCGACGACAAGTGGCAGCTGCAGTACGGCACCTGCGAGCCGGACCCGGACAAGTGGCCGGATCTGCGGGGGTGGATCAGAGCCAGGCGTGAACGCGGGCAGCGGGTCCTGCTGTGGTGGCCCGCCTGGCTGTGGGAGGGCCTTGCCGACGAGTTGTGCGTCCGCAACCCGCAGGGCCGGCCCGTTGCGCTTGACCCGGACAACCCCGGGGCCCGCAGGGCGCTCGAGGACGTCGTGGCGCGCATGCTCGGCGACGGCCCGGGCGGTCTCGGTGCGGACGGGATGAAGATCGACTTCACCGCCCGTACGCCCAGCGGTGCGGCGCTGACCCACCACGGTCCGCGCTGGGGGATCGCCCTGCTCCACGAGTTGCTGTCCACGGTGTACGACACGGCCAAGCGAGTGAAGCCGGACGCGCTCGTCGTCACGCACACCCCCCACCCCGCCTTCGCCGACGTCACCGACATGGTGCGGCTCAACGACATGCTGCGCCTGGACGACCCCGAACCCGATGCCCCTATCGTGCCGCAGATGCGCCACCGGGCCGCCGTGGTCGCCGCCGCCTGCCCCGACCTGCTCATCGACACCGACGACTGGTGCGTGCCCGACCGGCAGCAGTGGCGGGAGTACCTGGCCGCCAAACCCGGCCTGGGCGTCCCCGCCCTGTACTACACCACCCATCTCGACCGGACCGGGGAGCCGCTCGGTCCTGAGGACTACGCCGCCCTGCGGTCCGCGTGGTGTGCCTGGGACGAGCGGCGGCGTACGGATGCCTGACATCCCTGACCTGACCGGGACCACAGGAGAACCATGCTGATCGGCACGGACGTTTTCCGCCTTCAGGACACCTGCCACGTGTATGTGCTGCGTCGTGGTCGAGAGGCGGTGCTCATCGACTTCGGTAGCGGCGAAGTCCTCGACCGCCTCGACGACTACGGAGTCGACCGCGTCACGGACGTCCTGATCACCCATCACCATCGCGACCAGGTACAAGGTTTGGCGCGTGCTGCGCACGAGGGCATCAGGGTGTGGGTCCCGCCGGTGGAGCGGGACCTCATCGAGAACGTCGACGAACACTGGCGTACCCGGCCGCTCGACAACGACTACGACGTGCGCCAGGACAGGTTCTCGCTGCTGGAGCAGGTTCCGGTCACCGGCAGCGTCGCCGAGTACCGCACCCGCTCCTACGGGCCGCTCGAGGTGCTCACCCTTCCCACTCCCGGCCACACCGTCGGCTCCGTCAGCTACCTGGTGGAGATCGGCGGCAAGCGCCTGGCCTTCGTCGGCGACCTGATCCACGGTGAGGGCCGGGTATGGTCGCTGGCGGCCGCCCAGTGGGCGTACACAGGAGGCGAGAGCGCCGGTATGGAGGGTGTCGCCGCCACCGCCCTGTCGTGCCGGCAGCTGCTCGACCACGCCCCCGCCGTGTTGCTGCCGTCGCACGGGGAGCCGGTGACGGATCCGCCTGCCGCTGTTGCCCGGCTGCGATCAAGACTTCAGGCACTGCTGGACTCACGCCGCAGACGCCCGTGGGATCTGGACGCCATGCTGGACGACCCCTGGGAGCGGGTGACGCCCCACCTGCTGCGCAACCGCACCAGCAACGCGCTGACGTACGCGTTGCTCTCCGAGCACGGCACGGCACTGCTGCTGGATTTCGGCTACGACCTGACCACCGGCCTGGCCGGCGGGCACGACCGTTCCAGCCGACGGCCTCTGCTGGCGTGCCTGGAGTCGCTGCGGCGCGTCCACGGCATCGACCGGGTCGAGGTCGCGCTGCCGACCCACTACCACGACGACCACGTCGCCGGATTCAATCTGCTGCGGGAGGTGGAGGGCACCGCCGTCTGGTCGCCCTCCAACGTCACCCCGGTGCTCCAGGACCCGAAGCGTTGGGACCTGCCCTGTCTGTGGTTCGACCCCATCCCGGTGGACCGCGATCTCCCGGTCGGCGAGCCGGTCACCTGGCGCGAGTACGAGATCGGCGTGCATGAACTGCCAGGCCACACTCTGTACGCGGCCGCGTACTCCTTCGAGGCCGACGGCCGCCGCGTGGTGGCGACCGGCGACCAGCAGAACACTGCCTGGCGGCCGGGGGAGCAGCCCGAACTGCTCAATTACCAGTACCGCAACCGTTTCCGGATCGACGACTTCCGACGAAGCGCCGAGCTGTACCGCGCCTTGAACCCCGAACTGATGATCAGCGGCCACTGGCCTCCTCGCAAGGTCACCCAGGACTACCTGGACATGCTGCTGGAGGAGGGGGAGCGGGTGGCGCGGCTGCACCGCGAACTGCTGCCTGCGGAAGTCGACTTCGACGCCGAAGGCTTCGGCGCCCGGATCACTCCTTACCGCTCGACCGTGACGCCGGGCCGGACCCTGGTGTTGGAGGTCCGTGTGCGCAATCCCTTCCCGACCGCGCGCACCGCCCGGGTGCGGATGGTGGTCCCGCAGGGCTGGGCGGTGGAGCCCGCCGAGCAGGAGGTGAAGCCGCAGGGGCGCGGGGAGGCCACCCTGGTCTTCACTGTGACCGTTCCCCCAGAGGGGCGCGGAGCTCGCAGGCGGGTGGCCGTGGACCTGACGGTCGGTGGGGTACGGTTCGGCCAGCAGGCCGAGGCCCTGGTCACGGTGGCGCGCAGGCAGCGGTGGGAGGACGGCGACGCGCCAGAAGGACCGGGGGTGTGAGCCGAGGCCACCGACGTAAGCGTTCGACCGGAGTACGGCCGGACGATCACGTTATTCTGCCAGCAGTGTCTCTCACTGCACGCGGACTCAGGTGCCGGACGGTGCTGGGGGAGAGCGGCAATCGGGGCGAGGGGACAGCGGCGGATGGCTGATCGAGGAAGAGGGGTACCAATCGTCGGGGGCGACGGTGACGGGCACAAGTCCGCGGGCGGGCGACGCCGCCCCACCCTGCACGATGTGGCGAGGGAGGCAGGGACCTCCCGCTCCACCGCGTCGCGCGCGCTCAGCGGGCAGGGCTATGTGGCGGCGCACATCCGTGAGGACGTGCTCGCGGCCGCCCAGCGCATCGGCTACGTCCCCGACGCTCTGGCACGCACCTTGAAGGCGCAGCGCAGCAACGTCGTCGGTCTGCTCGTCTCCGACCTGCGCAATCAGTTCTACGCGGAACTCGCCGCGGGCGTGGAGCAGGCACTGCGCGCGGCCGGTTACCAGATGGTGCTGGTGGATGACCACGGAGACCCCCAACAGGAACTCGACGGTGCCAAGGCCTTCGTGGCGATGCGGGCCACGGGCGTCGTGCTCACCCCGGCTGCCGCAGCGGCCACCGAACTGCTCGTCGAGCGGGGCGTGAGCGTGGTCGAGGCCGACCGGCGCTCCGGAGCCCGCGGGTGCGACTCCGTGATCATCGACAGCGAGTACGGTGCCCGGGAGGCCACCCGACACCTGCTGGAACTGGGTCACCGGCGCATCGCGCTGCTGATCGACGAGACGAAGTGGGCCACCGGCGCCGAACGGCTGCGTGGCTACCGCGCCGCGCACCGCGCCGCCGACGTGCCCCTCGACCGGCGGCTGGTTCTCGACCTGGAATTCCAAGCCGCGGACGCCAGGTCCCGGGTGGCGGAGCTGCTCGATCAGCACCCGGACGTCACCGCGATCTTCGCCGTCAACAACCTGATGGCCGAGACCGCTTGGCTGGAGCTGCGCCGACGCGGCCTTGCCGTGCCGCGTGACGTGTCGCTGGTGTCGTTCGACGACCTCGCATGGATGCGGATGGTGGAGCCGGGGCTCACGGCCGTCGCGCAGCCCACATACGACATGGGGCGCAGGGCGGCCGAGTTGCTGCTCGGACGGGTCGCCGAACGGGAAGCCGCCGCGGAATCGAAGAGGGGCCCAGGGCGTCGCCGCATCCAGGAGACACTCGAGCCGACGCTGGTGCTGCGTGGCTCGACCGCGGCGCCGGCGGCGAGCCCGACCGGAGCCTGATCCAGCGCCTGTCGCAGGACGTTCGGGACCGCGCGGGCGCCGCTCGAGCGCGCCCCAACAGGCGCTTCGACGTGCGCTGATGTACGAGCTGTGAATCAAGTGTTGCCGGAGTATTGACGGGCCTTCAACGATCTGAGTACGTTCCCATGTGGGAACGATGCCACATCGCATTCATGCGCGGACAGCGTCGGCTGTCGGCACCCCCGGTGACCCCCTCCTCACCTGACCGCAGCGTTGCTGAGGAGTGGCACGTTCCCCCCCGCAGGACCACGGCCTGCCGGCCTCTGCCGGCACTGCCACTGCCATGAACGGATCGAAGGGCTGACGTCACAGGTGACCACCGAATCAACCGGGGTGCTGAGCTTCCCGGACGGCTTTCTCTGGGGCACGTCGACTTCCGCGTACCAGGTGGAGGGTGCCACGGACAGCGACGGACGCGGCGAGTCCGTGTGGGACCGCTTCTGCCGCGTCCCCGGGGCCGTCGAGCGTGGGGAGAGCGGCGCGGTCGCGTGCGACCACTACCACCGGGTTGCCGAGGACGTGGCGTTGATGGCCGACCTCGGCGTCAACGCTTACCGGTTCTCGCTGGCCTGGCCCCGGCTGATCCCCGACGGGGACGGCGGTGCGAACAAGAGGGGCGTCGACCACTACGACCGCCTGATCGACCAGTTGCTCGCTCGTGACATCAGCCCGCTCGTCACCCTCTACCACTGGGACCTCCCGCAGGCCCTGCAGGAGCGCGGTGGCTGGCTGGCTCGCGAGACGGCGGACCGGTTCGCGGAGTACGCGGCCGTTTGCTTCGAGGCCTACGGCGACCGGGTGCACGACTGGGTCACGATCAACGAGCCCTGGATCGTCGGCCTCCTCGGACACCAACTCGGTCTGCACGCACCGGGGGAGCGGGACATCGCGGGTTCGGTGCGCGCGATGCACCATCTCCTGCTCGCCCACGGCAAGTCCGTCCAGGCGCTGCGAGAGAGCCGCCCAGAGGGCAGGGCCGGTGTGGCGTTCAGCCTCTTCCCGCACGTGCCGCACACCGCCAGTGAAGAGGACCGCCTCGCGGCGCACCACTCCGACGGCTATGTCAACCGCTGGTTCCTCGACGCCGTGCTGAGCGGCCGCTACCCCGAGGACATGCGTGAGCACTGGGAACAGGCCGCCGGTCCCCTGGACTTCATCCGCAGCGGCGACATGTCCGTGATCGGAGCCGGAAGCGACTTCATCGGGGTCAACTACTACACGCGCCGTATCGTCAGCGCGCGCCGGCAGCCCGCGGACGGTCCCTTCCCGTGGCGGGTGGAGCCCGGCCGGGCGGACGTGGCACGTACGGACTTCGACTGGGAGATCGTGCCGGAGGCCCTTACCGACCTGCTGGTCCAACTGCACGAGAGCTACGGGGAGGTGCCGGTACTCATCACGGAGAACGGCGCCGTCTTCAACGACGAGCCCGGCGAGGACGGCGCCGTCCACGACGCGCGGCGGACCGACTTCCTGCACCGCCACCTCGTCGCCGTGCACCGCGCGATCGAGCGCGGCTGCCCGGTCCGCGGATACTTCCACTGGTCCCTGATGGACAACTTCGAGTGGGCGATGGGCTACCGGCCCCGCATGGGGTTGGTGCACGTCGACTACGCGACGCAGCGCCGCACGGTCAAGAACAGCGGCCACTGGTACTCCCAGGTCGCACGCGCCAACGCCCTACCGGGTCCAGCGTGACCGCGTGAGCCGACTGATCCGCTGACGGCCTCCGCGACGAGCATCCGCCTTCCGCGGCTCCCCCGACATCCTGTCCCTTCCCGAAAAACCGCACTCAATGAGGAGTTCGACATGGTCTCTCGACGACGTTTCCTGGCCGGCTCGATAGGAGCGCTCGCCCTCGCTTCGACCAACGCCTGCGGCGGTGTCGGCGCCAAGAGCAACGGCGGGGGCAACAAGGTCGGCGGGGGAGTGCTGTCGACCCAGGGCTTCGGCAAGCCCGACGACGTCGGGCAGGCCCGCATCGACGCGTTCAAGAGCGCCTACCCCAAGGTGGAGCTGCGCCTGAACGAAGGTGACTTCGACCCGCAGCAGTTCCTGTCCGCGGTGTCCAGCGGCAACGCGCCAGACCTGGTCTACCTCGACCGCGACCTCGTGGGCAGCTATGCCGCCCAGGGCGTCATCCAGCCCCTGGACGACCGGATCGCCTCCGCGGGCATCGACACCGGCACGTATCGCAAGGCCGCACTCGACGAAGTGACGATCGGCGGGAAGATCTACGGCGTTCCCGAGTTCTACAGCACCCGCAACATCCTGGTGAACGGCAAGGCCCTCGACGAGGCAGGGCTTGCGTTGTCCGACCTGAGCACCACCGACTGGGACAAGCTGCACACCACCGCCGTGAAGCTGTACAAGGCCGGCGGTCGCAAGATCTCCCGCATCGGATTCGACCCGAAGCTCCCCGAGTTCCTGCCGTTGTGGGCGAAGGCCAACGGCGCGGACCTGGTGAACCCGGACGGCTCCCCGAACCTGGACGACGCTCGGATCGTCGAGGCCCTGACGTACGCACTGAGCCTGATAGACGAACAGGGCGGCTGGTCCCGCTTCAAGGCCTTCCGCGACACCTGGGACCTTTTCGGCTCCGGCAACCAGTTCGTGAAGGACCAGGCCGGAGCGTTCCCTTGGGAGGGCTGGTACATCAACGTCCTGGTGCAGGCCTCACCCAAGGTCGACCTGCGGTCGATTCTCTTCACCGACCGGCACGGCAAGCCCATCAGCTTCGAGAACGGAAGCGCTTGGTGTCTGCCGAAGGGTGCCGGCAATCCAGAGGCGGCCGTCAACTGGATGAAGGTCATGACGAGCACCGACACCTGGCTTCGCGCGGGTGCGGCCCGCCAGGCCACCGTTGAGAAGAACAAGACCATGTTCACCGGACTGTGGACCGCGAACACGGACGCCGACGTAAAAGTCAAGGCGAAGTACGTCAAGGGCGGCCAGACCGGTTTCCAACAGGCCGTCGAGCACTACTACGCGTCCACCGAGTACGCGTTCGCCGTCACGGGGTCCAAGGCCGGCAGCGAGATCAAATCGGCTTGGCAGGAGGCGGTCAACCGCGCCCTGTCGGGTCAGCAGAAGCCCGGCGCGGCCATGAAGCAGGCTCAGGCCGAGGCGAGCAAGGCGTTCGAGGCGGCGAAGTGATGGCCACGCAGGCCACCCTCCCGAAGGCGACTGCGGCCAAGTTCCGTGCCCGGGCCAGGGACTGGCCGCAGATCCGCGCCGCCTACGGCTTCATCTCCCTGTGGATCGTCGGGTTCCTCGTGTTCACGCTCGGCCCGATGATCGTCAGCCTGGTGCTGTCGTTCACCGACTACAACTCGATCGGCACCGCGAAGAACGTGGGCTTCGCGAACTACCGCGAGCTGTTCCAGGACCCCAAGGTGGCCCATGCACTGAGCAACACGCTCGTCTACGTCATCATCTACGTGCCGACCGCCATGGCCGTGGCCCTGGGCCTGGCGATGGTGCTCAACCGGGTGGGCCGGGCGTCGGGATTCTTCCGTACGGTCTTCTACCTTCCCGTCATGACGCCGACCGTCGCCGTGGGCGCATTGTTCCTGCTCCTGCTCAACGGCCAGCAGGGACTGCTCAACCGCACCCTCGACCTGGTCGGCATCAACGGTCCCAACTGGACGACCGACACCCACTGGGTCAAGCCCGGACTGGCCATCACCATGCTCTGGGGTGTCGGCGGGATGGTCGTGATCTACCTCGCAGCTCTCCGGCAGGTCCCGAAGGAGCTCTATGAGGCCGTCGAACTCGACGGCGCGGGTTCGTGGGCGAGGTTCCGGCACGTCACGATCCCGATGATCAGCGGCTCCCTGTTCTTCACCATGATCGTCCAGACCATCGCCGCGCTGCAGATGTTCGACCAGGCCTACACGATGTTCTTCGGCGCTCAGCAGAACAGTACGTACTCCAACGAGGCGGCTCTCTTCTACGTCATCTACCTGTTCCAGCAGGCGTTCCAGTTCCTGCACATGGGCTACGCGTCCGCGCTGGCCTGGCTGCTGTTCCTGATCACCATGGTCATCACCGCAGTGCAAGTACGTGTCTCGCGTCGGTACGTCTACTACGAAGGCGAGAAGCACTGATATGAGTATTCCACGCACCGCGGTGGCGCCCGCGCCCGGCACCGACGGCGGTCGGGCCGGCAACCGGACCGAAGACGCCCCCGCCGGCCACACCGGTGTCCTCGGGTGGGATCTGCGCCCTGCGACAAAGCGAGGTCCCTACCTCATCGTCCTGGCCCTCGCGGCCGTCGTGTTCACCTATCCGTTCATCTGGCTCATCAGCGCCTCGCTCAAGCCGCGCACCGAGGTGTTGGACAACCTCCTGATCCCTCGACACGTGCAGGCGTCGAACTTCACCGAGGTATGGAACTATGCACCGATGCTCACGTGGCTGGGCAACAGCGTGACGGTGGCGCTGGCGGCGGCCGTGACAGTGACGCTCAGCAGCGCCCTGGTGGCGTTCGGCTTCGCGTACTTCCGGTTTCCCGGGCGCAACGTGCTGTTCGGGCTGGTGCTCGGCACCATGATGCTGCCCCAGGCGGTCACCCTGATCCCCGTCTATCTGGTCTGGGACCACCTGGGCCTGACCGGAACCCAGGTGCCGCTGTGGGCGCAGAACATCTTCGGCTCGTCGTTCTACATTTTCCTGCTGCGCCAGTTCTTCCTGTCACTGCCCCGGGAGATGTTCGAAGCCGCACGTGTTGACGGCTGCAGCTTCTTCGGGCTGTTCTGGCGCATCGCCCTACCGCTGTCCCGGCCCGCTCTGGCGATCGTCTTCGTCTTCGAGATCCAGGCCAGTTGGAGCGATCTGCTCCGGCCACTGGTGTATCTGCAGGACACTTCGTTGTTCACGATTCCCCGCGGTCTGAAGTCGATCATCGACACCTTCGGCAACGGCGGGGAACAGCACTGGGAGATCATCGCGACGGCCAGCCTGATCGCCACGATCCCCATGATCATCATCTTTGCCTTCGCCCAACGGCACATCATCGACGGCATCGCCACCCAGGGTCGCAAGGGCTGAGCGCATGGGCCGGAAAAACGCCCCGGACGTGAAGCTGCGGCGTGACGAGAACCCGGCCGCCGTGCGCGGCCCGAAAGGGAGTTCGTGAAGCTGACCATCATCGGGGGCGGGTCGACGTACACCCCGGAAATCGTCGACGGCCTGATACGCCTGCGGGATCGCCTGGAGGTCACGGAACTGGCCCTGCAGGACGTCTCGGACGACCGGCTGGGCCTGCTCGCGGGGATGAGCCGTCGGATGCTGTCCGCCGGCGGTCATCCGGCCACCGTCACCACCCACACCGACCTCGGCGGGGCGGCGGAGGGTGCCGACATCGTGCTCGTGCAGCTGCGCGTCGGCGGGCAGGCCGCGCGCCTGCGGGACGAGACCCTGCCGCTGCGCTGCGACTGCCTGGGGCAGGAGACGACGGGCGCCGGCGGGCTGGCCAAGGCGCTGCGGACGGTGCCGGTGATGCTCGACATCGCCGAGCGGGTACGGGCCGTCAACCCGACCGCATGGCTGATCGACTTCACCAACCCGGTCGGCATCGTCACCCGCGCCCTGCTGGAGGCGGGACACCGGCGCGTGGTCGGGCTGTGCAGCGCGGCGGCGGTCTTCCAGCGGCACTTCGCCGAGGTGCTCGGTGTCGCCCCTGACCGCATCGCACTCGACCATGTGGGCCTCAACCACCTGACCTGGGAGCGGCGGGTGCTGCTCGACGGCACCGACGTGCTGCCGCGCCTGCTCGCCGAACACGGGCATCGGGTGGCCCCGGCCACGGGGCTTCCCGCCGACCTCGTCCGTCGCCTCGGCTCTGTGCCGTCGTACTACCTGCACTACTACTACAGCCATGACGAGGTCGTCGTCCGGCAGCAGAAGGACGGCGTCCGCGCCCAGGAAGTCATGGAGATCGAGGACGAGCTGCTGGACCGGTACGCCGACGAGCGGGTGAACACCAAGCCCGAGCTGCTGACCCGGCGGGGCGGTGCCTTCTACGCGGACGCCGCGCTGGATCTGATGGCCTCGCTGCGCCACGGCGACCATCGCACCCACGTCGTCAACGTCCGCAACGGCACGACGCTGCCGTTCCTGCCCGCCGACGCCGTCATCGAAGTGCCCGCGACCGTCACCGCCGACGGAGCGGTGGCCCAGCCGGTGGAGCCGCTCGAACCGTTGATCGCCGGGCTTGTCGCACACGTCACGGCCTACGAGCACCTGGCGCTGGACGCTGCCGTGCACGGTGGCCGCGACCGGGTGTTCCGCGCCCTGTTGGCGCACCCGTTGATCGGTCAGCATGCCGTCGCCGACCGGCTGACCGACCTGATCGTGGCCGCCAACCGCGACCACCTGCCGTGGGCGGCATGATGGCCCGTCTCGTCGTCGCGGTCGACGGTGGCAACTCCAAGACCGATGTGGCGCTGGTGAATGAGGACGGAGCCCTGCTGTCCTGGGTGCGCGGCCCCGGCAGCGCCCTCGGGCCGGGACGGACCGCCGCCGTCGTCACCCGGCTGGCCACTGTCGCCGCATACGACGCCGGACTGGGTCCGGCCCAACTCGCCGTCGCGCATGCCGCCTGCTGTCTGGCCGGCGCCGATCTGCCCGGACAGGTGGAAGCGCTGCACACGGCCCTGACGGCCGGCCGGGTCTGGGGCTCGGTGGAGGTCCGCAACGATGCCTGGGCCCTGCTGCGTACCGGTGCCACGCAGGACGCCCCCGCGGTGGCTGTCGTGTGCGGCGCGGGACTGAAGTGCGTCGCCCGCGCCGATGACGACCGCCGTTTCGAGTTTCCCGGGTTGGGCTGGCAGAGCGGCGACCTCAGCGGTGCGGGCGACCTCCTGGCCCGGGAGGCGGTCCGGGCTGCGGCGCGGGCCGAGGATGGTCGCGGCCCGGCCACCGCGCTGCGGCAGGCGATCTGCGCACGTTACGCGGTCGCGTCCGTCCGGGAGATCGCCGAGCGGCTTGTGGCCGGTGACCTGACGGAACGCCAGTTGGACGTGCTGGTCCCGGTGGTGCTCTCCCACGCCCACGACGGCGATCCGGTGGCCTTCACCCTCGTGGAGCGCCTGGCCGTGGAGGTCGCCACCCTGGCGCGCACCGCACGCCGCCAGTTCGCGCCGACCTCCTTCCCCTGGAGCCTGGTACTCGGAGGGGGACTGTTCGCGGACCCGGACGGCCGGATGCTCGCCGCGGTCCGCGCGGCCGCTCCCGGCCTGGAGGAGGAGTTCCGGATCGGCGTTCCCGACGCGCCCCCCGTGGCCGGTGCCGCGCTGCTCGGGTTGGACCAGGTGGCGGCGGTCGTCTCCGAGAAGACCGTATGCCGTGCCTTCCTGGACGCGAAACCCCGTATGACGGCGGCGGAGTGATGCCGTGCACGACCGAGGCGGAGGACATGACGTCATGAGCCTGCTCAAGGTGTACCCGGACGCGGAAGCGCTCGGCGCGGCTCTCGCCGCCGAGATCGTCACCGGCATGGCCGAAGCCGCGGCACGGGGCCGTCGCTACCTGCTCGGTTGCCCCGGCGGGCGCAGCCTGACGAGCACGTACGATGCCGTCGCCGGTCGGCTGCGGTCCGCGCCGATGGACCTGTCGCACGTGGTGATCGTGATGATGGACGACTACCTGGACGATGTGTCCGAACCGGTGCGCCGTGTGCCGGCCGAGGCGCTGCACAGTTGCGAGCGCTTTGCCCGCCTGCGGATCGCTGCGCCCTGGAGTCGGGCCGTGGGCCCGGGGCGCGGCATCCCGAACGACCACGTATGGGTTCCGGATCCCGGCGACCCGCCGCGATACGACGAGCGCATCGCGGCGGCCGGCGGAATCGACCTGTTCCTGTTGGCCACCGGCGCCTCCGACGGCCACGTCGCGTTCAACCCGCCGGGCTCCGGGATCGCCGAGGGCACGCGTGTGGTGCGTCTCGCCGAGTCCACCCGACGCGACAATCTGGCGACGTTCCCCCACTTCGGGGCACTGGACCAGGTGCCGCGTCGGGGGATCAGCGTGGGCCCGGCGACGATCGCCGGGTTGTCCAGGCGTGTGCGGCTCGTGGCGACCGGAGCGGACAAGGCGAAGAGCGTCGCGCGCGTGCTGGCCACCAGTCGGTGGGAGCCCGACTGGCCCGCGACGATCCTGCACGCGGCCCGTCAGGCGGAGTTGTGGACAGACCCGGCGGCCGCCGGTACGGCGGTCACCGGATCCGTGGGCACCACACGTCAGTTGGGCTCTTGATCACTTGCCGCCCTGCTTGTTGACGGGCCTGGACGACATGGGTACGTTCTCATGTGGGAACGATGCCACATTGGCCAGTGCTGCGTCACCACACGGGCACAACGACTACGGACGGAAGGTCTGTGGCAGCGATGCACAACTCCGAAGCTGCGGAAGCCACCTCGGCGGTCCTGGGCCTGGACATCGGCGGCACCAAGCTGGCGGCAGGGGTCGTCGGCGCCGACGGAACGGTCCGTTCCTTCTTCGTCACGCCCACGCTGGTTCAGGAGGGCGTCCAGGCGGTCCTGGCCCGCCTGTTCGATCTGGGACACAAGGCGATGGACGAGTCCGGGCTCGCCCCGGAGCGGGTCGCCGCCGTCGGCATAGGCTGCGGCGGCCCGCTCGACCCGGAGGCGGGCCTGCTGCTCTGCCCCCCGCACTTGCCCGGCTGGATCGACGTACCGATCGCCCAGTTGACCGAGGACCAGTACGGGCTCCCGGCCGTCCTCGACAACGACGCCACCGCGGCCGCGGCGGGGGAGCACCGTTTCGGTGCCGGCCGCGGTACCCGCCACATGATCTACCTGACCGTCTCCACCGGCGTCGGCGGCGGCATCGTGGTCGGCGGCTGCACCTACCGCGGGGCCGCGGGCAACGGCGGAGAACTGGGGCACGTGACGGTCGACCGGAACGGTCGGCACTGCCGCGGCTGCGGGCGCACGGGCTGCCTGGAGGCCTACGTCTCCGGCACGTCCATCGCCGAACGGGCCCGCGAGGCGGTCGCCGAGGCCGAGGCCGCCGGCCGCCGACCACGCTCTCCGCGTGCTCGCCCTCACCGCGGCCGACGTCTCCCGGGAGGCCGCCGCCGGAGATGCTGTCGCCACCCAGGTATGGGTCGCCACCACCCAAGCGCTGGCCGGCGGAGTCACCTCCCTCGTCAACGTCTTCGAACCCGAACTCGTCGTCCTCGGCGGCGGCGTCACGCGCGCGGGCGAGCAGCTCCTGGCCCCCGTGCGCCGCATCGTGCGCGAATGGGCCATGGGCCCGGCCGCGCGCGCGGTGCGCATCGAACCGGCCCGCAGCGGCGACCGGGTCGGCGTCGTCGGTGCGGCAGCCGTGGCCTTCGAACGAGTCGTCACCACCACCACAGGACCGGAAGGAAACCGCCTCCATGGCTAAGGATCCCGGGCAGCAACTGACCGACCACGTCGACCTGGCCCGCCGGGTCGAGCAACTCCTGCCGCAGCTGCTCGAGGTCTCCCGGCGCCTGGTGGCGATCTACGAGGCCGGCGGGCGGCTGTACACCTTCGGCAACGGCGGCAGCGCGGCCGACGCCCAGCACCTGGCCGCGGAGCTCGTGGGCCGCTACCTCCGCGAACGCCGCCCGCTGCCCGCGCTCGCCCTGTCCGTCGACCCGTCCGTGACCACCTGCATCAGCAACGACTACGACTTCGACGACCTCTTCTCGCGGCAGATCGAAGCGTTCGCGGGCCCCGGCGACATGGTTCTCGCCTTCACCACCTCGGGCCGTTCCCAGAACGTCGTGCGCGGGCTGAAGACCGCGCGGGACCGCGGTGCCCTCACCGTCCTGTTCGGCGGCGGCGACGGAGGGCCGGCCGCCGAACACGCCGACCTGGCGCTGCTGGTTCCCTCCACCACCACCGCCCGCACCCAGGAAATGCACCTTTTGCTTCTGCACCTGCTCAGCGAACAGATCGACGCCTGGGCCGCCGAGGGAACACCCGCCTGACCCTGGCACCCCGCAGCAGAGACCGCCCCTGATCACCGGCGCCCGCCCCAGTAGAGGAAACTCCATGCGACCCCGTCAGCGCACCATGCACATGGTCGGCAACGCACACATAGACCCTGTTTGGCTCTGGCAGTGGCCCGAGGGCTACCAGGAGGTACGGGCCACGTTCCAGTCCGCGATCGACCGCATGGACGAGTACCCGGACTTCGTCTTCACATGCGACTCCGTGCTCTACCTGAAGTGGGTCGAGGAGAGCGACCCCCAGCTGTTCGAGGCCATCCTCAAACGAGTGGCCGAAGGGCGCTGGAAGATCGTCGGCGGCTGGTGGATCGAACCCGACTGCAACATCCCCGGCGGTGAGTCCTTCGTGCGCCAGGCCCTGTACGCGCAGCGGTACCTGCAGGAGCGCTTCGGCATCGTGGCCACTGTGGGCTGCAACGTCGACCCGTTCGGACACAACGCCGCGCTGCCGCAGCTGCTGCGCAAGAGCCGCATCGACTCCTACACGTTCCTGCGCCCCGGACCCCACGAACTGCCGCTGCCCGGCCAGCACTTCTGGTGGGAGTCCGCCGACGGCTCGCGGGTCCTCGCCTACCGGATTCCTCACGAGTACTGCACGCCCGGCTCGGACATCGGCAACCATATCGACAAGTCCCTTGCCATGATGCCGCCGGACGAACGCGAGCTGATGATCTTCTACGGTGTCGGCAACCACGGCGGCGGCCCCACCAAGGCCAATCTCGACAGCATCCGCCGGCTCGACGAGCTCGGCGGGCTGCCCCGCCTGCCGCTCAGCCATCCCCGGGCCTTCTTCGACGCCGTCCGCGACCGCGCCGACATACCCGTCCACACCGGCGAGCTTCAGCACCACGGCGTGGGCTGCTACTCGGCGCACTCCGGCGTCAAGCGCTGGAACCGCCGCGCCGAGAACCTGCTGCAGCGGGCCGAGAAGTGGTCGGCCGTCGCCCGCGTCGTCGCCGGAATCCCCTACCCGCGAGCGGAGTTGACCGAGGCCTGGCAACTGGTGCTGTTCAACCAGTTCCACGACATCCTCGCCGGCACGTCCATCGCCCCGGCCTACGAGGACAGCCGCGACCAGTACGGCCACGCGTGCTCGATCGCCGCGACCGCCTTCAACCGCGCCGTCCAGTCGATCAGCCGACTCATCGACATCCCGGCCGAGGCGGACATGTACCCGCTGGTGGTCTTCAACCCGCACCCCTGGAAGCTCACCGAGGACGTCGAGTTCGAGTTCACCGGCTTCCCCGGCAACGCTCCCGCCCGCATGGTGGACGACGAGGGCGCCGAGGTGCCCGTACAGCGCACGCGCTCGTACGCCACCATGGCCGGCAGCCGCAGACGCCTCGCGTTCCGCGCCGAGGTGCCGCCGCTGGGCTACCGCGTCTACCGCGTGCTGCCCGGCGAGTCCGCACCCGGCTCCACGGCCGTACGGGCCACGGACACCGTCCTGGAGAACGAGCACCTCCTGGTCGAGGTCGATCCGTCGACGGGCTGGCTGTGCCGCCTGTACGACAAGGACAACGATGCCGAACTGCTGCCCGAGGCCCCCGGCCCGCACGCCGTCGTCGTCGACGACCCCTCCGACACCTGGGGACACCGCGTCGACGCCTACGACAAGGAGATCGGCTCCTTCCGCTGCACCCGGGTGCGCCTCGTCGAGCACGGCCCCGTGCGCGCGGTGCTCCGCGTGGAGAGCACGTACGGCGACTCCACCCTGTCCGAGGAACTGGTCCTGTCCGCCGGTGCCCGCGACCTGGAGGTGCGCACGGTCGTCGACTGGCACGAGCGACTGCGCCTGCTCAAGCTGCGCTTCCCGACCGCGATCGACACCGCGTCGGCGACCTTCGAGATTCCCTACGGCCACATCGAGCGCTCCGCCGACGGCGCCGAGGAGTCCGCCCAGGCGTGGGTGGACGTCAGCGGCACGCTGGCCGACGGGCGCAGGGCCGGACTCTCGGTGCTCAACGACAGCAAGTACGGCCACGACGCACGCGGCGGCACCATAGGCATGACCGCGTTGCGCAGCCCCGCCTACGCCTGGCACGAGCCGATGGGGCTCGCCGAGGACGGCGTCTACGAGTACCTCGACCAGGGCCGCCAGGAGTTCCGCTATCGTCTGGTGCCCCACGCCGGGGACTGGCGCGCCGCCGGCACGGTACGGCTGGCCGCCCAGCTCAACCAGCCCGCCTTTCCGCTGCTGGAGACCTACCACCCCGGCCCACTGCCCACGCGGAGCGGATTCGTGGAGGTGGCGGCGGACTCGGTCGTCGTCAGCGTGGTCAAGGGGGACGAGGACGACAGCGACGCCCTCGTGGTCAGGGCCGTGGAGACGGCAGGGCAGGCGGTGCGCACCACGATCGACCTGCCGCTGCTCTCCCGTTCGGTCGAGGCCGACTTCGGGCCCGCGGAGATCAAGACCTTCCGGGTGCCGTTCGACCCCGAACAGCCGTTCGTCGAGACCGACTTGCTGGAGTGGCCGCTAGACGAGCCCGTCGGGACGGCCCCCGGTCCTGCCGACCAGGGAGCCGGCGGCGCCGGCTCGACGGCGCGGAAGGCCGCCGGATGACCGAGACACTGTTGGACGACGCCGACGGCGCCTGGCAGCTGCGCGGCTTCGTCGGGGACGAATGGCAGTGGCACATCGGCCCGCACAAGCCGTTCACGACCGCGGGCTGGCTCCCGGCCCACGTCCCCGGGAGCGTTCTGGACGACCTGCACCGCGCCGGCGAGGTTCCCGACCCGTACGTCGGCCGCAACAGCCTGCTGAACGAGTGGGTGCCCAATCGCAGTTGGGCCTACCGGCGGACCCTCACTCTGCCCCCGCTGGAGCCGCACGAAAGCGCGGTGCTGTGCTTCGACGGTGTCGACCACGAGGCCACCGTCCTCGTCGACGACACCGTCGTCGTCCGGCACGAAGGCATGTTCCGTCCCTTCGAGGCCGACGTCACCCACCTGGTGCGCGGCGGGGGAGAGCACCTGCTGGCCGTCGTCGTGCACCCCGCGCCCGCGAACGAGCCGCAGGTCGGCCGCACCGACCGGGTCCGCGTGCATAAGGCGCGCATGGGCTACGGGTGGGACTTCTGCCCGCCCATGGTCCACCAGGGCATCTGGCGCGGTGTCCGGCTGGTGGTGAGCGGGCCGGCGCGGCTGCGCGGCGTCACCGCGAGCGCATGCCTCGGGCCCGGAGCCGAGGGCCTGCGCGAGGGCACCGTACGCGTCGAGGCCGACCTCACCCTCGCCGAGGGCCGACGCGCGGCCGACAACACCCGGCTGGCCGTACGTGTGCGAGACGGGGAACGGGTCGTCGCCGAGGAGGAACGCGATCTCGCGGGCATGACCGCGGACACCGGCGCACGTATCGAACTGAGCGTGCCGCGGCCGCGGCTGTGGTGGCCCAACGGCGCGGGCGAGCAACACCTCTACGAGGTGGAGGTGACCTTCGCCTCGGGGTCGCACACCACCGCACGCCGGTTCCAGGTCGGCTTCCGGCGCGTCGAGCTGGTCCTGAACGACGGTGCCTCCGAGGACGCGCTGCCCTACACCCTCACCGTCAACGGCCGCCGCCTGTACGCCAACGGCTGGAACTGGGTGCCCGTCGACGCCCAGTACGGCGTCCCGCGCCCGGCCAAGCTCGCGCACCTGCTGGACCTGGCCCGTGCCGCGCACGTCAACCTGCTGCGCGTGTGGGGCGGGGGACTGCTCGAGACCGAGGAGTTCTACAGCCTCTGCGACCGGCTGGGCCTGATGGTCTGGCAGGAGTTCAGCATGTCCAGCTCCGGCATGGGCTCCACCCCGGCGTCGGACCAGGAGTTCGTCGACCTGATGGTGCGCGAGGCCCACGCCGTCGTACCGCCGCGCCGCCACCATCCCTCACTCGTGCTGTGGTGCGGAGGCAACGAACTGCAGGACGAGAAGGGAAACCCCCTGGACGAGTCCGCCCCCGTGCTGCGGGCCCTCCGGGACGCGCTCGGGCGGCTCGACCCCGAGCGGGCCTGGCTGCCCAGCTCGCCATCCGGCGTGGAGTTCCTCAACCGGGCCGACAACATCGCCCGCAACCCGGACGGACTGCACGACGTGCACGGACCCTGGGAACACCAGGGTCTCGCGGAGCACAACGGCCTGTACGACGCCGGAACCTGCCTCCTGCACAGCGAGTTCGGCGTCGAGGGCATGGCCAACCGCCGCACCCTCGAACACCTCGTCCCCGACGAGGCGGACCGCTGGCCCGCCGGCCGCGAGAACCCGGTCTACGCCCACCTCGGCGCCTGGTGGAACAACGCCCCGCTGGTCCAGGACTCCTTCGGCGCACGGATCGAGGACGTCGACACGATGCGGCGCGCCAGCCAGCATCTGCAGTACGAGGGGCTCCGCTACGCCCTCGAAGCCAACCGGCGCCGGGCCTTCAGGAGCAGCGGCACCCTTCCCTGGCAGTTCAACGAGCCCTTCCCGAACGCCTGGTGCACGGCGGCCGTCGACCACCGCGGCGATCCCAAGCCCGCCTACCACGGCGTACGCCGCGCCTACCGCCCGCTGCACGTGTGCGCCGCCTTCCCCGGCCCCGCCTGGGCCGGACACAAGACGGTCACGGCCGAGGTGTGGGCGTGGGCGGCCGGTCCGCTGCCGGTCGGCACGGCCGTGGCCCGGATCGTGGACGCGTACGGCACCGAGGCCGCCCACCGCTCGTGGCAGCTCACCCCGACGGCAGCCGGGGAGCCCGGCCGACCGCTGCACCTGGGCACCCTCGCCGCCCCCCTCGAGGCCGTCGGCACCGACATCTTCTTCCTCGACCTGACCCTGTACGACGGCGCCGGGACGGCGCTGGCCCGCAACCGCTACCCGTGCAGCCGCACCGCCGATCTGGCCCCGCTGCTCGACCTGCCGCCCGCCCGCATCGAGGCCGTCGCCGAACACGACGAGGAGAGCACCGGCCGGGGCAGGATCCGGCTGCGGCACGTGGACGGCCCCGCCGCGCCCGGCCTGATACTCGAGGACGCACGGCCCTACGACCGCCCCGGCTGGGCGGTGTTCGGCGACAACGTGATCGACCTGCTGCCCGGAGAGGAGACCGCCGTGGACGTGGTGTGGCGCGAGGCGCCCCCCGACGACCGGGTCGTGCGCATATCGGGCTGGAACACGGGAGAACACCATGTCCGTTGACGTGACCTCCGGCCCGGTCGCCGCCCTGGAGCTGCGCACGGAGGCCGACGGCGGATGCGTCCGGCTTCCCTACCTCGTGGCCCTGCTGGACGCCCAGGGCAACGCCGTGCCCGTGCCCGTCGAGCAGAGCACCGACACCGCCGACGGCACCCTGGTGCTGACCGGTGAGGCCGCGGGCTTCCACGCCCGCGCCGTGCTCGCCCCACCCGCCGGACCGGCTGGACTTCGCGACACCACACTCACGGTCACGCGGACCGGGGAGGTGCCCCTCACCGCCGGTCTGCGCGTCGAGGTCCAGCTGGGAACCACCGACGACCCCGGCTGGCTGATACCGGGCCTGTTCTACGGCGAGAACCGGGTACCCGACTGCGACCGGGTCTTCCCCCGCTTCCAGGCCGGTGCCCACGACCCCGACGCCATGGTCAGCCACACCTGGGGCTTCCGAGCCGACCGCTGTGCGACCCCGGCGGTCTTCGCGCGCGACACCCGTGGCGGAGCGGTGCTGGTGACCGGCGAGCGCAGTGAACTCGGCCTGTCCGGCGTGGGCCTGTCCCTGGACCCGCACACCTCGCGTCCCGGCCTGCGCCTGCACTTCCCTTACCGCGAGGAGCCGGTCGTCTACTACGGCTCCGCGCAGCCGCTGCCCGCCGAGGCCCAGCTGCACACCTGGCAACCAGGGGAGAGCCGCGCCGTCACCTTCCGCATCGGTCTGCTCGGCGCGGATCCGCACGCCTACGCCCCGGTGCTGCGCGAGGTGCACGAGCGCGACCGCCCCGAGCGCGGCCCGGCGGCCTGGGTGGGCCTGGGGGAGGCGGCCGACCTGGCCGCCTGGGGCCTGTACCGGTGGCACTACCGCCCCGATCCGCCGGTGTTGCTGGAGACCGCCGCCTTCGACCGCGAGGCGCTGGGCGAACGCGGCGACCGGCAGGCCATGCACGTCGGCTGGGTCAGTGGAGTGCCGTACGCGTACGCTCTGCTGCGCCATGCCCGGCGCACCGGCCGCGCCGACTACCGCAAGGCGGCGGAGGCGGTGCTGGACCACGTCGCCGACAATCTCGCCCCCGGCGGCACCTTCTGGGGACAGTGGACGGCCTCGCGCGGCTGGACCACCGGCTGGCATCCCGACCGCGACCGGCTGCACGCCCGTACCCTCGCCGAGGCCACCCTCTTCATGCTCCGCGCCCTCACCGAGGAGCGGCGGCACGGCAGCGACCACCCCGTCTGGGAGCACGCGGTGCGCAGCAACCTCGCGGTTGCGCTGGCCGCGCAGGACGCCGACGGCCACCTCGGCTCCGCCTATCACCAGGCCACCGGCGCCGTCCTCTCCCGCGCCGGGGCCGCCGGGCTGACCTGGGTGCCGCCCTGGTCGAGGCCGCCGAGGCGTTCGATCTGCCCGGCCACCTCGAGGCGGCCCGCCGCGCCGGGCGGTGCTACGCCCGTGAGGTGCGCTCGGAGTTCTTGTGCGGGGCTCCCGAGGACGTCGACCTCGCCCCCACGTCCGAGGACGGCTACACCGCGGTCATGGCCTACACCGCGCTGCTGGTGGCCGACGACGCACCCGAATGGCTCGACCTGGCGCGCCGCAGCGCCGACTGGATGCTGACCTTCCGTTACACGTACGACGTGGAATTCTCCCCGCGCACACTGCTGGGCCGCTACGGTTTCCGCACCCGTGGCGGCGACCAGGCCTCCCCCTCCAACCAGCACCTGCACTCCTACGGCCTGGTGTGCCTGCCCGAGATGGCACGCCTGGCCCGACGTACCGGTGACAGCTACTACCTGGAGTCCACCCGGGAGAACCTCGACTGCTTCCGGCAGTTCGTCGCCCGCGAGGACGGCGACTTCGACGCCTACCGCGGCATGGTCAGCGAGCGGTTCTACCAGACCTCCTGCTTCCAGGCGAAAGGCATGTTGCTCACCCTCTCGCACGCCTGGTGCGCCGGACTGTTGTTGTACGCGGCCGAGGCGGCACTGGAGCTGCCCGAGCTCGCGGACCGGCCGGAAGGCGGGTCGACGCCATGAGCGGCAGGCGGCGCGGCCCGGTCCTTGCCGGAGTGGATGTCGGCACCACGCACTGCAAGGCCGTGCTGTGCACGCCGGACGGCACCGTCCTCGCCCAGGCCCAGCGGCGCACGCCCGTCGACGCATCGGGCCATGCCCACGACGTGGCCCGGCTGTGCCGCGCCGCCCTGGAGGCGCTCGCCGCCTGCATGGCCGCGGCTGGGTGCGGTCCCGACGCCGTCGGGATCACCGGCATGGCCGAGACCGGCGCACCGCTGGATGCCGACGGCGCCCCGCTGCTGCCCGCGCTGTCCTGGTCGGATCCGCGGCCGGCCGCGCACGCCGAGCGCCTGCGCCGCGAGCACGGCGCCGCCGAACTGCACGAGGCCACCGGCGTGCTGCCCAGCCCCAAAGTGCCGCTGGCCAAGTGGCTGTGGCTGAGTGAGGAAAACCCCGAAGTGGTGCGCCGCATGCGGACCTGGGCCGGTGCGGCGGACCTGGTGGCCCACGCCCTCACCGGGGTCGTCGGCACCCACGCCACGTTCGCCCAGCGCACCATGGCCTGGGACGTGCACACCGGCGCCTGGCGTGCCGACCTGCTCGCGCTCGCCGGCCTCGACGTCGACCGGATGCCGACGGTGCATCCCCCGGGGGCGCCGGTCGGCCGCATCGGCACCGTCACGGCCGTTGCCCTGGGCATGGCGCCGGGCGCGCCCGTCGTCGTGGCCGGGCACGACCACCTGGTCGGCGCCTGGGCGGCGGGCGTACGGGAGGCGGGGGAGGCGGCCGACTCGATGGGCACGGCCGAGGCCGTGGTGACCCTGGCCGACGCCGCGCCGGACGTACGAGCCACCAGTCGCCAGGGCATGTCCTACGGGCGGCACGTCGACGGCGTCCACTGGTGCACGGTCGCCGGCATGTCCAGCTCCGGCGCCCTGGTGGAATGGTTCTGCGACCGGCTGCTCGGCCTTGACCACGCCCCGCCCGAGGAGCGCTACCGCCGCTTTGCCGTGCTCATCGAACAGGCGGGGCAGGGGCCGACCGGGGTGTGCGTCGAGCCGTACCTCTACGGTCGCTCCGCGCCGCACCCGGACCCCGCTCGGCGACTGGCCGTGCACGGCCTCCAGCCCCGGCACGGGCTGCCCGAACTGGCCAAGGCGCTCCTCGAAGGCGCCTCTTACCAGGCCCGCTGGATGGCCGAGGTCCAAGGGGAACTGGCCGGCGGGCCACCGCACACCGTCACCCTGCTCGGTGGCTCAGTACGCCAGCGCACCTGGGTGGCGATCAAGGCCGCCGTCTCGCCCTGGCGCACCTTGGGGTGCGGCGCGCCCGACGCCGCCTGCCTGGGCGCCGCAGCCTGGGCCGGCGCCGCGCTCGGTCTCGATCCCGCCGCACCGGCCGCCGCTCGCCGCCCGGTGGACGCCCCACCCGCGGCAGCCGACGCCTACCGACGCACCTATCGAACCGTGTTCCTGCCCACCGTCACCGCCCCTGCCACCGCATCCCGGCCCGTCCCCGATCCGGCGTCCGGTGCGGGCTCCTGATCCGTCCTCGAACGGCGTCCGTCCCTCTGCCCCCTGGCCACCACCCCATGGAGTATTCACCGTGTCCATCGTCCAGCCCGTCCCACTGCTGGCCTCGGGATCGCTCGCGCCGGCCGCCCTCGCCCGGCCGTCCGGCACCTTCGCCATGGTCGCCATGGACCAGCGCGAGTCGCTGCGCGCCATGATGAGTCGTCACTCAGCCGGTGATCGCGTGACCAACGAGGCCATGGTCGCCTTCAAACTGTCCGTCGCCCGCGAACTCGCCCCGCTCGCCTCAGCGTTCCTCATCGACCGCCAGTACGGCTACGACCGGGTCGTGGCCGACCGACTGCTCCCCGCAGACTGCGCCCTCGTCCTCGCCGCGGACGTACTCGACCAGCCGGGCGGCGTCGTCGCCGACACCGACCTGGACGAGCAGGTCGATCCGCAGCAGGCCCGCGCCGACGGAGTCGCCGCCCTCAAGCTGCTCGTCGTGTGGCGGCGCGACGCGCGCCGAGAGCAGCGCATCGAACTGGCCGCCCGGTTCGTCGACCGCTGCCGCGAGGCGGGCCTGGCATCCGTACTCGAACCCGTGACCCGCCCCACGCCCGAGGAGGAGGCCGCAGGCACCTTCGACCTGAACGACTCCATCGTCGAGGCGGCCGCCGAACTGGCCCCTCTCGGACCGTCGTTGTACAAGTGCCAGGTGCCCGATCGCGGCATCGGCTCGATCTCCCACCTCGCACGGCAGGCCGAGCGTATCGACGCGGTGGTCGACTGCCCCTGGGTGGTGCTCTCCCAGGGCGTCGACCCGCAGGCGTTCCTACACGCCGTGGAGGCCGTCTGCCGGGCCGGGGCCTCCGGCTTCCTGGCGGGCAGGGCCCTGTGGACCGACGCCCTCGCCGACGCCGACCCGCTGCCCGTGCTGCGAGGCGCTTCCGCCCCCCGACTACGGGAACTCGGGGACGTCGTCGACCGCTACGGCCGCCCCTGGCAGCACGCGCGAGCCGCCGAGGCGCCGGGAGGTGCGGCATGACGGCCACCACCCACCAGCCCAAGGTGTGCGTGCTGCACACCGTCACCGCCCTGCCGGCCGTCTTCGCCGCCCTCCTCCGGCAGGAAGCCCCCGGCGTCGACGCCTACCACGTGGTGGACGAAAGCCTGCTCGCCGACACCGTCGCCCACGGCATGCTGCCCCGCACGGTTCGCCGCCTGGCCGCCTACGCCGCCCTCGCCGAGGAAGCGGGCGCCTGCGCCGTCCTGGTGACCTGCTCCTCCATCGGCGGCGCCGCCGAACTCGCCCGTCCGCACGTCGGCATCCCCGTCCTGCGCGTGGACGAGCCCATGGCACGGCAGGCCGTGCACGCCGGCCGCCGCATAGCCGTCCTCGCCACCCTGCCCTCCACACTCGGCCCCACCGAGGACCTGATCCGGCGCACGGCCGCGCAGGAGGGCGCCGACGTCGAACTGACCACCTCCGTGTGCCCCGGAGCGTACGAGGCGCGCAGCGCGGGCGACACGGCGGAGCACGACCGCCTGATCGCCGCCGAGGCCGAACGGCTCGCCGCCCGGGCCGACGTCCTGGTCCTCGCGCAGGCCTCCATGGCACAGGCGGTCGGCAGCCTGCCCTCGGACCGCCTCACCGTCCCCGTGCTCACCTCCCCGCGGTCGGGCGCCGCCCAACTCGCCACCCTGCCCGCCGCGCAGGCAGCCGCCCGATGAGCGGGCACCGTGACCACCCCGTCTGGGAGTGCATCGCCGACGACTTCACCGGCGGCACCGACATCGCCGCCGCCCTGGTCGCCGCCGGTTTCCGCACCACCCCACCGTCGGCGTGCCCGAGCGGCCCTTCCCGCACGAGCACGACGCCGACGCCGTCGTGCCGGCCCCGAAGTCCCGCACCGCGCCCCGGCAGGAGGCCATCACCGCCTCCCTCGCCGCCTTGCACCACCTGATCGCCCTCGGCTGCGAGCGCGTGTGGTTCAAGTACTGCTCCACCTTCGACTCCGTCCCTCAGGGCAACATCGGACCCGTCACCGAGGCACTGCTGGACGCGCTCGGAGAACGGTGCACCGTGCTGTGCGCGGCCTGCCCGGACAACGGCCGTACCGTCTACCGGGGCCACCTGTTCGTCGACGACACGCTGCCGTCGGACTCGGCCATGCGGCACCACCCGCTCACCCCGATGACCGACTCCGACGTGCGCCGCACCCTCGCCGCCCATAGCACCCAGCCGGTCGATGCGCGTCGGCCGCACTCCGCTGATCCCCTACGCGGCGCCCGGCGACCGGGCCCTGGCCGCCCATGTTCGCGCCGTCTCACGAACTACTGGATCTCGTCCACGACTTGACAAGGCAGGTCCCCAGCATGCCCACGCCCCCGGCTCCCGCGGCAGGCGCACCCGACACGTCCGCTGCACCCGACGCCGAACCCTGGTGGCGGCACGCCGTCATCTACCAGATCTACGTCCGTAGCTTCGCTGACTCCGACGGCGACGGCGTCGGCGACCTGCCCGGTGCCACGTCCAGGCTGGCGCACATCGCCGCCCTCGGGGCCGACGCCGTCTGGCTGACCCCCTTCTACCGCTCCCCGATGGCCGACGGCGGCTACGACATCGCCGATCACCGGGACGTGGACCCGGTCTTCGGCACCCTCACCGACGCCGACGACCTCGTCGCCGAGGCACACCGCCTCGGCCTGCGCGTCATCTTCGACGTCGTCCCCAATCACACGTCCGACCAGCACCCGTGGTTCCGCGAGGCGCTGGCCTCGGCCCCTGGCTCTCCGGAACGCGCCCGATACATCTTCCGTGACGGCAAGGGCCCTGGCGGCTCCTTGCCGCCCAGCGACTGGCAGTCCGTCTTCGGCGGCAGTGCCTGGCAGCGTGCCCCTGATGGCCAGTGGTACCTGCACCTGTTCGCCCCCGAGCAGCCCGACCTCGACTGGCGCCACCCCGAGGTCCGAGCCGACTTCTACTCGATCCTGCAGTTCTGGCTCGACCGCGGAGTCGACGGCTTTCGCATCGACGTCGCCCACGGCATGGCCAAGGACCTCGCCGATCCCTTGCGCGACCTCGGCCCCGTCCAGGTGCACCACGGCATCGTGGGCGCCGGCGCAAACGGCAGCCATCCTCTGTGGGACCGCGACGAGGTGCACGACATCCTGCGCAGCTGGCGTGCCCTGCTCGACACGTATGAGCCGCCGCGCGCAGCGGTGGCCGAGTCCTGGGCCGAGGGTCCCCGCCGACTCCTGTACACCCGGCCAGACGAACTTCACCAAGCATTCAACTTCGACTTTCTGCAGGCCCCATGGGAGGCGGCCGGACTACGCCGGGTCGTCGACGCTTCCCTCGCCGCTGCCCATGCCGTCGGGGCGGCGCCGACCTGGGTGCTCTCCAACCACGACGTGATCCGCCACGCCTCCCGGCTGGCCCTGCCGCCGGAGACGGACCCGAACGCCTGGCTGGGAAGCGGCGGCACGCAGCCGCCGGTGGACTCGGCGACTGCGCAGCGCAGGGCCCGGGCCGCGGCGCTGCTCCTGCTGGCTCTGCCCGGCGCCGCGTACCTCTACCAGGGCGAGGAGCTGGGCCTGCCCGAGGTCGGCGACCTGCCCGACGACGTACTGCAGGACCCGGTGTGGGTGCGCTCGAGGGGGGTCAGGAAGGGGAGGGACGGCTGCCGCGTCCCCATCCCGTGGCAGCGGTCCGGCCCCTCCCTGGGCTTCAGCTCGGCCGCGCCCTGGCTGCCGCAACCCGCGGACTGGTCGGAACGGTCGGTGGCCGCACAGAGCGACGACCCTGATTCGGTGCTCAGCCTGTACCGGACGGCCCTGAGTCTGCGCCGGCGCTACGGCGGCGACGGCGAACTGGCCTGGCTGCAGCCCGACTCGGCGGCCGAGGCCCTCGCCTTCCGGCGGGACACCGGCCTGGTGTGTACCGTGAACCTGGGCAGCAAGGCACTACCCCTGCCGAAGGGCGATGTCCTCCTCGCCAGCGGCCACCTGGACAAGGACCAGTCAGGCCGACAGATGATCCCGGCCGACACGGCTGTTTGGCTCCTGTCCCAGCCGGCAGACCGGACCCGCCAGCGGGAAGGATGTGCACGGTGAGGCGCGGTTCTGCGGCACCCGGGCAAGCGATTCATGTGGCACTGGTGGCCAACGCTGCTTGCCCACGCGTACGGGCCTTACGAGATCTGAGCAGCAAGAAGGGCCCGGCACTGGCCGGGATCCAGGAGGTTTCGAAAGCTAGACCCGGTGGTCCAGCGTACGCAGGCCAGGTCCGCACACCCAGTGCGCCACGGGCCCGCTTTTTTACATCTTGGCGCACGTCGACGCTCCGCTTATCGGACGAGGCCAGGGTGCAACCGGCGCGCCGGGGAGGACCTCACCCCGAACTCCCGGTGGAGGGGAAGGGGGGGAGTCGGAGCCGGGAAGGCCGCTGAGAGCGGCTGACGTCCGCGGAGCCAGGCCAGGGGGCGCAAGGAAACGCTCAGTGGCGTGGCTGCGTAGGTCAGAACGGACGTGCGGCAATTCCTGCCCCAGGAGTAGGTCCGCCCCCGTTCGGCCCATGCGAGGCGCTCTGCCCACTCGCTGTCCGTGAGATCTCCCCTGCTGAGCATGGCCAGAACAACGAATGGCCGGCCGAAGAGGCAACCCTGGTGGTGGCACAGTGGCGGCGCTCATGCCCTCAGGCGATTCAGCCAGGCGTCCTGGCCATCCGCCAAAGGGAAGGCCAGGGGCAGCGGCTCGAAACGGCAATGGAACGTCATGCCGTTGTCCCGCCCCACGCCCGTCACACAGTGGTCCCACGCATCGGGGACATCTGCGTCGCCGTCTACCTCCAGTTCGAAGAACGTGGTGTGACGTGGAAAGCGCCGGATCGGGTGCGGGGTGTGCTCCTCCGCGATCGGACGCAGCACCCGAACGCATGTCAGCCCGCTCTCCTCTGCGACTTCCCGCAACACTGCCTCTTCCAGTGGCTCCTCCGGAGCCACACCCCCCGCGGGGACGTGCGTGCCGGGCGGTAAGTCCGCGTCGTGATCGAACACGAGCAACTCCAACCGTCCCGCGCGCCGGCGCAGCACGTAGGCAGCAACCCGGATACGCAACGTCAACTCACGCATCTCCGCAGCGTAGATGTTGCATCCCCTCGTTCACGAGAGATCACCCAAGATCGAGGAGACAGCTCCTAGTGGGCATGCCTTCGGCTGAGCGACCCCCGCCGCAGGTTCGGGTGATCTTGCCTGACGGGTGGGAACTGCGGGGCCGGCTGCACGCCCGGGGCAGTTTGCCAAGGCCGGGTGGTTGTACTGGGTGGGGCTGCCCATGTGGGCCGACGATCCCGCCACCGAGACCGTCGAGCCGCGCGAGTACCGGGTCTGGCTCACCCCTCGCCAGGCGCGGCCCATCGACGGCGTCCGGTACGACGCCGTCCCCACCTGCCCGCTGCGCCGCGACGAGCCGACCCCGCACGCATCCGACCGGTGGGCCTGGAAGATCCAGCGGGTCCCGGGCGTGGGCGGCCACCGGGGGCGCTCGTCGTGCACGTGCGGGACTGCGAGGAGGCACCACAAGAGGAGGAGCTCGACGTGCACGCGGCCATGGAGGTGCTGCGCCGTCCCGGTGCCGTGGCCCACTGAGTGCGGGCGTCCAGCGACTCCTTCGAACTCTGCCTAGTGGATGAGCGTTGGCGACCTTACCGGCTGCAGTGACGAGCATGATCGGCCGGACAGGCCCTCACACCGAGGAGGGCACGATGCGGAGTTTCCAGGCGGGGGAGACGGTCGTGCGGCGCGACGTGCACCGCTCCGGCCGGTGATCCCGGCTGGGGATCAAGAGGCCAGGACCTCCCACGACTCGCGTACGACGCGCTCATGGTGGTGCTGGGCAGGAATCGCCTCGTAGAGGTCCTGGGCGCGGCGGACCAAGCCCGGTGCGGTAGTTGTCCGGTAGCGCGGCCAGGGCGCCGATCGAACTATGCGGGCCTCCGTTTCACCGTTTCGGGCGGTTTGGCGCCGAGGTCACGTACCTAGCCGCTTCCGTGCCATCGAATTGGCGGATGACATGGCGACAGTATTTACTGGTTGGGCTGGGGGCGGCGCGGTGAAGGTAAGGGGGGTGCATCACGCATACCGTCGGCGGGTGGTCCTGTGGGGTGTCGACTTGGACATCGGGCCCGGTGTGCTGGCAGGGATCGTCGGCGAGAACGGCGCGGGCAAGACGACCCTCTTGAAGATCCTTGCCGGCGAACTGCGAGCGGATCGCGGCGTGGTTCGTCATCGGGGGCGTTTCGGCTACTGCCCGCAGGAGGTGGTCCTCAACGACGCCCTCACCGTCCGGCAGCATCTGGAGTTCTTCAAGACGGCCTTCGGGCTGGCCGACCTGCGTCGTGCCGAGAAGGTCATGGAGGCTCTGCAGTTCTCCCAGTACGCCGAGGTGCGCGCCGGGGCGCTCAGCGGCGGGACCCAGCAGAAGCTGAACCTCACGCTGGCGCTGATGCATGATCCGCAGGTTCTGCTGCTGGACGAGCCCTACCAGGGTTTCGACTGGGACACCTACCAGCGGTTCTGGGAACTGGCCGCCCAGCTGCGCGACGCCGGCCGTTCCGTCCTGGTGGTCTCCCACCTGGCCTACGACAGCGAGTGCCTCGATGAACTGTGGCGCCTGGAGGCCGGCGCGCTGCGCCGGGAGACGGCGGCAGCGGCATGAGGAGAAGCCTGAGCCTGTTCACCACAGCCACCCGGTACGACCTGATCGAGCATGCCCGTAACCGGTTCGCCATGCTGCTGGTCGTCTTCTTCATTCCCACCTGGGTCGGCTTGGTCTACCTCACCATCCCCGACAGGGCGACCCCGTTCCAACTGGCCGCCACGGGAGAGAGGCTGGCGCCGGCCGGTAACGAGCTGACGCAGATCACAGGTGCCCTCAACGCCGTCACCCTGGTCGCCGGGTTCATGATGTTCGCCGCCACCTTCACCGGCGGGCGCTTCGACCGACGCCTGGCCATGGCCGGCTACCCCCGCACTCATCTCGTCCTGGCCAAGGCCGCCTCTTTGGTCCTGGCGTCCGCCGCCCTGGCCGCTTACGCCACTGCCGTCATGTGCATCGCCTGGGCGCCGAAGCAGCCCTACCTGCTCGCCGCCGCGCTGTTCTGCGCCGCGCTGACCTACGGAGCCATGGGCCTGGTCCTGGGGTCCCTGCTGCGCCGCGAGGTCGAGGGCATGTTCGCCCTGGTGATGACCAGCGTCATCGACGTCGCCCTGCAGAACCCCATGGTGAGCGCCGGCGCCGACAACCCGCTGACACGCTTGCTGCCCACCTACGGCTCCGTCCAAGCCGCCACCGCGGCCGGCTTCTCCACCACCTCCGTGCCCGCCTACCTCGCTCTGCAGCTGCTGTGGTTCGCCGCCACCGCACTCCTGGGCCTCTTTGCCTTCCACCACCGCACCCGCAACGCCCTGCCCCGACCAGGCCGCCCCGTGACTGCGGAACCAGCTGCGCCCCTTGAAGCTCAGCCGGCATCAGCTGCCGGCCAGAACTCCGCACCGGCCCCGCCGTAACCGCGGCGTCCGCCGCACTCACCCGGCGGGCGGAACCAGCACTCGCCGGCCGATCGCAGTAAGCACGCATTCCGTCCCTCACCCTCGGGACTCCGCACCGACGAAGGAGCACGCATGAGCAGCAGCACAACGGAAGTGGGCCGGTCCGTGATTCCGGCTCAGCAGGGTAGTACGCCGCGCTTTTACTACCCCTCGCCGATGCCGGAGGTCTCCCACGTCCCTACAGACGTCGCGGCCCAGGTCCAAGCGTGGAAGGAGGCATTCGACTTCTTTCCCGAGGAGTCGGGCCCCGCAGCCCAGCAATCCCGCGGAACCGTCCTGGCCTGGTGCCTCGGAAGGTTCTCCACCCAGGAGACCAGCAAGGCAGTCCTTCACGGCATCGGCTGCATGATTGAGTGGGCGCTCATCATCGACGACGAGGTGCTCGATCACGCGGACGCGCCCAGCCGGCGCAGCGAAATCATCCGCCTCGTAGGCCAGATCACGCATGTTCTGGAATCTCCGGGATACCGCGTGACAGAAAACGACAACCCTTATGTCGCCGCAGTACACGACGTGATGGAGCAGCTGCGCGCGGAGTGCACACCGACACAGGTGGCCCGCCTGAGCACCGGACTCCGGTGCTTGCTCACCAGCGGCGTGCACAAGCTTCACCTGGACGAACCCACCGAAGACGAGTACCTCGCCATGCGCATCCATGACATCGGCAGCTCCGTGTATGCCGCATGGATCGGGATGTGCGGACCTGCCCCCATCCCGGACGAGGAATGGAACGCACCGGCAGTCCAGGCCCTGATCATGTGCACAACTCTGCTCGTCGCAGTGGAAAACGATGTCGCCTCCTTCCACAAGGAGAAAGCGGAAGGCCAGACTTCCCCGAATTTCGTGGGCGTCCTGCAAGCGGCTTGTGGGCTTTCCTTCGACCAGGCCGTCGCCGCTGCGATCGAGACGCGAGACCGCCTGATGCTTCTCTTTCTCCGCCTGCGCGAGCGCCTGACGCCCTCGGCGGAACCGCCTCTGCAGTATCTCATCGAGCGACTCGGTCACTTCATCGTCTCCAACACCGAAGCCAACCTGTGCGCGCCGCGCTACAACCCGTCACCCGCACAACGCATGGCTCTGGAAGACGTCGTCAAGACCCCCGCCTGCTGGGCACCCTCGCTGTCGACCATGGACACCAGCCCTCTGCCCTACCCGAGCATCTCCTGGTGGTGGGACCACTGCTGAAGGCCCTTGCCCAGACGGCAGGACACCGCAACCCGTACGCGATTCCTCCTCCGGACCGGGCTCGCGGCCACGGCCGAGGTCGGGATCCGCAGCCGCGAGCGCAAGGCGCTGCTCAGGCTGTTGACGGCTCCGACGGTGCCGGACCGTGCGCCGCGGGTTCTGGGGGAGTGCCCCTATGGGTTTCGTCGAGGAAATCGGGGTGCGTTGTGTTGGCGGTGAGGTCAGCATGGCTTGGTGTCTGAGCTGCTGTGGGATGACGTGAAGGACTTCTTCGACCTTGAGTGGGAGGGGTCTCTTCCGGATGTGTGGATCGCTGGGACTGGGGTTGAGGACTGGCAGGCGGTCTTCGATCTGATCGGTGCGAGTGGCTGGCGGAGTGAGTACTCCGAGGGCGGTGTAGTCATGCCGCTGCCGCGTGCTGAAGAGGTGCTGTCGCGGCCTGCTGAAGCCGAGTGCGCGGATCTGCGGGTCTGGCCGGTGCAGGATGTGTTGGCGATCTTTCGCTTGGAGTCGGCTGACGAGATCGGTTTCGACGTGGATCTGCGTGAGTTGCAGGGGCAGGAGCGGCTGGACGTGCTGTGTGGGCTTCTTCGTGCGATCGGGCATCGATTGGGCAAGCCGGTGGTGATGACGCCCGAGGGCGACTGGGAGCGAAGCCACCCGGTGCTTGGGTTCGATGTCCAGTCCGACGAGGTGCTATTGCTGGCGAAGCCGCAGGTCAGCTGACTGTTGCGGCCAAGCGCACTTCGTAGAAGGTGCCGTCGCGGAGCGTGGCGAGGAGGACGTCGGCCCGGCGTCGCGCGAGGCGGAGCAATGCCTGGGTGTGGTGCTTTCCTTGGGCGATCTTCTTGTCGTGGTAGGCCCGGAATGCCGCGTCGCCAAGTGCTGTGGGGTTGCCTGCGAGGTTCGGTGTGCTGCGTTCAGGCTGGGCTGCCTCGTTCCGCGATGTCCACGGCGTGCTTGAGCACCTCGCAGGCTTGCAGATGATTTCCTGATTCCTGAAGCAAGTCGGCCAACCGCCTGCACACCAGGATGGCTTCCGGGCCGTACACCTTGTGCACCTGCTGGAACGCGAGCTCCAGGACCTCGATGGCCTCCTTGACCTGCCCCGTCTCGGCAAGCAGCTCGGACAGTTCCAGCTGTACAGCGAGTAGGTCACCGCGCGCCCCGCCGGTCTGCTCCTGCAGCGCGAGCCTGAGAACGGTCAGTGCGTCGCGGACGTTGCCGTCGGCGCGCAGCAGGCGGGCGAGCGCGAGGCCGGTGGCGACCACGGCGGCGCGCACGTCGGCGGCCAGCACGGGCCCGGCGGGCGTGTGCCGACTGGCGCGTGCCTTGTTGCGAGCCAGCGGGAGCCGTCCCACGCCGTTTTCCTGGGAGCGCTGGGGCAGCGGGCGGTTCTTCGCACGTAGGCGCTCTTCGAGGACGCGGTAGAGCGTGTCCAGGTCGATCAGCTCGGGGCCGTCCCGGACGCCTTGCCGAAGGACGTCCAGCAGTTCCCCAGTGAAGGCGGTGTAGCGCTCACCGTCGGGCGCGAGAGCGAGGCGGTCGCGGGGAGAGGCGGTGAGCACGTAGGCGCCGTCCACGGCGGCCTGGGCGGCGAGGACGTCCCCGTCGCCGGCCAGGGCGCGGGCTGCGCGGCCGCTGAAGCAGCAGTCGAGGACGACGATCTTGCGCCGTGCGCGGGCGGCCCGCAGCGCGGCCCGCAGATGCTGGTAGGCGACGGCGGTGTAGCCCAGGTGTTCGCGAGTGTCGCCCAGGGCGAGGTACAGGTCGGCGGACTCGGTGTCTCGCATGCCGTGGCCGGCGAAGTACACGATCAGGGTGTCGGTGGCCTCGTCGCCCGCCTGGTACACCGGGTCCAGGATCGCCTGGGGGCTCAGCGGGTCGGTGACGACCGTGCAGTGCTGCACGGGCAGCCCCCACACCGTGGCGTCGCACAACTCTGCGGCAAGGTCCACCACACCGGCCTCAACCGCGGGCAGTTGGGGCAGGTGACGGTAGGAGGCGGTACCGATGAGCACGGCCCGCGAGCGCGCCGGATCAGGGAGTGCCGTCATCGCCTCCGGACTCCTCACTCCGCGGCGCCGGCAACGCGGCGGGGTGCCCGTCGAGCAAATCGACGAGCGCGCGCAGGGTCTCCTCGTCGTGCGCCGCCTGTGGGGCGAGGATCACCTCCACCTCGCCGCGGCGCAGGGTGATCGCCGGTGCGCGGTGCCGCGAGGTCTGCCACTGCAGGACGGATACGACGAGCGAGGCGGTGGACAGTCCGCTGCCGATGGCGAGCTGAAGCAGGTCGAAGCCGGTGCCCATGGCGCCGGAGCAGGGCGGTTCGCCACCGACGCGGCCGCGCACGTCGAGAGTTTCGTCCTCGTGGAGCCAGCGCAGCAAAGAGCGCAAGTCGTCCTCGGCTCCGGCGGCCGCCTCAATCCCCGCGACCAGGTCAGTCATCGTGTCTGTCCATTTCTCTCGTCTCTGTCCGTGCGCCCGCCGACATGCCTGTTCACCCGGGAGAGCAGTTCCAGCGCCTCCGCCCCGGCGCCTAGCCTGGCCAGGCACAGGGCCTGCCAGTACTGGCTGGTGAGAGTGGTCGGATGGTTGGGCCCGAGCGATGACAGGCATACCGGGACGACCACCGACAACATTTCCGCCGCTTCCTGCACCTTTCCGCGCAGCACCAGGTTGGCGGCCTCGCGCTGGCGGGACAGGGCACTCCGCGGGGTCATGCTGGCGAGGACGATGCGGCGAGTGGCATCGCTGAGGGTGGCAGGATGGAAGGGATCCGGCTCGGCCTCCCGGGCCCGGGGGGTGGTGTCGGCCTGTTCCCAGTCGTACTCGGGTAGTTCCTCGACGCGGGCTGAAGCGTCGCGGACCGCTTGCACCGCGCCGTCACGGACACTGCGGTTGAGCAGGCCAACCAGTGCTTCGGTGCCGCCTTCCGCTCCGTCTTCGAGAAGGTTGCGCGTCGCCTTGAGGTCCTGCGGGCGCCGGGCGGGATCCTTCTCGCACAACTCGTCGACCAGGCCCGTCAGCCATGGCGGGCCGGCCTCGGGGCGCCCGCCGAGCTGGGGGACGCCGTCACCCAGTGCCCGTTCCACGATGGCGCCGACCTCCGCAGCCCCGCCGAATGGCATCTCCCCAGTGATCATCAGGTACATGCAGGCGCCGAGGCCGTACCAGTCTGCCGCCGGCCCCGGAAGCGCCCCGCTGATGGCCTCGGGCGCCATGAACTGCGGGGTACCCACGACGACTCCGGTCCTGGTGATAGCCGCTTCGCCGGCCAGCCGCGCCAATCCGAAATCCTGCAGGACGATGCGTCCGTCCCGTGTGATGCCGACGTTGGAGGGCTTGAGGTCGCGGTGGAGCACACCAGCTTTGTGTGCCGCCATCAGGGCGTCGGCGACGCCGAGGGCAACGGCGCACACGGCTGCCGTGGGCAGCCGTCCTGCCGCCGACGTCAAGTCCGCCAGGCTCATGCCGTCGAGAAGCTGCATCACGAGGCACGGGGTTCCGGTCTCCACCAGGCTGTCGTACAGCGTCACGACTCCGGGATGGTCGATCCTGGCCAGCGCACGTGCCTCCCGCACGAAGCGGTCCCAGGCCTCGTTGTCCTCGCCGAGCCCCTCGACCGCCGTCAGCATTTTCACCGCGACCCGGCGGTCGAGCCGCGTGTCCTCCGCCTCGTAGACAACACCCATACCGCCGCGCCCGAGCGGTCGGAGAGGTCGGTAGCGCCCGGCGATGAGGGAGCGGCCGCCCAATAACTCTGCGCCGCCTGCGTTGTCCCGCTCACGCCCGTCCATGCCCCTCCCCGTGCCCCCGCTCATGGCCCGTACGTTACGACGTGCTGCAAGCCGTTGTCACTCAGTACACCTCGCATACCCCGGCCGCGGCGGCTACCTGGACTTCTCCGACACGGGCCAGCGAATGAGAGTCGAACTCGACCGCGTGCAGCACTGCTGGTGGATCGACTTGTTCGCCGCCAAGGCGTACGCAGGGAATCCGACCCAACGACGAAAACTCATTGGCTGGGCCACCTGACGTTCCCGAGGCTGAATTCCCGGCATTCCTGTGATACTTCCCTACGTTAAACACGCACGTCAGCCGGGGGTTGCGGCGCTAACTCCCGGGTCCATGACCTGCGGTTACTGCACGGCAACGACGTCCGTGCAGATTGCACTTCACCGCACGCGGGCCGTCGGAGAACGGCGAACGCGTTGGTGACGGCCAGGTGGGCGAGATGAAGCAGCACGAGTGCTCGCCCTGTCGCAACACCGGACAAGCCCGTGAGCTGCATGGACGACATTTCTCGGCAGGCGCAGGCGCAGGCGCAGTCCGGCCGACGCTCATGCGCAGGCTGGCCCGCACCTGTATGAAGCCGTCCGCTCTCGCCCATGAGGCCGCTGGTCGTCGGCGGCGGGTGGTCGGCACTCCGGCGCAGCCGACTTGATCACAACGTGCCGGCTCCGGGAATCAAAAGCGGTCGCCGGAGGCTGTGACACATGTGAAGAAGATAGGTTTCCTCTCGTTCGGCCACTGGTCGCCGAGTGCACACTCCAAGACCCGGTCCGCCGCCGACTTCCTGCACCAGTCCATCGATCTGGCGGTCGCGGCCGAGGAGCTCGGCGTGGACGGTGCGTACTTCCGCGTGCACCACTTCGCGCAGCAGGCGGCCAGCCCGTTCCCGCTGCTGTCGGCCATCGGTGCCCGGACCTCGAAGATCGAGATCGGCACCGGCGTGATCGACATGCGTTATGAGAACCCGCTGTACATGGCCGAGGATGCCGGTGCTGCCGACCTCATTTCCGGCGGCCGACTGCAGCTCGGCATCAGCCGGGGATCACCGGAACAGGTGATCGACGGCTGGCGTTACTTCGGTTACACCCCCGCCGAGGGCGAGACCGGCACGGACATGGCCCGCCGGCACACCGAGGCCTTCCTTGAGGTGCTCGAGGGCAGGGGCTTCGCGCAGCCGAACCCACGCCCGATGTTCCCCAACCCGCCGGGGCTGCTGCGCATCGAGCCGCACTCGGAGGGGCTGCGCGAGCGGATCTGGTGGGGCTCCGGGTCGAACGCGACGGCCGTCTGGGCCGCGAAGCTCGGGATGAACCTGCAGAGTTCCACGCTGAAGGACGACGAGACCGGCGAACCGTTGCATGTCCAGCAGCGCAAGCAGATCGAGGCGTACCGCGAGGCCTACAAGGACGCAGGACACGCGCGAGAGCCACGGGTGTCGGTCAGCCGCAGCATCTTCGCCCTGACCAACGACCTGGACAGGGCCTACTTCGGCCGCGACCGCAACTCGCGAGACCAGGTCGGCATGATCGACGACACGACCAGGGCGATCTTCGGACGCTCGTACGCCGCCGAGCCGGACGTGCTGGTGAAGCAGCTCCGGGAGGACGAGGCCATCGAGGCTGCGGACACCCTGCTGCTGACCATCCCGAACCAGCTCGGGGTCGACTACAACGTCCACGTGATGGAGAGCATCCTCACTCACGTGGGACCGGAGCTCGGCTGGCGCTGAGTGTCGTCTTCCGGCCTGCGCCCGGTGCGGGCCGGGGCCGCCACTGTGGTCGTCACGCCCCGGCGCGGCAGGTGGAGGTCCTCGTCACCGTATCGGGCCTGTGGAGTTGAAGGCATGGCTCATGGGGTATGCCGAAGCGGCGGCGGCACAGCGCGCCTCGTGGCCGCCAGACGCGTACCGGGCCCTCCTGGGCATGGCCACCCGCGCCGCCCCTGGGTCCAATCGGAGACGAGCAGACCTACATTGGTCTGCTCGCCCTGGGCGTCCTGAAGTTCCTCGGCATTCTCGTGTTGTGCTCGTCGTTGGGCGCATTCCTGCTCGCCGCACAATTCGGCCCCCTATCTCCCTTCGGAGCCGGCCCCTCCGGGTGGCCGTCGTTTCCCGGCCAGGTGCGGCCCCGGCGACGACGGTGGGCAGGACTCGTGTGCCATGCCCATGCATAGCCGTCCCGCAGGTGCCTCCAGACCCCGGCAGGGCGACTTGCCGGCTGAGGACGCATGTCTGCTGCGTGTCGGCAGCACGCAACACCACGTCGGCAAGATCCGCAGAGATCGCGGCGTCGGATTCATGGTTGAGGCCGCATTCTTCATGGATTGAGGCCGCATTCTACCGAGGCGAAAAACTCAACAGACGTCCCTGAGCAGCGGCCTCACTGCGTCACAAGTCGGAGCCGCCCCTGCGCGACCACGACCGTATCGTCAGTGGTCGATTCGCCCGCGGACACAACCACTGGCCATACGGTGACGAGGGCCTCGACCTTACGGTCGCGGTCCTCGTTGCGTGTTCGTAGGTGATGGTGATGCCCAGGGCGTCGTGGAGCGGGCCCTTCTTCTCGACGGCGGCGGTCTGGATGCGCTGTGCAATATCTCCAAGACTCTCGGTGATCTGCCGGATCTAATGGGGATCGGAGAGTCGTCGCTGCAGGTCAGGCCGCGTATCGGTACTCATTGACGACACCGCCGAGGATGCGGGTGCGTAGGAGCCTGCGGCCTTCGAGTTCGTGCACGGTGATGGGCTGCTGGTGGCGTTCGGAGGTCGTCGGTTGCGGGCCCGGTGGGGGCGGTGGTCGTTGTAGTGCCGCTCGTAGGCGGTCAAGACATGCCGGGCGTGGGCCTCGTTCAGGATAGGGACGTGGTCGAGGGCTTCGCGCCGGATTCTGCCGATTACCCGCTCGCAGTGGCGTTCATCCGAGGTGCTCGCGGCTCACTCTTGAGGATCTCCGTCTCCTCGGCCTCGAAGGCGGCGTCGGAGGACTAGCCGTATTTGCCGTCGCGGTTATGCAGCAGGAAGTACTGGGACTCCATGCGCGAGTCGAGGTCGGCGGGCAAGGTTCCGCGCTTGCTGCACCGTCCACTCACGGGTTGGGTTTGCGGTGACGCCGGCGATGTGCAGGCGTCGGGCGCCGTGTTCGAGGAACCCCAGCGCGTAGAGCCTGCGTCCGAGGGCACTGTCGAGGTGGAAGAAGTCCACGGCGATGATGCTGCGATGGGGTGCCCGAGTCGGGCCAGTCCGCCCTGGATCCGCCTGTGTCCCCACCTCGCGTTCTCTCGAGCGAGCTGCAGGATCGGCTTTTTGAGCGCTGCCCTGGTGGACGGGCGTCCGGTGCGGCCGCGTCGGGCGCTGTAGCCCCACTTCGCGGCGATGAACCTGCGGTGCCAGGCCGGCAGGGTACCGGGAGTGACCGCGAAGACCTCGCGCCAGCGGTGCCGGGGGTATCAGGCTGGAGAGTGCGGCCAGCCAGAACCGGTCGGCGGGCTCGTAGCGGACCGGGCCGGCGATCGGACGCCGTAGCACCGCATTCTCGTGGCGGAGGACAAGTAACTCGGCGCCCTTCGAGGTGTCGCGGCGCAGCAGCATCGCGGGGACGGACGGCAGCTTGCGGGCTACCTTGCACAGCATCGAGAGGACCACGGCGGACATGGTCCCAGCCGGGACCGCTCTACCGTCCCACCTGCGGCGATGACTTTACGAGCCCTACACGATCCGGCTCACTCGATGGACCGCGCTTCGGAAGACTTCACGACATAGGACAATCATTGCATACTGCGTGAATCTTCAAAATGTGACAAAAGATGCTTACGCACTGAACCGTGCGATCCCCGGCATCCGTGGAACCCGATAAGGACTGATCCCCGGGATCCCCCTCCCGTCCCACAAGGAGTGAGCCGAGATGACCGAGAGGATTCCGCCACCGTTCGGGGCCTCCCGCACCGTGCGGCCCATGCGCACGCGGCACGACCTCGTACTGCGGCTCCACGACGCGCTCCGCGGGGACGGCGGATTCGCCGTCCGCGTACTGTCGGGCCCCCTTGTCATCACGTACAGCGGCTACGCCGTGGCAACCGACGCTCCGGCATCCAGCTACCGGCGCACGCCACGTCCGTCGTGCTCAGCCATGCCGTCGGCATGCCGCTCAGTCGGCACCCCCCCATCCAGGCAGTCCGCGTACGGGAGCGCTGTGGCCGCGTAGGTCTGGAACCCATGGAAGTCATCGCCCCCGGGTCACGGCGCGGAACACCGAACGGATGGCCGCCCCCTCGCCCGGCCTCCACACGGGCCGATCAGTAGATGGCGTCGCCCATGCATCCGAATCCCCTTCGAGCACCTCGACGGTCCCTCGCGGCAGCCGGCCTGATCTTCGCCACTGCGAGCACGCCGGGGCTGCTCAGCGCCCGCGGCGAATCACCGCCTTCTCCTCTGCCGGTTCCGGCAGTGCCTCGAGCGCCCCGGCGGTGCCCGGCATGAGCATGCAGGCAAGCTCTCCGGCCGCAAGGGCACCGGTGACCGGGACCGCGGTGACGACCCAGAACCTCGCGTTCGCGCCGGCCGGCCTGAAGACCAAGACGGGTGCGACGGTGACCTGGACCAACAAGGACACCGACACCCACACCGTAACCAGCTCCGGATCGGGCGGGTCCTTGCACCCAGCGCCACTGACGACCGGCGCCACCTACCGTTACGCGTTCACCGAAGTCAGCGCCTATGCTTGCTTTTGCACCATTCATCCCTTCATGGCCTGGACCGTGGAGGTGACCCCATGAACCAGCGCCACGGCAGGCAGGGCGAGTCGAAGGGCGCCGCCCTCGATCAGTCAGCGCAACGTGGCATGACACAGCGTCAATTCATCAGGCGCACCGGGCAACGTCACCTTCTACGCCACCACCGCGCTCCCTCGCCGGGAGCGGCTACATCCATGCCCAGCTCTACCGGAGCGGGTATCGCTGCATCCACGTCGTCGGCGCCCTGTTCCCGCTCCAGGCGAGCGCCCCCTCCGCGGTCGCCGCCCTGATGCTGTTCGCGGCGCCGGTGCTGCGCGGGGCCGCGGCTGCCGGTGTGGCGCTCGGTGCTCTCGCCGGGTTCGCCGTCTCCCGCACGATCGGTGTGTTCGGGTTCACCGAACACGGTCTGCAGCCCGCCCCCAGGCCTGCTCAGCGTCCTGCTGGAGACCGGCACTCTGCTGTTTGTCGCAGTTCGGCAGGCAGCCACGACGGCCTGTCGTCCCATAGCCCCCAACGTCCCGTAGATCCAGCGAAGGGCTCCTCGTCCGTCGAGGCTGAGAGCCTGTCAGGAGTACCGATGAAAGAGCTGTTCACCGCGAAGTGGAGCCACGTCACGCGCACAGTGCCTGATGCGGGGCAATGCCGACTCGGCGTACCGTCCGTGCCGCGACGCCTCGGCGACCTGGTGGTGACTCAGGTCACCAAGGTTGGAGCTCACGAGCATCTGGAGGACGCACACGGCCGCAGACTGAAGCTCCACAGGGGCGATCTACTGGTGGGCGCTTGCGGCAACCGGTATGCAACCGACGTCTACGAGGGCTACCACCGGCACGGCCCGAAGGCGCACTTGCTTACCGCGGGCGGGGTGATCGGCGTCGCCGTCTCCTGGCACACCGGCTGCCCGCCGCCGACCGAGCTCGATGTCCTCGGACCGCTGACGGATGGCCACGGGCGTCCCTTGTCACTGGAGCACTTCGCACGGCCGCGGCCGCCGTCCAAGCCGCAGTCGCAGCCGCCCGCGCAACCGCCGACGGTAGCGGTCGTCGGCTCGTCGATGAACTCGGGGAAGACCACCACAGCGGCCGGGTTGATCAGCGGCTGGACGCGCGCAGGCCTGGTCGCCGGAGCGGCGAAGGTCACCGGCTCCGGCAGCGGCAAGGACCGCTGGGCCTACATCGACGCCGGTGCCCGGCATGTCGTGGACTTCCTCGACTTCGGGATGTCCTCGACCTTCGGCTATCCGCCCGAACGGCTGCTGAGGACCATGGGGGCGATGCGCGACGCGCTCGGCCGCGACGGTGCCGAAGCGATCGTGCTGGAGATCGCCGACGGCCTGCTGCAGGAGGAGTCGCGCCGACTGGTCGGCCAACTGCCGGCCATCTGCCGTGGGGCGGTACTCGCGGTGGGTGATGCGCTCGCCGCACGCGCCGGGGTCGATCTGCTTGATGCGGTCGCGGTGCCGGTGCTGGCGGTCAGCGGGCTGATCACGGCAAGCCCGCTGGCGTCCCGGGAGGCGGAGGCGGCCACCGGTCTGCCGGTGCTCTCGCCCAGCCAGCTGGCCGGCGGCGCGGCTGTGGACCTGCTCGCCGAGAGGATACCCGCGACATGATGAGGGTCACCGCCTATCTGACGCGTCACCATATCGATTCGGACCGTCCTGCCGGACCGGGACAGCTGGCCGAAGTCGATCTCGACGCCACCGTGACCGGGCCCGCCGAGCTGAGGTTGGCCGGACTGACGGTACGGGACGAGCGCGGCGGCGACCTCTTCCGTGCAGCTGGTGAGCACGCGTACCTCTTCGACCCGGCGGAGGGCGGCGGTCCGCTTGCCGGAACGGAGGACCAGTACCAGGCCCGTGGCTTCGGGGTGACCAACACTGCGTACCACGCTGCTCGCGTCCTGAACCTTGCCGCGCGGCTGCTCGACCGGCCGCTGCCGCACCTGGTGATCCGGATCGGCCCGCACTCCGTACCGGGCCGGGGCTGGGGCGGAGGGCACTACCGGTTGCCCGGAGAGGCATCACCACCGGAGCCCGAGCCGCCGGCCCGGTCGGGCGAGATCCATCTGGGCACCGGTCGCAGCTTCATCGAGCGTCCTGATCCCGGGTGTTCCCGCTACTTCCACGCGCCCGCCCACAACCCGGCGATCATCTGCCACGAGGTCGGCCATCACATCTGCCACCACACCGCCGACTTCCGGGCGAACCGGCTGCGCCCGCCGCTCGACCAGCACAACGGCAAGGTCGCTCTCGATGAGGGCACGGCCGATTTCCTCACCGCCGTCCTCCTCGGCACCCCTGACATCTACGGCTGGCACCGCGGCCGCATCCCACCGTGGGACCCGCGTCGCCGACGGCTCGACGCTCGCTGGACCACCGCCTGCCTGTGCCCGGGCGGCGGCCGGGCACACACCAACGGCACCGTATGGGCGTCCGCCTTGTGGACCGCGCACGAGCGCGTACGACAGGCCGGCGGTACCGGCATCGTGAGCGCCCTGCTCACCGCGATGACCCGATTCGGCAGCCGCGGGGCCGATGTGGCCAAGGAACAGCAACGGCGGAAACACTTCTCCGAGTTGCTGCGCGATCTGCTCGTCGCCGATCCGGCCATCGCCCCGGTCGTTGCAGGCGCGATGGCCGACCACGGCATCCTCCCCTACGGCCGCAACCGGGAACTGCGGTGGCAGATGCAGGCCCGAGCCGGATCACCGGACGCGCAGACGCCGGCGCGTGGGACGTCGGAGGCCGGGCAGTGGCCGGGGACGGCGGCGGTCCGGCCATGACCCGCACCCGGGGTATACGGCGCGCGGACCAGCGACAGGTCCTGTGGCGGTTCCGCGGCTACGGCCTGCCGTACCTGGGCACGCTCTTCCTCGGCCTGGGCCTGCGGATCTGCGAGATGGCCGCCGACCTCGCCGCGCCGTGGCCGATCGCGGCCGTGGTCGACCGGGTCCTCGGCATGGCCTCTGCGCACAACCCGCTCGCCCACCTGATCGGCATCTTCGGCGCCGGAAAAGCGACGATGCTCGCCACCGCGGCCGGGGCGGTCATACTGATCGCGGCCGTCTCCGGCGTGTTCGACTACGTCGGCGACCGAGTGATGAACGGCGTCGGCGAACGAATGAGCGTGGCGATCCGCACCGACGCCTACGGCCATCTGCAGCGGCTACCGATGAGCTATCACGACCGGCAGGCTGTTGGCGAGTCGACCAGCCGGATCATCACCGACTGTGCCCGCATCAAGGACAGCCTGGTCGCCCTGTTCGCGACGCTCCTCCCCGCCATGCTCTCGGTCGTCAGCTTCGCCATCGCACTCCTATGGCTGGACTGGCGGTTCGGCCTGATCGGCATCGGCTGTATCCCGCTCGTCTACGTGATCGGGGCACACAACCGCAGGCTCGGCCACCAGACGGCACGCCGTGAACGCGAGGCCGAGGGCCGGCTTGCCGCACAGGTCACCCAAACCCTGCACGGCATCCGCACGGTGCACTCCTTCGGCCGCCAGGATCTGCACGACCACCACTTCGCGGTGGAGAGCGAGGGCGCGCTACAGGCCGGGCTGGCAACGACCCGGGTACAGGCGCTCCGGGTACCACTGCTGGAGCTGGCGACGGCCGGCGGCACCGCGCTGCTGGTGTGGATCGGCGGATCGGGGGTGCTGAACCACTGGTGGAGCGTCGGCCAGCTGGTGGTCGCGATCAGCTACCTCAACAGCATGGTCTCGCCGATCAAGTCGCTCTCCCGTCTGTCCGTCACCTTCGCCCAGGGTCAGGCCTCTGGTGAGCGCGTCCTGGCCATCCTGGACGAGCCGCGCAGCCCGGCGCGGAGCGAGGCCGGGCTGCCCGTTCGAACGGCCGGGCGGATCGACTTCCGGCGCGTGTCGATGGCCTACGGGCCCCGGCAGGCGCTGCGCGACCTGGACCTGACCGTCCTTCCCGGCGAACGGGTCGCGCTGACCGGCCCGAACGGCGCCGGCAAATCCACCTCACTCGCTCTGATCGCGGGCCTGTATCCGCCCACCCTGGGTTCGGTGGCGATCGACGGCCGTGCGACCACCGAACTCCCGGAGTCGTGGCTGCACCGGCAGGTCTCGGTCGTACTCCAGGACACCTACCTGTTCCCCGGCACCCTGGCCGAGAACATCCGCTACGGGCGACCGGACGCTGACGACGCCGATGTGGCCACGGTGGCCCGGGCCGCGCTCGTCACCGACTTCGCGCAGCACCTTCCGGACGGTCTGGCCACCCGGATCGGTGACCGCGGGACCGGCCTGTCGGGTGGCCAGCGCCAGCGGGTGGGGATCGCCCGCGCGCTGCTTGCCGACGCGCCCATCGTCCTGCTGGACGAACCGACGTCCGGCCTCGACGCGGACGCCGAGCGGCTGGTGATCGGTGCCCTGCGGCGGCTGGTCGTCGGCCGCACGGTGGTCATGACCACACACCGCCCTGCACTGCTGGACGTGGCGACCCGCACGGTCCGGCTCACTGCGACGCCGCCTACGTCAGGACGTCGGGACGAGCTCCCGCGCCGGACGGCCGTCCGCATTTTCGGCTAGTACTCCGGTGTGACTTCGCGATCATGTCAGTACTGCGGTCTACCCTCGTTGGCCATGGGCTACGACGTGCACATCACGCGGCGTGAGAACTGGTGGGATGAAAAAGGCCAAGACATCAGCATGACGGAGTGGGAAGAGGCGGTCGCGGCCGATCCCGACCTCGCAATGATCCCGATGCCAGAAGGCCGGCAAGGGGGCACTCAGTGGGTTGCTGAAACCGTCCAGCGGAGGGAAGCGGAGTCGTGCCGTGAGCCCCTGTGGTGGCGGTCCGGACGGATCGTGGCCAAGCACCCGACCGATGCGCTGATCGCGAAGATGTGCCAGGTGGCGAAGGCGCTGGGTGCGCGGGTGCAGGGCGACGACGGCGAGTACTACGACACCTGACGCGTGCGGCCGCGGCGAGATGATCAAGGGTTGTGTGGATTCTTGAAGATCGTGCGGTGGCCGCAGGCCGACCGGGTCGGGAGCGCAGTCGACGGGGCGCTCGACAACATCAGCGGCGGCCTGACGGCCGACGTGTGGAACCATCAGGACGGCGCGACGATCGCGTGGGACGCAGCGACGAACGCAGTGACCGAAGCGACCGGAAACGCCGCCAACGGCGCCCACTTCCATCACATGGAGGAACACGGAAGCCTCGACGGCGAAAACCTCAGCGACAGAGGCAGACTCACCGACTCCGCGTACAAGACTCCTTCAGCACCGGCCTCAACACGGTGGTCCACGCGGCGGGCTCCGGCATCGAGTCGGATGTCCAGAACCTGGCAACGGCGCCGAGAAAGCGGGCGAGTGATCTGTGTACGGTGAGCTTGGCAACGTGATCCTCGCGGGGGTCGCCCACAACAACCCGACTACGACCCCGGCTGGAGGGGCTTCTTCTCGGCGCTGGTCGTTATTGCTGGGAGTGCACTCATCCTCGCGGGTGTGACCGCGGGCTTCACCGCGTGGCGTCGCACCGAGCAGCCGCGTGAAAAGGGTCTTTGGCGGGTGCTCCTTGCCACGACGGGGTGCTTCGGGATCGTGGGCCTCGCGATCGTCGCCGTCGGTGTGTGGCTGTAATGAGCCGCACACCCCGTGGCCCCCCTGCCGGGGGCGGCACATCCGGATGCGGATCTGCCACCTGAAGTCGTTGATCCCGCAGAAGGCCGAAACCCGCCCGGCGAGCGGGACGACCCTGCAGCCGGCCTCGGCCAACTCCTCGACCTGCTCCTCGTAGGTGTCGTGGTAGTCCTGCGGGTTCCAGTCGATGGACAGCGCCGATCATCCTCCGACGTCAGCGCCGCGGCCGGCACAAGCGATGTGCTGGAGTCGGTCAACGAGTCCTTCGCCATCTACAGCCAGTCCGGCACCCAGCAGTACACCAGCACGCTGCAGAACTGGTTCAAGCGCACCGCGTCCACCAGCGTATTCGACCCCCACGTCATCATCGATCCGCGGGGCAGCCGCTACGCCATGGTCGCCGACGACGGCACCAACTGGCTGCTGTCGGTGGCCCAGCAGAGCTCCGGCACCGGCAACTGTGCAACTCACGCTGCCCGCCATCAGCGCCTCAGGGCAGTTCGCTGACTTCCCCGAGATCGGCGTCGACCAGCGGTACTTCTACCTGACGCGGATCGACTTCAAGAGCACCAGCGACAGCACGCCGGCCGACGCGCAGATCGTCGCGGTGCAGCGGTTGGGTCAGCGCTTGCCGACCCAACCGGTGGCCGCCACTCTGCGATGTACAGAAAACTTGACATCATGTCGCGATGGTTTGACACTGCCCGTGTCAAGCTTTCTTTACATCGGGAGCGGCAGTGGCATTCGAAGAGAAACGTGCCTGGATCATGGTTCTGGTCACGGTCGGGTCATACGCGGCGTACCTGGGCGTCGTCCTGCGGCGGCACGAAGGAGCGGCGCCGCTGGCGCAGACGTCCTATGCGTTCCCGCTGCTGTGGACCGTCGGTGCGGCGATCGTCACGCAGATCGCGCTGAACATCACGGTGGCGATCGTGTCTCCCGAGGGCGCGAACACCAAGGATCAGCGCGACCGGGAGATCCACCGCTTCGGCATGTACATCGGGCAGTCGTTCATCGTGATCGGCGGCGTGGCCGGACTCGTCCTCGCGATGGTCCGTGCCGATCAGTTCTGGATCGCCAACGCCATCTACCTGGCGTTCGTCCTGTCGGCGATCCTGTCGTCCTCGGCGAAGATCGTCGCCTACCGGCTGGGCTTCCACCCGTGGTGAGGCCGACCAGGGTCACCAATACGATCCGGGCGCTGCGCTTCGCCAACGGCGAGATGACCCAGGCCGAACTCGCCCGCCGCATCGGCGTGACACGCCAGACCGTCATCGCCATCGAGCAGGGCCGCTATTCGCCCACCCTGGAGATGGCCTTCCAGATCGCCCGAGTGTTCCGCGTCCCGCTCGAAGAGGTTTTCCAGTACCCCGGAACCGATGAATCCGGCGCAATTGAGGGAGAGGGCAAGTGAAGGCCATCGTCCAAGACGCCTACGGACCGCCCGAGGGCCTGCGTGTCGAAGAGATCGCACAGCCGGAGCCCGGTAGCGGCGAGGTGCTCATCCAGGTCCGGGCGGCATCCGTCGACCCGGGCGTCTGGCACCTCACCACGGGCCAGCCATATCTGCTGCGTGCCCTCGGGTTCGGGCTGCGGGCGCCCAAGGTACGCGTCCGGGGCATGGATGTCGCGGGACGTGTGCAGGCGGTCGGCCCGGGCGTCACCCGCTTCCAGCCGGGCGACGAGGTGTACGGCACCTGCGACGGGTCGTTCGCCGAGTATGCCTGCGCCAGGCAGGACAGGCTCGCCCGCAAGCCCGGCAACGCCGGCTTCGAGCAGGCGGCCGTCGTCCCGGTTTCCGGCTGCACAGCCCTCCAGGCGCTGCGCGATGTCGGGCGACTGCGGTCCGGGCAGAGCGTCCTCGTCATCGGCGCCGGTGGCGGCGTGGGCACCTTCGCGGTGCAACTGGCCAAGGCCCTCGGGGCCGGCCATGTCACCGGTGTCTGCAGCGACGCCACAGCGGAGTTGGTCCGCTCCCTCGGCGCCGACGAGGTGATCGACTACAGGCGTCAGGACCCCACCGACGGCACCCGCCGCTACGATCTCGTCCTCGACATCGCCGGCAACCGCCCCCTGGCCCGGCTGCGCCGCGTCCTCAGCCGCGGCGGGACGCTGGTCATGGTCGGCGGTGAGGACGGCGGGAAGTGGTTCGGCGGCATGGGCCGACTCCTGCGAGCACTGCTGCTGTCTCCGTTCACCGGCCAGCGCCTCCGCGGCTTCTTCTCCACGCAGAGCCACGAGGACCTGCGGCTCCTCGCGGAGCTCATCGAGGCGGGCGCGATGACACCCGTCGTCGACCGGACCTACCCGCTGGCCGACGTTCCGGAGGCAATCGGCTACCTGAGGAGTGGTCGCGCACGCGGGAAAATAGCCGTCAGCGTCTGACGGAGAGTTTCGCTCGAAGCGGGTGCCCGGCCAACGCCATGACTCCGAGAGGGAACGACATGCCAGTGTTGCGACAGGCCCGCGTCTCCGACCACGGCACGATCATCGCATGTGTGCAGCAGTGGTGGGCGGACTCACGTACCCCCGCGCAGGCCCGCGAGCTGTCGCTGCTGCTCCCCAAGCTGTTCTTGCAGTTTTTCTCCGGCACCAGCCTGGTCCTGGAGGACGAAGCCGCCGGCATCAGGGCGTTCCTCATTGGTTTTCACGCCGCCGACAACGACGAAGAGGCGTACATCCACTTCGTGGGAGTGGATCCCAAGCTTCGTGGGCAGGGGGCTGCTCGGCGTCTGTACACGGCCTTCTTCCAGCATGCCGCCGAAGCCGGCCGCACAGAGGTGCGTGCGATTACCTCGCCGGGAAACACCGGCTCCATCGCCTTTCACCGCGCTATGGGATTCAGCCTCGAAAGTGGGGACCGAGAGGTCGATGGTCTGCCCCTGCACAGTGACTACGACGGTCCTGGGCTCGACCGGGTGTGCTTCTACAGGAAGTTGGCGCTCTGATGCGCAATCACCACTCCGCCACACGGTGCAGCGACGTATAGATAGAGGCCAACTGATGAGACTCCCCACAACGGCGCACACGTCCCGCCCTTGGCGGATCCACGAGATCGCCGGTGACTTTCGCGTCGAGGATGTCTGGGTGCTGCCGACACCGGGCGGTCCCGACGACTTCCCGCACCTGGTCCGCCAGATCGCGAACGGGGCGAGAGACGGGGCCACCACCTCCTCCCCCTCCCCGGTGTACCGCCTGCTCTTCGCGGTTCGCTGGAAGCTCGGGAGGCTGCTCGGCTGGGACAAAGCCGGCTCCGGCATAGGCACCCGGGTGCCGACGCTGCGCGACCGGTTGCCGGCCGACCTCCGCGAGGGTCCGCGGGGGCCCGATGCCCGCTCGGGTCCGTTCACCTCCCTCTACCAACTGCACGACGAGTGGGCGGCCGAGACGGCCAACCGGACCGTGCACGCGGTGATGCACATCGGCTGGGTCCCGGACGAGGCCGGTGGCTACCGCGGCCAGATGGCCGTCCTGGTGAAGCCGAACGGGCTGCTCGGCACCGCATACATGGCCGCTATCAAGCCCTTCCGATACGTGGCGGTGTATCCGGCGCTGCTTCGAGCAATGGGACGCACGTGGCAGGCGAGTGCCGGCGAAAGGAGCGCGGGATGATGGATTTGGCTGACACACCCTTCGGAATCACTGACTGGTCGGACGTCACCCCTTCAGTGCATGCAGGCGACTCGGGGAGCGCGACCTGGCGCACACGTGAATTCGGTTCCGTGCGCGTTCGGATGGTGGAGTACAGCCCCGGCTACGTGGCCGATCACTGGTGCAGTCGGGGCCACATCCTGCTGGTCCTAGAAGGAACACTCACCACCGAACTGGCAAACGGTGAAATCGTCACCATCAAGGCCGGCGACAGCTATCAGGTCGGAAACGACACGCAGCCACACCGCTCAAGCACGCAAGAAGGCGCCCGTCTGTTCGTTGTCGACTGATGCGCCGCGCAGTATCCGGATCTTGTCCCGGATCCGGCCGATCAGGGTATCTCCGCTTCAGTTACGGGTCCTCCTACCGGATCTGGGCGTCCAGCGCCGAGGTGGACGCCTTCCTGTGCCGGGAGGTCAGGGGCCTGCGCGGCGTTGCGGCCCGCTTCGCGAACAGGCCGGCGGAACGTGGCACGGTAGTCCCGCGGCCGCTGGCCCGTGTGCCGGGCGAAGATGGCGCTGAAGGTGCTCGTGTCCGCGTACCCGAGGTCGGCGGCGATGCGCGCGATGGTCCTGTCGGTGGTCTCCAACAGATGACGAGCCCTGCGGACCCGAGCCGACTGCAGGTACGCGAGCGGGGTCTGACCGGCCTCCTGACCGAAGCGGCGGAGCATGGTGCGCGTGCTCACGTGAAACGCTTCGGCGAGGGCGGACAGGTCGTGGCGAGCCCCGAGATTCTGGTCGAGCCACCGCTTCACACCGAGTGAGAACTCACGGCCGACGGCGGGTATCAGCTCCAGGTCCACGTAGGGAGCCTGGGTGGAGCGCGCGTCGTCGACGAGCGCGATGCGCGCGGTGCTGCGGGCGACGCGGAGGCCGTCGTGCTCACGGATCAACTGGAGTGCGAAGTCGTACATGGCGCTGAAGGCGGCGGTCGTCGTCACACCGCGGTCGGTGACCACCAGATGCTCGGGGCGCACCTTGACGTTGGCGTATCGACGGGCGAACCGATCCGCGAACAGCCAGGCCGTCGTGGCCTCGCGCCCGTCGAGCAGGCCCGCCTCGGCGACGAGGAAGGCGCCGACACAGATCGACACGACAGCGATACCGGAGGCGGCCTGCGACCGAATCGACGCCACCTCGGGCTTCAGGTTCGCAAGCGTCGCGTCGAGATCGAGGCCGGGCGAAAGCTCAAAACCCGGCACGATCAGGATGTCGACGGGGCGCAGCGCCGAGACCTCGATGGCCGAGCCGCCGGCCGCGACCACCCGCCGCCGCGGCGAGACGACGGACACCTCGTACGGCGGTCGGTCCGACCCGTGCGCCGCCGCAATGTGATCGGCCATGGCCAGCAGGTCGGGGATGCCGAACACCTCCGAGGCGAAGCAGCCGGGATACGCGAGCACACCCAGGCGCAGCGGTTTCATGGTTCCTCCGGCTCCACGCGAGGGTGGCGATATCGCCGCACTCTGTGGCGATGTCGCCGCTTCTCGTGGGAGCAGTGTCGCACCACACTCTCGATCATGACAACGATGCGAGCACGGCGCGACGACCCCTTGGACGACTTCTCCCCGAGAGCCGTCGGCGTCGATGACGTCAACAAGACCGTGTACGTCGCCGGGACAGGACCCGGCGTCATCCTGATGCCCGAGATGCCGGGCATCAGTCCCGACGTCGCGCGCCTGGCACGCTGGATACGCGATGCCGGCTTCTGTGTGTATCTGCCCTCTCTCTTCGGCGTCGACGGCGCCTACCCCACCACCGAGGCCGGCGAGGCCGTCGTGCGGCGCGCATGCGTCAGCGCCGAGTTCCGCGCGTTCGCCGGGGGCGGCACCAGTCCCGTCGTGGCGTGGCTGCGCGGCCTCGCGCGTATCGCGCACGCGGAGTGCGGTGGGCCGGGCGTCGGCGCGGTCGGGCTCTGCTTCACCGGCAACTTCGCGCTGACCATGGCACTCGAACCAGCCGTCATCGCCCCGGTCGTCAACCATCCCTCGCTGCCGCTCGACGACCCTGGAGGGCTGGAGATCGCAGATGAAGACGCTGTTGCCCTCGCCGAACGCGTCGAACGAGACGGACTGAAGGTGCTCGCCTACCGCTTCGACAACGACAGGTGGTGCACTGGTCAGCGCTTCGCGGCCTACCAAGCACTACTCGGCGAAGCGTTCGACGGACGCGTCCTTCCCGCCGACGCGGCGAACACGAACCCTCCGCCCTTCTTCCGCGACGTCGTCGGGTGCGCCCACAGCGTCGTCACGGCACATTTCGTGGACGAGCAGGGTCATCCGACGGCGCGTGCCCGTGATGAGATCATCACCTTCCTCACGGAGCAGCTCAGAAGATGAGGCGCGAGCCTCGCCGGAACACCCTGCCTGGGCCGGCCTGACAAGCCCGCAGCCCATGCGTCGGCCGCCGTCACCCATGCACTGCACTGATGTCCCCGCCGACATGGCCGACCTGGACTTCTCCCACACCGACGCCGTACGGCTGACCATCAGCGGATGAGCGCGCCTGCTGGCCCGGTTCCCCCGGCGAGGGCGCTGCCGGGCGGTTTCGGCGATGACGGGGGAGTCACCTGCGTTCGGTCTTGTCCTCGCCGCGGCAGGCCCCGGACATGCGGCTGACCGTTCGGCCGGGCAGCGCGGAGGACGTGCGGGCCACGTCTACGGCCCAGTGGAACTCACGGCCAGGCCCAGGATGCGAGCGCCGTCAGGATTGCCGAGTCGTCGTTGCCGATCTTCTTCGACCAGAGGGTCACCCCTTCTCGTCGACCACCGCCGCCCAATCCGGCCCTCCCAGGCCGCGTGACAATTTACGGAGACACCATGACTGAGAGCACCAATGTGGTCGTGATCGGCGGCGGATACGCCGGCGTCATGGCGGCCAATCGCCTGACGCAGCGCGGCGACGTGAGCAGGCACTCGCGGTCGTCTGCGCTGATCAGTCCGTCCGGAAGGGTCTCGCCCTGTAACGACGCGCGCAGCGCAGAAGCGTGTGCGGCAAAGGCGGCCCTGCACCATTCGCGTTCCGGGTGATCGTAGTCGTTGCCGAGTAGCAGCACCTGGCTTTCGTTGTTCATGTCGACGAGTTGGGACAGCTCCGCGGCAACGACCAAAAGGTCGACGAAACCTGGGCGCACCGCGATGTCAGGGACGGCTGCCAAACTGATCAGGAAAGGCAGGGCAGCCGGCATCGCAGTGCTCACGTGAAAAAGCTGTTCAGCAACACGTTGCCCAGCACGCGCAGGGCCTGGGGCCGGCTTCCTGGCTTCGTTCACGTTCAGCAGCAGGGTTTGTCGATAAGTTTCAGCAGCAGTCGGCGATCAGCGCGTTCGACGTCATCGTGCGCAGATGTTCACGAGAAATGACGGCACTATCGGCGGTGAGGGCGTTCGCGTCGACCACGGGGGTGACCAGGGCTTCGGGGGAACCAGGGCCGGTAATCTCGGGTCATGCCCGAGACATCAGTGGCGCACTTCTACGACGAACTGGCCGACTACTACCATCTGATCTATTCAAACTGGGACGCGAGCATCCGCCGACAGGGGGACGCGCTGGACGCCCTGATCGGCCAGGATTGCGCGGCGGTGCTCGACTGCTCCTGTGGTATTGGCACGCAGGCCATCGGCCTGGCGCTGCGCGCGCACCGCGTCACCGGGACGGACCTCAGCCCCCGCGCCGCCGCCCGCGCTGCTCGTGAGGCCGCCCGCCAGAACCTGAGCCTGTGCACGGCCGCCGCCGACATGCGACGCCTCCCGTTTCCCGATGGCCAGTTCGACGTCGTCGTCTGCGCCGACAACTCGCTGCCTCACCTGCTGACGGAGCAGGATGTGCGCGCTGCCCTGGCCGAGATGCGCCGTGTGTTGCGTCCCGCCGGCCTGCTGCTGGTCAGCACACGCCCTTATGACGACCTGCTGCGCGACCGCCCTGCTTCGACGCCTCCACAAGTCCACCAGGCTGCCGACGGCGAAGAACGGACAGTCACCTTCCAGCTCTGGCACTGGCACGACGACGGCGAGCACTATGACTTGGAGCACTTCCAACTTCTTCCGGCAGGCGGAGAATGGCGCGTTCAGGTCCGCCGGACCACCTACTGGGCACTCGGCCAGGACCGGCTGGCCGGCCTCGCAGCCGAGGCCGGGTTTGCCGACCCCGGCTGGCGAATGCCGCAGGAGACAGGCTTCTTCCAGCCGCTGCTCGTGGCCCGCGCCAGCAAGTAGGTGTTTCCACCACCCGACTCGACCGCCGGCCGCACGGGCGGAGGTCGAGTCGAGGCGGCAGTGTCAGCCGGCCTTAGCGGGTCCCTCGGCTCGGGCGCGGGTGGAGGCGAGCCGGTAGGAGTCGGTGCCGGTCTCGATGATCGTGCCGTTGAAGGTCAGGCGGGCGACGATGGCCGCGCATAGGCGGGGGTCGGTGAAGGTCTTGGTCCAGCCGCGGAACGACTCGTTGGAGGCGATGGCGACGCTGTTCTTCTCCTCGCGTTCAGTCAGAACCTGGAACAGCAGTGCGGCGCCGTGCCGGTCGAGTTCCATGCAGCCCAGCTCATCGATGCACAAAAGATCGACACGGCCGTAGCGGGCGATGGTCTTGCTGAGCTGCTTCTCGTCGGCGGCCTCGACCAGTTCGTTGACCAGCTTCGTCGCCTGAAGGGAACGGTTGGGTAGGCCGCTGCGCGCGGGGCGGGCCAGGGTCACCAGCCCTTCATCACCGAGCTGCCCTCTCACGTTGCTCAAGCCACTCGAGGTACCAACTACGGAAGGTGTGACGGTTTCCGTTTGCATCGACGTACGGCTCGTAGGGCGGGTTGACCGCGCAGTCGCGGTCGCGGAGTTCCCCGCGGTGCGGGCCGACGACGATGAGCCAGCCGGTCATCCCGCATCCGTTGTCGCTGATGGGGATCGCACCCCGCCCGCGTTGCAGGAACCAGGCATCGTCGCCGGCATCTCCGAAGACCTTGCGGTAGTCGCCCAGATAGTCGTCCTCTTCGTCACGTGTGGTGGGTTCGTACCCGGCGGCGCGAAGGGTCGCTATCTGCTGGTCGGCCCAGTTTTCCGTCTCGACGAACGGCCCACTGGGGTCCAGCAGCCAGGGATGGTCCTCGTCGTTCGCCCAGACCCATCCCCACTTCCCGTCGATTCGGCGCAACGACGTGAGCTCGAATGCCGGCCCGGGGCCGCCGGCTCCGACCTCCGCCAGAAACGTGCGGTAGTCGTCGGGGAGCGCGACACCGAACTGTGCTTCGACCTCGGCGATCTCGGCGGGAGTCAGGACGGCTTCGAACGTCGGATATCGCGACGGCCCACGGCCACGGGATCGACGCTCGGCCTCCTCCACTGCGATGACGCGCTCTCGAACTCCCGACCAGTGCACGTGCGTGTTCATGGCTCTCCTATCGACGGCGAGCAGGGACATTAGTCCCTGCCTCCGACATCCGACCTCCGTCTGGGCTGTGTTCGCGGCCGCTCGTCTCAACCGCGGTGGTGGAGGAGGGGCGGCAGATGGGCTCGCTGTTCGAGACTTCGATGTGTCTCATGAGGCAGATCGTCGGTTGGTTTCGACGACGAGGCCTGGACCCGCTTGACCGTGAGGTTCGACCCTGATGGCGTTCTTTGGATCCGGGCACCGCCGCTCGGGGTACCCCGCAGACGTGCTCAATCGATTTCCCCACGTGGTCCGGGATGCAAAGAGGTGGAGCGAAGAGCGGCTCGGAGTCTTTCAGCCTTGAGCCGAGGCTGGCCGCCAGTGCGCGCGTAGTTCTTCGGCTGCCGCGCGGGCCTGGGTCCGGCCTGCCTGGTAGGCCGTCTTCCACGTTTCAGGGTCGCTCTGCTCGGCGTCGATGAGGCGCACGGCGGCGGGATCGGGGGCCAGGATGTGGGCGCCGTCGGGTGTGGGGTGTGGGTGGTGGTGGGCGAGCGGGTCGACCACCACCACCGTGCGGGGATCAGCCGCCAGGTCGGTGTTGGTGCCGGCTCGCAAGGCGCCGTCCAGGTAGCGGCGGCCGTCGACGGTGACAGGGGGCTCAATTCCGGGGAACGTGCTGGACGCGGCGACCGCGCGAACCAGTGGGACGCCGGCGGTGGCGTCCCACACGGTCGGCTCGCCGCTCTCGGCGTCGACGGCCGGGATCAGCAGAGGGCGTCGCGGCCAGCTGTCGGCGGCGATCAGTGCGGCGCGCTGGGCGATCAGCTGGTTCTCCGCCTCCGCGTCGACCGTTTCCAGGGCGATGCGGCCCACCCGGCGGCGGGCGTCGGCAGGGTCCAGGCCCGCCTCGCCGAGGACGGCGAACACCGCGCGCGTCACTGCCGGGTCGGGGCGGTGCGGCGCGGACGAAGCGTTGGCGGAGCGCCGGACGGTGACGGTGGCGAGGCGGGCGGGGTCCTGGCCGGTTCCATGACTGGTCCAGTGGCTCTGTACGGGAAGAGACCCACAGCCCTGGCTGTGCTGAAGGACCACCGTCCTCACCGTGAGCGGACGGGACATGCCCCCGTGTGTCTCAATGGGCATCTCCCCGCTACGGCCCGGCCGCGTCCCGGGGTACGGGCACGGCGGAGGCCGCCGCGGGGCATGTCGGGAGCGGGCGGTGTCGTGCGCATCGCGGTCCCGGACTCAGTTGGCGCGCAGCCGTGCCAGCGTCGCCTCGAGGTCGGCCTTGCGAGGCCGGTTGTACGGGAGCTTGGCGAGCATGGCGGCCATGCCGCAGGTGTTGGTCACGGCCGAGAAGACGAGCCCGCCGGCGATGCCGGCGGACAGCAGCAGGAAGGCAGGGTGAACGAACTCGCCCAGTGCCAGGCCGAGCAGGACGACCGAGCCGGCGGTGAGGCGGACCTGGCGTTCCATACCCCAGGTCGCGTTCGTGCTTCCCTCGGGCCGGTGCAGGTCATGGCCCTGGGCGGCCCAGGCGCCGGTGCCGCCTGCGAGTGTGGCGGTGTGGATGCCTGCATCCGCGAGTCTGCGGCACGCGTTCTCGGAGCGGGCGCCAGAGGCGCAGACGACGAGAACCTCGCCGCGCTGGGCGGCGGTGCGGATGTCCGGTAGTGCCCGGTCGAGCTGGTCCAGAGGGATGTTCAGGGCGCCGGGTATATGGCCGCCGGCATACTCGCCCGGGGTGCGGACGTCAATCACGGTGAGTTCCTGCAGGCGGCTGCGGGCCTGGCGGGCGTCGATGGTGGTGGGGGTGGTCATGGCGAGTGTCATCCTTGTGAGTCGAGGGTGCCCCGGGTACGGGAGCGCTGTTTTCCGTGGGGTGTCTGTGAGGAGCGGTCGTGGAACTTGATCTGGCGGGTGCGGAGCTGCGGTCGGTGCTGAACCGGCTGCGCCGGGCGCAAGGTCAGATATCCGGAGTGATCCGGATGATCGAAGAGGGCCGCGACTGCGAGGAGGTCATCACCCAACTCGCGGCCGCATCCCGCGCGCTTGACCGGGCCGGGTTCGCCGTCATCGCCACCGGTCTCCAGCGGTGCCTCGCGGACTCCGGCAGTGGTGACGGGTCCGGTGAGGACCGTGAACAGATGCGTGCCCGACTGGAGAAGCTCTTCCTCTCGCTGGCCTGACGCTTTCCCGTCCACCTGCCCTAGGTGCGGGCATGGTCATGCGATCGCGTCGACGAGCATGAAGGCCGCGACAGCGAGCAGCACGTAGGCGAAGAGGCGCTGAAGGGTATGTCCCTTGATCTTCTTCGACAGGCGTTTGCCGTCCCAGGCGCCCAGGATCGCCGCCGCGGTGAACGGTGCGATGACGGCCCAGTCCAGGTGCATGCCGGTGCCGGCTCGAGCGACGAGCGCAGCCAGGGAGTTAATCGTGATGACCAGCAGGCTGCTGCCGACGGCCCGGCGCATGGGCAGGCTCAGCACGCTCACCAGTGCTGGCACGGCGAGGAAGCCGCCGCCCACGCCCAGGAACCCGGTCACCGCGCCGAGGCCGGCTCCGGCGGCGCCCGCCTTGCCTGGGTCGACCGTGCCGGACGGCTCGCTGCGGGCGGGTCGGAGCATGCGCAGCGCGGCGAGTGCCGCGATGACGGCGAACGCGACCGTGAGCGTGCTCTGGGGCAGGTGGTCGGCGGCGGCCCCGGCGAGCATCGCGGGCACGATGCCGGCTGCGGCGAAGAGCAGCCCGGTGCGCCAGGCGACGTTGCCGTCCCGGGCGTGCCCGACGAGGGCCGTGACCGAGGTGAGGGTGACGATGACCAGGCTGGCTGTCGTCGCTTGCGCCGGGGTGAAGTGGAGCAGGTAGATCAGGGCGGGTACGGCGAGGACGCTGCCGCCTCCGCCGAGGCCGCCCAGGGCCAGTCCGATGACGGCACCGGCGACGAGGGCGAGGATCAGGGCGCTCACGTTATGGAGCCGTTGTTTCCGCGTTCTTCGACGACCGGGTGACCGGCGGTGGCCCATGCCTGCATGCCGCCCTTGACGTCCACGGCCTCGGCGCCGCGTGCGGCCAGCAGTTTGGCGGCCTGCTGCGAGCGGTTGCCGCTGCGGCAGATCACCACCAGCGGCCGCCCCTGGGCGGCGGCGGGCACTGCCCCGTCCGCCACCAGGCGGGACAGCGGTGCGTGGAGGGCGCCGGGAGCGTGACCGGCGTCCCACTCGTCCTGCTCGCGCACGTCCAGCAGCACGGCCGGGGCGTCGGTTCCATGGGTGCATCGGTGGGCCTCGTCTACGGTGACGCGGTCCCCGCCGCTTCGGAAGAGGAACATGACACAACCTCTCGGGGGAGCGGATAGAGGGGTACGGCAATGCCGTTCAGCCGGTGACGACGGTCAGTCCGGCGTTGGAGGCGGCGTCGAATCCGTCGTCGACGGCCACGACGTCATGGCCCGCGGCGTCCAGGAGTGAGGCGGCGATACCGGCCCGCATGCCGCCGGCGCAGTGCACCCAGACGGTCCCGGGGGGCACCTCGCCCAGCCGCTGGTGCAACTGGTGGATGGGGATGTGCACGGAGCCCTCGATGTACCTGGCGGCGCGCTCGGAGTCGCGGCGTACGTCCAGGACGACGATGCCGTCGGTGCCGTGCTCGGCCAGTTGGGCGAACGTGGACCGGGGGAAGGAGGACAGGGAGCCGCCCTCGGCCACCCACTCCTGGGGCAAGCCGGTCACGGCGGCGGCTGGCCGGTCGATGCCGACCCGGACGAGTTCGCGCTGGGCGGCTGCCAGCTGCTCGGGCGACTCGGCCAGCAGGGTCACCGGCTTGCCCCACGGGATCATCCAGGCCAGGTAGGTGGCGATCTTTCCGTCCGCCTCGAAGTTGAACGAACCGGCGACATGGCCCTCGGCGAACGCGATACGGCTGCGCAGGTCGACGACCCACTCGCCGGCCGCGAGGCGGGCGGCGATCTCCTGGGCGTCCGCGATGGCCGGGGGAGTCAGGTCCACCGGAGCCGGGCCGCCGGCGTTGGCCGGACCCATATGCGCGTAGTAGGCGGGCACGTCGTCCAGCTCGGCCAGCAGCCGGACGACGAAGGAGTCCACGTCCTGGGTCAGCGCCGCGTTGACGCTCTTCTCCTTGCCGATGGTGGTGGCGTCCCCCTCGGCCTGCGCCGAGGAGCAGAAGCTGCCGAAGCCGTGGGTGGGCAGCACGGACGTCTCGTCGGGCAGTTCGTCCGCCAGACGGTGCGCCGAGGCGTGCTGGGCACGGGCCAACTGCTCGGTCAGCCGCGGCTCGACCAGGTCCGGCCGGCCCACCGTGCCGATCAGCAGCGAACCACCGGTGAACGCGGCCACCGGCACGCCGTTCTCCTGCAGCACGTACGACGTGTGGTGCGGCGTGTGACCCGGTGTGGCCACGGCTCGCAGGTCCAGCCCGTCGTCGACGGTGACCGTGTCGCCGTCGACCACCGGCACCCGGGCGAACGACACACGGGCGGCGGCCGGCACCAGATAGGCGGCGCCCGTGACCCGCGCCAGCTCCAGGCCACCGGTGACGTAGTCGTTGTGGATGTGGGTCTCCACCACGTGCGAGATCCGCACCCCGCGCCGGGCGGCCGCCGCAAGGACCTGGTCGAAGTCGCGCGGCGGGTCCACCGCCACGGCCGTCTGCCGGCCGCCGGCCAAGTAGTGGCGGTTGCCGAGACCGTCGAGCTCGATGGTGTCGATGAAGAACACGGAGATGTCCCTTCGTACGTGGATTACCCCCGGGGGTATATGTACGACCGTAACATGAATACCCCCGGGGGTATTCATGACATCGCGAGATCCCTGCGGCTGTCGGTGTACCTGGTGTGAGCCGGGCCGCGTCGGGTGGAGGCGGCTGCTGCGGACGTCGGTGCGAACGGAGGCACTCAGGGTGCGGCGCAGTCGGATGAGGGCCCGGTAGGAGTGGGACATCCGGTGGCCCGTTGATGGGCCGCCCTGGGGTGGCGTTGCGGATTTGCTGGGGTGCACAGGCCCGTGCGTACGCCAGGCCCGTGCACCCGTACGGCGCACGTTCCTGGACGGCGTCATTCAGCACGCTGAGCATGCGTGCCACGCTGTGAGCTGCCGGTGTCCGAGAGGGGTGCATGCCCTCGACCGGCGTGGCACCGGCTGCAGAGCAGGCGGTGCCGTCCGGTTGCGCGCAGCTGTGTCCGATCTACGCGGTCCGGGTGGGGAGGGATGCGAGCGCCGCGTCGAGGCTGCGGGTCGCCTCGTCGGCGATGGGGCGCACGGCATCGAGCCCGGTGAGGGCGACCATCGTCTCCGGATCGAGCGCCTGGACAGCGGTGCGGCCGCCCTCGGCGCCGACGACGACATTGCAGGGAAGCAGCAGGCCGATGGAGCGGTCGGCGTCGAGGGCGCGGCGAGCGAGTGACGGGTTGCAGGCGCCGAGGATGACGTACTCCTCCATGTCCTGGTCCAGCTTGGCCTTGAGGGTGGCGGTGACGTCGATCTCAGTCAGGATTCGAAGCTCTGCACGGACAGGGCCTCGTGGACGCGTTCGACGGCGGTGGCGAAGTCGGTGTGGAGGTGCACGGTGCGGTCGTAGGGCATGGCCTTGCCTTTCGATGACTCGACGGTGCCTGAACGGGTGTCCCGGTGTCTGTGGCCTACGCGCGCCGGCGTTCGGAGAGGTCTCGAAAGCGCCCGTACGGAACGAGTGTTTCGTGCGGCTCTCACGCCAGTGACAGGAAGAGCCTCTCCAGCCGGTTGCGGATCTGCTCGGTGTCATCACCGTTCTTCCGACCGGTGTCGATGTCGGTCAGGCACTGCTGTAGACCGGTGGCGATGATCGCGAAACCGGCCCGGTCCAGGGCGCGGGACGCGGCGGCGAGCTGCGTGACGACGTCTTCGCAATCGCGGCCTTCTTCGATCATTCGAATCACGCCTGAGATCTGCCCCTGCGCGCGGCGCAGTCGGTTCAACACGGACTTCAGGTCCGCACCCTCAAGCTCCAGTTCCATGACCACTCCTCGAGTTCATACCGCAGGGGGTATTTTACCCGTCTCAGGCATACCCGGCGGGGTATATCGGCTGAAACCTGTCTGGTGGCGGATCTGTTCCGGGAGGTCACAGCCGCACGGCGCGGACCAGCGTGTCGAGGGCGGTGCGGGGCCCATCGGCGCCGGTCACCGGGCGCTCGACGGTCTCGGCTCGCACGATGTCGGCATACCCGAGCAGGTCGCCGCCGTGTGGCGACGGGCGGCCTCGGCGCGTGCGTGGTCGCGGGTCTCGCGGATGGCGAGGGCGGTGTAGGCGGCGCCGAGGAGGAAAGGGGCGGGGCGCAGCCCCCAGTGGGCGGCGATCGGGCCGGTGGCCAGGGCGGTGGCCGCCAGGGCGACGTAATTGGAGGCTTCGTTGAAGCCCATGGCCAGGCCGCGCCGGGCCGGGCCCACCAGGTCGATCTTCATGATGACGGTGGTGGACCAGTTCAGGCCCTGGTTGATGCCGAGCAGGACGTTGGCGAAGACGATCCAGCCCCAGGCCGGTCCCCAGATCAGCAGCGTCACCAACGCCGCCCGGTTCGGCGAATTTCTCCTCGGCTTGGGCGGTGTCGGCGGCGGACCGGCCACCACCTGTGTCTGCAGTTGGGTCGGGTCGCCCACGCCGTGCTCCACCACGCGGACTGCCCCGTCGCCGTCGTTCCGCACAGCTGGTGAAAGAGAAAGTCGGGCCGATCGGGCACTCAAAGGGGCTGCCGGGCCCTTACTCGCCCGGTCCTTGGCACGCCACGGTGGGCACGAGGCACAAATCATCACTGTCGCGAGGAGGTCGTGCCATGCGGACACCGCGTCTTCGGGGACACCGGCCTCCGTACCACTCGAGCGGGGTTGAAGTCGGTTTCGGCGAGCTGCGGTAGCTCGCTCGCCATGCGGGACACCCGCAGGAGCAGCTGTTCCAGGGCCTTGAGGCCGACAGGCCCGTCACCGTGCGCGCCGAACAGGAGCGGGGCGCAGCGCGGAGCCGTTATCAGGTCGTGGACGTCCTGATCGGTGAGCGGGGCGAGGCGAGCGGCGTGGTCGGCGAGCACCTCGGTCGCGGTGCCGCCCAGACCGAAGAGGACGAGAGGGCCGAAGACCTCGTCCTGGACCACACCGGCGAACACCGCTGCGCCGAGGCGAGTACGGCTGGCGTTCCGAGCAGCTCAGCGGATGGACTTGTACGTCACTAGGAGTACGCACACGGCCTTCCTGCGTGGGACGTCCCACAGCATCCGCTCTGTGATCGTGAAGACACCGGGGCCGGAACTCCCGCTCCGTCGCCACCAACTCTCCCTGGGAGGAATCGCCTCCATGACCACCGCCACGCTCACCCGAACCAGCGGCCGTCGTCGTGACGTCGGCGCTCTGACCGGCGTGTTGTACGCCCTGTTCTTCGTGGCCAGCCTCGTCATCATCGGGACGCTGAGCCCGTCCGGCACCGTAACGCCGTACTCCAGCGACGCCGAAGTGCAGGCGTATCGGCTGAAGGATCCAGCGAAGCTGGAGGACCTCTTCCGTGTGCTGGGCCTGCTCCAGGGGGTGTCCGCCCTCGCGCTGCTGGCCTTCGTCCCCTGGCTGACCGCGTTCGTCCGCAGGTACGGCAGCGGCACCCGGGCCGACGTCGTCCGCGCGCTGGCCACCGTCGCCGGCACTCTCCTCCTGCTCTCGGCCAGTACCAGCTGGGTTCTGGCCCAGATCGGCTCCAGGGCGCAGCTGTCCACGTATCGGGCCGTCTCGGATCTGTCCTTCATCACCGGGGCGGGCCCGGCCATGGCCGCCCTTGGCGTGGCGGTCTTCCTGGTCGCCGCGACGGGACGCGCCAGCCACGCCTTGCCCGCCTGGGTCGCCTGGAGCGGCATGGTGATCGGGGCGGCCGGCGTGCTGTCCATGAGCTCGCTCGTCGCCGAGGGCGGCTCGGTGTTCATACCGATCGGCCGCTTCCTCGGCTTCGCCTGGTTCGTCGCACTCAGCGTGGTGCTGTGGAGGCGCGGCGGGCGAACGGATGATCTCACCGGTTCCAGCACGCCGCGGCATCGGTGAGGCCGACGTCGAGCAGGAGGGGGAAACCAGATCCGCGATCACCGTCCATGGCCGACGTCCCCATGGGGGAACGCGACTGCGGCGGTGGGGAATTACGCGACACTGATATTGAATAGGGCCAACGGCTACTTCGACGACGGCGCCGCCCTCGTCCGCGTCCCGGCCCTGGTCCGCCGCGGCACCACGTATCCGGTCCGTATCCTCGCCCAGGGCGACCGCAGTCGGCGCGCACCGCGACGGACGTGGACTTCACCACCCTGGTAAGCCTCGGCGGCCCCGACCCAGGGGGACCTCCCTCCGCCCTCTCCGACCACGCAGCGAGACCAGTCCGGCTGTGAGGTCGCGTTCAGTTCGGCCAGCAAGACCTCGTGCAGCCGCTGCCACCGCCAGCCTCATTCCAGTCCCGCAGCAGCCGCCAACACGTCATGCCCGACCCGAAAACGAATAGTCGGTTGCCTATTGGCGATGGTGGTGGATTCAATGAGCGATCACCCGGGCGCGCCCGTCGCGGCGAGACGTGATGGACGTGAACCGCCGGCCTCGGCTGGCGAGCGATCCGGGCGGACGGACTGCGACCGCATCGCCCCAGGGGAGACGCCACCCGATGAACACGCCACCATCGCCGTCCGGAGCGGAGCACGCGGACGGGTCGTCCGTCCGTCTGGGCGCGCTCGTCCCGCTGACGCGGCCCGGCTGGGTCGAGGCGGGCCGGCACCTGCTCGCAGGACTCGAGCTGGCCGTTCGCGAGGTCAACGACGCCGGCGGGATCGATGGCAGACCAGTGGAGTTGGTGGTCCGGGACACCGCGGCCGATCCGGAGCGGGCCGCGGCGGCCGTGGACGATCTGGCCGCCCTGGGCGTGGCCGCCGTGGCGGGCGAGTACCACAGCGTGGTCGCCCGCGCTGCCGCCGCCCGGGCCGACGCCCTTGGCCTGCCGTTCCTGTGCTCGTCCGCGGTGCTCGATGCGCTCACCGAGGAGCCGACGGAGTGGGTCGCGCGCCTGGCCCCGGCCCAGTCCCACGGCTGGCGGATCTACGCGGACTTCCTCCTCGGCGCGGGCCGGCGTCGGATCGCCGTGGTGACCCAGCCGAGTGTCTACTGGGCGTCCGGGACCGGAGTCCTGCGGGACCACCTCGCTTCCCGGGGCGGCACCGTCGTCGAACTCGACACGAACGCGCTCACCGCCGAGGCCCTGTGCGACGCGCTCGTCGACCACGGCGCGACGGCGCTCCTCCTGCTGGTCGGCCATCCGGAGCCGGCGGTGCCGATTGTCAAGGCCGTCCGGAGCGACCGGCGGCTCGCGGAGATCCTGATCGGCGCTCCGGCCGGACAACCGGAGTTCGCCGAATGGGCCGCAGTGCTGGGCGAGGACGGCGCCGGGATCCCGTTCCTGCGCTACCTGCCCGAGCGCCTCGGTCCGCTCGGCGAAAGCGTCGGGAAGCAGCTCCGCGAGCGGCTGGGCGAAGCGCCCTCCTTCGTCGCTTTCGAGGGCTGGGACACCGTCGCCGTCCTCGCCTCGGTGCTGCGTTCCCACGGCACGGACCGGGCGGCCATCGCCGCCTCGTGGCCGCGCGTGGCGGTCGAGGGCACCCGCGGGCCGATCCGGTTCTCCCGCACGCCGGGCATCAGCGTTTGGCAATGGGCTTGGACACCGATCCAAGTCGTTGATCGGGACCCGGCGGAGCCCGATCGCTTTCGGATCCTCCACGCCGGCTGAGAGGGCACGGAGGACCTACTGCCCCGATGTGTCTGAGCTTGAGGTGGTCTACCTGTCTACGTGCCCATACGCACTCTCAGCTTCTTGGCGGGGGCCACTGACTATCGTGCGGTAGTCGGCGCTAGGGTGCCTTTCGAAAGTGCTGGTCACAGCCACTCGTTGATGGCTGCGACCAGCACGGTCGCCTCATAGCGGACGGCGAGCTTGTCGTAGTCGGCCGTGTTGAACTTCGGCGGCCGGCCGTGGGAGGCGCGTTTCTTGCGGTTGGCGATCTGGTCGCGCTTCTCCGGGATCGTGCAGCAGATACCGCGGTTGCGCAGGTAGGCGCGGTTCGCGCGGGAGCCGTACGCCTTGTCGGCACGAACCTTGTTCGGCCGGGTGCGCGGGCAGCCCGGCCGGAGCCTGGGCACCCGGATACGTCCCAGGACCACCTGGCATTGCGGGGAGTCACCGCGCTGCCCGGCCGTGATCACAAGTGACGTCGGCTTCTGGGTCTGCTCGACCGCCAGGTGGAGCTTGGTCGTCAGCCCGCCCTGGGGGCGTCCGAGCCCCGTGGTCCTCGGGCTCGGTGAAGTCGCCACCCGGCGGCTCGACCTGCAGAAAGGGCGCGTGCGTTCTCAGGTCGTGGGCTTGATCAAGTCGGCCGCGCCAGGGCTTGGCGGGCAGCGTCGCGTACGTCCGCGTCCTCATCTGTTGTGAGTCGCTTGAGCGCGGCGTGGGCCTGGGGGGCCGGCCTTCTGGCCAGTGACCAGGCGGCCCAGTACCGGACCCAGCGATCAGCGTCGCTGGCACGGGCCACCAGGATGTCGGTGATCTTCTCGTCACGTGACGAGTAGAGGGCTGCCACGGCTGCGCAGCGGACCTCGGGCGCAGCATCGCATGTGCCGGCGATCAGGATGGCCCGGGCCCGTGGGGGATCCCCCGTGCCGAAGATGGTGCCGAGGGTGCACATCACGTCAGCGCGTACCTTCGGGTCCGGGTCGGAGGCCGCATCAGCGACTAGCCCGAAGTACTTGGTCCCGCCGAAGTCAATGATGCTCAGGCCCCACAGGCCGACTCTCCGTGTCCCGGGGTCGTCGGAAGCGGCGCAGTCCAAAGACAGCGAGAGCGCGGTCTCGGGCCACTCCTCGAAGAGTTCGAGGACGTCGAGCTGCAGTCTGTCCCCGTCGTCGTTGCGATCAGTCGCCATTGCGCGTAGCAGGGCGGGCAGCGCCCCTCGGCCACAGGTTCCCGCCAGAGCGTGGGCTATTTGGTCCCGCGCGAAGGAGTCGTCGGCGGCGACGTGACGGGCGAGTCGTTGCTCCAGCTCCGGTCGCAGGAACGCGGCTGCCGGTGTTCGCAGTTGCTCCACGAGAGGCTTGAACAGAAGGTGAGCTCCAGGCACACGTTCGGCACCCGTGGCGAGCCGCTCGTCCAATTCGTTCAACGCACAGCGCAGCGTCGCGCGCTCGGCCTTGTCCTCTTCTCCACCAGTAGTCCCTGTCATGCCGGTCACCCTATGGGGGATGGTGTCGCCGTCGGCGGCCCAACTACGACCCGTGGAGTCCGTATTCGGCGAGCCGGTCCAGCTGTTCCCTGCCTTCGTTCGGAGGAGAACGCGGTTCCGGGATGACCAAGACGCTGAAGCCCGATCGAACCGAAACCGCGTCCGCATGCCGTCATCGCTGATCTCCACGCTCGCCCGCCAGCGCGCCCGCATGCCGGGCGGTCTGCTGGATGACACCGCCGCGCTGGTCTCCTTGACCGAGATCCTCGACGCGATCCCGGACCCGCGTCGGCGCCGGGGCTGCCGCTACGGTCTCGGCCTGCTCCTGCTCCTGTGCCTGGTGGCGGTTCTGGCCGGGGCCCCGGGCTGGGCCGGGATCGTGCGCGTCGCCGCCCGGGTCTGCTCGGCCACCAGGTGCCCGATCTGCCAGGTGCGGAACCCGCCGCGGTCCGCTTGCTCGACGCGCAGCTCCTCGACCGCATCGGCGAGGACATCCAGATCCGCAGCCTCCACCTCGTGCTGCCGGCGCCAGGCATCCGTCACGGCCCCGGCGGCCTCGGCGACCGTCTTGGTGGCACCGCGCAGCCCGGGGAATTCCTCGCCCGCGATACTCAGGACACTGTTCAGTGCGCCCCGCAGACACGACTGCGCCACCTCATAAGGAGCATGAAACGCGCCGGTGTTGTTCAGGACGTGGGCGGCGTCCCGCATCAGGCTCAGCGCTCGCCGGCCCGTGTCGCCTTGAGCCTGCAGAGCTGAGACGAGTCCCGGGCGTATCACGCACGCGGCCGGCGACGGCCCGGCCTGCTGTGCAGGGGCAAGAGGATCAGACACTGGCTCACCGTAGCCGCCCGGCCCGGGCATGGTGCCGCGTCTGCCGCCGTCGGGAAGGTGCGTGGCGAAGCGGTCTATGCGGTCGATGACGATTGGCCCGAGTGTTGAGGATACCCACGGCGGCTCGAAGCGACGGACAGAGAGCGAGGCGGTCAGCGCTCCGGCCGATAGTGGCCGCTACCGGGATCGCATCTGGGTGGCCATGGTTCTGAACGCGGTTGCGGTTGCTTTCCTGGCCTGCTGGAGCCGGTGAGGGTTGCCGTCGAGGAGGCCCTTGAGGATCAGGGGGTGGTTGTCGCCGCACCGGCTCAGCGGCTTGGGGTGAGGATGCGAGCCCAGACTGTTTTTCCGGCGGGGCTGGTCTTGGCGTAACCCCATTGACTGGTCAGGGAGTCGACGATGAGGAGACCTCGGCCTGCTTGCGCCAGGCCCGCCACCGCCTGGCCCGGCGGATCTTCTTCGGCCAGCGCGGCGAACTGCGCCGGCACTACCGCAAGGGCATGGAGGACCAGCGCTTTTTCTGCCCTGCGAAGGCCGGCCGCCGACCGCTGCACCAACCGTCGGCCGATGAGAACGCCGGCGAGGCGTAGCGGAGCGTTGCCCAGGGCAGAACAGTTCACGTTTCGTAGCGGCCATGGTGCGCGCGTGAGAGGGCGGCGGCGCCCTGGCAGGCGAGGGTGGCGGCATCGTCTGCGTACCGGGGGATGTCGTCGGGCCATTTCGAGGTCGGCTGGAGGATCAGCAGCGAGACGGCACCGTGCAGGCACGCGCAGATGGCCCGGGTCAGCGCCGTCACATCGCCGTGGAGCACGCCGGCGTCGGCGCATCGCTGCACTGTTTCCCGCAGGAATCGGAAGCAGGCGTCGGCGACCTGCTCGGTGGCGGCTGTCGCGGGCCCGGTCGCGACCAGGCGGTAGCGCAGGGGATGGTCGAGCCCGAACCTGATGTAGGCGACACTGCGCTGGTGGAGTTCGGCGAACGGGTCGGTGGTCTGGGCGCTGATGCTCAGCATCCGTCGGCCGAGTTCGTCCCAGACCCCGAGGCACACGGTGTGCAGCAATTCCAGTCGGTTGTCGAAGTGCAGATATACCGAAGGGGTGCTCACCCCGACAGCCTGTGCCACCGCACGGATGGTCACGCCGTCCTCGCCGGCGTCGTCGAGCAGCGTGCCGGCCGCTTCGATGAGCTCGTCCCTCAGTCGGCCGCCGTGGCCTCGCTTGGCGCGACTGCGCCGACGGCCTTCGGTTGTGCCGGCGCGGCCGTCGGCCGTGGTCTGGCCGGGTCCCTTAGTCATGGCGCCTGCGGAGGGCGACGAGTTGAGTGACGCGGACGCAGAGCCGGTCCTTGTCATCCCTGATGTCGATTTCCACGGCGACCGTTGACTTGCCGACGTGCAGCGGGCGGGAGGTCGCGAAGGCGCCGGTGCCGTGTACGGGCCGCAGGAAGTGGGTGGTGGATTCCATGGTCGCGGGGACGGTGTCGGCCGTCCCGTTCAGCGTGGCGCACACGGCGCCGACTACATCGGCCAGCCCCATCAGCGCCCCGCCGTGCATCGCGGCGCCGACGGTGGACTGCTCGGGCGTGTAGGCGAGTTGTGCGGTGACAGCGTCGGCCTTGAGGGCTCCGAAGCGTATCCCGAGCGTCTTGGCGAACGGCGCCAAGGTGTAGACGTCTTGCACGGTGATGGTCATCGCGGCCCTTCAGGTTGTCACCGTTAAGTTAACGGTGACATGTTATGTGGGCGTCATGGTTCGCGTCCACGCCTGTGGCGTCAGGCTGCAGGGCTGTGAAGTCTTCCGTGGGGATCGGAGGTCTGCTGAGAGACGCCGGGCTGTCGCTCGGATGAGACAACTTCAAGTGCCCGGAGAACCGGCCCACTTGGGCTCGCCTGCCCGGCCCGGCCGCAGATCAGGGCTGGAAACCGGGGAGGCGAGCATCGGCTCCGGCAGTGTCGAGGTCACGCGCGATGCCTTTCACGGCGGCTAGCGCTGTGAAAGGAAACGATCATCGGGTGGTGCTGACCGGTCTCAGCGTCGCTGGTGATGTGGGGTCAAGCCGGTGATTTGGCGCTGTCGGTCCACAGTTTCCGGGCTGGCTGGTCGCTGCGGGTCAGCCGCGCACTGCGGCCAGGCACTCGTCGTACAGGTCCATGATGTCGCCCTTGCCGTCGTTCGCGACCCACGCCATCGATGCGGCATCCAAGCACGCGAACGCCGTCGCGATCACCGCGCGGGCCCTCGCGTCCGCGCTGCCGCCAGCGGCGTCCATGCGCGCCTCAACGAGCGGCAGCACGTCCTCCTGGAACCGCAGCCGCTTTTCGAGCCAACCGGCACGCAGCGAGGCGGTGTTGTGCAGGAGACGGAACCGCTCCAGGGCCCGCTCGCGGCTGTCGTGCAGGGATAGCACGGCGGCGATCCCTGCGCGCAGTGCCTCCCAGACGCCGACTTCGGCGGGCTGTTCGCTGATCGTGTCCGTCAGGACCTGCCCGAACCGGGCCTGGTCACCGCTGAGAAGGTCTTCCTTGGTGCCGAAGTAGCGGAAGAGGGTGCGCTGGGAGACGCCGGCCTCTCGGGCGATCTGGGCGATGGTCGTCTCGTCGTAGCCCTGCTCGGTGAACAGGCGCAGAGCCGTCTCGAGGATCTCCTGGGAGGCCAGCTGCCGTGTCCGGTCCCACAGCGTGGTCGGTGCGCCCGTCGCTGTCTTGGCTTCCTGCTTCATCCCATCAGGTTAGCCCAGCACTGCCAGGTGTACACTCACATTAGTTCTGGCAGTCTCTGCCAGATAGGCGTACGCTGTCAAATATGGTCGTCGAGGCGCGGGCCGACGCTCCACAGGCCAGAGCGCTCGCCGATCGCCCCCTCCCTCCCCAGAGAGCAAAGGAACGCATCATGTCTGCACCTGCAGCCTTGATCACCGGCGGAACCAGCGGCATCGGCAAGGCGACCGCTGAACTGCTCCACTCCCGCGGCTACCGCGTCATGGTCACCGGCGTCGGCAAGGTCGCCACCGCCGAACTTCCCGAAGACGTCCTGGTCGTCCGGGCCGAGGCACGGTCCCTGCCGGACATCGACCATGCAGTGGACCAGGCACGCCGGCAATTCGGCTCCCTCGACCTGCTCTTCCTCAACGCGGGCGTCTCCCGCCCCGGCCCGATCGAGTCAACCGACGAAGACGCCTTCGATGCCTTGTTCGACATCAACGTCAAGGGCACCTTCTTCACCCTGCAAAAGGCGCTCCCGCTCCTCAACGAGGGCGCCTCGGTCGTGATCACCGTGGGCGCCGGCGAAGGGGTCGGAGCCGCCATGACAGCCGCCAAGGGAGCACTGTTGCCCCTCATGCGGTCCCTCGCGCTTGAACTCGCCTCCCGCCGCATCCGCGTCAACGCCGTCAGCCCAGGACTGATCAACACGCCTGCCTACAGCAAGATGGGTGTCTCCCAGGAAATGATCGACTCCTGGGCTCGGGACGTCCCGCTTGGCCGCGTCGGCGCTCCCGCCGACATCGCCGAAGCCGTGGCCTTCCTCGCCTCGGACGCCGCCGGCTACATCACCGGCGACAACCTCACCGTCTCCGGCGGCATCGGCGTTCACGCCCGCCCCTGACAAGCCGATCCGCACCCGTCTCTAACCGTGGAACGTTCACCGGCCCGGTGATCAGGCCGTGGCCTTTGCCGACGCAGCACGCGGGCGATCTTCCCGGCCCATAGTTCGGCGTCCACGAACGGGCGGTGTTTGTACTGCTCGATCAGCTCCTCGAGGTGCTCCTGGGAGCAAGCCACCAGCATGCGTCTGCCGTCGAAGTTCGACTCCACCGTGTGGATCGCGGAGGAGTCGGGCACCAGTGCGGACCAGTCGATACTGTCGGCCGGGATCACGGCTCCGCACAGATCGCAGATCTCCGGCTCTGTTGGTTCCTCGCCGTCTGCCTGCGGCCCGTCGTCCTTCCTCACTGGCTGCCTGCGTCGCCGGCCGCTGATGGAAGTCGTTGGCCGGCCGCTTGGAGCACCCTCGGTGCCACCGTCGCCGGGTTGCCGCCGGCCACCCACCGGAAGCGGGCCACCATCATCGGCTCGTCGACGAATTCTCCTGACCGCAAGGACCCGTACGAGACAGACCACTTCCTCGCCTGTCAGGCAACGACCGTCCCACTCGTACCGAAGCGGTGGTTTCAGACGCGCTGAATCGCTGCCCCGCAATTTACTGATCATTTCAGAATGACGTGCGGAGCCGTCGAAGGCAGATGATGCTGCAGGCGAGTTCGAGTAGTCCCTGGTGGAGGTCGGCTCGTTGCTCATAGCGGACACGGAGTCGTTTGAACTGATGGAGCCAGGCGAAGGTCCGCTCGACGACCCAGCGGGTGCGGCCGAGGCCGGAACCGTGGGCAATGCCGCGTCGGGCGATCAGGGGTCTGATGCCGCGTTTCCGTAGCAGTTGGCGGTACTTGTCACAGTCGTAGCCCCGGTCGGCGAAGAGCCGTTTGGGTCGGTTGCGGGGACGTCCGCGCACCCCTCGGATGCGGGGTATCGCGTCCAGCAGGGGGATCAACTGTGTGATGTCGTGCCGGTTCCCGCCGGTCAGGGAGACGGCCAGAGGCGTGGCGTGGCGGTCGACGATCACATGGTGCTTGGAGCCGGGGCGGCCGCGGTCGACGGGTGAAGGGCCGACGTGAGCCCCCCTTGAGGGCCCTGGTGTGGGAGCCGTCGATGGCCGCATCGTCCATGGCCAACAAGCCGGTTGCCCGCAGCTCGGCTAGGAGTGCCTCATGAAGGCGAGGCCAGACGCCGGCCTCGTTCCAGTCGCGAAGCCGACGCCAAGCGGTTACCCCGAGCAGCCGACGACCTGGACTGGGACGTCGCACCAGGCCACTCCCTTGCGCAGCACGTACACGATGCCCGCCAGCGCAACCCGGTCCAGCACAGGCAGCCGTCCGGGATGACGGTGACGTCGGGGCGGCCGCTCTGGCAGCAGTGGAGCTATTCGCTCCCACAGGTCGTCGGAGACAAGATCGATATACACCAGCCGGACCCTGCCCAGCAGGACCTTCAACCACCAGCCGACACGCCGATCTCACCTGAAGTGCTCATCGGCCCTCTTCTGGCGCCGACCGCCGGTCGGTGAGGCGCTCCTGGTCGGCGGCGTTACCGGCGCGAGCCTCGGTGCGGTGGCCCCGTGCCAGGTAGTCGCGGACGATCAACTCGACGGCGTCCTGCGGGCTCCTGGTGCCGGCCAGCAGCATGACCTCGATGGCCAGATCGCTGTCCAGGCTGATGGTGACCTTCGCCATGACACCTCCTGAAGGGTTCTCGCGGAGCCTATCCAAGCGGCTAACGGTCGGCGATGGGTAGGTTGCCGCACCCAGGAAAGAGGGACGGAGCCGGAAACCCGGCCGGTCACGAACGGCTCGTTCTGTAACGAGCTCTTAATGTTGACCTCATGCGGCGCCGCTTTCGCGTCACATCCCCCGGAGGCCGTGACGTAAGGGGCCCGCGAGCGGACATCGAGAGGAGCGCAACCATGCCCTTCGCCACCGCCGAGGACGGCACGCAGATCTTCTACAAGGACTGGGGCTCGGGCCAGCCCGTGCTCTTCTCCCACGGCTGGCCGCTCACCGCCGACGCCTGGGACCCCCAGATGAAGCTCATGGTGGACAACGGATTCCGCGCCATCGCTCACGACCGGCGCGGTGGCGGCCGCTCCGGTCAGCCCTGGGACGGCAACAACCTCGACACGTACGCCGACGACCTGGCCGCGGTCATCGAAACCGAAGACCTGCACGACGTCATTCTTGTCGGGCACTCCACCGGCGGCGGCGAAGTCACCCGCTACATCGGCCGGCACGGCACGGCACGGGTCGCCAAGCTGGTCCTGCTCGGCGCGATCCCGCCGCTGATGCTGAAGACGGAAGCCAACCCTGAGGGCCTGCCGATCGAGGTGTTCGACGAGATCCGCCAGGGTGTGCTCACGGACCGCTCGCAGTACTACAAGGACCTCAGTGCCCCGTTCTACGGTGCCAACCGTGAGGGCTCGACCGTCTCCCAGGGAACGCGTGACGAGTTCTGGCTCTGGAGCATGACAGTCGGCATCAAGGGCGCCTACGACTGCATCAAGGCGTTCTCCGAGACGGACACGACCGAGGACCTGAAGAAGGTCGATGTGCCGACACTGATCGTGCATGGCGACGACGACCAGATCGTGCCCATCGTCTCCGCGGGCGCCAAATCATCCAAGATCGTCAAGGGCGCGCAGTACAAGGTCTACGAGGGCGCGCCTCATGGCCTTGCGATGGTGCCCAAGTACGCCGAGATCTTCAACAAAGACCTGCTTGAGTTCGCGCGGAGTTAGCGACTGCTCGCACCCCGGTGAACGGCAGCACTGCCGCTGGAACTGCTGGGAATCGGCGCTGCGAATTGGCCGCCCGGGAGGGGCGGCTCATCGCCTGACAGACCGCGCGTTGGCCGCATGCGCAAAGGGCATTCGCCGGCCGGCCGCCGCAAACCTGCGTTAGGCAGCGGCGGCGGTCGGCGGCGCTCCCGAACCATGTCCCGGACAACTACGTCCGGAGCGGCTGAATCTGGCTCGGCGGCCAGGTTGATCGGTTCGCCGTGTCAGCCGACCGGGCTTGCGCCTTGCTGGAAGACGTTGATGAGGTTTCCGTCGTTGTCACGGATCGCGGTCGAGATACTGCCGTCGCCGAGGTCCATCTGCTCCCAGACGGTTGTCACCCCCAGATCACGGAAGGTGCGGGTCACGCTGTCGAGGTCCTCGACGCGGAAGACCAGGGCCTTGTTGCCGATCGGGCGGATGTGGGCGGGGGGCTCTGCCGTCAGTTCAGGGATCCGCACACCGTTTGCGGGCTGAAGGAGCTCCAGCCGAAAACCGGGCCCCTCCAAGAAGGCAACGTCCGCTCCGATGGCGCCGAAGCGGGACTTCGCCAGCAGGGTGAGGCCGAACACCCGATTCCACCACTGGATCGACGCGTCGAGGTCACTGACGGAAATCGTCACATTGTGAAGGCTGTAGGTGAAGAGCGGCTGGGGAGGGGTGGTCATGGTGATCACTTTTCGTTGGGCGTGTGCAGTCGTTTGCGAAGGGGGACGCGAGACCTTCACGCAGTCCCGCCCCGGCGTTTCGCTGCCGTGCAGCGGAACAGTCTGTACCTGTCTACCGCCGACCCGACGTCCCCTTGCAGTAGCGAATCCGCGGGTCGCAGTTCAAAGGTAGAGTTTATGGACCGTGCAGTCAAGAACGTATGTCTCCTTCAAATGCGTTGCGAAGTCGGTCGATCAATGCACTATTTGAGCGCTCGCCGCGCCGTCGGCATTCGAAAGAGAGTCGCGAACAAGGTCCTGTGCGGGAATCTGTAGAGCTCGCCCGCAGCGCTCGTGTGAAACGGTCCGGCGCCGTCGGCTGCCAGAGCGTCGTCCGGCCCGCGGTGAGGCGCAGTCGATGGCGCAGCCGCACGGCCGAAGAGGGTCCGCTCAAGGGCATGACGAAAGGGGCGGGTCGGCAACTGTGCTGGGGCGGGCGGCCGGGCCACTCGTGGGAACGTTCGAAGGGCAGGTGTGCTGGACGCTCGCGCGCCGATCCCAGGCAGGCCCACCCTGATCGCTGTTTGTCCTGCATGTCACCTGTGGACGATGCCGACTCGCAGGATGTTCAGTGCCGGGACAGCTGCTTGAGGGCGGCCTGGCCTATCTGCAGCAGAGCTGAGCCGTCCATGTCGGTCTTGGCGAGAAACTCGATGCCCTGCATGACGGCGAGGAGCAGTCGCCCGAGCTCCTGGGCGTCCGCGCTCGGTTCGACCGTCCCGTCGTCCTGGGCTTCCTTTACGCAGGCGATCAGAAGATCTTCGACCGCCTGATAGGTGGTCCGGGCCCGGGAGACCACGTCCGGATCGTTGCCGTGCAGCTCGGACGTGCTGTTGACCAGAAGACAGCCGCGGCGCTGCGGGTCCTCCGTGAATCCCTTGGCCACCCCCTCAACGAGCAGGGTCAGGCGTTCGAAGGGCGTCCCGGGCCCGGTGAGGACCGCCCGGACGCCGTTCAGCTGTTCCTCGCGGTAGCCGTCCAGTACGTGCAAGAACAGCTGCCGCTTGTCGCCGAAGGCGCCGTACAGACTTCCCTTGCCCAGCCCGGTGGCGTCCGTCAGGTTCTGCAGTGATGTAGCCGCGTACCCCTGATTCCAGAACTGCTCGCGCGCAGACTCCAGTACCTGGTTGTCATCGAAATTCCGCGGTCGTCCCATGACAAACAGCGTACGTTCTTCTTGACCTATCGGTCCAGATCGTCGGGCACGCAGCACAGGCCCGGCTGCTCGCGGTGACGCGCCCTGGGCGTTCCTTTCGTCGCCGCCGTGCACGGTCGCCGTGCAGGGTGAGGCCGGGCGATAGGGGGCGTGCAATGCATGGCTCCCCGTCAGGGGTTTTCCCGGCGCCCTCGCGGACAGGCCTGTGCCGGCCGCCCTGTCCAGCCTCGACAGCGTGCCCGCGGTCACGTTTTTGTCCGTGCGGTCCATAACAAGGTTCTTTACCGTATAGTCCATAACTGGGCTCGGAGCCGTCCGGTTCGGGCTGTAAAACCGCAGTGACTCTTGGTGCACGACTTCTGGCGTTCGCACCGGACAGGGGTAAACGATCATGGGACAGCTTGACGGGAAGACGGCAGTCATCACCGGAGGCAACAGCGGAATCGGACTGGCCACCGCCAAGCGATTCGCACGTGAAGGCGCCCACGTGTTCATCACCGGCCGCCGGCAGGAGGCCCTCGACGCCGCGCTGGCCGAGATCGGCGGCGAAGCCACCGCCGTCAGGGGCGACGTCGCGGATCTCGCGGACATCGACCGCCTCTACGCGGCTGTCGCCGAGCGAGGCCGGCCCATCGACGTACTGTTCGCCAACGCGGGCGGCGGTCAGTTCGCTGCTCTTGAGCAGGTCACCGAGGAGCACTTCGACGCCACCTTCAACATCAACGTACGAGGAATGCTCTTCACTGTCCAGAAGGCCATTCCGCTGCTCAACGACGGCGCCTCGGTGATCCTGACCGGATCGACTGCCGCAACCTCAGGCGGCGCCGCCTTTGGCGTGTACGCCGCGTCCAAGGCCGCGGTCCGTTCCTTCTCGCGCACCTGGGCCAACGAACTGAGCGGCCGCGCGATCCGGGTGAACACCCTGGTCCCCGGCCCGATCGTCACCCCGGGCATCACCGGCCTGGCTGCCGACGCCGAGCAGGCCGCACACATGAGGGACGCCTTCGCCAGCCAGATTCCGCTGGGTCGCATGGGGCACCCGGACGAGGCCGCTGCCGCCGCACTGTTCCTCGCCAGTAATGAGAGCAGCTTCGTCACCGGATCCGAGCTTTTGGTGGATGGCGGACTCAACCAGATCTGATCGCCGCAAGAGGATGCGCTGTGCCTGTCCCGGCGAAGACGACAGTCGCCCTGTCCGCGTCGCGATCACACCGGTAGTCACACCGAACCTAACGGGCGGGTGCAGCCCCGCCAGTGTGTACGCAAACGATGGCATCCGGAACCTGAGGTTGATCCCTGGGAGTGGACACCGGGTTTCATGCGACGAGTGACAGCGTATGTGATGTGATCAGTTGCTGTTGGAACTCGGCTGGTGTGAGGTAGCCGAGCGCGGAATGCCGACGGCGCCGGTTGTAGTACGACAGCCAGCGGAACAGCTCCAGCCGAGTCTGTGCCTTTGAGGTCCAGTGCCTTCCGTGAAGCAACTCGCGCTTGAGGCCCTGGAAGAACGACTCGGCGAGGGCATTGTCGTAGCTTGAGCCGACCCGGCCCACGCCGCGGCGGATGCCATGCCGGCGGCAGACATCGGCGAAGGCGGCCGCGCTGTATTGGGCGCCTCTGTACGTGTGGAAAACGACGCCGCGAACCCGGCCGCCGCAATCGGCCACGGCCATCTCGAACGCGTCGGTGACCAGCGAGGTGCGCATGCGGTCGGCGATCGACCAGCCCACCACCTCCTCCGGGAGCGGAGTGAGGAGGCGCTCTTGGAGCAGCTCGCCTCTGCCGCCAGCTATCGGCCTCGGGAGGAGAGACGCCAACTCAAGGAGGCTGGCATGCCCGTCGTTGGTCCCCTGACTGCCTCATTCCTGGGGCGACGACCGAACCCACGGTTGCTCCAGGATTGATAATCGATCGCTGCACGAGGCGCTCGACACGACCACGCCCGCCGGGCGCCTGGTCTTCCACGTGTTCGCAGCCCTGGCGGAGTTCATCCGCGAACTCATCGTGCGGGGCACCAACGAGGGCCTGGACGCCGCCGGCGCCCGCGGCGCGCCCGGCTCGGCCGCACCGAGCACCGGCTGCAGTTGGACCGAACCGGCGCCTCCCGCGCCCGCCGCGTGCTCAAGGCCAAGGTCAAGGAACTGGAGAAGACGAGCGAGGTCCGCGGCCGCGGACCCGCGCCCGCCCTGCTCGTCGGCCAGTTGCGCGCCGCCGTCCAGGCCGCCCCCGACAACCTGCTCGGCATCCGCAACCGTTCCATCGGACTGCTGCACTTCGCCCTGACCGCCCGCGAGCACGAGGTCGCCTACCTCCGGCTGCGGGACATCGTCGAGCACGAGAACGGCCTGGAGGTCGACGTCCGGGTGTCCAAGACGGCCCCGCGCAAGGTGAAGGTGCCGTTCGGCAGCAGGCCCTCGACTTGCCCGCTCAGGGCCTGGCGCGCGTGGAAGGAAACCGCTGGCCTCACCGACCCGACGACTTCGCCTACAAGCCGCTGCGGCTTCGAGGCTTCCGGCAAGGGCAGAGGCTCCGGGACCTGGACGGCTGGACACTGCATCGGCTACGCCACAGTGCCCTGACACACGACGCGGAGCACGGGACCTCTACCCCGATGCTGCTGGCCCGCTCACGCCACGCCTCTGTCCGTTCCCTGGAGCGGTACGCCTGTCCTGGGGTGGACGCGGATGCCCGGCATGTCGCCGCCCAGGACCCGGCCGCCCGCCGCCAGAGCTGACCTGGCTGCGGGTGAAGCTCGCGGCCTCGCTCCGGGGGCCGGTCGTGCGCCAGCGCCCGCTTCAACCTGGTAGCGGTCTCCGTCCAGGCAGACGATCCCGTCGCGCAGGACCTTGCGGTCGACCTCGACCGGTTCGCTCGCCGGCGGCGAGGATGGCTGTGCCGCTGCGGGCCCTCGGCAGGGCGGCGGGTGCGGGTTCGGGACCGGCCGGACGGGCGCCGTAGCGCATGGTCAGGTAGGCGATGTCCTCCGGCCGCAGCACGGAGGGGACACTGCCCTGCTGGATGTTCGCGCTCGGCCCTGCGATGACGAGGGATCCGCCGGACAATGGGGGTGGAGAGGCGGACAGGGACAGGAGGTTGGCGGTGAGCCTCTGAGCGCCCTCGCATCCTGCACGACGCCAAGTCGAAGCCGGATATCCCAGGAACACAGAGCGTGACGATGGGGGGCGACGATGATGGCCCCGGAGGATGCCGTGCCCGACGTCTCGGAGCGATTGTTTGACGTGGTGCAGGTCGCCACAGCGGTGCTGGACGACGAGGGAGTGGTCATCGGCTGGACCTCGGCGGCGGAACGGCTGGTCGGCTATCCGGATGAGGCGATCCTGAACCGGCCTGTCGCGAGCCTGCTGGAGGCGCCCGACCGGGCGACTGCGGCCGCCGTGGCGGAGCAGTGCCGCATGCAGGGCGGCTGGGACGGCGTGGTGGGCATACGGCACCGCGACGGGCGGCGTCTGAAGCTGGCTGTGCGGGTCTCCCCCCTGCACGATCCGGCCGGGAACCGGCTATGGTCCGTGCTGGCCCGGAACGATCAGCAGACTCCTGGCTCGGAGCTGAGCCAGATGATGTTCGAGCCGCTTCTTGCGCATTCCCCGATCGGCGTGGCCGTGCTGGATACGGACCTGCGCTTCCTCTGGGCCAATGACTGGCTGGAGTACGGCGGCGCGGTGCCACGCGAGCGACGGCTGGGACGGCCGCTGGCGGAGGTCTTTCCCAACCCCGACGAGAACGTCGAAAAGGTCGTCGGGGCAATGCGGCAAGTACTGGACACCGGGGTTCCGGTGCTGAATCTCGAGTTCCTGGGCCCCAGCCCGGCGGATCCGACCAGACGGCACGCGTGGTGGACGTGCGGCTTCCGGCTGGAGGACCCAACACGTCGAGTACTTGGCGTGTGGTACATGACCATGGACGTCACCGACCGCTGGCGCGCCCGGGAGCGCCTGGCCCTGCTCACCGAGGCCAGCGCGCGGATCGGCGGCACGCTCGACGTCGAACGCACCGCACAGGAACTCGCAGAGGTCGCGGTGCCGCGCTTCGCCGACGTCGTCACGGTCGACCTGCTGGAGGGGGTCCTGCGCGGCGAGGAACCCCCTCCTGGGCCGGTCGGCAGCACTCCCGCCCTGCGCCGCGCGGGGCAGCAGTCGGTCCACGAGGGGCGCCCGGAGGCGACCGCAAGGGTCGGGGACCTGCTCAACACCCGCCCCGCCACGCCCTCGGCGCACTGCCTGATCGGCGGCAAGCCCTGGGTGGAATCGCTCGCGGACCTCTCTGTCGGCTCCTGGGCCGCCGAGGACCCGGCTCGGGCAGCGGAAATCCGCGCCTTCGGCATCCACTCGGTCATGATCGCGCCGGTGCAGGCGCGCGGCGCCCGCCTGGGCATCGTGACCTTCCTGCGTTCACAGTGCCCGGATCCGTTCGACCAGGACGATGTGAGCCTGGCCGAGGAGCTCGTCGCCAGGGCCGCGGTGTGTAGACAACGCCCGCCGCTTCACCCGAGAGCGGCGGGCGGCTCTGGCGCTGCAGCACAGCCTGCTGCCGCGTGGCCTGGCCGCAGGGACAGTGCTGGACGTTGCTTGGCGCTACCTGCCAGCGGACGCTCCCAACACAGTGGGCGGCGACTGGTTCGACGTCATCACGCTGTCCGGAGCCCGCGTTGCCCTGGTAGTGGGGGATGTGGTCGGACGCGGGATGAATGCCGCCGCCTCCATGGGCCAACTACGCACAGCCGTCCGCACGCTCGCCGACCTGGACCTGCCTCCCGATGAACTGCTCGCCCATCTGGACGACCTGGTCATCAGCCTCACCGAGCAGGAGGGCACCGAGGAGACGGCCGAAGCAGAGCACCAGGACGCGGCCACGAACGCCCTGGGCGCCACCTGCCTGTACGCGGTCTACGACCCGGTGAGCAGACGGTGCACGCTGGCCCGGGCCGGCCACCCCCCACCCGCAATCGTCGGGGCCGACGGCACAGTCGCCTTCCCAGACCTACCGGCCGGACCGCCCCTGGGACTGGGCTTCCTGCCCTTCGAGTCCGCTGAACTGGAGCTCCCGGACGGGAGCCTGCTCGCCCTGTACACCGACGGCCTCATCGAGGCCGCCGAGCGGGACGTCGACGTCGGGCTGACCCGGCTCGCCGAAGCGCTGGCCCGCTCCGCCCCGACGCTGGAGGACAGTTGTCAGAACGTGATCAATGCCCTGCTGACCAGTCCGCCCTCCGACGACGCCGCCCTGCTCCTCGCCCGCCCCCACGGCCTGGCCGCGGACCAGGTCGCCTGCTGGGATCTACCCAGCGATCCAGCCATCGTCGCCAACGCCCGCGACCTCGCGACGCGCAAGCTTGCCGACTGGGACCTGGAAGAGCTGCAGTTCACGACCGAGCTCATCGTCAGCGAACTGGTCACCAACGCCATCCGCTACGGCTGTGAACCCATCCAACTGCGGCTGATCCGGCAGGACGGACTGATCTGCGAGACCTTTGACGGCAGCAGCACCTCGCCGCGCCTGCGGCACGCCCGTACCACCGACGAGGGGGGCCGCGGACTGTTCCTCGTCGCGCAGCTGGCCCGGCGGTGGGGCACCCGCTACACCACCAGCGGCAAGATCATCTGGACCGAGCAAAGCATTTCGGGCCTGGAACCGAGCCTGATCCCCGTTCCGGAGCTCGCGTAGTTCCCATGCTCGATTGAAGATCTGCCAACTTCGAACCTGCAGGTCACGCCCAGCACGTCCAGCCATTCCAGACGCTTGGTCAGGTTCTTGGAATGCGACCAGGTCGGGCCCTTGGCGGGCTTCTTCAGCCGGTTGAACAGCGTCGTCCCGTCACTGTCGCGCTCCTCCAGCAGCCGCATGAGCCCCGCCCGCTGAGCGGCGCTCATGCGGTCGTGGATGCCCATACCGATCGAGGCGTTCACCTCGGTACGGATCTCCGAGGCCATCTTGTCGAAGGTCGAGAACCCCGGCAGCTCCAGCCCGGCCTCCACCACCTTCTCCAGCGCGATGTTGATCAGATCCGCCGGGCGGTTCTTCGCCGCGGCCTCCTTGCGGATCGACTGCTCGACGATTCCCCGGGCCTTGGCCTGGTCGTACGTCACGCCGGCCTGCTTGCGGACCAGGCCCGGTGGTGCTTGGCGGTCCGCTCCGACCGGTACACCGGCAGCGTGCCCTCCGGCAACTCCACCGCCCGCCGAACGAAGTCCACCACCATCTCCGGGACATCCTCCAGCGCCGGGAAACACCGATACGTCGGTACGACTTCAGCATCAGCAGCAGGCCCAGCAGATGCTCATCGCAGTCCGTGGCATCGGCCGCCCACTCCAGCTCATCGCGGCTCGGGGAGAAGAACAGATGCAGCTCATGCGCGGTGGTCAGCTGCTTGAACCGCGGATACGCGGTCCGTTCAATCCCCAGACGACGCTCAACATCACTACCAACGACACTGAGTGCGTGTTTCTGATGTTGGCATGACAATTGGTGTCCGGCCTCAGCAAGGTTGGTCGCCCCTCTGCCGGGGACCTGGCCGTGCACTGTCACCTTCCGTTCGATAAGCCGAGGCTGTTCCTGCTTGTGTGGATTTTCCGCTGGCTGGTTGGGTGGGTGGGCTGAAGCCGCTGAGGCGAAGCAGCGCAGGTGTCAGGGTGAACAGGATGACGGCGAGAGCGGCCACGGCGATCATGGCGGCACGCAGTCCGGCAGCGTCGGCCCATTGGCCCACATAGACTGGACCGAGAAGGAACCCGAGGTAGGACACGGTCGTCACGATGGATGTTGCGCGGCCTCGGCGGGACTCCTCGACATGTCGCGACACCACGGCGAGAAGTGTCGGGAACAGGACGGCGGTACCCGCTCCGACGACTACGAGACCGAGCGCGGCGATGAGCAGCGAGGGCGCAGAGGCGATGAGGATCGCGCCCGCTGCATCGGCCAGCGCTCCAGCGAGGATGATCCTTCGGGCCGGAGCGGACGTGAGGGTCCCGATGGACAGTCGGGTGATGGCGACCGTTGCTGCGAAGACGGCAGGTGCGATGGCGGCCAGTCCAGGGCTGGTATGGAGTTCGTCCTGGGCGTAGACCGCGGCCCAGCTTTGGTGCGCATTCTCGCTCGCGAAGGCGAGTGCTCCCAGGACTCCCACGAGGATGAGTGGAGCGATCGGCGAGCGCCCAGATGCGCGAGGGGTGGCGAACCTGTCCTCAAGCTGTGTGGAAGGCAGTGTCCTGAGCATGTAGAGGCCGGCGGCAAGGCACAGTGCAGCGACCGCAAGGAATGGGGTGACAGGCGGAAGTGCGGTGGCAGAGGTTAGCCCGGTGGTGAGACTGGAGAGCACGACAGAGGCGGAGAAGACCCCGTGCACGCGGGTGATGACCGGTCGGCCGGTGAGGTTCTCGGCCCGTCCGATGGTCGCGTTCATGGCCACGTCGGCTGCTCCGCTGGCGGCGCCGACCAGGGTCAGTCCGCTGCACAGGCTCGGCAGATCCCGGCCGGCCAGCACCGCCCCGGCGCCGGTGGCTCCTAAGGCGGTGATGGCCGCAGCCGCGACCTTCAGTCCCCACCGGTCGATCGCCCTGCCGGTCAGGAGCATGGCGGGAAGGGCGCCGGCGCCCACGTAGAGCAACGCCAAGCCGAGTTGGCCTGCGGTGATGCCGGCCTGTTCTTGAACGCGCGGGATGGATGCGCCCCACACGCCCCAGAAGGCGCCGAAGGCGGCGAAAGCAGCGCTTGCCGAGGTGATCAGACGGCGCGCATCGGTGGTCGAGTTCGGACCCGTCATGTGTGTAACGATACACAGCTAGGATGGAGGCATGGCACTCCCCGACACATCGAAGCGAGTGACTCTGACGCAAGTGGCCCGTGCGGCCGGGGTGTCGGTGATGACCGCCTCGTACACCTACAACCAGCCCAGCCGGGTATCGGACGAGTCCCGGGCGAAAGTGCTCGCCGCCGCCGCCGAATTGGGATACGCCGGGCCTGACCCCAGGGGCCGGTCCCTGCGGCGCGGGGCATCACGCGCCCTCGGCGTCGTGCTCGGCGAACACCTCTCCTATGCGTTCGAAGATCCGCAGGCGGCGGCCTTCTTGGCGGGCATCGCAGACGTCTGCGCGGAGCACGCCTACGGCATGACAATCCTGCCGATCACCGGCGCAGCCGACGACGTGGCTCGGATCCGCAGCGCAGCCGTCGACGCGTTCATCCTGTGGACAACGACCGAGGACGACCCGGTTGTCGCGGCGGTACGCGCAATGAAGCGCCCCGCCGTGGTCCACGGCGGACCAGCGGTCCCCGACCTGGGGCTGGTCAGCATCGACAACCGGGCCGCAGCACGCGCGGTGGGCGAGGTTGTCTTCGCACATACAAACCGTCCGGCCATTGTGAGCTTTCCCCTGACGCGGGACCGGGAAGGGGGCATCATCAGCGGTCCGGACACAACCCGTGTTCTATTCCCAGTGACACGGCATCGACTCGAAGGCTACCGCCAGGCAGCCGAAGCCGCCGGCCTCGCTTGGAAAGACGTGATCGTGGCTGTGTGCCCCCGCAACGACCCGTCCGAGGGCGAGCGCGCTGCCGCCATGCTGCTGGCCAGCCCCGAACCACCTGACGCCATAGCCGCGATGAGTGACCAACTCGCCTCCGGCATCCTGCAAGCAGCCCACACCGCCCATCACGGCGTCCCTACCGACCTGGCGGTCACCGGATGGGACGACGCACCCATCGCTGCCGATCTCGGGCTCACCACCGTCGCGCAATCACTGCGTGCCCAGGGATCGGCCTGCGCGCAGGCCGCGCTCGGCCAGGAAGCTCCGCTGAACTCGCCCTGGTCGATCGTGCGCAGACGTACCACAAGGCCGTGACCCTTGCGCCGTCGGGCACAGTAGGCGATGGCGGCGAGGACGTCGTGGCACCCCGGCAACTGCGAGAGTTCCGCGTGAGCCTCAACGTGGGACTCTCTGCGAACGCCACGGAGCCGGCGCCCTCGCCGAGACCTGCCAGCTGCTCGCCAACTCCCTCGCCACCGTCTTCGGCCTGGGCCTGCTCATCCTCCTGCTCGGGCCGGTCTCCGGGGCGCACTTCAACCCCGCCGTGACCGTCGTGGCCTGGTTCACCGGCCGCCGCACCGCGGACGGGCCCACCCTTCGGGACGTCGCCGCGTACGTGCCCGCCCAGATCGCGGGGGCGATCGGCGGGCGATCCTGGCCGACGCGATGTTCGCGAGGCCGCTGGTGCAGTTCTCCACCCACGACCGGTCCGCCGGCCATCTGTGGCTGGGCGAGGTCGTCGCCACAGCGGGGCTGATCCTGCTGATCTTCGGTCTGCGCAGGATCGGCCGCGCCTCGCTCGCCCCCGCGGCGGTGGCCTCCTACATCGGAGCCGCCTACTGGTTCACCTCCTCCACCTCGTTCGCGAACCCGGCACTGACCATCGGACGCGCCTTGCGGTTGTGCAGCCTGCCGTGCCGCGGTGGCGTTGCGGCAGGCTGCACAACGGTGCGCTGTACTGCGCCTGCGGCCTGCGCTGTGGCGGACCGGCCCTGCGGTGCGAGTCGTGTGCGGGGGGGAAGAGACAGGCGTTCAGGCGTTCTTGGCCGTCTGCTTCCCCTGCGGTTCATTCAGGTCGGCCAGCAGCGCGTCGAGGACGTTCAGGGCGCGCCAGGTCCGGGTCATCCCGAATGGTGCGGTGGCGCGGACGGCAGCGCGGACCTCGTCGGGCGTCGCTCCCGCGCTCAGCGCGCGGCCGACGTGGGCACGGAAGCTCTCCTGGAGGGTCTGGTAGAGGACGTCGACCGTCATGGTGGCGAATGCCCGCTCACGGACGCTGATCCGGGACATGTCGGCGCGCATCCGTGACTGTAGGTCCATGTAGTCGGCGAAGCCCGGGTCGAGGGTACGCACCTCAGCACGCATCGCCGTGGGGATGGGGCTGCCGGTGCCGTCCGCGTTCACTTGGTGGCCCTGGCCTGTCGGCCCAGGCAGGCCGTGCTTGCGTTCGACCTCGGCCAGCCGCTCCAAGGCAGCCAGCGCCGCCGGGTAGCCGCTGTCGTAGGAGATGAAGCGGAGCAGCTCGCGTAGGTCATCGGCGTCGAGGCCGTTGTCCAGAGCGGCCCGCACATGCAGTTCGAACGGCATCCCGAGGACCTGTTCGCAGACGTCGGCAACGAGGCTGAGCAGAGTGAGCTCGCGCGGCGTCAGCTGCGTTCCCGACTCGGGGAGCTGGAAGCTTGCTGCGGCCATTTCCGCGAATACCGGGTCGAGTTCCTTCACTGTGGTCCGGGTCGGCAGCGTCATGGTGACTCACTCCTTAAGTGAACGCCTGTAGGGCTACAACTGTAGCCCTACAGGGTGTCCCATACAATGGGTGGCCATGGATGCGACCACTCCGGCCCGAACGACCGCCCGCACTGCGCCGCGAGGCCGCAACCCGCGCGGCCAGGGCGAGCGGCTGCGCGCCGAGATCATCGACGCGGCGCTGCGGCTGCTGGACGAGCTCGCCGACGACCAGGCGCTGTCGCTCCGGGCGGTCGCCCGCGAGGTCGGCATCGCCGCGACCTCGGTCTACATCCACTTCGCCGACCGTGACGCACTGGTGCTGGCCGCACTGGAGCACTGCCATGCCGACCTGTTGCGCGCGGTGGACAACGCGGAGTCGGGCGCCGCCGACCCGGTGGCCGCGCTGCGTGCCCGAACGGCGCTGCTCGGCGCGTGGTCCCGCGAACACCCGGGTCTGTACAAGGTGCTGCACGAAAGCACGCTCAACCGGCGCACGGACATGTCCTTCAAGGAGGAGATGGCCCAGCGAACGACCACGGCGATCCGCCGCTGTATGGACGCCGGGCTGGCCCCACAGGGCGACGCGGAGACCGCCTCCCTGGATCTGCGCACGGCCGTCCACGGCGCGGTCTCGCTGCGCGTCAACCAACCCGAGCTGCCCTGGCCCCCGCTGGAAGAACAGGTGGACCGGTTCCTGGTAAAACTGGTTGGCGTTCCGCCCGAGGAAGGGTGACGTGCGGCGAAACGGCTCGACGGCGCACCCCGATGGCCGATCCCGGAAGACCGGGCTCCGCACCCCACACACGGCCTGACCTCCCGTCAACCCCCGAAGGACTTCGAGCGCCGACCACTAAGGAGAAGCGGGCGGAGGTTGCTGCACTGGTTGCTGATCGGAGGTGATGAGTAGAAGTGCGGTCGCGCGTGAGCCCGGAGTGCCGCCACAGGGCCTCGCGTGGGCGGCCAGACGGTGGTGGCGTCACGCCCACCGCATTCCTGGTTTCCGTAGTGCTTCTAGCTGTTCCTGGGCGAGCTGGTCCCGCCTCGATTTGGTGTTCGATACCATACGCCCAGCCTGATGACCACTGGCTCGTCTACGCCGTCGACCGCGATCTCCTCACTGAGGCCACTGGGAACAGGCCGATGGCCTTCCCGTTCGACCCACTGTGCAAGTGCCGCCAGGCCGCGCTGAAACGCCTGCTGCGCCTTGTTCGGCCCTTCGTCGCACGCGTGGCCGCCGGGGCCGGAGACGCTGCCTCAGTGGGCTTGATGCCTAGCTTGGACAGCCGCTCCTGCTGTTCGGTCGACATGAGCTTCCGGTACTTGGCTGCTTCTGCCGTTGCAGCCATCGTCCGATGTCGTCGCCTTCGTATTGCACGTCGGGTGCGATGTGGGGGAGCCGGCCGTGTACGCCGGTACTGCTCCTCGATGCGGGCGCCGGGGAGCGCGCCGACCACGGCTTCGGCGACTGCGGCGCGGGCGCTGGCCTCCGTCTTCTGCCTGGCGGCGATCTGGGGGGCCAGTTCGGTGGCCTCGCTGTGCAGCGGGTAGAGCCGCCGGGTGATCTCGCGTGCCACATGGCGGGCGCTGATCGCTGTGACCCTGATCGACGGGGTCTGTACCTGGGCCTCATCCGGGAGGGCCGCGTAGACCTTGAGCTTGCTGGGCTGCTCGTCGTCGGGTTGGCAGAGGCGTACGGCGCGGCCGTCGCCGTCGATGAACGGAGCAGCGGAAGCCGCTCAATCCGCCGGGCCCGGCATCGCGCCCTCGGCAAGCTTGATGCGGGTCCAGACGTTCATATTGACGACGACGGCGACGATCTCGAGCATCTCCTCCGGGCTGAAGTGCGCAGCGAGGGCGTCGTGGAGGCGCTGGAACGCCGCGTCGCGGTCGGTGTCCGCGGCGCGGGTGAGCGCCTCGGTGTAGCGGAGTGCCGCCTGCTCGGCCTCGGAGTGAAGCTCGGTCTCCCACCACGCGGTCAGGGTGTCGATCTTGACCCGGGGGATGCCCGCCTCGCGCGCCGCCTCGTAGTGCAGGTTGAGGCAGTAGGTGCAGTTGTTGAGCTGCGAAACCCGCAGGCGCAGGAGCTGGGCGAGGCCGCGGTCGATCCGTAGCTCCGCTTTGTATCCGAATGCGTCCGCGCCCATCCGAGCCATGTTGATCAGCGCCTCGTTCCTGCTCGCGTCGAGCCGGCGGTTCGCGATCTGGATGTTGTCAGTCATCTCGGTCCTTTCAGTACTCATCATTTCCCTGCCCGCGTTTCCGGGGCCCGCATCGAGCCGCTCGGTCATCTATGACAAAACCGCTGTCCCGGCCGAGTGAGGGAACACGTTCGCAGCGTCGGGCGGCTCGGTGAACGCGATCAGGATCTGTGTGAGCGCATTGTCGCTCGAGTGTCGTCTCGCTATGTCGTTATCGACACGCGAAAGCGAAACGGCGGATTCTGCCTCATGATTCACACACCCTGACCTGACCTGGGGCTTAGAGGTTGAAAAACACCTACTGAGGCCCCGCCAACGAGAGGGGCACTTGTACCAGATCCGAGCAATGTGGCACGCCTGGCGCACCAAACACCGGCCCTGGTCCGAACAGATGATCTGGCGTGGCGGAAGTTGGGACGGTCTGGATCTGCGGCTGCGGTGAGCAGTTCTGGCCCATTGACGAGGGGGTCCCGACTGGCGCAACAGCACGGTCCCCAGAGAGCGGCCCGAATGACCTAGGGTCCGTCTTCAAACGGACCTTGCCCAGAGCAGGAATGAGGCGAGAGAGACCGATGCTTCGTAGGAGGTGGCGGTCTTGTCATATCGGGTAGCGATGTCGCGGAAGCTCTTGAGCCGGTTGAAGCAGCGTTCGACGCTGTTGCGCCGGCGGTAGATCTCCCGGTCGAACCGCGGCGGGCGACCGCCGTGACGGCCCCGGTTACGGCGGTGGCGTTGCTGGTCCCGCTTCTCTGGAATGGTGTGGCTGATGCCGCGCTTGCGGAGGTAGGCGCGGAAGCCGCGGGAGGCGTAGGCCTTGTCCGCGACCACGTGGTCCGGTCGGCAGCGCAGTCGACCCCGACCGATGCGGGGCACTCGGAACCGCTTCAGAAGCGGGCGTGCGCAGACGCCGTCGTGACGCTGGCCGGCCGTGAGCATGACGGCCAGCGGGCGCTCGCGCGGCGGCCTGACCACGAAGCTGCACCTGGCTGTCGAGCAGGGCCAGAAGCCCATGTCTATCGTGATCACGGCCAGGCAACGGGGCGACTCCCCACAGTTCGAGCCTGTCCTAACAAGGTCCGTGTCCCGCGTCTTGGCCGGGGCAGGCCGCGCACCCGGCCGGATCGCGTGCGCACCGACAAGGCGTACGCCCCCGGAAGAACCGCGCTTACCTGCGGCGGCGCGGGATCCGCTGCACCATCCCGGACAAGGCCGACCAGGCCTGCAACCGCAAGAAACGCGGCTCGCGCGGCGGTCGGCCGCCGCAGTTCGACCCGCAGGACTACAAGGCTTGGCACGCGGTCGAGTGCGGCATCAATCGCCTCAAAAGGCACCCGGCCGTGGCCACGCGGTGCGACAAGCTCGCGGTCCGCTACGAGGCGACCGTCCTCGTCGCGGCCATCAACGAGTGGCTGTGACAGGGTAGTTGATACAACGCTGGCGAGGAGTCCGCAAGTATGGATTTGCGGTCACGTCCCGGCTATGTCGAGGAGGACCTGCGCCAGTTCGCGTGGCTGGGAGAACATCGGCCAGTGGCCGGTGTCCATCTCGATCAGCCGCCAGTGTCCACTGGTCAAGGTCAAGGGCAGCCCCGGGGGGATCAAGGCCGGCACGAAGGTGCGCAACATCCGCTGGTCGACGGGGTTGACGGGCACGACATCGACTGCAAGGTCGACGGTTTCGGGGCGATGCAGTTGAAGTCCAGCGTGGTCAAGAAAGCCTGATCACGCCGCCCGTCCGTGTCCGGAACACCTGGGCAGCACCTTGATGAGGAATTGCAAAATTTCGCAATTGGTTAGATGCTTTGTTGGCTGTGCTCGCAGGTAGCCGCGGGCACAGCCTTTCGCGTCCGCCCCCGGATGGGGCTCGTAGGGGAAGCCGAGGGTCGTGTCCGTTCCGCTGTACCAGGCCAAGGCCGAGTTCTTCCGGATGCTGGGGCATCCGATGCGCATACGGGTGCTGGAGCTGCTCCAGGATGGGCCGATGCCGGTACGGGAACTGCTCGCCGCCGTCGAAGTTGAGCCCTCCAGCCTCTCCCAGCAGCTAGCGGTGTTGCGCCGCTCGGGGATCGTCACGGCGACCCGCGAGGGCTCCACCGTCGTCTACGAACTGGCCGGCGGAGACGTGGCCGACCTGATGAAGGCCGCGCGGCGGATCCTGACCGAGATGTTGTCCGGGCAGAACGAGCTGCTTGCCGAGTTGCGGGATGCCGAGGTCGCTGCGAGATGACCTCGCAGATCAGCCGGGTCTGGGCCCGGATCACCTCGCTGTTGCCCGCCCGTGGCGATCTGGCGGAGATGCGACGCGACCCTCGCAGGGATCTGCTTGCCGGGCTCACCGTGGCCGTCGTGGCGCTGCCACTCGCGCTCGGCTTCGGCGTCTCCTCCGGCCTGGGCGCGGAGGCTGGACTGGCGACCGCGGTGGTCGCGGGTGCGTTTGCCGCGCTCTTCGGCGGCTCGAATCTGCAGGTGTCGGGGCCGACCGGCGCCATGACAGTGGTCCTCGTCCCCATCGTGGGCGCGTACGGGTCGACGGGCGTCCTCACGGTCGGTCTGATGGCCGGCGTGATGCTGGTGGCGCTGGCCGCGCTGAAGGCCGGCCGTTACATGCAGTACATCCCCGCCCCCGTGGTCGAGGGCTTCACCCTCGGCATCGCCTGTGTGATCGGCCTGCAGCAGATTCCGAACGCGCTCGGTGTGCCCAAGCCGGAGGGCGACAGGGTGCTGGTGGTGACCTGGCGGGCGATCGAGGAGTTCGCCCAGTCCCCGAACTGGACCGCCGTCGGCTTCGCCGTCGCCGTCGCGGTGGTCATGCTGATCGGGGCGCGGTGGCGGCCAAGCGTGCCGTTCTCCATCCTGGCCGTGATCGCTGCGACGGTCGTCGCACAGGCCGCCGGGCTGGATGCGGCGAAGCCGATCGGTGAACTGCCGGCCGGGCTGCCCGTGCCGTCGCTGTCCTTCCTGGACCTCGGCTCCCTGGGCACCCTGCTCGCCCCGGCCGTGGCGGTCGCTGCCCTGGCCGCCCTGGAGTCCCTCCTGTCTGCGTCGGTCGCCGACGGCATGACGGTAGGGCAGCAGCACGACCCCGACCGGGAGCTGTTCGGTCAGGGCCTGGCCAACATCGCTGCCCCGCTGATCGGAGGCGTCCCCGCGACCGGCGCGATCGCCCGCACCGCGGTCAACGTCCGCACCGGCGCGAGCTCTCGGCTCGCCGCCCTCACTCACGCCGCGATCCTCGCCGTGATCGTCTTCGCGGCGGCCCCCCTGGTCTCGAAGATCCCGCTCGCCGCACTCGCCGGTGTCCTGCTGGCCACCGCGATCCGCATGGTCGAGGTCGGCTCGCTGAGGGCCATGGCGAAGGCCACCCGCTCGGATGCGCTGACCCTCGTCCTGACCGCCGTCGCGACCCTGGCCCTGGACCTCGTGTACGCCGTCATCATCGGCCTCGCCGTCGCGGGGGCCCTCGCGCTGCGCGCCGTCGCGAAGCAGGCCCGTTTCGACCAGATGCCGCTCGACCGAGGCGACCACAGCGCCGAGGAACACGCCTTGCTGGCCGAGCACATCGTCGCCTACCGCATCGACGGCCCGCTGTTCTTCGCCGCCGCCCACCGCTTCCTGCTGGAGCTGAGCGACGTGGCCGACGTTCGCGTCGTGATCCTGCGCATGTCCCGGGTGTCGACCATGGACGCCACCGGCGCCCTCGTCGTCAAGGACGCGGTGGAGAAGTTGAATCGTCGTGGCATCACCGTCCTCGCCTCCGGGATTCGGCCCGGCCAGCGCCAGGTCTTGGACTCCGTTGGCGCGCTGGACCTGCTGTGCCACGAGGGCCGGGAGTACGCCACCACTCCTGAGGCGATCCGGGCTGCCCGCGGCTACCTGGAGACGGCCGGTGTCCTGTCCGCCTTTCCCGGCCAGAAGCCCCGGACCGTCAGCGAGGAAGCTTTGCGATGAGTACTCCCCCCGCCCCACTTCGTATGGTGGAGGTCTCCGGTGCGGAGGCCCTGTGGCTGGTCGAGGGCAGCAGTATCGGCCGGCTGGTGTACGTGCAACGGGACCTGACCGCGGTCCGGCCTGCCCGGCACGTGTGGGACTACGGCCGACTGGTCGTCCGTACGCCAGCCCCGGCAGCGGCGGTGCCCGCAACGGCGATGTACCACGTGGACGAGATCCGCGCCGTGCACGGCACCGGCTGGACGGTCACCGTCTCCGGTCCCGCCGAGGTGATCACGGACCCCGACGAGGCCGCGCACTACCGGCGCACCCTCGCGGGCTGGACCCACGGCCCGCACGACACCCTGCTGCGCCTGCACCCCAAGACCGTTACCGGTTTCCGCCTCGCCCGCGCGGAGGCGTGAGTGACGTCCACGCAACTCGAAGCCCTGCCCTACCGGCACGTACTTACGCTGCCTAATGAGCCGTCTGCCGTACGCATAGCCCGCGAGACGGCCGAGCAGGCGTTGGTCGAGTGGGGGATCGGGTTGCGTCATGCCACGGTCGACCCGGCCTTGCTGATCCTCACCGAGTTGGTCACCAACAGCGTCCGGCACGCCGCCGTCCTCTCCCCGCAGGTGACCGTGATCTACGCGGCGGGCTCGGACTGCCTGGCCTTGGCCGTTCATGACCGCCACCCCTACCAGCCTTCGCTGTACGGGACGGTCACCGACACGGGCACCGGTGGCCTCGCCACCGTCATGGAGTTCGTCCTCGGCCTGGGCGGCACGGCGGTGGTCCGCGCGGATGCCGACGGCCGGGGCAAGAGCATCTGGATCACCCTCCCCCTCTGACCGATCGGCACGCCCTCGACCGACCACCCGCACAAGGAAGTACACCCTCATGACCATCGACTGGCGTTACACCGTCGAGGAGAACCTCGGCATCCTCTCCGTCCACGTGGATCCGTCGGCTCCGTTCCTCGACGCCGGTTCAGTGCTGCCGGTGCCGCAGGCGAGGATGGGCCGCATGTTCTTGACGAGTGGGCGGGTGCGATGCGCCGAGGTTCGGCCGGTGGGGCCGTGCTTCTGTACCGGGGAGGGGGCGGCACGGTGAGTACGCCGCTGTATCAACTGAAGGCCGAGTTCTTCAAAACCCTCGGCCACCCGGCGCGCATCCGGGTGCTGGAGCTGCTGAGCGAGCGCGAGCACGCGGTCGCCGAGATGCTGCCCGAGGTGGGCATCGAACCCGCGCACCTCTCCCAGCAGCTCGCCGTCCTGCGGCGAGCCAACCTGGTCGCGACCCGCAAGGAGGGCTCGACCGTGTACTACTCGCTGACCAGCCCGCACGTCGCCGAGCTCCTCCGGGTCGCTCGCACCATCCTCTCCGGTGTCCTGGCCGGACAGGCCGAGCTGCTCGCCGACCTGCAGGCCGCGCAGCGGGAGGCGAAGCCGCCGTCGTAGCGACGGCCCTTGATCGGCGGCCGTCTCCCGAGGAGTTGACAGCGCTCTGTGGTGCCGGGAGGCGGCCGTCTTCACCAAGATCATGGGCATCCTCATGGAACGCCACCAGATGAGCGAAGACGACGCCTTCAGCGTGCTGCGCCGCATCTCCCAGCACCACAACATCAAGCTGCGTGACGTCGCTCAACGGGTCCGCACGGAACACACGGCACCCAGCTGATCTCCACCTCTTCCGGTGCCCTCACCGTGCTCGCGCCATCTGGGGCGATCCGCGTCCTGAGGCACGTCAGAAACGGGTAGGTCACGGGGCGGGCAAGCGACGGGGGATGCGCCCGCCCGCCCCGCGGGCAATGACCCGCACGGGGGGAGCGGGTCTTGCGGGACCGAGTCACCGGCCCATGGGTTACAGCGCCCCAAGCGTCGCAGGTGTCACATCAACAGTGCAACAAGCGCAATCGCTCACGGCCCAAGATCGGAGACGAGGCCGGGGCGACGGTGCTGACGCAGACGACGGCTCGGCCCGTGCTGATCAGGCAGTCTCCTGCAGCAGGGGCCCGGTGCCCGTCAGCTGGAACAGTCGCTCGACCGCTGGAGCAACCGGTCCGAACACGGAGAATCGCACTCCTGCATCCCGGAAGTGGCTGCGTGCTGCCAGCAGGACGTTGAGCCCGGAGCAGTCGCAGAAGCCGACCCGGCTGAAGTCCGCCTCAACCCATCGAGCACCGCTGAGACCCGCGGCTCCCAGTTCGTCGCCCAGTCGGGCCGCGGTCAGGTGATCCACCTCGCCCGCCACCGACACCACCATCCGGCTGTCCAGTGTGGTGATGGTCAGGCGCAACTGCTCGCCCGGCCGCTTCCCAGGGTTGCTGTCCACGCCCCCAGCGTCTCGGCTGGGCGTACCCCACGTCAAAGGCCGGCCTCAGGAGCCGGGATCTGCGCTTAGCGCTTGCGGCCAGGGCCCAGGACTGCCATCCGAATGTGCCGCTGACGGCTCTGCGCCGTCCGGCGAGCACCGCCCCACCAACGGATACACCGCCCCAGGACGGCGGCAATGTGAGCAGGCCGACAGTGTGCGTGTTCGCCAGCCGGGTACACGCCGGGCAAAACGCCGCTCAAGAAGCGGCCGAAAAACAATCGAAAGAGCCCTGCATGGTCATCCCGCTTAGGAAGCAGGCGGCACAGGCGCAGGGCACGGGTGAGCAGGCCACGCTGCACTACATCGCGGCCTGGGCCGGCGGCGCCGCCCGTGCCGTGGACGCGCGCCAGGCCCTGCGCGCCTTTCTCGCCCACGCCCCGCATTCCGGCCATCCCCCCGTGCCCGAACACGTCGTCCTGGATGCCGAGCTCGCCGTCAGTGAACTGTTGACGAACGCCATCCGGCACGCCCCCGGACCCTGCGGGCTGATCCTGCAGCTCTCCGGCGAGGAGCTGGCGATCACCGTGTGGGACACCTCCACCGAACAACCGGTTCTCAGAAGGCCCGACCGGCACCGGGCCGGCGGTTATGGCCTTCACCTGGTGCGCGCGGCCAGCAACAGTCTGGCCGTCACACCCCGCGGCCAGGGAAAGCAGATCACCGCCCGTCTGCGCCTCGCAGCGAACCACAGCACCAGCGCCATCACCAGGACCGTTCTGTCTCCCCTCCCTCTCGCGCAGAACACCGCAGACACCACCGAACCACAAGCTCATCCCGCGCGGGACGGGCATGCTGCCAGCCCCCACGGACAACCAGCCGGCTGACAACACCGATCACCGCCACCACCAGCGCCGCCAGTGTGCCCCGCGGCACGCTGCGGACCGGCCTCCAGTCGATGATCGTGATCGCCAAACCGCGCCAAGTGGTGGCCCTGCCAGCCCGGACTTATACATCGGATGTGAGCAACCACAAGGTGTACCGCGTGTACCGCCCCGGCCCGGCAGTACCGCGAAACGGCCCACACCGGCCCGGCATCGGTGCCCCCTGGAAGGCGGGGCAACAGGGCGCACCTGGTGGGTGCCGGAGAAGGGAAACGCCCGGACGCTAGACGGGAGAGTGCAGGTGACCACGCCGCCGATCGACTACCAGGCGCTGTTCGCTGTCATGCCTAGCCCCTATCTGGTGCTGAGTCCCGATCTTGTGATCTTCGACGTCAACGAGCCCTACTGCCACTCGACCCACCGCTGTCGCCAGGATCTGATCGGGCGGTATTTCTTCGACGTGTTTCCTGACAACCCGGCGGACCCGACCGCCGACGGGGTGCGGAACCTCAGTGCCTCCCTGCACCGGGTGCTGCACTCCAGGCAGCCGGACACGATGGCGGTGCAGAAGTACGACATTCCCGTGCCCGGCCGCCCGGGGGCGTTCGAGGGACGGTGGTGGTCCCCGATCAACACCCCCGTGCTCGACGCGGACGGGCAGGTCGCGTGGATCATCCACCGGGTGGAGGACGTGACCGAGTTCGTGCTCTCCCACCGCTCCGGCCCACAGGAAGGGGAGACGCTCAGCGAGCGGGAGGCCGTGGAGGCCGAACTGTATGCGCGGGCGCGGGAACTGCAGAGCTTGAACGAGGAGTTGCGGCGGGCCCACGCCCGGGAGCGCAAGGTTGCCGTCACCCTCCAGGAGGCGATGCTGCAGTCGCCGGACCTGGTCCGGCACCCGGACATCGCGGTGCGCTACCTGCCCGCAGCCAAAGGGCTGAACGTGTGCGGCGACTGGTACGACGTGGTGGACCTGCCCGACGACCGTTTCTCCGTAGCGGTCGGCGACGTGGTCGGCCACGGCCTGCAGGCCGCCGCGGCCATGGGCATGCTCCGCAGCGCACTGTCCGCGGCCATGCGCGCCCTGCGCGAGCCCGGCCCGGCGATGGACGTGCTGGGCCTGTACGCCCGCTCGGTGGAAGGAGCGCTGGCCACCACCGCGGTCAAAGCCGTCATCGACACCCGCCGCCAGCACATCACCTACAGCAGTGCCGGCCACCTCCCCCCGGTCCTGGTCCACCCCGACGGCACCTTCGTGCTGCTCGACCAGGCCACCGACCCCCCGCTGGGAGCCCGCCCGCACCACGTCCCGCGCGCCCAGGCCGCCGTGCCCTACAACCACGGCGACACGCTCGTGCTCTACACCGACGGGCTCGTCGAACGCCGCGGCGAGGACATCGACACCAGCGTGCAGCGGCTCACCGGCATCCTCGCCGGCCATGCCCGCCTCAGCCCGGACCACCTGGCCGACACCCTGCTCTCCCACCTTCGCGTCACCAGCGGCGGAGACGACGACATCGCCTTGATCGTCGCCCGCCTGTAACCGCAATGCAGCTCACTGGCGCGCCGGGCGGCGCCTCTTCGCCGTCGACGGCGTGCGCGGCGGCCCGGCCGGGACCGTCGATGGCCTGGGTCAGCCGGGAGTCGGTCGCGTGCAGGCCCAGGTCTCGCGCTGGCGCCGATTCATGGTTGGCCACTTTGACGGGCGGTAGTTGGCCAAACAGAACCCGAGCGCCAGGGGCAGCGCTCGGGTCCCGCGGCCTGGTTCCACCGGAGTGATCACGGCGGCCACCCGTTCGCCCCAGGCTGGGTCGGGGACGCCGAACATGGCGGCCCTGCGGACACGGGGTGGGCGAGGAGTGCCGCATCGGTCTCGGAAAGCCGCCCTGCAGGCCGGCCGTCGTCCCTCATCTCTCAAGTCAACTGCGCAGGAAGTCGAAGGCACGGCCCTCAACCCCGCTTTCGGGTGACGGGGGTCGTGCTGCCCGAGATGCCCACAGGCAGATGTCCGTGTAATCAGTAACTCCTGGCCCCGGGAGCGAGGAGGCGGGCATGGAGCAGCGTGCGGTCGCGGATCTCGACGACCTCGCAGTGTTCTTGGCCCGGCTGACCGGCCTGCTCCTGCGCTCGTCGGGTGAGGGCGCTCATCGCATCGAGCGTGCGGTGGCTGGAAGCGCCCGCGCGTTCGGCGGTGTCGCGTCCCTGTTGCTGGTGCCGGAAGCGGCGGCGCTCACGGTCACTGCAGCGGACGGCAGCACCCGCATCGTTGTCGTGCACGGCTTTCCGGACGTCTTCCGTCTCGACCAAGTCGTCGCGCTCCAGCCGCTCCTCGCCGATGTGCGGGCAGGCCGGATCGGGATCGCGGAGGCCGACCGCAGGCTCATGGAGATCGAGGCGGCGCCGGCGCCGTACCCGTGGTGGCTGAAGTTCTTCGGCGTGGTGCTGTTCGCGTTGGGTTTCGCGCCGGCGATGCAGCCCACCTGGTACGAGGTCGCCACCACGGCCGTGCTGGCCGCGCTCGCCGCGGCTCTCGTGGTCACGGCAGACCGCGTGCCCCGGCTGCACCGGATCCTTCCGCTGATGGTGTCGACGGCGGTCTCCATCGCCACGATCGAGCTGTTCGCCGACAACCCTGCGCGCGGTGGTCCCGTGCTGCTGATGCTCCCTGCGTTGTTCTACTTCGTCCCCGGGGACTACTTGAGCGCGGCGACCGCCGAGTTGGCGGCCGGTCTGATCACCACTGGTGCGACCCGGCTCGTGTACTCCGCCTTTCTCCTGGTCCAGCTGTATGTCGGTGTGCTGTTCGGTGTCTTCTTCACCGGCGCCTCCCCTCACGCACTCTTCGATGTCGCCGCCCACTCCGACCTGCCCCGGTGGGCGCTGTTCGCGGCCTGGATCGTCTTCGTGGCGGGCACGCTGCTCGCTTTCGCGATCCCCCTGCGCTTTTTCTGGCTGCTTCTCCTCCTTGTCTACGTCACCGTTGGTGTGCAGTCGGCGTTCACGAAGCTCGTCGGGGAGACGGGTGGCACGTTCGTCGCCGCAGTGGTCCTCGCTGCCGCGGCTACGCTGATCGCGCGCGGGCCTCGTCGCCCGCCCCGGCTGGTCCTGATGCTGCCCGGCTTCTTCACGCTCACCGTCGGCTCGCTCGGCATGCGCGGCCTGACCACTCTGGCCGGCGGCTATGTCGAGGGTTTCCAGGACCTGCTGAAACTGGTCACGATCGTCACCGCCCTCGCCATTGGCCTGGTAGTCGGCGTAGCGCTCACCCATAGGGACGGCGACACGTAGGCGAGACGGCCCACGACCCGCGCACCAGCAGTCCTTCATCGAACCGGGCTACACGGCCGCTTCTGTCGGACGGGTCTGGCCTGCGGCGTCAGCCGGAAGAGGGCCGGTCGGTGGCAGTGTCCGTCGGGGGGTGTGAGGGTGGAAGGCATGTGACGTCCATCGAGGAGCCACGCATGATCGTCGCCATCGTCGGTGCCGGGAACATGGCCCGCGGTATCGGTACTCAGGCATTGGCAGGCGGGCACTCCGTCCGTCTGCACGATCGCAAGCCGGCCAAGGCAGAAGACCTGGCCACCGCGTTGGGCCAGGCGATCCCCGGAGCGGATGTCACCGCGGTGGAAGCCGATGCTACGGCTGATTCCGACATCCTGGTGCTCGCCGTGCCTTATCCGGCCGGACGCGACATTGCCGCAGCATGGCACAGCGCCCTGGCAGGAAGGATCGTCGTCGACATCTCCAACCCGGTGGATTTCACCACCTTCGACTCACTCGTCGTACCTCCCGGCACTTCAGCTGCCGAACAGATCGCCGCCGCCGCGCCGGAAAGCCGGGTGGTCAAAGCCTTCAACACCACCTTCGCCGGGCCCCTCACCGCAGGCCAGGTGGCCGGCCGGCCACTGGACGTCTTCATCGCCGCAGACGATGACACGGCAAAACAGGCCGTAACGGACCTGGTCTCCTCCGCAGGGCTGCGCCCCCTGGACGTGGGACCGCTGCGCCGGGCACGCGAGCTGGAAGCCTTCCAGTTCCTGCACATGGCCTCACAGGAACGGCTTGGCCTGAACTGGTCTAGCGCCATCGCGATCCTGCCGTGACAGCCGGCCGATCCCCGCAACCAGAAGTCTGCCAGGACCCCGAACGCATTCGCGCGTACTCGGCAGACGGGTCCCCACTGGGGCTCCTTCGACGGTGGGGAAGGAAGGTGCTGATGCGTGGCCGGCTCATTGTCCCCCCAGAACGTGGCCGAGGTGACCCGGGCGCTGGACCTGAGCGGGGTGTTCGTCAACGGCATGCTCGGCGGCGTGCTGGCACGGGACCGCCGTCTGGACCTGTTCGGCTTCCTGGCCATCGGCATCGTCTCGGGCTTGGGCGGCGGGATCGTCCGCGACACCCTGTTGCAGCACGGCACCCCTGTGGCTCTGACCGACTACACCTATATCGCCGTAGCCGCCGCCGGCACCATGCTGGCCTTCGTGGCCGATCTGAGCCGCCACACCACAGGCCTGCCCTTCAACCTGCTCGACGCCCTGGCGCTCAGTGTCTGGGCGGTCGCCGGGGCGCAGAAGACCCTCGCTGTTGGCCTGGGCTGGCTGTCGGCCGTGCTGCTGGGCACGATCACAGCAGTCGGCGGTGGTGCCATCCGGGACATCATGCTGAACCGCACCCCCGCCATCTTCGGCGGCAACCGCTTGTACGCAACCGTCGCCGTGCTGGTGAGCGGGGTCATGGTCCTCTGCCGCCGGCTCGGCGCGCCCACCGTCGGCATCCTGGCCGGCATCGTCATCGGCGTTTCACTACGGCTGGCCGCGCTCACCTGGAACTGGAGACTCCCACGCAGCCCCGACTGGAGACCGGGAACATCGCAGGATCAGGATTCCTGACTCAACAGTCAGTCCGACGCCGCGGAGGAAAAACGCAGGTGCTCGCTCACTGAGGAAGAGGAGCACGCATGGCTCTCAAGGAATCCGCACATACGGTGCTGGCAGGACTCGGAGGTAGCCGGCCCGAACTGAAAGAGCTCTACCAGGGCCTGCATGACGGGGTCACCATCGACACCGGGCCGCGACCCGGGTGGCGGTGCATCTGAGGAACTGCGGCTACCAGGTGCATGAGGGGATCGGCGGGGTCGGCGTAGGTGGCGTGCTGTCCAATGGCGCCAGTCCGATGGCCTGCCGGTCCGCAGGGTGACCAGTCGGCGGTGTTCCGTTCGGTCGCCCGGGCCCGACCATCCAGCGCCTGTGGACCTCGACGTACAGGCTGTGGTGATGGGCGAACACGGCACCTCCGAAGTGTTGCTGTGGTCGTCGGCGAGCGTCGGCGGCATCCCCGTCACCGACCTGCTGACCCAGGACAGCAGGTCGGTCGAGGACACGCGCGGGGAGATCGAGAACTACATCCGCTACGCCAACATCACCATCATCGAAGGCACCGGCGCGAGCCAGTACGGCATCGGTGCCGTCTCCGCTCGACTGGTCGAGGCGGTACTGCGTGACGAACGCGCGGTGCTGCCCGTCGCCGCCTACTTCTCCCGCTACGACGTCACACTCTCCCTGTCCAGCGTTCTCGGGGCGGGTGGAGTCCAGCAGATGCACGTACCCACCATGGCGTCTGAGGAGCACCAGGCGCTGCTCGAGAGCGCCCGGGTCCTGCGTGACGCCGCCGAACGGGCCGTTGCCGTCGCGACTACCTGAGCCGCAGCTCAATCGGCACGCTGTGCCATTCGGCGGGCCGAAAGACGGGGCACTGGTGAACATCCGTCACCTGTTTGCCTTGGCAGCCGCCCCCGGGCGCGGCTGCCGGAGCGGCTCCACTGCGGCCCACAATGCACGTGGCCGGCATGCCGGTCAGATACTCGGCGGACGCTACGGCTACCCGGACCGCAGCCCCTACGCGAGCACCAAGCGCGGACTGATCGGCTTCACCGAGACCCTCGCCATCAAATTCGGAGACGATGGGATCCGCGTCAACGCCATCGCCCCCGGCGCCGTCGCCGGCGAACGCATCCAGCGGGTCCTGCAGGGCCGGGCCGATACCGAGAGGCGAAGCCTGGCGGACGTCACCGCCGACGCCCTGAGCATCCAGTCCCCAAAACACTTCACCGACCCCGAGGACATCGCCACACTGGCGCGCCTTCTCGCCTCCGACAGCGCCAAGTCCGTCACCGGACAGACCATTGCCATCGACGGCGGCTCGAAGGCCGCGCAGTGATACACGACGAGGCTCGCCTGCCACGGCGGAGAAATGTGGCAGTCACCTCGAACGACCGCCGGGTCACGCGCGGGGCGCCGGCGCAACTGACCGCCTGAACGACGGACACCCACTGCTCGCGGACCGCGTACTTGCCGGCGAAATTGGAGGACGGCGGCCGCACTGGTCACCGTCTACGGCATCGGTGGCCTACCCGTGATGCGCGGGATCGCCGGTTTCGCTAACTGGCGATCCAGCGCTATGTCGCCCCGCCTTCGAGCCGGTCGCGCTCCTCTCGAGCTGCGGCGAAAAACCCGAGTGGGTCCAAGGCTGGGCGGCACGGCGAACCCTGCATCTGTGGCAGGTGTCCAACCGCGCGTCTAGCGTAGTTCCTAAGCGCTCGCTGCAACCCGTCACGGTGCATGTGAGCGGACGCCCGGTACAGGCACGGTACGGAGGCGGTGGTGGAAGATCTTCAGTACAAAATGATCATGGCGCTCAGTGCGGCTGACCTGGGAAGTCCCATGGTCGAGCAGGCCGCCAAGATCTGTGCCGAGATCGCCGAACAGCATTGCACCGAGTTGCACGTCACGCGGGGACGGCCGGCGGTGGACGTGATCGAGGTGACGGTGGGCGAGCCCTCCCATCGGTGGCCGGCCCCCTGACAGAAGGATCGGAGCAGATGCCCCAGACCGTGCAGCCCACCGTCGACGTCCGCCCGGCCGAACAGCGCTTCAAGACGCGATTGCAATGGCTGGACTCGAAGCATTCGTTCTCCTTCTCGCGGCACTACGACCCGCGAAACACCCATCACGGGCTTCTGCTGGTCAACAACGACGACACCGTCACTCCCGGAACCGGTTTCGAGACGCATCCCCACCAGGACATGGAGATCGTCACCTGGGTGATGCGGGGTTCACTCGTCCATCAGGACTCCACGGGACACTCGGGCCTCATCTATCCGGGACTCGCGCAGCGGATGAGCGCGGGGACCGGAATCCTGCATTCGGAGAAGAACGATTCCTGGCGTTTGCAGGGCGGAAACGCGCACAACGAGCCAGTGCACTTTGTGCAGATGTGGGTCGTGCCCGACGAGGCCGGTATCAAACCCGGTTACGAGCAACTGGAGGTGGGCGACGAGTTGCTGCGAGGCGGCCTCGTGCCCATCGCTTCCGGCCTGGATCGCCACGTGAACGCGTCGGCGATCCGGATCAAGAACAAGTACGCCGCGCTGTACGCGGCACGTCTGAAACCGGGCGAAGGAGTCGAGCTGCCCGAGGCGCCGTTCCTGCACCTCTTCGTGCCGAGGGGCAGTGTCGACCTGGAGGGCACTGGAATTCTGCACGAGGGTGACGCGGTGCGTTTCACGGCCACCGGCGGACAGCGCGTCACGGCGACCGAGCCGGCGGAGCTTCTCGTCTGGGAGATGCACGCAACCGTCAGCGGCTGGTGACGCTCACCTGTCCGACGGCTCGGCCACGCTGGCCGGACGACTCTCCTGGGGGGTGATCGAGAGGCGTCGACCGACGAGACCGTGAGGTGAACCAGGATGACCGCTCCGTCAGGCAATCAGCACGAGATACGTCATGGCGACCAGCTTGTGATTGTCACGGAGGTCGGCGCGGGTCTGAGGTCCCACACTGTGGCGAGATCCTGGTCCTCGACGGGTACGGCCCGGAGGAGATGTGCACGGGTGCCAGGGGACATTCCATGATTCCTTGGCCGAACCGGATTCGCGGCGGCGCATACACCTGGGCTGGAAGGCAGTACCAGCTCGACGTGACGGAGCCCGACATGCTGGGGGCCATCCACGGTCTGACCCGATGGGCGTCGTGGCGGTATCTGGGCGGAACCGAGGACTCCGCCTTGCGAGATCCCCAGCCGCTCGGCCACCGGCACATAGACGTGTCGTACACCGACCTTTGCCGAGACGCCGACGGCCGGGCCCGTGTCCGGCTCGCCGCTCCCCGCGGCCGTGCGGTGACGCTGTGGGTCCATGAGGGACGGCCCACAGGAGCGGCCTTTAAACAGCTGAGCCTAAGCTCCCGCAGGTGGAGACCATCCTGATCATCACGGCTGCTGCGCTGCGGAGGGCGGTGCCCGTTCCGGCCCCGTGACAGGCGTGGGGCACAGTGATGACAGGATTCTGAGGAACTGACGGTCTGCCAGGTTCCCTGACTAGACTGGCAGCGTGATCAGGGCGGGGGTCGGTTTCTACGCGTTCTTCGGCTTGGGCTGGCTGCTTGCCGGACTGGGGCACTTCGGAGGTGCTGCCATGGGGGCGGCGTGCCTGCTGGGACTGGTGGTCGCGCTCACCCTGGTATTGGTGGCGTGCAGACTGCCGCCGGAGTCGACAGGTGGGGTGAGCCGGCCGTTGCCGCTCCTGCAGCGACGCCGGTTTGGGCAGGTCAATGCCGTGCAGTGGCTCCTCATCGCCGCGACCGCCACGGGGTGCGGCGCGGGCGGGGTCCCCGAGCTGATCATGCCGCTCGTCGCGGTCGTGGTCGGGCTTCACTTCCTCCCGCTGGCACGTGTCTTCGCCGACCGCCGGCTTGTCGTTCTTGGCGCGGCTGTGACGGTCCTCGGCATCGCCGGTCTCGTGGCGTGGGCCGCGGATGCCTCACCGGGCGCTGTCTTCACCCTCGTGGGAGTCGGCTGTGCGCTGACCCTGTGGGCCACGGCCGCTTGGTCCATCGCCGGGGCGATGCGGGCCGTCCGGGCTTAGGGGGATTCGTTTGGATCTAGGCTTTGCAGCCGTCGCTAGCGGCGTTGACGGTGGCCGGCGACCTGGTTTACGGGAGGGAGGGTGGAGTTGCACAGCGTGCCGTGGCTGCACGTAATTCCGGAGCAAGGTGCTCTGTCTGTTGATCGCCTGCTTCCCGTGACGGGCAAGACGTAGGTAGCGCGTCTCGACGGGCGGGAGATGCGCGACACGGATGCTGTCTTCCAGCAGTTCTATGACGGGCTCAGGCTGCCTGATTACTTCGGGTGGAACTGGGATGCGCTCTCCGACTGTCTGCGCGATCTGAAGTGGCTGTCTGCTGACCACCACGTACTGATCTTCAAGGCCGCGGATGAAGCTCTATCAAGCAACACCTCTGGACGACGGCTGCCCTTCAAGACCTTGCTGCGAGCAGGACAACACTGGTCCTTCACACAACGGCCCGAGGGTATCGAGCTCAGCAAACTCGCGATTGTCATGGCTTGCGACGCCGGGTCCGTCCGTTCCTTCAGGAGCAGTTGCGATCATGCTTGGATGAGATGGCCTCGCCGTAGCGTCGACCTCATGTCGCGGACCAGAGGAAGATGCCTGCGATGTGAAGTCCGGCCAGGTAGACGGTTGCCGTCTTCTCGTAGCGGGTGTCGATGTCGCGCCACTGCTTCAAGCGGTTGATGCACCGCTCGACGGTGTTGCGCTGTTTGTACGCCTCGCGGTCGAAGGCTGGCGGCCTGCCGCAGCGACTGCCCCGCCGTAGCCGGTGACCGCGCTGGTCCGAAGGAACGGGAATCATCCCCCGGATGCCTCTCTTGCGCAGGTATCGGCGGATGGCGCGCGAGGGGTACGCCTTATCGGCCAGGACCACATCCGGCGTAGTGCGAGGCCGTCCACGACGACGAGGAACGCGCAGCCGCGCCATCACGTCGGTGAAGGCGGGTGCGTCACCGGCCTGTCCAGCGGTCAGGGCGAACGCCAGGGGGCGGCACCGGCCGTCCGCAGCAAGATGGATCTTCGTGGTCAGTCCGCCGCGGTACCGGCCGAGGGCGTGGTGGTCCGGTTCGCCGGCCGGGGCCCCTTTTTGCGGGCCCCGACCGCGTGCTGGTGGGCACGCACGATTGTGGAGTCCACCGAAACGGCCCAGTTCAGGTCCTCGTCGGCGTCGGCCTGGGCCATCAGCGCGGTGAACAGCCGCTCCCAGGTGCCGTCGATGGCCCACATCCGCAGCCGGTTGTAGACGCCTCGCCAGTTGCCGTACTTCTCCGGCAGGTGAACCCACTGCGTTCCGGTCTGGAACCTGAAGGCGATCGCATCGATCACCTCCCGGTGGTCCCGCCATCGGCCGCCCCGCTTCGGCGTCCGGTCCGGGAGTAACGGCTAGATCCGCGCCCACTGCGCATCAGTCAACGGCACACCGGGACCAACGATCGACTGATCCAAACGAAACCGCCTAGTTCACTCGGCCCGCTTGCGCCCCGGATCCGGCAGCACCTTCGTCATCCCCGGCAGGAAGTCCGTGAACAGCTCGTGGACCTCCAGGACCAGAGGGCGCAGCACGCGGAAGCGGGCCAGGGACACGCCCCGCGCGGTCAGCCGCGCCCCGCGCCGGGCCAGCCGGTAGCTGCGCTCGCGGCCCTCCGTGCGGTCGAAGATCCAGTACAGGACCAGGCCCATTTGGGAGAGCCACATCAACTCCGGCAGGACATCCCGGAGTTCCGGTGTCACCCTGGCCTTGGAGCCGCCCAGCACCTCGCGGTGCACGGTGATCGCTCGCTCGCGGGCGTGCTCGCTCTCCGGGGAGAAGGGGCTGAGCGGGCTGTCGGGGTCGGCGGCGTTCTTGAAGAACTGCACGGCGAACTCGTGGTACGGCCGCGCGATGTCCAGCCATGCGGTCAGCACGCCCGCGAGCCGCGCCTCGAAGTCTTTCTCCCGGTCCAGGACCTCCCGGACCGCCTGCTGGTGCTCGGCGGCGATCCGGTCGTAGAAGCCCTGGATCAGGTGTTCCTTGCCCTCGAAGTAGTAGTAGGCGTTGCCCACGGAGACCCCGGCCTCCTTGGCGATGGCCCGCATGGTGGTCTTGTCGTACCCGCGCTCCTGGAACAACCGCATCGCGGTCTCCAGGATCAGCGCGCGGGTCTGCTCGGACTTTTTACTGGGGAAGTCGGCCGCTTCGGGGCCGTCGTTCTTCGCGGGCACGGTAGAAGAGCCTAACGAGTACGGCAGCAGGGGCTAACCGGTGGCGCAGGCTCCGCCGGAGCAGGGGGGCGGCTCGTAGGCCCAGCCCCTCTGCGGGTGGTAAGTCCAGCCGTCCGCCCGGCGGTAGACGGCTCCGCCCCGGTTCCAGTGGCCGGCCCCGCGCTGCGCGCCCCGCCACATAGCCGCCGCAAGTACCGCGCCCCGGGCCAGCTTCGCGCCGGCCGGAGTGCTCAGCTTGTGGGCGAGCGGGCGGTGTTCCCGCAGCGCCCACAGCACGACGATCCAGGCTCGCGAGCCCTGGTAGATCTGCCCGGAGTCGCCGACCACGGTGACCTCGTCGAGGCTGGCGGAGTGGTCGAGTCCGGGAAACCGTGCCCGGGCCTCGGCCGAGCCCGCCGGTACCAGCTCCAGCGGCACCAGCTGCGACTGCCGAGCCAGCCAGTTCCGCAGATGGGTGCACAGGGCGCACTCGGCGTCGTACAGGACGGTCAAGCCGTGGACCGGAGCCTTCAGGACGCCCCGGTCCGCCGCCCCGGTGGTCACGGCCTTCACGCCCCGACCGTGGGCGGGACCCAGCCCTGCGGGGTGACCGGAGGCCGCTGCTCGCGCTCCATGACGCCGCGCCGCCGGATCTTGTTGAGCACGAACACATTGCCCAGGTGCATCACGCCGAGCACCAGCAGGACCACGCCCAGCTTGGTCGACAGCGCCTCGAAGATGCCCCGGGTGTTCTCGATCGTCTCGCCACCGCTCAGATACAGCGCCACGAAGCCGAGGTTGACCAGGTAGAAGCCGACGACCAGGAGGTGGTTGACGGCGCCCGCGAGCTGCTCGTTGCCGCGCAGCACGTCGGCGAGGAAGATCCGGCCGTTGCGGCTGAGCGTGCGGGCCACCCAGATGGTCAGCGCGATGCTGACGACCAGGTAGATGACGTAGGCGATGACGGTGCGGTCCATGCCCCACCCCTTCTTGAACGCGTTCAAAACGCTGACAGGACTGACTGTAGACATGTTTTTGAACGTGTTCAAGTCAAGGTTGCTCGGCTTCTCCGGCCCAGTTCCGGGCGCGTGTGGGCACTGGGCCGACGGCGGCACCGACGCCACGACCGGATCACCGCCCGGACCTGGCTGGCCCTGCACTGGCACCGCTGGCGCATACGCCACCAGGCCCGAGCCTGCGCCGGCCACTACTGCGCCCGAGCAGCCCGATCTCACTCACCGTGAAATCACCGGCTGTAGTACTAGTGGCGGATGGTGACGCCCAGCGGTATCCGTGGGGGTCCAGCATCCGGCACCCGGACCGTCCGGGGCTGCTGGGAGCCCGACATCGACGTCGCGCAGGCCGGGATCCGATTCGGCAAACCCCCTGCGCTCCCAGCGAGTTGATCGGCATCATGAGCATGTGACGCATTTTGCCGAGATACTGCTGGCCGACGACACCTCCGTGCGCCTGGAGCTGGCGCCCGTGGGGGCCGCCCGCAACGGTACGGACGGGGACCAGCCCGGGGGCATCGACGGGGTCACCCCGGTCGGGCGGAGCGACCGGGCCGCCACCCTCGCCACCAGTACGCTGCGCGCCGTGCTGCGCCCCCTTGGTCCGCTGCTGCAGGAGGTGCACGACGCGGTGGGCACCGCGCACGACCGGCCGCAGGAGATCACGGTGCAGTTCGGCGTGCAAGTCGGGCAGGATCTCAAACTGGGGATCGTCGGGGCAGGTGTCCAGGCCAGCCTCAGCGTTTCAGCGACCTGGCGAATGCCGAACGGTACCGGCTGACCGTGGGGTGGTTCCGACGCGTGGGCGCCGACTCGCGTCCCCCCGCTGTTTCGATTCTGAGCCGGCTGGACGGCGAGCCCGTCGGCTCGGGCGTGCTGCTGCCCGGTCAGCATGTACTGACCTGCGCCCATGTGGTCAACTGTGCCGTCGGCTGTGAAATGTTGGCCGTGCAGCACCCCGGACCGGTCTCGTTACAGATCCGGGTGTACGGGCCAGACATCACCCACATGTGCCAGGCCGAGCTGACGGCGTGGATAGCTCCCCGCCCGGGAGACGGGGGGCTCGGGGCGTATGAGTGGAACGGCGACCTCGCCGTCCTCCGCCTCGACTCCCCACTGCCCCATGGCATCCAGCCGCCCCGCTGGCGTCCCATGGCGGAAAAGCAGCTCGTGCGCGCCTGGCACGGCGGCGCGGAGCGCGGCTCCTTCGCCGATGTCGAAGTGACCGAGTGCAACGGCCGCTTCGGCTACGTGGACGCACTGCGCGACAAGCTCGCCGTCGACCGCGGCTACAGCGGCGGCCCCCTCTGGTCGGGCCACGAGCGGGCCGTCGTCGGTCTCGTGACGGCAAGGCTTAACACTGACGGTGCGCTGCGGCGTGCCTGGGGCATTCCCTGGCAGCGGATCCGCGACGAACTGGCAGGTGCGGGTCTGGCAGCTCTCACCGCGCAGCCCGACGACGACGTGCGCGGGGATCCCTTCTACGCCGAACTCGTCGCCCTCCTGGACCGGAGGCTGCCGCATCCCGAGGACTGGGCCCGCTGCGGGAGAGCCGTGGCCTGGGAGTGCGGGCTGGAGTACAGCGGAGACGGGGATCCGTCCGCCGAGGAGTTCGCCCACCTGATACTCACGCACGAACGCGCTCTGCCGACGCTGGTCGGAGCGTTGCGCAACGTCGCCCCGCGTCTGGCGGACGAACTCCTGCTTACCGGCCGTGGCATCCGCTTTCCGCGGCTGCTCACCCCCCGGGAGTTCGACCTGCTGGTGCGGTGCCTGGAGGTACTGGACGCGGCCTCCACCGCCCGTGTAGCGGCAGCCCTGCGGGCGTCGCTGCCGCTGGCCGTCGTGCCCGAGCCGCTGGTCTCACAGGCGTCCCGGGGTGAGGGCATCGGGGATCTCGTCGGATACCTCGAACGCCTTCCCGGCCCCCCCGCGTCCTCCTTCGGCCACCCTGGGGAGGCGGCCCCGGTCCCCGGGCTGGTGCGCGCCGTCGAGTTCCTGGCCGTGTGTTGCCCTTCGGAGCAGCGGGGCGCGCTGCGCCAATGGAGCGAACGGGTCGCCGCGCGGCTGGCCATACACCGGTCCGCCCTGGAGGACCGCCGCAGGGACGCGGAGGAATGGGCCGCCCGGCAGGAGCGGACGGCGGCCCCCCGGCTGCTGGTGGAACTCTCTTCGTGCGGCACCGCCGACGGCGCGGCCTGTTACCGGCTGCGGCTGTGGTGCGACGATGCAGACGGGCCGCGCCGAGTGTCCGCGGAGGACGACCGGCCGCGCACCGCGCAGGAGGCGGCCCGCGAGATCTTCGATGCTCTCGCACCGCTCCACCCGCGGGAACCGGACGGCCCCCTGCCCGTCATCGAACTCCTCGTCGACCGCGACGCGTTGGAACTCCCGGCCGACGAATGGCGGGATGCGGGTCTTGGCGGCCTGCTGACGCGCGTCCTGGGCGCCGAGTACCCCCTGGTGGTCGACTGCCCGGAACTGCGGGAACTCGGCGGCCGGCGCTCCGAGGCCGAGTGGCGGCAGCGCTGGAAGCGTCTGGACGAGGGCGGCGTACTGCGGGTGACGCGTCCGGGAGCCGACCAGAACGAGGTGTACGGAGTGCTCATGGAGCAGCGGCACATCGCACAGGTCGTGGTCGATGTTCCCGCAGCGACGCGGAGCGCGATCGTCCAGACGTGCCTCGCGGTGGGCGTGCCCGTGGTCCTGTGGGACCGCGGCGGCACTTGCGACTCCCCCGCCGTCCGGTACGCCGCGGGCGTCCCGGTGCGCGGCCTCCCGGAAGCCGTACGGATGTACCGAGCCAAGACGCTTCAACGGCCTGACGAGTTCGCCGGGCGGCCCGTGCTCACCTGGGCCGACGCCGACCGCCCGGATCCGCGGCCGCAGCTGGAACTGGCCGATCCAACGGAGTCCCCGTGACCCGCACGCACCTGCACAACCCAGTCGAGACGGAGGTTCTTCGATGAGCACGCACGCGGACTGGCGGTTGTTCCGCGGGGACGGGCGGCAACGGCAGACGCCCCTGCCGCCGGCGCCGCCCTGGCGCCGCTTCGGTGCGCCGACATCCGCGCCCGGCTCCGCAGGGGGCCCGCGGCACCTTCCGTACCTCATCTCGCCCGAGCACTCCGACGTGGTCAGCGCCGCTCTGCACCTGCGCCGTCCGCTACTGGTCACGGGCCATCCCGGCACGGGCAAGTCCTCGTTGGCGCGGGCCATCGCACACGAGCTGTCGCTTGGCGGCATCCTGCACTGGCCGGTCAACAGCCGCTCCACCGTCCAGGACGCGCTCTACCGCTACGACGCCATCGGCAGGCTGCGCGAGACCTCGCTGAGCCGCGACCGGGGCGAGGAGGAGCCGTCCATCGGCAGTTTCGTGCGGCTCGGGCCGCTCGGCACCTCGCTGGTGCCCCGCGGGCGGCCCCGGGTGCTGCTCGTCGATGAGCTGGACAAAGGCGACATCGACCTGCCGAACGACCTGCTGACTGTCTTCGAGGAGGGCGAGTTCGAGATTCCGGAGCTCGCCCGCCTGCCCGAGGCGCAGGCGGAGGTCGAGGTGCTCACGGCGCAGTCCGACGAGCAGGCGCTCCTCGTACGGGGACGGCTACGCTGTGAGGAGTTCCCCGTCGTCGTCATCACGAGCAATGGCGAGCGGGACTTTCCTCCTGCCTTTCTGCGGCGGTGCGTTCGCCTGGAACTGCCCACGCCCGACGAGGAGCGGCTCCGGGCGATCGTTACCGCCCACCTCGGCGAGGGGGCGATCGCCGAGGTCGACGACCTGCTGGACGCCTTCCTGCGGCTGCGCGCGACGAAGGAGCTGGCGACGGACCAACTGCTGAACGCGGTGTACCTGCGGGCGGGTGGTGTGGATCTGTCGGCCGAGGGGCTGCTCGATGCGGTACTGCACCGGCTGGGCGGGGCGGTGTGACGCCGTGACGGGGACGGCGGACGACCACGGCGAGCCCGGACCTCCCGGCGGGCGCCCGCGACTCGGGCGCCTGGACGAAGCGCTCTCGATCCTCGCGGGCAGCGGCGTCGACCTGTCCCCCGAGGAACTCCTGGACACGTTGTGGCTGGCGAGCCGGTTGCCCGCAGGGGCCGCGGACGCACCGCTGCTGCATGCCGCGTCCGATCGGGGCCTGCGACCCGGCGGCGGGCGGCCCCGGCCGCAGGAGACGGCTCACTGGCGGACACGGCAAAGGGCCGGTCTGGGGAGCCGTCCGCACCACCTGACCATCCCGAGCGGGACCGGGGGAGCGGCGGCACGAGCGGCCTGTACGCCGCATCCGGGCCGCACCGGTCGCGGAGCGAGCCCGAGGCGGACGGAGCCATGCCGCTGCGCGCCCCCGAAGCCAAGGCCGTGCGCGCAGAACTGACGATCGGCCGGGCCCTGCGGCCGCTCAAGCAGCACCGTCCGAGCCCGGTCCGGCAGGAGTTCGACGAGGGGGCGACGGCCGCCGCGTTCGCCGACTCGGGCCTGGCGGACGTCGTGACCCGGCCGGCGCGGGAGCGCTGGCTCGACCTCGCGTTCGTCGTGGACGACGGGATGTCGATGCTGCTGTGGCGGCGTCTCGCCGTCGAACTGCGCGCACTGCTGGAGCGCACGGGCGCCTTCCGGATCGTACGGGTCCTCGGCCTGCACACGCGTGGCGCGGACAGCCCGGTGCTGCGCTCCAGGCCGTACGACCTCGGCGCGCGCCCCCTCCCGACGGCCGCGCTGTCCGATCCCACTGGGCAGACGCTCGTGCTGGTGGTGAGCGACGGGATGGGGTCCGCCTGGCGCGACGGGCGCATGGCTGCCGTCCTGGAGCACTGGTCGGGCTGCGGGCCGACGGCCGTGGTGCACGCCCTGCCGCCGCGGCTATGGGACGGCTCGGGGATCCGCGCCGAGCGTCGGCGGGTGACGACCTGGAGGCGCGGCTCGCCCAACACGCTCTGGACAGTGACGGATCCGGTGCTGCCGGTAGAGCTGGTGCGCTTTGACGGCGTACCGGTGCCGGTGCTCGAACCGGATACGGTCCCTCTGGCCGCATGGGCGCGGCTGGTCGCCGCACCGGGCGGCTCGGCGGTGCTGCCGCTGCTGGCCCGGCCCCTGCCCCGGCGAGGTGCCTCGACCGCAGCGCCCGCCGACGGCCCGCGGGCCGTGCAACGCTTCCGCGACGCCGCGTCCCCCGAGGCGTACCGGCTGGCCGTGCATCTGGCGGCCGTCGCGCCCGTGTCGGTACCGGTGATGAGGCTGGTGCAGGACGCTGTGCCGTGGCAAGCGGACACGGGGCATCTCGCCGAGGTGTTCCTCGGCGGGCTCCTGCGGCTGGCGGACGAGGAGGGCCGGGAGGCCGTGCCGCCCCAACACCGCGCCTTCGCGTTCACGGAAGCGGCGCAGGACGCGCTGCTCGGCGCGGTTCCAGCGGCCGAACTACTGCGCACGGGCCGGGCCGTCGGCCGCAGACTGGAGCGACTCGCGGGCCGCTCACCCGACTTCCCCGCCTGGCTCGCCCACCAGGACGGCCCCCAACGTCTCCCGCCGGGCGCACGGCCCTTCACCGCGGTCGAACACCGGCTCGCGAGCAAACTCGGGGTACCGTGGCGTGCGGCGGTTCCTCCCGCCGCGGCATCCCGGGCGCCGTCCACTGCCCCGTCCACTGCCCCGTCCGCGGCCCCGACGACGGAGCAGCGAACGGCCGCCGCACCCGACTGTTGTCCTCACTGCCTCGAACCGTTGGCACCGGAGGACCGGTTCTGCGGCGAGTGCGGGAGGGACCTGCGTCACCTGGGCCGGGGGACGACGGAGTCGTGGTCCCAAGTTCTCCATGACGGGGAGGACCACCGGGACGCGGAAAGCCGCAGGACCGTCCCGACGCCCGGCTGGGAGCGGCTTGCGGACCAGTCGTCCGCCCTTGGCCCCTACACGCTGCACGCGGTCAACCGAACGGGCGCGCGAGCACTGGCCTATCTGGGCCGTGACCGGAACGGCGCCGAAGTCGTCGTACGCGCGCTTTATCCGGTAGCAGGTGAGGGGAACGTCCGACTGCTCGACGTGGCCGTGGAAGCACTGAGCCGGATGTCCGGCCGCTACGCTCCCGTGCTGCTCGGACACGACACCCGGGACGTGCGGCCTTGGATGGCAGAGTCGGTCATCCGCTCCTCCGACGGATCACCGGCCCGGAAGTTGACCGAAATCCTCGAAGAGTCCTCGTCGTTGACTTCGTACGAAGCGATCAACCTGGGATGGCAGCTTTCGGACGCGGTGAATCTGTGCCACTCGCTCGGTATGGCCCTGGGAGACTTCCACACCGGTACGGTGCTGGTCGCCTCGGGGCGAGTGACCCTCACCGGCTGGACCTCGGCGGTCATCGAGTCGTGGGGGCCTACCCAGAAGGTGACTCCCCGGATGGCTTATACCGAGTGCGTTCTGGACAACATCCGGGAGCTCGGGCGGATGCTGACCGGACTGGACGGCGGACTACAGCCATTTCAAGGAGGCCCGCGGGGGAAGTTGCAGGGGCCCCAGTACGCACCACTCCGGGCCGTCGTCCGGCGTTGTCTCGAGGCCGATATCGCGGAGACCGCGCCCACGGCCCAGGAAGTCGCGGATGTGTTCGCCCAGTACCTGACGACCTCCCTGCCGTCGCCGCCTGGCACGGCACGGCCGAGAACGGTGCAGCCGGGTACGGCGCGGGCGGGTACGGGGCCGCGGGCGAGCCGCCCGGAACCCAAGTCCGGCGCCGTGGGCGGCTCCCGAAGTGCTTCACCGGCACGCGGGCCGCTGTCCAGACTCTCGTCCCGCTTCAGGTTCGGCGGCGCCGCGCAGGAAGCTGAGCGGCAGCGGAAGCTGGAGCTGATATGCATGCCCGTGCTGTCCTGCTACCGCATCGCCGTGATCAGCCTCAAGGGCGGCGTCGGTAAAACGACTACGACCACCGCGCTGGGCTCCACGCTCGCCACCGAACGCCAGGACAAGATCCTCGCCATCGACGCCAACCCGGACGCCGGCACGCTCGGCCGCCGCGTGCGCCGAGAGACCGACGCGACGATCCGCGACCTCGTCCGGGCAATCCCGTACATCGACTCGTACATGGACATCCGCCGGTTCACGTCCCAGGCGTCCTCCGGGCTGGAGATCATCGCCAACGACGTCGACCCGGCCGTGTCTACGACCCTCAACGAGGAGGACTACCGGCGCGCGATCGACGTCCTCGGCAAGCAGTACTCGATCATCCTCACCGACTCCGGCACCGGTCTGCTCTACAGCGCCATGCGCGGCGTGCTCGACCTCGCGCACCAGCTGATCATCATCTCGACGCCGTCCGTGGACGGCGCGAGCAGCGCGAGTACCACCCTGGACTGGCTGTCGACACACGGATACGGGGACCTGGTACAGCGCAGCATCACTGTCGTCTCCGGAGTCCGCGAGACCGGAAAGATGATCAGGACCGAGGACGTCGTGGCGCACTTTGAGACGCGGTGCCGCGGCGTAGTCGTCATACCGTTCGACCACCACCTCGAAAGCGGCGACGAGGTGGACTTGGACATGCTGCGGCCGAAGACCCGCGAGGCGTACTTCGACCTCGCAGCCCTGGTCGCCGAGGACTTCGTACGCGCCCAGCAAGCCGAGGGAGACGGCGGGCGGTGAGTTCATGACCCCAGCGTGTAGGCGGGAAGCTGGCACTGCCGACGGGGAATTACGAGTTGCCCGATCTTGGTCCGGCGACATCCGTGAACGACGGACCATCGCTCAGCCGAAGCAGGTGGTCGATGGCCTCCAGGAACACAAGCGCCGGCAGAAGCAGGAGAGGGCATCCCGAGGGATGGAATGGAGTCCGACTGGTCGAGTCTTCACGACGCGGTCCGGTGAGCCACTGGACGCCGCCAACGTCCGGCGTGACTTCAAGGCCATCGTGAAGAAGGCAGGGTTGGCCCCTGAGTGGACGCCGCGCGAGTTGCGGCACAACTTCGTCTCACTGAGCTCTTTCCAACCTCCCATGCCAGCCGGCTAGTTGGGATGACATACGGATGAAGCCCCTGGTAGATGGGTTTTCGACCAAGAGGACCGTCTCCACCAGAGGCTTCGAATGCTTGTCTACCCGTCCGGCGTCGACGTGTCCAGCTCTACCCTGCGCTTCCTCGCTGCCCGCCTGAGGAAACACCGTCATGCTCTCGGAACTCGATGGCGGCGCCTGAGTGCGGGCCGACAGGCCCTGCTCACTCTCACCCACCTGCGCAACGGCCAGCCCTACGAGCTCGGTGCTGAGTCTTGTGGCCGTAGGCCATCTTCTTCAGGCGGTGGCGCTCGGCGGCGGTCAGGGTAAGGCACACGGCGCGGCCCAGGGGCAGGGGAGGCAACGGCCAATCTCGGGAGAATTGTTCGGGTGATCGACACTGATGAGGATCTTTGAAAGTCCCCGGGTTCGCTCCCATTCCCCACTTGGTTGCCCGCCTCATCAATGAGGCGCTGGCAGAGCGTTGCGGCCAGGGCGGTGAGCTGTCGCTTCGCGGAGCTGGTTGACGTTGCGAGGGGATAACCGTTAGACATAGCCGCTAACTGTGGAGAGGCGAGGGATGCAGGACGCGTTGCTGGCGATGCTGGTCAAGGAGCCAGCCCACGGGTATGCGTTGCGTGCCCAGCTGCAGGCGGCGCTGGGGCCGCTGGGTGCGGCGATGAACCCGGGCCAGGTGTACGTGACCCTGTCGCGGTTGGAGAAGGCCGGACTTGTGGCATGCACGGACGCCGAGGGGCCGGCTGACCGCAAGGTCTACGAGGCCACTGCCGCCGGCCGGGAACGCGTGGCGCTGTGGCTCGCGGAGGCGGGGTGGCCGAAGCCGGATCTGGCCGGGTTCCACCTGAAGCTCGTCGCCGCTGCCGCCAGTGGTCTGGCTGATCCGGTGGATCTCGTGGCCCTGCAGCGCCGGGAGTTGATGCGCCGGCTGCGCGACGCTCAGCGGGCGGCGCTGGAAGGGCCCGGCGATCAGGTGTCCGTGCTGCTGCTGGAGGGCGTTGTGCTGCGGCTGGAGGCGGACTTGCGCTGGCTGGAGGCGTGCGAGCGGACATGGCGTGGGAACAGGGAGGGTGCATGACCAGGGAATCGAGCGGCGCTTGCCTGTTGCAGGCGCGTGGGGTGTCCAGGGAGCATGGCGAGGGCGAAAGCCTGGTGCGGGCGGTCGACGACGTCGACCTGGAGGTCCGCGTGGGCCAGAGCGTGGCCGTGATGGGCCCGAGCGGTTGCGGTAAGTCCACGCTGCTGAACCTTCTCGGCGGCATGGACCGCCCGACCCGCGGGGAGATCTGGCTGGCCGGTCACCGCCTGGACGTGCTCGGCGAACGGGCCCTGGCCCGGCTGCGCCGTCGGCACGTCGGCTTCGTCTTCCAGTCCTTCCATCTCGTGGACGAGTTGTCCGCCGTGGAGAACGTGGAGTTCCCGGCGCTGCTCGCCGGATGCGGACGCCGCCGGGCCCGCCGCCGGGCCGTCGAACTGCTGGAGCAGGTCGGATTGGGCGACCGAGCGAGCCACCTGCCCTCAGAGCTGTCCGGGGGACAGCGCCAGCGGGTCGCGATCGCACGGGCGCTCGCCAACACACCCTCGCTCATCCTGGCCGACGAACCGACCGGCAACCTGGACAGCACGGCGACGCGCGAGGTGCTCTGCCTCTTCGAGGAGCTGCGCCTGGCCGGGCAGACGCTGGTGATGGTCACGCACGATCCGCGGATCGCCGCCACCACCGACCGGCTGATCACCATGCACGACGGCGCCTTCGTCGACGACACCGCCTTTCCGCAAGTCCGGACGCCGGCCGCTTCCCTGATCGACCTGGAGGGGTGAGCGATGGGCCGCCTCACCCTGATAACCCGCCTCGCCCTCCGCGGCCTGCGCCGCCACCTGCTTCAGTCCGTGATCCTGCTCTTTGCCGTGACCACCGCCTGCGGCGCCGTAACGCTCGGGATGACGCTGCGCGACGCGGCGGGACAGTCCTACGCACAGATCCGGGCCGCGACCGACGGGCCGGACGTGATGGCCATGCCAGCCGGCACCGGCGACACCGCCCTGCACGACCTGGCCCCGCTGTTGGACCTGCCCGGGATCGTCGCGCACAGCGGGCCCTACCCCGTCGCCTTCCCCATGGTCCAGGCGCACGGGCTGACCGTGCAGGCCGTCGTGGAGGGACGCGCCACGGCACCTGACCTCATCGACCACCCGCAGCTGACCCGGGGTAGCTGGGTGCGTCCCGGAGGAGCGGTGGTCGAACGCGCCTTCGCCCTCGCGCTCAAACTGCACACCGGAGACCACCTCACCGTCGCCGGGCGAACCTTCACGGTCACCGGCATCGCCCTCACCGCCGCAGCCGGGCCCTACCCCGACGCCGAGTGGTCCCCCCAAGGCGGCGGCCCCTCCCAGAGCGCCGGCTTGCTCTGGCTCACTCAGGCCGACCTGCGCAGCCTCGCCTCACCCCAGCTGCCCCTGTCCTACACCGCGAACCTGAAGCTGGCCAAGCCGCAAAACGCCCAGGCATTCGTGAACTCCCCGGCCGTGCAAGCCGTCCGGGCGAACGTGCGCGCCTGGCAGGACTTCGCCCGGGACAACGCCGACGGCCTGCGAACCGTGCACGACGCCGTCACGGTCGGCAGCTGGCTCCTGGTCAGCCTCGCCCTGGCCGGAGCGAGCGCTCTGGTCGCAGGCCGCATCGCCGAACAGACCCGCAGGGTCGGGCTGTTCAAAGCGGTCGGCGCCACACCCGGCCTGGTAGCCGCGGCACTGCTGACCGAGTACCTGGCCCTGGCCCTGGCCGCGGGCGCGATAGGTCTGGCCCTGGGATGCCTGCTCGCCCCCGCACTCAGCGACCCCGGCGGAGGGCTGCTCGACATGGCATCCGCCACCCCCTCGGCAGGCACCGTCGTGGCCGTGGCCGTCACCGCGATCGCCATCTCCGCCGGCGCGGCGATCGGTCCCGCCTGGCGGGCCGCCCGCACCACCACCGTCCACGCACTCACCGATCCAGCCCGCGCACCCGGTCAGTACTCCGCGCTCGCCCGTGACGCTGCTTGGCTGCCCATCCCGCTCATGCTCGGACTGCGCCTCGCCGCCCGCCGCCCGCGCCGCGCACTCCTCACCGCAGTCGGCACCTTCACCGTCACCACCGGGCTCTCCGCGGCACTGACCTTCCAGGCCCAGCCGCCGTTCCGGCTCGACCTGGGCGCATCCACCCTGCCCGACCCGAACGATGTGCTCACCAACCACATCGTTCAGGGCGTCATCGCCGCCGTGATCGTGCTGGCCGTGGTCAACGCCGCTGCCACCGCCTGGAACGCCGCCCTCGACGCACGACGCCCCCTGGCCCTCGCCCGCACGCTGGGCGCCACTCCGGGGCAGGTCACCACCGGACTGATCGCGGCCCAATTGCTGCCGGCCCTGCCCGCGGCCGCCATCGGCGCTCCGGCCGGCATGGGCCTGTACGCGCTGCTGCAGGTCGGCCCCGATGCCGTGCTCCTGCCCTCCTCCGCGCAAACCGCCTGCATGATCGCCGCGACGCTGCTCGGTTTCGCAGCGCTGACCGCCGCCCCGGCCCGCCTCGGCGCCCGCCAACCCGTCCACAAGGCACTGCACAGCGAACAGAACTGACACCTCACGCACCATCCATCCACCGACCAACTCACCCACGGGGTGGGGAACCGAAGTGAGCAGGTCTGGCCATCGTCAGAGCGAGCGGTGGGGAATTTCAAATAGCGCCATCAACCACCCTCTCCAATCTCCTTGGCTGTGTCTCACGCTGATCTGATGAGCCAGCTGGCCAGGACTCCAAGAGCGGCGACTGCCCCGGGGATCAGGATCCCGAGAAGAGCATCTGCGCATGCGCGGGCTGCCCGGTATGCAGTCGAGGGCTCGTTGAGGCCAAGTCCGACGGACGCATGCCGAGAGATCTTCACGGTTCCCAGTGAGCCTGAGATCCCCGAACTGTGAACCATCGCCTGCCCTATGGGACCCATGAGTACCTCCTTGTCTACAAGGAGGACGACGTCCCGGCAGTCCTTGATCCAGAACTCGTCCAACCAGCCGGCCTTGCTGGGGACACGAACTCGACGTATCTGCGTCAGCTTGCTCAGATCGACCGTGCGGTCGCCCGTGACAGTCCGAGCAGTCAGAAGCTGCCAACCAGGGCCGTGCCGTACCGAACGAAACGTCGTGTACAGGAGCGGAAATCCCAGCGCCAAAGCCAACCCCGCGAACATGGCGGGCACCCACGCACCGGACCGCATTACCCCGAATCGCTCCAAGAGCGCAGGCACAACGATGGCGCCCCCTACGGCCCCCCCGAGAACTACAGCACCCACGTGTAGGTGACGACGGGCTGTCTCGGCCGGAACCGCCGCCCGTGACGCCTTCTCGACAACGATGCCCGCGCCAGCGGCGCGGGCCGCGGAGCGGAACTTCTTCTCCTGCTTCTTCGACACCAGCGGAGCGTACCTACAACATTCTGAGGCGTGACCCCTGCGCAGAGTCCAACCTCACCGAGACGTCAGACCTTGGGATCAGTCGCTCGTTGAGACGATGCCGGTTGAGAACCCTGGCAGCTGCCCAGCACTGCTTGGACTCCGACGTCAACCCTCGAAGGACTTCTGGAGCCGACCACTAAGGATGGAGAAAAGGCTCACTGTGCCCTGCAGGGCACGCGGCCCCCGACTCGCGTCCGGTCTCCGTCCTGGAGACGAGACGGCCCGTACCGGTGCCGTGAACATCGGAACGGGCCTTGATCCGAAACACCTTCCGATCAAGGAGTCCAGATCATGAGCAGCACCGTACCCATCGCGGAGCAGTTGACGCCCGCGCAGGCGGACGACCGCGCCTGCCTCGTCTGCGGTAGCGAGGCAGCGGTCACGCGGCTGGTGGGCGACCGCGCCGACGTTCAGCTGTTCGCGTGCGTCCCATGCATCGACCGCGCCAGGACACCCCACGACTCACGGCAGCCGACGGCCGTCGGTACTGTCCATTCGGACTCGTGACCTGCTGCCGGTGGCATCGGTGTCCGACGGGGCCGAGCCGGGCGTGTGACGCGTCAGGACCCATCCGCCGGACGCGGGTGAGCCCTGTCATACGTGCAGGCCAGGGAGGGGAACGCGATGGGCACACGCGAGGACATTGCGCGGGCAGCGAGCATTTTTGCATCTCACGTTGGCGAGGTGCGCTGCCTGGCCGACCGGGTGCAGCTCAGGCGAGGGCATCGAGACGGTGTGACAGGAACCCCGCCATCGCGCGGACCCCGATCCCGATCGCGTGCTCGTCGGCAGCGAAGTCCGGGGAGTGGGGGAGCCCGTTGATGCCCGCTTCCGGGTTGGCGACGCCGAGGTAGAACATCGCTCCGGGCACCTGGTGCAGGAAGTACGCGAAGTCCTCGCCGTTGAACGGATACGCGGCATGCAGCACCGTGACCGCGTCCTCGCCCAGGGCGCCTCGCAGGTACGTGGCTGCCGCCGCGCTGAGGTCCGGCGAGGACACCATGGCGGGAAACGGCTGCTCGGTGAACTGCACCCGCGCACCGGGGATCGCATCCACCCAGCGCTGCACCTCGTCGCGGATCTCGGTGTACCGGTCATCGGGCCAGGCCCGCAGATAGGCGTGCACTCGCGCGCCATCATCGCCCGAGCTCGAATGGGACAGGGCGTAGACAAAGCGTGCCAGCGGGCCGTCCGGGGTCTGCATGTCGTCCATGAGCTGCTGGAGCTGTCCGGGCGTCTGCGGGCGCCCGACAGTCGACAATCCGTCGATCATGGCGACGAGCCGCTTGGCGTCGTCGGCGGCGCCCGGCCCCGCCAGCTCGATCCGGAAGCGGTCTTGCCCCGGCTGCCCCGGCCCGGCCGCGAACGTGCCGACAGGAAGAGGGCCGCAGTGCAGCGCGTAGATCTCCCGCGGCGCGGTCCGCTCCAGGACCCCGTCCTCGATCATCGCCCGGGCGCCCTCGCACGACTCCTCGGCCGGCTGGAAGACGAAGACGACCCGGCCGTTCAGCCGCTTCCGCAACCGTGCGAGAACCATGGCGATACCCACCCCGATCGCCGTGTGCAGGTCGTGGCCGCACAGGTGGGCCGCCCCCGGGACCTGCGAGGCGAAGGCACAGTCGAACAGCTCGTCGTCGTCGACCGCGTCCATGTCGGCCCGGTAGGCGACGGTCGGGCCCTCACCCGCACCGTCGAGCACCGCCACCACACCATGGCCGCCCACGCCGGTTACGACGGCCAGACCCGCGGCGCGAAGCCGCTCGGCGACCAGTGCTGATGTGCGCCGCTCCTCACCGGCAAGATCGGGATGCCGGTGGATGTCGCGGCGCATCCTGATCAGCTCATCGTCGATCTCGGCCGCAATCTTGTCGATCATCGCGTGGTCCAGCGCGGAAGACATGCCCCGGAGGCTACACGAGCCGATCTCCAACCCGGCCTTGAAGTTGAAAAGGCTCACGGACGTTGTCCGGACAACAACGGGGTGGCAGTACCAATCAGCTCCCCTGCTGGCAGTCGACCGGCGCCAGCGCGCCCACCGGATCGAGGCCGTGGGTTGCGAGAGGGGAGCAGCCCGGGGCTTCATGGCAGGTTGGGGTAGTTCAGCTGTTGGGTGGGTGGTCATCGCCGTTGTGTTCGCAGGGATCGAGGGATGGCCCCCAAACATTGCTGGCGCGCGCCAGCAATGCGGTGCGGTGAGGCCCGGGCTTGCGCGGCACCAGGCTCAGGAATTTCGACCTGTGGGAGCTTCAGCTCCGACTGCCGGGGGTCGCTCGACCTGCCGGCTGACCAGATTCTCGATAGCGTCGATCACTTCGCGGGAGTCGAGCCGGCCCAGCAGGTCCAAGTCGGCGAGGGGGCCGGTGCCGTCGATCGTCAGTGCTCCGGTGCTATCGACATGGATGCTGGCTCTGACCGTATCGCCGGAGAAGCCAGGGAGACGCACTGTGAAGGTCGCAGCAGCAAGGGGCGCTGGTGGTGTGCCGTAGTTCGGATCGCATTCGCAGGCACGCTCATGCTCGGCGTGCTCATGCGGCCGAACAGGTCGTCGAACTCGGCCAGCGGGTCCGTGGTCCAGCCCGGGAACCGCGGCGCGAGTCGTCCTGGGGTGCGTCGCACGGGCAGAGCTATTACCCCTCACCTCCACGGTGATTCCTCCCGATTTTTTCTGATTCGGGTACCCGGGTGGGCGGCTGCGATACCGCATGTGGGGCATCGATGGCTCAAGAGGACCTCGGCCGCGCGTACGGCGACACACATCACGTCGGTGTGAGCGAGGTGAGGCGTCGGAGCGGCGGCCCGCGGAGACGACACGACTCCTAATATGGCGCCCGCGAGTCCCCTGCCGAAGCCGGTGAGGGCGGGCATGGGGCGACTCAATCAGCGCTCTCCTCTTCGCCGGTCTTTGGTCTTGACTCGGCAGCCTCGCCATCGTGGGCGTCGTCAGTGGCCCCTGACCAATGCCAGGAGGTGGCGTCCGGGGCCGTGATGAGCCCGATGTGCCGCGCCCATCGGACGCGGCCGCGGGCACCTCCAGGCGCTTGGCGGCCTGGCTCGCTCGTACTCGGTTTGTCGCATGAGATCACCTCTCGCTCGTTCGCCTTGGGTCGGCGGACAGAACATGACAGATCAATACCCCCTGGAAACAGGCAAGTTGAGCGCGCACCGCTAGGGCTGCGCCCGCGTACGCGAGGGAAAAACACCCGCCCGGACGCCACTGCCGAACATCGGCCGAGCCATCACGGTCGGGGCGACCACGAACCCCGACCACGAGGCCGACCACGCCTCCAGCCGCACCGCGCGCAGCCCCGACCACGGCTGGTCGGTCCCGGACAGCCGCAGCAGATCGAAGGCGACGAAGTGAGTCGGCCACTCGGCAGCGGTCCGGGCGCCCCAGGCGGCCCAGCAGTGGGCGAAGGGCCGTCTGACCAAGCCGCTGGCCGCCCCGGCCGGCTTCCCCACTCTCTCCCGACAGTCCGCACCGCCCGCAGCTGCGCGCCGCACCGAACCCGTCGGCGAGGTGGCCGATCTGGATGCGGCGCGCGCACGTCGCCGTGAGCAGCAGGAGCGCCTGGAGCGGGCCCGTCAGCAGGCCGCGGACGCCGAGCAGGAGCTCCACGACCGGGAAGCGGAGCTGGCCACCGTGGAAGAGAAGCAGCACCGGGCGGAGGAAGAGCAGCAGCAGGCCGAGCAGCGCGTCACCGACCTGTCCCGGCAGCTTCAGGACGCCGAACGCGAGAGGCAACGGGCCCGGAAGGCCGCCCGGAAGGCCCGCGACCACACCCGGGTCGCTGACCGGGCCGTCCGCGGGGCCCGGCGCCGGTCCAAGGACACCGCCGCCCACGCCCGCAAGCTCGCCGAACAGACACAGCACAAAGCCTGAGGCAAACGAAATGAAAGGGCAGGGATGAGCGATGGCGCGAGCGATCTGGAGCGGGGTGCTCACCTTCGGGCTGGTCACGGTGCCGGTCCAGCTGTTCACCGCCACGGAGGACCACACGGTCCACTTCCACCAGCTGCAGCGCGGCACCTCCGACCCGCGTCCGCTACCAGCGGGTGAACGAGAGAACGGGCAAGGAGGTGGACTACGAGAACATCGTCAAGGGCTACGACCTGGGCGGCGGCGACTACGTGATCGTCGAACCCGACGAGCTGGACGACATTGCGCCGGGCAAGTCCCAGGTCATCGAGATCAGCGGCTTCGTCGACCTCGAGCAGGTCGAGCCGGTGTACTTCGACAAGATCTACTACCTCGCACCCAAGGGCGAGGAGTACACCAAGGTCTACGCGCTGCTGCGGGCCGCGCTGGAGAAGGAAAACAAGACTGGCGTCGCCACGTTCGTGATGCGCGGCAAGCAGTACCTGGTCGCCCTGCGCGCGCAGGAAGAGGTGCTGGTGCTCCACACGCTGCACTGGGCCGACGAGGTCCGCGACCCGCACCAGGAGCTGCCGGTGCTGCCCGGCCGCGGCGACGCCCAGGGCAGGGAGCTGGACACCGCCCGCCAGCTGATCGGCGCACTGTCCATCGACTGGAACCCCAAGGACTACCACGACACCTACGAAGAGAAGGTCAAGGAGCTGGTCGACGCCAAGACCAAGGGCAAGGAGATCGTCAGCGAGGAAGCCCCGCCGCAGGCCACCAACGTCACCGACCTGATGGAAGCCCTGCAGCGCAGCGTCGAACAGACCCGCACCTCGAGAGACAAGGCACCGGGCGAGCGGAGGGACAAGAAGAGTACGACCCGGAAGCCGGTGCAGAAGGCCGCGGGGAGACCGAAGAAGAAGACCACGGCCAGGACGGCCCAGCGCGAGCAGGCGAGCACGTCCGCCACGGCACGGGGGCGGGGCCCGGGGAAGCGTGAGTTGCGGCAGCTGAGCAAGACGGAGTTGTATCAGCGCGCCAGTGAGGAGGGCATCTCTGGCCGGTCGAAGATGAGCCATGATGACCTGGTCGATGCCCTTGCCCGGGCCGGGCGCCGCCGGAAGAAGACGGCCGCGTAGCGGGCCGGCGCGGAACCAGAGCGGGAGGACAGGCCACTCGCCGTCTCCTTCCACCGCGGCAGCGGCCCTTGGGTGGGCAAGCGGCAACGATGCCCAGTGGTGGGCTTGACGACCCGGGCTTATACGTCGGGTATGAACAACGACATGGTGTACCGTCCCGGCGAGGTGGTGCCCGAAACCGGCATGTACGAGTGCGACACCGCCTGCGGGCATAGCTGGTCCACGGATGTGCAGGGGGATCGGTTTCCGCCGGTGCCGCACGAGTGTTCCGGAACCGGGTGGAAGCTGGCCACGACGACTCCGGTGGGCCAATAGCCCGGGGACGCGGCGCCGGAGGAAGCCAGCCGGTTACCTCTGGGCCTTCTCCGCGAATCAGCGCCTGATCCGGCGCCAAGGCCCATTATCGGCGCCGTCGCGACGACCACGGGGACTGGCATGCGGCTGCCCGGCGCCAACCTCTTCAACCGCATGCTCGGCCAGCTCTACCACTGCCTTCAGCACGGCCGCCGCTTCGCTGAGGCGGTGGCCTTTCCACTCTCAGCCTCTGCGGTCGCGCAGGTGGCCTGAATGCGGAAACCTCACACGAGACCGGCGGCCTGCCGGAGCTTCGCCTGATCGGCAGCGTTGATCAGGCCCTCCGGCAGCATCGCCACCACACTCGCGTATTCCGCGAACACAGCCCTGCACTGCTCACGCTCAGGGTGATCGCTTTCGCTGCCGAACCACAGCATCATGGCCTCGTTGCCGACCTCAATCGGCTCGGAGAACTCGGCGACTAGGACCAGACGTTCCAGCAACCCCGACCGTTCGGGAGCCTGCGGGTCGCCTGCGAGGCGAAGCAGAAACGGCAGGACTTCCGGCATGCCCGCGTTCATCTCGGCGATGCTGAACAGGGCGTTGGTGAGCACGCGCTGAGCCTCGGCCGCGGCAGCCCGATCGAGAAGGGCATGCAGCAGTACCGGGATCGCGGCGGGACACCCCGGAAACTCGGACCAGCGGACCTCCTCACACCCGTGGAGGGCAGGATGCTCATGGCCGGCATCGGCTGCCCGCGGGTACTCGTGGAGAAAGCGGGCGATCGCCGACTCCTTGGCGGCCAGATCCATCCCACACACCTATCTGTCCCCCGTCCCGACGCCGTGAGCTCCAAGCTCCGCGTCAACCGCACTCTTGCGTGACTCGAGATGCGCACGCAAGCCAAGACGGCAAGCCGATCTGTTTCGATTCCCCGGCGCCCACAGCTGCTCGGATTGACGAGTTGGACGCCAGAGGTGTCTACGCGGTCACAGCACTAGCGCGTCAGGTGCGCCAGTTCGTTTTCGTACAGCTCGGCGGGGTCGAGACCCATGCCGGCGAAGTGGCCTGCCAGTTCCAGGGACAGGACGCCGTGCAGGCGGGTCCAGAAGAGCAGGGCGCGGCGCAGGGCGGCCGGGGGCGCGGGGTGGTCGGCCGCCCATTGCCGGTGCTGGGCGAGGTGGGCTTCCAAATGGGTGTCGGGGTGGCCGTCGTCCACGGTGACCACGGCGTTGCCGTTCGGCTGGGCGGTGTCGAGGAGAGCTTGCATGATCTCGGATGCGATCGCGGTGACGTCGTCGGGTGCGTGGTAGCCGGGGACCGGTGTGCCGTAGATGAGGAAGTAGCGCTGGGGGTCGTCCAGTGCCCAGGTACGCAGTGCGTGCCCGAGGCCGGCCAGATCGGCGCCTGACGCGGCGGTGGTGCGGATGGTGTCGGCGAGGCTGCGGTAGGCGTCGCGGATCAGTTCGGTGATCAGCTCGTCCCGGCTGGCGAAGTACCGGTAGAGCGCGGGGCCGCTCATGCCCATCTGCTTGGCGATGGCGTTCAGGGACAGCCCCGGTGCCCCGGCGGCGGCGATCTGCTCCCAGGCGCGCTCCTTGATCTCCGCCCTGACCTGGGCTCGGTAGCGCTCGCGGGGTGTCTCCTTGCCAGCGACTGTCATGTGCTCATCCCTTTCGCATGTGATCACCGGCTCCTGGGGATCCGGGCGAGCTCGACGCGTGCTCTCAGTTAGACCCTATTACGAACGCTCTTGACCGTCACTCCATCGGCGAGTTATAACTTCTAACGAAAGCGCCAGTCACTAACTGCGCTGGTTGGGTCGATGGAGGTCGTCATGAACGCTGGAGCAATGGTCGAGGTCGTGCTGCCGGGCAAGGTCGAGCCGGAGGGGCTGCAGCTGCGGCAAGGGGCCGTTCCTGCAGCCGGTCCGGGCCAGGTCGTGGTTCGCATGGAGGCGACCGGTGTGTCCTTCGCCGAGCAGCAGATGCGCCGCGGCCGTTACTACGACCAGCCGCACTTCCCGTTCGTCCCCGGCTACGACCTGGTCGGCACCGTCATGGCGACCGGCGACGGCGTCCCGTCGGGCCTCGCCGGCACCCGGGTGGCCGCACTGCTCAAGGTCGGGGGATGGGCCACTCACGTGGTCGTCGACGCCGCTGACCTGGTGCCGGTCCCGGACGGGATCGGTGCGGCGCAGGCGGAGACCGTGGTGATCAACGGCATCACGGCCTGGCAGATGCTGCACCGCAAGGCCCGCGTACGCGCCGGGCAGACGGTCCTGGTGCACGGCGCCAACGGGGGAGTCGGCTCGGTTCTGGTCCAGCTCGCCCACGCCGCGGGCGTCCAGGTGATCGGTACCGCCTCCGCGCGCCACCACGCCGCCCTGCGCGAAGCGGGAGTGACACCGATCGACTACCGCACCGAAAACATCCCCGCCCGCGTCCGTGAACTCGCCCCGGGCGGCGTGGACGCCGTCTTCGACCACATCGGCGGCCGCAGCATCATCGACTCCTGGCGCCTCCTCGCCCCCGGCGGCACGCTCGTCTCCTACGGCAGCGCCTCCACCCGCGACGATGAGGGCTCCAAGCAGTGGCCCGTCCTCAAACTCCTGGGCCGCGTGTGGCTGTGGAACGCCCTTCCCAGCCGCCGCCGCGCCTACTTCTTCAACGTCTGGGCGGGCAAGGCCCTGTTCAGGAACCGGTTCCGCGCCCGGCTGCGCGCCGACCTCACCGAGGTCTTCACCGCCCTGCACCGCGGTGACATCACCCCGGCCATCGCCGCCCAACTGCCCCTCAACCGCATCGCCGAGGCCCTGCGCCTGGCCGAATCCGGCACGGTCAGCGGCAAGGTCGTCCTCGTCCCGTAATCACGCTCACCCCCGCACCCAACGCCCCGGACCCACCACCGCGCACAGACGGAGAACCCCATGCTCGCCACCCTGCTCACAAAAGCTGCAGCCGTACCCACCGCCCTCCTGATCGCGCTATCAGGACAGGCCGCGGCTCCCCATCAGCCGCCGGGCATCGACCCGGACGCCCCCGTGATCACCCGCGACGACATCGTGATCCATGCACCGCTGATACGCGTCTGGAACATCCAGACCGACGTGGACGCCTGGCCCACCTGGCAGCCCGACGTCACCGAGGCCGCCAAGCAGACCCCCGGTCCACTGCGGAAGGGCTCCGTGTTCGTGTGGTCGGTCAACGGCCTGCAGAACATCACCTCAACCGTGAAGCAGGCCCGTCCCGGGCACCGCATCGTCTGGGGCGGCCCCGCCCAGGGCATCACCGCCGTACACGTATGGACCTTCCGCCAGGAACGCGACGGAGTACACGTCCACACCGAGGAGTCCTGGTCCGGCGCTCCCGTCGAGTCCGACACCGCAAACCTGCAGGCGGCACTCGATGCGTCCCTCGACGCCTGGCTCCACAACCTCAAGGCCACAGCTGAGAACTGAAAGCGCTCGCCGGGTGTACGACCTGTTCCGTCGGTGGCAGCGCAACGGCACCTGGCAGCGGATCTTCACAGCCCTGCAGGTCCGGGCCGATGCCAAGGACTTGATCACCTGGGAGATCAACGTTGACTCCACCATCGTCCGTGCCCACCAGCATGCCGCTGGGGCACGAAAAAGGGGGACCTGCAGAAGGAGCCGCCCGGCGGCGTCTCCACCGAGCCGGGCGACCACGGCCTTGGGCGCTCGCGCGGCGGCCTGACCACCAAGCTGCACCTGGGCGTCGAGCAGGGCCAGAAGCCCATGTCCATCGTGATCACCGCCGGGCAGCGCGGCGACTCTCCGTAGTTCGAGGTCGTCCTGGGGCGCATCAGGGTGCCCCGACTGGGGTCGGGCAGGCCACGCACCCGGCCCACGCGGGTGCGCGCCGACGAGGCCTACGCCTCCCGTAAGAACCGCGCCTACCTGCGCAGACGCGGATCCACTGCACCATCCCGGACAAGGCCGATCACATCCGCAACCGCAAAAAACTCGGCTCCTGCGGCGGCCGTCCGCCGAAGTTCGACCGGGAGGACTACAAAGCTCGGCACGCGGTTGAGTGCGGCATCAATCGACTCAAAAGGCACCGAGCTGTGGGAACAAGGTACGACTGTGAAGATGATCGGGTGCCGCCTCGGGCGGCGGTCTGGCCCGAGGTACGACTGGCTCTGATGCCCTGAGTTTGATCTGCCGACCGTCGTTCGGGGCGGTGCGGTCTGCCGCCGGACCGGTGGGCGTGTCCCGATAGGGGCCTTCGCGACAAGCACCGTCACAGTCCTGACTGCCACACCTGGCCCGGTGTTGGCCACCAGTGTTCCCGAAGCGATCAGGAGACAGGTAACCGTGCCCAGCATGACCGAGACCACCCGTCCCCGCCACCAAACGCCCGGACCTCTCGAGGACGTCGTGCTCGGCGTGGATACCCACAAGGACATCCACGTGGCCGCAGTGATCACTATGACCGGATCCCTGCTGGATACCCGCAGCTTTCCGACCACCGAGGACGGCTACCGACAACTGCTGGCCTGGGCATCCGCCTTCGGCCGCCTGCAGCGGGCCGGCGTGGAGTGCACCGGCTCCTACGGCGCGGCGCTGACGCGCTACCTGCACCGCGAGGGAATCACGGTTACCGAGGTCAACCAACCGGACAAGGACACCCGGCGGCGACGCGGCAAGACCGACGCGATCGACGCCGCAGCCGCTGCCCAGGCGGTGCTCTCCGGACGTGCCACCGCCACCGCCAAGACCGGCGACGGCCCGGTGGAGGCCATCCGCATGTTCAAAATGGCCAAAGTTTCCCCGACCAAGTCCCGTTCGCAGGCGGTCAACCAGCTCAAGGCCGTCCTGGTCGCCGCCGACCCCGCCCTACGCGAGGCACTGACCGGCCTGAGCAATTCCAAACTCATCCGGAAGTGCTCCGAGCTGGAAGCCGCAGATGACACCGCCCCGGCCGTGGCGGCCCGCCACACACTTAGAGCACGCGCAGATAGGCAGCGTGGGGAACCCCTGGCGACAAGGCGGGCACAGGTCCCGGTGATCACGTAGCTGCGACGCTCTGTGACCGCTGGGGAGAGCCGCGCCAGTCCTCTACTTCAGGCCGTCTGCCTGGCCAGCCTGTGCAGGGTTCGTGCGGTAGGCGATCCGGGGTCGGCCGTGATCAAGACGACTTCCTGGTCGTCCTCGGGTACGAGCAGAACGTCGCAATTCAACCGCAGTGTGCCGGTCTCGGGGTGGTGGAGGGTCTTGGTGCGGTGCCCGGGGGCGTGGATGGGACGTGTTGCCCAGATCTGCCGGAACTCCTCGCTGCTGGCGTGCAGTTCGGCCAGCAGGGCGGTCAGCTGCGGGTCGTGCGGGTAGCGGTCGGCGGCCCGGCGCAGCCGCGCCACCACGATGTGCCCGAACTCCTCGGTGCTGGAGCTCTCGCGCATCTGTCCTTGGCCCAGGAAGCGGCGCCGGGCCAGGTTCGTCGTCCCGTTTGCGAGGTCGCCGCCGAGCAGTGCCTGGGCCAGGGGGTTCCAGGCGATGACGCCGTAGGCCGCATCGGTGACAATGGCGCCGGTCTCCGGCAGCCGCCCCAGCATCCGTGCCACGTGCGGGCGTACCCGCCGCACGGCGCTGGTGCCGGGCGGCGCGCTCGATCCCGCGAGGCGGAACAGGTGGCTGCGCTCGGCCGGGGTGAGCCGCAGTGCCTGGGCCAGCGCGTCCAGGATGCGGGCCGATGGCCGCGGTCCCCGGGCCTGCTCCAGCCGTGTGTAGTAGTCGACCGACATATGGGCGAGTTCGGCCACCTCTTCGCGGCGCAGGCCCGGTGTACGGCGAGCGGTTCCCGTCGCCGTCAGGCCGACCTCGTACGGACGCAGGCCCGCCCGGCGGTCCCGCAGGTAGTGGGCCAGATCCTGCCGCGCCATGCCGCCTCCCCCCACTGCCTGGTACAGGCTGTCCCTGGCAGGGCACCCACGACCAGGGAACCGTAGTTGCCATGAACGATCGCACAGCTCTGGTCACCGGTGCCAACAAGGGCATCGGCAAACACATCGCCCGCCTGCTCGCCGCCGAGGGCCTCACCGTGTACGTCGGCGCCCGCGACGCCGGTCGCGGGCAGCGGGCCGTCGAGGAGATCGGCGCCGGCGCCCGCCCGCTGGTCCTCGACGTGACAGATCCCGACGGCATCGCAAAGGCCGCGGCCCAGGTGGACCGCCTGGACGTGCTGGTCAACAACGCCGGGATCTCACTCTCCCTGGCCCCGCCGACCGAAACCGGCGTCGAGGAGTTCCGGCGCACCTACGAGACCAACGTGTTCGGGGTGGTGGCGGTGACCAATGCCTTCCTGCCCGCCCTGCGCCGGTCGCCGCACCCGCGCATAGTCAACGTTTCCAGCGGCACGGCGTCGCTGGCCTGGAGCACGCACTCCAACCCCCAGTTCACCCCGGGAAGCGGTGGTGCCGCCGCCTACCGGTCCTCCAAGGCCGCCCTCAACGCCCTCACCGTCCTTTACGCGCAGACGCTGGCCGAGGAGGGCTTCAAGGTCAACGCACTCGCCCCTGGCCTGCGGGCCACCGATCTCACCCCCGGGGCCGCCGCTGCCGGCGGCGACCCGGCCGAGGCCGCCCAGGGCGCCCTGCGCCTGGCCTTGCTGCCGGACGACGGCCCCACCGGTGGCTTCTTCTCCTGGGACGCAACGCCCGTGCCCTGGTGATCAGTCATGGGCGTCGCATGGGGCGGTCGTCCCAGCGGTGGGTGGTCCAGGCTCGGCGGATCAGGCTGCGGACGGTGATGATCGTGTCCGCGAGGTCGAAGGAGGCGTTGACGACGGTCGCGCGGCGCTCGTAGCAGCGGGCAAGGCGGCGGAAGGCGTTCTGCCAGGCGTGCGTGCGCTCGACGTGCCATCGCTGGCTCGCCTGGATCGGCGCCTTCTCACCCTTGTGCGCGATGCGGCAGTGCAGGTCGCGGGCGGCGAGTTCGGCGCGGGTCCTGTCCGAGTCGTAGCCGGCGTCCAGGTGCACCGTGATGTCCTCGGGCAGCGGCCCGAGGCCGTCCAGCAGGTCCAGCGTCAGCGCGAGCAGAGGCGAGTCGTGGCGGTTCGCTCCGGCCAGGACCCTGCCGAGCGGGATTCCGTAACCATCCGCCATACCCGAGCGTTTCAGGCCATGCTTGCCGCGGTCGACCGGGGAGCGCCCGGCGACCTCCCCGCCGCCGGGGGCCTTGGTGATGGAGCCGTCGACGGCGATCTGGTCAAGCACGAGCCCGACGATCCGGTCGTAGGACTCCAGCGCGATCTGCTGGAGCCGGGCGAAGACGCCGAGCCGGATCCACTCGTCGCGGCGATTGCGCATGGTGGTCGCCGAGCAGGTCGTATCGGCGATCGCCTGGTAGGAGCAGCCGAACCGCAGGAGCTGCAGCAGCTTGTCGAACACGATCCGGTCGCTGATACGGCGGCGGTGGCACCCCAGCGGGTGGGACGGATGGACCGTCGGGCGCTCGGGCAGCAGCGCCGCGAATTGGTCCCAGAGCGGGTCAGTCCGCCATGATGGAAGCACGGGCACAGGTCCCCCAGTGATCAGCGAGCGTCGCAACTCCATGATCACCGAGACTTGTGCCCGCCTTGTCGCTAGGGGCTCCCCACGCCGCCTATCTGCGCGAGCTCTTAGGCTGCTGGCCAGGCGAATCCAGCATCTCACCGAGGAGATCAACGACCTCACCGCGCGGATTACCAGCGCAATCGCCGTCTGTGCACCGCGGCTGCTGGACCGCTACGGCGTCGGCCCGGATACCGCCGCCGCCTTGCTGATAGCGGCCGGCGACAACCCGGACCGGATGGGCAGCGAGGCATCCTTCGCCGCACTCTGAGGCGTCAGCCCGGTGGAGGCATCCTCGGGCAAGACCCAGCGACGCAGGCTCAACCGAGGCGGCGACCGCCAGGCCAACTCCGCGCTCTACATCATCGTCCTGGCCAAGTGAGCTGCGGCATCAGCACGTTGACATCCATAGGGGCATCAAGCGCGCGGTCCGCTACGAGGCGACCGTCCTCGTAGCGGCGATCAACGAGTGGCTGTGAACAGGGATAGAGGCGTCCCTGGCTCAGGCCCGCGCGCCGCCGTCGACCCGGAGGACCGTGCCGGTCACGTAGGAGGAGCGGTCGCTCAGCAGCCAGGCGGCGGCCTGCGCGATCTCCTGCGGGTCGGCCGCGCGGCCCAGCGGAGTGTGCGCCGTGAGCCGCTCTCGGAGACCGGGTGATCCCTTTTCCCAGGTGCTTATCATCTCGGTCGCCGTGTTGCCAGGGGCGATGGCGTTGACGCGGATGCCTTCCGGGCCGTAGGTGACGGCAGCCGACTCGGTGAGGCTGTTGACCGCTCGTTTCATCGCGCCGTAAACGGGCAGCTCGGGGTTGCCCATCAGGCTGCCGACAGATGAGTTGTTGACGATGGCGCCGGTCCCGGCGGTGGTTCGGATGGCGGCGATCTCGGCGACCATGGCCAGCCAGACGCCCTTGAGGTTCACGGCGTAGATGTGGTCGAAGTCGGCCTCCGGAAGCTGGTGCATCGGGCCGGGCTGCTGGATCGTCGCGCCGTTGTTGAAGGCGATGTCGAGCCGGCCGTAGACGTTCACGGCACGGTCCACGGCGGCGCGCACGCCGGCCGCGTCGGCCAGGTCGCACACCCACGTACTCCGCGGTGCCGCCGGCCGCCCGGATCTCCGCGGCGTCTTCAGATGGTCCTCCGTCCGGGCCGCGAGAAGCACTCGGGCGCCCTCGCGGGCGAAGAGCCGAGCCGCGGCGGCTCCGATGCCGCGTCCGGCACTGGTGATGAAGGCGACCTTGTTGGCCAGCAGGCCCAGGGCGGCCGGGGCGCTGGATGTTCCGGTGATAGGTGTGTTGTCCATGGCGCCAAGCCTGCGCCCGTCCGCGAAGCGCAACCAGGCACCGGCGGTACCTGGATCTGAGGCCCGGCGCCCCCGCACACCGGAGAGGTGGACCGACGACAACTGGCCGACTTCCTGCGCAGCCGACGCGAGCGGATCACCCCTGCCGAGGTGGGGCTGCCCGCCGGACCGCGCCGCCGCACCCCGGGCCTGCGCCGTGAGGAGGTGGCGCAGCTGGCGCACGTCTCGACCGAGTACTACACACGGCTGGAGCAGGCCCGGGCGCCGCACCCGTCGCACGAGGTGCTGGCCGGACTGGCTCGGGCCCTGCGCCTGACGGACGCCGAGCGCGACCATCTCCATCACCTGGCCGGCACACCGCCGCTCCCGTCGGCCGGGCCCTCGCGCCAGGTACGGCAGAGCATCCTCGACCTGCTGCACCGACTGCCGCAGGCCGCGGCGACCGTAACGTCCGCGACCTTCGAGGTACTGGCCTGGAACGAGTTGGCGGCAGCCCTGATGGAGGACTTCTCCGCCCTGCCGCGACGCGACCGCAACCTCGTGCGCCGTGTCTTTCTTGGCCCGCACACGCAGGGGCAGCGGCTGTACGGAGTGTCGGACGCGGACGCCTTCGCCCGCATCTCGACGCAGCGGCTGCGCGCCGCCGCCGCCCGCTACCCCGACGATCCAGAGGTCGCCGAGCTGGTAGCCGAACTCCTCGACGGAAGCGAAGAGTTCACCCGCCTGTGGCAATCCCACGACGTGTCCGCCGAGCTCACCCTGTGCAAGACCTTCCAGCACCCGCTGGTCGGCCCCGTCACCGTCAACTGTGACGTCCTCGACATCACCGACCGCGACCAGCAGGTCGTGATCTACACCGCGGTCCCAGGCTGGCCCTCCGAAGAGGCGCTACGGCTGCTGTCGGTCATCGGCACACAGCGCATGGACATCACGCGCTGAGCCACACCGGCCGCACTTCAACGTCCCCTGATGTGGACCGACGCCGGTCAGCATCGCCCGCGCACTTCTGAGCCCTGCCCTGCACGGCACGGCCCCTGAGCAACCACTTTCGACACACGCCCTAGTTCGAGGGCCTACCGGCGGGCGGCCGGGAGTCGGATGGACCCGTTCAAGGCGGTCACGAGGCGCCGCAGGGGGTGTCGTCGTTGCGCAGGCTGTGAGTGGTGTCGTTGAGCTGGTAGGAACGCAGGTCGCTGATGGTACCGCCCTCGCGTCCGACGCAGACGTGCCGGCCGAAGTAGTTGTCCTTTCTGGTAGACGCGTGCGGTGCGACTGCTGTTGTTGATGATGGAGCTGCCCTTGCTGCGGATGTAGTCGGGCAGGTGCCGCACCGACCCGTCGACGGCGCGTTTGACGTAGGGCTGGCCGTTGAAGTTGATGTCGGGGTAGATGCAGACGAACCCGCGCGGGCACGTGATCTGGTCCCGGGCCACGGCGGGGGCGCCCGCAGTGGTTGTGGCGTGGGCGGGCGCGAGGCCGGTCAGTGATGCGGCCAGGACGGCCGGGACGGCGGCGAGCAGCGCAGTCCTGCCGGTGCGGGGCCGTCGTGGAGGCAGCAGTCTCATGGCATGCGCCTGTCCTGGCGGAACGGTTCGCCATTCCGCTTCCCGCCGATGTTCATTCAGATGAGCAAGTCGGCGCCGGCCGGCTCTCGACGGCGCCGTCCGTCCGAGCACCTCATCGTCCAGCTCGGCCTCCAGCTGCGGCGTCGCGGCCAGGGCGCCTGGGCGTTGCGGCCCGGATGCGTGCGCGGAGTCCAGCCGGAGCGCGCGGGCGGTCTGCCGGGCAGCTGACTGGCTTCGTAACTGACGGGCGAGACCGCTTATCACCGAGTTTGGACAGCACTTGGTGACCGCAGGGCGAGAAAATCTCGATGAGAACTGACACCGGCCGTGGGGGCACTGCGGCGTGACGCTGCGAGGATCTCCGAAACCTCCACCGCAGCTCGGTTGATCCACCAGAGTTGTCCCAACGGAGAAGGGACGGCAAGTATGGCGAACAGCGCACTTCTGGTGATGGACGTCCAACGGGACGTCGTGGCCATCGCCGATGACGGTTCCGGATATCTGCCGCGCTTGCGCAGGGCGATCGACGGTGCCCGGGCTGCAGGTATCACCGTGATCTACGTGGTGCTCGGGTTACGGCCGGGCGATCCAGAAGTCAGCCCCCGCAACAGGGTGATGACAAACGCCGTGCGGGCCGGCCTGTTCACCGAGGGGGCCCCTGGCACCGAGATCCATGACGACGTCGCTCCCCAGCAGGGCGACGTCGTGGTCACCAAGAGGCGGGGGAGCGCGTTCTCGGGCAGCGACCTCGACTTGGTACTCAGGGCTCGCGATATCGACAGCCTTGTTCTCACCGGCATCGCCACCAGCGCTGTGGTGCTGTCCACCCTGTGGCACGCCATCGACCTGGACTTCGGCCTCACCGTGCTGGCGGATGCTTGCCTCGACACCGACCCCGAGGTGCACCGGATGCTCACCGAAAAGCTGTTCCCGCAGTGGGCAGACGTCCTCGCCGTCGAGGACTGGATCAAAGCCATCGCACCGCAATAGCGGGGAGGCCGTCTGGGTCCTCACCTGCGCGCGATCTCTCGGTTTGGGGACAGTGGGTCATGCTCCTCGTCGGTGAGGAGGAGGTGCCAGACCTTCTTCTGACCGCCGCCCGCACCAGCCTGCGCCGAATGATCCGCACCGGGAACACGGCCCGGTGAAAACGAGATCACCAGCACACGCCGGCCTCATGCCTCGGTCTGGCCTCCAAGCGGGTGAACCGCGACGGCATGAGCGGGCCAGTGAGCGCTGTGAGCGCGCCGGGCTGAAGGTGTACGCGACGCCGAAGATGCTGCGGCACAGCATGGCCTTGCGGGTCTTGGTCTCGCTGCACCACGCGCTGGACCGGCGGCTCGGTCTGACGGCGGCGCAGCGCCGGGATTACGAGGACGCCTACGGCACGGTGTGGACGATGGTCAAGGATCTGCTGGGACACCGGTCGGAGGTGACCACGCGGGAGATCTATCTGGAGCCGGTGCGCGGGCTGCAGATCGAGAGTCTGCTCAACGATGAGGACAATCCCTCCAACAGCGAGCTGTTCGCCGACCTGGCCCGCCGCACTGGTCTGATCTTGGATGTCGCATGAGTCCGACGGGGAGGCGGGCGCCGCTGCCGCCCTCTGACTACCGGCGGCGCGAGATCGTGGACGTGTCCGGGCTGGTGGTGCGCCCGGTGGGGCAGGGCGGCGAGGACTTGGGCACGTACGACTGCTCCATGCTGTCGGGGGCTCAGACGCTGCGGCGTGAGGTGGCGGCCGCGTTCGCTCGGCGAGCGAAGGCTCACTGGGACAGTGCGCAGAGCTGCACCAGCTATCACCGCAGCGTGCGGCACTTTCTGCGGTCCATGGCGGCCGTCGAGCCGCCGGTGGGCTCGCTGTCCGAGCTCACGCCCGAGGTGTGGAAGGGCTGGGCGGAGGCGCCGGGCGGGTTCATCCGGGCGAAGCACATGGGCGTGCTGCTGCGGCAGGCACCGGGGGTGCCGCAAACGGTGGTGGCCCAGATGTCCAAGCGCCGCCGCCAAGTGGTGGCCCGGCCGAAGAAGAGTCTGTCGAGCGCCGAGATGAAGCGGGTGCGCAGCGCGGCCGCGCACACAGTGCGCCGCGCCGAGCGGCGGATCAGCGGCAATCTCGCGCTGGTGGCACGCTGGCGGGCCGGGGAACTCGACGGACATCCGGATGCCCGGTGGGGCGAGTTGCTCGATCACCTCGCCCGGACCGGGGACCTGCCACGGGTCCCGAGCGGGTTCGTCCGCAACTGGGCGCAGGTGGAATGCCGCCGCCGACTGGGCGCCTGGAGTCTGCAGCCGGCCGTCACCCAGCTGTTCCCGTCGGTGAGTGAGAAGGCCGCGGCCGCCGTCCTGCTGATCTGCCACGAGGGCTGGAATCTGTCGGTCCTGGAAAAGCTGACGGTGCCGAGCCAGTGGCCGAACGCCGACGGCGACGACCCGCACCCGGCCATCCACCGGGTAGACACCGACAAACCGCGGCGCGGACGGCGGCGCCACTCCAGCAGCAACCTGGTCGACGTGGGCGAGGACTCCCCGGGTGAGACCATGCGTCAGATCATCGCCATGACCGAACAGGCCCGCCAGACCCTGGCCCTGCTCGGCCGACCTAGCGACCTGCTGTTGTGGTCCCGCGGTGCGCGGCACCCGATGTTCAGCAACGCCACGGTCGGGCTGCGCGACGCCATCGACGCCTGGGCGCGCGAGGCGCTCCCCGATCTGCCGACGGGACTGAATGGCCGGCTGCTGCGGCACACCGCCCAGGTTCTGCACGGCCGGCCGCGCCACAACACCAGGGCGGTCCAGGACCAGCACTACCTGCGCCGGGACGAGCAGGTCATCGCAGATTCCCGGGATGTGGTGGCCGCCGGGCTCGAGGACGCGGTACGGCACGCCCGCGCCACGGTGCAGATGCGCGTGATCGCCGCGCATGGATCGGACGGGCACGACGATGCGCGGGTTATCGCCGAGCGGGCCGATCTTCCGTTGGACGTTGCCCGCCAAGTGGCCTCCGGGACCCTGGGCGTGCGGCGTCGTCGCCGGCCCGGCCGGCTCCGACCGCCCCCAGGCGCGAGTGAACGACGACGAGTCGCTTGAGGTGGGCTGGTTGCCCCTGAATGCGCTCCCGCCGCTGGGAGATCGCTGTCGGCTGCGCATCAAGCATGCGCTGGACCGAAACGGAGCATGATTCGCCTGGCTCTGACGCCGGCCCGGCCCACGCTGTTGTGAGCCGCCGGGCGCGCCTCACTGCCCAGGGGCCTCTGGTCCGACCATATGATGCTGGGACGTCACACCCCAGGCATAAGGCTCAGGTGTCCTTGGCGGAAATGAGAGGTTCGTCTGGTGTCAGGCCGCTACTGAAAGCGGTCGGCCACCCCAGCGGATGCCTTTCTCGCTTCGGATGCGAGCGCGTTCCTTGCGCTCGGCGGCCAGGACATCGCGGTGACGGGTGTTGGCGTTACGCCAGTGCAAGTAGGCGTGCAGGGCCAGGGTCTGCACCGTGTGGTTGGGGTGGCTGGAGTTGGCGATGGTGAACTGCCGAAGCGGTCCGAAGTGCGCCTCGATCGGGTTCGCCCACGAGGTTGCTCTGACCGCATAGGTTCGCCGGGTTGGCGGTTGCAGCGGTTGAATGTGCGGTGACGTCCGTCCGACCGCTGGGGGTGTGGTGGCTGAGCCTGTCCGTGTGCGCAGGTTGACCGACCAGGAGGGGCAGAAGCTGCAGCAGATCGTGCGCCGGGGCAGCACCAGTTCGGTGCGCTACCGGCGCGCAATGATGCTGCTGGCCTCGGCCGGCGGGAACCGGGTCCCGGTGATCGCGAAGCTGGTGCAGGCCGACGAGGACACCGTCCGCGACGTGATCCACCGGTTCAACGAGATCGGTCTAGCCTGCTTGAACCCTCGGTGGGCGGGAGGCCGTCCCCGCCTTCTCAGTCCTGACGACGAGGACTTCGTCGTCCAGACGCCCACCACCCGTCCGACCAAGCTCGGCCAGCCCTTCACCCGCTGGTCCATTCGCAAACTCGCCGCCTACCTGCGGAAAGTACACGGCCGCGTGATCAGGATCGGCCGTGAGGCGTTACGGTGCCTGCTCGCCCGCCGCAAGATCACCTTCCAACGCACCAAGACCTGGAAGGAGTCCCCGGACCCCGACCGCGACGCCAAGCTCGACCGTATCGAGTACGGGCTGGAGCACCTCCCGGACCGGGTGTTCGCGTTCGACGAGTTCGGCCCGCTCGGCATCCGGCCCACGGGCGCGTCGTGCTGGTCCGAGCAGAGCCGGCCCGAGCGGCATCCCGCGACCTACCACCGCACCCACGGCGTCAGGTACTTCCACGGTTGCTACTCGGTCGGTGACGACACCCTGTGGGGCGTCAACCGGCGCAAGAAGGGCACCGGGAACACGCTGGCCGCGCTCAGGTCGATCCGCGCGGCACGCCCCGACGGCGCCCCGCTCTACGTGATCCTGGACAACCTGTCCGCGCACAAGGGCGACACCATCAGAAGCTGGGCGAAGAAGAACCGGGTCGAGTTGTGTTTCACTCCGACCTACGCCTCGTGGGCGAACCCGATCGAGTCGCACTTCGGACCGCTGAGGCAGTTCACCATCGTCAACTCCAACCACCCCAACCATCCCATTCAGACCTGAGCCCTGCACGCCTTCCTCCGCTGGCGCAACGCCAACGCTCGCCACCGCGACATCCTGGCCGCCGAACGCAAGGAACGCGCCCGTATCCGAAAGCGAGAAGGGCATTCGCTGGGGAGGACGCCCACTTCCCGCCGCAGCTTGATGGCTTCGTTCGAGCGGCCAAGCAGACTCAGCGTCGCCGCCGCCCTCGGACCAGGGCGCTGAGCGTAGCGCACACGATCGCCCCGAACAGCAACCCGCCCCAAGGCATCCCATCCGGACGATGGGTCGTCGCCACGTAGAGGAAGGAGCCGAGCCCACCGGCCACGAAGAAGACAGCGAAGCCTCGAAGCGCGTACCGCCATCTCGGGCGGGCTATGTCTGAAGTCACGGGAGGCATTATCCACACGCGGCAGCAGGCGACCAGGCCCTCAGGACTGACCACCCGGCATGCCGGTGAACCTATGCGGTCACGGCACTAGCGCGCGGGGTGGTGTAGCGGCCGGCGGGGGTCGGGCGGTTGCCGGTCAGCAGGTTCGGCGTCCAGGAGGGCGCTGAGGGCCGCGGGGTTGGTTCTCCAGGCCGGGGATGCAGATCGTCTCGCCCGGCCGCAGGCCGGCGAGGCCGGCCTGGGCCACGCTTTCCGCGGTCATGGCAAAGGGCACGCCGTGGCCGAAGCCGTCGTTGACCTCGGTTGAGTTGCGGACCACTGTCCGTGCTTGTTGCCCGGGCTGCCTTTCGCACGGCGAGCGGAGGCCGCCTGGGGGTGGCGCAACCGCCGGAGCAGGGGAGAAGGGCCCCACTGCCGCCACTCAGCCTGGCCCCACATCGGCAGCGACAGCCGCCGACACCGCCCATGGTGTTCCGCGTCCCGGAACAAGGAGTGGCCCATCACGGCGGTGATGTCTAAACCGGTGTACAACCGCCGCTTCCGCTTCCCTCTGGAGGTAACCCGTGTCGACCAGGCTCGACAACGCAAGCCCGGACACCGTGCCACCAGCGGTGGTAAAGGCAGCCGGCCTGCTGGCGGAGGCTGCCCGCACCGGGCTCTCCTGTCCGCCGGTGCGTACGCTGTTCGACGAAGGCGGCGATCTGGAGACCGCGTACGCCGTGCAGCAGCTGAACGTCCGGCGCGCCCAGGCCGTCGGCCGCCGGATCGTGGGCCGCAAGATCGGCCTCACTTCGGTGTCCGTGCAACGCCAACTGGGCGTGGACCAGCCCGATTTCGGGGCGCTGTTCGCCGATATGGCGGTGGCCGACGGCGGCCGGGTGCCGCCCGGACGGTTGCTGCAGCCCAAGGTGGAGGCCGAGGTCGCGCTGGTGCTGGGCCGCGATCTGCCGCACCGCGAGTGCACAGTGGTGGATGTGCTGCGCGCGGTCGACTTCGCACTGCCCGCTCTGGAGATCGTGGACAGCCGGGTACAGGGGTGGGACATCACCCTCGTCGACACGGTCGCCGACAACGCCTCCTGCGGCCTGTATGTCCTCGGCGGCACCCCGCTGTCGCTCACCGGCGTCGATCTGCGCGCCGTGACGATGACCATGACACGGAACGGCGAAACCGTCTCAGAGGGCAGCGGTGCCGACTGTCTCGGCAGCCCGCTCAACGCGGCCGTCTGGCTCGCCTCCGCCCTGGCCGAGCGGGGCGACCCGCTGCGCGCCGGAGACCTGGTGCTCACCGGAGCCCTGGGGCCGGTCGCTCCCGCCGTCCCCGGCGACCGGTTCGAGGCATCCATCAGCCACCTGGGCACCGTAGGTGTCGAGTTCACGAGTGAGAACGCAGCATGAGTACACGAACCAAGGTCGCCGTCATCGGCTCGGGCAACATCGGCACCGACCTGATGATCAAGGTGCTGCGGCTGTCGGAGACCCTGGACATCGCGGCGATGGCCGGCATCGACCGGGACTCCGACGGCCTGGCCCGCGCCCGTCGCCTGAAGGTGGCCACGACCCACGAGGGCGTCGAAGGACTCGTCCGGCTGGACGAGTTCGCAGATGTCGAGATCGTCTTCGACGCCACGTCGGCCGGCGCACACCGGCACCACGAGGACGTACTGCGCCCGCTCGGCCGTACCCTCGTCGACCTCACTCCGGCCGCGATCGGCCCGTACGTGGTGCCGCCCGTCAACGGCGACGTCCACATCGACGCACCGAACGTCAACATGGTCACCTGCGGCGGCCAGGCCACCATCCCGGTCGTCGCCGCGGTCGACTCCGTCACCCCCGTGCACTACGGCGAGATCGTCGCCTCCATCGCCTCCCGCTCCGCCGGCCCCGGCACCCGGGCGAACATCGACGAGTTCACCGAGACCACCGCTTCCGCCATCGAGCGGGTCGGCGGCGCCCGACGCGGCAAGGCGATCATCATCCTCAACCCGGCGGAACCCCCGCTGATCATGCGGGACACCGTGCACTGCCTGGTCTCCGACTGCGCCACCGAGTCCGTCGCGGCATCGGTCGAGGAGATGGTCGCGCGCGTGCAGGAGTACGTGCCCGGCTATCGGCTCAAGCAGAAGGTGCAGTTCGCGAAGGTGGCGGCCGACGACCCGCTGCGCACCCTCGCCCCCGGTGCGGGCGAGGTCCTCAAGGTCTCGGTCTTCCTGGAGGTCGAGGGCGCCGCCGACTACCTCCCGGCCTACGCAGGAAACCTCGACATCATGACCTCGGCCGCGCTGCGCACCGCGGAACGCATGGCCGCACACCGTGCCACGGAGGTGGCCTGAAGATGACCCGCCTGTACGTCCAAGACGTCACCCTGCGGGACGGCATGCACGCCGTCCGGCACCGCTACAGCGTCGACCAGGCCGGTACGATCGCCGCCGCCCTGGACGCCGCCGGGGTGACCGCCATCGAGATCGCCCACGGCGACGGTCTGGCCGGCTCCAGCATCAACTACGGCGTCGGCGCCCACACGGACTGGGAGTGGATCGAGGCGGTGGTGGGCGCCGTGCGCCGGGCCGTCCCCACGACTCTTCTCCTGCCCGGCATCGGAACGGTCAACGACCTCAAGCAGGCGCACTCCCTGGGCATCCGCTCGGTGCGCGTCGCCACGCACTGCACCGAGGCCGACATCTCCGCCCAGCACATCGCCGCCGCGCGGGAGCTGGGGATGGACGTCGCCGGCTTCCTGATGATGTCCCACATGGCCGAACCGGCCGAACTCGCCCGCCAGGCACGGCTCATGGAGTCGTACGGCGCTACTTGCGTCTACGTCACCGACTCCGGCGGCCGGCTCACCATGGACGGTGTACGCGACCGCTTCCGCGCCTACCGTGACGTCCTCGACCCGGCCACGGAGTTGGGCATCCACGCCCATCACAACCTCGCCCTGGGCGTGGCGAACACCGTCGTCGCCGTCGAGAGCGGCGCTGTCCGCGTCGACGCCTCGCTTGCCGGGCAGGGGGCAGGCGCGGGCAACTGCCCCCTGGAGGCTTTCGTCGCGGTGGCCGACCTGATGGGCTGGGAGCACGCCTGCGACCTGTTCCCGCTGATGGACGCCGCCGACGATCGCGTACGTCCGCTGCAGGACCGCGAGGTGCGGGTGGACCGCGAGACGCTCAGCCTCGGCTACGCGGGCGTGTACTCCAGCTTCCTGCGCCACGCCGAGACCGCCGCCGCGCGCTACGGCCTGGACACCCGCAGCATCCTCGTGGAGGCCGGTAGACGGCGCATGGTCGGCGGCCAGGAGGACATGATCACCGACATCGCGTTGGATCTGGCCGCGCGGGCGGAAACCGCTTCCTGACGCGCGGAGCCGAGGAGCGGCCGGTGCGCCGACGGTGCACCGGCCGCTCCTGCATGCACAGGGAGGGAGACCGGTCGGCGCGGGAGAAGGCCCGCCGGACGTCGACAGGAACTCCGGCACCGCTGACCGAGCTCGCGGCGCCTGACGCGGCTGCGGTCCTTCGCCACCTGGACGGGCATGATCGCCATTCGGAATCGCCGAACATCTGAGGTGGGACCCGGCGCGAGAAAGTGACCCAGGTCATAGGTGGCTACGCGGTCTGCTCGTCGAGTGCAGATCGGCACTACCTGAGATCTGATTTTGATTGGACCGCCTGTCGTCCGTGACGAATCGTAATTCGCAGCTGCCTGTTCAAAGTTGGGACGCGTGGTCGTTCTCGATGCAGGTCAAGCCGTCGTGCAGGCCCATCGCGCCCCAATGCCGCGCCGTCAGAGCAGGTTCCGGGGCTGAGCTCCACGCTGGCGCTGCGGTTCATCCGTTGCCCAGTCGCCGGAGCGCCGGCGGCTGATGCGGGAGTTCCTGCCGCTCCCTGCGCGCCGACCGCCGTCCGGGTCAACCATGCGTGGGCTCATTTCGTACCAGTCGCTCATCGATCTTCGCGTCGACAGGCTGTCGAACGCGCCACATACAAGATCGTTAGACGGAGGGGTGTTGGAGAGCGAGCCACCTCGGATTCGGACGCCGTTGACTGTCAGAGTCAGGGATCATCGTGGCCTTGTCGTGTGAGGGTCCTCGTCGGTTCCTGCTGTCGGCCGGGCGAGGATGCCGGTGGTGAGGTCGTCGAGGTTGTCGAGGACGAGCTGGGCGAGGTCCGCTCGGGCGTCCCTGGCCACCCACATGTCGAGTCCGACCCGGAATGCGGCGACCGCGGCCGCGGCGAGGAGCCTCGGGCGCCGGGCGCCGGGCGTCGTCGGCCTCGTGCAGGCGAGTCGCGGCGACGCGACGGAGGACCTGCTCGAAGCCGGAGAACACAGCCGCCGACCCGGCCTGCAGTGCTGGGGTGTCGGCGACGAGCCGGAGCCGAGCGAGTTCCCGCTCCGGCTCGGCGCGGTCAACATGCCCGCCAACGTCCGGGGCACCTACGTCGGCCACCCGTCGCTGTGGCCGGTGTGGGAGGCCATCGCCGAGCGCGGCCTGGTCGTCTTCCTGTATCCGCACGGGGTCACGGACCCCTGGTACCTCGACTACGGGCTGTGGAACTCCGTCGGCCAGACTGTCGAGGAGGCACGCGCCCTGTCTTCGATGATCTACGAGGGCCTGCTCGACCACCTGCCGACCCTGAAGATCGTCGTCTCCCACGGCGGCGGCTACCTGCCCCACTACTGCGGCCGCCTCGACCGCAACGTCCACAACATGCCCGACAGCGCCCGCAACATCACCCGCCGCCCGAGCGAGTATCTGCGCGACCTGTACTACGACACCTGCGTCTACGACCCCGAGGTGCTCCGCGCGCTCGTCGGCCGCGTCGGGGCCGACCGGCTCGTCCTGGGCAGCGACTACCCCATGGGCGACCCGGACCCGGTCGGCTTCATCGAACGCTGCCCAGGCCTGACCCCCGAACAGGTCACCACCATTAAGAGCTCGACCGGAGTCAGACTGCTGGGACTCGGTACAGAGGGGACTGAGCGCGTTTCCAGATGCTCTGGGCGGCAGGCGAGTTGAGACGTCCGTCCAGCGAGGTCGTGGTCGGCGTATGCCCGCTCACCGAGTTCGTCCGGACAATGGCGGTGGCCGCCTGGGTCGGAGCGGCGGCACGAACCCGTCCGGGGAGACCGTCACCGTAGGCGACGGGGATCGTGCGGGGGAGCGCATGCAGTCGTGGTGGGCCGGGGAGGTGGGGCCGACGACGGTGACGCCGCGCGCGACATGCGGGCTGACCGCCCAGGGATCCGGCCACTCCCGCCGCTCCGTGTGCCAGAAGCACCGGCGACCACCGCGAGGGCGTGTCATCGCCGGGGTGTGCTGTCCCGCAGGACGACGTTCGTGGAGATCGGTACGATCCGCGTGGCATCGTCGTCGGAGAGCGCGAGTTCCATCGCGCAGAGCCCGACCTGGTGCAGAGGTACGGTCACGGTGGTCAGCGCCGGGTGGACGTCCACCGCTGGGCCGATGTCGTCGAAGCCGGCGACGGCGACGTCCTGGCCGGGGACCAGCCCGGCGTCGCGGAAGGCGGTCATGACGCCGATCGCCATGACGTCGTTGACGGCGAAGACGAGTTCGGTGCCGGCCAGGCCCCTCCGGACGAGCTCGCGGCCCGCCGCACAACCGCCTCGGCGGCTGAACTCGGCTTCGACCACGAACCGCTCGTCCACGTCGATGTTCAACTCGCGAAGGCCCTCCACGAAGCCATCGCACCGGTCACGGGACGTCTTGAGTGCGACGCCTGCGCGGACCACCGCGAACCGCCGGTAGCCGAGGCCGACCAGCGCGCGGGCGAGCTGCCGCGCTCCACCGTAGTTGTCGATGCTGACGGTGTGGAACGGCAGGTCGTGCCGGCTGATCAGGACCACGCTGCCGCCCGCTTCCCGGTAGGCGTCGAGCTCCTCGACGAGGGGTGCGCGGGTGTCGGTGCCGTCGATGCGGCTGCCGGTCAGGATGATGGCGCGGGGCCGCATGCCGCGCAGGGTCTTGACGATCTGGAGTTCCCGTTCGGGGGAGCGGTCCGCGACCGCCATGGTGACGATGAGTCCGGCGGCCTCCGCCGCCTGCGTCACCCCTCCCGCGATGGAGGAGAAGTACGGGTCGTCGACACCGTTGACGACCAGCGCGGCGGTGTTGGTCGATCCCCGCGCGATCGCCTGGGCGGACAGGTGCGGCGTGTAGTCGAGCTCAGCGGCTGCGGCGAGCACACGTGCGGCGTTCTCCTGCCGGACGTTCCGGATGCTGCCGTTGAGCACGCGCGACGCGGTGGCCTGCGAGACACCCGCCGCCCGCGCCACATCACGCAGGGTCGCTTGACGCTCCCCGGATACGGCCTTCCCGCGGGGGGGCGGAGGCGCTGCCGACCCATCTTCCATGCCGCACATTGTGCACCGAGCCGCACAGCGCCTTGGAGTGTGGGGTGATCACGGAAGGTCACTCCGCAGCAGAACGCTCGCGCCTTCGGATACACCGCCGAGAGTCGCGCGCCGTTGCGGAACCGCGATCGACGAAACCGTCCGCGTCCCGTAGAGGGCCGGTCACGGATATCCTCGGAACCGTCCACGGCGGCTCGTCTCGTGATGCGGGGAGGGAACGGCACGATGCCTCATCCAGCCAGACCGACCGTCACTCTGCGTGATGTGGCGGCGGCCGCCGGTGTGTCGGTACCGACTGCGTCACGAGTCCTGGGCGGCAGCTCCCGGACGGTCGCGGCGGAATACCGGCAGCGGGTCCTTGCCGCCGCGGCTGCGCTGCGCTACACCGCCGACGCCTCGGCCCGGGCGATGCGGCGCGCGAACGACTCGATCGCTGTCGTCGGCGACGACCTCACGACCCCGTCGATGGGAATGGTCGCCGCGGCGATGGAACGGCAGGCGCGCGACGCCGGGGCGTTCGTGACCGTCTCGTCGACCCACGGCACCGCCGAGCGCCAGCTGGAAACCGTCCGGCTGCAGCGTGCCCTCCGGCCCCGTGCGCTCATCCTGACCTCCAGCCGCCTCGACGCGAACGCCCTGGGCGGGCGCCTGCTCGACGAGCTGCTCGGCTACGAACGCGACGGCGGCCGGGTCGTGATCGTCGGCGACACCGACATGCCGTTCGACTCCATCAGCTTCGACAACCACGGCTCGGCAAAGGAACTCGCCCATCACATCGCCGGGTGGGGGCATCGGCACGTGACGATCCTGGCTGGCGCCCGCGGGCGGGGGAACGTCTCCGCCCGCACCGCCGGCTTCATGGCCGGGCTCCACGACGGCGGCGTCGAGGAGCGGCACATCCGGATCTCGCATTGTGCGGTGAGCCGCCAAGGGGGATTCGACGCGGCGCAGAGGCTGGTCGCCGAAGGGCTGGAGCCACCCCATGCGGTGCTCGCCGCCAACGACACCATCGCCATCGGTGCGATGTCCGCCTTCCGGGCTGCCGGGGTGGCGGTGCCGGCGGACGTCTCACTGACCGGTTTCGACGACATCGAACTCGCGACCGATGTGACACCGCGGCTGACGACCGTGTCGTTGCCGCTGGCGCAGGCGGGTGCCGAGGCGGTCCGCCTCGCACTCACGGCTCGTGCGGAAGCAGAGCAGTTGATGATGCGCGGGCAGGTCGTGGTGCGCGACAGCACGGCGATCCGCGTGGCCTGAACCGCCCCTCAGCCGACCGCGCGGCCGGTGGAGGGCAGTCGACGCACCGAGGACCCCCAGGCACCGTCGCGCAAACGCTTGACGCTTTCGATCACAGAGGGCCAGACTGCGCGCGGAATACGATTTCCCGGCCGGTTCCGAGTGCAGACGTGAGGGCTTTCGGCAAACGCCAGCGGTTGCCCGACCTGCCCCCGGCACCCCCGTGGGGATCGATGTGCAGTCGACCGATCAAACCCAGTACGAGTACGACCACCCCAGCTTTCGTGGGCCCCTGCCGGACGTTCGGTCCCACGCAAGAGGGCCCGGGGCCGCGTTTCAGTGCAACTCACACCCGCACCTCCTCCAAGGAAGACGCCCGTGCACAATGCTTTGAGCCTGCCTGACAGGCACACCAGACGGTTGGCGGCCATGGCCGCCCTGCTCCTCGGACTGGCCCTGCTGACCGGCCGAGCAGTGTCGCCCGCGTACGCCGCGACCAACACGGCGATCACCGTGGACGGCACCAGCAGCGGCCGCACCTTCGACGGTGTCGGCGCGCTCAGCGGCGGCGGCGGCAACACCCGCCTGCTGGTCGACTACCCGGCCACCCAGCGAAGCCAGATCCTGGACTACCTGTTCAAGCCCGGTTACGGCGCGGCGCTGCAAATCCTCAAGGTCGAGATCGGCGGCGACACCAACTCGACCGATGGCTCCGAGGCCAGCTTCGAGCACTCAAAGGGCAACATCGACTGCAACGCCGGCTACGAGTGGTGGGTGATGGAGCAGGCCAAAGCCCGTAACCCCAACATCAAGCTGTTCGCCCTGGCCTGGGGCGCCCCCGGCTGGATCGGCAACGGCAACTTCTACTCGACGGACGGGATCAACTACCTGATCGACTGGCTGGGCTGTGCCAAGCAGCACGGCCTGAGCATCGACTACATCGGCGGCCTGAACGAGAAGACGTACAGCGCCTCCTTCTACGAGCAGCTCAAGTCGGCCCTGAGGGCGAACGGCTACACCTCGGCCAGGCTGGTCGGCAGCGATGAGACCAACTGGAACATCGCCACGGCCATGAAGACCGACAGCGCCCTGAACAACGCCGTGGACATCGTCGGCGCGCACTACCCCTGCACGTACGCGTCCGCGATGACCAGCTGCTCCTCCTCCGCAGACGCCCAGTCGCTGGGCAAGCAGCTCTGGGCCAGCGAGAACGGCTCGGAGAACGCCGAAACCGGGGCGGCCCCGGTCGCCCGCGCCATCAACCGCGGCTACCTCGACGCCAAGTTGAGCGCGTACATCAACTGGCCCATGCTGGCCTCCGACTACCAGAACCTCTACTTCCACGACCAGGGCCTGGTCACCGCGAACCAGCCGTGGTCCGGTGCCTACAGCGTCTCCCGCACCGCCTGGTCCATCGCCCAAACCACGCAGTTCACCTCGCCCGGCTGGAAGTACCTCGACAGCGCCTCCGGCTACCTCGGCGGCGACCGCGCCAACGGCAGCTACGTCAGCTACGCAGCGCCCGACAAGAGCGCCTGGAGCACCGTCTTCGAGACCATGGACGCCACCGCGTCCCAGACGGTCACCCTGAACGTGGCCGGCGGCCTGCCCGGCGGCACCCTGCACGTGTGGTCCACCGATCTCTCGCAGCCCGGCGGCGCCACCCCCCACATGGTGCAGAACAGTGACCTGACCGCCACCAACGGCACGTACAGCCTCACCCTGGACCCCGGTCACGTCTACACCGTGACCACCACCACCGGTCAGGGTGCCGGCACGGTCACCTCACCCGCCCGCAACCGGCTCGTCATGCCGTACTCGGACTCCTTCGCCGGCTACAGCACCGGGCAGGAGGCGAAGTACTTCGCCTCCATGAACGGCGCCTTCCAGGCCGCCCCCTGCACCGGGGGCCGCACCGGCCAGTGCCTGCGCCAGACCGCACCGCAGAAGCCGATCATCTGGTGGTACCCGGCCACGAACGCCACCCAGCCCTACACCATCATGGGTGACGTCGGCTGGAGCAACTACACGGTCAGCTCCGACGTCCTGCTGGAGAAGAGCGGCAGCTCCGCAGAGCTCCTCGGCCGTGTCGGCACCCAGACGAAGTTCAGCGCCGGGGGGATGAACGCCTACCACCTGCGCCTGTCCGACACCGGAGCCTGGTCGCTGCTGAAGACCGACACCAACGGCACCAACGCGTGGAACTGGACCACCCTGGCCAGCGGTACCGTCACCGCGCCCGGCACGGGCACCTGGCACAACCTCTCCCTGACCTTCCAGGACAGCACCATCATCGCCAAGATCGACGGGAACACCGTCGGCACAGTCACCGACACAAGCTACGGTGCGGGCCTGGTCGGCCTGGGCACGGCCGGCTACTACCCCGTCGAATACTCCGACTTCTCCGTCACCCACGAACCGGTCAGCGACCTGTCCGGCACCTACAAGATCGTCAGCGTCAGCAGTGGCAAGGTGCTCACCGCCTACAACGGTGGAACCAGCGACGGCACACCCGTCGTCCAGAAGACCGACGCGAACAGCGGCAGCCAGCAGTGGAAGCTGGCCTACACCAGCGCCGGCTACCTCACCGTCACAGGTGTCACCAGCGGCAAGGCCCTCGACATCAACGCCGCGTCCACCTGGCCCGGCGCCCAGTTGCAGCTGGGGACCCCCAGCGGGAGCGTCAGCCAGCAGTGGCTGATCGCCCCGGCCGGCAGCGGCACCTACACCATCGAGTCCCGTTCGAACGGGTACAAGGTCGACGTGTACCAAGCCGGGACCACCGACAACACCCCCATCGACCAGTGGTTCACGAACGGCAGCAGCAACCAGCGATGGAAGCTGGTGAAGGTGGCCTGACCGACTGAGCACCTCTCGGCAACGGCTCGATTCGCCCGTTGCCGAGAGCACCCGGCGAAGCCCACGGGCGAGGCAGGCCGGACCTCCCCGCCGCCTGCCCCGCCCGTGCACCGGGACGTGGAGCTCGCCCCCTTGACGACCAGGCCCTGCCTGGACTCGCCGCCGCAGGGTCCGCCTCGCGCACGAACGGGAGAGGCTGCCTCGGACGAGATCCCCTTGTACTACAGCCGCTTGGTTGCCGCGGCCGGCCGAGTCGCCGCCGAGGGCCCCGTTGACCTGCCGTTCGTCTTCCGGCGGAGTCCTGCACATCGCTGACGCGTTCATCAGCTCGAAACCTTGACTCACTCTCTCAACGCTGGGCACACTGCGCGGAATACGATTTCCCAAGCGGCCTGAGGGACAAGCATGAGGATGCTCGGCGAACTTCAGTGGTCGCGCGGCATTGCTCAGAACGGGCGCCACGCCCAGCTGGAGCCGCCGAGCCCGGTCCCCGATGTGGTCCGGCCAGGCGAATCCGCAGACATGCCGTCGCGCACCCCTTGGTGGACCCACCGCGCGGCCCCGAAAGACCGGCGTCCCGAGCCGTTACACGACGTCGCGGCAACAGGCGGCACGACAGGAGCCGGTACCTCACCACCAGCGACGACAAGAAGAGGACGATGACCGTCAACCGAAGACTCGTGTCACGAGCGACAGCGGCCGCACTGTGCGTGCTGGCCGTCGTGCTCGCGTCGATCGTGCTCATCCCCGCGCAGCGGGCCTACGCCGCGGGCACCACGTATTACGTGAGCACGAGCGGCAACGACAGCAACGCCGGAACCAGCAGCAGCGCTCCTTGGCGCTCACTGACCAAGGTGAACTCGACGACGTTCCAGCCCGGCGACGTCATTCGCTTCGAGGCCGGTGACAGCTGGACAGGGCAGCTGTGGCCGAAGGGATCCGGCACCGACGGGGCACCGATCTCCATCGACAGCTACGGAACGGGTGCCAAGCCGAAGATCGCCGGCCAGGGCACCGTCGGCGACGCGGTGCGGCTGAACAACCAGCAGTACTGGGAGATCCGCAACCTCGACGTGTCGAACGAGGTACCCACGGGCACGACGGACGGTTCGAAACTCGGCGACTTCCGCGGCATCGGCGTGCACGGCGACAACGGCCAGACCCTGCACCACTTCGTGATCGACTCGGTCGACGTGCACGATGTCACCGGCGAGGTCAAGTGGGTCGGCGGCAGCACGGCCAACAACAAGCCGGGCATCACCTTCCAACAGGGCTGGGACCGTTCGAAGGACACCGGCGGCATCGCCTTCCTCACCGGCGTCCAGGACATCACCGCGCCCGGCGCCCCCACGGTGCTCGACGACATCACCGTGGAGAACTCCACCATCAAGAACACCTCGTTCGCGGGGATCGTCACGAAGCAGTACGCCGGTGACGCGCCCGGTGCCGTCTACACCGGCTGGGGCAAGCGCGCCACGGCCACCGACCCCAACTACAACCCGTACACCAACGTCACGTTCCGCGGCAACTACATCACTCAGTCGAACACCCCCTACGGTTGCAACGGCATCTACCTCACCGGCGTCCGGGACGGACTCGTCGAGGGCAACGTGATCGACCGGGTCGGCGTCTCCGGTGTCGAGACCAACATGGCCGACAGCGTCACCGTCCAGCACAACGAGATCATGGGCACCCACCTCTCGTCGGGCGGTGCTGACCAGAATGGCCTGGACCCCGACATCGGCACCACGAACCAGCTGTTCCAGTACAACTACCTCCACGACAACGGCGACGGCATCCTGCTCTGCGCGTGCAACACCGCGGTCAAGTTCGGCAGCGTGGTGGTCCGCTACAACGTCGTGACCGGCACCTCCCGGTGGAACCTGAACATGAGTCAGGGCGCGACGGGCGCTGTCGCGAACCTCTACAACAACACCTTCTACAACGCCGCTTCGACGATCATGGTGACCGGCGGTGTTGCGGGCACGGCGACGCTGACCAACAACCTGTTCGACTCCGTACCGAACTCGCCCCAGTTCCTTCAGCAGTCGACCATCACCTACCGCAACAACGGGTACTCGTCCAACCTGACCACCGTGCCCACGTCCGACGCGACGCGCAAGGTCGGGAGCCCGATGCTCGTCAATCCGTCCGTCACAGGGCCCTACGGCGACGTGAACGGCCCGAGGTTCGACACGGCGGCGAACTTCGCGCTCCAGTCCGGTTCGCCGTTCGTCGACGCCGGTGCCACCGTCACCGGCAACGGCGGCCTCGACTTCGCCGGGGCTCCTGTGCCGATCGGGAACGGTCCGGAGATCGGTGCCTTCGAACGCGGGGCGCCCGACATCGCGTTCACGGACACGTTCGACAACCTGGCGACCGGCGTGCTCACCAACGGGACCAACGGTTGGCGAGTCATCTCGACCAACAACGACATCTCCGTGGTGGAGACGCCGTCCGCCACCGACAAGAGCGTCCGGCTGACCCGCACCGTCGATGGCGGCGGCACCGACGGGACCAACCTCGCCCGGCTATTCAGCACCCCGCTGCAGGGCCTGGTGACCATCGAGGCGCAGGTGATGCGCAACGACACGCAGGCGGGCTGGTTCGGGTTGCCCTACGTGTACAACTCCAGCGGCACCCAGGCGGTCAGCGTCGCGTTCGCCCGCGGCCAGATCCACGCGTATCAGGGAACCACGGACTCTGTGGTCGGTACGTACACGAATGGCAAGTGGTACCGGGTCACGCTGACGGTGGACACCGTGAACCAGAGCTTCGACCTGGACATAGACGGCCGGCGCGTGCTGACCGATGCCGCGTTCCGTACCTCGATGCCGGGGATCGCGAAGATCGCCTGGTACTCGAACGGGGGTGAGCGCGGGTCGGTTTACGTGGACGACGTGCGGATCGCGCGCGGCTCCGCATACGGCCAGTGACAGCCGGACAAAATCAGCAGTGGGGCCTCAGTGCGCTGACGTCCTGAAAAAGGCAATCAGCTCTGCCGGGCCGATATCGGCCCGGCAGAGCTGATTGCCGCACTGTTCAGCGTAGTGAAATCTGCTGCAGCCTGGCGCTTACCACCGGCACATAGAATGTGGTAATACCGGCCATGTTGGGGTGCGTTCCCGATCCGTCTGTACCAGGAAAACCGTTGACCAGATCGTCGAATGTGTATTTCACCCGCTGGCCATCATCGCGGGTGTCGAACGTGGTCTCCCCGAAAACGTCGGCAATGGCGACATCCGACTGGCGACAGGCCTGCAAGGTCACCTTGCGCAGAGCCATCTGAGTGTCCCAGTCCCTCGAGCCGAGTTTGTGGGCGGCGACGTACACGATGCGAGCGGTCGGCCATTTCCGCTTCATCGTGTTCAGTGTCCTCTCCAGTTCTTCCGCGTAGGTGCCCACGTCGTACGCCCGATCCCGGAAGATCGACTGTGCGTCGTTGGTGCCCCCGTCGAAGATGACGAAGTCCGGCGCGATGTCGGTCGCCTCCTCGACCTGGGCAAGTATCTGCCCACCGGAAGCATGTGGGTCGGCGCCAATGGTGGCGCCGTTCCGGGCGAACTTGGTGAGGGTCATGCTCTCTTGCTCGGCGACGAGGTCCGCAAAACTGCGCGGATACACGTGTCCGTACACAATGCTGTCGCCAAAGGCATAGACACTCCTGCCCGCCAACCCGTTGTCCACATCATCCTCCCTGCACTCCGCTATTTCAGGCCTGATTCTAGGCAGAACATTGACTTGGTGGGTGAGGAGCGCGTAAATTGAGAGAGATGGAAAGCGCTTACTGTCACGAAATGGAAATGCGCACACGCATGACTGCAACCAAGGCTGAACTGCCCGGGGGCGTCGCCATCTCGCATCTGTCGGTGTACGACTGGCCCGCCGCCGACGGGGCGTGCGGGGGTACCCCTCATATGCACCTGGCGTGTTCAGAGGCTTACGTCGTCACCGGCGGCCGCGGGGCTGTGCAGACGCTGACGGCGTCCGGGTACGAGGTCACTCCGCTCGAGGCCGGTACCCTCGCCTGGTTCACGCCCGGCACCATCCACCGTCTGGTCAACGAGGGCGATCTCCGGATCACTGTTCTGATGCAGAACAGTGGGCTGCCGGAGGCGGGTGACGCCGTCCTGACGCTGCCCCCGGAGTACTTGACCGATCCGGAGACGTACACGCGTGCCACCGTCATCCCGGCCGACGCACCCGAGGAGGAGCAGGAGCGCGTGGCCCGGGCCCGTCGGGACCTCGCGATGGAGGGCTTCCGGGCCTTGCGCGAGGCTGAGGGGCCGCAGGCCTTGGCCGCGTTCCACCGGGCCGCCGCGGCGCTCGTACGGCCGCGCATCGCCGAGTGGCGCGAGCGGTGGCGACGGGGTGCCGAGGCCGCCGCCGCGGCTACCGGGGTGCAGCTCGACGCGCTGGAACGGGGGGAGTACCCCCACCTCGCGGATGCCGTCGTACGGTCAGAACGGCCTGCTGCTCGCGGGAAGTTCGGGATGTGCGGACGGCTGGACGTCTACGAGAATTGATGCCGATGCGGGCCCGAGGCCTTGCGGTGCGCCCCGCCGTGCCGGCTCGCCCGGAAAGCCGGCCGGACGGCAGCGCGGGCAGAGGGGACGGACATGGTCCACCTCCTCCGCGCCGACTCTGGTGGCGGCACCAGCACTGGTCACCGCCTGTGAGCGGGGTGCCCTGTCGTAGGCGGCTCGGCCGTCGACTCCCGCCAGATGATCCTGAACAGCGTTTCCTCATTCGTCTCGGGTGCCGTGTCGCTCAAACTCGCGATCAGCTTGGCCATGGCCTTGCTACCGAGTCGTTCGAGGTCCACGTCGACGGTGGTCAGGGACGGGGTCATGAACTGCCCGACGGCGACGTTGTCCCAGCCGGTGACGCTGACGTCGCCCGGCACGTCCCAGCCGCGCTCCCGGGCGCCCCGGACGACACCGGCGGCGACCAGGTCGTTGGCCGCTATCACCGCGGTCGGCCGTGAACGGTTCGGGAGCGACCGGATCGCCTCGATGCCGGACTCGCCGGACCAGTCGCCGTCGAAGACTCCGACGGACTCGAGCCCGAGGCGTTCGATCGTGTCCAGATAGCTCTGCTTGCGCGCCCTCGCGGAGGCGAACTGCGCGTCGCCCGCCACATGCAGGAAACGGGAGTGGCCGAGCGCCGCCAGGTGCTCGATCATCCGCACCAGGGGCGTGGCGTCGGCCAACTCTCCGATGCTGCGCATCTCGTCGTCGAAGTCGGCCGAGATCACCACGGTCGTCCTCTGGTGCAGTTTGTTCTGCACCGAGGGGAGTACGGGGGCGAGGGAGAGGATGCCTTCGAACTGTCCTGAGTCGGCGAGTTCCAGCAGGCGTTCACTCCTGGCCCCTATGCCGCCCGCGGCGCTGACGACGTCCACGAAGTATCCCGCGGTGTGTGCCGTCGCGCTGGCTCCCGCCAGCATGCGGGAGGGGTTGAAGGCCATGGCGGGCATGAGGATTGCCAGTCGGCCGGTCTTCCTCGTGCGCATGGACCGCGCCACCAGGTTGGGGCGGTAGTCCAGTTCGCGGATCGCCTTCTCCACGCGTTCCAGGGTCGTGGGCTTCAGCCCGCCGTTGAACCGCAGGTACCGCGACACCGTCTGGGGTGACACGCCGGCGAGGCGCGCCACGTCGGTGATCGTCGGCCTTCGTTGCGCCGTGTCAGCGCCGTCCATCCGCATCTCCCAGCCTTACGCCAACGTAGGGAAGTCAGAGGGTACACACTATTGACGCAAAAAGTGATCGTTCACTAGTGTCCTCGCAACCCCAGAGTGAACGATCTCTTTTTTGGGGGAGCGTGGCCCGGGACGGGCCCGCACCACTGTGTTTCCGATGCCGCCGCTCAAGGGAGCAGTGCCGTGAGCTCCATCAACGAACTACGCCGGCTGCGCGGGTCTCAACGGGGCGCGCGACAGCAGAACAAGGCGGCGTTCTTCTTCCTTCTGCCATGGTTCGTCGGGCTGTTCGGGATCACTCTCGGCCCGATGCTGGCCTCGCTCTACCTGAGCTTCACCAAGTACAACCTGTTGCAGCCGCCGCAGTTCAGCGGGCTGGACAACTGGACGCGCATGCTCCACGACGAGCGTCTGCACCAGTCGCTGCAAGTGACCTTCACCTACGTCCTGGTCTCCGTCCCGTTGCAGCTGGCGCTGGCCCTGGGACTCGCGCTGCTGATGGACAAGGGAGTGCGGGGCCTTGCCTTCTACCGCTCCGTCTTCTATCTGCCCTCACTGATTGGCGGCAGCGTCGCGATCGCCGTGCTGTGGCGCACGGTCTTCGGGACAAGTGGTCTGGTGAACAAGGGCCTCGGCCTGTTCGGCATCCACGGACAGGGTTGGGTCTCGGAGCCAGGAACCGCGTTGTCGACCCTCATCGTCCTGAACGTCTGGACGTTCGGTGCCCCCATGGTCATCTTCCTGGCCGGCCTGCGGCAGATTCCGACCTCCCTTTACGAGGCGGCAGCCGTCGACGGCGCGAAGCGCTGGCGCCAGTTCCGCAGCATCACGATCCCGATGCTGACACCGATCATCTTCTTCAACCTGGTGCTGCAGATCATCCACGCCTTCCAGACGTTCACCCAGGCCTTCGTGGTCTCGGGCGGCACCGGAGGCCCCGCCGACTCCACCCTCTTCTACTCGCTGTACCTCTACCAGCGCGGGTTCGGCCACTTCGACATGGGGTACGCGTCCGCGCTCGCGTGGCTCCTGCTCCTCATCGTCGCGGTCTTCACCGCCATCAACTTCTGGGCCTCAAAGTACTGGGTGTTTTACGATGACTGACCGCGCCATAGCCGTACCCCGCACGCTGCCCGCAACCCGCTCGTTCGCGGCGGGCCGCGGAAAGCGCAGGATCCGCGCTCTCCTCAAACACGTCCTGCTCATCGCCTGTGGCCTGATGATGCTGTACCCCGTCCTGTGGATGGTGGTCAGCTCTCTGCGCCCGAACAGCGAGATCTTCCGCAACGCGGGGCTCGCCCTGACGCACCTGCGGGTGGAGAACTACAGCAACGGCTGGAACGCCTTCTCCCACCCGTTCAGCCATTACCTGATCAACTCGTTGATCGTCGTGACCGGCGCGATCCTCGGCAATCTCCTCGCTTGCTCCCTGGCCGCCTACGCGTTCGCCAGGCTCGAGTTCAAGGCGAAGCGCGTGTGGTTCGCCATCATGCTCGTCACGATCATGCTGCCGATCCACGTGATCATCGTGCCGCAGTACGTCCTGTACTCGCAGCTCGGCTGGGTCAACACCTTCCTGCCCCTGATCGTGCCGAAGTTCCTGGCGACCGACGCCTTCTTCATCTTCCTGATGGTGCAGTTCATCCGTGGCATCCCGCGGGAGATCGACGAGGCAGCACGGATCGACGGCGCCGGGCACGCGCGGATCTTCTTCCACGTCATCCTGCCGCTGATGGTCCCGGCGCTGGCGACGACCGCGATCTTCACCTTCATCTGGACCTGGAACGACTTCTACACCCAGCTCATTTACCTCACCGACCCGGACAAGTACACGACGCCTCTCGCTCTGCGGGCCTTCGTCGACCAGCAGAGCGCGACGGACTGGGGTTCGGTGTTCGCCATGAGCGTGGTGTCGCTCGTTCCAGTCTTCCTCGTCTTCCTCGCCGGACAGCGCTTCCTGCTGCGAGGCATCGCGACCACCGGCGGCAAGTAACTGCGGGGGCTACTGCCGGACATGCGGAGGCGAGCGGGTCATGGCCGCCCGGTCGCGCCGCAGCCATCAATCTCACCCACCTCACGCACAGGAGAAACACATGCACGCCAGCCCCTTCAGACGCGTCGCGATCGGAACGACCGCCTCACTCTCGCTCGTACTGACCGCCTGCTCCGGCAGCAGCACTGACACCCCTGCCAAGCTCAGCGACAAGCCGGTCACCCTCCGCCTCACCTATTGGGGAGCGGACGTCCGCGCCAAGCTCACCGACGAGGCCATCGCGGCGTTCGAGAAGAAGCACCCCAACATCAAGATCAAGGGACAGTACAAGGACTGGAACGGCTACTGGGACGCGCTCGCCACGACGACCGCGGCCAAGGACTCGCCCGACGTCGTCCAGATGGACGAGCTCTACCTCGCGTCCTACGCGGACCGCGGAGCGCTGTACGACCTCGGCAACGCCAAAAAGTTCCTTGACACCTCGCAGTTCGACGCCAAGGCCCTCGCCACAGGACAGGTCGGCGGTACGCAGTACGCGCTTCCCGTCGGCATCGGCGTCATGTCCGTCATCGTGAACACCGACCTGTTCAAGAAGTACGGTGTGGCCCTCCCCGACGACAAGACGTGGACGTGGGACGACTACGCCAAGGTCGCCAAGGAGCTGACGGACAAGAGCGGCGGCAAGATCCACGGCACGTCCGGCGCGTTCGGGTTCTCCGCCGGAGATATCAAGTACTGGGCTCGTCAGCACGGCGAGAACCTTTTCGACAAGGATGGCAATGTCTCGCTGCAGCCCGAGACGCTCGCTGGCATGTGGAAGTACGGTCTGGGCCTCATCTCGTCCGGGGCCAGCGTCAAGACCTCGACGATGGTCGAAGACCTTACCGCCGGCATCACCGCCGGCAGCTTCGCCACCGGGAAGACAGCCATGATGGGGGGCTACAACACCCAGGTCACTGCGCTGCAGCAGGCGACGGGCGCGCATCTGAAGCTGCTCCAGATGCCCCACGTCGGCACAACCAAGGCTAACTTCTTCAAGCCCTCCATGTACTGGGCGGTCTCGAGCCAGAGCAAGCACCCGGCCGAAGCTGCCGAGTTCGTCAACTTCCTGCTCAATGACTCGACGGCTGCGGACATCCTCAAGACCGAGCGTGGAATCCCCGCGAACAAGAAGATGCTCCAGCACCTCCAGTCGGGTCTGGCGGGGACCGACAAGGCGGCCGTCGACTACATGAACGAGGTGACGCCGGGTGAGTCGCCGGTCGTGACGCCCAACGGCGGAAGCGGGATCGAGCCGGAGCTGCAGCGCTACAGCCAGGACGTCTACTTCGGGAAGACCTCGCCCGACGCCGCTGCGAAGGCCTTCATCAAGGAGCTGCAGGGCGAGATCGACGCGGCCAAGTGACCTCTCTCCCGGGGGCCGCCGCCCCTCCGCCTCCCGCGGCCCCGGGGAGATCCCCGCGCAAAGCGAGTCGGAAAACCAAGAGAGAGAAACCACCCATGCCCAGCTCCCGGCCGCCGTACCGCGTGGCCATCATCGGCACCGGCGGTATCGCCCACGCCCATGCCGAAGCCCTCACCGAACTCTCCGAACGCGCACGGCTGGTCGCCGTGGCCGATGTCGACCGGACACGTGCCGCCGAGTTCGCCGACCGTTTCTCCGCGCCGCGGGTCTTCAGTGACCCGAAGGACCTGCTGGAGAGCGACGAGTTCGATCTCGTGCACATCTGTACGCCACCGCAGACCCACGCACCCCTGGCATCCCTGGCGATGCGGGCAGGCGTCACCGCACTGGTGGAGAAGCCGACGGCGCTGAGCCTGCGCGAGATGGACCACCTGGCGGCGGTGCAGGAGCAGACCGGCTCCAGGGTCCTGACGGTCTTTCAGCACCGCTATGGCGCGGCGGCCGTACGCCTGCGCCGACTGGCCGCGTCCGGCGCACTGGGCCGGCCGCTGGTCGCCACCTGCGAAACCCTCTGGTACCGGCCCGACGCATACTTCGACGTGCCGTGGCGGGGACGCTGGGACGTCGAGGGAGGCGGCCCCACCATGGGACACGGCATCCATCAGTTCGACCTGATGCTGTCGGTCCTCGGCCCCTGGTCCCGGATCACGGCACTCGCCGACCGCCAGGCCCGGCCCACGGACACCGAGGACGTCTCGGTCGCCGCCGTCCGGTTCGAGGGCGGAGCCCTCGCCACGGTGGTCAACTCCCTACTGTCCCCGCGGGAGACGTCACGCCTGCGCTTCGACTTCGAGCACGCCACGGTAGAACTCGAGCACCTCTACGGCTACCGCGAGGAGCACTGGCGATTCACCCCGGCACCGGGCCACGAGGAGCTCGCCGCCCTCTGGGCCGACGCTCACGGGCCGGACGTCACGAGCGGTCACAGGGTCCAGATCGAGGCGATCTTCGACGCCTGGGATGGCGGTCAGGAACCCGGCGTCTCCCTGCCGGAGGCGCGCCGCACCCTGGAGTTCGCCGCGGCGACCTACGCCTCGGCCTTCCGCAGAGTCCCCGTAGCCGCAGGGGAACTGAGCGGCGACGACCCGTTCACGTTCAGCATGGACGGCGGCGCCGTGCCCTGGGAACCCATCAAGGAAGCCCTCGTATGAACGCTCTGCAGATCAGCCACGACGTGGGTGCCTCGGTCACCGTCCGCGACGGCGACACCGAACTCTTCCGCTACGTGTACCAGCCGGACACCGTCCAACTGGAGTCACCCAAGCCCTACATCCACCCCCTGCGCACCCGTGGCGGCAAGACGGTCAGCCTGTTCCGCCCCCACGACCATGTGTGGCACAAGGGCATCGCCTGGTCCCTGCCCCACGTCGGCGAGGAGAACTTCTGGGGCGGCCCCACCTACATCCACGGCCGTTTCTACGTCCAGCTGGAGAACAACGGCACCCAGGCGCACCGCCGGCTCACCACCCTCGACCGGGACGGCGCTACGGCGACCTTCGCGCACGAACTGGAGTGGATCACCCAGTCCAGCGCGCTGTTCTTCACCGAACGCAGGAGGCTGCACGCGGAGCTGATCTCCCCCGAGGCATGGGCGCTGACGTTCGAGACGGAGATGACCAACGTCTCCGGAAAGGACGTCTCCATGGGATCGCCCACCACCAAGGGGCGGGAGAACGCCGGCTACGGCGGGCTGTTCTGGCGCGGCCCACGGTCGTTCACCGGCGGCCGGTTCGTCACCGAGGAGGGTCTGGGCGGCGATGAGGTGCGCGGCCGGCGCATGCAGTGGATGGGCTTCGAGGGCCGCCACGACGAGTCCGACGAGCAGTCGCTCGTCCTCATGGTCGACGACGCGGCCAACCCCTGCCACCCGCCGCAGTGGTTCGCCCGCTCAGAGGAGTTCGCCTGCCTCAACCCGGCCCCGTTCTTCAGCGAGGAACTGACCATCGAGGACGGCTCCACCGTGCGGTTCCGCTACGGCGTGGGCATCGCCGATGCCGACGCCGCCGCGGCCCCTGCACTCGTGGACGCGGTGCGCGAGGTACTGACACGGTCCGAGGCCTCCGTGGTCGCCGCCGGCCCGGCGGCCGGTGCAACCCCCTACGTCGACCCCGTGGCTGGATGAAACAGCGCTGGCCGGCGTATGGCGATGATGACGAGCTGAGCGCAGTCCGTGGCGCTCAGCTCGGCCATGGCCCAGTCGGTGTGGGGTGTCCATGTTCACGCAGGCCGAACGTCGCGAGCCGTGACGCCTGCCCGGCCAGCCCGGCAAGCTCGGCTCAGAAGGCCGTGTATCCGCCATCCACGGGGAGGACGGCGCCGGTGATGTACGACGACTCCGGGCAGGCCAGGAAGAGAATCGCGTCGGCGACCCCGTCCGGTGTGGCGAGTCGGCCGAGCGGGATCGTGTCCTCCCTGGTGCGCCGATAGCCGGCGGGATCGGGCCACCGCGGGTAGGACGCCTCGATGAACGGCGTCACGGTCAGACCGGGTGGCACCACATTGACGCGGATGTTGTGTGCCGCCCACTCGACGGCGGTGCCACGCGCCAGTGCGATGAGGCAGCCCTTAGCGGCGGAGTGCATGGTCTGGTTCGTCAGCTCGGGTCGTCGTCCGGTGAGCAGGAGCTTGGCTCCTCGCGGCGGAAACGGTAGACAACCGCCTGACCGATCCCAGTACCGCAAGGCGGCGGGGCGCGGTCAGGATCGGCGATGCGCCAACGGCTGCGTCCCGCACTTCGGGAGTTGTCTCCGAAGCGGAACAGCGCGCACCTCAACCCTTGCCGGTGCCTCGCTGGGCGGTGAGCGCGACCCGGGTCAGGAGGTCTCGAAACTGGGCCCGCTGTTCTTCGCTCAACTCGGCAAGCAGCCGTGCTTCAGCGGCCGCGACATCAGTTCGCATGCGCAGCAGTTGCGATCGGCCCTCGTCCGACAGGATCACGTGGCGAGCCCGCCGGTCCTGCGGATTCGGGCGTCTCGACAGCAGACCCAGCCCCTCCAGGTCGTCGAGAAGGTAGGTCATCACCGTTCGGTCGAGACCGACCTGGCCGGCCAGTTCGAGTTGCGTGGGGGGTTTGTCCCCGGCCTCGGCCAATGCCACGAGCACCAAGTAGGCGCGTGCTCCCCCGGGCAGCGTCTCCGAGGCGTCGGCTGCGGCGCGCCGGAGCGCCCCCGAGATCATGCGAATGGCCCAAACCAGGTCGTCGTCCAAGGCAAGACACTTGGCGCTTTCGCTCGCTCGGTTGCGGGGTTCAGAGGACATCAGATCACCGTAGCACCTTTCGACATGGCTACAGATAGTCTAATACACAGAACGTCTTGCTGACATAGTGTTGTGTTGTGGGAGGCGGGGCACTCTGGCTCCGCGATGACGCAGCGGGTGGCGGGGCGAGGCCCGACTGTCGCAAGGAGACGTGCCATGGCCGTCAGTAACGAGTTGGCAGGGTGAAACGCCCTGGTCGCGGCGACAACGTCGGGGATCGGGCGGGCGATCGCCGAGGGTCTGGTTGTACCAGCGCCGGCATCTATGAGTTCGTCCCGACGGTGCACACTGGCGCCGCGAGTTTCGACCGGCAGATCGGGAGTCAACGTGCGGGCCCCGTTCCTGCTGGTAGCGGCCTTGGTGCAGGGAGTGGTGCGGCGACAGAACGGATCGATCGTCCTGATCGGGTCGGGCCCGGCGCGAATCCCGGCTGCGGTCCGTGCGGCTTACGGCGCCTCGAAGGCCGGCGCCGAGATGCTCGCTCGCTATCGGGCGTTTGAGTTCGGTCCGTCGGGTGTGCGGGTCAACGCGGTCCCCCCTTCCTGCTCTCACCTTCGAGCGGCTACGTCAACGGTGCGGTCCTCGCTGCCGATGGCGCCGAGCGCAGCAGTGGATGACGGTCCCGTTCATCGGGCTTCGCCCCTGACCGCGCCGTTTCGGGAGACGGCGACGAGGACCCTTGGAAGCTGCGGGGCCGCCGGGGACGCCTGTGGTGACGCGCGCGGCCCCCAGTCGAGATCCGACTGGAGCTCGTCGCGAGCCACCGGCACCCGCGTCATGCCGGGCTGTTAGCCAGCTCACTTTTCTTGCGAGCAGATGTTCTGTTGTGCATACTATCTGCATCGCAGCCGAACTAATGGAGGTACCGGCACCATGAACCTGTTCCGTCTCGATGCGAGCATCCGGACCGAAGGATCGGTGAGCCGCGCTCTCGCCGACACCGCCGAGCAGGCGTGGCTCGGCGAGCACCCCGGCGGCGTCGTGACCCGGCGCGACCTCGGGGTCCAGCCGCTGCCTGGGGACGCATGGACGGCGCTCGCCCACGAAGTCGTCAACCCGGCGGCACCGGCCCCGGCCGAGGCGCACGAGCTCCTCGACCGTCTCGGCGCGGAACTGCTCGCCGCCGACGCGTTCCTGTTCGCGGTGCCGATGTACAACTGGAATGTCCCGGAGCAGGTCAAGACCTGGATCGACCTGATCCTGAAGCACCCCCAGGTGGGGATCCACGGTGACCAGCCGCTCAAGGGCAAGCCGGCGCTCCTGACGTTGAGCCGGGGCGGCGGCTACGGGCCCGGCACCCCGAAGGAGGGCTGGGACTACGCCACGCCCTACATGCGCAGGATCCTCGCCGACGTCTTGGGCCTCGACCTGCAGATCGCCGAGGCGGAGCTGACCCACGCGTTCTGGAACCCGGAGATGGCGCACCTCAAGGGACTGGCCGAAGAGTCGATGAAGACGGGGTACGAGCAGGCCGCCGAGCACGGGCTGCGGATCGCCAAGCTGAGCACGGTCTGACCGCCCGAGGGTCTGACCGCCCCAGGGTCTGTCTCGTAGATCACCGAGCGCTGCGCGCACCCCCACGCGGCACCACGCGGACGGCCGCTCGCCACCGCACCGCTCTACGAGACAGGCCCTGGCACGATCATTCCCAAGGCGTTCTCAGGGTGTTCTCGAGGCGTTCTCGAAAGGACTGCACATGGGCAATGCAGCCGCAGTGCGGGAGACGGCCGTTCCGTCGTCGGTCATGCAGAAGGCGTTCGATCTGCTGGAAGTGTTCCGATACGGCCGCGTCTTGACGTTGAGTGAGGTGGCGCGCCGCGCCGGTCTGCCGAAGTCGACCGCCTACCGCGTCCTCGGGATGCTCGTCCGGGTGGGGGCGGTCGAACACGAGGGCACCGGCTACCGGATGGCGTTCCGGATGATGACCCTCGGTGCGGCGTCGCCCGAAGGAGCCGTCCGCCACGTCGCGCTTCCGTACCTGCTGGATCTGCACCGGGCTGTCGGGCACACCATCCATCTGGGCGTCCTGCGCGGCCCGGAGGTCGTCTACGTGGAGAAGCTGTACACGCCGCGGGCGCGGTTGTTCGCCACGGAGGTCGGGATGGCCCTGCCCGCTCACTGCACGAGTGTGGGCAAGGCTCTGCTGGCCCACACGGACCCGGACATGGTGGAGGGGACCACCACGGGCCGTCTGCGCGCGCTCACCGCGCACTCGGTGCGGGACCCGGAACTGCTCCGGCGTGAGCTGCGACGGGTCCGGCAGCGTGGGGTCGCCACCGACGTCGAGGAGGCGGCGCCCGGACGGTCGTGTGTGGCCATGCCGATCGTCTTCGGCGGCCAGGCGGTGGCGGCGGTGTCGATCGGGTTCCCCACCGAACAAGGGTCGGCTGATGTGTTCCTGCCACCCCTGCGACGGACGGTGTCGTCGATCGTCAGGGCACTGCCCGGCGTCCTGACCTGACGAAGCCGATGGGCAGCCACGGCTTCCACACGTTACGGAATTCCCCGTGCCCGCAGGCAAGTCGGGTGTCCTGCTACGAGGCCGCCTTCTCGGCCGGAACCAGCCGGGCGGCGGCGCGCGGGAAGACCGTGTGCGCGTGGCGTCCCACGCCGGCCGCGACCTCGGGGGCGAGCACGCCACCAGTCAGCAACGAGGTCATCGTCTCCCGCAGCACCGGTTCGCTCGCGCAAGGGGCGCCGAAGTCCGAGCCGTACACGATGTGGTCGGGAGAGGTGACGGCCAGCGCGGGGCCGAGCGCGTTCGGCGTGCCCGCCATCGCGGTGTCGTAGTAGATGGCGGCGAGGGCTTCGCGCACCGTCTCAGGGGTGACTCCTTCGTGGGGTACCCAGTCGGCGTCGGACAGCAGTGCGATCCGCCCGGCGAGCGCGGGCAGGGCGCCGCCCGCGTGCGCGAGGACGACGCGGACGCGGGGAGCGGACCGTGTGACGCCGCGCCACACCATGTCCACCACGGTCCGCGCGGTGTCGAAGGTGACCTCGAAGAAGGGGCGCGGCAGGTCAAGAGCCGCTGCCCCGAACGGCGAGGGATGGATGAAGACTCCGGCCCCGATCGCGTCGAGCGCCCGCCATACCGGGCGGAACCGTTCGGCGCCGAGGAAGTCGCCGCCGTAGGTGGCGCACAGCGCGAACCCGTCGGCGTCCAGGTGCTCGTGCGCTTACTCGATCTCCGCCAGTGCCGCGTCCACATCGGACAGCGGAAGAGCCGCGAGAAGACCGAAGCGGTGCGGATACCGCCGGACGACCGACGCGCCGTACTCGTTGGAGGCGCGGACGTCGGCGGGAGCGGTGACCGTGACGTCGGACAGCAACTGCATGTCGATGCCCAGCCGGACCATGTGGTCCAGCGCGGTCAGGGGGTCCCAGGCTGTGGTGCCGCCGGGGAGTGCGAAGTGGGCGTGGACGTCGATCCAGCCGGTCCGGTGCATGGAAGGGCCCTCTCCGTGGTCGTTGAGGTGGCGGGGAGAGAGTAGGCCGGGGCCCGGCTCGCGGCGGAACGGTTGTGCCGGTTCCCGGAACACGCGCAGCGCCAGCGGAACGATGTGCCGGTTCCCGGAACACGCGCTTCGTCGGCGCGGTCTCCCGCCCTAGCGTCAACGTCACCAGCTCAGTCGGCGCCCCGACCCGGACGCCCTTCTCGACGCCGTCGCCCGCACACTCGCCATTCCCGCCCCCCAGGACGGCCGGGCCGTCGGAAAAGACCTTCGCCACCGCAGCTCACTGACCATCTCGGACAACCTGAGGAGAAAGCACATGAGCTTCTTCACATCGCTGGGCTATGTCGTGGTCCGCGGTCCACTCGACGAGTGGACCCGCTTCGCCACCCAGACCATCGGCGCGGAACCCTCGCCGTCCGCCGCGGGCGAACTGCGCCTGCGACTCGACGAGTACGCGTACCGCATCCTCGTCGAGGACGGCGAGCCCGCGGGCCCCCGGTCCCTGATGGCACTGGGCCTCACCGTCCCGGACGCGGCCACGCTCGCCGCGCTGGAGACCCACCTCGCATCCCGGGGCATCACCGTCCGCGAGGACGAGGAACTGCGAGCCCGCCGGGGCGTCGAGGGACTGCGGGTCTTCTCCGACCCCGCAGGCCAGACGATCGAGGCCGTCCACGGCCAGCCGTTCGCCGACACCCCGTTCGCGTCCCCGCTGGGCGTCCGTTTCGTCACCGGTGATCTGGGGGTCGGGCACGCCCTCCTGACCAATCCGGGTGGCGCGCGCGAGCTGGCCGAGTTCTACCAGCGTGAGCTGGGATTCAGGCTGACCGACACGATCTCGATGGCTCAGTTCGGATCGGACGAGAACGCCTACTTCCTGCACTGCAACCCCCGGCATCACTCCATCGGCGTCGGCGAGGGCGTCGGCCCCATCCCGGGCCTCGATCACCTCATGCTCGAAGTCTCCGACTTCTCCACCGTCGGCCGCATCATGAGCCAGATCAACGGCGATCCCGACCGCGTCATCATCACGCTGGGCGAGCACACGAACGACCACATGACCTCGTTCTACGTGACCACGCCGTCCGGGTTCCAGATCGAGTACGGCAGCGGCGGCGTGGTGATCGACGACGACACATGGCAGGTCGCCCACTACGACGCCATCAGCGCCTGGGGCCACAAGTACATCGCGGCCGACGCCTGAACCGCCGCCCGGGACGAAAGGAAAGCCATGCCCACCACCGAGGTCCTGACTGAATCGGCGACCAGCAAGTACGTGCAGACCAGCAAGTGGAAGCTGCACTACAACGAGGCCGGTGACGGTCACCCCCTGATCCTGCTGCACGGCGGGGGAGCCGGCGCCAGTGGCTGGAGCAACTACTCCCGCAACATCGCCGCCTTGGCCCGCCACTACCGTGTGTTCGCCATCGACATGCCCGGCTGGGGCAAGAGCGACACCGCCGTGCCGGGCGACCGCGACCACGTGGAGGCGCTGGAATTGGCACTGGACGCGCTCGAACTGGACAGGGTCGCCATCGTCGGCAATTCGCTGGGCGGAAGGACGGCGCTCCGGTTCACGGCGCACCATCCCGAGCGCGTCAGCCACCTGATCCCGATGGGCGCCCCCGCCCCGGGGGTCAACGTGCTCGGCCCGCCCAACGACAAGACGGAGGGAATCCTCCCCTTGGTGCGCGCCTATTTCGACCCGTCGCCGGCGAACTTCCAGGCGATGGTCGGGGCGCTCGCGCACGACCCGGCGCTCGCCGAGGACGCCGACCTCGCCCGCGCGCGGTCGGAGGCCGCGCTCGCCCGCCCCGACCACCTGGAGAACATGAGGCTCTCGCTGTCCAGCGGGGATCTCAATGGCCCGCCGCAGCTGTTCCAGGCCCTGCCGCCGCTGCTGGCCGAGCTCACCGTGCCCACGCTGATCGTGCAGGGGCGGAACGACCGCGCCGTCCACTTCGAGAACGCGCTGCGATTGATGGCGATGATTCCGTCCTCCCGGCTGTACCTCATCAACAACTGCGGCCACTGGGCGCAGATGGAACACGCCGAGGAGTTCAACCGCGTCGTGCACGAGTTCATCTCCGCACACTGACCCCCTTGGAACGCCCCCGGCTCCACAACCTGGCCCTCACTGGACAACTCACATCCCATACGGGACTTCCCAATGCTGATGTCAAGCAGCTGCCGCGACGGGTTGCGAAGCGTGATAGCACGCTCTGTCACGGATCATCGCCCACAGGACGTTGACGCGTCGGCGGGCGAGGGCAAGGAGAGCTTGTTTGTGCCCCTTCCCTTCGCTCCGCTTTCGTTGGTAGTACGCCTTGGAGGCGGGGCAGGACTTGAGACTGGCCAGCGCCGACAAGTACATGGTCCGCAGCAGACCGCGGTGATAGCGGCGTGGCCTGCGCAGATTGCCGCTGACGCGGCCGGAGTCACGGGGCTGCGGGGCTAGGCCGGCGAAGCCGGCCAGGCGGTCGGCGCTTCCGAAGGCGTCCAGGTCGCCCCCCGTTGCGGCGATGAACTCGGCGCCGAGTCTGGCACCCATGCCGGGCAGGCTGCGGATCACCTCGGCGTGCGGATGCTCGCGAAACCTCGCCTCGATGAGATCGTCAAGCTCGGCGATCTCCTCCTCGAGGGCCATCACCCCCTTCGCGAGGCGGACAACCATCGCTGCGGCCAATCGCTCACCGGGCAGCGCAGTCTGCTGGGCCTGCGCGGCTTCCACGCAGGTGCGCGCGAGCGCGGCGGCGCTCTTGACCTTGCGGTTTCTCAGCCAGGCCTCGATCCGCTTCACGCCTGTGCGGCGGATCGCGGCCGGAGTCTGGTAGCCGGTCAGAAGCACCACCGGACCCTTGTTGGTCAGGTCCAACGAGCGCTCCAACGCAGGGAAGATGTCCAGCAGTTGGGCCCGGAGACGGTTGATCTGCCGGGTGCGGTCGAAGACAAGATCCAGTCGTCGGGTGGTAAGGGTGCGCAGGTCGGTGGCAATCTCGTCGCCGGGCCGCAGCAGCCCCAGGTCCCGGCGGATGCGGGCCTGGTCCGCGATGACGAATGCGTCCTTCGCGTCCGTCTTTCCCTCACCGCGGTAGGTGGCGGAGGCCCGGTGCACTGCCAGGCCGGTGAGATAGGCGACGGGCTGACCGTGGACGGTGAGCAGCCCGATCAGCAATGCAGCACCGCCGTGATTGAGATCGACTGCCCACAAGACGTCGTTGGATATCGCCAGCACATCGCCGATCAGCGCCAGCAGCTCAGTCTCGTCGTTCTGGATCCGGCGAGACAGCAGCCGCTCGCCCTCCGCGTCGATCACCACGGCGTGGTGATGCGTCTTGCCGATGTCCACCCCGGCCCAGATCTCTGGCACGGCCACCTCCGCCAGCTCGTCGTACATCGATCCCGCAGACGACCTCGCCGGCGTTGTCCTACAGCAGCGATCGAGTCGCGTCTCCCAATTGGCGGTCGAGTCGTCGCGGGGCTCCGGGCGGCCAAGTCCCGTAAGCCATCCAGCGGCTCAGCCTTTACAGCCATACCCGGAGCCCCCGGGCCCTCCGATCGTACGAGTGACCAGATCAGACCCACGTCGTGAAGGTAGGACAGCCTCTAGGGAGCCGAGCTTCTGGCGGTTGCGTGCCTGGTCGGCCTTGTCGGGGATGGTGCATCGGATCCCGCGGCGGCGCAGGTAGGCGCGGTTCCTGCGGGAGGCGTACGCCTAATAGGCATTGTGGATTGGCAGTTGTCAGTCCTGGCAGGGGCCGGGCGAGACGTCTGGGCTGTATGCAGCGCCTGGGAGTGCTTCGACAAGAGGGACGCGCGCGCGGCCTCTGCCGATTCGAGCTCGGTCGCCATACCGTGCCGTGGTTCGAGCCGTTCCCAGGAACACCTCCCGATCAGCCGGAGCCGTGGAGCTCTTCACGAGAGCGAGGACCCTGGAATCTGCTGGGGCCACGGACGGCTGATGGGGTGGTGCGCCCATGAGCGCTTCTATTAGGTCGCCGGGTGGTCCTGCCACGGCCCGACACGGACGGACAGCGAAAGCCCGAAAGGAGCGCGCCTTGCACGTGACCTGCGGAATCGACTGGGCTGAGGATCACCACGACGTTGCCGTGGTCGACCAGGACGCTCGACTGCTCGGCAAGCTCAGGATCGGCGACGACGCAGCGGGCTTCCAGGACCTGCTTCGGTTGCTCGCCGAGCACGGTGACAGCCCGGACGATCCGATCCCGATCGCGATCGAGACATCTCGCGGACTTCTCGTGGCCTGTCTGCGGGCCTGTGGCCGCCGGGTGTATGCGATCAACCCGATGGCTGTCGCACGCTACCGCGACCGGCACGTCGTCTCCGGCAAGAAGTCCGACCATCAGGACGCCGTTGTCCTGGCGAACATCCTGCGGACCGACGCCGAACTGCATTGGCCATTGCCCAACGACTCCGATCTGGCCAGGGCTATTGCCGTCCTCGCCAGGGCCCAGCAGGACGCGGTCTGGGACCGCACCCGGGCCCACAACCGGCTCCGGTCGCACCTGCGTGAGTACTACCCGGCGATCCTTGAGGCGTTCGCCGACAAGCGCGAACGGCTGCTGGCGCGTGAAGACCGCGCGATCCTGGCGATCGCGCCCACTCCGGCCGAGGCCGCCCGGCTCACCCGCAGCAGACTCAGAGCCGCCGTCACGCGGGCCGGCCGTCAACGTCGGATCGAGGCCGAGACCGACCGGCTCCTCGAAGTGCTCCATCGGACCCGGCTTCGCCAGCCGGCCTTGGTCGAGAAGGCGATGGGGCATCAGACACGCGCACTGCTCGCCCAGCTCGAGACGGCCTGCCGGGCATGTGACGAGCTGGCGCACGACACCGAAGAACTCTTTCAGCAGCATCCCGACGCGGAGATCATCACGAGCTTCCCCGGATTTGCCGTGCTCACCGGTGCTCGGATACTCGCGGAGATCGGTGACGATCGCACCCGGTTTGCCACGGCCCGAGACCTGAAGGCCTACGCCGGAAGCGCCCCCGTAACGAGGGAATCCGGCAAGAGCCGTCGCGTCAGCCACCGCCGGATCAAGAACAGCCGACTGGCCGCGGCCGGCCGGCACTGGGCGTTCGCCGCACTCACCGCTTCACTCGGAGCCCATTCTCACTACAACCGCCGACGAGAAGCTGGCGACCGCTACCACGCGGCCCTCCGCAACCTGTTCAACCGCATGATCGGCCAGCTCCATCACTGCCTGACCACCCACCAGAAGTTCAACGAAGCGGTCGCTTTCGCTCCGCCGACACTGACTTCGTTCACGTTCGAGTGTCCGAAGAGTACAGTTGATCTGGCAGTCATCGACGAGCTGACCAGGGCTGCGGGGACGGCGGTCCGAGGCGCTTACAGGGGGCAACGGTGTTCGTGGCAGTGGCAATTGCGGTCGTGGCGTTCGTTCTGGCCGTTGCGATCGTCGTTCTCGTGCCCCGTGGACGGCGGCAGACGCGTTTCGCTCCCGACGCACGTTGGATCGAAGCGGCGGCGGCCCGGAGGGCTACACGACGCGTGACGACGGGCCCCTACCTTCGTCGATAGCCAAGGCGTCAGTGCCATAGGACATCGGCCGACACCCACGAGACGGTCATACACCACCCGCACGGCCCTCCCCGTACGCCGGGCCGTGCACAGGCGGCAGCCGAACGCCACCGGCCCGGCGACCGCGCCGCCGATCCGCCACGCCGCCGCCGGCGCCCGCTCTCTTCGGCAGGCAGCTTGGCGTCCTCCTGTTCCCAGGACGGCAACGCCCGCGCCAGCACGCCTTCCTCGACGCCGCACAGGCCTGCCAGTATCCGCCGCCCGCCCCCGTTGAGCAGGAGCTCCGCGTCGGCTCGCACGGCGCGGCCTCATGCCGGGGACGGGAGCCGGTGACCGTGAAATGCCCGAGCACCTGCTGGGGGTGCATGCCGTACGTGGCAGCCACCCGGCACATGAGCGACCAGGTCGTCTCGCTGCTCACGGGCGCAGTCCGCAGCAGGACCGGAAGAGGTGTCACCTCGTCACGGTCTCGTACCTACGGTGCCCAGCAGGCACTGACGGCAAAGATTCATGCCCGGAAGCGCACAGACATGCGTGCTGTCACTGGTGCGCGTCATGGCACGTCACCGCAGAAGACGCAGTGCCACAGGAGGAGTTGATGTAGGCGGCTAGGCGCCGCTGCCAGGGGGTGTCCTGTTCGGGCAGGACAGCGCGGCAGACCAGCTCCAGGGTGCCGTCCTCCCGCCAGCGAAGAAAGCGGCGGCAGGCGAGAAAGGGTCTCAGAGCCGGGGGAAGACGCGTCCAGGCCTGCCCGGTGCAGGCGACGTGGACGATGCCCTCCAGGAGCTGCCGCTCGCAGCGGTGGTTCTGTCGGTAGTTGGTGACGTCAGTTGTTCGTGAAAGCTGACGTCGCCAGGTGATGGCCCAGAAAGATGTTCGCGAATTCTGACGTCACCATCGGGGTTGCGGTGTCAAGCTGGATGTGCTCAGTAAAGGAGCACCCCCGATGCCGCCTGGCCAGTCGAAGGTCGAGTTGTACGCCGCGCTGCGGCGCGACTCCCGCGATGGCATGTCGAACCGGGCGTTGCAGTGCAAGTACGGCGTCACCTGGAGCACGGTCAACAAGGCCCTGACCTCGGCTTGGCCGCAGCCACGCACGACAACCGCTTCGGCGCGGCCGTCGAAGCTGGATCCGTTCACGCTGCTGATCGACGAGATCCTGCTCATTGATCTGGACGCGACCAGGAAACAGCGCCACACCGTCACCCCGGATCTACCGCCGTCTGATCGACGAGCACTCCTCGTCCGAGGCGTCGCGTTGACCACTTGAACCCGCACCGATGAGAGGGCGCAAGCGTCCTGCGAGCAACCGCGCGGTCCGGCCAGGGACTGAGAGTCCGGTGTTTATACCTTGCTCGCGACCACCATGTAGTTCTCGGCCTCAAGATCGAACGTGCTCAGTTGCGTCTGGAGTCCGACCCGGTGCAGCTCGACTTCGAGTTCCTCGTACCGGTAGGGCCAGCAGGACAGCAGTTCCGAGCGGACAAGAACCAACCCGGTCGCATCAACTTGCGCGATCGCAATCTCGATGTGGTGCTCCTCCTCCCAATGCGGCGCAATCTCCCAGCGGTAGACCACGACGGCATCGCGACCGTTCCGGCGGACGAGTCGATCACTGATCTCCAGCCGGGAACCTCTGGCCCTCACGAGTTCCCAAGTGCGGGATGTGAGTACCAAGCGCCCGCCGGGGCGCAGAAGCCGTGACATCGACTCCAGAGCAGCACCCCTGCCTGTCGTGCCCGTGGCATGGTGAAGCGAGTTGCCAACGCAGAACACCATGTCGAACGTGTTGTCCTGGAAATGGTCGGGCAACTCTTCCCAGTTCGCCCGTACGGCCCGGACGGATGCCCCGAACTCCTCAGACAACTCTGCAGTCCGACGAACCATCGCCTCGCTGGCGTCAGTTGCGACAACCTGCATGCCACGACCGGCGAGGCCAACCGCCAGCTGTCCGGTTCCGCACGAACAGTCGAGGACGTGAGCGTTCGACGGCAGGAGATTGAGGACGTCGTCGAACGACGCAGCTAACTCGGCTGGAGGCAACTTTGCATCCGAGATGAGCCATTCGTACACCTCGGCAAGCACGTCATAACTTGTCACAACCACTACCTCCGTCACGCGGCAGACTCCAATTTTGGATGCGGGCTGGGACAGCTACCCGTGGAAGCGGCACGCCGATCTTGAGAGCCAGACCACGGATGGGTGAGTGCACGCCCGCTTGCATCGCGGTCTATGGGGAAGCGACGAGATGCGGCGCGTGGGGTGACGGAATGCACGGGTCGGGTGTGACTGGGCGAGACAGTTGTCATCAAGCGCCTCCAGTGGCCTGCACGCCATCGCTCCGTTGGGCGCGGTGGTTGTCACCATCTGGGCGCTGAAGTTGTCACCTTCTCAGGTCAGGGCCGCCATCCGCGCTCACGCCAGACGGCGCAAGCCCGGATGGCGATGCTGGCCACCGTAGGAGTTCGGATGCCGGAACGGCCCGCCTGAAATAGTCGAGGGGAATCGCCTCCGGCACGAGGGGCTCGCCGTTCGCTTCCCCGCGACCCGGACTCGCTCCCGTGCGGCAGAGTCCTTGACCCGTAGGCAACGTGTTGAGTGCTGCCAAGTGGGTGTCCATCTCCAGGCGGATGGCGTCTTGGTCGCTGGCGAGCAGGTTGGCGCCGGTGGAGATGCCGGCATTGTTGATCAGGACAGTGACGTCGCCGGTGGCCTGGACAGCGGCGGCAGCGGAGGCTGGGTCGGTGATGTCGGGCGCGATCGGCTTGGCACCGGGCAGCTCGACCTGGTCGGGGTTGCGTGCTGCGGCGTAGACGGTAGCGCCGCGGCTGAGCAGTTCGGCGGCGAGGGCGCGGCCAAGGCCCCGGTTGGCTCCGGTGACGAGGGCGGTGCTTGTGCACAGGTCCGCGGAAGGCTCCTGGTGCAGGTGGTGGCGTTGGGGGATGGGGGGTGTCGGTCAGGTAGGCAGCTGGTTGAGCTTGCGGATCTGCCGGTCGAAGGCCCGGGAGGGGACGAGGCGGCGCAGGGTGCTGACGCGTCCAGCGGTGGGTCCGGCGGGGTATCGCAGCTTCGGCTTCGGGTCGGTCGCCGCGGCGACGATCGCCTTGGCGACGGTGGCGGGATCGTCGCCGTCCTTCATCGCCGCGGCCATCACGCGCTCGAAGACCTGCCGCTGCTGCTCGTAGACCGGCAGAGGCATGGCGGGTTTCGGGGAGTTGGCCTCGAACGCGGTCCTGGTCACGGCGGGCTCGACGAGCACTACGCGGACGCCGTGCTGGCGGACCTCGTGGTCCATGGACTCGGAGTAGCCCTCGACGGCGTGCTTGGACGCGGCATAGGCGGCCATGTAGGGCGCGGGGACGAACCCGAGGACGGACGAGATGTTGATGATCCGGCCGCTGCCCTGGGCGCGCATGTGCGGCAGGACGGCCCTGGTCATGCGGATCAGTCCGAAGACATTGATGTCGAACAGCTGTTGGTCCTGGCTGAGGGAGCGTTCCTCCCCGGCGCCTGCAGAGCCGATGCCGGCGTTGTTGACCAGGACGTCGATCCGCCCGAACTGCTCGATCACGCGGTCGACCAGGCTGGCGACCGAGGTGTCGCTGGCCACGTCGAGGTCGAGGAACGTCACGCCCTCGCGGCGATCCCCTGAGGCTCGGCGGCTCGTGCCGACGACCTCGAATCCCGCATCGACGAGTGCGAAGGCGGCTGCCTTGCCGATGCCTGACGATGCTCCGGTCACGAGTGCTACCGGCCGGTTCGTGGTCATGATGGGCCTCCCCATTGATTGGATTATGACCGTAATGCAATTACTCTAGGACGGGAGACGGAGAGCGGCAAGCGGCCTCTCCGCCGAAGCGTGAGGAGGAGCGCGTGGCGCGCTACGCGAAAGACCACAAGCAGGCGACGCGGCAGCGGATCATCGAGGCCGCCGGCCGCCGGTTCAAGAAGGACGGCATCGACGGCTCCGGAGTCTCCACGCTGATGTCGGACGCGGGGCTGACCAACGGCGCCTTCTACGCCCACTTCGCCTCCAAGGAGGACCTCGTCGCGAACGCCGTCGCCGACCAGCTGGGCGCGCAGAACGCGAGCCTCGAAGCACTCGCGCCCGGCCGCGCCGGGCTCGAACAGTTCGTCCGCGCCTACCTGTCCGCCGAGCACCGTGACGACCCCGAGAACGGCTGCCCCACGGCCGCTCTCCTCGACGAGATCGGGCGATGCACGGACGCAACCAAGCAGGCGTTCACCAACGGGCTGCTGACCGTCATCGACGACATCGCCGCCCGCCTGGCACCTGAGAGTCCGCCCTCGGCACGCGCACAGGCGCTCGGCGTCTTCGCCATGATGGTCGGGACGCTCCAACTCGCCCGCGCCCTGGCCGATCCCAAGCTCGCCGACGACGTCCTCGACCAGGGTGTCCACAACGCCCTCGCGCTGCTGGACGCCGGACCTGTCCGGCAGCGCCGCGTCCGACGGCCTTCGTGAGGGCGCGCCGTCCGGCGATCGTGAATGCCTTCAACCAGCACCCCGACCAGGCGTTCCGGGCACGCGAGCTACACGAACTCCTCGGCATGCCCACTGACGAGGCATCCGTCAACATCACCCGCAGCCGCCTCGGACACCTCACCCGTCAAGGTTTCCTCACCCAACCCGGACGAGGCCCTACCAGAAACGGACTTAACGTCCACTCAGGTGAGTGAGCAGTAGACCTTGCATCTGGCGATCTTGGTCGGCAGGGTGTCCGGATGCGTGTTGATCTCGTACCGGATGACCCGTGGGAGCGGGTGGCTGCGGTGTTGCCGCCCGCTCCTGAGCGACGCCACCGCCACCCCGGGCGACTGCGAGTCCCGCACCGGGCGGCCCTGGCCGGCGTCATCTACGTGCTGCGGACCGGTGTCGCATGGCGCGATGTCCCCGCGCAGGCCGTGGGCTGCTCCGGAGTCACGGCCTGGCGCCGGCTGCGAGACTGGACGGAAGCCGGCGTCTGGCCTCGCCTGCACGCCGCGCTGCTGACCGAACTGCGCCGCGCGGACCTTCTGGACCTGGACGACTGCGCCGTGGACGGCTCGCACGTCCGGGCCCTCAAAGGGGGGATCACGTCGGCCCCTCGCCTGTCGACCGCGCGCGCCCCGGCTCCAAGCACCATGTGATCGTCGACCGGCACGGAACGCCGCTGGCTGTCACGCTCACCGGCGGGAACCGACATGACGTCACCCAGCTCATACCGCTCTTGGACGCAGTCCCACCGATCCGCGGTCTGCGAGGACGCCCGCGCCGCCGGCCCCGGAGGCTGTTCGCCGACCGGGGCTACGACTACGACAAGTACCGCCGCCTGGTGTGGAAGCGCGGCATCAAGCCGATGATCGCCCGACGCGGCGTCGCCTACGGTTCCGGACTCGGCAAGGTGCGCTGCGTCGTAGAGCGCGCCTTCGCCTGGCTCCACCAGTTCAAGCGGCTCCGCACCCGCTACGAGCGACGCGCCGATCTCCACCAGGGACTACTCGACCTCGCCTGCAGCATCATCTGCCTCCGCCGCCTTCGAAAGTCATTCTGAAACGATCAGTTAGCGCTCAGGCCGTGCCGAGCGGATTGAGCACGGCGAACCGCCAGCAGCCGTCAACGCCTCGGCACGCGACGTTGGCGGTGGTGCCGGTCGGGGCGACACGCTCGCCGTCGGGAGCGGTGACTTCGAGAGTCCAGTCTGTGACCAGCAGCGCGGCCTCGGCGCCGACCAGGGCGAGCCGGGGGACGTTGGTGAGCCGTCCACGGGCGGCGACGGTCCCGCTGATCTCCCGGCGCAACGCCTCGTGACCGGCGATGACCTCGCCGGCCGGCGTGCGCATGGTGGCGCCAGGGGCGAACAGGGCCAGTACGCCCTCGACGTCACCGCCGTTCAGGGCATCCTCGAACGCGCCGGGCAGCAGTGCGGGATCGGTGATCGCAGTGTTCACGTGGTGGGTCCTTACCTGGTGTGTGCCCATCGGGGCAGGGATGTACGAGCGCGCCGCGGGTCTCAGGGACGCAGACCGGCAGCACGCGGCGACGCCTCCACGATCCCCGCCAAGGCGCTCCCGCGACGAGGTAGAGTCGGGACCCACCATGGTCAAAGTTGGACAACCGGACGTCATCGACATCGCCTACCGCAATCCCGACCGCCCGCGGCTGGGCATCGAGGTCCTGACATACGACGTCCTGCGCCGCCGCATGAAAAGGGCGGTCGCCCACACCGCGAGCCGACCGGACTTCCACCAACTGCTCCTCGTACGAGGCGGTGAGGCAAGCATGATGGTTGATTTCGTTCCCCAGCCCTGCGTACCGGGCAGACTGCTGCATCTGCGGCCCGGTCAGGTCCAGCGGTTCCCGGCCGATGCGGAGGGCCGCCTGGCCGAACTGGATGCCGTGCTGGTGCTGTTCACCGCCGCCTTCCCACCGCGCCTGCCTCAGCTCGCGTCCCTCCTCGACGGCTTCGGCCCGGCCGGCTGGACGCTGTCCCCGGGCGACCACCAGGTCATCGACCGGGCCCTGGCCGAGATCGCGGCCGACTACCACACCCTGGAGGACCACCGGGACAACACGGACGCCGACCTCACCGTCCCACTGCTGCGCCAGCTCCTCGGCGCGGTGCTGCTGCGCCTGGCCCGGCTGCCCCATCCGGACCATGCCGCCTCGGCGATGGCCGGCGGCGAGGTCTTCCTTGCCTTCCGGTACGAGCTGGAGCGCTCCTTCGCCGCCACCCGCTCCGTGCAGAGGTACGCCGCCCGACTCGGCTACTCACCACGCACCCTGACCCGGGCCTGCCAGGCCGCTACCGGCCGCAGCGCCAAAGAACTCATCGACGCCCGCGCCGCCCTGGAGGCGCAGCGCCTGCTCGTGCACACCGACCTGCCCATCGCTGCGATCGGCCGGATGCTCGGATTCTCAGAACCCGCCAACTTCGGGAAGTTCTTCACCCGCGAGACTGGCGATACCCCCGGCGGCTTCCGCACCCGCCGGCGCTAGCCAGGAGAACCGGGCAGCACGGCATCAGGCCGTCAACCGGCTGGCCGACTGCCGTTTCGGCACGCCATGGCCAGGCAGACGCCAGCGGAACGAGGCGTACCACCCACTGGCCTGCGGCTTCACAGAAACGCGGTCAGAACCCTGAACTTCCCCGGTCCGTTGAGAACCGGACCGAGTGAGACGAGGAGTATCCCTGGTCGTTTTCAAGGCTCTGGCCGCAGTTTCGTGAACGGCGGGTGAGGTTGCCGGTCAGCCCAGCGAGGTGCTCGCTGCACGCAGTTCGTCGAGGGCCGCCAGGGTGTACCCGGCGAGCTCGTCCTTGCCGTCACGGTCGCCCTCGGACCATTGGGCGTATCCCCGTTTGAAGGCGAGGACGCCCAGCTCGCCCGCCAGAGCCGCGGTTGGATCGGGTATGCCGCGGGCGACCAGAGCGGTCGTCATCGCGGCCGCGAGGCTGACGCTCTTGAGGGCGTCACGCTCTTGAAGTTCGGCGCTGGCGGCGACGGCCGCCTTCAGGCGAGGCGCGAGCTCGCGGCTCACGGGGCCCATCGCGCTCGACGCGCGCTCCAGACCGGCAGCGACCGCCTCGAGCGGGCTGGCGCCAGCGGGCGCGTCGGCGATCCCCTCGGCCAGCAGTCGGCTCAGCGTCTCCTGTCCGGCGACCAGCAGCTCGCGCTTGTCGGGGAAGTGCCGGAAGAAGGTGCTCTTGGTGACTCCTGCGCGCTCGGCGATCTGCGCGACCGTCGTGGCGTCGTACCCCTGCTCGGTGAACAGGTCGACGGCAGCCACGACGAGGCGTTCGCGTGCGCCTGGTTCCCATCTACCCATGGTCACCATCCTAAGTGATGGGACTCTTGTCCCATCACTGCGGTAGAGTGATGGGACAAGAGTCCCATCACTCCTGGGGGAGTTTCCTATGCGCGTTTTCGTCACCGGCGGCACCGGTCTGATCGGTTCCGCTGTCGTCGCCGAACTGCTCGACAACGGCCACACCGTCCTCGCACTCGCTCGCTCCGACGCATCCGCGCAGGCCATAGAGGCGGCCGGCGCCGATCCCCTCCGGGGAGCCCTCGCCGACCTGAACACCCTTCGCACCGGCGCCGCCCGGGCCGACGGGGTGATCCACCTCGCGTTCGACCACGACTTCAGCAGCCCCGACACCCTCGCGAAGTCGGTCGCGGAGGAAGGTGCCGCCCTCGCGGCCCTCGGCGAGGAACTCGTCGGCAGCGACCGTCCCTTCGTCGCTGTCTCGGGTACGCCCGCCGTGCCGGGCCGCGCATCCGTCGAAAGCGACCCGGTGCCCACCGACGGGCCGGTCGGCGGTCGCGGCCGTGCGGTCACGTCGGTCCTGGGCCTGTCCTCGCGCGGGGTTCGCAGCAGCGCCGTACGCCTGCCGCGCACGGTTCACAACCAGGGTTCCGGCGGATTCGCCGGCCTGTTGACCAACATCGCACGCCGGACCGGAGTGTCCGGTTACCCGGGCGACGGCGCACAGCGCTGGCCGGCCGTGCACGCGCTCGACGCGGCAGTCCTTTTCCGGCTCGCCCTGGAACAGGGGGAAGCGGGTACCTCCTGGCACGCCGTGGCCGACGAGGGGGACAAGGTTCGCGATATCGCCACGGTCATCGGCCGACGGCTGGGCCTGCCGGTCGAGTCGGTACCGGCGGAGACCTTCGGTCCCCTCGGTCAGATCTTCGCGAGCGACCAGCCCTCGTCCAGCGCGTACACCCGGCAGGCGCTCAGTTGGGAGCCCAAACACCCCAGCCTTCTGGAGGACCTGGAGAACATCCAGCCCTGACCGGCGACCGGGACGTTCGGGCAGGTCCCCTGCCGAAGCGATCCCTGTTCCCGCCCCTGATCCGTGAAGCTCAAGGCTGGGTGAGGATGCGGGTCCGGGGGAGTTCGAAAGAAGCTCGGCCGTACATCGCCCTCTTGAGCGTCTTACGGAGTTCGGTGAGGATCCGCCAGTTCTTGATGTTGGCGAAGCCGTGCTCGACTGGTGCCCGTCCGACGGCGACGACGCGGTTGGCTTCTTTCTGGCCCGGGGTGAGCTTGTGGGTTCGGCTGGCGGTGTAGCCGGTGATGATCACGGGGTCGAGGATGTCGTTGTCCAGGCCGCGAAAAACCGAGGTCGGCCAACGCCCCGAGGCGGGTGGAGCGCAGGTGGGCCAGGATGTGGTCATGGCGGGCGGCGGACAAGCACCTGTTGCACGTTTCATCCGGCAGACACTTGTAATGTGGGCCTGTCCAGGGCGGCTCAGCATCCGTGGAGCAGATCATCACTACCGACAATGCCTCGCAATCCCAGCCCGACACAGCAACGCGTGCGGTTGATGAGCGCGCACTGGCTCAGGGCCCTCTGACCGCTCTGCTGACGGCGGCCGCTCTCACCTATGCCTTGGATCTCGGCAGCAAGCTTGTGGCTGTCTCGCGGTTGGAAGGTCAGGAGCCCATTGCCATAGCGGGCCGTGTGCTCACGCTTCAGGTGTTCCGTAACTCGGGTGCGGCTTTCAGTTCGGGCCAGGCTTTCACTGCTGTGTTCGCGGCGATCTCGGTCGCGGTTGTCGTGGTCATCGCGCGTGTCGCGCGTAGGCTTCAGAGCCTTCCGTGGGCTGTCGCTCTGGGCCTGCTGCTTGGGGGCGCGCTCGGCAATCTGACTGACCGGATCTTCCGGGCGCCTGGGGTCTTCCGCGGGCACGTCGTCGACTTCATCTCCGTTGAGCACTTCGCGGTGTTCAACCTTGCTGATTCGGGCATCGTCTGCGGCGGTGCCCTGGCAGTCCTCCTGTCGTTCCTGGGCACTTCCCTGGACAGCTCGGCCTCGCAAGATCGGTAGGGCCGGAGCCTTCTCGCTCCGCGAAGAGATGCTCCAGACCCGAGAGCTTGACTGCCGCGTAGCGGAGGCTCGGTAAACAGCACATCCTCATCCGTCTTAATCGAGGCCCAGGAGCAGGGGCGCCACCGAGCAGCGCCTCAAGGAGATCGCCGCGGAGGCGCTCAAGGAGGTGTACTTCCAGGTTGGCGGCCGTCGCGCCGGACCGATGGAGGAGGTCCGCTTCACGGACATCGAGCACCTTGAGTTCGACCTGTAGCAGCCGGTGCCCCGAACGGTCAGCGTGCCCGCACCAACTGGTGCGGGCACGCTGACCGTTCGGGGCACGGAGAAGGCGGCGGCGGTTGTCGGTGGTGCGGTCTACTTGGCCGTATGGGCCAGCCATCCTGCCCAGTCACACCTGCTCCCCGGAGCCGAGGGGAACTCTGCGGACCGGATTCGCCAACGGTGTCTTCCATCTGCCAGGGACGGGGAGCGGTCGATCGTAGGGCTCCTTCATGAACGGCCACAGGGCGGCGCCGGTACCGATCACGGTCGCCCGGCCTACGACGACGGCACCGACGCGGCGGCCGGTGGTGGCGAACAGTCTTCCTCAGCAACGCAAGCAGCGCCTCGAGCTCCCCGAAGGAGCAGAGATTGTGAGCCTCACGGCGGATCTGTCCAGGTAGAAGCGTCGCGGTGCAAGGCTGTCAGGCGTGAGGAGAGCCACCGGCGAAGGCCTGCGGCTGCTGCATGATGCTGCTCCTGGTCCTGCTGCTGCCCCGGTGTCGAGGGTGGCTTGCGTGGTGTCGTGGGTGCAGCATGCAGCGCAGCATTCGCACGGTCAGGCGGAGGACGGCTCGGCGCAGCAAGCAGGCCAGCAGAAGACCGGCATCGCCACCTTCGTGATGCGCGGCAAGCAGTACCTGGTCGCCCTGCGCGCGCAGGAAGAGGTGCTGGTGCTCCACACCCTGCACTGGGCCGACGAGGTCCGCGACCCGCACCAGAAGCTGCCGGTGCTGCCCGGCCGCGCCGACGCCCAGGGCAGGGAGCTTGACACCGCCCGCCAGTTGATCGGCTCCCTCTCCATCGACTGGAACCCGAAGGACTACCACGACACCTGCGAAGAGAAGGCCAAGGAGCTGGTCGACGCCAAAGCCAAGGGCAAGGAGATCGTCAGCGAGGAAACCCCACCGCAGGCCGCCAACGTCATCGACCTGATGGAGGCCCTGCAGCGCAGCGTCGAACAGACCCGCAGCTCCAGAGACAAGGCGCCCGAAGATCAAAAAGAGAAGAAGACTGGGACTCGGAAGCCGGTGCGGAAGGCCACAGGGAAGTCGGCTAAGAAGACGACGGCCAAGACGGCCCCGAGCAAGCGGGTAAGAACGTCCACCAGGGCACGCGATCGCGGCCTCGGAAAGCGCGAGTTGAGGCAGCTGAGCAAGACGGAGCTGTATCAGCGCGCCAGTGACGAAGGCATCCCCGGCCGGTCGAAGATGAGCCATGAGGAACTGGTCGGCGCCCTGGCCCGGGCCGGGCGCCGCCGGAAGAAGATGGCCGCGTAGTAGGCCGGCGCCGAACCAGAGCAGGAGCAAGGCCACTTGCGTGCTACCGCTCCGATGTCACGATTCGCTGGCGGCTCGAGCGGCGTAGGACTTGGCGACAAGGTCCTCCACCAGCCTGCTCTTCGCTGCCGAGTACGCCGCCCTGCCCTCGTGGTCGGCAGGGAACTGCTTCGCCAGGGCCACCTTCAACGCGCTGTAGCGCCGTACTTCGTCGCGTCGCTGACGCAGGTAGTCACGGAGCAGGACGTGATCAAGGTGGGGCTTTGAGTCTGCGACCACGCCGTACAGATGATGTACGGGGGCCGTGGGCGGGGCTTGGAAAGCCTGCCGTCCCGGAATTCCCAGGTCGCCTTCGTGCCGATAGCCCTGCCCGGCGAGTCGGGAAATCAACGCGGGCATGAGGGCCTCGTCGGACACCACGATGTCCAGGTCGATGATCGGTTTTGCGGCGCACCCTGGCACAGCCGTACTGCCGACATGCTCGATGGACACAGCAAGATCCGCGACGTGAGGTGCCAGTCGCCGCCGCAGGTCCTGGAACCGCTCGGGCCAGTTGGGGTCGTAGTCACTGACCACGATCAGGTGCGTCATATCGGCAGTCTTGCAAAGGCACAACGAGCCTGCGCAGTCGTGGCGCGGGAACGAGCATGTGCGTTCAGACGTGAGACAGGAGCCGTTCTACGCTGGCCTGCAGCGCCGCTTCGTCCGCGCAGGGCGGGTTTGCGCCGGGGACGGAGCAGGTCTGGGCGGCGACGCAGGCGGCGAAGGCGCAGGCTTCTGTGACGTCTTGGAGGCTCAGCCCGTCGAGCCGGCCGCCGAGGTGTCCGAGGGCGGTGAGGCGATGCAGCAGACCCGCGGCGAAGGAGTCCCCGGCGCCGACGGTGTCGACGACGTCGACGGCCGGGGCCGGGACGGTGACGCGGAGGCCGTCGAGGGAGGCGAGGGCGCCGCGTGAGCCGATGGTGATGACGACGAGGCGCGCGCCGGCGGCGTGCCAGGTGTCGCAAGCCTCTTCGGGGCTGGCGTCGGGAAGGAGCAGGCCGAGGTCGTCCTCGCTGAGGCGGAGGATGTCGGCGAGGGCGCACCAGCGTGGGAGCCGTTCTCGGTAGGCGGAGGGCGGCACGAGCAGGGGGCGGACGTTGGGGTCGATGGACACGGTGACGTGTTCTCGTGCCTTGGCAAGGTGGTCCTCGATGCGGCTGCCGCCGGGTTGGCGTATCAGCGCCAGGGAGCCGGTGTGCAGGCAGACCGTGTCGTCGTGCGGGGTGCGGGCGAGTTCGTCGGCGGTTTACTGCCAGTCGGCGGCGCTGTCGGCGTGGAAGGTGTAGGTGGCCTGGCCGGTCTCGTTGAGGGCGGCGACGGCGACGGCGAGGGTGCTGGGCTCGGGGGCGGTCACGCTGCCGCTCAGGTCGACGCCGGAGTCGCTGAGGCGGGTGCGGAAGAGCGTGCCGAAGACGTCATGGGAGAGCCGCGCGAGGAAGCGGGTGGGGGTGCCGAGCCGGGCGAGGGCGACGGCGGTGTTGGCGGGGCCGCCTCCCGGCAGGACGCGCAGGGCGAGTTCCCCCGGGCCGGATAGGGCGGGGGCGGTGAAGGCGTCCGCGACGCACTCACCGAGAACGGTGACACGGCTGGGGGTCTCGAGTCGAGCCATGGTGACGGTCTGCCTCTCTGGAAGCGCGCGGAGATGCCGCGGTTCCGCGCGTGGGTTTCGGCCGGTGCCCGGCGGGCCGGGCGTACGTACGGGGGAAGGACATCGGGCGGCGGCCTGATGCAGCCCATGCCTAGGTATTGACATGCGGCGCGAAACGCCCGTAACTTCCTCGCAACCTAGCACTAACGCGCGTTATTAAAGCGCGAAACTGGAGGCGATGTCGTGCCTCCGGCGGTCGAAGGGGACGGGAAGTGGCCACAGACAGCGAAGGTGGCCTTGCTGACCACGGTCCCCTTCGTCCTAAGAAAGGACATCGAACATGGACTATCGCCATCTGGGCGGCAGCGGGATGCTGGTCAGCGCCGTCGCCTACGGGAACTGGGTCACCCACGGGTCACAGGTGGACCAGGAGGCGGCCACGGCCTGTGTACGCGCCGCACTCGACGCCGGCATCACCACCTTCGACACCGCCGACGTCTACGCGGAGACCCGGGCGGAGGAGGCACTGGGCGCCGCCCTCAAGGGCGTGCGCCGCGAAGGCGTCGAGATCTGCACCAAGGTCTACTTCCCGACCGGGCCGGGGAAGAACGACCGTGGCCTGTCACGCAAGCACATCATGGAGTCGATCAACGGCTCGCTGCGCCGCCTGGGCACGGACTACGTGGACCTGTACCAGGCGCACCGCTACGACTACGCCACTCCGCTGGAAGAGACGATGGAGGCCCTCGCCGATGTCGTCCACGCGGGCAAGGCGCACTACATCGGCGTCTCGGAGTGGAAGCCGCAGGAGATCAGGGCCGCGGCGCAGCTGGCGCGGGAGCTGAAGATCCGCCTGGTGTCCAACCAGCCGCAGTACTCCCTGCTGTGGCGCGTGATCGAGCCGGAGATCGTCCCGGTCTGCCAGGAGCTCGGCATCGGCCAGATCGTGTGGTCCCCGCTCGCCCAGGGGGTGCTGACGGGCAAGTACAAGCCGGGGCGGCAACCGCCGTCCGGTTCCCGCGCCACCGACACCAACGGTGGCAGCGACGCGGTGGCCGGATGGATGCGCGACGAGGTTCTGGCCCGGGTCCAGGAGCTGGTTCCTCTTGCCGCCGAAGCAGGCATGTCCCTGGCGACGCTGAGCCTGGCGTGGGTGCTGCGCAACACGAATGTCTCTTCGGCCATCGTCGGAGCGTCCCGGCCCGAGCAGATCGTCGAGAACGCCAAGGCGGCGGACGTCACGCTGGACGACGAGTTGGTCAGGCGCGTGGATAAGATCCTCGATCCGGTCGTCGAGCGGGATCCCGAGCGCATCGACGTGTTCGCCGAGCGGCCGTGAGCCGCAGCCACCGGGGCCCGGCGGCGAGGCCACAGCCATGCCGTTGCCCTGGCGGGCCGCCCTCGCGAGGTGTCGCCCCGCCTCCAGAGGCGGCACCGAGGAGGCGTCTGATTTCCGTCCCTCTTCGTTACCCGGCGATGTATTGACATGCCGCATAAGGCGGCCGTAACTTCCCAGAAATACAGAAGTAACGCGCGTTACTAAAGCGCGAAACCGGAGGGGTCACGACGCACCTCCACCGACCGAAGGGGACTGAAAGTGGCCACCAACAAGACGCAGCGCGTGACCATGAGCGATGTGGCTCGCCGCGCGGGAGTCTCGAGGACCACGGTCTCCTTCGTCCTCAACGACAAGCCCGGCGCAACCATCCCCGACGAGACCCGTCGGCGGATCCTGGAGGCCATCGACGAGCTGGGCTACCGGCCCAACGCCGGGGCGCGGGCACTGGCCGCCAACCGCAGCGGGTGGTTCGGTCTGATCACCGAGATCGTGACCGGCCCCTTCGCCGCTGAGGTGATCACGGGCGCGCAGAGCCGCGCCTGGAGCGACCGGAGGTTCCTGCTGATCGCCGCGAGCGAGGGCGATCCCGCCCAGGAGGCTGCCGCGCTCGACCAGATGCTGGAGCACCGCGTGGAAGGGCTGCTGTACGCCACGACCTGGCACCGGGCCGTCAGCCTGCCGAAGGCCGCCCGCGAGGTTCCGACGGTGCTCGTCAACTGCTACGACGCGGAAGGGGAGCTGCCCTGCATCCTGCCCGACGAGGTGTCGGGCGGATACAAGGCGACCCGTCGGCTCCTGGACGCCGGGCACACGCGCATCGGGTTCATCAACCTCGACCCGGCGATCCCGGCCGCCGTCGGCAGGCGCGAGGGGTACGAGCGGGCCCTGCGCGAGGCCGGGATCACCCCCGACCCGTCCCTGGTCATCGCCGGCTGGGCCACCGCCGACGGCGCCTACACCGCCGCCTGCGAGCTGCTGGACCGCCCGGCCGCCGACCGGCCGACCGCGCTGTTCTGCGGCAACGATCGGATGGCGATGGGCGCGTACGACGCGATCAAGGAACGTGGGCTGTGCATCCCGCACGACGTGGCCGTGGTGGGGTTCGACAACCAGGAACTCATCGCTGCCTATCTGCGGCCGAAGCTGACGACGCTCGCTCTGCCCTTCGAAGCGATGGGCACCAAGGGCGTCGACATGCTCGCCGCTCTCGCAGCGGGGCAGCCGCTCGACACCCGCCGGGTGACGATCGACTGCCCGCTGCTCGAACGCTCGTCGGTCTGACCGCGAATCAGTCCGCCGAGTAATCCCATCCCGTCTTCGTCCTGTGTGTTGAAGAGAGGAAAAGAGTCTTCATTATGGCACCCTCCATAGCCTCACGGCGGCTGCGGACCGCCCTGAGAGCGGTCACCGCGACCGCCGCCGCAGCCCTGGTCCTGTCCGCTTGTACGGGTGGCTCGGGCGCCGCCGGCGCCGGTGACACCTCCGGCAACCAGCTGCTCACCATCCCGCGTGAGGACCTGGCGACGTTCACGCGCAACTTCAACCCGCTCTCCCCGCAGGCCGCCCCGATGACCCTGCAGGCGATCTACGAGCCGCTGGTCGTCCACAGCATGTCCAACGCCAAGGACACGCCGTGGCTGGCCACCAAGTGGGAGCAGGCCAAGGACGCCAAGTCCCTCACCTTCACGCTGCGCGAGGGTGTCAAGTGGTCGGACGGCCAGCCGCTCACCGCCGACGACGTCGTCTACACCTTCCAGCTTCAGAAGAAGGTGCTGGGCGGCTTCGACTACCTCGACCAGGTCACCGCGGTCGACGCCCACACGGTGAAGTTCTCCTTCAACAAGCCTTTCTCGCCCGCCTTCTACGAGATCGGCGGCCACTACATCCTGCCGAAGCACATCTGGTCCAAGGTGAAGGACCCGGCGACGTTCACCAACCCCAACCCGGTCGCCACCGGCCCGTACACCCAGGTGGAGAAGTTCCAGAGCCAGTCGTACGACCTGCGCAAGAACCCCGACTACTGGCAGCCCGCCAAGCAGCAGATCGCCGGCATCCAGATGCAAGCCTTCTCCGGCAACGACAGCGCCAACCTCGCCTTCACAGGCGGTGAGGTGGACTGGACACAGACGTTCATCCCGAACATCGAGAAGTCCTTCGTCGCCAAGGACAAGAAGCACAACCACTACTGGTTCCCGGCCACCGGCGCCATGATCAACTGGCAGCTGAACACCACCAAGGCCCCCTTCAATGATGTGGCGGTGCGCAAGGCCCTCAGCATGGCGATCGACCGCGACCAGATCACCAAGGTCGCGATGAACGGCTACGCCGAACCTGCCGACTGCACGGGCCTGGGCCGCACCTACGACACGTGGCGCGACACCTCTCTCGCCTCCTCCTGCACCTGGACGAAGTACAACACCGACGCGGCGGCGAAGGCCCTGGACGCGGCCGGCTACAAGGAGAGCGGCGGCAAGCGGCTGCTGAAGAACGGCAAGCCCTTCACCCTCGACATCTCCGTCGGCTCGGCCTCCTCCGACTGGATCTCGGTCGCCAACATCATCAAGCAGGACCTTGCGAAGGTCGGCATCATCGCCACAGTGAAGACGCCCGACTGGTCGGCCGTCTCGGCGTCGTACAACACCGGAACCTTCGACACCGGCATCGTGTGGAGCAACAACGGCGCCACGCCGTACGAGTACTTCCGCGGCGTGATGTCGACCAAGATGCTCGTGCCGGTCGGCAAGCAGGCCACCGAGAACTACCACCGCTTCGGCGACAAGAAGGCCGACAAGCTCATCGACGCCTTCGCCGCCGCCACCGACGAGAAGACGCAGCGCGAGCAGATGAACGGCCTGCAGGAGCTGTACAACGAGGACGCGCCCGTCGTCCCGCTGTTCACCGGCCCGGAGTGGGGCGCGTACACGGACGCCCGCTTCACCGGCTGGCCCTCCGAACAGAACCCGTACGCCACCCTCGGCAACCGCAACGGCAGCACGATCCTCGTGCTCACCTCGCTGAAGCCCGTCAAGGGCTGACGCCCGCGCGGACCGGCGGCCGCCCTCCTCACCGGGACGGCCGCCCCCGCTCACCGCGTCACCGTTCATCCCCCCACCGACAGGGAGCACGACCCGTGCGTCTGATCCTGCGCAACCTGGGGTTCTATCTGCTCGCCTTCTGGGCCTCCATCACCCTGAACTTCGTTCTCCCGCGCTTCATGCCGGGCGACCCGGTCTCCCGGATGTTCGCGCAGGCCCAGGGCACGATGCAGCCCGACCAGATAGCCCAGCTGCGGAAACTCTTCGGCCTCGACCACCGCCCCCTCTGGGAGCAGTACCTCAACTACATCAAGAGCGTCTTCACCGGCGACCTCGGCATCTCCATCACCCGCTTCCCGACCCCGGTCTCCGACGTGATCGGCCAGCAGATCGGCTGGACCCTGCTCCTCGGCGGCGTCGCACTCCTCATCGCCGCGGTCCTGGGCAACCTGCTCGGCATCGTCGCCGCCTGGCGGCGCGGCGGGGTCCTCGACTCCGCCTTCCCGCCCCTGCTGATCTTCGTCGGCTCCTTCCCGTACTTCTGGCTGGCGATGGGCGCCCTGTACCTGTTCGGAGTGAGCCTGGGCTGGTTCCCGCTGCGCCACGCCTACGACGTCGGTCTGACTCCCGGCTTCAACGGCGCCTTCATCTCCAACGTCGCCACCCACCTGGTGCTGCCGGCGCTGACCATCGTGCTGGTCTCCATCGGCGGCTGGATGCTCGGCATGCGCAACACCATGATCGCCACGGCGGCCGAGGACTACATCACCATGGCCGAAGCCAAGGGGCTCAGCCCCTCACGGATCATGTTCCGCTACGCCGCCCGCAACGCGCTGCTCCCCTCCGTCACCAACTTCGGCATGGCGCTCGGCTTCGTCGTCGGCGGCGCCCTGCTCACCGAGGTCGTGTTCGCCTACCCCGGCATCGGCTACCAGCTGCTGATGGCCGTCCAGGGCCTGGACTACCCGCTGATGCAGGGCATCTTCCTGACGATCACGGCGGCGGTGCTGCTCGCGAACTTCCTCGTCGACCTCGTCTACGTCCGCCTCGACCCGCGCGTCCGCGTCCGCTGAAGGGGGCTGCCGACATGACCGCCATCGAGATCGCGACGGCCACCACGCCGACAACCCCGGTGCGCGCTTCGCGCCGGCGCGGACTGCTGCGCCAGCTCATCGACAGCAAGAAGGCGCTGACCGGGCTGATCCTGCTCGCCGTCTTCGCGCTGCTCGCCCTGCTCGCTCCCGTACTCGCCCCGGGTGACCCGTCCCTCATCAACTCCACCGGCAGCCAGGCCCCGTCGGCCGCACACTGGCTCGGTACCACCGCCAAGGGACAGGACGTGCTCGCCCTCACCCTGTGGGGCGCACGCAGCTCCCTCTTCGTCGGGTTCACCGTCGGGCTGGCGGCGACCGCGGTCGCCATCCTCGTCGGCCTCGCGTCCGCTTACTTCGGCCGGATCGTGGACGACGCCCTGACCCTGATCACCAACATCTTCCTGCTGCTGCCCGGGCTGCCCCTGCTCATCATCCTGGCCGCGTTCCTGCCGCCCGGGACCTCCACCGTGATCCTGGTGCTCGTCGTCACCGGCTGGGCGGGCTCGGCCCGAGTCCTGCGGGCTCAGGCCAAGTCGATCCGGGGCAAGGACTTCGTGGCCGCCGCCGTCGTCACCGGGGAGCGCCCGCTGCGGATCATGTTCCGCGAGATCCTGCCCAACATGGCGTCGGTGGTGATGACCACGCTGCTCGGCTGCGTGATCTTCGGCATCGGCGCCCAGGCCGGCCTGGAGTTCCTCGGCCTCGGCGACAGCAGCGTCGTCAGCTGGGGCACCAACCTGTACTGGGCGAGCAACGACGGAGCGTTGATGACCGGCACCTGGTGGGCCTTCGTCCCCTCCGGGCTGTGCATCGCGCTCGTCGCCTTCGCGCTCGCGCTGGTCAACTACGCGGTGGACGAGATCACCAACCCGAGGCTGCGCAGCCGCCGCGCCCGGCGTGAGAGGAGGGGCTGAGCCATGGAACCCGTACTCGAGGTGAGCGGCCTGCGCGTCGAATACCGGGGCGACGGACGCACCGTCGTGGGCGCCGACGACGTCTCCTTCTCCATCGGCGCCGGAGAGGTCTTCGGCCTCGCCGGGGAGTCCGGCTGCGGCAAGTCGACCATCGCCAACGCGGTGATGCGGCTGCTGAAGCCCCCGGCGGAGATCACCGCGGGCAGTGTCCGCTTCCAGGGCCGCGACGTCCTCGCCCTGGACGCACGGGAGCTGCGCGCCTTCCGGTGGCGGGAGATCGCCATGGTGTTCCAGTCGGCGATGAACTCCCTCAACCCCGTCCTGACCATCGGCGAGCAGATCGTCGACATCTTCACCACGCACGAGCGGATGAAGAAGCGGGCCGCGCGGGAGCGGGCGGGCGCGCTGCTTCAGCTGGTGGGCATCGATCCGGGGAGGCTGAAGGCGTACCCGCACCAGCTCTCCGGCGGCATGCGCCAGCGCGTGGTCATCGCCATGGCCGTCGCACTGCGCCCCCGATTGCTGATCATGGATGAGCCGACCACCGCGCTCGACGTGGTCGTGCAGCAGGAGATCATGGCGCAGATCCGCGACCTGCAGCGGGAACTGGGCTTCTCCATCCTCTTCATCACCCACGACATGTCCCTGATGGTCGAGCTGTCGGACCGCATGGGCGTGATGTACGGGGGACGGATCGTCGAGCTCGCCGACGCCAAGGAGCTGTTCGCCGATCCTCTCCACCCGTACACCGAGGCGCTGATGAACGCCTTCCCGCCGCTGACCGGCCCGCGCAGGGAGCTCACCGGCCTCTTCGACGCCCCGCGCACCGCTGACAGCTGCGGTTTCCACGTCCGCTGCCCCGAGGACCGGTCGAACTGCTCCATGAACATCCCCGACCTGCGTGAGGTCGCGCCCGGCCGCTGGGTGGCCCGCAGTTCCGAAGGAGGCGCCCGATGACCGAACCACTGCTGTCCGTCCGCGGTCTTACGAAGGACTTCCAGGTCGGCACTGTCTTCTCCCGGCGCCGTGTCCGTGCGGTCAACGACGTGTCCTTCGACCTGCCGGCCGGCCGGATCACCGCCCTGGTCGGCGAGTCCGGCAGCGGCAAGTCCACCATCGCCCGCTGCCTCGCCCGCCTCGAACAACCCTCGGCAGGTCAGGTGCTGCTGGACGGCAAGGACGTCCTGCGCACCGAGCGGCGCCGGGCCTCACGGGCGTACCGCCGCAAGGTCCAGATGGTGTTCCAGGACCCCTTCGGCTCGCTCAACCCCGTGCACCGCATCGAGCACTTCCTCACCCGGGCGCTCGTCCTGCACGGCCGTCCCGCCACCCCCGAGGCGCTGCGCGAGCTGATGACGACGGTCGGCCTGACCGAGGACATGCTGCAGTCCTACCCGCACGAGCTCTCCGGCGGCCAGCGTCAGCGCGTCGCGATCGCCCGCGCCCTCGCCGTGGAGCCCCGGCTGGTCCTCGCCGACGAACCAACCTCCATGCTGGACGTCTCCGTGCGCGTCGGCGTACTCAACCTGATGCGGCGCCTGCGCGACGAGCGGAACATCGCCATGCTCTACATCACGCACGACCTGGGCTCCGCCCGCTACCTCGCGGACACCACGATGGTCATGTTCGCCGGCGAACTCGTCGAGGGCGGCGACGCACTGGCCGTCATGGACGCCCCCGCCCACCCCTACACCCGGCTGCTGCTGTCCGCCGTGCCCGACCCCGAACGGGCCGGTAGCTACGACCCGGCCGAGCGCGCCCGGCTGCGCGAGGAGATCCTCAACCCCACGTCCTGCCCGTACGACGACGGCACGTGCAGCCGCACCGAGCCCGTCCGCCACATCGTCGGCGAAGACGAGGGCCGGCCCCACTGGGTGCGCTGCCACCTGCGCGCACCCGCCTCCGACATCGCCCGCCGCGTGCTCAAGGCCACCGACAGGCCCACCGGCGAGGCCACCGACGACACCGAGAAAGCGGAGACCACCGCCGCATGACCCACGACCTCACCCTCCCCTCCGGCACTCCCGTCGCCGAGGGGCTGGCCGAGCGCGCCCTGCGCGACCCCCACCGCCCCCGCTTCCACTTCACCTCGCCCGGCGGCTGGCTCAACGACCCCAACGGGCTAACCCACTGGAAGGGCATCTACCACCTCTTCTACCAGTACAACCCGCTCGCCCCCGCCCACCACCGCATCCACTGGGGCCACGCCACCAGCACCGACCTCGTCCACTGGACCGACGAACCGGTCGCCCTCGTCCCCGGCACCTCCGGCCCCGACCGCGACGGCTGCTGGTCCGGCGTCCTCGTCGACGACGCAGGAGTGCCCACAATCATCTACTCCGGCCGGCACGGTGAGCACGAACTTCCCTGTGTAGCGAGGGGATCGGCAGACCTGAGGTACTGGTCCAAGGACCGGGCCAACCCGGTCATCACCGCCCCGCCCGCGGGCGTCGACATCACAGCCTTCCGCGACCACTGCGTATGGCGAGAGGGCCAGGTGTGGCGGCAGCTGATCGGCTCAGGCGTGCGAGGAGTCGGGGGCACGGCCTTCCTGTACGAGTCGGACGACCTGCGCAGCTGGCGTTACGTCGGCCCCCTGCTGACCGGCGACGCCTCGCAGAACCAGGGCGAACTCGACTGGACCGGCACGATGTGGGAGTGCGTCGACCTCTTCCGGATCGGCGAGAGCGAGGAGGCCGACGGCACCGACGTCCTCGTCTTCTCCGCCTGGGACGAAGGCACCACCCACCACCCCCTGTACTGGACCGGCCACTACCAGGACGACACCTTCACCCCCACCGCCCTCCACCGCCTCGACTACGGCGGACGCTACTTCTACGCCCCCCAGTCCACCCGCGACGAGCACGGCCGCCGCATCATGTTCGGCTGGCTCCAGGAGGGACGGACGGACGAGGCGAACGCACAGGTCGGCTGGTGCGGCGTGATGTCCCTGCCGAGGGTCGTCACACTCGGCGAGGACGGCCGCCTGAACCAGGCCCCGGTCCCGGAACTGACCCAGCTGCGGCGGGAACGCGTAGAAGTGGCGGCGGGCCCGCTCACCGACCCCTACACCCGGCTGCACCCCGTGCGCGGAGATCAACTCGACATCGAGACGACTCTGCGCCTCGCCCCCGGAGCGAGGGCCCGGCTCGTGGTCCGCGAGACACCTGATGGCGCCGAGCGCACAGTCGTGGAGGTCAGCAGAGCGCACGACGGAACGGGCGGCATCCTCCGCCTGCACCGAGAGAACAGCAGCCTCGACCCGACCGTCGACACTGAACCCCGGTACGGCGAGCTGCCGCTGGATGCCGACGGCCGTGTGGACCTGCGCGTCCTCGTCGACCATTCCGCACTGGAGATCTTCGCGGGCGGGCGGCCACTTGCCGCCCGCATCTACCCCACCCGTCCGGACGAGGCCGTCGGCGTCGGCATCGGTGCCGACGGCGACGTGACCCTGGAGCGGTTCGACGCCTGGCAGATGGCGTCGGCCTTCACCGAAGGACCCCGGCCCCTGTGGCCGTGACGGTCTTACAGCCGGCTGCGGCCCGGGGGGTGGACGTCCCCCCGGGCCGTGGCCCACCCTTCCCTGCCTTTCCCTCAGGAGCCGCCATGAGCGTGTCCCGCCGTACCCTCCTGCTCGCAGGAGGCACCGCCGCCACCCTCCTGCCTCTCGCAGGCATCCTCCCCGCGGCACAGGCCGCCACCCCGAGCGCCGCCGGAGCACCCACCGTGCCCATCCCCGACCCCGTCCCCGTCACGGGCACGTGGACCCGCACCTCCGACAGCGGTCAGAAGGTGACCGCCGGCACGCGCGAGAGCGCGCTCGCCCTGTCCGAGCAGCAACTCGCGTCCAAGGGCACCTACACGGCCCGCATAACGCCCCAGTCCGCATCCGCCGTAGGCGCGCTGGTGTTCCGGGCCGCCTTGGACGGCTCTGCCGGATACGTGGCCGCCCTCGACCCGGGCCGGGCCCGCATACGGCTCTACGACCTGGCGAGCGGCGACACACTCGCCACCGCACCTCTGCCGGGCGCGACGACCGCAAGACCCTACGACCTCGAAGTGGCCGTGGACGGGGCGGAGCTGACGGTGTCCGTCGACGGCAAACGGCTCCTCCACGCCGAGGACCACCGCCACGACACCGGCTCGGTAGGCCTGCTCGCCCAGGGCGGCACCGTCACCTTCGGTCTGCCCTCCCTCACCGCCGTCACCACCAACCTCACCGGCTGGACCACGAGCGGCGGCACCTGGACGGCGACCCCGCTCGGCTGGCGCGCGGACCCGTCCCAGGCATCCACCGCCCGCGCCGTCACCACGACCCGGGCCTACGACACCGCGCTCCAGGCCGACCTGCTCCTGCACGGCACCTCAGCGGTCGCCGAACTGCTGGTGCGTACTGACGAGGCGGCCACCGGCGGCTACGGCGTCCAAGTGGACCCGGGTCACGGCAGGCTGAGGCTCTACCGCATCGACGGGAACGTCACCCTCGGCATGTACACCACCACCATCAAGGCCGACACGGTTTACCGCCTACGCGTCGAAGCCGAGGGCACCGAACTGCGCGTGCACTGGCAGACCAACTTCCTCTCACCCGACGGCTACAGCCCCGTCATCACCGCCCAGGACTCGACCCACACGACGGGCCGACTCGCCGTCACGGCAGCGGCCGGCGCGGTATCCTTCGAGAACATCGCCGCCGCCGACCTCGTCACCAGCGTCCAAGGCTGGACGGCCCGCTCCGGCACCTGGACCCCCGACCGGCGCGGCATCCGCGGCGAGAACGGCCTGCGGACGGCTCCCTTCACCGACGGCGACCTGGTCGCGAGAGCCGACATCACCCCCGTCGGCACCTCGTCCTCAGCTGGTCTCATCCTGCGCGCGGCCGCAGACGGCTCCGGCGGCTACGAGGCACGCCTGGAAGCCGGCCGGAACGCCGTCGTCCTGCTGGACCGCTCCTCCGGCGCCCGCCTTGCCTCCACTCCCGGCCCGGTCCGGCCCATCGCGTCCGGCGGCACCTACCGCGTGGAGGCCCGGGCGACGGGCAGGACGATCGAGGTGTACGTGGACGGCGTCCAGGCGCTGAAAACCCGCGTCTTGCGCACCACGGGCGCCACCGTCGGCACCACGGCCGCGCACGGGACGTCGTACTTCCAGAACGTCGAGGTCCGCAGCACCGCCGACTACCTCACCGAGCCGTACCGCCCCACGTACCACTACTCCCAGCTCACCGGCTCCACCAGCGATCCCAACGGCCTGGTGTACTACGACGGCGAGTACCACCTCTTCCACCAGGACCAGGGCCGCTGGGCGCACGCGGTCAGCACCGACCTCGTCCACTGGCAGGCCTTGCCCATCGCCCTGCCCTGGAACGAGTACGGCAACTGCTGGTCGGGCTCGGCGGTCGTGGACGCGGACGACACCTCCGGCCTCTTCGACGGCGGCTCGGGCCTGATCGCGTACTACACCAGCTACCACCCGGACAAGCCGGGCGGAAACGCCAGCGTACGTATCGCCTACAGCAAGGACAAGGGCCGCTCCTGGCAGTGGCACGGCGGATCTGCCTCGGCCGTCCAGAACCCGGGCGGCCCCGACGCCGGCTGGACCTTCCGCGACCCGAAGGTGATCCACGACCAGAAGCACGACCAGTGGCTGATGGTCGTCTCCGGCGGCGACCACGTCCGCTTCTTCACCTCCACCGACCTCCTCACCTGGACCCACGTCAGCTCCTTCGGCTACGGCGACTGGGTCACGCCGGGCGTCTGGGAGTGCCCCGACTTCTTCCCCCTCCCGGTAGACGGCGACGAGAACCGCATCAAGTGGGTCCTCACCCTGAGCACGGGCGCCGTACGCGCCACGAACGGCTCGGCCGCCCAGTACTTCACCGGCGACTGGAACGGCACCAACTTCACTCCAGACCAGAGCGCCGGCACGACCTTGCGCGCCGACTCCGGCCGCGACTACTACGCCGCCATGTCCTACTACGGCCTGCCCGACGGCCGCCGCGTCTGGCTCGGCTGGATGAGCAACTGGGACTACCCCTTCAGCGCCCCGACCGGCGCCTGGAACGGCCAGCTCAGCATCCCCCGCGAACTGACCCTCACGGACACCGCCGACGGGGTACGCCTGGCGCAGCGCCCGATCCCTGAGCTGACCGCTCTGCGCACGTCCACCACAACCCGCAAGGACCTCTCCGTCGGCCCGAACTCCGCGAACCCGCTCGCGGGCGTGACGGGCATCGCCTACGAAATCGAGGCCGAGATCACCCTCGGCACCGCCACGGAGATCGGCTTCAAGCTCCGCGCCGACGACGACCAGCACACGACGGTCGGATACGACGCCGAGGCGAACCAGCTCTTCGTGGACCGGTCGGAAGCGGGCCTGAGCGACTTCACCCAGTACTTCGCCGGCCGCACGACCGCACCGATGAAGCCGGCCAGCGGCCGGGTGACCCTGCGCCTGTACGTCGACTCGTCATCGGTAGAGGCATTCGGCGCCGACGGCCGGGCTGCTGTCACAAGCCTGATCTTCCCCACCCCGGTCGCCGACGGTATGGCCTTCTACGCCAAGGGCGGCACCGCGCACATCGAGTCGCTCAAGGTGCATCAACTGACAGGCATCTACCGCCTCGTGGACCAGGTGAAACCGCTAGTGGCCGCCCCTGCCGGCGGTGCGTTCCGCTCCGACCTCGGCGAGTTGACGATCACCCCCGCAGGCCACTGGTCCACGGACAGCGCGGGCCGCGCCGGAACCTTCGACAAGGACTCCACCGCCATGTCGGCGCGCACGGCGACGGACCTCGACTTCACCACCCTGGTCCGGCTCGGCGACCCCGACCCTGACACCGGTGGCGCCCTCTCCCTCCTCTGGCGCGCTTCCTCCGACGGCACCAACGCCTACTGCCTCAACATCGACCCCGACCTACGGGTGATCCGCCTGGTCGCCAAGGCCAACGGCTACTTCGACGACGGCGCCGCCCTCGCCCGCGTCCCGGCCCTGGTCCGCCGCGGCACCACCTACCCGGTTCGCATCCTCGCCCAAGGCGACCGCATCCAGGTGTTCCTCAACGGCGAGCAGATCATCAACGTGACGGACACGACGTACACCAACGGACACATCGGTCTCAACATGTTCGGAGGGAGGGCGGCGTACCAGGACACGTACGCCAAGGAGCTCTGATCTCGGATCAAGCCGTCCCAGTAAACGATGGGCGGGATGGGCGGCGGGGTGCTGCCGGGGATCGAGGGGCATTCGCCGGTGTTGCGCGTCGCCGCCGCGCCCGTTGCCGACTGTGCGGCGGCTGGCAACGGGCGGAAGCAACTCCCCGGCCGCGACCGCGACGTCGGCTGCCGTCGTCGGACCGACCATGAACGCAGGCCTACGCGTCGGGGGCCTGGTGCAAGTCGAGGAAGAACCGCAGCCGAACACCGGGTTCGCCGGGCTCCCGAATCGCACGGTTCGCCGGCGCCCCAGCGCGTGGCGAGCAGCTCCTGGACCGCGAAGGCGGTCTCGTCATCGGCGGCCACGACCTCCGCCGCCGCTGGCTGCGGCTCGCAGCTGCCACGGCGGTGGTACTTCGCGACCTCGCGGCTGTCATGGGTCGGTACATCCCCAACTGGCTCACTGCACCCCGGCCCTGATCAGCCGCCTCGCCAGGTCTTCGCCCTACACACGCGGCATTGAGGGCCACTCCTGCGCGCTACTGGGCGTGCGCTGGGCAGCGTGTCCTCGTACGGTTTTCAGTGCCCGGCTCGGACAGGACCGGCAGGGCTTGGCGGTCCCGTGCCCGGTCGCACGTTGCATGGGACCGCCCCGAGGAGTAACTGGCCGCGGCAGGGTGGGGTGCCCCTGTCGTCCCTATCCGGTGGCCCCGCTGCGGTCAGGCGAGCTGCTGGCGGTCAGTGCCTCCCGGGCTGCGCCCTGCTGCCCTTCGTCGTGAACATCCCGACGCACGGCGGCCACCATCACGCCTCCCAAGCGCTGCGCGCTGTCGCGTGCAGAGGTCAGACGGTGCGAGCGGCCCGGTAAATACCTGCAGGTGTCGCGCGTGTGGCGTAGGGTGGTGTCACCGACGCGGGGTGGAGCAGCTCGGTAGCTCGCTGGGCTCATAACCCAGAGGTCGCGTGGTTCAAATCCCGCCCCCGCTACGAGCAAAGGGTCCGGCAACAGCCGGGCCCTTCCCCGTTTGCTCGGCTGTTAAGAGGTCATCTCATTTGGTGCGCTTACCAGGGCGGTGAGGGCCCTGGTGGCGGAGGCGGCGAAACCGTCTCGGAGCGCCTCAAGATCAGATAGCGTGCGCGACTATGGGTGAACTGATAGTGATCAGGCACGGCCAAACCGAGTGGAGCCTGTCGGGCCAGCACGCTGGACGGACCGACGTCGCGCTGACCGCTGCGGGCGAGGCCGCGGCCAGTGCTCTCGCTCCGAGACTGGCCCACCGCCGTCTGGTCGCCGTGTTCACTAGTCCACTGAGCCGCGCCATGCGGACAGCTGAGCTCGCTGGCCTGACCAGTGCCAAGCCCGATCCCGACCTGCTCGAGTGGGACTACGGCGGCTATGAAGGCCTAACCGCCGAGCAGATCCGCGAGTCAAGGCCGGGCTGGGACCTTTGGCGCGACGGCGTGATTCCAGGCGACGCCGACCACCCTGGCGAGGAGCTCTCGCAGGTGGCCGCGCGCACGGACGCGGTGCTGGACCGCGTCCGTCCGCTGCTGAGCGACGGCGACGTCGCCGTGGTCGCGCACGGGCACCTGGCGCGTATCCTCAGTGTCCGCTGGCTCGGCCTCGATGCGGCCTCGAGCCGACTGCTCGGCCACCCGCATCCGGGCACACTCAGCTTCCTCGCCACGGAGGACGGGCAACCCATCATCTCCGCCTGGAACGTCCCGTAGCCCGAGCCCGCCACGTCACATCTGACGCGCGAGGCGCCGGAAGCAGATCAGCGCCCCAGCAATGCCGGCGAAGGCAAGGAAGTGCTCGGCCTTGCGTTCGTAGCGGCGGTGCAGTCGGCGGCACCCAGCGAGCTAGGAGACGGTGCGCTCGACGGTCCAGCCGTTGGGAGGACTCGACGCCCTTGCGGGCGATGCGCGGGGTTATGTGGCGGGCGCGGAGCCATTGTCGCAGGTGGTCGTAGTCGTAGCCCTTGTCGGCATGAAGCTTGGCAGGACGCCGTCGGCGTGGTCCGCGTCTGGAACGGATCGGCGGGATCCCGCGCACGAGCGGCACCACACCAACGACGGCAACCGCAAGACTCAAATCCAGCACGCCGTCAGCGGCGCAGCCGGCGACACCACCACCTACACCTACGGGCAATCCGCCGACCCCACCAAGCGACCCGACACGCTGACCAGCACCATAGCACTGGGTGTCGACGGTGGTTCCGTTGTCCTGGCTGTCTACGGACCTGGTGATGTTGCCGGCCGGGTCGTAGGTGTATTTGGTGTCGTCGACGGTGGCCGGTGCGGTGTAGCGCTGGGTGTTGTTGACCTCGGTGACGTTGCCGGTGTGGTCGTCGTAGCTGTAGCCGAGGGCAACCTGCTCATCCAAACCGACCCCACCGGCAAGAAGACCCTCTACCTGCCGCACCTAGCAGCGTCACCGGCCTCGCCGGAACCTACACCTACGCCTACGCCTACTCCTCCAACACCGAACTTCCGAAGAGCATCAGCTACCCGGCAGCCGGCAGCCTGCCCGCGGAAACCGTCAACGCCGGCTACAACGTCTACGACCTGCCCAACTCCGTCGGCGGACTGAACACCTACACCGCCTCCACCAGCTACGACGCATACTCCCGGGTGCTCAGCACGACCCTCGGCCTGCGAGCCAGTGGATCCTCAGCCGACCCGAGACGCTGACCGAGATCGAGCAGCTCCGGCTCAAGGCCGTCCTGGCCAACTGCCCTGAACTCGACGCCCTGACCGGTCATGTCCGGTCCTTCGCCCAGATGCTCACCGAGCGCCAGGGCGAACGACTCCCGCAGTGACTCGACGCCGTCCGCCAGGACGACCTGCCCAGCCTCCACACTCTCGCGGCTGGCATCGACCGAGATCGCGACGCGGTCATCGCGGGCCTGACCCTGCCCTGGAACTCCGGCGTCGTCGAAGGACACGTCAACCGGATCAAGATGCTCAAGCGCCAGATGTTCGGTCGCGCTGGCTTCGCACTGCTCCGCAAGCGGGTCCTCCTCGCCCCGTGACCGATGTCAGTGGCTCCTGGAACCATGCCTTCGTCCGAGACAGCCGTATCAGGAGCCATGCATGGGAACGTGGGGAACCGGACCATTCGACAGCGACCTCGCCGCAGACTTCGTCGATGAACTCGAGGGACTCACCCACCAGCAGGTCATCGACGTGCTGGAGCGGGCATTCCAGCGAGTCACCGACTCGGGAGAACGCGTCGATGGCGGAGACGGGGTCGAAGCCGTTGCCGCCGGCGCTCTCGTCGCCAGCACTCTCCCGGACAGCCCCATCGTGCTTGACCCCGATGACGGCCCCAGGGAACCGCTGCCCGAACTGCCAGCCTCACTTGGCGCGTCGGCGAGACTCGCACTGGACCCGGGTTCTCCAGGACGGATCAGAAATGGCAACCGGCTGGGTGGACAGCGCCGACGCCGACCAGTGGCGCCAGGAAGTGCGACAGATACTCGAAGCACTCGAAACACCCACTGATCACTAACCGTGACCGCTTCACGGAAGTCGTGCCAGAGCCTGGGGAAGAGCAGCACTTCGACAGCGGTTCGGGAGGCAGGCAACAGCCGGCGGAAGGACCCAGATGTTCACGAGTTTCGACGGCACCGGGGGCTTCTTGGTAGTGCCGTTGCTCAGGGCGAACCCCTTGGGGACGACCTCTTAGCGCCGGTGCCAGACCAGTGTTTAGCGCCAGAACAGTCGACGGCGTAGCCGCGCGCCGGGCAGTACGTGGCGGGCATCGCGAACGATGTCGGGGAAGCTCATGGTCGCTGGCTGGGTTCGGGCGGTCATTGAGGCTGGCTGTGGGGGCCTTGCGGTCCTGGCGCTGGGTGGTGGAGCGGAGTATCGGTTGGATCATGATGCACCGCCGCCTCGCCCGCGACTACGAGACCCTCACCGCCAGTTCCGAGGCCATGATCCACATCGCCTCGATCGACAACCTCGCCAGGCGCATACCGGACGAGACGACACCCACCTGGCGAGGAACGTACTAGGATGTAAAAGGCAATCTGCCCACTTCAAACGCCCTGTTAGCGAAAACCTCATCCGTGGTGGGAGGCAGTGTGAGCGTGCAAGGGATCTTGGTGTTGTCGCTGGGAGTGGTGCTCTGCCGTGAATGCCGAGAACCGCGGGAGCATGATGGATCGTGCTGCTGCGACTGACTCATGGGCAGAGTCGCGGTGCGGGAGCCGCGGTCGGGTGCTGGACGGCCGCGCCGGGGACACTCCGGGGCGGCCGCGTGCGAGTCCGACAGCGCCGGTCAGCTGCGACGGTGCGCCGACTCCTCCAGCCGCTCGACGAGTTCGGCAGCCATGGCCTTGATGGTTTCCAGCCCCTTGCGCCCCCACGGCTGTGGGTCCTGGTCGACCACGCAGATCGTGCCGAGCACCACGCCGGTGCTGTCTATCAGCGGTGCCCCCAGGTAGGACTGGACGCCGATCGCGTCGACCACCGGGTTACCGGCGAACCGCGGGAAGTCCCGGATGTCCTCCAGCACCAGCGCCCGGCGGCGCTTGACCACGTGCGGGCAGATGCCCATGTCGATGTCGCGGGGCATGACGCGGCCGGGCACCGGATCCTCCAGCAACGGCGGTCCCGCGTGGACCGTGGTGTCCTGCGCGGCGCTGTACAAGCCTGCGAAGTACTGGCGGTCGGCGTCGAGGAAGAAGTTGACCCCGGCGTAGCAGCCGCCGGTACGGTGTGCCAGTTCCCGTGCGAAGGCGTCGAGTTCGGCATCCGGACGGGCATCGATGCCCAGCTCGCGCAGCCGCTCGGATCGGGCACGCACCTGTGGGTCCTCCGGGGGGAGGAGCAGGTGGCGCAGGGCGATCCCGGACTCAGGCCCGGAGGAGGGGTTGGTCGGTGTCGGTACCATGGGAACTCCTTGTCGTGAGCAGATGCTGAATCAGTTCGAGCAGCACGCGGATGCCCGAGCTCTGGACGCGGGCGTCGCACAGCACCACAGGCACCTCCTGACTGAGGTCGAGCGCGCTCCGCACCTCCTCCCCGCGGTAACGGTGGGCCCCGTCGAACTCGTTGACGGCAACGACGAACGGCATGCCGCGCCGCTCGAAGAAGTCCACCGCCGGGAAGGAGTGCTCCAGCCTGCGGGTGTCGGCGAGAACCACCGCCCCGAGCGCTCCCTCGGAGAGTTCGTCCCACATGAACAAGAAGCGCTCCTGTCCGGGCGTGCCGAACAAGTACAGGACATAGGACGGACTGAGCGTGATACGGCCGAAGTCCAGGGCCACCGTGGTGGTGGCCTTGTTCTCCACTCCGTCCAGCCGGTCCGTGGCCGCGCTGACGGCGGTCAGCATCTCCTCGGTGCTCAGCGGCTCGATCTCGCTGAGCGCGTTGACGAAGGTGGTCTTTCCCACGCCGAACCCGCCGGCGATCAGCACCTTGATGCCCACTGGCAGGACTTCGGCCGGCAGCGGGTCACAGTCGTTTGAGGAGGCCATCGCGTACCGCTTCCAGGAGGTCTCGATCAGGTCGTGCGTAGTGGCCCGGGGACGCCGGGTGCGCGTCGCCTGCGACCACCGCGCCTCCCTCGGCCAGATCGGAAAGCAACACCTTGACCACGGCGGCGGGCACCTGCATCCGGGCCGCGACCTCGGCGACGCTCACCGGCCGCTCGCACAGCGCCAGCACCTGCGCATGCTCCAGGCCGAAGGCGCCATGTGTCTGGGCGCCAGTGGCCCGCACCATGGTCACCAGCGTGAAGTGGGACGTGGCCCTGGTCCGGCCGTCGCTCACCGTGTAGGGACGGACCAGCCGCCCGGCCGCTTCGTCGACCAGCGGTCCGTCCGGGAGGACCGGCGTCATCGGTCACCCCACCGGGTGCCGGGGCGGAGTGGCCAGGTGAGGGCGCACGCTCTTCACCATCATCCCCATCTCGTAGCCCAGCACCGCCGCGTCGGCCTCGCGTCCAGCCAGCACTGCCAGCACCGCGCCGTGCCCGGCGGACGAGACGAACAGTAGCGAGGTGCTGAGCTCCGTCACGATCTGTCGTACGTCCCCGCCGTCGTCGAAGTGCCGGCCCGCGCTGCGCGCCAACGAGTACAGCCCACTGGCGAGGGCGGCCAACTGGTCCGCGGCGTCCTCGTCAAGCCCCTCCGCTGCCTTCACCAGCCCGTCCGAGGACAGCAACAAGGCGCTTCGGGTGTGCGGCACCCGGTTCACCAGACCCGTCAACAGCCAGGAAAGGTCTTCGCTCGCCACGATCGTGTACTCCTCTTCGACGGAAGGAAACAGCTTGCTGGACGGGGCCCCGGGCCTTCAGGTCGGCTCGGCTGTCAGGGCGTCTCCGCTTCCTCGGCCCTGCGCATTCCGGTCTGGAACGCGGCCATCAGGCCCGGGTCGTGTGCGATGTCCTCGGAGACACCGGTGCTGGGGGCCGCGTGCGGCCGTTCGGCGGCGTGGCTCTGGCGGCGGCGCTGAGGCAGCTGCGGACGGTCGTCCGCGCCGTCGGAGGGCACCGGGGCGGGCTGGGGTTCGGAATCGGACACGCGCGGATCCGCAACGACCTCCACTGTTGCCCGGAGGTCCGCCGCCTCGGGTTCCACCGGGTCGTGCGGCCCCGCGTCAGGGGGCGGGACGGTGTGGTGCGCGGGCGCGGGAACTGCCGGCTGCGAGCCGAGCAGTGCGCTGGGCAGCACCATGACGGCCTGAGTGCCCCCGTAGACGTTGCTCAGCAATTGCACGGCGATGTCGTGCCGCTGAGCCAGGACGGAGACCACGTACAGGCCGATCCGGCCGTCTTGCAGCAGCTCGCCGAGGGCGACCTTGTCGGGTGCACTCAAAACGGTGTTCATCTGATTGCGCTCGGCGGGGGACATGCCCAGACCTCGGTCCTCGACCTCGATCGCCACCCCCGCGGCGACGGGCTCCACCCGCACGTGCACAGTGGTTTGGGGCGGTGAGAAGACCGTCGCGTTCTCCAGCAGCTCGGCCAGCAGATGGACGACGTCGACCACGGCGTGGCCGCTGACGGTTCCATCGATGGGCGGGACCAGCTTGACCCGGGCGTACTGGTCGATCTCGGCGACGGCGGAACGCAGCACGTCGGTCAGGCCGACGGGGCGGGTCCACTGGCGGTGGGTGTTCGCGCCGCCGAGCACGGCCAGGTTCTCGGCGTAGCGGCGGATCCGGGTGGACAGGTGGTCCACCCTAAACAGCCCTTTGAGCAGGTCGGGGTCCTCGACCTCGTTCTCCAGGTCGTCCAGCAGGCCGATCTCTCGGTGCACCAGGGACTCCAGGCGGCGTGCCAGGTTGGCGAACACCTCGAACTGCTCCAGCCGGGAGATGTGTTCCGCACCGACCGCATCGGCGGCGGTCTCCAACAGGGCTGCCTCCGCCTCCTGCCGGGCCGCGGCGATCTCGAACCCGAGGCGGGAGAGTTCGTCCGGGCCGGTCTGCGGCGGCAGTTCTGGTCGGCGCCGCGCGGGCCGCTCCCCGTCCCGCAACCGGCGGCACAACAACTCCAGTTCGGCCCTGCCCTCGGCCGTGGTACGGGTCAGCTCGGCCAGCTCGGCACGGTTCCGGTCGGCCTCGCGGGACAGCTCCGCCCAGTGTTTGGTGACTGCTCGTGCCTCCGCCGAAGCCCGTATGCCGGCGATCCCGGCCGTCATGGTGCCGATGAGCACCACGCCGCCGAACACCACGCCCTGGTCCGCCCTGTCCAGGTGGCCATCGCGGGCCAGGGCGGTGGCCACCGCACCGGCCACGGCGACCACGCCCGGCGGCAGCACGGACGACAGCACCAGACGCCGCCTCAAGGCCCCGGCTCGCGACTCGGCCGTCACACGGGAGATCACGGGCGACGTCGGCCGGTCGTCCGGCGACATGGAAGGATCAGGCATAACAGTCCCCGGACAGTGCGATGATCGGGCCGAACGCGCACGTTATCGCGCACCAGGACCCCGGTGTCAGCCCCTGGCGCGTACAGAAATCGAACCGTTGTCCTCGAGTTCGCTTCGAAGCGCCCATCCCAGGTGTGCGAGTGTGGAAGGGGCCACCAGCACTGGGGGACAACCTTCGTGCTCGCGGCCGTCACCAGCAGGCTGGTGCGCAATCGCCACGCCTCCACGAGGAATCCGTCGAGCAGCGAGCCGAGCATCAGCGCCGCCCTGAAGGGCTGATCCGTCTGCGGGCGCTCGAAAAGGCGAGCACGGCATGCGCGTCAGCGGCGGCTCAGACACTCTGCCCATGCGACCTGAATCCCCGGCGGCGCATTGCCATTCCTGGCTATGGCCTCACCTGTCGGTGATCGCGGAGAGCCATGCCGTGTCCTCCGGGTCAGGCGCTTCGAGGCCGGGTGTGGTCAGTCGGCGGACCTCGCCCGTGCGCAGGGCGACGGTGGCCCGTGGCCGCATCGGCCCATGACCCCTTCGCGAGAGCAGGACGAGTTGGACCGCGGCGGAAATCGTCCTGCGAAAGGTCGTCGAAGGAGGAGAAGCGGCCCGTCAGGAAGCCCTTGCCGAGCGGGCGCGCAACCCCCAGAAGATCGAGCAGGGGTGGCAGGCGATGCGGGAGGACCGGGCCGCGTTCGTCCAGTTCTGCGGCGGCGACGAACTGGCGCTTCCGCCTGCCGAAGCCGAGGATCTCCTCAACGCCTACTACCGCCATCGCCAAGAGGCCGCCGTCGCCCGACAGCCTGACCGCGCCCGAGGCAGGCGCCTGCCCGGCCTGGAGCCGCCCTTCTTCGAGTTGCCGAGGGAACTGGCGGGCTCGGACACCATCGGTGTCATCTACGACCAGGTCGACGGGCTCAACTTCTATGCGGACTACGGAATGCTCCAGGACCTCTTCGGGGACCCGGCACTCGGGGGCCGCAGGCAGTACCAGGACTTGCTGCGCACATACCTGCGCGAGGAGTCGATCGGGCCGCTGCCGATCCGCCGGCTGGCTGCCGCCCACCCGGAGACCGTCGACGCGGTGTTCCGGAAGGTGCTGCGCAAGCCCGGATTCACCTGGAGCGAGCACGGCGAGGCGCTGCTGCGCCGACGCAAGCCCTGGTACTACGCGAACGAGCCCCGGCCTGCTGTCTCCGTCATCGGCGACCGCCTCAGTGCGCTGGCTGCCGGCCGTCGACAGTCACCGTTCACACGGCCGTGACTGCGGCGCAACACCGGTCGGTGCAGAGGATGAGGCAAGAGGCGCTGCCGGTCTTCCGGGGGCGGGCCGGTCCATGAGACTGCTGCCGGTGCGGGGCTCCCGAGCCGGCCCGGGATCCTGGCTGTGGTTCGCGTCACCAGATGATCGTGCGGGCGTCGCGTCGGCGATCGCCGGGCCTTGGGACGGCATGTGCACGCTGTTGACCGTGCCGAGGGCGGAGACCTTCACCTGCGTCTGCTTGTCACGCACAGGCGTATCGCCCCCTGATGGTGCGATGCGCCGGGCGGGGCCGGGGCGTGAGCATGCCGCTCTCGACGGGTGCTCCGTTCGCGGTCCACAGCACGGACTCCGGTGCGACCGTCACGGTCTCGTGGTTGCCGACGCCCTCCGCGACGAGGCGGCGGTGCAGTCGCGGGGAAGACCTTCACGCCACCGTCGGCCGACGCCGCACCCGGCGCGGGTTTGACGAGGAGCTGGTCCGGGTTGCCGTCGCCCTTCTAGACGAACACCCCGACGCCGTTGGGGTCGTTGCGCTCGTGGTCGGACGGGACGTTGCGGACGGCCGCGGCGTCCTACCCGCTCCCGCATGCCGGCCTTGCCTCCGATCCCCCGCCGGACTGGTGAAAGGCAGCCAGCCCTGCAACTTCCCCGGATGGCTTTCTCCACGAGAACGAACGGAGAGCACTTCGGCCGCTGCTCGGGAGCCACTCGCGCCCCTCAGCCGGGACGCGATGTTCTTGAGTTTCGACGGCCTCGAGCTGTCCTCATAGGCCGAAGCCGCCCAGCGCCTCGCTGATGGCCGTCTCGGTACGACCATGGAACGCAGATCGGTGGCGGTCAGCTTGACCTAGGCACGGGCCTGGTCTCGACCGGCTCGGCTCCGACTTCCTTCACTGCCTGCTTGTATGCGACTGCAGAGCCTTGACGATCGACTGCAGGTTGCCGGGCAGTGGTTTGCCGTAGCGAAGGGACTCGTACGCCGCTTTGGCGTCGCCGCAGCGCTGATGCCCGAGGACCGCGATGAGCGGAGTGCCGCTGGTCATGGGCCCGTACTCGACAGAACCAGCGACCACCGGGCCGACCGCCTCCCCACCTGGGCGCATCACGTGAAGATCCCCCAGCCCGGTGTCGATGAGGAGTTCAGGCGGCACTCGGGAGTCGATGCATGAAAGGATCGCCCCGAAAGGCTCTTGCTCCTGGGCCAGGAGCTGACGCCGGTCCGGGTCGTCCGCGTAGCGGACGATGCGCCAGTTCGGACGTCCGGCAGCTGCCTTGGTTGTGGTTGCTCGTGCTCACGCTACGGAGCCGCACATCGAGACAGCCCCGCGTCTCACCGGGGCGCGAGCTTGTAGAAACGTGTGGGTTACATCAATAACCCATGGGCCGTAACCGGTCATTGGGAGGCTTCCCCGGTCTTCATTCAAGATCGAAAGGGGAGCCCAGTCATGGCACAGCCTCAGGTCGGGCCGGGAACGAGTCGCCGAGCGTTCCTGCGCCGCGTCGGTGTCGCCGGTGGCGCCGGAGCCATGTTCGCTACCATGGGGGCCCTCGGCCTCGCGCCCACGGCCGCCTACGCGGCGGAGAAGGAGGCGCCCTTCCAGGCGCCGCGCCGCAGCGACTTCACTCTTCAGGGGCGCGGCGGCAAGCCCGCCAGAGTGGTTGTCATCGGAGGCGGCATCGCGGGTCTCACCTCCGCTTACGAGCTGGGGAAGGCCGGCTACGACTGTACGATCCTCGAGGCTCGGGACCGCGTCGGCGGCCGAAACCTCACCATCCGCGGCGGCGACAGCGTCACGGACATCAACGGCGTCAGCCAGACGGCCCGCTTCAGCAAGGGCCAGTACATGAACGCGGGGCCGGCGCGCCTCGCCCAGTGGATGGTCACCCTCGACTACTGCCGCGAACTCGGCGTACCGGTCGAGGTCTTCACCAACACCAATGCCAGCGCGTTCATCTACAACCCGGGCAAGGGCATGACGAAGCCGGTCCGGTACCGGACCGCGAAGGCCGACGTGTACGGCTATGTCTCCGAGCTGCTCTCCAAGGCGACCAACGCCGGTGCTCTCGACGGCGAGTTGACGGCCGACGACAAGGAGCGGCTGCTGACCTTCCTCAAGAGCTACGGCTCCCTCGGCGCCGACTACACGTACACCGGCACCGAACACCGCGGGTTCACCGTCGACCCCGGCGCCGCCGGCACGCCCGGCGAGGAACTCGGCGATGTTCCGTCGCTGTCGGACGTCTTCGCGTCCAACGTGGGCCGCTACTTCTCCTTCGAATTCGGTTACGACCAGGCGATGCTGATGTTCCAGCCGGTCGGCGGCATGGACCAGATACCCAAGGCCTTCGCGCGCGCCATCGGACACGAGAAGATCCGCACCGGCGCAGCCGTGACCGACATCAAGAACACCACGGACGGTGTGGTCGTCACCTACACCCAGGACGGCCGTACCCGGGTGGTCGAGGCCGACTACTGCATCGCCACCCTGGCACCGCACATCCTTGCGAAGACCCCGCACAACCTCGGCACCGAGGTGCAGACCGCGCTCCTCGCCGTGAAGCCCTCCAACGCCTCCAAGATCGGCCTCGAGTACAAGAGCCGCTGGTGGGAGAAGGACTTCAAGATCTTCGGTGGTATCACCGAGACCGACATGGACCTGGACCACATCTGGTACCCGTCCTATGGCCACCTCGGCGACCGTGGCCTGATCATCGGCTACTACAACACCGGTGCCCACTCGGACGTGTACTCGGCGCTCACCCCGGCCGAACGGCTGGAGCGTGCCGTCACGCAGGGCGTCATGATCCACGGCGACAAGTACCGTACCGAGCTGGCTGCTTCCTTCTCCCATCAGTGGAAGCTCGCCCCATACCTCGAGGGGGCCTGGCACTCGATGCCCGGAGGCCCCGACGCGCCGGCGTACGCGCCGCTCAACACGGCGCAGGGCAATGTGTACTTCGCCGGTGACTACCTGAGCTACTTGGACGCCTGGCAGCACGGGGCGATCTCCTCGGCACGCAAGATCGTGACGGAGCTCCACGCGCGCGTGCTCGCCTCCTGACACCGCGTGTGACCCCACCGGTTCAGTCCCGCCCGAGTCACACTCGGGCGGCCCCGTGGACGGCCCCCGGGGGAGTGGGAATGCCCGCTCCCCCTCCCGGGGTGTTGATCGAGGAGAACACGCGGACGAGCGGTCACAGTGTTTGATCCGCAGCGCAGATTGCGAACCGGGAGGCGCTCTACTGGCGGACCGCCGAGATCAGTCCGCCGGGCCGCTCCTCGTGCTGCGGCGGGGTGCTGATCGGGCGGGCGTAGGCGGCAGCGCGCTCGCGCAGGGTGTGGCTGTCGGTCTCCCCGCCGTGCCCGGCCAGCCAGCCCACCGGGTCGTCGGGCATCTCCGAGACCCACACGGACGCCGCCGATCCCGGCACGGCGTCCGCGCCGAAGCGCTCGATCACGCCGCGCGAGCCCAACGTCAGCCCCATCCGACCGCCTGCCGCCGGCTGATCCTGGCCAGCAGCAACTCCACCGCATCCTCGGGCAGATAGATCAGCAGTCCTTCGGCGATCCACACGGTCGGCACCGTCGGGTCGTGCCCTGCGGCGGCCAGCGCGCCTGGCGAGTCCTCACGCAGATCTACCGCAACAGTGATCCGCTCACAGCGCGCGACGGCCCGCTCCTGGCGCAGCACCGAAGCCTTGAACGCCCCGCGCGTCCTGGAACAAGGCGGCTACTCCCGCGCCTTCGAGGGCCAGCCTGAACTCATCGACCACATACTGATCAGCCACTCCCTTATGGGGAAGTTCGAGAAGACCTCCACCCGGACCAACAAGCTGCCGAGCGTGGCGGCCACGCAGCCGGCCGCACCGCACGACAAGCCTTCCGACCACTCACCCGTCGTGGGCACGTTCAATCTCTAGACAGCACGGGCAGGCAGCCCCGCCAGTGCAACGCGGTCCAGCACCCGAAGCCGGTCTGGGTGCCGGCGCCTTCGCTCCGGCTGCGGTGGCAGCAGGGGGGCTATGCGCTTCCACAGGCCATCAGGGACAAGAACATCGGACACCCCGCAGACCCTGCCGACGAAGATCATCAACCGCCAGTTGACACGCCGGTCTCATGCTGAAGTCTCAGCCACGCTGAACCACCCTGGCCGCACCTCGACCAGCAGGGGCTTCAGCGACTCCACTGCGGACCGCAAGTCCTGTTCCGTGGGGTCATGAGGCTCAGGCAAACTCTGCCCATAGCAGCGCAGCCGCCAGAAATCGAAGATCTCCCTGCCGTCGGCCGCGAAGTCCACGTCGATCTCGGTGCGGTTGTCGCTGATGAAGAGGCAGCCTGCTCCGTGGACCTGGTAGGAGTAGGTACCGATTTCGCCGCTGCGGCTGATGATCCGGTGCGAACGGACCAGGCTGAGCATGTCCCCAAGCCGTTCAAGCGGGGTGATCGCGGCTCTCATGGCCACACCAACCGCGTTGAGGGCATCGATGTAACCGATCACAAGATCACGCGCGGTCACCACGTGCGGTTCTTCCGCAGCCGAGCTCCGTTCCATGGGGCCTCCCCCGCCCCGTCCACGCTCGAAGCGATTGTCACACAGGGGCTTCCGGCATCTCCGTCGAGCGGCATTCTGAAACGATCAGTTGGTACGGGCTCAACCAGGGGGCGTGTCCATCTGACAGCCAGCTGATCTGCGGTGTCGGTGCCATGTCGGAGCACGGTGGGGTGCTGTCGGTCGGATGTCGGTGGCTCGTAGGCGGGGGCTGGCACCTTTCCAGAGAAGGCCGGCCGGAGCTCACTGGGCGGCCCGATCTCGAAGGAGCCACCATGCACACCCCAGTCACGATCATCGGCGGCGGACTCGGCGGACTCACGCTGGCCCGCGTCCTGCACGTCCACGGAATCCCGGTCACGGTCTACGAGGCGGAGTCGTCCGCCTCGGCGCGCGCAGGGCGGATTGCTCGACATCCACGACTACAACGGGCAGCTCGCACTCAAGGCGGCCGACCTGATGGACGAGTTCCACGCAATCGTCCTGAAGGGCCGCCAGGCGCTGCGGATCCTGGACCGGGACGGGACTGTGCTACTCGACCAAGCCGACGACGGTACGGGCGGACGTCCCGAGGTGCAGCGCGGCGACCTGCGGCAGATCCTGCTCGACTCACTCCCGGTGGGCACCGTGCGGTGGGGGCACAAGGTCAGCGGCACCCGTGCCCTCGGCGAGGGCCGCCACGAGGTGGCGTTCGCCGACGGCGGCACCGTCGTCACCAGCCTGCTGGTCGGCGCGGACGGCGCGTGGTCAAGGGTCCGGCCGCTGCTGTCCACCGCCACACCCGAGTACATCGGTAAATCGGTCGTCGAGACCTACCTGTTCGACGCCGACACCCGGCACCCGGCCGCCGCGAAAGCGGTCGGCGGCGGGATGCTGATCGCTCCTTCACCGGGCAGGGAGATCTTCGCTCACCGGGAAAAGGACGACACTCTGCACGCCTACGTGGGGCTGTCCGAGCCGCAGGACTGGTTCGCCGCCATCGATCTCACCGATGCCGCCACGGCCACCGCGCGGATCGCGCAGGAATTCGACGGCTGGGCACCGGAGCTCACCGCGCTGATCACCGACAACGACGTCGCGCCGGTCCTGCGCCCCCTCTACGCCCTGCCGACCGGGCACCGGTGGGACCGCGTACCGGGAGTGACCCTCCTCGGCGACGCCGCCCACCTCGCAGCTCCCAACGGCGAGGGCGCCAACCTAGCCATGCTCGACGGCGCCGAACTCGGTGAAGTCCTCGCCGCGCACCCCGACGACATCGAGACGGCGCTCACTGAGTACGAGCAGGCCATGTTCCCCCGCAGCGCCGAGGCCGTCACCGACGAGATGCCCGGCATCGACTCCCCCCACAACACGGCCCAGGGCCTGATCGACTGGTTCACCGAGAAGGGCCAATGAACCTCTCGAACCCCGAACCGATGTACTCCTTACCGTTCTCGGCCACCTGAGCGTCTGCACGATCTTCAAGAAGCCGTCGCTTTCCGAGGATTGCCCTGCGAGGCTGTCCGGGCCCCGCAGGGCAATCCTCGAACCCCTTCAAGAACATGGGCCATTCAGCAGCTCGGGGTCACCGTTTCCTGATGTGCCCCCGGGGGCATTGACCGCCTTCGAACCGGACTGCGCGGCGCCGGGCTGCCGACGGTGGTGCTCCTGCGCCCTCGAAGACCGGGCGGATCCCGCCTCACCGACATCAGCCACGTCCCTGGGCGGGGAACAGGGTCTGTCAAACGAGCGGTGTAACCAGGGTGGTTTGGTTACTGGCGGGCTGTTGAGAGTCGGCCGTCGAAGGTGATGTCGAAGGCGTTCAGCGCGGTCTTCCAGCGCATGGTCCAGCGGGCTTGGCCCTTGCCGGTGGGGTCGAGGGACATGATGGCCATGTAGACGCATTTCAGGGCGGCCTGCTCGTTCGGGAAGTGTCCGCGGGCCTTGACCGCTCGCCGGATCCGCGCGTTGACCGACTCGATCGCGTTGGTGGTGCAGATGATCCGGCGGACCTCGGTGTCGAACCGCAGGAACGGGGTGAACTCCTCCCATGCGTTCTCCCACAGTTTCACGATCGCCGGATACTTCCTGCCCCAGGCGTCGGCGAACTCGGCGAACCGGTCCAGGGCGGCCTCTTCGGTGGGAGCGGTGTAGACGGGCTTGAGGAGCTTGGCGATCTTGTCCCAGTCCTGGCGGGCGGCATAGCGGAAGGAGTTCCGCAACAGGTGGACCACGCAGGTCTGCACGATGGTGCGAGGCCAGACCGTCTCCACTGCCTCGGGCAGGCCTTTGAGGCCGTCGCAGACCAGCATCAGCACGTCGCTCACGCCGCGGTTCTTGATCTCGGTGAGGATGTGTAGCCAGTGCTTGGCGCCTTCACCACCGTCGCCGGCCCACAGGCCCAGAATCTCCCGCCGGCCCTCGACGGTGACGGCCAGGGCCACATAGACGGGCCGGTTGGCGACCGCGCCGTCGCGGATCTTGGTTCTGTCGACGATCTTGTGATCCGGACGGTCTGGCTCATCGTGCGAGCAGGACGCGTTTGCGAAGGAGATCGAGGCCGGCCCGGCCGAACATCTGTCGTTTCAGCATCTTCAGCCGGTTGATGTTGCCCTCCACGGCGCCGGAACTGTAGGGCAGGGACAGGCCGTTGCGGACGGCATCGAGATCACGGCGGAGGTTGCGGGCGAAGGAAGCCAGCGGGGCCAGGGTGTCCTTTTCGGCTTCGGTGATCCACTCCTCGAGTCGGTCGCCGTGGCGTGTAGTCATCAGGGCGGCGAACTTCCTGACGTGGCCGGTGAGCCGGTCCAGCTCGGGGTCGCGCTCACGCAGGCGACGCAGCTTGTCGGCATCGCCGTCGCGGAGGTGTTCGGGATGAGTCATGATCCATGAGGTGACCTCGCGGACCGAGGGAGGCTTGGGACCGACGGCGGGCGTGTGTCCACGCCCGGTGCGATAGCGCCGCAGATGACGCTGGACGGCCAACTCGCCTGCAGGCGCCGGCGATCTTCCCCTCGCACGTCGGCGGGGTCGCGCGGTGGCCGTTGGAGCGTCCGAGTGGAGGTGAACAGGTCGTGCGGGGCGGCGTGCTGGCCTTGTTCACGAGAATGGCTTCTGGCTCAACTTCTGTGACCCGGCAACTCTGAGTGACGACACGGCGTCCCTGGGAGGCACCCGAAGTCGTCCGAAAATGAGCCGTGGTGAAGGCGGCTGGGCCGACAGTTCGGGGGGGGGGGAAAAGGAGGTCGTGCTCCGGCTGAAGGAGCTGTTGTTTCCGTCGATCGCGGACGTCGCGGTGCTGTCGGTGGACGTGAACACCGAGACAGTACGTGTCGAGCGCAGTGCACTTCGGTGGGCGCCGTTTGCCCGGAGTGCGGGACATGCTCCAGCCGTGTTCACGGGTCCTACCTGCGGTTTCCCGCTGATGTCCCGAGCGCCGGACGAAGCGTCGTACTGCAGCTACGGGTCCGTCGGTTCGCCAGCAGGAACACGGCGTGCGCGCGACGCACCTTTGTCGAGCAGATACCCGGCCTGACTTGCAGGCACGGCCAGCGGACCGAGCGGCTCCGTGCCGCCCTGGCAGCGGTCGGGCTCGCCCTGGCCGGCCGGGCCGGCGCCCGGCTGGCCCGCGTCTTCGGAGTGACCGTCAGCCGCAGCACGTTTTTGCGCCTGGTCGACGCCCTTCCTGAGCCGGTGGTGCCCGCGCCGCGGGTGGTCGGGGTCGATGAATACGCCACTCGCAAGGGCCGCCACTACGGCACCGTCCTCGTCGACATCGAAACCCGGCGGCCCGTCGACCTGCTGCCCGATCGGGAGGCATCAACGCTGGCCGCGTGGCTGGCCCAGCGGCCCGGTGTCGAAGTCATCTGCCGCGACCGCGCCCCGTTCTACGCAGAAGGCGCCGCCGGGGCGCCGCAGGCCGTTCAGGTCGCGGACCGGTGGCACTTGTGGCACAACCTGAGCGAGGCCGCCGAGCGAACCGTCGCACAACACCGCCGCTGCCTGCACGTCCTAATGCCCAAGGCGCCAGAGCCCGAGCCACAACGAGCCCCCGAGGAAGAGGAGTCCGGCTCGCCATGGCCGGCCGGCCACCGGTTGGGCCTTGACCCCTGATCTTGGACACACGAGACACTGGATCCTGAGGATCTGAGAACGGACATCTCGTGGTCATGAAGAACTATCCGCCGCAGTTCAAGGCGGACGCGGTCGCGCTGTACCAGTCGCGGCCCGAGGCGACGATCCGGCAGGTTGCCGCCGATCTGGGGATCAATCCCGAGACCCTGCGTAACTGGGTCCGGGCGGCTGGCGCGAGCCGGCCGCGGGGACGCCGGGCGGAGGTATCCACCGAGCCGCCCACGCCGTTGGAGGCGGAGAACGCCGCTCTGCGCAAGAAGGTCCGTGAGCTGGAGGAGGAACGCGAGATCCTGCGCAAGGCGGCCAAGTATTTCGCCGGGGAGACACGCTGGTGAACCGCTTCCAGTTCGTCGCCGACCACCAGCGCCGGTACGGCGTGAAGCGGCTGTGCACCATCCTGGGCACCGCCCGTTCCAGCTTCTACTACTGGCGCCGCACCGCTGAGGCTCGGGCCGCCCGCCAGGCCGCCGACGTCCGCCTTGCCACCCGGATACGGGCCGTGCACCACGAATCGGGCGGCACCTACGGCGTCCCCAGGATCACCGCCGAACTCCGCGAGACGGGCGCATCAACCACAAGCGGATCGCCCGGGTGATGCGGAGCATCGGCCTGGCGGGAGTGCGGCTGCGGCGCAGGCACCGCACCACGACCGCGGACCCGGCCGCGGCGAAGGCCCCGGACCTGATCGGCCGCGACTTCACCGCAAGTGAGCCGAACACGAAGTACGTCGGCGACATCACCTATCTCCCGCTGGAGGGCGGGAAGTTCCTCTACCTGGCCACCGTGATCGACCTCGCCTCACGCCGTCTGGTTGGCTGGGCGATCGCGGATCACATGCGCACCGATCTCGTCACCGACGCCCTGGCCGCCGCCGAACGCACCCGCGGCAGTCTCGCCGGGGCGGTCATGCACACCGACCACGGGGCCCAGGGTGGATTCAACTGGTCGTCGCAACACCCTGATCTCGGAGGTGTGCGACGTGGCCACGGCGGACTGGAGTTTGAAGACCAGCGATGTTCCGGAGGGGCGGCGTCGGCAGTGGCGCGCTGACCGTGCGTTGCGGCCGGCGATGCGCTCGCCGGGGCGGCCTGATCCGTCTCGGGTCGTGCAGCGCCAGTTCTGGCGACTGATCGCCACGGGCGTCACGACGGCCGAGGCGTCGCTGGCGGTCGGCGTGTCGTGGCCGGTGGGTGCGAGGTGGTTTCGTCACGCTGGCGGCATGCCTCCGATCTCGTTGGCCGAGCCCTCGGGCCGGTACCTCACGTTCGAGGAACGCGAGGAGATCGCGATCCTCAGAGCGATGAGCAAGGGTGTGCGCGAGATCGCCCGCGCCCTGGGGCGTGACCCCGGGACAATCTCTCGAGAACTGCGCCGCAACGCCGCCACGCGCAGCGGCAAGCAGGAGTACCGCGCGACGGTCGCCCAGTGGAAGGCTCAGCAGGCGGCCAAACGCCCGAAGAGCGCGAAGCTCCTGGGCAACGACCGGTTGCGTGAGTACGTTCAGAAGAGGTTGTCGGGGAACGTTCACCGGCCTGACGGGACCGTCGCCGCAGGACCGCAGACGCCTCCGTGGAAAGGGCTGAACAAGCCGCACCGGCAAGACAGGCGGTGGGCGACAGCATGGAGCCCGGAACAGATCTCGCACCGGTTGAAGGCCGACTTCCCCGAGGATGAGTCCATGCGCATCAGCCACGAGGCGATCTACCAGTCGCTGTTCATCGAGGGCCGTGGTGCGCTCAAGCGTGAGCTGGTCGCCTGCCTGCGCACCGGGCGGGCGCTTCGAGAGCCCCGGTCAAGGTCACGGAACAAGCCGCAAGGGCATGTCACCGCGGATGTCGTCCTCAGTGAACGTCCTGCAGAGGCCGCAGACCGCGCGGTCCCGGGGCATTGGGAAGGCGATCTGATCATCGGGACGGGCCGGTCCGCGATCGGCACGCTCGTCGAGCGTAGCAGCCGATCCACCCTCCTGGTGCATCTGCCGAGGATGGAGGGCTGGGGCGAGGTGCCGCCCGTGAAGAACGGCCCGGCGTTGGGCGGTTACGGCGCCGTCACGATGAACATTGCCCTCGCTGTGTCGATGACGAAGCTCCCCGAGCAGCTCCGCAAGACACTGACCTGGGACCGCGGGAAGGAACTCTCCGGGCATGCCCAGTTCGCGCTCGAGACCGGGACGAAGGTGTTCTTCGCCGATCCGCACTCGCCCTGGCAGCGACCCACGAACGAGAACACGAACGGGCTGCTGCGGCAGTACTTCCCGAAGGGCACCGACCTGTCCCGGTGGTCCGCCGAGGACCTCGAAGCCGTCGCCCTGGCGATCAATAACCGACCCCGCAAGATCCTCGGCTGGAAGACCCCGGCCGAGGTCTTCGAGGAGCAGCTACGCTCACTACTGCAGCCTGGTGTTGCAACGACCGGTTGAACTCGCCCAGTACACCAGCCGGGCCTTCTCCGACGCCTGCCGGCAGGCCGTATCCGCCAGTCGATGAGCGCGATCGGCTCCAGCGCGGACAACGCACTTGCCGAGTCCTTCAACGCGACCTGCAAACGCGAGACGCTCCAGGGCCGCAAGCACTGGTCGAGCGAGCGCGAGGCCCGCCTCGACGCGTTCGGCTGGCTGCACCGCTACAACACCCGACGCCGTCACTCCCGCCTCGGACAACGCAGTCCCATCGCCTACGAAACAGCGTCCCGGACAACACCAACTACGCTGACCCCAGCCGCATAACCCGTGTCCAAGACTCGGGGGCAAGGCCCATCGTTCTGGTTGATGCGGCGAATGCCTTGTTCGGTGGCGTCGGCGACGTCTGCGAGGTGGTCGCCGGCGAGGTTGGCGAGTTCGCGTTTCTTGAGCGACGACCACAGCAGTTCTACCGGGTTGAGCTCAGGCGCGTAAGCCGGTAATCGTTCAGGGGTCAGCCAGTCTTGTTCGGCGGCCCAAGCCCGCATGGTCCGGCTCCAGTGGGCGGACAGTCCGTCCCAGACCAGCACCACCCGCTCTCCGCGGTAGAACGCCTTGAGCTGTTGAAGGACCTCGATCAGAGCGGCGGTGTCATAACTGCCGGGCTTGAGGTGGAAGCACAGGCGAGGCCCGCGGTCGGGGTCTGAGGCGTGGTAGCCGAGAGCCGCGGCCATTGAGGCGCGCTTCCAGTTCAGTCGATGCCGCAAGAGCGAAGTGCGGCCGCGGGGTGCATAGGTGCGTCGGACCTGGGGTAGCAGCGAGACGCCCGATTCGTCGAGGAAGACGATCCAGGCACGTTTGTTCATCGCCCCTTTTTGATGCGTGGCCACTCATGAGCGATCCAGCGGGCGATCTCGGACTCGTCCCGCTCCACCGCCCGACGCTCCGGCCGCTGCAGGCTCCAGCCCAACCGACTGGTCAGCAGACGCCAGACCGACGCCCGCGACAATGACACCCCTGCCACCCGCTCGACCACCAGACCAACCCGCTCCAGCGTCCACAGATCAGCCTCGAAGCCATGCGCCTGGGCGCCCTGTTCCAGCGCGGTCCGCACCTGTTCGACCTGGGCATCGTCCAGTTTCGGCGGACGACCGGTGGCCGGGCGTCGCCGCAAGGCATCAGCGCCGCCTTCCTCCCACACCCGTTTCCACCGCCGTACGCTTTCGTCGCTGACCCCCAGCATCCGTGCGATCTCAGCACTCGAGCGTCCTTGCTCGAACAACTCAGCCGCCCGCACACGCCGAGCCTCGGCCAACTGCGGCCGCGTCAAAGGAGGAACGACAGGCTCGGAGGCAACAGGCGAAGGCTTAAAAGACACGACACCAGGATCCCGCCAACAAGCCCATCACGCCCACAGAACTAACGAAAAGATCAGATAAGGATGTCCTCGTCACGCACGGCACGCCGGTCGACGGTCTGAACGGTGCGCTGGGTGGCGAGGTTCATCGGGGCGGGTGCGGATGAGGCTGCTCAGCATCGGCACTGATGGCCTACGGTTCCTCGTTCGTGTCAGCCGGTCTTGCCAGCAGCGGCCACCGCAACAGCGGCCAACAACACGAACGCCCCGAACGCCACGCCGCTCCAGCCCACGACAAGATAGGCAGTGCGGGCTGCCGCGAGGCGCGGTCCGGCGAACAGGCGGCCGATGCGAGGCTCGTCCTCCATCTTCTTCCACCGCCGGGCCATGACGAGGAAGCAGCAGCCCGCGAGAACGATGAACGCACCCAATGCGGCGAGACCACCCGCAGGTGGAGAGTCCTGTGCTTGGGCCGCGAGGTCGGCCGCCAGAGAGCCGTGCATGGATTTTCACTCCTGGTTCGATGTGATGAGCTGAGGACCGCGCCGCTGTCGATGCGGCAATCAAACATGAAGGCCCGGCCGCCTGCAGGCGGATGGTGCGGGCCACGTCCTCGGGCGGACGGCTACGTGTGGCAGTACCCGCCCGCCTGCCGGTGGTGGGTGGCAGGGTCGTCGAATAACGCCTGGGGTGATGATCAGCGAGGCGGCCGGGAGTCGAACGTAGCCGATCGCGGTTGTTCCGCCCGCCGTGCGGTTGGTGGTTGGCCGCGTCCCCGCCTCGGCCTGTGCGCCAGGGCAAGGCGGGGACGCGGAGCGGGACTAGGAGAGGGAGTTGTATTCGTTCCAGCCGGAGCCGGTGCGGGTGCGCGGCTCGAAGAGGGGGTTGGATCCTCCGGTTCCGGTGTAGAGCCAGAGCACGCCGTTGTGGTCGCGGGCGAGGAGGTCGGGGTGGCCGTCGTCGGTGACGTCGCGGACCCCGACGAGCGCGCTGTAGGTGTTCCAGCCGGAGCCGAGCCGGATACGGGGGTTGTACAGCGGGCTGGTGTTCCCGGTGCCGGTGTAGAGCCACAGGACGCCGGAGGTGTCGCGCGCCAGCAGGTCGGGGTGGCCGTCTCCGGTGAGGTCGCCGGCGCCGACGAGCATGGTGTAGGTGTTCCAGCCGGAGCCGATGCGGACGCGCGGCTTGAACGCGGGAGCGGCCTGGCCGGTCCCCTGGTAGAGCCACAGGACGCCGGAGGAGTCGCGGGCGAGCAGGTCGGGGTGACCGTCTCCGGTGACGTCGTCGGCGCCGACGAGCATGGTGTACACGTTCCAGCCGGAGCCGAGCCGCACGCGCGTCTTCAACGGGGCAGCCTCGTTGCCCGAGCCCGGGTAGAGCCAGAGCACCCCAGAGGTGTCGCGGGCCACGAGGTCGCCGGTGCCGTCGCCGCGTTGCCCGGCGAGGCTGGTGATGGCGTTGTACTGGCCCCAGCCCGTGCCGATCTTGTCCCGTCCGCCGAAGAGCGAGGAGGGCTGGCCGGTGCCGTGGTAGCGCCACAGGGTGCCGCTGCTGTCCCGGCCGAGCAGGTCCCACACCAGGCTGTCCGGCGGCCAGCCGCCGCTGATCTGGAAGGACTGGGGTGCGGTGGCGAGCACGGCTCCCCCCGCGTTGCGCATCGTCAGTGTTCCGGCGAGGGTGCCGGCGTGCAGCCAGTAGTACGGGTTGAGGGTGAGGTCGAGCGGGACGTGGGCGGTGCCGCTGGTGGGGAAGAGGGTGGCTGCCTCGGGGTAGGACAGTGTCAGCGAGCCGTCGGCGTTCTGCGTCCACGTGCACGCGGTGGCGGGGTTGCCGTCGGCGGAGCAGGTGGCGTGGAGGTTGGCGGCGACCTGGGCGGCGGTGTAACCGCCGGAGGCGAGTTGGGCGGCTGAGAAGGTCAGCGTGGTGCGGGTCTCGGCGGGCGGCGCGAGCATGGGGAGCTTGACGTCGAGTGGGTAGTCGGCCGGTGCGCCTTGCATGAGCGGGTAGGGGTTGGAGTCCAGTTCGGTGGCGTGGCGAAGTCCGGGTTCATTGACCGTGATCGTCGGGACGGGACGTGTCGCCACGTAGAGGGTGTGGCCGGTTGCCCCGTCGATGAGCTCGGCTTGTATCTCAGCGCCGTTGGCGGGATAGGCGGCGGAGATGTGCAGGGTGATGTCGCCGGCTTGAAGTGGGGCGCCGGGGACACCGTTGTTGTTGCTGTCGGCCCGGTCCACGTCCACGTAGGTGGCGGTGGTGTCCCCGGTCACCGGGGTGGCAGGCAGCACGGTGCCGTTCGAGTCGGTGATAGTCAGGCCGGTGGTGCCGCCGGGGAAGTAGAGCCGGATGAAGGCGTCGGTGGCGGGCGGATTGGTGACCGTCACGGTCATGTCGCCTGGAGCGTCGGCGATGTCGATGCTCTGCGGGAGGCTGGCGGTCACTGAGGGGCTGGTATCGGCGACAGCGGGTCCGGTGGTGAGACCGGCGGCGATCGCTATGGCACTGACGAGGGCGGCGCGCATGCGTCGCTGGCTGGACACGAAGCTTCTCCTGAATCCTCTGGGAACAGCGGGTGATGCTGGCGTAGCGAAGGTGCCCAGTGTGGGGCGGGGGCGGTGACATGCCGGGCCGGGCCCACACCGGGCGCGGCCGTTACAGGCCTGTGGAGCGGAGTACGGGGGAGGCGACGCCGCCGTCGCCGCTGGCGTCGGCCGTCAGCGTGAACAGAGCCGGGGCTTGAGCGACGTAATCGTAGTAGAAGCCCAGGTCTGCTTTGCCGTCTCCGTTGAAGTCGCCCGCGACCAGGTACTGGCTGTTGGGTCCCCAGTCGGTGTTGGACCAGACGTGGGACTGTCCTGGATCGACGATCTGCCGCCCAGGCGGCTACACGAAGGGGATCCGGCCACCCGTCTCGCTCACCAGCAAGGAGAAGAAGCTGAACGCGGCCTCCTACGGCTACACAGGCCGACTCGGGGACGCCGAATATGACCATCTCTTATCCGGCGTCGTTGCGGTGCAGTGACAAGAAGCAGGTGTTCTGAACGTCAGCGGTATGCCGCTGACGTTCACGAGTGGCACTAGCCAGTAGCAGTCTGCCTACCAGGAAGGTAAATGTGTTGGTTCCTCGGGGAATCAGCTGGCGATGCCGTGGTCTCGGAGAATGTCGTTGAGCGCGAGCTTGTCGTGACCGCTGCCTTCGGGCAGGCGCTTGAGGACGAGCAGGCAGGGCATGCCGAATTCGCCGCCGGGGAACTTCTTCATCCGGGTTGAGCTGACGCACACCGACCAGGCCGGGGCCTCACCGCGCGGCAGTTCATCGCCGGTCTCGGCGTCAAAGACACGGGTTGACTTGGTGAGGATCACGCCGGCGCCGAGTTTGGCTCCCCTGCGGACCCGTGCGCTTTCGACGATCATCGACCTTGAACCGATGAACGCGTCGTCCTCGATGACCACGGGTGCGGCGTTGGGCGGTTCCAGGACGCCGCCGATGCCTGCGCCGCCCGCCAGGTGGACGTTGCGCCCGATCTGGGCGGCGGATCCGACCGTGGCCCAGGTGTCCACCATCGATCCGGTGTCCACGTAGCCGCCGATGTTGACGAAGGATGGCATGAGTATCACGCCGGGGGCCAGGTAGCTTCCCCATCGGGCGATCGCGCCAGGGACGACGCGTACGCCGTCGAAACGTTCTTTGAGCGGCATCCGGTCGTGATGGTGGAACCCACCGACGGTGCTCTCGGTCATCTCCAGCACTCTGAAAGACAACAGGATGGCGCGCTTGGCCCGCTGGTCGACCACTACCTCGTCGGTGTCCGGATCGACAGATGCCACCCGTGCTGTTCCGTTGTCCAGCAGGTTTACGGCGTCGACAACGGTGGCGCGTGCGTCCTGGTCGTCAGGAGTAAGTGTCGCTCGGTGCTCCCACAGTTCGTCGATATCAGGGGAGATGGGGCTGTCAAGGCTCATGGGCTGAGCCTACTGATCAGTGCCGGCCGAGCCGGGTTGCCGCTGACAGTGCGCATCTACACCCTTCTCCGTACAGCTTCTGGCGACGCTGTCGGCGAAGATCCGGGCGAGCGGGGTGAGGGCGTCCCAGCGGCGTACAGCCCAACCGACCGGCAGCGGTGGCAGGTCGGGGAGGGGGACAAGACGGAGAGGGCCGTCGTTGCCGGGTACCGGCCAGCCGGGCAGAGCGGGAACGACGGCGTGGCCGAGGCCGAGTTCGGCCAGCAGGAGGGCGGTGTCCCAGTCGGCCACGCTGGTGTCGGAACTGCTTCGGATGCCCCGTTCGGCGAAGGCGGCATCGAGGCGGGCGCCTGAGGTGGAGTTCTGCGGCAGCCGGATCAGGCTGATGCCGGCGAGATCGGCCACGCCGATGCGAGTGCGGCCGGCAAGCGGATCGTCGGCGCGGACGGCCAGCACCCAGGGCAGTTCGACGACTGTGCGCTGCTCGATGCCCCGCACCGGGCTGCCGATGGTGACCCAGGCGAGGTCCAGGCTGTCGGCAACGAGGGCGTCGAAGCAACTGCGGCTGGAGGTCTCCGTCTGGAACTCCAGGTTCACCTTCGGGTAGTGCTGCCGGAAGGCGACGATGGCCTCGGACATGAAGTGTCGTACGGTCGTTCCGCCCGTGGTCACGCGCACAGAGCCGCTGTCGCCGCTGACCAGATCTCCGAGGCGCCGTAGGGCCAGGTCCAGACCGGCGATGCCATCGGCGGCAGCGTCGCACAAGACATGCCCTGCATGGGTGGGCACGACACCTCGCGCTTGGCGCTCCAGAAGAGTCATGCCGGTCTCCCGTTCCAGCCGTTTCACATGCTGGCTGACCGCGGACTGTGTGCAGGCCAGCTCCCGGGCGACGGCGCTGAGGCTGCCTGCCCGGCACACGGCCACGAAAACGCGTAGGTCGTCCAAAGTCATAAGACCCAAGCTACAGCTTGGGCATAGATAGAAATCCATAGGATTGACTGGGGTTACTACTCCTCGCGATGATCAGCGCAGGGCCCTGGGCGGCAACCCGTCCGGCGTCTTCGCGAGGTCCGGACCCCAGGCGAAGGCACGGACGGGTGCCGACCCGAGCAACGGAAGGATCCCGTCTCGTGTCCGCTTCCCCTCCTGCCGCCGGCCGCGCCGTCGCGCTCCTGAGCGAACTCGGTGCCGCGGACGTCGCTCATCCCGGCGGTACTCTTCTCGCGCATCTCCAGCGCGTCCAAGAACAACTCGCTGAATGGGGTGCCCGCCCCACCCTCCAGCTCGCGGGCCTGTGCCACGCGTCCTATGGCACCGACGGCTTCCCCACTGCTCTGCTGGCCCTGGATCGCCGCACTGAACTCGCGGCGGTGATCGGCGGGGAGGCCGAAGCGATCGTGTATCTCTACGCGTCATGCGACCGGAAGGCCACCTATCCGAAGCTCGCGGATGCCGGCGCCACTTTCCGTGACCGATTCACCGGACGTGCCTATGTTCCTGAGTCTCAACTGCGCCAGGACTTGGCCGCATTGACTGCCGCCAACGAACTCGATCTCGCCCGCATCGACCCGTCCTTCCGCGAGAAGTGGGGAGCTGAACTCCTCGCTCTGTTCACCCGCTTCCGCCCGCTGCTGAATGACGCAGCCTGGTCCACCTGCCGCGCCGTTCTTGTCCCAGAATCCCGTCCGCAGGACTGAAGCAGGCACAGGAGAGGCGCCCCTTCGTGGGAGCCGTACCGGTGGCTTGGGGGCACTGAAGACCAGCTGCTCCTTGTGCGAGTGAAGCGGGAAACGGCGTTTTGCACCGGCTCACTGCCGGTCTGCGAGTTGGCGGCGCAGGGCGAGTAGGTCGCCGTGGGCGGTCTCCAGCGCGGTTCGCAGCTGTGTCACCTCTTCTCGGTGTTTGCGGCGCTCGGTGGCCAGTTGCTGGGTGAGGCGGCGGACCAGTGTGCTGGCAGCGGCCTCGGCGTCGGGGTGGCCGGTGGCTCCGGTGGGGTCGTTATCGCGGCGTGCTCGGCGCAGGGCCTCGACCTGCGGGCGCAGGACGGGGTGCCGGTAGATGAAGTCGGTGGACACGCCGGCGGCCTTGGCGATCGAGGTCACGCTCACCGGCGTGCGGGCTTTGCGGGCTTCTCTCAGCGCCTTCTCGACGGCGCTCTCGGCTCGTTCCCGCCGTTCGCGAGCGGCAGTTGCCAGGGCCTCGGTGCTTGGGTTCATGCACTGTCCGTGGTGTTCTCGGCGGGGTCGGGGAAGAGACGTCGTTGTGGGGCGCCGGCGCCGCGGACCGCTGTGATGGTGCCGTCCAAGCGGCGGATGCGTTCGATGGCGAGCAGGATGCCGTCGAGGGCGGCGACTTCCTCGGTGCGTCCACGGAGCCAGATGTTGTCGTCGGTCATGGGCTCACCGAACCGTTGCGCGTGGGCCCGCTGTCGGCAGTCGATCAGGTTCGTCGTCTCGTCGCGCTGCTGTTTGAGTACATCGGCGAAGGTGGCGTCGGTGACGAACTTGGTGCAGGACAGACAGGCGTTGCCCTTGTCGCAGGCTTGTCGGGGCGGCAGGGTGCAGTAGCCGTTGGGCAGGATCCGGTCGGTGCGCTGGTCCAGGGCGAGGGCTTCGAACATCTCCCGGGGGTCACGGTCGTAGGCCCGGCCGTCGGCGGTGATCTTCTGATAGCGCAGGAACTCCTGCTCGGCGGTGGCGGACAGGGTGCGGGCGTAGTGCAGGAACATCGCCGGCGTCCTGTGCCCTATGTAGCGCATGGTTATGTGCAGCGGGACTCCGGCGTTGAGCAGGCTGGTGGCCTTGGTGTGCCGGAAGGTGTGGGTCTTGGAGATCTTGATAAGACGGTCCTGGTCGTCGCGCAGGTCGATGGCGGCGGCGAAGTCTGTCAGCCGCGGGCGGGCCGTCGTCGACGGGTAGGGGCGGTCGCCGTTGCGATTGTTGCGCTCGGCCAGGAACAGGTACTTGGGGTCAACACCGGGCCGGTTCTGCCCGGTCATGAAGGTGCGGGCGTATGCCTGTTGCCGACGGATCAGATCGAGAGTCTCCTGATCGATGGGGATGTTGCTGTCCTCGGTGATGATCTTCGTCTGCTGGTAGTGCAGCCGTGCGACGTGGCCGTCCGGGTCGGGGAAGGGGACCGCGAGGATCGGGTCGAAGTCCAGCAGGGTGATTTCGCTGATCCGTCTGCCGGTCTTGATGAGCAGGCCGACGATGCGGACCAGTTGCTCGTCGGCGAATCCGCCCTCGGTCTTGGGCTGGGCGAGCAGACCGCTCTGCTTGGCGATGCGGCTGATCGCTGCGTCGCTGAGGAGTGCATCGGGCGGCGGCGCCTTCGGCCCGGTGGGCTTGTCGCCGTAGCGGAACAACACGGCATGCTGCGGCCCCAAGCGCCGCCAGCGGACCTCGGCCAGGGCCTCGGCGGCCTCGTCGCGCTCCTCGAACACGAACCGGTACAGCTGCTCCAGCCCGGTCATGGCGGCGCGGCGATGAATTTGCCCGAGCGGCCGCCCCTTGTTCGCCCCAGCGGTGCACCGCTGCCGGTTCAGCCACTGCCGAAAGCCCTGAACCCACTGGCCGAGCCGCCTCGGGTCGTCGACGAGGTGCGGGCCGTCACAGCTCACCACGTCGAGATAACGCTGGAACCAGCACAGGTTCACCTGCCGGGTGAAGACTGTGCTCCAGGTGTAGACGCCGCGTTCCAGCTGGCGCGACAGCCACCACTTGGCCGCCTCGCGTAGCCAGGGCGTGGTCAGGTGGCTGAAGTAGATCAGGTTATGACGCTTAGGTTCGTGTTCACGCAGCGGGATGCGGGTGTCCAGCAGGGGGTTCCACACGTTCAACTTCCACCATGGACCGCGGTGGTAGACGTGCACCAGCAAGTCCATGGCACGCGCCAGGATGCGTCCGACGATCGCCATCTGGTTGGCCGCAAGCGGCTGGCCGACCCGGATGCGGGCCTTGCGGATGGCGCGCAGCCATTCCTCGTACGGCAGATCGGTCAGGCTCGACAGCCGTGCGTACGCGGGGTCGGTGAGCGCCAGAGCGATCTGGCGGGACAGCTTCGTGGTGTTCTGCGCCTGGATGCGCATGCCGAGCTGGACCTGCCGTTCGATGGACCAGGCGAACTCCGTGAGCATGCTCGCAGGCAGGCCCCGCAGGTCGATCGCCACGCTCTTCTCGCGTGCCCGATAGGACGGCTGGTTCTCCAGCACCGCCTCCAGCCAGCGGTCTGGCATCGTCGCCCGGGTGAAGTACGCCTGCCGGACGTCCAGCGGGAGAGCAGCGGCCAACTGAGCGTTGATCTCGGCGTCGAACAAGCGGCAGTGTCCGAGGCGCGGGTCGGACTGGGCGGTGCGGCGGGGACGATGGCCCGCAGAGTCACTCATGCCACTGCTCCCCAGCGGACGGCCACAGCTTTCCAGTCGGCCGCCGCTCGCATCGCCGCGTCCTCGGTGACGTGGGCGTACGTCGTCATCAGGGTGTGGATGTCGCGGTGCCCGAGCCGCCGCTGCACCACATGCTCGGGCACCCCGGCCAGCAGCAGCGCCGTCGCGTGCGAGTGCCGGAACCAGTGCGGCGTCCACGCGACCGGCAGCAGAGGGTGCCGACGTTTGAAGGCGTCGATCCAGTCGTAGACGGTCTCCGGGCGCAGCGGCCGGCCTGTGTGCGTGGCTGTCGTGCGGACCGCGTAGCCGCAGCCGAGCTGGCAGTCGAACTGGTTGGGGGCCGTGGCCTCCGCTTCCGGCTCGCAGAGGGCGGTGTCGCGTTTGAACGCACAGATCAGGAAGGCGTCCGGGTTGTCGAAGAGGACGAGGCCGTCGCGCGCGAGGAACTTGGTGGCGGCCTTCGGGGTGGTCAGGGCGCCTTCGAAGCGGGGTGCGGAGGCTGCTCCGACGATGGCTCGTCTGGCGGCGGGGCCAGAGATCTTCTCGCCGGCGGCGGTGGCGTCGCGCAAGCGGGCCGCCGTCTCGGCGGCGGCGAGGGCGGTCTCGACGTCGAGTTCCCGGTGGAATCCTCGGCGTTCGCGGCTGCCTACGGCTGGTCCCTGACGGCTGAACTCAGAACCGTGTGTGCCTGCTTTCCAGGCACACGGCTCAAGCAACCCGTGGGCTCACGGGCAGGCAGAGCTGCTGGTCCCGGTGTGCGCGCGCCGATGCGTCGTCGCGCGCAGTGGGCGTGCATGAGGCAGCGTGCGGTGTCCTCCGGTGGGCTGCCATCCTCGGTGGCGAGCGCGGTGCCGCGGATCGCCTTGCGGACGGCGGTGGGACAGCTACGCCCGGAACACCTCGGCCTGGCTGGTGAACCTGGTCGGGAACCACGACGGGCCGTTGCCGGTCATCGAGGGCACCGTGATCCGGTTGACCGTGGCGAGGCTGCCCAGCGGCGGGGTCAACAGGCCGGTCTGGCTGTGGTGGTCGGGCACTGGAGTCACCACCGAGGACGTCGATCGGTGTTGGCAGGCATTTCTGCGACGGTTTGACGTCGAGCACACCTTCCTGCCTGCTCAAGCAGACCCTCGGCTGGACCCGGCCCAGGCTCCGGGACTCTGCCGCGGCCGATCGCTGGACCTGGCTCGTCCTGGCCGCCCACGCACAACTCCGCCTCGCCGATCCCCTCACCGCAGATCTCCGCCGGCCGTGGGAACGGCTGGCGGAACCGAACAGGCTCACCCCGGCCCGGTCCGCCGGGGGTTCAGGAACCTGCACGCGAAGACGGGCACGCCAGCCCGTGCACCAAAACCCACCCGACCCGGCCCTGGCCGCCCCTATGGCTCGAGGAACCAGCGGCCCGCCACCCGCTATGACATTGGACGCGTGCTCGCCACCGGGGAGTCCTACACCCGACCCGCTCACCACAAGAAGGGAACGAAGCCCCGGCGAACGACCAACGACGGCCGTGATCACGGCACGGAATAAGCTGATGTCAGCCGATGTCCCAAGAAGCCAGGCTTGTGTTGCAGTGCAAGCAGCGGAACAGGTAGGCGGTCGGCTCGCCAGTGCGGTCCATCCTCCGCAAGAACCGCTCGGTATCTGCAGGCGACCAGCCGTAACGACGGTGATCTTCACGGAGCATGGCGAGGGCCTCTGGGTGGGCCTCAAGCTCGCGATACCCGGCTCGGCCGAGAAAGGCCGCGCCATCGCCACAGTGGTACAGCCAGGCCTCCTGCTGCCAACTGGCAAAGCCGGGAGTGCGTCGGGTGATTTCTTCGACGACCGACAGAGGCACGTCGTCTGGGACGTTAACGGCATCGCTGAACATCGCAGCCATGTCGGAGTCTCTTTCGCCTCCGCCTGAGATGCTTAGGGCCCGTGACGCTGCCCCGGAGTGGATGCAGTGAAGGCAGAGGGAATCAGGTTGCCGACCGTAGACAGGGCCTTGATAGCGGATCTGTCGATCCATGCCACAGACACTGCAGACATGGTCGGTGCGCAACGCGGACCCGGAGGCCAGCGGATCAGGGTGGTATCGAAAGGTCGGCTCTGCCACGGGACCACTATCCCAACCAGAAACGGGCACCGCGAAGCTGGTATCCGTTTGCCGCAAGCCGCAATGCAGCACCCGCTCACGCGAAGATCAGAGGTTAAACGGCAAGCTCAGAAGTGCTTCATGGAGCGCCGAGATCATACAGAACTTGTGAAGCACCATGTGATGGATCAGTAACGGATTGGCGTGGGGGAGTGGGCGGCTGCGCTCGGCGGCATGAAGTTCAGCAAGGTCGATGGCGCTGCCGTCTGACTCGACCAGGACAGGACGACGCCGTACGCGTGCAGCGGGTGAGCAGCTCGGGGCTGGAGAAGCAGACCGAGCAGCATTTGGATCGCGACCCTGCTCTAGCTCTCCGAGGGCTACGCCGACTGGATCGGGTATCTGTGGGCTCTGCGCACCTACGGGAAGCGGGCGGGTGCGGCAAGGAGGCGCTGAAGAAGGTGCTTGGGGCCACGCCGGAGGCCTCCTTTGCACGCCGGCGCGAGCACGTCACGGCGCAGTCCGGCTGAGCGTGTCGATGGCCTCGCGCAGCCATTTCCGCTCCGCCGTCCCGGTGGCCCGGGCGACGCGCAACATGCCTTCCCGGAAGAGGTCCCCGGCCTCCTCCGCGCGCACCGGCTCGCCCTCCCGGTAGAAGAAACTCGACGGAGCCTCCAGGAAGTCCAGGCGGCGGCGCAGCACCGCGGCCTGCTCGGCGGGGTCGCCCAGGTGCCGCAGGAAGGCCAGGACCGTGTTGAACCGGACATGGTCGGTGATCTCCGCCTGCTTGGGCTTGCGCAGGCGGGCCAGCAGCTCCGCGCGGCCTTCATCGGTCAGGGTCAGCACCCGGCGTGGGGCCGCGCTCGCGCCGTCTTCCGTGCGCTGGTCGAGCAGCCCGGCGGCGAGGAGCCGGTTGATGGCCGGGTACAGCGCGCCGTCACTGACCGGGCGGACGTGCCCGCTCAGCGCCTTGATGCGCTCCTTCAGCTCGTAACCGTGCAGCGGCGCCTCGGCGAGGAAGCCGAGGATCGACAACTCCAGCACGCCTTCTCCTCCTTGCGGTGACCTGGACACCATGATACCTCTTTCGAGTTATCTCGATTCGAGGTAGCTCTTTGGGTGAGGTCGAGGAGGCCGGACGTGAACCCCCACCGCAGACAGCTCATATCGCTCGCCCACCCCGTCTACTTCTCGCTCCTCGCCTCGGTCGCATCCGGGATCGTCAACACCGTCTGGGTCTCCCGGCTCGGCGGTGCCGCCGTCGCCGCCGTGGCCGTCGCCACCAACACCGAGAACGTGCTGCTCGGTGTCGCCCTGGTCTTCGCCTCCGGTACGACCGTGCTCGTCGCGCACGCCAGGGGCGCCCGCGACCCGGCCGCCGTACGGGCCGCCGTACGCGGCGGTTGGGCGCTGTGCGGGCTGGTCAGCCCGGTCGTCGCGGTGGGCGGGTTCCTGTTGCGCGGGCCCCTGGCCCGGCTTGTCCTCGGCAGCGCCGACCCCGAGTCCCTGCGGTTGGCCACCGCCTACTTCGTGATCTCCCTGCCCGGCACGGCCGTCTTTTTCGCCCAGCAGCTCGTCGACGGCATCCTCAAGGGCACCGGCGACACTCGCACGCCCTTGCGGCTCGCCCTCCTGACCAACGGGCTGATCCTGCTGTGCGACCCGCTCCTCATCCACCTCTACGGCGTCCGGGGCGCTGCCGCCTCCACCGTGCTGTGCCGCTGCGCGGCCCTCGCGGTGGGCCTGCGCACCCTGCGCCGCAACGCGCTGTTGCGGACGGCCGCCCAGGCCCGTCCCGCCGACCCGCTCCCCGCCGCCCTGCACCGCACGCTCACCACCGGGCTGCCCATGTCCGCCGATTTCACCGTGCGGCAAGGAGGGGCGCTGGTACTGGTCGCGATCGTCGCCCGGCTTGGCGTCACGGCGGTGGCCGCCTACGCCATCGCCTACAAGGTGATGTATGTCGCCACCATGGCCTTCTACGCGGTACGGCAGGCAGCCGCGATCCACACCGCGCACACCCAGGGCGCGGGCGAGGACGCACGTCGGGACATCGGCCGGCAGGCAGTACGCCTCTCCGGGACACTGGGGCTCGCGGCCACCGCTCTGTTCGCCGTCACCGCGCCCTGGATCATGGCCGCCTTCGGCGCCGGGCCTGACGTCGCCCACCAGGGCGTGCTGTTCCTGCGCTGCATCGGCCCCTACCTGCTGCTGATGGCCTGCTTCATCGCGCTCGGCGGAGTCTTCGAGGGTGGCGGGGGAGCCCCCGCACTGCTTCGGATCACCCTGCTCGGCACCGCCGTCCAACTGCCCCTGGCCTACGCCCTGTCCGGCCTCGGCCTGCCCGGCGTCTGCCTGGCGCTGGGGCTCGCCATGGCAGTGCAGTGCGCGGCCGTCGCAGCGCTGCTGCGGCGGGCTCGGCGCCAGATGCAGACCGGGGTCTCATTGGCGCGGGTCGGCTGAGGTCTGAAGAGCTCGCGTCCGACGACGTTCGCGTTGTGGCCGGCTCTCCGTTTGGTCACGTGCGACGGAAGCTCACTGGGAACCTGGATAGGGAGGCAGTCGATGCCCGTCATTGCTGGGGGCACCGTCCGCTCCGGTGACCCGTCTGCTCAAGCGGACCACCCTGAGATGGCAGCGGCCGTTCGAAAGCGGAAGGACCCTGGCCGAGGTCAAGGTCACGGATCCTGACACACCTGCTACCACCCTGCTACCATCAAGGCATGGCCTCCAAGAAGCAGACACAGGTCCGGCTCGAACCCGACGTGCTCGCCGCCGGCAAGGACGCCGCAGCCGCGCGCGGCCTGGACTTCAACCGCTACGTCGAGCGCCTCATCATCGAGGACACCACCGGCGCACGCGCCGCCGGCATGGCCGCCGCACAGCGTCTCATCGACGAACACGGTGCCTTCCTCGACGACCTGGAGCAGCAGCTCGACGCCCCGTACGCCCAGCCGGGCGCGGCCGCGTGATCCTGCACATCGACGAGTCCTGGATCCTGGAGGTGGCCGAGCGATCCGGCCACCGCGACCCCGCCGCCGACGACTACGGTGTACCTATCGCCGCAGTCGCCCGCCACCGCGGCGAGCTCCTCGATCACCCCGTCTACGACGGCCCCTACGCGCGGGCCGCCGCGCTTGTGCACACCTTGGGCCGCTGCCGATGGCTGGAGCGCTCGAACCTCACCGTCGCCTGCGCCGTCGCCGTCATGTACCTGGAAGCCAGCAACATCCCCGTCAACCCCACCCGCGAACAGCTCACCGCACTCGCGCACGAGCTGAACAATCCGCGCTGCACCGTTGCCCGGATCGCCTCTTTCCTGCGTACCTGGAAACCATGAACTGACAGCATGCGGTCGCCCTGGGGCTCGATGGCTACCGACGGACTGCGGCTCGTCAGGTAACGGAATGCCATTCGCGGAGTCAACGGGCCTGGCGGCCGCCTAGCGTCACATCGCTCGCCCACACCATCCACGCGCGTGTACGGGACGGCGAGCTCGACGCCGCACAGCAACTGCTACCCCGCGAACGTCCCTACCCCGCGAACGAAGGGGCCCTGACCCACCTGCACCAATGAGCCAGACCGCCAATTGAGATGGTCTCTCAGTTGGCCAGTGAGCGATTGAGTTGGCAGGGCCGGCGCTCACGTCTGCGCCGCGCGAGAACGCATGCCCGTGAAGGCCTCGCCGCGCAGGCCGGCGAGAACTACGGTGCTGGGGTGACTGATCTTGAAGTAGTGGCACGTGGGCTGGTTGGCGCCGGGCGCTTTTTTGAACAGCTGAGATGCCATCCGCGGCTTCCACTGGTGGCCTGCTCGGACTCCGAGCGTCCGGCAGTTCACATCTGGGACTGCGGCGCGGGACAGCTACACGCACTCGGCTCCGTGGGCCTCACGTCGAACGCCTATGGAGACGCCTTTGGGTGGGAGCGGGCCGAGCGGACGCCCGCTGTGGCGTGGCATCCGGACCAGCCACTCCTTGTCGTGGCAGGGGAAGACGGACTGCGGCAATGGACTCCTGCTGGGGTCTCCCAACCGGAAGGTGCTCTGGCCAGGGCCTCCTACCGCAATCTGGCTTTCAACCCGGACGGGCAGACGCTGTGGGGTTCACCGTCGTTTCGCGACGAAGGCGGCGGGTGGGAGAGCTCGGACGTCCTTGACCTTGCCTCCGGAACCATCAGTGCCGGACCCCCGTGGGACACAGGAGTCGCGGAGCATCCCGGGGGCGGACTTGTTGCCACGCTCGCCAGCGACCAGGGGGCCACGCACTGCCTTTTCGCGCGCGTCGATCAGGGGTCCGTGCCTGGCGTGATGCGGCCGCTCCGCCGGGCGCTGATCCTGGACTGCGACGGCTACGAGACTCCGCTCTTCAGCGCAGACGGACGTCATATCGCGATCCGTGGCAACGCGTACGACAACTCAGTGGAGGTTTTCGAGTTTCCTTCGTTGCACCGGGTTCTGGCCACAACCCTCGGCGACCCCAGCCCTGGTTATCCGTACCCGCAGGAGTGGCTTGACCAGGTGCAAGCCTGGTCGCGTCACAACATCGCCTTCGGATCGCAACCGGGCGTGCTGTGGATCGCAACGCCCGCGGGGGCGCTGGTCGAGGTGAACCTCGAAACCCGGCAAGCGGTCGAGCACGATGTGCTGACCGGGTCCGGCCTGTCCGCGCTGGCCGCCACGGCGACCGGCGAGCTTCTCGTTGCCGGCAGTGGGGGAGAACTGGTGCTCTTGTCCGTGCTCTCCGGCTCCACCCAGACCTGCACCACAAGCAAGGACATCTCCAGGGCTGCAGTCATAGCATTCTTGGAGGCCACCGCCGAGATTCCGGACGACGGCGACGACCTGGAGACGCACCTTGTCCTGACCGACGGAACCCGCACATGGGAAGCAGACGATCTGGCAACGGTGACCACGGCCAGCGCAACAGATCCAACCTGGCTTCAACTTCAAGCCGCTATCAACAGGGCACAGGTCGAGAGCGAATAAGCCGTGGAACGCGATGTACCGCCTGCGACGGCGGTACATCGGCCACATCCCAGAGACGCTGGCCGAAATCCCAGCAACGGTTCGCCGCTGAGCGCTTTCGCTGGTGTGCTCCCCGCCAAACGAAGCGCTCTGAGGGAAAGAGCCACAAGCAGGCGATTCTCGCCCGCCGACGCCTCGACGTCCTGTGGGCCTCATACGCGATCGCTGGCCATGTGAGCGGTCAGGGCGTAGTTCGCCCTGAGAAGATCCCGCTGTGGCTGGAGTGATCACGGCAGCGGAACCGTCCTGGATACCCCCGTTCACTGGGCTGCGCTCGCGGGACTTTCGAAAGCTGCTGAACTTGATTGGGTGATGTCGGGTCGGTTCGCCTGACGCGGGGTGGTCGGTGCCGGTAGCCCTCTGGTCGCGAGGTATGCGCAGGCCGGCGGCTTGACGGACGCCGAAAGGGCCGCGCGGGAGCGGATCAGGCTGCAGGTCGTGGAACGCTTCGAGCGCGGGGAGAAGAACCGCGAGGTCGCGGCCGCGTTACGGGTGAGCGAGCGGTCGGTTGAACGGTGGCGCCGGGCCTGGCGCGAGCGCGGCGAGACCGGCTTGTTGTCGCTGGGCTCACCGGGCCGACCCAAGCTCAGTGAGATGGAGTTTGCGGGGCTGGAGCGGGGGTTGGAGCGCGGGCCGCTGGCGCACGGGTGGTCAGATCAGCGGTGGACGCTGGCGCGGGTGAAGACGCTGATCGGTCGGCTGTTCCACGTCTCCTACACCCTGGAGGGCACCTGGCGGCTGCTGAAGCGGCAGGGCTGGTCCTGGCAGCAGCCCTGCCGACGGGCGATCGAGCGCGACGATGCGGCGCTGGAGCTGCGGAAGAAGGAGGTCTGGCCGCGGGTAAGAGCACGGCGGCGGCACTCGGCGCCTGGATCGTCTTCCAGGACGAGGCCGGGCAGTCGATGACGCCGCCGCGCGCCAGGACCTGGGGCCGGGTCGGCCGGACGCCCGTGGTGCGGGTGCGCGGCCGGGGCTCGGGCCGGGTGTCGATGGCCGGGATGGTCTGCTACAAACCCGGCCAGTGTTCCAGGCTGATCTACGCGGTACGCGAGTACCACGGCCGCAAAAACGAGCCGAAGGGCTTCGGCTGGAAAGATCTGCGCAACCTGCTGGTGCGCGCCCGCCTCCAGCTCGGCGGCCCGATCGTGCTGGTATGGGACAACGCACGCCTGCACCTGACTGCCGGCATGCGGGAGTTCATCGCCGCGAACGCACATTGGCTCACCGTCTTCCAGCTGCCCGCCTACGCGCCGGACATCAACCCACAGGAGGGCATCTGGTCACTGGTCAAACGCGAGATCGGCAACCTCGCCGCCGCTGACCTCGCCCAGATCACCGGGGCCGTCAAGCGCCGGCTCAAGCAGATCCAGTACCGCCCCGATCTGGTAGACGCCTGCCTGGCCGCCACCGAGCTGATCGCGGACGGCTGACGCACTGGGTCACCCGGACGCTCCCAGGCGGGAGTATTCGATGGCAGGCCACAGCTCCCGGCTGACAGGCTGTGGCCATGAGTCCCGAGTCCAACGGCATGCCCGGCACTTCTTGGCTGGGTAACCCGATCGACGCGCGTGCACTGTTCGGTCCGGAACTCAGGTCGCTGCTCGACACGCTGCGTGGCCTGACTGCCTCCGACTGGAGCAGGACGGCAACCGGGCGCTGGACGGTGCACGACGTTGCCGCCCACCTCCTCGGCGACTACTACGGCCGCCTCGGCCACGACTACCGGAACGGCTTCGCCGATGGCGAGACGGTCGAGGCGTTCATCCACCGCACGAACCAGGAATGGGTCGACCTGCACGCGGACGACAGCCCTGCTTCGCTCATCGACGCCCTGGCAGCGGCAGGCACCCAACTCGCCCAGCGATTCGCCACAGCCAATCTTGACGCGGCCGCCCTAGGCGTGTCGTGGGCAGGCGTCGACCCCGCGCCAGCCTGGCTGGACATCGCCCGGGAGTTCACCGAGCACTGGACCCACCGCCAGCAGATCCGCCACGCCATCGGCCGCAACACCGACCCGGAGCCGCGTGCCCTGACCGTGGTCCTCGATACCTTCATGCGGGCCCTGCCCCACACGCTCCGGCGCACGTCAGCACCAATCGGGGCGCAGGTCCAGGTGATCGCCAAGGGCACCGCCGGCGGCACTTGGACGGCGACTGCCACTGCGGACCGATGGTCGCTGGCCGAAGCGCCGAGCGGCCGACCAACCGCAGCCGTGGTGCTGGACACAGAAACCGTCTGGCGATTGGCTACGCGGAACATCGATCCCGCGGATGCCCTGTCTCACGCCCATGTGCAAGGAGATCGTCGGCTCGCCGAAGCCGCGTGCCAGATCGTGTCCATCATCTACTGACGACGCCGGCCTCGCCGGCTTCCACCGAGCCTGACATCAACAGCGCCAGCGATGGACACCGACATCACGCATTCAACTTCAGTTGCTGCGCGCGGGTCCTCCTTGGCCGACACTCGACACAGTGACCAGGCGACTTGACAGCCTGTAGAAATCGCCGAAGGTCACGTGAAGGCGGCAAGGAATCAAGCGACGAGACTGTCGCCGCTACAACCCCGTGCGGTGGCTCCTTCGCTTCGGGCCGCCCTTCGGTGGGCGGTGATCGAGGGAGCAGCCGGTTCCCGCGGGCAGGCCCGGTGACGTGCCGCACCCACCTGTCCTGCTGGTGTTCAACCACATCGGCGCCCGCGACCCGAACAGGACCGTTTCGCGCCTGATCGAGCTCACCCGGTACCTGTGGGAGGAGCAGCGGCAGCGCGGCGGCTACTACCTCTACGACGGGAAGACCCCGATCGTCGCGACCGGACTGCGGAACCTGCGCCAGCACGGCCCGGCCGGCCCGGTGTTCCTCCGATTCGGCCGCGACCACCCCGCGACCGAGCACCAGGGCGTGCCCGCCGAGCCACCTGGAGGCGAAGCGCAGGGGCGTCAGCCCTGCTGAGCGGCAACCTGCTTCATGCCGTCGACCACGGCACGCCGCAGGACGGCGCTGGTGTACAGCACGGTTCCGAGCTTGATCAGTTTCTCCTGACCGCTCGCGTTGCCCACTTGGACGGAGCGCTGGCAGGAAGGGGACTGTAAGACGTTCGGTGTAACTCCCGATCATGGAAGATGCATCGATGACCAGTGAGAACGTGACCGATCCCGAGTCTGTCGAGTCGGCAGAGGCGGTGTCGGCGAAGGCCGTGGACGACCAGTTGATCGACGAGCTGGTGCACCGGGCCCAGGCCGAGGGCCTGCAGCTGACCGGCGAGGGCGGGCTGCTGCAGCAACTGACCAAGCGGCTGCTGGAGTCTGCCCTCGAGGGCGAGACAACCGACCACCTCGGCTATGACAAGCACGATGCGGCCGGCAAGGCGGCAACTCCCGCAACGGCAAACGCTCCAAGACGGTGCTGACCGACGTGGGCCCGGTTGAGATAACCGTGCCCCGTGACCGCGACGGCTCCTTCGAACCGAAGATCGTCAAGAAGCGGCAGAAGCGCCTGACCAGCGTCGACGAGGTGGTCATCTCACTCGCCGCGAAGGGTTTGACCACCGGCGAGGTTCAGGCCCACCTGGCCGAGGTCTACGGAGCCGAGGTCTCCCGCCAGACCATCTCCACCATCACCGACAAGGTGCTCGAGGGCATGGCCGAATGGCAGGGCCGCCCGCTCGACGCCGTCTATCCGGTCGTCTTCATCGACGCCATCCACGTGAAAATCCGCGACGGCGCGGTCGCCAACCGGCCCGTCTATGTGGCCCTGGCCGTCACCGCTGAGGGCCGGCGGGAGATTCTCGGGTTGTGGGCCGGCGACGGCGGCGAGGGCGCCAAGCACTGGCTGCACATCCTTACGGAGATCAAGAACCGCGGCGTCAGCGACGTGCTCATGCTGGTCTGCGACGGGCTCAAGGGCTGCCCGAAGCGGTGGAGACCGTCTGGCCACGGACGATCGTGCAGACCTGTGTTGTGCATCTGCTGCGGAACTCCTTCCGCTATGCCGCCCGCCAGGACTGGGACAAGATCGCCAAGCTACTCAAGCCCGTCTACACCGCTCGCACCGAAGAGGCCGCCCTGGAGCGGTTCGCCGAGTTCGCCGATTCCTGGGGCAGAAAGTATCCGGCGATCGTGAAACTGTGGGAGAACGCCTGGGAGGAGTTCACTCCGTTCCTGCGGTTCGACACCGAGATCCGCCGCATCGTCTGCACGACGAACGCAATCGAGTCCGTCAACGCCCGCATCCGCCGGGCGGTCAAGGCCCGTGGACACTTCCCCAACGAGCAGGCCGCCCTGAAGTGTGTCTACATGGCGATCATGTCGCTCGATCCCACCGGCAAGGGGCAGGCCCGCTGGACCATGCGCTGGAAGACCGCCCTGAACGCTTTCGATATCACCTTCGACGGCCGCCTGTCGGCGGCCCGTCAGTAACCTCAACTACCGCAGTTACACCACTCGTTTGACAGTCCCGAAGGGAGGGCCTCCGACGACGGAGGGCCCAGTGGCGCACCGTTGAACCAGGTCAAGGGGCGGCTCGACGGGCGGAGACCCGGAGCTGTCGTCCTGGCCGGTCAGGCTGTGTGGCTCGGCTCAACGCCCACGCGGGCGCGCAGCTGAACGGGAGCAGCAGCCCGCCTGCAGGGCCGCCGTACGTGAGCGTGCTGCCGGGTCGCGGGTTCGACGGACTCCGTCCCCGCATCGGCTGCGGAAAGCGGTGGAGCGGGGGCGAGCGGATCAGGGGGGCTTGGCGACGGTCAGCAGTACGGCCGCGTCTTCGAGGGCCTCCAGGCTGTGCCGGGAGGGCGGCACGAGGAGCAGGTCCCCGGCCATGCCCTCCCACACGTCGTCCCCACTGCTCAGCCGTACTCGGCCACGCAGGACCAGCACTGTTGCCTCGCCGGGGTTTCCGTGCTCGGCCAAAGTGGTGCCGGAGCGCAGTGCCATCAGGGTCTGACGGAGGACGTGTTCGTGGCCGCCGTAGACGGTCTCGGCGCTGCGGCCGGCGGAGGACGCGGCAGCCCGTTCCAGGTGTTCGCGGACCCGGGCGTCGAGAGAGAGTTTCTGCATGGTGGTGTGTCCTTTCCCTGTCAGAAGAGGACGCTGCTGCGGCGTCGGTGGCGTCCGCTGGTGCCGTCTCCGGGACTGCGCTGGGCGGGGTGGGTCGGCCGAGGAGGCCGAAGGAGCACCGTACCGGCCGACAGGCTGACCGCCGTGTCTCACACCGTGTCGCGGAGGCCTGCCCCTGGTTGGGTGAGCGCGTAGGGTGACAGGGAAAGCGCGGTGACGACGGCGTCGGGCGGCGCCGGGAGGAATCTCACCATGGTGCACGATCCGTCCAACGACAGTCCGCAGTCCGGAGCCTTTTCGGTCGGCGAGGCGCGGCAAGCGGCCCGGGACGGAGCGACCGCTCATGCATCGCCGCTCGTCCTCGATCCACAACGGCTGCGTCAGCTGCTCGGCACGGTCGTGGCGATGAGCGGCGACATGGACACCCGCACCGTGCTGCACCGCATCGTCGAAGCGGCCGCTCATCTCGTCGGAGCTCGCTACGCCGCCCTGGGCGTGCTCTCGGAGAGCGGCAAGGTAACTGACCTGATCACGGTTGGTATCGATGATCCGCACCTGTGCGCTGCGATGGGCCTGCCCCAGGGCCATGGCCTGCTGCACACCATGGTGGACGACCGGCAGCCGTTGCGGGTGGCGGACGCGGCCGCGCACCCTCGTTCTGCAGGTTTCCCCGCCGGGCACCCGGTCATGCGGACCCTGCTGGGCGTTCCCCTCATGGTGCGCGGGACCGTCTACGGCGACCTCTACCTCGCCGACAAGACGGACGGCACACCCTTCAACGACGATGACGAGCACCTGCTGACCGCGCTTGCCAGCGCCGCGGGCGTCAGCATCGAGAACGCCCGTCTGTATGAGCACCTTAAACGCGCCGCCGAGCACTTCCAGCGCCGTATGCTGCCCGTCCTTCCGAACCTGGAGCCGCTGGAGGCAGCGGCCCGGTACGAGCCCGCATCCGAGCTGCCCAGGCTGGGCGGGGACTGGTACGACGCCATGGTCCTGCCCGACGGTGCGACGTGTGTGGTGGTGGGCGACGTGACCGGCCACGACGTCGAGGCCGCCCCGCTGATGGGCCAGATCCGCAACATGCTGCGGGCCCTCGCCTTCGACCGGTGCGGGCCGCCCGGTCTGGTTGTGTCGCGCCTGGACCACACCCTGACGATGTTCGAGGACCCGCCGACCGCCACCCTGGTGTTCGGCCGCCTCGAACGGACCCCTGAGGGATACACCTTCGGCTGGAGCAACGCCGGGCACCCGCCTCCACTGCAGATCGGGCCGGACGGCAGCACCTGCTACCTGGCGCCCGCCCGGCACGGGATCCCGGTGGGCATCGACGCGTCCGTCCCACGGTTCAACCACGCGCACCCACTTCCGCCGGGCGCCACCCTGTTGCTGTTCACCGACGGGCTGGTCGAGCGCCGCGGCCAGGACATCGACACGGGGCTGGACGACCTGGCCGAGCACGCCGCCCGCCTAGCCAGGGCCCCGCTGGAAGAGCTGTGCGACGCCCTGATCGCCCAAAGCCGGCAGGTATTCGACGACGACGTCGCCGTCCTCGCCCTGCGCACCCCGGACGGTTCAGCCCGATGAGTCGGCCGGCCTCTGCGCCCCCCTCGCGTTCGGGTGGCTCATCCAGAGCTCTGGGACGCGCAGGGAATCCATGGCCGTCGGAATCGGAGAAGCGGTTTCTCAGCTGGACGACGGATGTGGCCAGTGCACGAGACTGCCGCGTGAAGGAGCAGATCGCGTCGCCTCCTCCGACGAGTGGCAGATCTCGTAGCTCTCACGCATGCCGCTGAGGTCGAAGAGCTTGAGAATTCGGCCAGAGACGGACGCGATACGCAGCGAGCCTTCATGTTCACGGATGCGTTTTGTGACCGCCACGATCACGCCCAGCCCCATCGAATCCATGAAGGGGACGAAGCCCAGGTCGAGGATGAAATGGCGATGTCCGTCCTCGAGGAGCTTGATCACCGCTTCACGGATCAAGGGAGAGGTGTGGGCGTCCAGATCACCGTCGACCTCGACAACGGTCCAGCCGTTCACAAGGTCGTAGCTGGCCATCATGCTCTCGTTCCGGATGATGTTCGTTCGCATGGCCACCCTTCTTCACGTCTCCGGACGGCGTCAGCCGCATAGTCGGCGTCCCGCGTGTTCGTCAGCGTTTCTTGGTGAGCCATTCGGCGAGGACGGCGGCCTGGCTGTGGTCCACGTCCTTGGTGGCTGTCAGCAGCACGAGCTTGTCGTGCCCAGCAAGGTCACGCAGTTGCCCGGCTGCCTCGCGGTGCCCAGCATCGCGCAGTTCCGCCAAGTAGCGGCGACGGAACTCGGCGAAGCGGCTGGGCTCATGGCCGTACCACTTGCGCAGTTCGCTCGACGGCGCGATGTCACGCAGCCACTCGTCCAGATGCGCACTCTCCTTGCGCATGCCCCGGGGCCAGACCCGGTCCACGAGTACGCGCTTGCCATCCTGCGGCGAGGTCTCCTCGTAGACCCTGCGGTAGGCGATCTGTCTGACCATGACGGTGCCCTTCCAGATCGGTCGGCCGACCCGCCTGCGAGTGCGGATGTGGGCCCGTTCCCCTGCTGCGCAGGCGTACGTCTATGGCTCATTCATTTTATCGAGAGCCGAATCCGCAACAGGCCTGCATTGTGACGCACGCGGTGATCTTGATACGGGACCGGAGATTGTGGGCAGGCGCACGTGGTGTGCCCAGTCCGGCTCAGACGACCCCGCTGGCCGCCGCCCTCGCCGCGATCTTGCCTGACAGGAGAGAGCACTAAAGCGGCCGACTCACCCGCTCCTCCAACCACCGAGTGAGCCACTGCGACCACGCCGATCCCCGCCTCCCGCTGGGTCGGCAGTGCCACTGGTCACGTTCGAACAGCACCCTCGAGTGGCCTCAGCTGAATCAATGGTTTCGGGCCGGGCCGGGTGGTGGGACGGCAGCGGGTGAGCCGGCGCACCATGAGGCCGATCATCGCCCAGCGGATCATGGTCTCCGATCGTGCCGGGCTGGCCTCGTAGTCCCTGGCCAGGCGCCGGTGGGCGGTCAGCCATGAGAAGGTGCGCTCGACAGCCCACCGCTTCGGCTGGACCCGGAAGCCGCGCTGATCGGGATCCTTGCGGACGATCTCCAGTTCACGGCCAAGAGTCTGGGCCGCTCAATCGACCAGGCGGCCGGAGAAGCCCTGGTCGGCCCAGATCTTCGGCACGCCTGGGTGGGCGAGGCGAGTCCACAAGAGTGGGTGCCTCGCTCCGTCGCGGTCCTGGACGTTCGCCGCCACTACGTGGACTCCGAGAAGCCCAGGGCGTCGGTGAAATGCACGGTCAGTTCCGCGGTAGGCACCGGGCGCGGCGCACGCAGGGCCATCATCGCCGCGGCCCGCCGCCTGTTTTTCGAGAAGGGCTACTTCGCGACCCGGGCATGCCGATGGCGGATAGTTGGTCGATGTCCAGGAGCGGTGTTTCTGATCAGTGTCTGGTGGTTCTATCTGGGCTTATCAGTTTGCTGTGTTGGGTGTGGTCGGGTGGCGCGGGTGTTTCAGCTGGTGCTGGCGTGTGGGTGGTGGTCTTGCTGTGTGGGGTCTGGTCTGTGGTTTTGTCAGTTGGCGGGCTGGGTGATCAGGTCGTGTCACGTGCGGTGGCCGGTGTTCAGGTTGAGTGGTTGTTGGTATGGGGCGTGGTCCTACGTGTGCTGGGTGGTGACGCGGCAGGCGGGGCATGCTTTGGGGCTTCGGGGGCCGTAGCGGTGGTTGGGCGTGGCAGGCAGCGTGCAGGGGCCGATTTCCCAGGGTGGGCACTTCGGTTCTGCTGTGATGACGAGGCGTTCGCGGGGGGACAGGCGGAGGGCGATGGGTCTGGTGGGTTGGAGCAGGGTGTCGTGGGGGGGGGGTGTGGTCGAAGGTGTGCAGGCCGGTGGCGGAGGACGTCTCGCGTCGCGGGCGTGGGCTGCTGGTGTGGGGGCCTTCTTCGCCGTAGCGGCAGGAGCTGTCGAGTTCTTGTTTGGTGTAGGTGACCGGTTCGTCGTCGGGTGGGCCACCTCCCGGACGGGGTGTTGGTTTCGCTGGTGATCTCGTGCCAGCGCTTGACGTCGCGGGCCAGGGCCCACAGGTAGGAGGTGCGGTGGGGGTCGTGCCGGTTGCGGGGGCGTACGGGCAGGTGTTCGCCGTCGGCGCTGGTGACGTTGAGTTCGTCGAGCGGGGTGGCGTGTTCCTGTGGGATGCGCGGGGCGGGCAGGGACCAGCCGCTGTGCCACTTTCCGCATGCTCTGCCGTTTTCGGGACATGAGCGTTGGCTGGTGGGGGTGCATTTTCAGATCTGCAGGTGGCGGACGCCGCCGCGGATGATCTGGGCGAGGGGAGATGATGCGCTGCCAGGGCACGTCGTCGACGCGGGTCCTGGGGGCGCGGTCTATGAGGGCAGAGGTGGCGTCTGGGGTCACCCGCAGAGGTGCGATGTTGCGCTCGCGGGCTTTGGCGGATCGCCGGCGCACGGTACTGGCGGTGATGGGGGAGTGCTGGGCTTCCCATCCCACGCGTGCGCCGGCGCTGGTCACCAGCACGTCGGTGATCACCCGTCCGTCCTCGGATCGCGTTTCGGTCTGCACGTCCAGTCCGCGCCGCTGAAGCCGGTTGTGCAGCTGCTCGAAGGCCAGTCGTCCCGCGGTGTGCCATACGAAGCGTCCCATCGACCGACCGAGTCCGCGACGAGGGCTGAAGGCTCTGGCCAATGCCAGGGGGCCCGGGCTGGCCGCCCGGCCGCCGCCGCGACCGGTCCGTACGGGCTCGCCCGCGCCCGGCGGCCCCGCACCGGACGGTAACCACGCCGGGACTGACGAATAGTCAGTTCGCCTGGGGGCGGAGGACTCAGAGCCAGCCGCGGCGAGCGGCTTGCCAGGCGAGCTGCATCCGCGTGTCGGCGCCGGCGAGGGTCATCATGTGCTGGATGTGGCGTTGCACGGTGCGCCTGCTCAGCCCCATCTGACTCGCGATGGCCTTGTCGGCGACACCCGCCACGAGCAGCGAGAGCAGCCGGCGGTCGGTCTCGGTCAGCGGGTCGGCGTCGACGACCCCGTCGCTGCCCTCCACCCTCCGGACGCGCTGACGTTCAGCGGGACCGCGGTCTCCCAGTAGCGCTCGAAGAGTGAGATGAGCGCCTCCAGCAGGCTGCTGCCTCGCACCAGCGCGGCCGTCGCCACATGGGGACTGCCCTGGGGCCCACCGGGGACCAGCGGGCAGATGGCGATGGCGCGGTCGGCCACGGCCAGGCGCAGCGGCAGGTGCGGGACCGAGCGGGCCACCTCACCGGCGCGCACACCTTCCACGACGTTGTCGACGGCGCCCTCGTCGTCGAAGAAGGCCTGCTCGTACAGGACGCGGTAGCGCACCCCGCGGGCGAGGGCGTCGTACTCGGCGCGGTTGCTGCCCGAGGGCATCGCCACGTACTGCGCCTTGCAGAACCAGAGCATCTCGTGGCGCGCGTTGTCCTGCATCTGCCGCAGGTGCTGGCGCAGCGCCTCCGCTCCGGTGATGACCTCGATGAGCTGGCCGGGGTCGTGCCTGCGGCGCGTACTGCGGTAGCTGTCGAGGAGGTCGGTGACGGCGGTACGGGCCTTGTCGAGCGCGTCGGCGTTGCGCTGCAACCGCGGCAGCAGCGCCACGTCGGGCGGTACGGCCGCGTAGTGCAGCGGATCGCGGTCGGTGGTGCTGGCGAGGCCCTTGCCGCGCAGGGCTGCGAGGACGGCCTCGACGGAGTCGCGCGGGAGCCCGGTTTGGTCGGCGACCTCCTGGGCCGACGCGGTCGCGGTCCCGACCAGGAGCCGGTAGACCGTCTCCTCGATCGCCGTGAGACCTGCCGGCTCCAGCATGCCGTGCCCTCCTCGCCGCGGCCGCCCCGAGAAGCGGAACGGCCCGTTGAAGTTTGCACTGCGGGCCACGACCGGGCAAGCAAACGGCGGGTGCCAGGATTTCCGCCCGGGCCCCGCCGTCGTTCAGCCGTTCCGCGGGGCCGCCGTCACTGCCCCGAGGAGGGGCCGCGGTGCAGGTAGGCGCGGTCGACCGTCTGCCGCACGGTGTTGCCCGCGGCGTCCACCGCGGTTACCCGCAGGCTGACGTACGCGTCCCCGCGCACCCCCGACGGCCGTTCGACCGCGGCGGTGAACCGCGTGCCGCCGTGCCGCGCGGTGCGGGCGGTGTGCGCGGTGTGCCAGGTACGGCCGTCGTCGTACGACGCCTCGACCTTGAGCGTGACCCGCGCGGGGCGGCCAGGCCGTCCGGCATCCGTACGTTCAGACCCAGCGTGTGCGACCGGCGCGGACCCACCGCGTTGCGGAGGTCCACCGGCGCGCTGTAGTCGACCTGGAGCAGCGGCAGCAGCGTGGCCGTCGCCGCGGTGTCCGAGGTGAACGTCCAGGACGTCCTGGTGCCGGTGCCGAACTGCCAGTCGGCGGAGGTGCGGGCGGTGGTGAGGTCCAGCCGGTAGCCGGCCTTGCCCGCGGGCACCTCGAATCCGCCCCAGGCCCCGGTGTCGGACTGCGCCACGAGCCGGCCGTCGCGGTACACCTCGGCGTGGGCCACGTCGCTCGGGTCGCCCACCGCGGACACCGCGGCACCGGTGCCTACACCGCCACCCAGCGAGCTGGCCTCCGCGAACGACCAGTGGCCGGACTGGGAGTCGGTGAATTCCGGGATGTGCAGGGACAAGGTGTCGCCGTTGCGCACCGAGCCGGGCCAGCCCGTCACACCGTGCGGGATCGACGGGCGTACCGGCCCCGCGAACCACTTCTCCGCGGCGTGCTGTCCGGGCCGGTAGGTGCGGGCGGCGTCCTGCATGCCGACGCCCAGCGCGAGGTCGCGGTCCATGACGGTGTCGTGGTGCACGGTGTGGCTCCACAACGTGTCACCGGCCGTCACGTACTCGGTGCGCTGCTGTCCCACCGGCACGTCACGGGTGTACTGGTTCCAGGCGAACTCCTGGTAGGGGCGCCAGCCGAAACGCTGCTCGCTCCCCAGGCCGAGGCACCGGTGCGGGTGTAGGCGGCCTTCACCACCGCGCTGTTGCGTTCGCTGACCGTGTACACCAGCTTCTCGGGAACGCGCTGCTGGGACACCTGCATCACGTCGTACAGGTAGGGGCTCTTCACCGTGCCGGAGAACTCCACCGTGGTGGTGCGCTTACCGGCGCGCTTGAGCAGGTCGGTGCCCTCGGTCGAGCCGGCGCGCATGATCGGCAGCGCGAGGCGGTCGCCCTCCGGCTGCCAGCGCGTCCAGGGGAAGAAGCCCTCGGGCACGACGAGCATCAGCGCCTTGGCCCCGGCGTCCGCGGCGGCCTTCGCCAGCTCGGCGTCGTTACCGAAGTCGTAGCGGACGACAGCGAGCTTCCCGCGCACATGGGCGGCCCTGAAGTCCGCGGCGGTGCCCGCTCCGGCGTCCACCGCGGTCAGCCGGACGCCCTTGTCGTCGAAGACCGGTGAGGTCGGCAGGTAGTACGGGGCGAAGGGCGCCGAAGTGCCGGACACCTTCGCTCGCAACTGCGGGGCCGTCATCTGCCAGCGCGAGGCGAACTCGAAGGTGCCGTCGGTGACCTGCGCGGTCGGGCTGACGTAGATGCGCTTGGCGATGTCGAAGAACATCACGCCCTGGATCAGGCCGTGGCCCTCGATGCGCCGGTACGTCTGGTAGCTGAGGATCCCCCGTTGCTCAGCGGGCTCGGGCGTGCGGATCTGCACCTGGGTGACCTTGGAGGCGTCCAGCGTCACCGTGGTGTCCTTGGAGACCTTCACCTGCGGGTTGATCACCTCGACCAGTTCCTGGCCGTCCGAGGCGTTGTCCAAAGTGCTGAAGTCGACCTGGTAGGTGCCCTCCTCGACGACGGCGACCGCGGGGTCGGCGCTGGTGTACGAGACGAAGCCGTCCTGGCCCCAGATCGTCGGCAGCCAGCCCGGCAGCACCTTGCCCGCGCGGTCGCGGGCGATCACGGTGAGCCGGTGCAGCGGCGCGTGCACGACCAGGGAGAGCGTGGTGTGGGCGAGGACGGTGCCGTCCGCGCCGGTCGCGGTGGCGTAGCCGTAGTAGGCGCCGCGCCTGGCGTCCTTCGCGTCGGTGCTCAGCGGCACGTCGGCGGAGGCACCGGGGGCGAGGTGGACGGTGCTCGCGCCGGGCGCGACGACACCGGCCGTCAGGGCCACGCCGTCGGAGTTGGCCAGGGCCACGCTCAGCTTCAGGTCCACTGCCTTGTCACCGGCGTTGGTGTAGTGCAGGGTCGCCGACTGCTGCTTGCCGCCGCCCACCTGGACGGCGGGCAGCAGCACGCTGCCGGTGGCCGTGACCGCGCCCATGGCCGCGGCGACGTCGATCCGGCCGCCGCCCTGCTCGGTCGCCTTCGTGCCCGGCACGGTGTGCGCGGTGCTGATCAGCGCGTCCTTCAACTGCTGACCGGTCCAGCCGGGGTGCTGCTGCGCGATCAGCGCGACGGCACCCGCCACGTGCGGGGTCGCCATCGAGGTGCCGGACGCCGCCGTGTAGTTCGCGTCGACCGGGTCGCCCATGGTGGTGCCGGACGCGCGCGCGGCGACGATGCCGACGCCGGGGGCTGTCACGTCGGGCTTGACGGCCTTGTCGCCGAGGCGCGGACCGCGGCTGGAGAAGGAGGCCAGGGAGTCGTCGCGGTCCACGGCGCCCACCGTCAGCGCGGCGTCGGCCGCACCGGGCGAACCGATCGTGGAGTCCCCGCTCTGGCCCGCGTTGCCCGCCGCGACGACGAAGAGGGTGTCGCCGGAGGCGGACAGCGTGTTGAGGGCCTGGCTCATCGGGTCGGTGCCGTCGGTCGGCTCGTCGGAGCCGAGGCTCATGTTGACGACCTTGGCGTGCTCGGCGGCCGCCCACTCCATGCCGTCGATGACCTGCGACTCCGAGCCGTAGCCGTCATCGCCGAGCACCTTGCCGATCAGCAGCTCCGCCTTCGGCGCCACACCCTTGCGGGAACCGGAGGACGCCGCGCCCGTACCGCCGACGATCGACGCCACGTGCGTGCCGTGCCCGAAGTGGTCCACGGTGTTCCCGCTGCCCGAGAAGTCCTTCGACTCCGCGATCCGGCCCGCCAGATCGGGGTGGGCGGCGTCCACGCCGGTGTCCAGCACGGCCACCTTCACGCCCTGGCCCTCGTACCCGGCCTTCCACGCCGCAGGCGCGTTGATCTGCGCCGTGCTGCGGTCCAGCACCGGCGCGACCCGGCCGTCCAGCCACACCCGCGGCGTCGCGGCGGCGCGGGCGGTGCCCTCGGTGCCGCCCGGGTTCAAGGCCTTCCAGAAGGCGCCGAGGTCGTCGTCCGCGACGCGCAGCGACCGCGCGCCGATACTGGCGAGGGTCCGCGCCGGGGCCGATGCCTCGTTGAACGCGGCGACCCGGTCCGCGACGGCCGCCGCGGCCTTCTCGCTCTTCGCGGTCGTCCGGGCCACGCCGCCGCGCGGGGAGGCGGAGACGATCAGCGGCAGCGCGGAGGTGCCGCCCTCGTCGTAGCCCTGGGCGATCAGGGCGGACACGTCGAACAGACGCCGGTCCAGCGTCCCGGCGGAGACCAGGTCCACGGCGTCCGACGGCAGCACCGTCAGGTCGCCGCCGTCCTCCTGGTACGTGCGGAAGACGATGCCCTCACGGCCGGGTCCCGGCTCGACCGAGGCGGCGCGGCGGCCGTCGGCCCCCGGCGTCACCGTCACGCGGTCGCCGGTCACCAGGCGTACGGTCACGGGCGGCGCGCCCTGGCCGCCGGCGGGTCGCGCCGCGGTGTCCTGGGGCGTCCGGGCGGAGGCGGCCGGCACGCCTCCGGCGGCCAGCAGCAATCCTGTCGATATCGCCGCCGTCAGGCGGATCCATGCCATCAGCCAAGCACCTCTCGTACAGCTGGGAGTGACGCGCTGTCCGACAGAATCTGCTGTGGCGGTGAGCATGTCACCGGCCTTTGGTGTCACACCTGCGACATGTCTCAACGGCGCCACGGGGTGCGGCCGTGGCCCCCGTAAGGTGTCAGCGCGGCATTCTGCCGTGGGAGCGGGCGCCCAGGCCGCCGCGCCGCGGATGCCCAGGCGCGCCAACTCCGCCCGCAGCGCACGGACGCCGTGCTGGGTACGGGACTTGACCGTCCCGCGCGGAACGCCCAGCTGTGCGGCGACGTCCTCGCCCGCCTGGCCCATGACGTGGACGCGGACCACCGCTTCGCGGTGCGCGGGGCGAGCGCGCGCGGGGCGCCGACCAGGACGGAGCGGTCTTCCACGGCGCCGGCATGGTCGCGCACGGGCGCGAGCGCGGTGCCCGCGAAGTCGGCGGCGGTGCCCCCCACCGGTACGGAGCGTGCGATCTCTCGGTTTTGGGACAGTGGGGTGAGAGACAGTGGGGGCTGGGTGTGTTGTTGCTGGTCGGTGGCGGTTTCGAGGCGTGGGGCCACTGTCTTGGGCGTGAGAGAGCTGCGGGGCATTGCTGTTCTGGGGCGTTATTGCATGAGGGGTGACGCTGTCTCAGTTTCGTGAGTTCTGATCCCCTGGCCGGTGGGTGTTGGTGTGCTCGGGGGGTGGATCAGGGAGAGCAGGTTCTGGCCCCGGAAGGGGCGGGTGGTGATTCGAGTGGGGCTTTGCCGGCTGTGTCGGTTCGGGCGTTGCGGGGGCCGGCGGTGCGCCGTCTGCTGGCCCTGCGGCGGGAGGGGAACCTCACCACTGGGCAGGTGAGGTCGGCGGCGGACGTGCTGGGGGTGCGGGAGCGTGCGGTGTGGCGGTGGCTGGCGGCCGCCGAGCGGGACGAGGCTGCGGCCCGGGCACCGGGGGAGCGGGCTGCGTATCCGGGGCGGTTCACGGTTACTGATGAGGTCCGGGCTCTGCTGGGGCTGTGGAAGGGCAACGTCGCGGCGGTGCATCGTGAGCTGACCGCTCGCGCGGCCAGGGGCGAGGGCGAGTCTCCTCCGTCGATCCCGACGCTGCACCGGGCGATCCGCCGTGATCTGACGCCGGGGGAGCGGGCCGGGCTTGCAGGTGGGGAGCGGGCGGCGCGCAAGCATGATGTGTTCCTGGCCCGGCTGCGGGGCTGGCGGAACCAGGTGTGGGAGACCGACCACGTCCAGGCGGCGGTGCTGGTCGACGTCGACGGCCATGCCCGCAGGCCGTGGATCACCTGGTTCACCGACTGCGCCACCAACGCGATCACCGGCGTTGCCGTCACGCCCGGGCATCCGTCGCGGGAGTCGGTACTCGCTGCGCTGCGCTCCGCCGTGCTGCGCGAGGACCCCTACGGCCCGTTCGGCGGCGTGCCCGAGAAGGTACGGGTGGACCGTGGCAAGGACTTCCTGTCCCGGACGGTGACCGCAGCGTTCGATCTCCTGGACGTGACGGTGGAGGACCTGCCCGCCTACACCCCCCACCTCAAGGGCACCGTGGAGGGCCTGAACCGTGCGGTGGAGAGCATGTTCCTGGCCGCGCTGCCCGGCTACGCCCGCCAGCCGTGCCCCGGCAAACGCTCCTTCCGTCCGAAGGACGAAGTGCTGCTGGGCTTCGAGGACTTCACCACCCAGCTTCTGGCCTGGACGCTCTGGTGGAACACCGAGCACCGCCCGGCGCCGTTGCGGGGCAAGACTCCGCTTCAGGCGTGGCAGGACGATCCCACCCCGCTGCGGGACGTGCCGCCGCGGATCTGTGGACGTTCACCCTGGAGGACGCCGGTACTCGCATGCTGACCACCCGCGGCATCCGTTTCAGGAGACGCGCGACTACGTGGGGCCGTGGATGACCGGCCAGGCCGGTATCCAGGTCCGGATCCGCTTCATGCCCCACCACGACCACCGCATCGAGGTCTACCACGCCGCCACTGGCCGCTACCTCGGTCCCGCGGACCTGGCCGATCAGGCCACCGAGGAACAGGTCAGTGCCGTACGGAAAACGCGGGCCGCCCGTGCGCGCCGCCTGAAGAAGGACCTGGAGGCCTCGCAGCGCGAGCGCTATGCCGCCGCTACCCAGGCCGAGCCCCCTCGGCGGCTCGGCGCGCTGACCACCGCGCAGGTCGAGGCCGAACTCGCCCAGCCTGCTGAATCCGACCTCGCGCAGCTCGCGATGCCGGACGTCATCCCGCACGCCGCACCCCCGGCCGACTGGCGCACCCGCCCTCTCTGGCCGCGCCGGCCCGCCCCGCCCGCTCCCGCCAGGCCGTGACTCCGCCCCTGCAGTCCCCGACGGCCCGGCCGGACGGGCCGTACCCTCCACCACCGCTGAAGACGGAGACGCCTCGTGACCGCGGCCACCTACCAGTACGTCGACCTGCCCGACGCCTCCGTGGTCACCACCCGCGCCCTGCTCACTGCCCGGGAGAACATCACCGACACGGTCGCTGCCCGCGCGATGATGTGCATCCATGGCGGCGCCGGCTTCGGCAAGACCCTCGCCGTCAATACCTGCTTGCGCGGACTCGAACCCGGTGAGGACGTCCGAAAGATCACCTTCCGTGCCCGTCCCACGGCCCGCGCGGTGCGCTACGAACTGTTCACCGCGCTCGACCTGGCCGGGGAGCCACCGCGTCACCCCAGCGAGTTCGACCGTCTGCTGAAGACGGCCCTGGCCGAACGCTCCCGTACCTTCCTCGTCGACGAGGCCCAGTGGCCAGGCGGGGAGGCGTTCGAATACTTCCGCTACCTCTGGGACGAACCCTCAACCCAGCTCGCCATCATTTTCGTCGGTGGCGCGGGCTGCCACACCGTGCTGCGCCGCGAACCGATGCTCTCCTCCCGCATCTTCATCTGGCAGCAGTTCACGCGCCTCACACCCGACGAGGTCCTGGAGGTGATCCCGCTGTTCCACCCGGTCTGGGCTGACGCCGACCCCGAGGACATCGCCTTCGCCGATCAGCACGCCGCGCACGGCAACTTCCGCGCCCGGCCCAGCTGACCGCCCACACCCGTACCGCACTGGCCCGTACGGGACGTGCCCGCGTCGACCAGGAGCTGCTGCGCTGGGCCTTCAGCCGCCTCGCCTGACCACACCGTCCATGCCTCCTGCTCCGCCGCTGCCGTCCGTCACCGTGGTTCTCGACCGTCATGACGACGTGCTGCACACGCACACCGCTCTGGCCGCCCACCATCCGCCGTCCGGCCGGATCACCCTGCACCCCGGCCCGGGCACCACCAGCGAAACCGGCCTCGCCCACGACCTTCTCGTCGCCCTGGGTAAACCGCCCTGCTCCCGGGCCGCTTTCCCGGCGGTCGTCAGCCCGCCTGGGAAGCCGCCACTGCCTGGCTGACCGCCCTGCCCGTCACCAGGCTGACCGTCCTGCGCGCTCACCGCCTCACTGCCCGCCGCACGATGCGCCTCCTGCAGCTACATGCCTTCGCTGGTATCCACCTGACCCTGGTCTGCCACCGCCCTCACCTTCCCGCCGCTCTGCATCAGGCCCTGCGGACGGTCGACTACTCCGTCACCGCCGACTTCGCGGCCGCCCGCCGCCACTACTACGGCACGCCTATCGCCGAACCCCCGCCCCCAGACGAGCCCGCCGCGCCGCCAGCCGGTGGCTCACCCTGCCGGCACTGGAACGCCTCGTCTCCTACGACAGCCCCCGCCCCTGCGCCGACCCGTGCACGCCACCGCCGATCGCCTGGCGGCACCGCCCACCACCCGTGCCTCTCACCGCGCCCACCGCCCAGCGAGTCGCCCACCGGCTTCACACAGCGACCGCACATCCCAGCCTGGCCGCGACCCTCACCGCTGCTCTGTTCACCGGCGCCTCTCTGCAACAACTTGCCACCGCCCGCCCCCGCGACTACGACGACGCCGCAGCCACGCCCGCCCTGCACGACCGCGCCCGTTACACCGACGGCTGCGCCGCCTACCCCGTACCGCCGTGGGCGGGCATCTTCCCGCGGGCCGCGGCCTGCTTCGCCCGGCTCCTATCCGGCGAGGACGAGGAACTGCTCGCCACGCCAGGAGACCGCGCACACCTGCTGCGCGTGGCCGAGACGGCCAGGCTGCGCCCGCCTCAGCCGCCCGCGGCCCGCCGCAAAGGCCCGGCGGCCGTATGGAATGGGACTGGCGCGAGCGGCAGGAAGCCGAGAGGTACGAAGCGATGCCAGCCAGGCGCGTCAGGCCCTCGCGACGCTGAACACCCTGACGCGGTTACGCGACGGGGCAGGCTCAGCCGATCGAGAAGTCAGCGAACTCGACGTCGCTGAAAGAGACATGCAGACCGTGGGCCCGGCGGCCCCGATCGCGAAAGTGAGCGTGTCCCAGCGCCCGGGCCAGGATCACCGTCTGCTGCTGCTCGCCTGCGCCGGCGTCCCGGGCGGCGAACAGCTCCGGGCGACCTCTCCTGACAGGTCCTGGGTGATCCACCGCACCCGCGGATCGTCCGACGACCCTGCTGGCGCGGCGAACCCGAATCGCGCCCTGGTGTGGAAGACGAACCCGTTAGCTTCGGCTTGTGCACGCCGACGGGCCGTACACGGGGCTGCCACCGCGCCAGGACCGCTTCCTCGATCGCCCGGACATGCAGCGAACCCGGCGGACGTCGCGCTCCGGGCCTCTTCGTCACCCACCGCTGCACGGTGCGCTGCGACACCCCCAGCACGACGGCCACCTTCCGGGTGGAACCCTTGTGCGTCGCCAGCAGAAACCGCAGACGGGCCTCGGTGCTCGAGGGAACGGGCCGGGTGCGCAACGCCTGCTCCAGCCCCTGCTCGATCTGCCCCATGTCCGCCTCCCCCAGCGGCCAGCCGACAGGGCCAGCCCCGCAGCCCGTGGCGTCAGTTCTCCCACACCGTCCGCCCCTGACTACCGGTTCCGGCGTAGCCGATGACAGCACCAGCTGTCATCGGCTACGCACGCCCCACCGCCGTCAATTACGCCCAGCGCATCCCGATCGCGGACAACTGCTCCACGCGTTCCGGTGACAGCGTGGCGGCCCTACTGCGCTGGTTCCCGATCCATGCACCAAGCCGGAGCTGCCGTTCCTTCTGGTCCTCGCCCCTACCGCCGTCTCCATCGCCACCGCTGAGGACGATCGTCTCGACGTGCTTCCTCGGCACCCGAAGGTGTCCTCGCGCTCGTAGAACTGCTTGGCGGCCGCGTAGTTCATCGCCCATTTGTCGGCCTGCGTACGGCGCGGCTGTGGTTTCTCGTCCTCGGTGGCGGGCTCGATGCCGAGGATGTGCTCACACATCCACTGCTGCACGGCTGTGAGCTCGTCCCAGCCCAGCCGGACCGAGCGCACCCACCGGCCCAGATCCTCGCCCTGGTGCACGATCCCACCCGGCGACATGGGCAGCTCGCCGCCGGCCTCCAGGTGCAGCCGGACCAGATGGAAGGCGCGCTGCCACCCACCGGCCAGGCCGGGCACCACGACGGGTCGATCTCCTCCAACTGCTCGCGCCGCTCCTCCGACAGCGCGCCGGCTACCGACTCCACCGGCAGTCCCTCGGCACGCCGCTGCTCGATCTCGGCAGCCTTCCGGGCCGCGGCCCTGGCGTTCTTCAGCCAGATGCCTACCCGGTAGCCCTGGTAGGTGGCGTCCAGCGGTGCCAGGAGATGCCCGTTTTCCGCAGCCCACCCGCGCGCGGCGGCCAGGCCCTCTTCCCATGCGACGTCGAAGTGCGACCACACCATGCCCAGCTTCTCAACTGCTGGACGCGGTCCTCGTCCATATCGCCGCGGGCATAGAACCTTCTTGCGTCGGCGATCCATTGCCCGAGGGGGAACCCGGCGAGCGCGGCCGGCCACCCCTCGACCTTGGCCTCCTGGTCGTCGCCGCCGGGCACGCGGTACGTGAACGGGACCTTCAGGCCGCCGTGGAGCCGGTTGTAGATGACGGCGGCCTCGATGCCGCGCCGCCAGTGCTCATGCTCAGGGTTGAGGACCCGCAGTTTGATGAACGCCGCCAGCTGCGCGGGGTCACGCGGCGTGGAGAACTCAGCAGATGCCGGGCCGGAGCCGACGGCCCAGACCCCTTCCTCTCCCCCTCGCCTCGGCCCTCCTGACCCCCGCTGCGGCTTTGAACGCCCCTGACACGGCTCTGAGCCTGCTGCTGCGCCAGAGCCTCCACCACTCGGGCGTCATGCGCCCTGAGCGCTTCCAGCAGCTTCGCCAACCCCCCGAACGCCCGCGAGGTCAGCATGTTGTCCACCGTCTCGCCGGGCCCGAGCAGGACCGGCACCACGAGGGATGCGACCTTGCCCTCGCCGGGCTGCATCCGCAGCGCCCGGCCCACGGCCTGGACGAGGTCAGGCATGGAACCGCGCACGTCGGCCCAGTAGACGGAGTCACAGTTCTTGGTGTCGACGCCCTCGCCCAGCACCTTCACCGACCCCAGGAACCCCTTCTCCACGACCGTGCCATCCGTGGCGATCCCGGCCGCGAACTCCGCAAGAACCCGCCGCCGGTGGTTCGGCTTGTGATCGCCGCACAACCAGTTGGCCCAGATCGTCTTCGGGTACAGCTCAGGGTCGGCGGCATGCAGCTGCGCGGCCACATCGGGAAGGCGGCTGCGAACGCCTCGGCCTCCTTGACGACGTGGTGGAAGACCAGCGTCCTGCGGAACCCTTCCTCGGCCGACGCCTTCACCAGCGCCGTCTGCAGCGCCGCGAGCCGCGCCCCACGCACCTCATCCGAGCGGCCCGCAGCCCCCAGCAACTGGGCGGCCTGGAGCTGGGTGTCGGTGATGTCCACGCACACCACCTGATAGGCGCGCAGATTCCCCCGGTCGATCGCCTCCGACAGCGTCAGGGTGAAACACCTGGCGCCGAACGGCCCCTCCGGGTCGTCCTCCATGCTCGCCACCAGCTCGCCCGGCGCGCCCTGCTCGGAGTCCCCGTCCAACTGCCACAGCCGGGGCGTGGCCGTCATGTACAGGCGGCGCAGGGACGGGATGCGGGTGTTGTCGTGGACGACCGCCCACGGCTTCCCGATCCGGCCCGAACACCGGTGCGCCTCATCGACCACGATCAGGTCCCAGCCCGGCAGGCCGGCCTTGTGGGCCCGCTCCAGCGTGCCCAGCCCCAGCGAGGCGTACGTGGCGAACACCGTGACCTTGTCGAACGGCCTCACCCAGTCGACCAGCTCGCCCACGTCCGTGGTGTTGGGGAAGGACACCTCCTCACCCCGCAGCGAGGACACCCCGACCATCGGGCCCGTGCGGCCTCCTCGCGCCACGCGGCCTCGGTCTGGGCAAGCAGATCCAGGAGGGAACGAGCACCAGCACGCGCCCTGCACGGGCTCCTCAAGCGCTGTGGGTGGCCACGAGTGTCTTGCCCGTTCCGGTTGCCATGATCACCTGAGTGCGGAGCCCCGCTCAGGCACAGTGGATCTTGCAGGGAATTCGAGCGCCCGGAGCACTGCGCCCACGGCTTCTCGCTGATGAGGACGAAGTACCTTCATAGCCATTCGCTCTACTCTCCTGCGAGCCGGACGACAGCTCTCACACACCAAGGCGCGAGCAACTAGCCTGTCGCCAACGGATATTCGCCCAAATTGCCCACCGAGACACCGGATCCACACCTCCGATGCGGGACAAGATGACCCCCCGTGCAGCGGGTCACAGATTCCCAGAACCTCTGGAGCCGTCTGATTCCCAGAGAGTCTATCGCAGACTAAAAAATGAAGCAGATGTCCTGGAGAATCGACACGGAAGCCGCGGGTACTCCGCATTCATCACTGTCCAATCACAGCCCAGCCTGCCGGGGAGAGCCATGGCGCAGAAGACTGATGACAACAAAGGCAACCGGTTCTGCAAGGCCTGCGGCACGCCGCCGAAGATGGGAAACTCTGCAAGCACTGCGTGCGCCGTCCTGGACCTCCCTGACAGTGCAGGGCTGACCAAGACCAAGGTGCAGCAGTACGCCGCGACTTCGAAGGCCCACTCAGCAGCAAAAACAAGGGTGAGCAGTACGGCAGAAGCGAAAAACCCCGACTGCTGAACAGCGCGCCCTGGGTACACGGCTCCGCATGGCACCGAAGATTGAACGTATCCAGTTCCTGCGGGCCGTGCGGCAGCTGCATCGCGTCCGCTCCTTCTACGCCGTGGGTGTCCTGCTGTGGGCGGGCTCTGC